>JBBKVO010000032.1:0-36767 GCA_037968475.1 Bacteroidia bacterium
TGTTGGATGTCCTCTGCACTGTAGCCAATTACGGAAAGCTTTTTTCTACTCATTTTGACTTAGTTTGGTAAGTCAAAGATAATATTTTTATGTGTAATTTATTTTAGGAATTAATATAATAGTGTTGAAAATGAGAGCTTTATCATTTATCCTAGCCCCGCCACAAACACACTGTACTTGCAAAACCAGCCTCAAAACGTTTGTGCAATACGCTTGTATGATGCTACGGGTAAAGAAACTGAAATAGCTATAAACAATAATATTGCTGATATTAGTCAGCTAAACAATGGGCTGTATCAACTGATTTTGATTGGAAAAGAAGGGGAAGTATTGGCACAACAACGGTTTATAAAAAGCCGTTAATCTTCGTCAAAAACTACTTTTAGGCGTACTTCATCCAAGCGAGCACCCTCTTTTTTAAGAATGGTAATTTTAAAATGTTCTAGGCGTAGTACCTCATCAACCTCGGGTATATCCTCGTGGTGGGCAATAATAAACCCTCCCAATGTTTCGTATTCACCTTCGGGTATGCTTAGTGCGTATGCTTCATTCAAATAGTCTACCTCGTGGCGGGCAGAAAATTCAAACTCATTTTCACCAATATTTATTTCAAGCAATTTCTCTACATCGTGCTCGTCGTCAATATCACCAATTATCTCTTCAATAATATCTTCAAGCGTAACAATACCTGCTGTTCCGCCAAATTCATCCAATACCAATGCTATATTTTTACGTTCGGCAGTATAGCGTTTCATTAGCTCGGTAGCAGGCATACTTTCTGATACCATTATAATGGGTATTAGTATGTGCTTAATTTGCTTTGGCCTTTTAAATATATCCGCTTGGTGTACATAGCCAATAATATTGTCAATAGTGCCCTGATATATCAACACACGCGAGTGTCCGCTTTCTATAAACAGCTTATACAACTCTTCAATATCCTCGTTTAGCTCTATGGCTACCACTTCGGTGCGGGGCACCATACAATCGCGGGCTTTTAGCTTATCAAAGTCCAACGCGTTTTTAAACATCTCTGCGTCCACATCTGCGTCCTCATCCAAATCCAACTGCGCACTATCGGTAATATATTGGTCAAGGTCAATCTTTGTAAACGAATGGGCAACCTGCTTGGGTAGCGGTTTTTGGGTGATAATTCGTATCAGCCCTAGCGATACCAGCTCGGCTATTTTAGTTACAGGTAAAAACAGAAAATAAAATATTCTAAAAGGAATGGCAAAAGCAAACAACATTTGGTCGGGGTTAGCTCTAAAAACCACTTTGGGCAAAAACTCGGCAAATACCAGCACTACCAGTGTAGAAACTATGGTTTGTACTAGCAGTATTGCAACGCTACTTTCGTAAGCATCGGGCAATAGCGAGCGCATCCCGCCCTCTATCACCATACCCATGTATATACCGTAAATAACTATAACAATATTGTTACCGACTAATGTGGTGCTTATAAAACGAGAAGGCTCTTTAACGTATTTTGAAAGCAGGCGGGCAATAAAGCTGCCTTGATTTTTTTTAAGCTCAATACGTAGCTTACTGGCGGTAATAAATGCAATTTCAATTCCTGAAAAGAAGGCAGAGAGTACAAGGGTTATAACAATTATAATCCAACTATAATAGTCCATTTAGGGGGGTGCGGGTATCTACTACAAAGTAAAGGTATTTTTTTTGAATGTTGTTTACAGTAAATCACCCTCTTTTGTATAATAATATCTGCTTAACTCGATACGAATTAAGTCTTCTTTGCAACGAGTAAAATACTTATTGTTTTCAAATCCTATTACTCGTTTACCACAGCCTCCACCAGCTTTTCTTTTTCAGCCCGATAAAAACGCATTTTTCGTCAACAGCATAATAGCCTTTATCATTTCGCACCAATACCACACGCCTGCCTTCAAGGTCAATCGCCCGTAGGGTAAACAGTTCTTGTGGTTCTGCCCCGTGTGTTGCAAAATCGTATACTTTATACCATATAAAGTTTTCGGCCATTGCACCAAACATAAGGTTTTATGGTTTTTATGAAACGGAGTAAAAGCCATTGGTTTGCTAAAGTGAGTGAGTACTCACTGTTATTGTCGTGTTTCGTGCCTAAAAACAGCAATAGTGAGTGAACACTCACTATTTTGCTGAAGTATTAATAGTAACTTTGCTGCAAATATAAAAAGCCAATGAAAACCATTGACAATTTGAACTTTGCGGGTAAACGCGCCCTTATTCGCGTTGATTTTAACGTGCCTTTGGATGCCGATTTTAACATCACCGATGATTCTCGCATCCGTGCGGCTATCCCAACCATCAAAAAAATTCTTAACGATGGGGGTAGTGCCATACTAATGTCGCACTTGGGTCGCCCAAAAACAGGCCCCGAAGATAAATTCTCATTAAAACATACAGTGGCAGATATACAGTCGCTTTTGCAAGTGCCCGTTAGTTTTGCGCCCGATTGTATTGGCGAAGAGGCTGTAAACATGAGCAAAGCCTTGAAAATAGGCGAAGTTTTAGTATTAGAGAACCTTCGTTTTTATAAAGAAGAAGAAAAAGGAGACCGCGACTTTGCGCAAAAACTAGCCGCATTGGGCGATGTATATGTTAATGATGCCTTTGGTACAGCACACCGTGCACACGCCAGTACAGCTATTATTGCCGATTTTTTCCCTAATGCTAAATATTTTGGGTATGTAATGGCCAATGAGGTTGCCAATGCCGAAAAGGTGATGCACAGCGCACAAAAGCCGTTTACAGCTATTATGGGTGGCGCAAAAATATCAGACAAACTATTGATTATTGAGAACCTTATGGATAGGGTAGACAATATGATAATTGGCGGCGGTATGGCGTATACCTTTTTTAAAGCGCAAGGCAAAAATATTGGTGGTTCGCTATGCGAGGAAGACCGTTTGCAAACCTGCGTAGATATTTTGAAAAAAGCCGAAGCAAAGGGGGTAAACATATACTTGCCTGAGGATAGTATAATAGCCGATAAATTCGCGAATGATGCGGCAATACAAGAATGCGACAATAGCGATATTCCCATAGGGTGGATGGGCTTAGATATTGGCCCTAAAGCAGCAGCAAAATTTGCTGAGGTAATAGCCAACAGCAAAACCGTATTGTGGAATGGCCCGATGGGTGTTTTTGAAATGAACAGTTTTGAAAACGGAACAAAAACCGTAGCCCAAGCAGTAGCTACTGCCACAGGCAATGGAGCATTTACGCTTATAGGTGGTGGCGATAGTGCCGCAGCCATAAACAAATTTAACCTTGCCGATAAAGTAAGTTATGTATCAACAGGTGGTGGTGCATTGCTTGAGTATTTTGAAGGCAAAGAATTACCCGGTATTGCTGCCATAAACAGCACAGCCGCCAACGTTTAAAACCCAATCCATTTCCCCTCCTTGAATAAGGAGGGGACTAAGGGGAGGTTTATACTATCAGCAGCCCGCAGGGACTTTAGTCCCTGCGGGCTGTGGTTTTTAATAGAAAAGGTTTTTTAAACCTATCTACCTTAATCGCGAGATTGCATTTTTTACTAATAAATTAAAACAGAGTTGCATTTTCTGCAAAAAGAAGGCGGATGTTAGTTGCTATTATTGAATACAGATGTATACAATAAGAAATAGTAATTCAAGCTTTTCAATTGATACTAAAACCATGAAATCAATGATAAAACTTTCCCTTTTAATTTTTATGATGATTCTTGTTTTGGTTTTCTATGCTTGTAAAAGAGATAAATATAGTGGGCCTACATCAGTACATGGTTTTGTTGTATCTGAAAATGACGGAAGGAGAATTTCTGGTGCAGATGTTTGGTTGGTAAATAGCGGGGGTAGTTCAGCTTTATCAAACAAAGTCGTCCTGTATAAAAAGTCTAATGCTGATGGTTACTATAACTTTGATTTCGATGCGGATGAAAGTAGCACTTATTATATTGCAACGGAAGCGGAACATTATTATAAGAAAGATAATTTTTATAATTTTTCAAAAGGGAAAAACAATAAACTTGATTTGCCGATCATTCCAAAGGGCTACATTAAAATAATACTTATTGATGAACTACCTGTAGATTATCTACATAATTTTTCTATAAACTATATGCCTAACCCTCCTCGATATATCAAAGGCGACACCGCATTTTATAGCTACTTCAATGGGAATCAAAAGTTGAGTTTTAACTATTCGTTTATAAAAACAGCAGTAACAAACTATCAAAGATATGATACTACAATTTTTGTTAAAGCCCTTGACACTGTCGATTTTACAATAAAATACTAAATCAATGACAAAACTCTACTTCTTTATTTTTATCTCATTTTTTATGGTTGTGGTTTCTTCTTGTAAGAAAGATGATGGGCTAATAACTTTAAAAGTAGAGGGTTTTGTTAGGGAAAAGCAAACAGGAAGACCGATTAGAAATAGATTGGTATATGTATATACAGCAGCGGGAAATGGTTGGGCAACATCGTACGAAATTTTAGGTGAGAAAAGGACGGACGATGATGGGTATTATGAAATCCCCGTTACTACTGATGACGTACATATAAGTGTTGGTATTAATGATTTAGGGGATTACCGCGGCTATTTTAAATATGATTTTAGAGCAACATCTTCCACTTTTCATCAAGATTTTTATTTGTATGTACCTGGGTATCTTTATATTTATTTAGAAAACAAATCCCAGTACTATGATAGCTTAACAGTTGACTTTGATATTCCTCCTTTCTCTTACCCCTCAGATTTAGGATATACTGGAAAGGGGGTAGGAGCTATCGGTAATAAAACTTTCAAAACACCAGCTGGAGAAAACATCAAAATTATTTATAGAGTAAATAAAAAAGGAGTGATTACAGAATATCTTGATTCCATAGATATTCCTTATTACGACACAGCCTTTTATAGAGGCAGCTTTTAACACATCACTTGAAATCAATGACAAAACTCTACTTTTTCATTTTATTTTTTATAGTAGGGGCTTACTCTTGTAAGAAAGATGATTGGGATGGAGAGGATCCAATTACTGTTGTAATTGAAGGTTTTGCTAAAGAAAATCAAACAGGTAAACCTATATTCAATGCTAAAATATATGTTTATGTTTATACTGGAGAGGCTGGTTGGGGTTCTTCAAAAGAAGTTGTAGGAATGGATAGAACCAACGAAAATGGCGAGTACCAAATTGAAATTAATACCACTAAAGATAAATACCTTTATGTAGTTTTTAGCGATAACCAATATAAAGGTGTTACCGAACATTCATTCGTCGCAAAATCATCACCATATAAGAAGCTTGATTTTAATGCGGATATACCTGGGTATGTGTCAATAAAATTTGTAAACACAACGCCTGGGAAAAATATTGATCTTACTACATTTGCCAGTAAGGATAGTAAAGGTAGTGTTGGACGCTATAGCAATGGGACTTATTTATATAGAACTGATTTCTTCACTTTCCCTGCCATAAAAGGCGTAAAGGTCTATTTAAAAGTGAAAAGAGATAGTGTTGAAATTTTGGACTCAATAGAATTTAATGTTCCCATGCGAGATACTACATATCTCGAAAAATACTTCTAAAGCTAATTAGCCCAAAATATAAATAACAACTTAATACCCTCAAAGGCATTTACCTTTGGGGGTATTTATTTTATCAATAGGACATAAAACAGAAAATCTATACGCCAACTTCTACCACCCTCAGTCCCTCCTTATCCACACACAATCCTTAGACTTCGCTCAGCATGACATGAGCTTTTGCTGGTGCAAGCATCCGCTTGTACCAAAAATAATAGAGCGTCCGCTTGGTAGTGGGATTGTTTTTTCCTGCGCTGTTTTTCGCACTCCTTCGTCCCGAATGTATTCGGGATCAGGATGACAGCACACAATATGCGCTAAACTAATATCGCTTTATGCGTTGCTTATTTTGTGATAGTATATATTTGTGGCGCGCAATTTCGCACCCCTTCTTTGGGTGTGTTTACCTTCACCTGATCTAAAATTATCTGATCTCCAACAGTAAGTTCTTGCAATGTGGCGAACACGTTTTCGTCAACCGCCGATCCTTTTTGTACGTAAGTAGTGGGTGGGTTTTCCTTTTTTACATGAACTACAACAATTACAAAAGATTGAACTTCATACCCTTCGGCAGGAGATTGATCTTTATAAACAGTAATGTTTGAATTAATTTTTGAAAGCTCTTCTTGGCTTATTGTGCCGGACAATTGACCGCTAAGTGTAGAAGTAAAAACAGGTTTTTCTGCTTTTATGGTTGAGATGTTGTTTGGGGCTGGCGTAAACGTATAGCCCGCAAACAGTAATGAGAACGATAGTAAAAGTGTATTTAAATTCATAATGTAAACAGTTAAAATAGTATAAGTTATAGTGTTAGAAATTAAATAACGTGGTTACTAGGTGAAATAGTATGCTCCTTTTTGTCATTTTTTTGATACCCCTGCCCATCACGCTGCTTACCTCAGAATGGCAACACACAAGGGGGAAAATAGAACGGCGAAAAATTATGTACCTTCTCTTTTAAATTTCAGTGCATAAAAAAGTTCTATATCTCTAGTATATTTTTTTTCTATAGGGTAAAAACTAAGCCGTCCCTGTCTATCAAATTCAATTTTTGCCCCTTTAGGCAAAAGGCTGCTTATTATTTCATTTTTAGCATTGATATAAAATTTTGACTTGAAAACCTTGCCCTCGAACGCTCGATAGTCTATTGTCAAAACACTAGTCGAACTATCAATATTTACTGTAATATTTTTTTCCTCTATATCTATCCATTTACCATAAATGCTATTTCCTGTCTGTTCAGACACATTACAAGAGAGGAACACTGCCACTAACAAACTAAATACTGTCTTTTTAATAGCCTTCAATTTCATAATTAAAAAAAACTAGCTCCCGTAACGCTCCTCCATCAGTTTTTTTAGTTCCAGCATTTCATCGCGCAGTCGGGCGGCTTCCATAAAATCAAGTTCTTTGGCGGCTTTTTGCATAGCACGTTCGGTCTCTTTTATGGTTTTTTCAAGTGCAGGTTGGGTCATGTATTGCACCACAGGGTCGGCGGCTATGCTTATTCCTTCTTTCTCTACATAGGCGTGTTGCATACTGCCTGTTTTAGCATCGGCCACATTGGTTTGTTTAAAGATCTCTTCACGGCTTTTGACTACTGTGGTGGGTATTATACCGTGCTCTAGGTTGTAGGCAATTTGTTTTTCGCGGCGGCGGTCGGTTTCTTCAATAGTTCTTGCCATGCTATCCGTCATTTTATCGGCATACATTATCACCTTACCGCGCACGTTACGCGCAGCGCGACCAATAGTTTGAGTTAGCGAGCGTTGGCTACGCAAAAAACCTTCTTTATCGGCATCTAATATGGCGACAAACGAGACTTCGGGCAAATCTAATCCCTCACGCAATAGATTTACACCTACCAATACATCAAACTCACCTAAACGAAGTCCGCGTAAAATCTCAACACGGTCAAGCGTTTTCACCTCGCTGTGTATATAGCGGCACTTAATATTCAAGCGGCTCATGTATTTGGTCAGTTCTTCGGCCATGCGCTTGGTAAGGGTAGTTACCAAAATACGGTCGCCCATTTCAATACGCAGGCTAATTTCGTCCAACAAATCATCTACTTGATTCACACTTGGGCGCACCTCAATTACAGGGTCAAGCAAGCCTGTGGGGCGTATTATTTGTTCTACCACTATGCCTTCGCTTTCTTGTATTTCAAAATCGGCGGGGGTGGCACTAACGTATACGGTTTGGGGTATCATTCCGTGAAATTCTTCGAACTTTAACGGGCGATTATCCAGCGCTGAAGGCAGGCGGAAACCGTAATCAACAAGGTTTACTTTCCGCGCTCTATCGCCACCATACATGGCTCGGACTTGGGGCATGGTTACGTGGCTTTCATCTACCACTAAAAGAAAATCATCAGGGAAATAATCTATCAAACAAAAAGGTCGTGCTCCCGCTTGGCGGCCATCCATATAGCGGCTATAATTTTCTATTCCACTGCAATAGCCTAGCTCGCGCATCATTTCAAGGTCAAAAGTAACACGATCTTCCAATCGTTTAGCTTCAAGCAATCGACCAATGCTTTTAAAGTACTCTACCTGTGCCACCATATCATCTTGTATGGCGCGCATGGCCATGTGGAGGCGTTCTTTTGGGGTAACGAATAGGTTGGCAGGATATATGGCCACATTGGGCAGTTTTTCAAGCGTTTGGCCTGTCGTAGGGTCGAAAACAGAAATATCTTCTATCTCATTACCAAAAAAACTTACCCTAAAGGCAACATCGGTATAGGCTCCAAATATATCTACATTATCGCCTTTTACTCTAAAAGTTCCGCGTTTAAACTCGGCAGTAGTACGCGAGTACAAGGCATCAACCAACGAATACAGCAGGGTATTGCGCGATATTTTTTGCCCTTTTTCTACCCGCACCACGCTTTCCATAATGTCGTACGGATTACCCGCGCCATATATGCACGATACAGAAGCCAGCACTATAACATCACGACGACCTGATAGTAATGATGCTGTGGTTTTTATCCGCAGTTTTTCTATCTCCTCGTTTATGTTAAGGTCTTTTTCTATATAGGTATTGGTGGTGGGCAAAAATGCCTCGGGCTGGTAATAATCGTAGTACGAGACAAAGTATTCTATGGCATTCTCAGGAAAAAACTGCTTAAACTCGCCATACAACTGGGCTACCAGTGTTTTGTTGTGGCTTATTATAAGGGTAGGTTTTTGTACTTGCTGTATAAGGTTGGCAATGGTAAAGGTTTTACCGCTACCTGTAACCCCTAAAAGGGTTTGGGCACGGTCGCCACGGTTAACGCCTTCTACCAGTTGTTTTATGGCGCGGGGCTGGTCGCCCGTAGGAATAAATTCGGATGTAAGTTGAAATTGCACGAAAGATGACTATTTTTAAAGAACTACGAATTTACTAAATTGAGGCTGTATTTACTTTTATTGTTAGTAAATGGATACAAGTAGTATATACGGTTTAAAATGTGAATAGTGCAAAGCTCCCCTCCTTGAATAAGGAGGGGTTGGGGGAGGTAAAGAGTTGAATTGTTTTTCGACCTCTCCTTTGTCTCCTCCTAACCCGTCGACCATGCTCAGAACAAGAGGGGAAGCCGCCGCCCGCTAAGCTTTTTAAACCGAACACACTACTTAGAGATGAGAAATAATCAGGTACATAACAGACCTTATTTGAAGGATCTTCGGCGAGAATTGAGAAAAGAGCCCACAGAAGCAGAAGCTTTTTTATGGAAAATTCTTAGGGGTAAAAACATTAGTGGCAGAAAATTTAGAAGGCAGCACAGTATTGAAAATTATATTGTTAATTTTTATTGTGCCGAAGAAAAGTTGGTGATAGAACTAGACGGGAAAATCAATCTCAATCAAAAAGAAATGGATTTTGAAAGAGATAAACGGCTGAAAGAGTTAGGCTACAATGTGCTAAGGTTTGAAAACGAAAGAGTATTTAGAGAATTAGAAAAAGTAGTTTGTATTATTGAAGCTAATTTTAAAACCGTTAATAAATTTGGAAGCGAGCGAACTCCTCTCCTTGAATAAGGAGGGGTTAATAAAAGTTTACCTCCTCCTTATCCCTTCCTAATGCAGGAGGGGAAGTTTACACAAAAGGTTGTTCGAATAAACGGACTCAAAAATTTAAGGTATGAAACGATACAGAATTATAGGTTTTTGTTTGGCAGCTGTTGTTTTGTCGAGCTGTGCAGCCTCAAAATTTTCTAAAAAAGATAAGGACGAAAGTGTTGATTTGACAATTGACCAAAGTAGCGAGGTGGTAAATTATGCTTTGCTTGAACGACAACAAATCCCTTCTCTTTCGGCACGTATAGCTAAGGATAGAGACAGGGGGCTGATTACAGCCGCCTTGATAGGACAGGCAGTAACGGCTGGCTCGAAGGCAGTGAAAAAACTGATTGATGCTGAAAACAAAAAATATACGGCTGAGTATAAAAGCGGACTTACCAATTTGTTTTTTTACGACCAGCTTTCTATTAAAAGTGCCTTCGACCCTATTGGGATGCAGTTTGGCGGCTTCACTTTTGTGCGTACTTTTACCAACAAAAATGGTGAAACTGATACTGCAATTATAGCTCGCTTTTCTATTGATACTGACAGCAATAGCATTTACGATATTTTTAACAATTCGTTTTTTAAACTAAAGCTGGACAGTGTTGAGGTTCGCTATGCAAAGGCGAGGGTGGCAGGTAGCCGATGGTATTTACCTTGGACGCTTTTTCAGAAAAAACACGACGAACACTTAAATCTTGATTTCGAGATAAAGTTTACTACTAACTATGTAAACAAGCAGGGTAATTTGTTTAGCAGTGTAGAACTAGGCACTTTTTACCTAAGCCTACGTAATGCCCCACTAAACACAACGGATACAGGGTATAAGGTGTATTATGATAAACAAAAGGGTAAAGCACTTGATGGGTATAGCTTTTTGGTGCCCCGCAGTTTTGGCTACTACTACCACGAGGGCGACTTTAGAGAAAGTTATAGCAAAGGCTTATACAATATTTTGATAAACGTGAAGGAAAGCAGTAAAGATAAGTTTGTTGATAAGCTGATAATGAGCAATAGCGGTCAAATTGTCGACCAAATATCTAATACCATTAACAAAGGTGCTGATAAAATATTAACGCCTCCCGACGAACAATAAACTACTAGCTATACTGCGGATAACTCTCTGTATTGGTTTAGTATATCGTTTATTTTCTCCTCGTTCAAGGGCTTCACTATATAGCCGGCAATAATATTTATGCCTTTAGCTTTATCAAAATCGGCTTGATCTATTGATGAGGTGGTAAGAAATACCAATACCTTTTTTTGTAGTGCTTCTTGCACACGGGTAAATTCTTTTATAAACTGCCAGCCGTCAAAAACGGGCATATTTATATCCAGTAAAATTACATCGGGCAAATCGTCAGGATCGTGGACAATTTGTTGCAGGTGGTTCATTGCCTCGTGGCCGTTGGTAAAAGAGGTGGCCTTTTCAGCAGCTTTTTTCAGCTCTAAATATTTTTGGGCGGTGAACTGGAAAATCTCATCATCATCAATTATCCAGATATTTTTTATCATTGGTAAAGAACTATTGGGTAAACGAAATTAGTATTTTAGTTTGATTTTGAGTGCTTTCATCAATATTAATTGTTGCACCCATCGCCCTCAAAAATAACATTGCAAAGTAATAATTCCATCCCGCAAGTTGGCTATCCTTTCCTTTGTTTTTTACGTCCTGCGGGGCTACCGTTCTATCGTAGGCCGCCGTTAGGTCTATAAAACTGGGATAAACAATGGTTAATAGTAAACCTTCCCACGTTTTTTCAGTATTAAAATGTATTGTTTTTGGTTGTTCAGTATTGCTATACAACTCTATAAGTAGCGTAAAACACTGTAAAATGCTTTGTTGATGGGCAATAATTTTTTTACCACCGCTAAAATCAGTAGTGAAAATAGTACCTATCGGTAGTTTTCGCTTCACTTCATCCAGCACTTCGTCTAAAAAAGTAAGTCTTAATTGAGTACGATCGACCAAAGCATTTTTCCGCTCTGATGAAAGTGCTTCAAAACCTTCTTGCAGCCGTACTACCGATTTGTTCATCTTTTGTATGTATAACTGCAAATCGCCACTATCTTCTGCCTTTTCATACAATTGCAGCAACATATCTATATTGGTAACGGGCGAGCGCAAATCGTGCGAATAGCGAGAAGCAATTTTTCGCAGCATTTCGTTTTCAGTAATCAATAAACCAATCGCTTCAGTGATGTAATTGATGTACTCTGGATTTTCCTCTGCAAGTTGTTTTAGGGTCAATGCCTTAGCTTTGTCTACTTTATCCAATACAACCATATTGTATGGCAATAATTTATTAGTAATGCAAATTACAATAAATTAATTAAAAAAAAGTGTCTGTATTTTAAAGCCTACCACTTGCCCACCGTTTCAAAAGCGCTCCAATAATAAGGATGGGCGAAGGCATCGCTATCCGCCAATTGCATTTGCGATTGTGAAAGTGCCTGTGAATAGGGCATTCCTTCTTTCAGATTTCTATAAAAATATCCCATTAGCTGACTTGTGGCTTCGTCGTGTACCTGCCATTGTGTGGCTATTACTGTGCCTACACCTTTTATAATAAACTCGTTGGCGGGAGTATTTACCCACCCGTCGGCCTTTTCATCACTCACGGCCATATTACAGGCTGATAGCACTAAAAGTTTTATGCTGTTTAGGTTTTTAAACTGGCGAATTTCGGACATGGTAAATTTACCGTCGTCGTTGCTGGCAGTATTGGGGGCAAGCACTAAATAGCTGTTATCAAAGTTTATAGGATCTAAGCGGCCGTGTGTGGCAAAATGCACTATGCTAAATTTCATCAGCATTAGTTTGGCTTTGTCTTCACTTGCACTATCACGCAAATACATTACAGTATTGGGGAATACACTAAAAATATCGTTTACTTCATTTTCGGCATTATCCAGTGTCTTATCCGCATTGCCAAAAGCAAGAATATTTATTTTTTTCGAACCTCCTGCTTGAGCTTGGTATACAAAGCGTAAATCGTTTATGTAGGCAATCTCAAACCTGCTTATTAAAAAGTTTATTTTTCCGTCTTCTAGTTTACCCAATGCTTGAAAAGGCAATTTGTACAAAACGCCTGTGGGTACTAGGGCAATGCGTTTTTTCTCAGTTAAAAGATCTTCTATTGGAGCTATAAAAAGTTGGTATAATTTTTCGCTGTTTTTTAGCACGATAGTTTTATCGCTTTTTGATGTGCTAACCTGTTGTTGAAATTCGTTTATCAGGCTGATTAACTCTGTTTTTTTAATGTTTACTTTTCGGGCATTTAAGCTGCTGTTACTGGCCACAAATATTAGCAGTTGATTATCGGTAGCTAAATATTCTATCACTATATCTTCATCACCAAGGCTAAAACGAGCATTATCCAGTTTTTTAGGGTCGATGGTACTGCTAAAGCTATTTTGCTCGCCCCCTGATGCTATTACCGCTGAATCGACAAAACCCTGAAAATTGGTTTCGTTTACGTTTATCAAATCAAGCAGTTTACTTATTTTTTCAGCACTTTGCTGCTCAGCAGGTTTGCTGCGCTCTTTTATTAATTCGCCATAGTAGCCGTCAATTTTCAGTTCCAGTTCTTTTGCTACCGTTTGCTCTTCAACTCCTGCCAAAAGCTCGTTGCTGCGTGTAGGCCCGTTATCACCTCCGCGTGTTTGTTCTGAAAGACCTGTAATGTTTGATTTTTCTTGATAATAAAAGGCGGTTTTTACATCGTTTTGCCCCACCAGCAGTTCTACCAAATCCTGATATAGTTTAAATTTATCTTGGGCTTTGGTGAAGCTAACCAGGTATTTTTTACTGCCTGCAATATTGCCTTTGATGTTTTCTAAAATATCAACGGCTTCTTTTAGTTGCGTGATGGCTTTTGCTGTATCTTTTTGCTTTAAGCTAATGGTAGATGATATGTAAAGCGGCTCCCATTGGTAGCGGGTATTGCCCGTTTGCTGTGCTATGCTAATGGCGTTGCTTAGGTATATTTTTGCCGAATCGGGTTTGTTGGTTTCTGCATATAGCTTGCCCAAAAATGTACCCGACTCTATTATGCGTTCTTTCTCGCCAATTTGGGTAAAGTTTTTATTGGCCGATTGCAAGTAGGCTTTGGCATAGGTATATTTTTTTTGCTTTAGGTTTAGTTTGCCCAACAAAAGGTTAGCACTTGCTATGCCTCTGTTATTGCCTGTATTTTGAGATGATTTTAAGCCTAGTTTTAGCCATTTTTCGGCTTCGGGAAACACACCGTCTTCGTAATAAACCTCGCCAATGTTTAGAGTGGCGGTAATAAGCAGTTCGCCTTTGTAGTTTACTTTTTCAAGCTGTTGGTATACTTCGTTGAACTGTAAAAGGGCATTTTTAAAATCGCCTTGATGAAAAAATATTGTACCAATATTGTTTACGGGTACGGCACGACTAAAGGGGTCGTTTACGGCTTGGTATACGCTATCGGCTTTAAAATAATACTGTACGGCGGTTTTGTTTTCGGCTAGGTAGTTATAGGTATTGCCCAAGCTGATATATGCGCCCGACTCGATGTATTCGTTTTTTTGTTCTTCATTTAAGGCTAACGATTGAAAGGCGACGTTTTTGGCACTGTCGTACTCCCCCACCAAATTATAATAATCAGCAAGACTAATCAGCGCGCTTGAGGCTAAAAGACCGTTTTTGTTCTCTGTTGCCTCGTTAGCCACTTGCCAAAACAATTGGCGGCTTTTGGCAAACTCGCCCTTATCTATATAGTACAAGCCCAAATCAATATTGGTGTAGCCCATGCCTGCATAGTCGCCCGACTGTTGATAGGCATTGTATGATGAATCGAAATAGCTTTTCGCACTTTCAAATTTGCCCTGTGCCTTTTTTAATACGCCTATGCTACGCCATGTATAACCTTGATTAATAAGGCTATTGCTTTCTTTGGCAAGCAATAGAGCTTCGGCCATTAGTTTTTCGGCGGCTTTATAATCGTTGTTGGCATTCCATTGTATTAGCGATAGGTATATGGTGGTGTACATGGTGTGCTCTTTATCTTCCATGCTTTGATACTTGGCTTTGGCTTGCAATAAATAATCGCGGGCTTGCTCGTACGATTTTATTTCGTAGTAGCCCAAACCAAGATTGTACAAACCGTTGGCAACACCTATGTCGTTACCAATGTCTTCATACATTTTTTTAGAACGCTCGTAATACGTAATGGCCTTATCGTAGTTTTTTACGTTGTAAAATACTTCGCCTACTGATTCTTTTAGTTTGGCTAGTTTTTCGGTAGTGTCGTTGTTTGAGATATAAAGACTTTCAGCAATGGCATAATAACTTATAGCACTGTCTACACTGCCACTTTCTTTCCAAAGAGCCGCTATTTTTTCGTACGAGTAGGCCATATCAACCACGTCGTTTACTTCTTTGTTTAAGGCAATGGCTTGGCGGTGATACAGTATAGCACTATCGTAATTACCCAAATTCCAGTAGGCTTGCCCGATGTTTGAGGTAGAGAAACCCGCCCCTGCTTTATCATCTAACGATATTTTAATTTCGTAGGAATCTTTGTAGTAGCTAATGGCATCACGGTATTGACCCATTTTAAAATAGGTATCGGCAATATCATCAAAAGCAGTGGCGTATTTTGAACTATACCCAGCCTCGTAAAACAAACGGCCAGCGGTTTTATATCGCTCAAGAGCGTCTTGATACTCTCCCTTTTTCTTGCTCACGTAGGCAATATTTCGGTATAGAGTTGCTCTATCACTTTTTGAGCCTTCTATACGATTAAGTATTTTTTCGGCCTCATCGTAGGCTTTTATCGCAGCATCTTGGTCGCCTTTTTCTGATACTACATAACCTTTATCCCACAGTATGTAGGCTAGTAGTTCATTTTCAGCATAAGAATCGCTTTTAGTTAATTTTTTACGCAATACTTTCTCGGCCAACTCTAGGGTGCTAATGGCTTCTTTGTATTTTGACCAATCGCCTAAAACATCTCCTTTTTTATAGATTGAGCGAACATATTCTAAACTATCGCCCAATATTAGGTAAGCTATTGCCGCAGAATCGTAATAGGTTATAGCTTGACTGTATAGGTTTTGGGTTTTGTATATTTTACCGTTTTCAAAATAACCGTATGCTTTTATCTTGATATTTTTAAGATAATCAGCGGCCAATAGTATCATATCTATGCACTTATTGGCAAGTGTATATTGTTGCTTTTCAGCAAATTCTGTTGCGCGTTCGCCCCATGTTTCATAAAAATCGCTGGTTAGGTCGCTTTTATTAAATTCTAATATCTCTACCTGTTTTTGTCGGCTATCGGTAGCTAATAAACTATCTAATATTACCCCCGGAGTTGTGGGCGAATTATTAAGCAACCACGTAGCATAAGTTTCGTTTACCTTATAATCTTTGCCCATGTATTTGCGGGGAAAGCTGTGCACAAAACCTAAAAAATCGTGAATATCAGCCGTGTCGGGTTCTAAAAATAAATCGTGAATAGATTTTCCTGCATTTTGACCTTTACTTGCGGGGTCTAAAAATAAATCTCCTTCGCGTGTAAACTCTTCTGTTTCAACAATTTGTTGCGCCATAAGCTGCAACATTAGCGACTGAAACCTACGACTATCGTAGTGCAAAATATAGCGTGGATTTACAAACTTTTCCCGTTCGTTATTTTTAAAATAAACGTCGGTGCCCAGTAGTTTATATAAGGTAGTCTCGTCTTTAAACTTGCTTAGTATGCGGGTTTCCAGCACATCACCTGCCTGCACCCAATTGTACGTATCGGTTGAGTCGTATATATCTACTTCGGCCTCTGCCGTCCACGCATCCACTTGTACAATTTCTCCTTTACCCAACTGAAAAAGTCTATCGGGCATACTATCAGGCAATGGGGCACTTATAGGGAAAGCCACTGCACCTTTTACTAAGCCATCGTTTAGCCCTGCATTAATACGTACCCTAAACTTTGTGCCTTCATGCCAAAGCACCTCATCTATTCTAAAGGTAAAATTTTTACGAAAGTCTTTATCGGTGTATTGATAGTATACCGAGTCGGTGCTTTCCAGCATCATATAACACAAATCGATAAACTGGAAAAATGAATTTGCAAACGCCGCCGAGCCTGCGTTATCTACCCACTTTAGCCCTTCGTTGTAAACTTCTATCGATTGTTTGTAGCGCCCCGCTCTAAACTCGCAAAAGGCTTTGGTGATGTATGATTCTATCATTGGCACTTGACGCGGAGCTTCAAAACTCAGCTCCAATTCCAAATGCAAATTGGCATACTTGCACGCCGTATCGTACTCTTCAAGGTTAAATGCTGATGAAGCACTGTCGTGATAAAAATCGGCCAGTTTATATTTTAAGCTGTCTTGTGCCACTGCCGCCACAAAGCAAAAGGCAAACAGAAGAAAGGCTAATGGTTTTTTCATGGCTTAAGGTGGGCTAGTTATCAAAAATAGTAATTGTGGGTACACAATTTCAATGTTTTATGTGCTATTGATAAAATAAATAGGCAAAAGGTAAATGCCCTTACTGATAAAACAGTCTCCAAACCCTGTATTGTAAAAAACCATAGCCCGCAGGGACTTTAGTCCCTGCGGGCTGCTGATAGTATAAACCTCCCCTTAGTCCCCTATTTATTCAAGGAGGGGAAATGGATTCGCGGTCAGAAGGATAACACACAAGGGGACAATGCTGTGCTATATTTTTGGCAAAACACTCAAAAGCCAAAAGGTTGTGGCATGTTGTCCCTTCTTGCGCTGTCATCCTGAGCGAAGTCGAGGGATAGTACGTAAGCAAAGAGAGCAGAAGGGTGATTCTGATTTCTTTAAAACTCACTACCCAAAGCCACAAAACCGCCTGTTTTCATCTCTTATTAAAAAAGCTTACATTGGTTGTGTAATGAATACAAAAGATAAAATTGTTGATGCTGTTTGTTTTGGCTTAGCCCCTGCAATATTGGGAGGGATAATTCTGGATTATTACGTAAAAGACGACGCAAAAAACTTTTTCGGTATACTAGCCATTGTACTTATCTCATTTGGGTTTTTATATCGCCGTTGGCAGAAAGAAAAAAATACATGAAATACGCAATCGCCCTTTTTTTTGGCATTTTTATAGCATTAACTGCACAAGCAGAATTGGTCAAAGCCCATACAAAGGGTAACAAGACTTTGGAGGGAACGGCTATTATTGAGCTTGACGATAGCGCGCACATTTTCCCTTTTGAACCTGTATATGGAAAATGGAGGCTTACCATGTGGGTAGGTTTTATTGATACGGTCGATTTGCAAGGCGATACCTTGATGAAAAAAGATAGCCGACTTTACGGGTTGCTTACTTTTAGACATCAAGCTACGTTGTTGCAAAACACAAAGCCAACTTTTGTAGAGGATGACTTTGGGGGAATGTACCCCGATAAGAAAAAAATAGTGTTTTACCTGTATATACTCGACGAGGAGATATACCAAGAAAGCCGCATGGAGTGGCGGCTGGAGCAGGTTTTAAACGCTAAAAAGAAGAAAAAACCCGAGTTGTTTAAAAAGTATGTTAAAGACTTTGGTTTTATAGATGCAATACTTATAGAGGGGAGATATAATATGCTTTTTGCATACGATAGTCGCTCACCACAGGGGATAAACGATTTTCGATTATTGCTGTTTACAGATAGCACAAAAAATATCGTTGCCGTTGCACACGAGGGTTACCGTCCGCTAAAACTAAAAGAGAAAGGCCATGCTGAACTTGACAGAAGGCTTACCATTCATTATCTCGCTAATATTCCCCAAGAAGATAAAGAAGATATAAAAACGCACTTTTACGATGCGTACCATTTTAGAGATTAGTATTAATAGGTTAACGTGAGTTTGGGATAAGAGAAAGTTCAAACCCCTATGGGTAGGGGTGCGTGGACTGTCATCCTGATCCCGAACACTTTCGGGACGAAGGGTGAATGTGCGTTTGACCTGCCACGCCATGTTTCGAGAGCCTTAACAGGACAACAGCCGCACTCCAACACATTCTTTTGAGTTAGTTTTATTCTGAACTCACGCTAGGTTAAATACCTGCCACTTTTGAAATTACAGCGCGAAGCGGGACTTAAAGTCCCGCTTCGCACTGTAATTGGCATAGAATAGATTTTCAAAACCTATCCCTCCAACATAGGGTTATACATCATTATAGCGTGGTTTTCGGTTACCAACTCCTCCGTTTCCGTTCCTGTGTCAGTTTGTTTGGCT
The DNA here is from genome assembly GCA_037968475.1 of Bacteroidia bacterium. Classification (GTDB taxonomy): domain Bacteria; phylum Bacteroidota; class Bacteroidia; order UBA8524; family UBA8524; genus SB11. Next base: position 18,861 of record JBBKVO010000032.1, read on the forward strand.
TTGCGCATTATTTTGTTGTGGCGCGTATAGCCGCCCCACCATTGTTGTTTAAAAAAATGTTCTTTCTCAAACACTTCGTAGTGAGTACTCACTTTCTTTTCGCTCAAAATTTCGCCGTGCAGGTATTCATCGTCCAACCAAAGCATAATTTGGAAAGTGTTATCTGTTTCGTTTTTTAGCTGCAAGTCAATATAGTTGTACGATAGCGTTGCGCCGCTGCCAAAAGGTATTTTTCGCCCTACATCGGGGAAAACATCGTAGCTGTGTCGCCAACGCTCCACCACCGTAAGCGGCGTGTGCAATGTCATCCAATACAGCAGGTTACCCAATTGGCACAATCCCCCGCCCGTACCTTTGCCAATTTTGCCGTTACTAAGCACCAATCCGTCTTTATAGCCTTTGCCTTTAGTAGGTCGGCCTATCAACTTCCAAAGCGAAAGGGTTTCATTAGGCCGCAAAACAATGCCGTTAACCTTGCTTGTGGCCAATAACAGATTTTGAGTTTTGTTGTGCTGCAAATACATATCAACGTTTTTTAGCTGTCGCAACAAAAACGATTGATGTGTGATTACGCTATGCGCTAAACGCTCGGTTTGCTTTACTGTAACGTATTTTTTACTTGCAAAAAGCCAGTACCAGCGTCGTTTTAGTATAAAATACTCTTTGGCTGCCCATTTTCTAAATGGGCTGCGCTGTTTGGGCTTTTGTACTGTGTTTTGAAACAAATGTTTACATTTTTACAAAATGATAACGAAAATACTTTAAAAGGTAATATACAAGCATAGCAAAGGCTTTGTATTTTATCGCCATGTTACATCAACACATACTTCTATTACTTTTGTGCATTGGCAAATTTGTTTGATATACTAATATTGGGCGCAGGCCCAGCAGGCAGTAGTGCTGCTTTAACGCTTAAAAACAGTGGGTTAAAGGTGGCTTTAGTGGATAAGGCGCATTTTCCGCGACATAAAACCTGTGGTGATGCTATACCCGGTCCCACACTAAAAGCCTTGCGGCAAATTATTCCTGATTTTGATAACGAGTTGCAGCAACTTGAAATGAAGCAGCACGTTAAATACTGCCATATTGTTGCCCCCAACAACAAAGCCATAGCTATACAATGGCAGGCCGAAGCCTATAATTCACCCCGAAAAGATTTTGACGGTTTTCTTTTTTCACAAGTGAAAAAACACACCGAAACCAAAATTTTTGAAGATTTTGAGGTGGCTGAAATCACCAAAGAAAACAATATATGGCAACTGAAACAGCGTGGAACTGATAAGGTGTTACAAGCCCGATTGCTTATTGGTTGCGGGGGAGCTAATTCTGTTTTGGCAAAACACATTGCCCATCACCACCTAAACCGCGAGCGGCATTGCACAGCCGTTGCAGCATACTATACAGGGGTTGATTGTGATAGCCTTACCAATAAATTTTACCTGTTTAAAAACTACCTACCCGGTTATTTCTGGATTTTTCCGTTGGGTGATAATACCTTTAATGTAGGTTTTGGCATAGTATCAAGCGAAGCAGCAAAACACAATATAAAACTACGTGAGGTGATGGGGCATATTATTGCCAACGAGCCTGCCGTAGCCTCTCTATTTACCCAAGCTACACAAACCAGTGATGTAAAAGGTTTTGGGCTGCCCATAGGTGGAGTTGAAATACCCATAAGCGGTGATGGCTATATGTTGGCAGGCGATGCTGCCTCACTTATTGACCCATTGCAAGGACACGGTATTGATAAAGCAGCATACAGTGGAATAATGGCGGCACAAAAAGCCAAACTGTGTTTTGCAGAAAATAACTTTACGGCTGATTTTATAAAACTGTACGACAAAAAAGTATACGCCAAATACGGAGCCGAACTGCGCCGAAACTACCAACTAATGCGCCTATTAAACAAACAACCTTGGATACTGAATATTGCAGCTCGTTTTGCAGGCATATCTTGGGTGAAAAAGGCAGTATTAAAAAGGTTTTAAACATTCATCGGTTTTAAAACCGATACTACTCATACCTATCGCCAAGCCCGACAGGGCGTCAATAACGATAGCATTTAACTTGTCGGGAAGAAACACACAACCGTAGTCAATTAATCGGGCAATACAACAAAAGCACCCTGCTTTAGTATCTTTGGTTTAATGAAACTTATTTTAAGTTGTTTACTCACTCTGCTGTTTGTGGCAGGCTATGCGCAGCAAAGTAACCCTTTGGTGGTTGATGAAAGCGAAACCGATGCCTCTTTTATGGCTTTTAAAGCCAAGCTACATATAGCCGTGCAGAAAAAAGATATTGAACTACTACTTCCTCTTTTGGCCGATAGTGTACGCGAAAGCAGTAACAACCCTTGCCAATATTGCCCCAAACAATATTTTGTTGAAATGGTTTGTGTGCCCAATAAGCAACGCCCAAACGATGCTTATTTTTGGCAACAAGCCGAGCTATTACTTAAATATGGATTTAAAAAGGGTGATGAACAAAACCCCAGTTATATAGCCAACCATGTGCGCGCCAATCAATATTTTACCGCACCGGCATTTACCATTGTTTTTGATGATTACGACACTCTTTTGGTTTTAGAAGAAACCGTAAAAGTATACAATGCCCCAACGGCACAAGATTCTGCCATAAGTACAATAAGCTACGGAAAATATGCCACCGTAAACACCAGCGAGATAAAGGGCAGCCAATACGATTTTTGGATTTATAATGCCGATGAAGATGCTAACTGGGCACATATAGCATTGCCCAATGGCAAAACAGGCTATGTTTTAGTAGAAAAAACATCAGCAGCACTGTACAAAGAAATGACCGTGGCCAAAATAAACGGACAATGGAAAATAGTGTCGTTTTATCATCCGCCGGGTTGCTAACTATTTACCTTTTAGTTATTAGTAGGTATAAAAAGCTGTTTATTTATAAAATTATATATTTTTGATACAGCTAATTATTTTACCTATGCCTCGATTTATTAAGCCTGTGGTTGCCACTCTTACCCTGTTTTTGATAGCTTTTGCTGTTACAGCAAAACCCACTAGCGACATTGTTTTTGCGAAAGCTATTGATGGATACGATAAGACGGTAAAACTCTATGAGAAATTTTTGGGTAAAGAAAAAGAAAGCAAAAATGAAAAAGCTGAATTGGATGATAAAATAACCCCCGAGCAATATGTACTTCTAAAAAGACAGATTGAAGAGGCTAACGAGCTTTTTGAACAATTTTTGAGGGTTGGAAAAGATAACGACCAAAGAAAAGCGGCTCGACTTTACTCGTTGACACTTAAAAAAATGGACATAGCCTGCTTAAATGATTTGTTTAAATACAGTGAGGTATATGCAATGATAAAAACCCTAGATGCCGAACTGGATGTTGTAAAGGGATATTTCTACCCCATAAAATATAAAAACAATGGCAAAAATTATATCATAAACTTTTCAAGCCTTAACTCTTTAGACAAACAGTTGATGGTTGAATTTACTGAAGCCAGTGTCTTTTCAGCTAAATATAGTGAAGCATTTAAGTATTCTAAAAAGGCATACAGCTTTTATAGCTATGGCGATTATAATCTTTGGTGGACTACACAAATTTGGTATTACAGTGCCAACAAGCTAAACAATAGTGATGCAGATATTGTAATGGCTGCCGAAAAGGTAATATATGCCATGAGTGGTTTAAAGCGCAAAGAGATAAAAATGATTAAAGATAGTAACTGGGTAAACTATACCACTGCCTATTATAAACTAAATACACTACTGACAAAAAAACCTGAACTAAGCCGTAACGGCGAAGTTTGGGCAAAAGCAGGCGAAAACTTTGAAAAACTGAACGAAGATAAATGGGCATTAGAATACTATAACAAAGCCCTAAAAGCTGGTTACGGCGATAAAACCTTTTTGCTGAAAATGATGGAAAAAGGAAAGGATAAAAAGAACACCGATTTGGTAACGGCTGCGGTAGAAATATTTGACTCTAAAAATTTGTATAGCACTTGGGATTGTTCAGACTATAACAAGCTGGCAGACTATTATGAATATATAGGCAATACGACTAAAGCTGACGAATTGCGTAAAAAGAATAAAGACTGTGTGAAAACACAAAACAAAGAAGCGCGCAAGCGTGCAAGGGGCGGCAAGTTTTATGTTTCGTTTGCTCCCTTGGCATTGCTAAGTCAAAATTTACAAGGCAGTGTACAAATTGGCGGCAACCGCAGGTTGCACGAGTTTGGTATAAAACAAACCAACAGCCAACGCGATTATGGTTGGGATATAGCAGGAATTAAAGATCGCCCAAAAGAGTTTAGGTGGAGTGGCAACAGCTTTTACTATACCTATAAACGCTTTAGCAGAAACACTTCAGATAGAGGTTTCTATACGGGTTTTCAGTTTAGGTATACCCAACGTGTATACGATGATGTAACTGCTAGGGTAAAAAACAACACCACTTCGGCTACTACATCATTGATATTTCAGCCCAAAGAAACACGTTACGATTTCACACTTCAAATGGGCTCGATGATAACCTCAAGGTTACTTCATCTAGAATATTATGTTGGTGTAGGCGCGGGTTATTCTACTTTTGACGGTGGGCGTAACGAGTGGAACAACGAAAACTATACCATAACCAACCAAGAAATTTTAAACGGACGAAAAGAAAGTCGTGTTGGACTTACCCTACGCATGGGGTTAATGATAGGTCTAAACTTTATAAATAAGAGCTACTAAACAAACTATGATAAGCGCAAACAGCTACTACGATAGGTATACCAGCCGTGTAAACCACACCACAATAGAAAACGCATTAAAAGAAGGGTTTGAAAATATAGAACAATATTTTAATAACCTTCCCGAAGCAAAATGGGGTTATCGCTATGCACCCGAAAAATGGAGCATAAAAGAGGTGGTACAACACCTTATGGATAGTGAGCGCATATTTGCCTTTAGAGCACTGTGCATGGCACGCGGAGAAACCCAAAGTTTACCTGCTTTTGACGAAAACCAATATGCCCACAACAGCATGGCCGATTACCGCTTGCCGGAAACTATAATAGCCGAATACAAAACAGTGAGGCAAGCCACACAAAGTTTATTTAGCAGTTTTTCTGAAGGCCAATTGCAAAAAACAGGCGTTGCCAACAACTCATTGTTTAGTGTAGGTCAGCAAGGCTATATAATAGCAGGGCACGAATTGCATCACCTAAGTGTGCTACAAGAAAGGTATTAAAAGCCTATCAACCCGGTAAACTCGCCTTTTCGTAATTGTTCAGGTCGGCCAAGTCCATAACTACCTTGCCCTCATCATCAAGATAAAAAGGACGAAGGTATTTTGCCCCCCAAACTACTTCATCCCACTTGTACGAGTAGCGGGCGTATACCGTTTGGCTAAACGTATCATCAAACGCCTTTATCAAAACTAAAAACTCTACGTCATGGCTTTCATAATAGTCTTTCCCCTTTCCATACAAAGGGCTGTTCTCATCAATAGGATGAACAATAGTCCAGTTTAACGGAAAAAACTTTATAGCGTCAATCTCCAACTCCAAATTGACGTAGTTGCGGCTATAGCCGTCTTTAGTCTTGTCAACCGTCATCATTAGCACCGTAGCACTGGTTTCTATTAGCTCGTTTTTGCGCTTGTTGGCAATTCTCAACATCAGTGCACGGCTATCATCATTATAGGGGCTTATAAGGGCATTTTCGCTAAAAAATATCTTTGCCGTGGGTTTTGAAAATCTACCGTAAAGCATACCCGTAATAAAAGCAAAACTCATTAGTCCAAACAAAGCCTCAAAAGCGGCAACCGCACTAGCACCAATCCCTTTGGGCGAAATTCCACCGTAACCAACGGTAGTAAACGTTTGAATACTAAAGAAAAACGAGCTTAAAAACTCGTCCATCATACTTTCATTATTTGCTCCATATAGATGTTCAACCCCGATAGAAAAGTACAGGCAGGCAAACAACAAGTTTGCCGTTGCATAAAAAGCAAGCACCAATAGCGAAAATTTACCCCAAGTAAGGTGATGCAAATAGTGGTAAGTGTCATTTAAAAACGAACCACTGCCTATACGCTTTACATTAAATGAGCCATCATCGTTTATAATTTTTTGGGTGGTACGTTTGCTAAATCTTTGCCCCAAACCGGGGTCGCTCACAGGTTTTCGTTTCGCCATACTGTCAATACTAACAATCAAAAATATAACAAGCCTGTGAAACATTAAGGAAATAAAGCAGTTCCGACATTTTTAAAGGGATGAAAATGTTAAAGTTTTATGACAATTCTTTTTAACACAGTGTGTTATTAAACCGTTAATTTTGATTGATTAACCTGACCTCGTTTTATGCTGCGAATAACTACCCTCTTATTGGCCTTACTATGTTTTTTGCAGATTCGAGCCACGCATACAATGGGTGGCGATTTTACCTATAAACTACTAAGTACAAGCGGCAGCAGTGCCACATACCAGCTTACGCTGAAGGTGTATCGCGATTGTTCAAATACTTCTAATTCAAAACTAGACAATCAAATAAACATTAAAATATTTTACGCTTACAACGATCAATTATATCAAACAGTAGCTGTTAACCTAATAACTGCTACAAACGTATTGCCCAATTGTATTGATAGTACCGTAGCGTGTATACAAGAAGGAATTTATAGGCGTAATGTAACGCTTACTAGCCCTGTAAATAGTGCTTTTTATGGCTTCAATTTGGTATGGGCGCGTTGTTGCCGCAATACAGGGCTAACCAATATTCCCGACAACCAAGGGCAGCTATGGTCGGCATTTATACCCAGCCACACTTACAAAAACAGTTCGGTGCAGTATTTAAACATACCCGTGCCTTTTTTGTGCCGCAACCGTGAAAACACATTTAACCTTAACGCTTTTGACCCCGACGGTGATTCGTTGGTATTTCGTTTAGTGCGTCCCTATCGTGCGGCCAGTTCCTTTTGCCCAAGTCCCAATGAGGCCACTTTTCCATGCAATCAAGGCGATCTTACTCCTCCTTATAAACTAATAAACTACCGCAATGGATACAGTGAAACCCTGCCGTTTGGAGCAGGTTCTTCCGTCTCTATAAATTCAACAACAGGAGAGATAACGGCTTTGGTAAACCAAAACGGAAATTATGTTTTAGCTATTGAGATTGAAGAATTTAGAAAAACCAAAACGGGTTACGTGTCTATGGGAACTACGCGGCGAGACATACAATATATTGTGCGTACTTGCCCTGCAAACGAAGCTCCTTTAATAGACAGTGCTTATTCGGCAGGGTTTAATAAACAAGTTAACGCATTAGAGCAATTGTGCTTTAATATAAGGGCTTACGATATAGAAAACGACTCAGTATATACCTCTCGTATCGGGGCTATTTTTGATAATTCACAAGGATTACCTGCTCCCTATGCAACATTGCCCGAAAGAGTGCGCAAAGGGGCTGATACTATTGAGTTTTGTTGGCAACCCTCATGCGAGCACATTAGCGAATCGCCCTATATATTTACCGTTTTTGCCAGTGATGATAAGTGTAATCAACGACAGCGAACCTATTCGGTAAAAGTAATACCTGTACCTGCCCTTGAAGCACCTGCTTTTGGTTGTACTGAAATTGTAAATGATTCAGTAGTGAAGCTCACTTTTAAAGCCCCGACGGATTCCACAGGCTTAGCATTTTACCGTGTTTACAGGTCGGTTGTCGGCTCAACAGGCTTTGTGCTTGTAGATACTGTATATAGTACGGGTGCAACGCTAAACTATAATGATGGAGGAGTTACCCAAGCCAATACCAAAGGCTACCAATATTATATAACAGCAGTAAACCGATGTGGTAAGGATGGGGAAACAAGCGATACCGTAGCCACCCTGTTGGTTGATTTTAACAAAATTACCCCCGGAAAAGGCAATTTGGTATGGAATGCCCCTACAACTACCAACCCTCAATACCAAGTGAGGCGAAGAAATAGTAGTGTATTTACTGATGTAGATTCTACCCCAACACTTAGCTATTTTTTAAACGAGTGTATAGTAAATACCGATTATAGAATAGAGGTGAAAACCCAATACGGGTGTACTATTATATCAAACCCTATTAATGTATGGCTTACCCCGTCTGATAGTGTGCCGCCTGCCGCTCCCGAAATAAAATATGCTACCATAAACACCACAGGCGCAATAGAACTGGCATGGCACAAAAGCGATAGCCCTTATGTAAAATATTACGAGATATGGCAAAGCAACAACGGTAGTCCATTTACATTACAAACCACCCTTGAGTACGATTCGCTACATACCAAAACAGGCGTATCAACCAAAAACACCATATACAGTTACTACGTAATAGCTAAAGATAGCTGCCCTAGTGCCAATCAATCAGCACCGTCAGATACTATTAGTATAGTAGTCCCTTCACTTTCTACATATGCCTGTGTGCCTTTGGTGCGCCTAAACTGGAATACACCTGCACAGTTTGGCACGCCTACTCAAAAATTTGAGGTAGAACGCAGTACAAATGGAGGCGCATTTATAGCTATAAGCTCACTTTCAGCAACGGCGAACAGCTATGTTGATAGCGCTGTAATTAATGCCAATAGTTATTGTTACAGGCTAAAAGCAACGGGGACAAATACTGGTTTTAGTGCTTATTCTGATACCCTTTGTATACAACCCACCACTTACCCATTGCCTACCACTGTACCAATTAACTTTACCACAGTAACAGCAACCGGAACGGCAAGCGGTAAAACACAAACCCAATGGCAGCGTATACCTTTGGCTGATACTTTTGCACGCAGCTACTTATTGTACCACGCTACCGATAGCACAGGTGCGTACACCCAAATAGCGGATATTACTACACTAAACGATACGCTGTTTGAGCATACGGCCATAAATACTGAAACAAGCAACCATTTTTATCACGTACGGGTGCGCAATTTGTGCAGCTATGTTTCGGCCGATTCATCAGAAAGGCACGGAACTATGGTGGCTAGTGCCACTGGTGGCAACCTTACGGCTGCCCTTAACTGGACGGCATATAAAGGATGGCCTGTAAGCAATTACCGCATACATAGGGGCACAACGGCAGGTACACAAACGCCTTTGCTTACACTGGCAGGTACTGCACTTAGCTATACCGATACGGGGCTTTCGTGCGGTAATAACTACTATTATAAAATTGAAGCCATTGGGGCAAAACCCTCTCAAAGCTCGTTTTCAAATGTTGATAGTGCATCAGTATACGATATTATTCCTCCACCTGCCAATACTATGGTACGGGCAACTGTATTTACTACGGGTATAACCGACGGGCAAGTAACATTGCAATGGAATGCTTCAACAGAAAAAAACAGAAAAGGCTACAATATATACCGCAGCGAGGCAGGGGGTGCATTTGCTTTTGCAGGTACAATAAACAATACGGCAGTAGGTACTATTAGCTATACAGATAACAACCTAAATACTAAAACCCAAACTAACAGCTATTATGTTAGTGTAATAGATAGTTGTGGGAACGAATCGGTATATTCTGATACCCATACCGTAACCGATATTACCGCTACCCCGGGGTTTTCTGAGGTGGTAATACAATGGACTCCTTATGTGGGCTTTGGCAATTACGAGTACGAGGTACAACGCCGCGAACCGGGCGTAAACTGGGCAACATTGGCCACACTCCCCAAAGACAGCTCGCAATACATTGATAGGGGAACCCAATGCCAAACCCCATACAACTATCGTATTAAAACCAATAATACAAGCATAGTGGGTTTATTTTCCCTTTCTGATACCACACTTACCAAAGCCCTTGACACCCTTGCACCCGCTCCGCCATACCTGATACGAGCCACACGAGACAATGCCACCACTGTTTTGGTGCAATGGGCAACCTCTCCAGAACCCGATGTAAAAGAATATGTGCTGCAACGTGCCCGCCGTTATACCGCCTCATGGAAAACCATTTATACCACTGCCAGCGATACGTTCTATTACGATACTTTAAGCGATATAGAACGCCAAAGCTATTGCTACAGGTTATATGCCATAGACTTGTGTAATAATGTGGGTAAAACGGGAAATATAGGCTGCCTGCTTATGCTGCGTGGTGAAAGTAAACGCTTTATAAATGAATTGAGCTGGGAAGGCTACCAAAACTGGCCTTTAGGTATAATGGAATACCGTGTATATAGAAGTGAAAACGGGCAGTTTTTTGCACCAATTGGCGATGTAAACGGAAATATATACCAGTACGAGGATAGTTTACTTACCGATACCGCCAACTTGTTTTGCTATTACGTAGAAGCACAGGAAAACTTGGGCGGGTTTGCTACTACCTCAATATCAAATACAATATGTGTTACCCAAAAAGCGGCATACCATATCCCTAGTGCTTTTACCCCTAGTTTTAGCGAAGGGCTGAACGATGGTTTTGGCCCTGTGGGGCAATTTATATTTAAAGTGAAGTTGGAAATTTACGACCGTTGGGGACGATTGGTATACAACAACCCTAGTGGAACAAACCAGTGGTTTGGACGTAGCAGTGGAGGAGATATATTGCCCGAAGGTGTATATATGTATCACATGCTAATATACTCGTACGACGGAACAAAAACTGCTGAACGCGGTACAATAACTTTATTGCGTTAGTGTGCGGCTTCATTTCCCATTTACTCCGCTGGCTACAATTTTTAAACATAACCCGCTTTAAATAATAAATGTATGGAGTAACTTGCGACCAAAGTTGTGAGCAGCCCCACCCTAGACCAAATAAAAGAGCCCATAGAGCAGGAACTTACCTTGTTTGAAACCAAATTCAGACAAAGTATGAAAAGCTCGGTGTCTTTGCTGGATACTATAATGACCTATATAGTAAAACGCAAAGGCAAGCAAATGCGCCCCATGTTTGTGCTTTTTACTGCCAAACTAAACGGGGGCATTACTGAGGCTACACATCGCGGGGCGGCTTTGGTAGAGTTGCTGCACACGGCCACATTGGTGCACGATGACGTGGTGGACGATTCATACAAACGTCGCGGGTTTTTCTCCATCAATGCCCTTTGGAAAAACAAAATAGCTGTTTTGGTGGGCGACTACCTGCTAAGCAAAGGTTTACTTTTAGCTGTACGTAACAAAGATTTTAACTTACTTGAATTGGTAAGCGATGCCGTACAAAAAATGAGCGAGGGCGAGCTGTTGCAAATAGAAAAAGCCCGCAAGCTAAACCTTGATGAAGTAGTATATTTTGATATTATCACCAAAAAAACTGCTTCGCTTATAGCCTCGTGTTGTGCTATTGGTGCAGCATCGGTAATACCTGATGATAGCGAACGTATTGAGCAAATGCGCTTATTTGGCGAAAAAATTGGTATTGCTTTTCAGATAAAAGACGATTTGTTTGATTACGGTACCGATGATATTGGCAAACCGCTAGGCATAGATATAAAAGAAAAAAAGCTTACCCTGCCACTTATATACGCACTAAACCATGCGCCTTCTGCTGTGCGCCGTAAGCTGATATATATTATCAAAAACCAAAATACCAATACCAAAAAAGTGCGCGAGGTGGTAGACTATGTACACAGTAGCGGCGGTATTGAGTATGCTAAAAAGGCGATGGGACGCTACAAAACCGAAGCCCTTGAAATACTAAACTCTTTTCCTGATAACGAGGCACGCACCCGCCTAAACCAATTGGTTGAGTTTGTTATTTCCCGAAAAAAATAATTATCTCTTATTTTCTTCTTTATTAAAAAGCCCGCCGTAAGGGAAACTATACCCATTTACACGTATGGATAATTTTTTAGTTAACTCAACTACTGTTTTTTGGGTTGCGTGTAAATGGGTATAGCCACCGCCGTAAGGCAAAGAATATAATTTGTTAGCATAAAACAAAACTGCGAAACAGGTTTTAAACCCTATTTCGCAGTTTCGTTAGTCGTATAAGGCTAAGCCTATTAAAAGGATTAGTTTACTCCCTCTTTCAAGCGTTCGGCATTTTCAGCCAATTGCAGTTGCTCAATAATTTCGTCAATCTCGCCATTCAGCACAGCATCAAGGCTATACAGGGTAAGACCAATACGGTGGTCGGTCAAACGGCTTTGGGGAAAGTTATACGTGCGTATCTTGGCACTACGGTCGCCCGTGCTCACCATTGTTTTACGTTTCTTACTCACCTCTTCCAGCCACTTGTTGTGCTCAATCTCGTAAAGACGACCACGCAACACCTTCATTGCCTTTTCTTTATTTTTTATTTGCGATTTCTCGTCTTGGCACTGTGCCACAATACCCGTAGGTACGTGTGTCAATCGCACGGCACTATACGTAGTATTTACCGATTGTCCACCAGGCCCTGATGAGCAAAAAGTATCTACCCTTATATCGCTTTCTTTCATGTCCACATCAATCTCATCCGCTTCGGGCAATACCACTACTGATGCTGCCGATGTATGCACACGGCCTTGCGTTTCGGTTGCAGGTACACGCTGTACGCGGTGTACACCACTCTCGTACTTTAATATACCGTACGAGCCTACACTAAGTACGTTAAATACCACTTTGCTATATCCGCCGCTTGTGCCTTCCATCATCTCCAACACCTCTATCTTCCAGCCTTTATTATCACAAAACTTCTGATACATACGGTAAAGGTCGCCAGCAAAAATAGCAGCTTCATCACCACCTGCACCGCCACGTATTTCTACCATAGCGTGCTTATCATCTTGTGGGTCTTTTGGTATCAACATCAGCCTAATTTCATCTTCCATAGGCTCTTGTTGCTCTTCCAATTCCCAAAGCTCCTCTTTTGCCATTTCGCGCATTTCTTCTTCCTTTTCGGTGTTCAAAATTTGCTTGGTACTGGCAATATTGTCCATCAAGTTCTTATACTCGCCGTATTTTTCTACAATGGGCGTCAAATCACGATACTCTTTATTCAGTTGCGCAAAACGTTTCATGTCAGCCATGGCATCGGGGCTACTTAGCAGTCCTTCTACCTCTTTCCAACGTGTTTTTATTGCTTCTAGTTTATCCAACATGGCTTCTCAAAATAATTTGCAAAGGTAGACTTTTTCAGGCATTAGTGCTTTTGCGGTCTTGCTATTTATTAGGGCTATTAAACACCTTTTATAAAATATTTATCAAAAACAAAAACCATAGTAGGGGTATAGGCCGTATGTATGCTAAATATTTAAAAACAATCAACATGAAAAATTTCACAACCCTATTCAAAAAATCAGCACTTGTGCTATTGGCATTTGCCTCTTTCCAAACTCTTAATGCCCAAACTACTGTAGTTGGCGGCCAAGAAATGTACCCCGCTAAAGACATTGTTGACAATGCCGTTAATAGCGCCGACCACACTACCCTAGTAGCAGCTGTAAAAGCAGGCGGATTGGTAGAAACCCTAAAAAGCGATGGCCCTTTTACCGTTTTCGCCCCCACAAACGATGCTTTTGAAAACTTACCCGAAGGTACTGTTGAAACTCTTTTGAAAACAGAAAACAAAAACCAATTGGTGGGTGTGCTTACCTACCATGTTTTATCAGGTAAATATGATTTTGATGCCCTTGCCAAACTAATTAAAAAAGGAAAAGGTATGGCTAAACTTAAAACAGTTGCAGGTGCCGAATTGACTTTTAAAATGAATGGCGACCGCAATATTACAGTTACAGATGCAAACGGTAATACCGCCAATATTAGCGTGTACGATGTATACCAATCGAACGGGGTGATACACGTAGTTGATAAAGTATTGCTTCCATAATTGCTAAATGTATTGCATTCAATGCAATTTTAAGTCCGCCCGAGCTTTACTGGCAGGTTAGCAAAGGGCGGGCTTTTTATTAAATAATGTGAGTTGGGTTTAAGAAAAACATAAAATCAACAAGCAATAATTTACTCAGGTTTACAGAGTAAAGCCTTACCATTACTCTAAACATATTTTTCAAAAAGAGAGCACCGAATTGTCCCCCCCGTGGGCTGTCATCCTGATGCTCTCGAAAGAGTATGGAGTACAAAACATAAGTGCGTAAGCGAAGGGGGCAGGGGATGAAAAAAAGAACCAATAACACTTCACCACTGAGCGGACGCTCTATTATTTTTGGTACGAGCGGACGCTCGCACCAGCTTTTAATAGATAAAAACAGTACTGAAACACAACAAATACGTGTTCGTTTAATCAGAATCACATTAAATAGTTTAAATCAAAAGAAGAATGAAATCGGTATATAAAATAATTACTGTAGTGATGGGATTACTTGTTTTTAGCGCTTGTGCCAAAAAAACCACTACTGTAGATGATGGTGCAAACAAGGTTGTGAAAACGGATGAGGAATGGAAAAAACAACTAACCGAAGACGAGTATAAGGTTTTGCGTGAGAAAGCTACCGAAAAACCCTACACGGGTGAGTACGACCAGTTTTGGGATAGCGGGGTGTATGTGTGCAAGGCCTGCGGAAACGAGTTGTTTTATAGCAATACTAAGTTTGATGCTGGATGCGGATGGCCCAGTTTTTTTAAATCAATTGATAGCAACAAAATTATTACCGAGACTGATTATTCTTTAGGTATTAAACGAATTGAAGTAAAGTGTGCCCGATGTGGCGGACATTTAGGCCATGTTTTTGACGATGGCCCCGATACCACAGGACTTAGATACTGTATCAACTCATTATCGCTGGGTTTCACTAGAAAGTAAAAAGGTTTTTACATTGAGTAAAACAAAAAAGAAGTTTCACTGGTTTGCATATATGTGTTTAACCCGACCAAAAAATTAAAAATTTGTAGGTCGGGTTTTATTTTTTTATATTAATAGTATACATTAGTGCAAGTTTATAAGTATATGGAATCAGAACATTGGCAGCCTGTGGAGGCAAAAAAGTTGTTTCCTGTTATACAACAGAAGTTAACAGAGGTACTTGCTTCATTAAAAGAGGATGATTGGGATAGGCACACCATAGCGCGTTTATGGACTGTGAAGGATGTTGCTGCACATTTATTAGATGGTAATCTTAGAGCGCTATCGCTACAAAGAGACGGCAATAAAAGAATTGAAGCCCCAAAAAACCGCTCATACAAAGATGTGGTGAAATGGCTAAACACAACTAATGCTGAGTGGGTGGTAACTGCCCGCAGACTAAGCCCACAAGTACTTATTTTTTTGCTTGAGCAAACAGCACAACCGCTTACCGATTATTTTGCAAGTCTTGATGCAAATGCGCCATCGCTATATCCTGTTGATTGGGCTGGTGAAACTGAAAGTAAAAACTGGTTGCACGTAGCCCGCGAGTATAGCGAACGTTGGCTGCACCAACAGCAAATACGCGATGCTGTAAACAAACAGGATATAATTACCAAAGAGCTTTTTTATCCGTTTATAGATACCATGATGTATGGTATGCCAAATACTTTTAGGAAAATTGAGGCGAAAGATGGCACAACAGTGAAACTGAATGTTATTGGTGAAGCTGGAGGGCAATGGTTGGTAACTCTAAACGGCAACGACTGGCAATTGCACAAAAACAATACTAGGGCTTCAGATTGCGAAATTTCAATTGACCCGGACACTGCTTGGAAATTGTTTAGCAAGGGTATTACGCCTGCTACTGCTAAAAGAAAGATAACTATTAATGGTGATGAAAAACTAGCCGATACCGCCCTTAGTATGGTGTCTGTTATGGCTTAGTGGTTTTCTCCTTCAAATTTTTTTAATGCTACATTTTCGCCATCAAAAACGGCGTAGGTAAAATGGTTTATCCAATCGCCTAGGTTTATATAATGGCTGTTGGCTTGCAACTCTATATCCATTGGCAGGTGGCGATGTCCGTATATAAAAAAATCGTAATGTTGGGTTTGCAGCTTCTCGCGGCTATAAATAATAAGCCATTCGTTTTCTTCACCCAAAAAGGTAGCATCACTATCGCCTGTTTTTTTACGACTGGTGCCACTAAAATAGTTTGCTACGCCAATACCAATATCAGGATGCACCCAACGGAACAACCATTGGCACAGCTTACTGGCAAATACTTTTTTAATAAACTTATAGCCTTTATCATCGGGGCCCAAACCATCGCCGTGCGCTATATGAAATTTTTTACCGTTTATCTCCCTATCAATAGGTTGGCGTATTACGGGTATGCCCAGTTCTTCTTCAAAATAACCAAACATCCACATATCGTGGTTGCCCGTAAAAAAGGTTATGGGTATGCCCATATCTCTTAGTTCTGCCAGTTTGCCCAATAGGCGAGTAAAATATTTGGGTATTACGGTTTTGTATTCAAACCAAAAATCAAAAAGGTCGCCAACCAAATATATTTCGGCGGCATCATGCTTTACCGTGTCCAACCACGCCACTAAGCGCTTTTCGCGCGCCAAACTCTTATCATAGTTGGGCACCCCGAGGTGAAAATCGGAAGCAAAATATATCTTTTTGTTTTGAGGTAGTATGGTCAATGTGTTTCTAAATATTCGCTAATAAATGTTTCTAGTTTTTGCTCGGTGTCATCCGTATAACCTGTTTGCGAATATAAAACCTTACCCGTAGCATCCATAAAATAAAGTGTGGGAAATGCTTCAACCCAAAAATCTTTTTCCGTCTTTCCTTCAATAAAAGCAAGGTGATAGTCCACATTACTTTGTTTTATAAAGTTTCTAAAATCTTTGCCCTCCCTTTTTGCATAATCATAAGGGTTAAGGCCTATTACCTGTAAACCTTTGCTAGCATATTTTTTGTGAATATTTTGCAGCGCAGGCATAGCCGCTATGCAGGGTTTGCAACTTCGATACCAAAAATCTATTAAGTAACACTTGGCCTTTAGTTTAGAAAACGTAATGCTATCGCCGTTAACGGTCTCCGCTTTCCAATCAGGGGCTATAGTATCGTTGGGTAGCCGTTTATAGATGGGCACTTTTGGTATATAGTAAAAGCTGTCGTAGTCGGCAGTCCAATTGCGTTGGCGTAGCCAATTACTGTGTTGCTTAGAATTAAAAGAATAGTCTTTAATTTTTAGCTGTTCGTATTGTACACCCTCTTCATACACTAGCGATACTTCTTTCATCACAGGGTAATACTCTTTATCAAAGTACCAACGCGTCCATTTATTGCTAATTTTTTTTTCAGCATCGTCAGGATAATTAATCAAAACAATTACTGTGTCCTTATTAGGTTTTGCCAGCCATTCTGGGGCATATGAAACCTTAATAGTTGTGTCGTCTAAAAAAAGTAGCTCAGGCTTTACAAATGGATGTTTGAGGTAGAAGCTAGACATATCCGCGTTTAGATGGCGTCCCATACTTTGGTGTGCAGTATCTAGTGTTACCGTTTTTTTGTATAGCCTAACAATGTGCATTGCTTTGCTATTGTAATAAAAAGCAAACGAGTCTGTTACATCTTGAACCCAAAGAAGCATGCCAAATAGCGTATCTGCGGGTTGTTTTTCAAACACAACCAAACCTTCTTGGTATATAGGGTAATCGTCTTGTGCAAATTTAAAATTCCGCTCAAGAGTATATCTGCCATTGGTGATTTCTTTGCACTTCTCTTTCGATTTTTCCAGCACTTCTTTTGCTGTTTCTTGTGAAAAAAGGGGCGGTATTTGCAGAATAAATGTAAGCAGAAGTATATAAAATCGCATTAGTTATTACGTTGGTTTTTAATATTATATACTAACTCTTTTTGTGTGTATTTAGTATTAGGGATGTTGTAAGAAGTAATAACCAACGGCGTTTCAATAGGTAAACAGCACTACAAGGTATATTATAAAGGAATGGGGGCTATAATCTCTAAGTTAACGTGAGTTCGACATAATAAATTATATAATGTGTTGTTTATAAGAATATTAATGTTTTTTAAATAGGGTTAAAAACCTATTCTATCAAAAATTACAGCCCTCAAGACGACTTAAGT
>JBBKVO010000033.1:0-50239 GCA_037968475.1 Bacteroidia bacterium
TGTTGGATGTCCTCTGCACTGTAGCCAATTACGGAAAGCTTTTTTCTACTCATTTTGACTTAGTTTGGTAAGTCAAAGATAATATTTTTATGTGTAATTTATTTTAGGAATTAATATAAAGAACAAATGGTTGCTGCTTTCTCTATCGAATCATTTACCACATCTAAGCTGTACTCTTGTGAACACCTGATGGCATCTAGACTTCTCATGTGGTTCATTGTCCAAGCTATATCGAGGTTGTCAATAGAGTCCGTATTTTGGGCTTTGGCAGTGTAGCCCAATAGTATGATGAATGAAAGTAGAAATAGATGTTTCATGTTTACATGGTTTTTTGTCGTTTCTCCTTACCCTACACGCCCTTCGACTCCGCTCAGGATGACAACGCTCGGCATCCAGTCATGCTGTCCCGAATGCTTTCGGGATTCAGCATCTCGCTTTGTGTTAACGATTATTGGGCAATGAGATCCCGAACTAAATTCGGGATGACGAACCTTGGTTTTACTCCTTACTCAAAACTATCTTTTTGTATTTTTTATACAATTCTTCTTGGGGGTTGCTTAGGTCTAGCTTTTTGCCCATCATATAGGCTTGTTCTACAATACTGGTGCGCATATCCAATACATCACCTGCGGCGATGATAAAGGTAGCATCTTTACCTATTTGTAAACTGCCTGTTGTATTATCTATACCCAAAAGTTGTGCGGGGTAAATGGTGATAGATTTTAGGGCTTCATCGTACGGCAAACCAAAGGCTACGGCTTGTCCTGCCTCAAAAGGCAAATTGCGTTGCTCCCAAAAGTTTATTTCGCTAATGGCAAAGGGCACACTGTCTTTATACAGTTGGTAGGGCAAGGCGTATGCTGCCTCGTAACTATCGTCGTAATTATCGGGCAGGCGTTGGGTGCGACTAATAATTACCGCCACACGGTGTTGTTTTAGTAAAGGGGTTATCAAGTTGCTTTCGCCGCCGCCCACTATGGTAGGTGTGATGCCAAATGCTGCCAACGTTTGTATAGCATTAACTAGGGTTTGTGCGCCGTTGGCGTGTACAAATACTTTCTTTTTTCGGCTGAAAATGTCTTTTAGGGCTTCGAATTTTAGGTTGGTTTCGGTGGTTTTTTGTTGGCCGTAGCTTTTGGCTTGTTGCAGCCAATTTGTTATTTGCACCACCATTTCAGCCGCTTTTTTGTCTTTCTTTTCGTCGCCGTCAAAATTCGGCCAGTTGATATGGATTACATTATCGCCGCTATAAACCGCTTCTTCCCAATTGCGTGCTTGCAATGCCATTACCGACGATTGACCCGAAATTGTCCCGCCGCGAGGGCACACTTGCGCCATCAATATGCCGTTGCTTACAACTGTGGGTATTACTTTACTATCGGTATTAAAGGCAATAGCCGAGCGGATATTGGCGTTGTTTTCGCCTACCTCGGCAAAATCGTTGGTAGAGCGTACCGCTTCAATCTCGCTTAATCCTAAAATACTGTTTAGGGCAATTAGTCCGGGGTAAATGCGCTTGCCGCTAACATCAGTTGGCTGACCTTTTACAGGTGCGTTTGCCATTTCGCCCACGTATATAATTTTTCCGTCGCGAATGCCCAGCGCGCCATTGTTTATTATTTGCCCCGCCGCCGTGTGTATTTCTGCGCCTGTAAACCAACGCTCAGTACTGTCAATTTGAGCTTGCAGCGCGATAAAGCCTAATAGGGCAAGGGTGGTAGTAATTAGTTTTTTCATTGGTCGCCCTCCTCTGTGTATACGGTTTCATCATCGCAATGGTAGGTGTGTTCTTCCTCTTTTTTGGGCGGTGATGCTTTTTTGCCTTTGGCGGCTGCTTGTCGGTTTTTCTCTATCAACTCTTGTTTTATTTTTAGCAACTCGGCTTCGGCTTGGGTGTGCTGTGCGGCATCAAAATAGGCCACGCCTTCAATAAATGTTTTTACTGGTTTTGAGTAGATGGATAACGGATGCCCGCTCCACAACACTAAATCGGCATCTTTGCCTTGTGCAATGCTGCCCACCCTATTGTCAATCTTCATTAGTTTGGCAGGGTTTAGGGTTATCATTTTTAGCGCGTCTTCCTCGCTTACCCCGCCATATTTCACCGTTTTTGCGGCTTCTTGGTTCAATCGTCTGCCCATTTCGGCATCGTCAGAGTTGATACAGGTTATTACGCCTGCCTCGTTTAGTAAAGCGGCATTGTAAGGCGTGGCCTCGATAACTTCGTATTTATACCCCCACCAATCAGAAAAAGTGCTTGCCCCTGCGCCGTGTTCTTTTAACTTATCGGCAATTTTATAGCCTTCTAATACGTGGGTGAATATGTTGACAGTGAAACCAAATTTTTCAGCTGTTTTTATCAGCATATTGATTTCTTGCTGACTATACGAATGACAGGTTACTAATCGTTTACCATTTATAACTTCAAGCAGTGCCTCAAGTTCTAAGTTTTTGCGGGGCTGTTGTTTTGTTTTGCCTGCTTTATAGTCTGCCCATGCTTTTTCGTACTCGCGGGCTTGAGTGAAAAAATCATCAAATACTTGCTGTACACCCATGCGGGTTTGGGGGAAACGCTCGGTAAATTTCTCGCCCCAGTTGCTTTGCTTAACGTTTTCACCCAAAGCAAATTTTATGCGTTGCGGAGCACCCACAAAAACCATACTATCAGGTGTTGTGCCCCATTTTAGTTTTATTACTGCGCTTTGCCCGCCAATGGTATTGGCCGAACCATGTAACAATTGCGAGGTGGTTACGCCTCCCGCCAGTTGACGGTATATATTAATGTCTTCGGGGTTTATAACATCCCCGATGCGCACTTCGGCGGTGCTGCTTTGGCTGCTCTCGTTCACTCCGCCCATTATTGCTATGTGCGAGTGTTCGTCTATTATGCCTGTGGTAAGGTGTTTGCCTATGCCGCTAATTGTAGGCACGTTTTTCAGCCCAAATTTTTGCAGGGTTTGTCCGTTTATTTCACCAACAGCGGCTACTTTCCCATTTATTACCAAAACATCAGCGTTTTGCAGCACGCCTTCTTTGGTGTTTGTCCAAACAGTTGCACCGCGTATCCAAAAGGTATTGCTGTTTTTATTTGCGTAGGTGTAGGGCAATGCCGGGTAAGCAGGCATTGTTTTTATGTTTAACGGCTCTTGAGTTTTTGCACTATCGTAGCTTTCAGTTTCGCGCCCTTCCCAGCGTACGGTTTTACCGTTTTGATTATTGCCGGTACCCCACAGGTTGTTTTTCTCTTTCCATCCCGAAAGAAAAAAAGTGTCGTTTTCTGATTTATAAATAAAGCTAATCTGTTGTCCTATTGCATTATAGTTTATTTTATCTATACTTTTACTTAAAGGAAATGTAACAATATTTACCTTGTTGTCTTTTTTTAAACCAATTTTTATTTCGGTTATTTCTTTACCATCAATAAACAGCTTATAGTTATAGCTTAGAAAATATGGAGGCTCTTGGTTCAATATGTATTGCTTGCCTTGTACCCAGTTTTCAAGCAAAATATTTTCGGCGGCAAACAACTCTTCGGCGGTAATGATAAAGTTGGCCAGTTTGCCTTTTTCAATCGTCCCAACCTTGTCGTCAACCTTTAAAAACTTTGCTGGGTTGGTGGTAAGTGCTTCTAGTGCAGTGGTGGCGCTCAGTCCGTGCTCTATTGCTTCACGGATATTCTTAAAAAACTCTTTTTTGTCTTTCAGCCCTTCGGCAGTAAATGCAAAGGGCACTTTGTTTTGCTGCAATATGTAGGGGTTGAAAGGGGCAGCATCACGGTGGCGCAAATCGGTATAGCGTAGGTTGGCAGCATCAAAATAGCTTTTTACCTCTACCGCATCAGGAAAATTAACGGGGACAATTAGCTGTGCGTTGTTGTTTTTCCAACTGCTTATGTTTTGGTATTCATCGCCGTGCGTTTTTATAATGTAGGTTTTGCCAAATTCGCGCGCTAGGTTTTGTATGCGTAGTATATCCCATTTGTTGCCTGCTTCAAATACCTGTGGTATTTGCTGTTGTTGGTTTAGGGCTTGCAGCGATAGATTGGTTTCTTTTAGCGTGCCTTGTTGGTAGGCTTGTGCATCGTATAGGGTTTGGCGAAGTAATGCTACTGCCCCCATCAGCGATGTGGGGTAGGTTTGTTGGCTACTGCCTTTGTTGAAGGAGTAATTGGCGGCGGCTTGCTGAACTATAATGCTTTTGTTTTCGGCTTCATCGCTTAGGGTTACTATGGTTGAAGTTCCGCGTGCAATACCGTCTTGTACAAATGTGGCCACTGTGCCAAAACCAGCTTGGCGAAAGGTTTCGGCTGCTTTTTCATCGTGGGCAAACAGTTGGTAGGCTTCGGTTTCTGGTTTTATGGCTTCGTTCCAACCGTAAGCTCCTTTTTTATCGCTTAGGTCTTGCGGCTCGCCGCGCCCTTTTTTCTTTTTTTCTGAAAAAGAAGGAACGCCGTAATCGCTATATATATCAATAAACGAGGGGTAAATATAGTTGCCTTTCAGGTCTATTATAATAGCGGTGGTATCGTACTTTTCGCCAGAGGCTTTTACTGCTTTTATTTTGCCGTTTTCAATTTCAAGTATGCCATCGTAAATCAATTTTTGAGGCGACACCTGTATATTGGCATTGATAAACGTATAGCGAGTAGTTTGTGGGTTGTTTACTCCGTTGACAGGAAAAGTGCCTTGCGCCCCTGCCCATATTGGGATAATAAGCGAAAGGGCTGCCCAAAGCAGTTTATTTTTCATTGTGTGTTTCTCTCCAAAGCTGATTGAATGATTTTTTGGCCGTTTGCGGAAACTCACGCCGCTCGCCCCAGTCTTTTTTGTACGATGATTTGATAACAAGGTTTTTTATGGTCTCGCCTCTGTTCATCTTTTTGCGACTAAGCATTGCGCCCACTATCTGTTTCCAAGCAATATTATCAAAAAAGCCTTTGCTTTCGTGCTCACGGTTTTCGCGGCGGTTTTCTATCAACAGGCTGTGTATATCAATATTTACAGGGCATACATCGTTGCATTTGCCGCATAGTGTGCTGGCATCAGACAGGTGTTTGTATTCTGCCGTAGAAATGGTGTGTTGCGCCGTTACCGCATTTATAGGCCCTGGGTTGGGTGTACGGTAGGCTTGCCCGCCTATTATTTTGTATACGGGGCATACATTGGCACAAGCACCGCACTTAATACAGGCTAACGCTGGGCGTTGTTCTTTTTTGGCAACAAGGTCGCTGCGACCGTTGTCAACAATAATCACATATAATTCTTCAGGGCCATCGTTTTCTTTGGCTGCCTTTGGCCCATTAATAATGGTATTGTACGTGGTGATTTTTTGCCCTGTGCCATACGTTGAAAGTAAAGGCCAAAGGGTTTCTAAATCGCCCAAAGTGGGTATTACCTTATCAATAGCGGCAATAACAATATGTATTTTGGCTACCCCTGTTGAGAATATAATATTGCCCTCGTTCTCTGTTAGGGCAATACTACCGGGATCGGCGATAAGAAAATTGCAGCCTGTAATGGCGGCTTCTGTTTTAAAATAGTGTGGACGTGTATTGTGGGCTATTACTCCCACTGTTTCGGCTATGGTTTGCGGTTCGTCGTTATCTTTTTCTAGTTTAAAATAAGGGCTTATATCAAAGTGCTTTTTGTGCAATGCGGGCACTATAACGTGCGAAGGGCTTTCGCCTGTGGTTTTTAGTACCGTATCAGCCACGTCGGTTTCAGTAACGGTATAGCCTTTTTGCTCAAGGTGTTTGCTAAGTCCAATCTCTTCGCATACCGACGATTTTGTTTTTACCACGCCTTTTACTTTGTGGCGTTTCAGTATTTCTTCAATCTCGGCAAGGGCATCGGCTTTTTCAGGTGCCCAAAGCACTTTTGTGCCATTACGGGTACTGTTGCTTTCAAATTCAAGCAAATACTTATCAAGGTTTTCTATGGCCTTCCATCGTATATGCTCGGCTCGTTGGCGAGCAAGAGGCAAGTTTTTGTATTGTTCTTTACCGTTGGTAAATGTTTGGACATAGCGCGACAGGTGTTTGTTTAACACTTCTATTCGCTCTTTATCCAGCACTTCAGCCGAAATCCGTTTTTTAAAATCTTCCCTTGCGCCCATATAGCTGATAAATACAAACCTATGATTTTGGACGTACATTAAAAACAATGGGGATATTTTTAGGTGTTTGATATGTTTAACATAAGTTTGGGTTAAGGAAGCAAAAGCTGGCTCGAGCGAACGCTCGTGCCTAAAATAATAGAGCGTCCGCTCTGAAGCTCTCTATTGGTTGTTCTTTTCATCTCCCTACCCCCTTCGCACTCCTTCGACTTCGCTTAGGATGACAGCGCAAGGAGGTAAGCCACGCTTCTGCCCTTTGGTTTATTGTGTATTTTGTTAAAAAATAGCACCGCGTTGTCCCTGTTGTGTGCTGTCGCCTTGAGGCTCTCGAAAGGTGAGAAGGGCAGCCTATTTTGCTGCTCTGCACACACTGCAACAGGCTTTTTTGTTTTTGCAAAAACGGTAAAACCCTATATTTGAGGCAATGGCCGAAAACTTTACATGGTATAAAGTATACGATTTTGCAACACACGGGGCAGAACCACAAGAACTGTTTACCCTACGGGCGATTGACCTTGACGGTAAGCAGGTGGTATTGGTGCGAAACGATAAAGGCTATTATGCCGTTGATGATAAATGCCCCCACGCGGGTTATCCGTTAAGTCATGGGAAATGTATGGAAGACGGCACGCTAATGTGTATTTACCACCGCTACCGATTTGATTTGGAAACGGGACAAAGCGGTGGCGACTATGTGCAAACCCACCCTGTGCGTGTAGATGAAAAAGGCATTTTTATCGGGCTGAAAAAGAAAAGCTGGTGGAGGTTGTGGTAAGAAAAGCGACCAAGAAAGAACAACAATCTAAAATAACTAAAACTAATAATTATCTTGCATTGCAATAGGGATATTTATGGCTAACAGGCAAGCTATTGATACAATAAAAGGCTACTTCTATCAATTTGACTATACAATTAAACAAATTTTAGAGCAGCAAGATATTGATAATGAGATCACCATTGAGGGAGTGGAGGATGTCGACATTAAAACAGCTAATGAAGTTACTGCTATTCAATGCAAATACTATGAAAAAACAGAGTACAACCATTCTGTTATTGCCGAACCTATACGGCTAATGCTTAAAGACTTTAAAGAAAGGAAAGATACGGGGAAAGAAAGAATAAACTATAAACTTTATGGTCATTATAAAAATGGTCAACAAAAACTAGTGCTTCCATTAACTATCGACTTTTTCAAAGAACATTTCCTGACATACACAGAAAATAAAGTTAAGATATTCTTTCATGTAAATTTTGGGGTGTCAGATATTGCAATAGAGGAGTTTATATCTGTTCTAAGTATAGATATTTATGCTAAAAAGTATGATGAGCAAATTCAAGAAGTATTGGCTTATCTATCATCACATTTTCAATGTAAATCAGGAGAAGCCTCATATTTTTATTACAACAATTGTTTACAAGTAATTAAATCTTTTTCAACAAAAGACAATATTGATAAAAGAAAGATAAGCAAGAATCGTTTAATACAACTCCTTGGAGAAAATAAAAACACTGTTTTTAACGACTGGTATGTGGCATTTATAGGTAAAACTAACTATTTAAAATACTTAAAGAAAAAACATTTTACCACCTTAAATGTATCTGCATTTGCTCGGTTCTTCTTGATTGAAATCCCTACAATAAATTATAACAGACAAGAAATAAAAGAACTCATTTTTCTTATTCTAAAAAATTGGTCAAAAATATCTAAAAGAGATGCTACTAGATTTTGTCCATACATTTTATTGTTTGGTGCAAAAGACAATGAATTTGACGAATTAAGAACGGAACTTTATAATGAAGGAATTAGAATTAATGACGGGCATAGCTTCATGAGGGCGGCATTCAATCCTCAAGAAATTACCAAAATCCCTCTAGTCAATGAAAGGAGTCTCAAGTGGGTGAATAACATTAATGTGTTAGACGCCATTTTTTCTGAACTTAGAAGTACAACAAAGGTTGTCTATCAGTTTTATTTAGACACTCCTCTTTACAATAACACAAGAAAAGACATTGAAGACATTAATATTCAATATGAATTACTATCAGACATAAAACAGATAATATAATGGAACAAGCACAAGAAAAATTAAATGCAGAAGTAATATCAGTTTATCCGAATAAAGTCAAAATCTCTGTTGATCGCATTGAGGATTTTAAAATTGCCGAGGAATCATTGCGTGTAGGCTCATACGTCAGAATCTCAGACAATGAGAATGCTGTTCTAATGGCAATTATCGAAAACTTTTCCATTGAAACTATTGAGGCCAAAGAAGAAAATGGAACAGCTCAGAGAAAATATGTTTTAGAGGCTAATCCTTTAGGAATAATTAAAGATGGAGTCTTTATTCGTGGGGGTGATTCTCTTGCTATCCCTCCAAAAAAAGTTGAACCCGCTAGAGAAGAGGATATAAAAGCGATATATGAAAACACGGTTTCAAGTGATAAAAAATTTACATTTTCTAGTCTTTCTTCAAACCCAAAAATAAAAATACCTGTCGACGGAAATAAATTTTTTAATAAACATATAGCGATTGTTGGGTCAACAGGGAGTGGTAAATCTCACACACTTGCCACAATTCTACAAAAAGCAGTCTCCGAAAAAAGTGGTGATTTTGCATTAAATAACTCACATATTATTGTATTCGATATTCATTCAGAGTATAAAACCGCCTTCCCCGAAGCAAATCATATCGATGTTTCTAATTTAGTTTTACCTTATTGGTTGTTAAATGGTGAGGAGTTAGAAGAGATTTTGTTAGACACAGGCGAAAGAGATAATTATAATCAGGCATCAGTATTTAGGACTTTAGTAACTGAAAACAAAAAACTAAAAGATCCTGATCGACCCAAAGTATATTATGATGCTCCACTAAAATTTGACATCCACGAGGTTCTAAACGCTATTGATAATTTTCGAACAGAAACCATCAACTACAAAAACCCCAATCGTTACATGATTAATGACAAATCCTATACGCTAGTGAATGACGGGGGAACAAGTGTTGATACTGGGATTGAACTTACTGAAGAAGAAAGATTAAAAAAATACTTTAATGGGGTTTTTAACTTTTTTCCACCTAAAAATCAAAATATTTCTAAAGGTGATTATGCAGACGGTACTTTGGACAAATTTGCAAGCAGAATAAGGTCTAAAATCAATCAAGAGCGTTTACAATTTCTTTTTGGAGAGCAGAGTAAAAAAATTTCTTTTGAAGAGACCTTACAAAACATTTTAGGATATAATTCCAGTAAAAAATCAAATGTAACGGTTATTGACTTAAGCGGAGTTCCGTTTGAAGTATTGAGTATTACCGTGTCTTTTATTTCACGCTTAGTTTTTGAGTATGGATATTATTATAAAAGGCACAGAGGCGAGGCTAATCCTAGTGAAAAAGTAAACAATGACATACCTTTCTTATTGGTATATGAAGAAGCCCATAAGTACGTACCGAATAGTGATTTATCTAAGTACAGGTCATCGCGAAAATCTATCGAGAGAATTGCTAAAGAAGGCAGAAAATATGGCGTTACGTTATTACTAGCAAGTCAACGCCCATCTGAAATATCAGAAACAATATTTTCACAATGCAATAATTTTATTGCTATGAGACTAACCAACCCAAATGATCAAGCCTTTGTCAAAAAACTATTACCCGACACACTAGGCAACCTAATTGATACGATGCCGTCACTAAAACAAGGCGAAGCTTTGTTAATTGGAGAATCCATCGTTATACCCTCAATAGTGCAAATTGACGTTTGTGAAACCCCTCCTTCATCAAGTGACATTCCATATTGGGAGCTTTGGAAAGAAGAATGGAAAAATATTGACATTGAAAAACTTAAAGGAGAGTGGCACAAATAAACACCTCTTTTGAAGGAAGAAAGAATTTTGATGTTGTATTTTTGAAGCTATGATAGTAAGCCATATTGTAGCCGTAGGAAACAACAACGAGATAGGCAAAGACAACGATTTGCTGTGGAAAATGCCCAACGATATGAGGTTTTTTATGACCACGACCATGGGGCATACTGTGCTGATGGGTCGCAATACGTTTGAATCGTTTGGAAAACGCCCGCTAAAAAACCGCACCAATATTATTATTACTCGCCAAGCAGATTACGAAGCCCCTAATTGTGTAGTGGTAAGCTCTATTGAAGAAGGCATTGAATATGCCCGCCAACAGGGCGAAGAAGAATTGTTTATTATTGGTGGAGGCTCGATATACGAACAATCGCTACCCAAAACTGATAGGGTATACATAACCCGCATTGATGGTGAGTTTGATGCGACGGTGTTTTATCCAAAGCTAAATATGGAAGAGTGGAAAATGGTGCACGAAGACCGCCGCCAAAAAGATGAACGCCACGCCTACGATTATACCTTTTTTACTTTTGAGAGGATTTAATAAGCTCTTCTATTACCTCAATATTTGCCATTGAATCTAAACGACTAAGAATTAGCTTTTCATCGTTTCCGCTAGTAATTTCAGGGTTCCCATCTGGAGTTAAATGGCAAAGTACAAATGTATATTTCTCGTAAGACGGATCTCCCTGTTTTCCCAAAACCCTTTCACTCATAAAAGTATACTCTAGTATTCCGTCGCCATCATAATCTAAAAGGCTGGAAAGCGGTGCTGAAAAATCGTCTACCCTACAAACGGCATCGCCACTGTCTATATCAACCACAGCAATTTTCTTATTTCGGGTAGTAACAGGGTTAGCTCTTATGTCGGTAAGTACAAAAGCCAAATACCGCCTGTCTTTTGTTTTTATGTGCATCACATAGTCAAGCGATAGCCTTTCATCTTGCCAATTTTGCGGTAAAGGCCATTGTTTATTATTATAGCGTAGCTTTACAGTATCTATAATTTTTTTGTAATCACCAACCTCGTCCTTATCATACTTTGAATACAAAGGCACGAACAAGTTTTCAAAAACAATAGTATCGTTATTATAAACAAACTCGGTAAGGTTCGTTTTCTCTGCAATGGTGTCTATTATCACATTGGTATTGGGGTAAATGTACTTTTGTACAATACTCTTATCCACCATCTGTATTGACGAGGTTCTTGTGCCGCTTTCACAAGCAAAAAAGAAAAGAGCGGTAAACAGTAGGGCAAAAAAAGAATACCTATTCATTATCACCATGAAAACTGGCATAAAAACCTAAACGCGGCGTATTGAAGCCCGAAGTATAGCTGTTAAAGTTTTTTTGCTCCACCGTAATAATATTAAACATCTCAAAAGGCGGGGCTATTAAATCCAGTTTCAAACTGTGCAGCATAGCGTCCTCAAGTATAGTATTTACATACATTTCGTTCATTTCAAGATGTTCAAAATCGCTATACAAAAAGCTAAACGGGCGGTGTCCATCCATAAAAAAGTGCTTTTCACGGTTTACAAATATGCGACCTACTAGTGTGCCCATATCTCCTGCACGATTGTATTTTAAAGAGTCTGAAAGAAAGTTGTATACCTGTATCAGCCCACAATATTCGCGTAATGGATCGGCTTGCACATATTTGGTTTTGTTAATGGCATGAGTGCTTTCAAAATCAAAAATATTGGTGTGCATCATAAACACCAGTGTATCTCCGCTAAATTTTATATGTGCTTCAAAATCACCTATATCGGTAAATTTTACCTCTATGTTTTTGTTTAGCCCTTGTATTTGAAGGTTCAGGTTTTGCTCATAACCCTTCATCACTTTTTTAAACTCGTTCATCACCTCAAGGGTGGCGGTATAGGCTTGCTGCTTGGCTACTGATTTACCGCGCATCAGCGCAACTATTTCTTCTATTCGGGTTTGAGGCATTTTGAGTTATTTATTAAACGACACAAAGTTTAGTTGTTTCAGTATTAAAAACAAAGGTTTTATAGGTACCGCAGGATTGAAATTTTTCGCTGTTAAAAAAACAAGCCTCACTGGGACTTAAGTCCCAGTGAGGCTTGTTTTTAAGTCCGCGCTACCTTTAAAGTCTATTTGAACAATTTGTGATTATTCCGGTTGTAACAACTACTGAATCATTAGCATTAGTAATGTTTTTTGCAACAAAATTAAAGTTGCCTGAAAAAGTATAAATGCCATCAACTATTTTATAATTGGTAACATTTAACTGACCTCTTACCGCATTATAATTTTGTCCCGTAGGATTGGTATATACCGCATCTGGATATGCAACAAGTTGGTAGGTAGCGGTGGTTTTTCCAATAAAAATAAATTTAATTTTTGAACCATCTTTTGCGGTCAATGTAACTGTATTATTAATCTCTCCATTATTATTAAAAATACCATTGTAGGGTTTTTCAACTGTGGTTTGTGTGCCATTAACGGTATAAGTGGCTGAACGTTCAGTGGTTTGTGGTGTGCTATCTACTTCATCTCCTCCACTACATGATGTAAAAAACGTGGTTAATGATAGTACAAGAATTACAAAAATAGGTGTAGCAATATTTTTCATGGGGTTTAATTATTGCTCAAAGGTAATTGCTCATAGAATGCTAAAAAATCATCAAATATTATTTTCGACGAACGGAGAAATGAAAAAGCCCGCATACCAAATTGTATACGGGCTTTTGAGCTCCTGAAATAAATTCAGGATGAAGAGTTAATATGCTTTGGAAAGCACCGTTGTTACTTCAAAAACACCTTAGTGGTTTTAAATATGTTATCGCCTTTTACTTTCACTAAATAATATCCAGCCGAGGCACCGTTTACAGTAACCGTTTGTACTTGGTTGCCTGTAAATGTAACTGGGGCTTGCACTGTGCGACCCAATAAGTCTATTATTTCTACTGTATAGTTGCCTGTGTTTGGCGCAACTATGGTAACGGTATTGCCTGTGCAGCCTATGTATAAAGGGTTTTCAGCCGTTTCTTCAACGCTTACCGCGCTTTTCTTTGTAAAGCGTAGTTCAAAACGGTTGACCGCGTTGCTAAGGTCGTGGGCAAACAGGTATTCACCATTGTTTATATCATGCCTTGCACCACTTATGCGGTCTACTAATTCAACTACAACGTTCGGCTCCATATTTTCAGAAGTAAAGTTAAAAGTGTATTGCCCTGCCTCTTGGGCTTCAAAGCTCAGTTGCACAGGCTCATTGGCTTGTGGCAAGGTATTGCGCACCTCTTTGTTGGCTTTTTTACCTTCTAACACAAAATACAGGTTGGGTGCTACAAGGTTTATACGTTTGTTACCGTCCATCACATCGTAACCGTTGGTTGCATTGTCGTCGGTATAAAACTTCACCTTATCCGTTTTGCCGTTTTT
This sequence comes from Bacteroidia bacterium, assembly GCA_037968475.1. Lineage (GTDB taxonomy): Bacteria > Bacteroidota > Bacteroidia > UBA8524 > UBA8524 > SB11. Next base: position 13,388 of record JBBKVO010000033.1, read on the forward strand.
ATCCGTTACCTGTACCTGCACAAAATTGGGCAGACTTGTTTTATCAAAGTAGTTTAGCAAACTATCGGTAGTGCGGGCACTGTTTTTAAGGGTAATGCTGGTATTGTTGGTGGTTACTTCAAACAGCATAGGAGTAAAGGGGGGTATTACCCCGTTATCTGTACCGTCAAACACTTGATACGCACCTGCACTTTGGTTGTATACCCACACTTGGTTGCCTTGTATACCGCCACTGTTTATGGTAATATTAGCATCGTCCCACAAAAAGCCGCTAGGCCATGGGTTGCTGGCATAATGCCAGCCTGTAGTATCTGTAAGCGAACCTGTACGGGTAAGGTTGGTATAGGTATAATTGCTTGTACCTCTATAACTACCTTGTATGTCCAGCGTTAGGGGTAGTACGTTTGACCAGCTTGAGGAACCGCCCATATAGACTGAGAAGGCACTATCGCCAAAAGCAGCACTAGTATCTGAGGGTATAGTCCAATAAGGAGAGGTTTCCTCATTAAAATAATATACAGTAGCAAAAGAATTACTGGGGGTACCAAAGTTTAGGTTTACGTCATCACTTAACTGTGCCAATGTAGCACCGCTAACAGGCGAGCTTATTGGTCTCCATCCGGCTCCGCCACCGTTTATCTGCATTTCGGCAGTAAGATTACCGCTTAAGCTTCCTGCTCCTGTACCTGCTATTTGGCCGTAGGTAGTGGCACTGGTAGCCTCAAGTTTTAGTTTATTATTTGTAGTAAGAGTACCTGCTGTTAGCGTAAGAATACCATTTATGCCTAATGAGTCTTGTACGGTAGCTCCGGCACTGTTATTTAGTTCTAAGTTACGGGTTGTTCCTGTACCGTATATATTTTGGGCTAATGAACCATTGAGGATTACTTTTCCCACTCCGCTTACTGTGCCATTGTTGGTATAATCGGCGCTAAGGCTTAAATTACCGCTAAGGCTGGCTGTTGCTCCACTATCAACTTTAAGTATTTTCAACACTGCATTTGAGGGTATGGTTGCCGTACCTGCGGTAACTGTGCAAATACAAACGCCCGTTGTGTCGGTAGGGCTTGTACCTACCCCCCATCCGTTATTATACTCAAGGTCGCAACTGTTTTTTATAAAAAAGTAGGCCGCACCGGCATCACTTTTTTGATCACCTCCTACGCTATCCCATCCGTTTCTTGCGCCCACCAACGCATAAGTTCCGCTAACTGCAACTGCTGAACCAAAACGGTCATTGGTAAGACGGGCATTATTTGCGTTGGGAGGAGTTAGTTTTTTTATATAGCCCCATTCTCCATTGTTTTTCTTAAACTGATATGCAGCCCCCGAGTATTGTTGATACGCCCCCCCGGTACTATCCCAACTTTGATAGGTGGCACCAATTAACAAATAATCACCACTTATGCTTACACTATATCCAAATCTATCCACAATAACTCTTGCATTATTAGTATTAGGAGGGGTTAGTTTTTTTATGTAGCCCCATTCTCCATTATTACGCTCAAAAATATAGGCCGCTCCGGCTCTGGCTAAAGAGTTGCCTCCTACACTGTCCCAGTCCTGTTCGGGAGCACCCACCACAATGGTAGTGCTATCAATACTTACACTAGTTCCAAAAACATCGTCAGCTACCCTTGCGTTATTAGTATTGGGAGGGGTTAGTTTTTTAGTGTAACCCCACTCTCCGTTCACACGCTCAAAAACATACACAGCTCCGGCACTTGTTGTAGAGTTGTTTCCCGCACTGTCCCAATCTTGGTCTATAGCGGTTACTACAGCGTAGTTGCCTTTAATGGCTACTGAAGTACCAAAATGATCACTAGATACCCTTCCATTATTGGTAGTGGGTGGCGTTATTTTTTTAGTAAAACCCCAAGTTCCATTTACACGTTCATAAATATACGCAGCCCCTGCCCCGCTTTTAGTATCGCCTCCGGCACTATCAGTATCCTGGAAATGAGCTCCTACTATAGCATAGTTACCATCTATTGCCACACTAACACCAAACTGGTCGTTACTATTACCCCTATCGGGCACAGTTAGTTTTTTCACTTGTGTCCATGCCCCGGCATTGTTGCGTTCCCATATAAATGCAGCTCCGGCAGCATTTAAATAATTTGCCCCGGTAGAGTCATAGTCGTGGTCTCTACTCCCAACAATGCAATAATCACCGCTTATTCCTACTGAAATACCCATATAATCATTACTTGCACGAGAGTTGGTGCCCGATGGAGAAAGTTTTTTAACAAAGCCCCATACCCCGTTGCTAGGGTTTCTCTCCCATAAAAAGGCATTACCTGCACTAGATGAATAGTTAGCCCCTGCTGAATCAGTATCAGAATCAGCAGCGCCAATAATAGCATAGTTGCCGCTCAAACCCACAGCCAAACCAAACCTATCGTTCGCTTCACGACCGGGAGGGGTAATTTTATTAAGATAATTAAAATTTTGGGCAAAAGAACCCACTGAAATCAGTAAGAAAATACACGGAAAAAGAAAATTTTTTTTCATAATTAGCTGTTGCTACTTAGTTGCAAACGTAAGCCTAAGAGATTGGCGTTACAACATTGGTAATAAACAATTTTTACTAAGACGAACGCTGTTCGTATATAATAATATACGCTTTTGAATATTTTTTTTGAAAGAAAGAGTTTTAAAAAAACATTAAACCCCTAGATTTAGGTTTAAGAATATCTTTTTCTATATTATTTGCCGCAGGATTGAAGCCCTAAACGGTTAAAAAAGCCCCACTAGGACTTAAGTCCTAGTGGGGATTGTAATTGCAAAAACAACGGGTTAAAACCCGTTGTACTAATTAATACGCCTTAGCAAACAACACCCTTTGGGTAGAGGGGTTGCCTGTAAGTATGCACTTGCCTTCTTCTTGTTTATTATTAAGAGGAATGCAGCGTATAGTGGCTTTGGTAAGCCCTTTTATTTTTTCTTCGGTTTCGCCAGTGCCGTCCCAATGGGCGGCTATAAAACCACCTTTGTTTTCTAGCAAGTTGGTAAACTCGTCCCAGCTATCAGCGTAGTGCATATTGCTGTCTCTAAAATCAAGGGCGCGTTGGTATATATTGTTTTGTATGTTTTCAAGCAGATGAACCATTTTGTCGTCCAAATCTATCACGCTTAAAAAGTCTTTTTCTTTCGTATCGCGACGGGCAACCTCAACCGTGTTTTTCTCCACATCACGAGGGCCAATGGCTATACGCACAGGCACGCCTTTTAGCTCGTACTCGTTAAATTTAAAGCCGGGTTTGTGGGTATCGCGGTTATCGTATTTCACCGATATACCTTTGGCTTCCAACATTTTTTTCACTTCAAGCGATTTTGCATTTACCACCGCAAATTCTTCATCAGTGCGGTATATGGGTATTATCACCACTTGTATAGGTGCAAGGCGAGGGGGCAATATTAAACCGTCGTCGTCGCTATGTGCCATTACCAAAGCACCCATCAGGCGAGTACTAACTCCCCACGATGTAGCCCAAACGTAATCCAGTTTTCCGCTCTTATCAGCAAACTTCACATCAAAAGCTTTGGCAAAATTTTGACCTAAAAAGTGTGATGTACCCATTTGCAATGCTTTTCCATCTTGCATCAAACCTTCAATACAATACGTATCTAGCGCTCCTGCAAAACGCTCGTTGGCGGTTTTTACACCTTGCACAACGGGCACGGCCAGTATGTTTTCGGCAAAATCAGCGTATACTTCAAGCATCTGCTTGGTTTCGGCCACGGCTTCGTCTTGGGTAGCATGGGCGGTGTGCCCTTCTTGCCACAAAAACTCGGTGGTGCGCAAAAACAAACGGGTGCGCATTTCCCAGCGTACCACGTTTGCCCATTGGTTTATTAATAATGGCAAATCGCGGTAACTTTGTATCCAACCTTTATACGTACTCCAAATAATGGCCTCACTGGTGGGACGCACTATCAGCTCTTCTTCCAATTTGCTATTAGTATCTACTATTAGTTTACCTTTATTATCAGGGTCGGCTTTTAAGCGGTAGTGAGTTACTACGGCGCATTCTTTGGCAAAGCCTTCGGCATGACCTTCTTCTTTTTCTAAAAAACTTTTTGGTACGAAAAGAGGGAAATAGGCATTTACGTGCCCCGTTTCTTTAAATCGTCTATCCAATTCTTGTTGCATTTTCTCCCAAATGGCATATCCATAAGGCTTTATCACCATACAACCCTTTACCGAGCTATGCTCGGCCAAGTCGGCATTTTTCACCAAGTTGTTATACCAAAGAGAATAATCGTCGCTGCGTTTTACTTTTTTATTGTCCATTTAACTTTCTTTTTTCGATAAAAATCAATACCTTATGCTTTCTCAGAAACCAGTTTTCAATTAATTGGAATACTTTTTGAAGTTTATAAAAAAGTAACCGCTCTTAAAAAAACACAGCTTATGAAAAGGATATATACTCTTGCCGTTTTAGTTGCGCTGAGTGCCTGCTCGTCGCAAAAATATTCAAATACAAAATACCAAGAGAATAATAATACCGACGATGCGTATTTTTCTCCTTCGGATACAAAGGTAAGTGCTTCAAAAACACGCGATGCCAACGTTGAAAAATATAAAAGCGAAAACGCTTCTTATTACGAAAACACGCAAAACGAGACGGCAAATCCCAATGCTGCACAACGAAACACAAACTACTCGCAGTATAACGCTCCTACAAACAGCAGCAATACAACAACCAATAATTCAACCTTAAATAATAACAGCAATGCGTTGCAAGGGCAAACACAACGCAATACACTAAATATGTATAATCAACCCAATTGGGGCACTGGTTTTTCATATTCGCCTTTTTCACCTTGGCTAGCTCCGGGCATCGGTATTACGTATAGCACATGGGGACAAAACAATTGGTATGTTGGCCCCACAAACCCGTATGGCTCAGGTTGGAACTATAACCCTTGGTATGGCTGGACATACAGCCCGTATGCTTGGAATACATGGAATAATGGTTGGGGCGGCTCACCACACTACAATTCATACAATAACGGATATTACACTTTCCACAACAACCCTTGGGGATATAATAACTGGGGATACAGCCCTTACAACTACTATGGCTACAATAATTTTTACGGCTATAACAACGGTTGGTACAATCCCTATTATAACCCATACAACAATTACTGGGGCAATGGATGGAACAACAATAATAACGACCCATCGAACACACGAACGGTAAGAAATGAACGCCGCAGGCCTGATAATAATTTTATGCCTGCCGTGCGTACCCCAAATACAACCAACCCATCTACCAATGAAGGCTCAAGGGTTGTTGGTTCTACCGAAAGGCAGGCAACAAACCCTACCGTAGGCTATAATAACCCTACGCCTACCACTAGTGCGCCTGCAAGCAGTAGTAATACTGCGCCAGCCACAACAAATACAACGCCTACTCGCAATAATTCAGGCTATTATAATTATACCCCTGAACCATCGGGTACAGCAGGCACAAATGCTCCTACACAAGGCACAAGTACTACTCCTGCATCACCCGGTAACCGCAATACGGGCGGAACAACTAATTATAACCCCAACGCAGGTTCGGCAGGTACGCAAACCAACGGCGGCAGCACATACACCCCTCCTACGCGGAATAGCAACTACCAACAACCTCAAAACTCTAACTACACACCACCGCCTGCACAGCAACGCGTACAACCCAACAACAACAGGAATAGTGGAAATAACGGACGCAGCAATGCTCCGGGTTCGGGTTCATCAGGTGGAAACAGTAGCGGACATAGAAGAAGGTAAATATCCACCCATAAAAAATAACGGCAAAACATGAAAAAACCTTTTGTAATAGCCCTATTTATGGGGTTTGCTGCTACCACCTATGCTCAAGAGTTTTTAGACTTAAAGCGCTACTCTGTAACCCGACAAGGCGGAACTGCCCGCAGTATGGGCATGGGCGGAGCTATTGGTGCTACGGGGATAGATTATAGCGTATCAAGTGTTAACCCATCAGGTTTGGCACAAATACGTACCAGCCAAGCTATGGGTACCATTGGTTTAAATTTTACAAACAACAATGCCAACTATATTGATAAGGATGTAAAAGATAACCGCTTTAACTTTTCTATTCCTAATATGGGCGTGGTCTTTTCTACTATAATGATGACGAGGGGAAAAGAGCGCACAACAGGTTTGATTAACCACTCGTTTGCTTTTGGTTTTAACCGCACTAACGATTTTAACCGAAACCTTACTGTTGATGCCAATAACAGCAACAGCAGCTATTTAGATTATTTGGCAGAACAAGCCACCAAGTATGTTAAATGGGCTGATGTTTCAGCAGGCTTAACCCCTTTTTATCCTGAAGAATTAGCTTTGGCTGCAAATACTATTGTACATACCGGCAACAATGTTTATGAAGCCAATCTTGACCCTAATGTTACTATGCGCCAAATATACCGTGTGCAACACAGCGGGCGCCAAACGGATTGGAACGTATCGTGGGCAGGCAATTTTAATAATATGTTTTACTTTGGAGCAGGCATTGGTATACCCGCCATTCGGTTCAACTCAACCCAAACAATTATTGAAAAATCACAGGAAAGCACCAAAGAGTCATTTGAGTATACCAATAAATTCTCAACATCAGGTACTGGTATAAACGGAAAATTAGGCGTTACCATTCGTATGAATGATTGGTTTAGGTTTGGCGCTGCCTACCACACACCAACGGCTTACACCCTAAACGACCAATACAGCTACTCTTTCCTATCGCGTAATTTTACCAATGGTAATTTTGTTTATACATCAGGCGAAACGTTACAAACCGACCCTGCTGAGTTTAGCTATAAATATACTACACCGGGCAAAACCATTTTAAGTGCTGTTTTACTCTACAAAAAACTGGGAATGATTTCGGTCGATTATGAAGTGGTAAATTATTTGCAAGCACAATCGTCTACCCAAGAGTTGATTTTTATGAATTCGTTGGTGCGTGAAAATCTTCGCTCGGCAAGCAATATTCGTGTAGGAGCTGAGTATAATTACCTTGATTATAAATTCAGGGCAGGCTTTGCTGCTTATTCTTCTCCGTTTAAGAAAAGCATTTTAAATGCCCTTACCGAAGGAGACCTTAGCTTAAAGGTATACAGCGTTGGCGCGGGTTACCAAGAGCGCAACAATCCTGTGTTTTTTGATGTAGCTGTGGTACACGAGCGTTACGACGATTTTTATACCCCTTATATTCTTAACAGTTCTCCCCGCCCTTACTTCACTTCTTTTAATAAAGTAAACAGTACCCGTGTAGTGTTTACTGTTGGCACTAAGTTTTAGTGGTTAGTCGTTCTGTTCGATAACATATTATCTATAAGGCGTATGCTGGCGCAAGCGTCAGCTTGTGCCGACAATAATAGAGCGTCAGCTCGCTTGTGGCGTTTTCATTTCCTTTTCTCTACCCCTTCTCATCTTTTAATAAATCAGGGGTGAGTTAAACTGAAATCATGGCAGCAGGTTAAAACCTGCCGCTACTCATACCCTATCGGGATTACCGTATGGTATGAATAGAATCGGGTTTCAAACCGATGGAAAAGTAAATTACTCACCCCAAGGGGACAATGCAGTGCTACATTTTTAGCAAAATACACAAAAACCAAAGGGTAGAGGCGTGGCTTCCCTCCTTGCGCTGTAATCCTGAGGGTAGTAGAAGTTGCCTATCATTTTATGCTTTTCTTTTATCTAGCTTACCTTAATATGATTGCGCTAACACTCAATTAGTTCAACAACATATTATCAATAAGTCTCACTTCGCCCATATTTACGGCTGTTAGTGCCACTACTTTTTGAGCAGGGTTATACACCTCAACAGGCGCAAGGGTTTGCGCGTCGGCTAGGGAAAAATACTCAACATTTGCCCCATTAACAGCATTTATTCTTTGCGCAGCAAGGGCTTCTACCTCTTTTGGTGCAACGGATAATAGTTGTTGCTTCGCCCACAAAAAAGTGTTGTATATAATAGCCGCGTGTTGTCGTTCGGCATCCGTAAGGCGCAAATTACGCGAACTCATTGCCAACCCATTACTTTCGCGCATGGTAGGCACAGCCACAATTTGCACTGCCATATTTAGTTGCTGCACAAGGGTTTTTACTACCAATACCTGCTGGAAGTCTTTTTGACCAAAGTAAGCCCGATGAGGCGCCACAATATCAAGCAGTTTTTTTACTACCGTAGCCACACCATTAAAATGACCCGCACGGTGTTCCCCTTCCAAACGGCGGTCTATACCCAACAAGTCTATTTCGGGCAAAACTTCGCCCTGTATATACATCTCCTCCACATCAGGATAAAACAGTATATTACATCCTTGTTTTTCCAACAAAACAATGTCTTTCTCAATCAACCGAGGGTATTTTTCAAGGTCGGCAGGGTTGTTAAACTGCGTAGGATTAACAAAAACACTGCATACAGTAAGCGTATTAGCGGCCTGCGCGGCCTGTATTAACGACAAATGCCCACTATGCAACGCACCCATAGTTGGCACAAAACCAACGCTTTGCCCCTGCTGTTTCTTTTGTTGCAAATATGCTTTGATGTGGTTTATTTTTTTAAAGACTAACACGGCACTATATCAACATTAGTTTGTGGAAAATTGACAATATTGGAATATTTTCCGTAACTTTGCAAACACAATAATTTTTTATTGCAATTATGGGAAGAAAAAAAGTTCTGTTCGTATCTTCAGAAATGAACCCATTTCTGAATTCTTCTTCTGTATCAGAAATTGCACGTCAACTACCCCAAGCTATCCAAGAAAAAGACAACGAAATTCGTATTCTTATTCCTCGTTTTGGTGTTATTAATGAACGTCGCAATCGTCTGCATGAAGTGGTTCGCTTATCGGGTATCAACATCACAATAGATGATAATGACAATCCGCTAATAATTAAAGTGGCTTCTATTCCTGATGCGAAAATGCAAGTGTACTTTTTAGACAACGAAGAGTATTTTCATCGCAAAGCCGTTTACCATAACGACAAAAACCAGTTTTTTCCTGACAATGACGAGCGCACAATTTTCTTTTGCAAAGGTGCGTTAGAAACAGTGAAGAAATTAGGTTGGGCACCAGACATTATCCACTGCCAAGGTTGGATGACTAGCTTGATTCCTTTGTATTTGAAAACCATTTACAAAAACGAACCTGTGTTTAAAAACGCTAAAGTAGTATACAGTGTATTTGAAAACGAGTTTAAAGAGACTTTAGGCAAAGATTTTGCCCGTAAGGCTAGCCTAAACAATATTGAACCCGAGCAAATGGCGTGCTTTGACGACGCTAGCTGCAACGGTTTGTACATGGGAGCTATTGCCCACGCTGATGCGGTGGTAAAAGCAGCCACCAATATTGACCCTGTTGTGCAAAGCAAACTAAACGCTATGGCTACGCCCTTGTTAGAGCACGCCCCTGAGCAATATTTTGCTGATAACTACTTGAAATTTTACGACGATATTTTATCCAGCAATAACTAACACTTGAAAAAAAGAGGATTTTTTTATGGGGTGGCGGCGTTATTTTGCGCCTCCACCTTTTTTTATTCGTGTAAGAACGATGAAGAGCGATTGGGCATAAACAACGGCAACGGCCCTGAAGTAACAATTATTGATACGTTTACGGTATATACACGTACCGTACCCGAAGATTCTTTTGCCACCTACCGCCTTTCGGTAAATGTATTGGGCGCAATAAACAGCACCACTTTTGGCAAAAGCAAAGCCGAAATTGCTGTAAATTTTGCCCTGCCCAATATTAATAACTTTAGTTTTCCGGCAGGCAGTAAAGTTGATTCAGTTTTTTTAGTATTAAAGTACGCCGGCACTACCCAATACAATGGAAACCTTAGTACTCCGCTAAACATTAAAGCCTACGAAATAGCTGAACGTTTATACAGAGACTCTGTGTACTATTCAACCAAAAAATATCCCCTTGCAAGCGGCACTCCTATTGCCAACTATACAGGGACTTTTAATGTTGCTGACAGCGTAAAAGTAAACTACTTTGGTGGTATTGTTGAAAATCAAGCCCCACAGCTTCGACTACGTTTAGACAATTTAACATTTGGCAACAAAATTATTAATGGCTCATCGGTAAATTTTGCCTCAAATGCCGCCTTTCAGGATTATATTAAAGGTATAATTATTTCCGGAGAGAACCTTGGCAACCCAGCAAACGATGGTGTTGCAGCATTTTTTAATCTTTTTAACGGTCTTTCTGGCATACACGTTTTTTATAACGACTCGCTATTTGTTCAATTCCCAATCGACGATCAATCGGCAGTTGCCAATACATACTCGAACGATTTTACAGGAACACCCGTACAAAACCAATTTGACAACCCTGCGAACTACGACATTGGCTACTTGCAATCAATGGCAGGAAGCCGCATACTTGTTGAAATTCCGGGCTTACAAAATTTTGCTTTAAATAATAAATATGCTATTGTTGGTGCATCGTTAGATTTTTCGCCAGAAACAGGAACTATTGGCGCGGGATTTGCACAGCCAACAAGACTATTATTATTAGCTAGAGACTCAAACAACAAAAGCAGTTTAGTTGTTGATGCTATAAGCGACCCGGTGATTTACAACGGTAATTTTAACAGTAGTAAATTTGGGTACAATTTTAATATACCTCGCCATGTGCAATATATGTTTGATGAATACACAAAAAACGGGGTAAATTTGAATAAAGGATTTTTCTTGCGTATACCTGCCGATAACCCAGTTACGGCCACACGTCTTATTGTAAATACACAAAAAGGCGTAGCGCAAGGAATAAAGTTTAAGCTGCACGTTATTAAAGTTAGGTAAGTGTTAGTAGAATTAAAAAATAACCTTGTTGAAGGATGCCCCTCTACGGAAGACTTTTTAAAATCAGAAGGCCTTTCGTTTCGCTTTGTAAGCTACACTAACAACGCGGTGTATATTATCACCTCGCACATTAGTGATAAACAAATCAGCTTTTTGCAAAGCCTGCCCACAGTGCAGCTCATTACCCAAATAAATACCAGCTACCAGCTTGCCAGCAGGCAATGGAAAAACCACAATACAGTGGTAAAAGTTGGCGATTTAGAAATTGGCGGACAATATCCTGTGCTTATTGCCGGCCCTTGTGCAGTAGAAAGCGAAGAACAGTTGTATGAGATAGCTTCGTTTCTTTCAAAAAACGGCATACGTTTCCTTCGCGGAGGAGCTTATAAACCCCGCACATCTCCCTATTCTTTTCAAGGATTAAAGAAAAACGGCTTAAAATTGCTGCGCAAAGTAGCCAACGAGTTTGATATGATGGTGGTTACCGAAGTATTAGACTATTCTTTGTTAGATGAGGTGTTAGAATACGCCGATATTTTGCAGGTTGGAACGCGCAATATGCACAACTACCAGTTTTTGAAAGGGCTTGGAAAGGTTGATAAACCTATATTGTTGAAGCGAGGCATGAGCGCTACCATTGAAGAGTGGTTATTAGCGGCCGAACACATTTTACTTGGAGGTAACGAAAAAGTGATATTGTGTGAACGCGGCATACGTACCTTTGAAAAGGCTACTAGGAATACTTTAGATTTATCGGCAGTGGCGTTAGTAAAAGAACTTTCGCATCTACCTGTAATTGTAGACCCTAGTCAGGGCACAGGGCTTTCAAGCCTCATCACACCCATGTCTCTTGCAGCAATTGCAGCAGGCAGCGATGGTTTGATGATAGAAACCCACAACGATCCTGATAATGCGTTATCAGATGGTGAGCAATCAGTAAACTTTCGCCAGTTTGAAGAACTACTCCATCGATTGCGTAAGTACAGCCACTTATATAATACCCCTTTTGATTTCGACCTTAAAGGATTAAATTTACCTTCTGATAAGGCAAAATATTAAGCATATTTTTCAACCTGAATAGTTACTTTTTTTATTATGTGTGGAATAGTTGGATACATTGGTTACAGAGAAGCCTACCCAATACTTATTAAAGGCCTTAAACGCCTTGAATATCGCGGATACGATAGTTCGGGAGTAGCCCTTTTAAATCACGAACTTAAAATTTTTAAGAAAAAAGGCAAGGTTAGCGAGCTTGAAGAAGCCGTTGCCGATAGCGACACCAGTGGTTGCATAGGCATAGGCCACACCCGTTGGGCTACGCACGGCGAACCTAATGATGTAAATGCCCACCCGCACCTTTCGCAAAAAGGCAACATGGCCATTATACATAATGGCATTATAGAAAATTATTCTTCGCTTAAAAAAGAACTAATGTCGCGTGGACACGAGTTTAAAAGCGACACTGATACGGAGGTGTTGATACACCTTGTTGAAGAAATACAACACAATACTAAGTGTGAATTTGAAGAAGCCGTTCGCCTTGCATTAGGTGAAGTTGTTGGTGCTTATGCCATTGTAATTGTAAACAAAGACGAGCCCGATTTTATGATTGGTGCACGCAAAGGCAGCCCAATGGTTTTGGGTATTGGCGATAAAGAACACTTTATTGCATCTGATGCTGCTCCGTTAGTAGAATATACTAAAAACGTTATTTACCTAAACGACGGTGAAATAGCTATTATAAAAAATGGCGAACTGACTATAAAAACCATAGATAACGCGGTTAAAACCCCTTATATACAAGAGCTTGAGATGAACCTTGAGCAAATTGAAAAAGGCGGTTACGACCACTTTATGATAAAAGAAATATTTGAGCAACCCCGCTCTGTTCGCGATAGCTTTAGGGGACGTATAAGTCTTGCTGACAACGATATACACATGGCAGGTGTAACTCAGTTTATGGATAAACTGGTGAACCTGAAACGCATGATTATTGTTGGCTGTGGCACATCGTGGATAGCTGGTTTAGTGGGCGAATATCTTTTTGAAGAAATTGCCCGCATACCTACCGAGGTTGAGTACGCGTCGGAGTTTCGCTATCGTAATCCCATTATTAACGAAGACGATTTTGTAATCGCCGTTTCACAATCAGGCGAAACAGCTGATACATTGGCCGCTTTAGAGATGGCAAAATCTCGCGGAGCTACCATTTTTGGTATTTGCAACGTAGTAGGCTCATCAATACCCCGCATTTCAGATGCAGGAGCATATACACACGCAGGCCCTGAAATTGGTGTAGCATCAACCAAAGCATTTACAGCACAGGTTACAGCCCTTTCGCTAATGGCATTAGCCATAGCTAAAAAGAAAGGCACTATAAACCAAGAACATTTCCGCAAACTTTCGTTTGAGTTGGAAACTATTCCTGATAAAATTCAAAAGATATTAGACGAGTGCGAAGCACAAATAAAATACATTGCTGGCGAGTTTAAAGATGCTAAAAACGCTTTGTATCTTGGCCGTGGCTATGGTTTCCCTGTAGCCCTTGAAGGTGCTTTAAAACTAAAAGAAATCTCTTATATACACGCTGAGGGTTATCCTGCTGCCGAAATGAAACACGGCCCTATTGCCCTTATAGATGAAGAAATGCCTGTAGTAGTTATTGCTACACAACACAGTAACTACGAAAAAGTAGTGAGCAATATACAAGAGGTAAAAGCCCGTAAAGGCCGTGTTATTGCCATTGCCACAGAAGGCGATGACCATATAAAAACAATGGCCGACCATGTAATTTATATCCCTTATTGCGAAGAGTGCTTCTTGCCCCTATTAGCAATAGTTCCGCTTCAATTACTTTCGTACAATATAGCAGTAATGCTTGATCGCAATGTTGACCAACCGCGCAACCTTGCTAAATCGGTTACTGTAGAGTAAGAAAACAACTAATTGTTCATAAACACAAAAGCCACAGTAGTTAAACTACTGTGGCTTTTGTGTTTATACAGACGGAATCTGTTGTTACTTCTTCTTCCAGCTATACAAAATAGAAACACCAACAGGAAATTTTGCAAATCGAAGCCAATACAACTCTATCTTAAAAATTGCGGATAAAATTTTATTGGCAATACCGTTGTTAAATACTCCAAAATCAGAACCTGAATTGTTTTTGGCACTGCGCTTAGGCAATAGTTTTGACACTATCCTGAACGCAAAAATGGGTGGAAACAAAATGGAATTAAAATACGATGAAAACCGCTCACTACCATTGCTTTCAGGCGTAAACAACGCCCTTACTTCGGCTTTTTTATACCTACGGAAATGATGGTTCACCACATCGTGTTGGCTCCATAACGACATTAAAGCAGGAACGGTAATAAACAAATCACCACCTGTTTTGCATACACGCTTCATTTCTTTCACTGCCAAAGCATCATCCTCAACGTGTTCTATCACATCAAAAGCACAAACAAGGTCGTATTGCCCATCACCAAAAGGCAACTCTAATACCGATCCGTTTATTACTTCCATATTCAATTCTTCGCGCAAAAAATGGCAACAATCAATATCATACTCCAACGATGTTACTTGGCCAAACTTGCCCAGCATTTGGCTGGTAGCTCCTGTGGCCACACCCACATTAAGTATATTTAAAGGCTGCCCTTTGAATACATTTCTTCGCACATAATCCTCTAATATTTGAGCACGCACCGTAAACCACCAATGAGCACGCTCAAGCGTATAATATTCTTTGTAGTAACGTTTATCCATTTTGGGTGCAATTTACCTTCATTTTTACAGATTTTTCTATTGCCGGCAAAGTCTATAGCATAACAGCCCAAACACCCCACTTTCCTCAATAAAAAAAGGTCAGCCATATTATTAAATCCTTGTTTTATTTTGTGCAAACAAACGGGCTGTTGGTTTATTGTTTATTTTCGGGGCGAAAAGCATCGGCTTTAAACCAAGATTATAACAGCAAAAAGCACACTAAATATAAACACTCCTTAAATCTTTGTAAGCACAATACAACATGGCAAATAAAAAAAACAAAGCAAACGAGGCGGCCAAACCCTTGTCAAAAGAAACCAAAACCTTAACGGGTTCTTCTTTTGGCACTAAAGAAAGCCACTTATGGGCACTTACAGGTTTAGCGTTTTTAGGTTTCTATTTTTACTCTACCAAATCAACAGGATATTACCAAGATGATGAAGTTGCTCACTTTATGAGCATGATCGGCTTTTGGGATGACTCCTCAAGTATAATGGGCAACTGGGCTAAACCCGGATATAAGTTACTGTATGTGCTACCCGCTTTATTAGGGTTTAAATTTGTACTGCTTCTTAATTGCGCCATAAGTGCACTAGGCTGTTGGCTAGCTGCTAAAACAGCCCAACATTTTAGTAAAGACGCCGCTATTATCGCCTTTTTATTGGCTGCCCTACAACCCGTGTGGATTGAAATGAGCTTTAGAAACTATGCCGATATACTTTCGGGCGTATTGCTTATTGGCACAATATATTTAGCCTTAAAAGAAAAATGGCTCTTCAGCTCCTTGTTGCTTTCATACAATATACTGGTGCGCCAAGAGTTTTTAATTTTGCTGCTCATATTTGGGCTGTACCTACTTATTAAACGCAAGTGGGTACCTATGCTTGCATTGGGCGTTTTCCCTCTTTTTTATGCTTTGTGGACGCTTAGTGTTCACGGCGACTTCTGGTATATGCTTACCGAAGCGCAAGCAACCTCTGCCGCCTATGCCAAAGAATATCCTAAACAAGGGCTAGACCATTACCCCGTTATGTCGGCCGTAATATTTGGCGCTATACAAATAGCGTTGGTGGCGGTAGGTATCTATCAGTTATTAAAAGTTTCTATTTCAAAAGGCTGGTTTAAATCAAAAGACACGCAGGTGCTGTTTGTTTTTATCCCTTTTTTGATATTTTTTGCCATTCACTGTATTTTCAACATGAAAAGCCCTGAAATAGGCCCAGCCACAGGAGGAAACCTTCGTTATATGACGGCTGTTTCGCCTCTTGTAGGAGTGATAGGGGCTTTGAGTTTACTATGGTTTGCTCGCCCATCTTATACTGAATTAGGAATTGTATTAGGCTTAATTGCTGTGTTTTCGCTTTCGTATATGACCTACGAACACGAGTACATGAAGTTTAAAGTAGACCCTGAAAGCGTAAAAGGAGCAAAAACAATGGAAGAGTATGAAAGCATGAAAGAATATATTAGGGATTATTTTCCCTTTCTGTTTGTGTTGGTTGGGGCGGCATTGTACTTTATTCCACTAAAAGGGCTGGCGCTAGCGGGAACCATAACGGGGCTTGGGCTTATATATGTTAATAAAGAACTACATCCTTATACGCTATCTGACGAGAATATAGCCATTCGCCAATTGGTACAAAAGATTAATAAACAAGGTCAGTTAAAAAAGAGCCCCTTATACTGTAACCACTCTAACATTTGGTATTATTGGCTTACCGAAACCAATGAGAGAAAAGAACTAACAGGATCTCTTGATAGCGCCAGTATAGAAGCCGCCCCCATTGGTTCGCTAATGGTATGGGATTCTCACTATGGCTACCGTCCCAACCGTACAGTTGGTAGCGTGAAGCCTGAATATTTTGAGAAAAATGGATACAAGTTTTTGGAACCGTTAATGGTTACTACAAAAGACCGCAATTTTCAGATAGCTGTTTTTGAGAAAATTAAATAAATGAGCGAACAACTTAGGCTTTCAGTAATTATACCCTGCTATAATGAAGAAGATATTATAGCCACCACCTACAACCGATTGATGGAGGTGGTAAAAGCTAATGGCTACGATACAAACTACGAGGTGATTTTTATTGACGATGGCAGTAAAGACAGTACTTTGGCTTTTTTAGAAACCAAAGCGGCCGAAAACACCAATATAAAAGTGCTTTCTTTTTCACGAAATTTTGGGCACCAACCTGCTGTATGTGCGGGAATATGTGAGGCAACGGGCGATGTGGCCATTATTATTGATGCCGACCTGCAAGACCCTCCCGAATTGTTTCCTGATATTATTGCCAAATACAACGAAACCAAAGCCAATGTGGTATACTGTGTGCGCAAAAACAGGCAAGGGGTTGGTTTTTTTAAAAAGATGGCCTACAAAATTTTTTACCGCACGGTAAATTACCTATCGGATGTTGATTTGCCGCTAGATTCTGGTGATTTCAGACTAATAGACCGCCACGTAATTGAAGGCTTTAAACAGTTTCGTGAAAAAAATAAATACGTTCGAGGTATCATCAGTTGGATGGGCTTTTCACAAACACCATTCTACTACAATCGTCCGGGGCGTGCCGGTGGCGAAACCAAATACTCGTTCCGCAAACTGCTGCAACTGGCAAGTGTGGGGATGTTTTACTTTAGCAAAAAACCGCTAAAACTTGCCCTAAACTTAGGCCTCGTTAGCATATTAATAGGGCTGATACTTACAGGTGTTGTAATAGTAGAAAAAATTAGCGGTGATTTGGAAGAAGTGCCCGGCTGGGCTTCGCTTATTATCACCATTATATTTTTTGGTGGTGTACAGCTAGTTACTGTTGGCGTTTTGGGCGAATACATAGGCAATATATTCGATGAGGTAAAAGACCGACCTGAGTATATTATCAAGAAAAAGCTAAACGCTTAGTCTTTGATGTAGTCTTTTAATCATTTTAAAAATGGGTCTTGATTTTACGGATATTAATAACAAAGCTGTCTCTTTGTTATCCTTAACTGATAAAGAAACCGATAGTTTGTCAGATGTTTTTCTTGCATTTAACGAACAGTTTGACAATTATTTTGATTTTTATAAAAACACTCGATTATATAAAAATCATATAGAGTATCTGATAATGATTTGCAGCGACCTTAAACATAAAAACAACCCTACTGCTAATTCTTTAAAAAATTTTTTACTCCGTGTAAACGGTTCTCTTTTAATTATTGGAGATTAGAAAATTTTTCTCAAATAATCCCGTGTTGACGAGAGTGTCTCGCTCTTGCTGTGCTTCGAGTACCTCAGCATGAACCCACCGAATGCATTCGTCATCCCGATTGTTTCGGGATCTCGCTCTGTACAAAAGTTATTGGGCAACGAGATGCTGAAACAAGTTCAGCATGACTGAGCTTGCATCACACTTCGTTTTGGCAGCAGCCTACATGCCGCAATCCCACTGAAGCTCAAAATGTGTGAATGCACTTTTTCTAGAATTCGTTTTAGCCCCTTCGTAATAAAAATATTGTTTAGCTATACTATCCAACGTTGCTATTTTGTTCTCATCATTCCTGTCTTCTCCATTATCGTTATAGGTTATGGTGCAGGATAAAGAGTCTATATGGTTTTTGCCTAAATATGCACCAATGGAAACCATATGTTTATCTACTTGTTCAATTTTAAAATAACAATCACAACTCTCTTCCATTCCATATCCTTTTGCAATCAATTGTTCTTTATTCGTTGAAAACGACAATCCATCTTTAAGTAAGCCTATCTTATTACTGCCGCAATCTCTAGTCTTCCCTGTGCTACACGATAGAAAAACAATGGCACTAAAGATAAAACTATACACTTTAAAATACTTATTCTTTTTCATAAAATTATTCTATTCTGATTCCCTTGCTGGCGCAAGCATCCGCTTGTGCCCAAAATAATAGAGCGTCCGCTCGGTGGAGATAAAAAAAGCGTGTTTCTCTCAGTCATTCCGTCCTGATAGCAATCGGGATTTCGCATCTCGTTCCCCAATTAATATGTAATGCAGAGCGAGATCCTGAAACAAGTTCAGGATGACGGGAAGACTGTCATCCTGATCCCGAATACATTTGGGACGAAGGAGAGCGGTGAATAAGCCCCCCCAGATAGAGCTCATTACCGAGGGGATGCTCAGTTATTTTGGGCACGAGCGGACGCTTGAGCCAGCGTTTAATTTTCGGTGTCGTTATGCTCCGTTATCATTACAAAAAGCCATAAACCTGCTTAGCACATCAATACTTTTTTGGGGTTCTTCAAGCATGCCCATGTGTCCGCTTTTTTCAAACAGTTCAAGCTGGCACCGTTGGGGCAAACTGGCTTGGTAACTTAGCTTTTCTACGGGTATCACCCCATCTTCTGCCCCTGCAATTATAAGCACAGGCACTTTACTTGTTTTTAACACCTCAACTCTTTCAGGGCGTTGGCGCATAGCCAAAAGAGCATTCATTATACCAAAAGGAGTGCATTCTTTGGCCATTGCCAAGGCGCTTTCCATTTGGGCGGCATAGTTTTGACTTGGTGCGAACAATGATGGTATAAGCACTTTTACAAAAGGCTCTGTGCCGTTTTCGCCTACAAACTCAGCTTGCTTCAGTCGGCTTTCTTTCTTCTCGTCAGTATCGGCAGAGGCAGAGGAATGGAATAATCCCCAGCCCGTTAGCATATCAGGATATTTTTGGGCAAAAGCCAGTGTTACATAGCCACCCATAGAGTGTCCCACCAAACAGCATTTTTGTATATCGTTTTGTTGCAGGGTATGTGCTAACCTATCGGCCATGTCATCTACGCTCTCCTGCTCTTTTGAGCTGTCTAGCGGGCTTTTGCCAAATCCTGCCATATCAACTAACACCACGCGGTGTTTTGCTTGCAAAGCGGGTGCAATAGCGGCCCATATGCGACTATCCTCGCAAAAGCCATGCACAAGCACTAACGTTTCGCCTTGTCCTTGGGTATTAAAGTATAGTTGTTGCATACTGCAATATAGTAGTGTAACTGCCGTAAAACAAAGAAGGCAACCCATTGGGTTGCCTTCTTGCATACTATTTTAGGAGGATAAGACTAGTAGTATAAATACCTTTGGTCTTTAATCTCGGCCATTTCTTTAAGTGCTTTGTTTGCCTGCACATCAGAAGTATTAGTAATTTGTGATAGTTGACGGCTTTTAATATCGTCTAACTTCTCAGGCAATTTAGCTTCTTCAATGCTTTCAACCATAAACAGGTATACTGCATTGTTATCTTTTACAGGGCCTTGTATTTTTTTAGTTTCTGAGCCAAACATATACCCCAATAATGTAGGCGCGGGACCTGCACTAGCTACAGTAGATGTACTAAAGGTTTGGTATGGAACATCCAACACGGGTACACCTAGCTTGGTGCCTATATCGGCCAATGTAGCCGATCCGTTTTTGGCTTCTTCTAATTTTTGTTTTAGTTGTTGAGCTTTTTTCTCTTTACGCACTGCTTCTTCTAAACGTTCGCGAACGTCTTCAATTTTTGCTGTTCCTTCTTCGCTTTTTGCTACAAGGCGAGCAACAACCAGTTTGCTGTTTTCATCCACCTCAAAGGGTTGTGATATCTGACCAAT
This sequence comes from Bacteroidia bacterium, assembly GCA_037968475.1. Classification (GTDB taxonomy): domain Bacteria; phylum Bacteroidota; class Bacteroidia; order UBA8524; family UBA8524; genus SB11. The sequence continues at coordinate 33,593 of JBBKVO010000033.1, forward strand.
TTCGCGTTCATCATCAAATGCCCACATTATTACTTTGCGCGCATCTCTTAAACCACCTAATACACGGTCGCGAGCTTTTACGCTTTCAGCAAAGCGTTTGCTATAACCGCGTTCTTCAATGGCTTTATTAAATTGTTCTTCGTTGGTTACTGAACCCGCAAACTCATTAGCTGCTGAAACTATTTCGGCAAAAGTTTCGTTGCTTGGTTCTATTAAACGGGCTATCTCACCCACTTGTATCATTTTGCGACTAGTGTTGTGAGTGATTTTTACTATATGTATCCCTTGTGTGGTGGTAACAATGCTGTAGTCGCCTTTATTGCCTTTGGCAATAGCATCAATAAGGTTTTTAGGTAATTGGGGTGCTTTTTCTGGGAACCATCCTAAATCACCGCCTTTGCTGTTTGTATTAGGATCTAAACTGGCTTCTTTTACAACATCAGCAAAGTCTTTTCCGTTGCGTATTTCTGCCAATAAATCAGTAGCTCTTTTACGTGCAGCAGTAGTATCTTCTTTGGTTGCTCCGTTTGGACGAAGAAGGATATGCGATGCGCGGTAGTATGCTATGGTATCAGGCTTGTTGGCCAATACTTTAAATATAAGGTATTCACCATCTTGAAATGCTGGGCCAAATACACGACCTGGTTCAGCTGCAAACATAGAATCTTCAAGTTGATCTATAAAAGTACCACGACGTACAAAGTTTGTATCGTAGTTGCCTCCATTGTTTACTATATACGACGAATCGTTTTTGGTTTCTTTCAGTCCTCTGGTTTTTTCACGAGCCCATTCAAAAGCATCAATAGAGTCTTTACCTGAAGGGTAAATATCAAATGCTACGTATTCAAGCTTGCGTGATGCCTCTTGTTTAAATTCTTCGGGGTGTTTTTGCAAGTATTCTGATAACTCGGCATCAGTTACTTTTATAGTAGAATCTAATATGGTATTATAATTAAGCGCAACAAACTGACCTTTAAGGGTGTTATTAGCTGCTGCGTAATCTTCTTTAGCTTCAAGGCTGTTTACGTAGTTTCCTTTGCGTACGTAGGCAAAGTATTTTTTGTTTACAGCATCATCCATAATGCCTTTATCTATAAACTCAACCCATTGAGCTTCTTCTTCAGGCTGCATATTTTGGCGATAGCCTACTGCTTTGCTAACATCTAACTGGCCATTGGCTGGGTTTGCAAATTGCTCAAATACTTGTCCTGTTTGTGGGTCGGTAAAGTAGCTAACCACCATTTGGTGTGGTGTAGGTGCTTGAAACTCTAACCAAGTAAGTTCTTCAGGGCTTACCTCCAAGTGCATTTTTTTGTATTGTTTTTGCAATACAATATCCCTAAAAAAGGTTTCCCACACTTGGTCGCGGATCATATCCTGCAACTCTGGTGATAATTGACCGTATTGGCGTTGAGCATTTTGCTCATACTCCTTCACTTTTTTGTCAAAATCGGCATATTGTATTTTTTCGCCTTTCATTTTACCCACAACAAATTCTTGATTATTAAATAAAGAACCGTTGTTACTAAATGCATCAGTTAATATAAATGCCAATAAAGAAAGGGCAATAAGGCCTATTACCAAGCCCGAACGTTGTCTAATTTTACCTATTACAGCCATGTTACGCTAATTCAAAAGAGTCGCAAAATACGATTTTTGTTAATGATTTTCAAAATGATTTAGAGGGAAGGGCTTGCCGCACTACTTTTTGATAGAAAATCGTTGTATGCAATTTGTATCCCTTCTTCTAGTTTAGTTTTGGGTCGCCAACCTGTAGCAAACACTTTTTCTACATTCATCAGCTTGCGCGGAGTACCGTCGGGCTTAGTAGTATCAAACTTTAGGTCGCCGGTGTAGCCAATTACTTTTTGTATAATTTGTGCCAGTTCTTTTATGCTAAGGTCTTCGCCGCAGCCAATATTTACAAATTGTTTTTCGTTGTAAGTTAACATTAGGTGAAAACAAGCATCGGCCAAATCATCGGCAAATAAAAACTCACGCAAGGGCGAGCCTGTTCCCCAAACATCTACAAAAGGAGCATTGGTTTCTTTCGCCTCGTGAAACTTGCGTATAAGGGCAGGCAGCACGTGCGAATTTTGTGGGTGGTAATTATCGTTTAGCCCATATAAATTGGTGGGCATTACGGCTATATAGTTACAATTGTATTGGTCGCGGTAAGCTTCGCACATTTTTATGCCCGCAATTTTGGCTATGGCATACGGCTCGTTAGTAGGCTCTAGCAAGCCTGTTAACAAATACTCTTCTTTTAGTGGCTGTGGTGCAAGTTTAGGATAGATGCACGACGAGCCAAAAAACATAAGTTTTGTTACCCCGTTTAGGTACGATTGATGGATGATATTGTTTTGTATCATCAAATTATCATACAAAAAATCACCACGGTAGGTATTGTTGGCTACTATGCCGCCTACTTTGGCTGCTGCCAAAAAAACATAGTCGGGTTTTTCGGCTGCAAAAAAATCAGCAACCGCTTGTTGATTTCTAAGGTCAAGCTCTTTACTGGTGCGGGTAATAATAGTGTTGTAGCCTTCGGCTTGCAATCGTCTCACCATTGCCGAGCCTACCATCCCTCTGTGGCCTGCTACATATATTTTGGCGTTTTTTTCCATTTGTAATTGGTGTTTAGTGGTTTGTGATTAGCGTTTTAGGATAGTTTCTGCCTCAAACTGTTTAACAAACCATTTAGCATTTTTCCAATAGTATCTAAGTTAAGGCTAAGCCTTGTGTAATCTTCTGTTTTTAAATAGCCCAAATCTTTACTAAGAATAATAAAGTATTTACATTCTTCGGTTGAGCCCCTTGAAATAGTCAAAAAACGCATCAACTCAGCAGTTGTTTTCCTGCCACACCCTTCGGCAATATTGGCGGGAATTGAAACTGATGCGCGTATTAGTTGGTTGGTGATTCGGTATTCTTCGATTTTAGGGAAAGCAGCGGTTGTTTTATAGATGTCTAAAACATATCCGTGTGCTATTTTCCAAACTTCTAAATCTCTAAAACTATTAATTTTGTTTTCCATACACCAATCACAAAACACTAATCACACAAGAAAACTACTCAAAATAGTTCATTGTCTGATATCCTCCGTCGCGCATATACTTGTCTTTTTTAATCAATTTCAAGTCGCTGCGCATCATATCGTCTACCAATCCTTTTAGGTCGTATTTCGGATCCCATCCCAGTTGGTTTTTTGCTTTGCTCGGGTCGCCAATCAGCAAATCAACCTCCGTAGGGCGGAAATAACGAGGGTCTACCGCAAGTATCTCTTGCCCTTCTTTTACAGAAGAACTTATTTCTAACAGGTTAAGCCTATTAATATTTACGGATGATACTACGCCCGTTTCGTTTATTCCTTCACCTTTAAACTCTATACTTATGCCCACGTAGGCAAAAGCCATACGGATAAAATCGCGCACGCTGGTAGTAACACCTGTTGCCACAACATAATCTTCGGGTTTTTCTTGTTGAAGGATAAGATACATTGCCTCTATATAGTCTTTGGCATGACCCCAATCGCGTTGGGCATCCAAATTACCTACAAACAATTTGTCTTGCATACCCAATGCAATTTTTGATGCTGCGCGGGTAATTTTACGGGTAACGAATGTTTCGCCACGTATGGGCGATTCGTGATTGAACAATATACCGTTGGTGGCATACATACCGTAGGCTTCGCGATAGTTTACCGTAATCCAATACGCATACAGCTTAGCTGCCGCGTAGGGAGAGCGTGGGTAAAAGGGCGTTTTTTCGCTTTGGGGAACTTCTTGCACCAAACCGTATAACTCTGATGTTGAGGCTTGGTAGAAGCGCGTTTTTTGGGTAAGCCCCAATATGCGTATAGCTTCTAATATACGCAGCGCACCAATAGCATCACTATTAGCGGTATACTCAGGTGTTTCAAAACTTACCTGCACATGGCTTTGTGCAGCAAGGTTATAAATCTCATCTGGCTGAGTTTCTTGTATTATGCGTATAAGGTTGGTACTATCCGTCAAATCACCATAATGCAACTTCAACTTCACGTTTTTTTCGTGTGGGTCTTGGTACAAATGGTCAATACGGTCGGTATTAAAAAGCGAACTACGGCGTTTTATACCGTGTACTTCGTAACCTTTGTTCAATAAAAATTCGGCAAGGTATGCCCCGTCTTGTCCTGTTATACCCGTTATTAGTGCTGTTTTCATCAAAAAATTTTAGTTCCCTAGTTTTGAATTACTTTGCAAAAGTATTTATTTAATAGTTAATGATACTTATTTATTGCCCCATAAGCAGCGTTCGCCTTCACTATACTGTCAAACAGTTGTTCGGGCTACTTCCGGGGTCAATCTATGAAATCACAGACAACAAAGACGCTTTTTTAGCTGCTAACGTCGCCCGAATTAATTATAGCAAAGAAACATTTGAGGGTGTAATAAATATTATGCCCTCAAACTTATTATGGCAAACAACAATAGTGCCTCAAACCCCCACAGTAGGCGATTGGGAAGGCACACCCACCCTGTTTACCAATAATGACGGCACTTTGCCTTTTGATATTTTTAGTGCTGCATTTTTTTTATTGAGCCGATACGAGGAATATACCGATACCCAGCGCGACCAACACGGCCGCTATACGGCACAGCAGAGCATAGCCTACAATAACAATTTTTTACACCTTCCACTTATTAATATTTGGGCAGATAAATTGCGCTTGTTGCTAAACAATACCTTTACACTTGACTTGAAAAAACTGCCCTACGCTTACACATCGACCATTGATATTGACCAAGTGTTTTATTACCGCTACAAACCGTTGGCAAGGCAAATACTGGGTGGCTTACGCCAATTGTATCGTGGTGAATGGGCGAATTTGTGGATAAGGAAAATGGTGGTTTTGGGCTTGAGAAAAGACCCTAACGATGTTTTTGATTGGCTGCACAAGCTCCATCAAAAACACAATACTAAAGCAGTTTTCTTTTTTTTAATGGGTGATGCCGCCCCTCCCTACGACCCGGCGCCTGTATATCATAAAAAAACTGTTTCAGACATTATACAGCACACTTCAGCCAATTATTTAACGGGTATACACCCTTCGTATCATTCTTTTAACAATGAAACGATATTATTGGAGGAGAAAAACCGACTGGAAGTTTTGACAAAAACCCAAATACACCATAGTCGCCAGCACTTTTTGCGTTTTAGTTTGCCCCAAACATACAGGGCATTGATAAACTGCGGCATCAACCACGAGTATAGTATGGGCTATGCCGATATTGTGGGCTACCGCGCAAGCATTGCCGCCCCTTTTACTTGGTTTGATTTGGAAAAAAACGAGGAAACTACGCTTACCCTTCATCCGTTTGCGGTGATGGATGTTACCCTAAAAAACTATATGAAACTTAGCCCCGCCAAGGCAATGGAAACGATAAAAAAACTTAATCAACCTGTGCAAAAACACGGGGGTATATTTATGAGCTTATGGCACAATGAATCGTTAAGCGAAGCAGGAAATTGGAAAAACTGGCGTGAGGTTTATCAATTGTTACTTATTTTTAGCCCCAATAATGGAGATTAGTTTTATACACCGCGATGAAATAAACGACGCAAAATGGGACGATTGCATATACCAGTCCTTTAATAGTTTGGTATATGCCTATACTTGGTATTTGGATGAGGTGGCCGATGACTGGTGTGCTTTGGTGCTGGGTGATTATAAGGCGGTGATGCCTTTGCCCTGCCGTAAAAAATGGGGTTTTACCTACCTTTATCAACCATTTTTTTGTCAGCAACTAGGTATATTTTCAAACGGAGAAATTAGCAAAGAACTAATAGCGCAATTTTTTGAGCAGATACCTGCACATTACAGTTATATTGATATACAGGTAAATATTTTTACCCACCCTGTATTGCAAAAAATAACGGTAAAACAAAAAATTAATCATCATTTGCCGCTTATTTCTACCTACGAAAAACTGGCTTCAAGCTATAATGAGAATACCCGCCGCAATTTAAAAAAGGCTAATGCAGCAAAGGTGCAGGTATTGGAAAATGCCGAACCGACATCGATAATAAAGCTATATCGCGAAAACTACGGACACAAAACCCCTGAGGTAAAAGAAGAGGATTATATGCGCCTAAACCGCTTGGTAAATAAATGCCTAAAAATGGGTGTATTACGTGCTTGGTCGGCTTTTGACGAGCATAACTCGCTTTGCGCAGGGGCGTTGTTTATAAACGACCATAAAAACGTGTATTACCTACTTGGCGGCACTAATGCTATAGGCAAAGAAACAGGTGCTATGCAGGCCATTTTTGATGGTTTTATTAAAGAGCACGCCGGGCAAAACCTGATGCTTGACTTTGAAGGTTCGGAAATAGAAGGAATAGCCCGTTTTTATCGCGGGTTGGGGGCAAAGCCTGTTTATTATTACAGTATGAAGCAAAACCGCCTTCCGTATGTTATACGCTGGCTAAAACGCTAAAGGCTTAAATGCCCAATATTTTAGCATTTACCCAAAAACGGGTTAAAACCTCCAAATCTGTGTCTTGAGTAGTTGCTTTATCGCTAATGGTTTTTACCCGTAGCTTAATGCTGTCTTTCAATACATAGTCTTTTAGGTTGTCGTTTATATAATCTAAATCTAATGATGTAAGCCCGTCGGGAATCTCAAATTTTGAGGCCACTCTTATTTCGTCCAGTCCCTCAGCAGAAATAAATACTTCAATCGACTTTAAAAAATCAAGATTAGAGCCTTGTGGTGCCGTTACTGTGATATTCATTTTATCCAGTTTTATCTCTTGCACCAAGTCTCTGTTGGTATTGTTGTTTTCAAAAGTGCCTTTGCTGTCGGTGGTAATATTAGGCGTTGTTAAACTAAGCGGTAGATTAATGACCGAATTAGCAGGCACTGTTACTGATGATTTATATTCTAAATGGAACGTGGTAAGCTTATCTAATTTTTTGCAGCTATACATCCCTACAAAACCAATAGCTATAAGGCTTAATACTATTATCTTTTTCATATATTATTTTTGTTAATCGTTCTATATTAATTACTTAACAACAGTTGCACCCAAAAGTTCCGTTATATGTCGGCGATAGTTTAGGTACATCATGTGTTTTTGCAGCAACTCTTCCATTTTTTTTGCTGCTTCATCCTCTTGAGGTTCTTCGGCTTGAGGTTCTTCAAAAGGTTCAGAAGGCTCTTCAAATTCAATGGGTTTTTCCGGTTGAAAATCCATTGGTTCTTCAAACTCTGAGATTTGCTCAGGCTCAAATTCCTGTGTTTCTTTTTCAGCAACTACAGTAAAATCAACACTGCTATCACTGGTTTCATCCCAGTTAAACCCTTCTTCTATTTCATCTATCGCCGTGTTTTCTTCACTTACAACAATATGCGATGTCTCCGTTTCTTGTGGTCGTGGTTCGGCAGATTGTATCTGTTCCGCCTGTTTCATTTCCTCAAGGTTTTGCTGCATCAATATATCGATTTTTTTTAACTTTAGATGCAACAAAACGCTATCTACATCATTTGGGTAGTTATCTTTTATCTCGGTTATGTATACATCAAACTTCTCTTCCCATTGTGGACTTACCTTGTAGGTTTCCGTTAAAAAATCTGCGGCTAGTGCCACCAACTCTTGATCTTCACTATGCAAAAACAGGTTTTCATCTACCGTTTGCAAGTTGTTTATAGTGTCTTCAACTATGTCTAACACTTTTTTGTACAACGGATGCTCAAACTCAAAACCATCGGCTTCTATTTGTTGCAACACATAATCGGCTACGGTAAGCACTGTTTCGCGATAGGGCAAATGCCCGTATTGCATCAGTATACGCGCCACGCCTTTTTCTTGCTCTTGCCCCATGTTTAGGGCGGGTTGCAATTCTTCTTGGCTAAACGGTTCAGCGTTAATTTGCTCTAGCTCGGCCAGCAGTTTGCGCTCTTCGGGGTCTTTTACATCTGTTTTTCGGCGAATTTTGTTCACCTCAGCCATTAGCAATTCAGGCCCTATTTCAAACACCTTTGCACATTCGTTTATAAAGGTGCTGCGAGTGATATTGTCGGGTATTTTGCTAATGCTCTCTACCAAATCGCGTATGGCTGCCGATTTTTTTACGGGGTCGTTTTTGGCTTCGCCCACCAACAACTCCGATTTATACAGAATGAAATCTTTTGCGTTTTCATCCAAATATTTCTGAAATGCCGCGCCCCCCAATTTTTTACAATACGTATCGGGGTCTTCACCTTCGGGCAGCAATACTATTTTAACGTTTAGCCCGCCTGCCAATATTATATCAATACCGCGCAGGGCGGCTTTCATGCCTGCCGCATCGCCATCGTATATAATACATACGTTTTTAGTGAAGCGATAGATTTGTTTTACTTGTCCTTCTGTTAAAGAAGTTCCCGAAGAAGCAGCAACGTTTTCTACTCCTGCTTGGCTTAGGGTGATAACATCGGTATAGCCTTCTACCAAATAGCATTTATCGTGCTGGCGAATGCTGTTTTTGGCAAAGTAGATGCCGTATAGTATTTCTGATTTTTTGTAAACCTCTGTCTCAGGGCTGTTGAGGTATTTGGGGCTTTTATCGTCTTTTATTAATTGGCGACCGCCAAAGGCTACTACTCTACCGCTTAGGTTGTGAAAGGGAAACATTACCCGCTCGCGAAACATATCGAAAGCACGGCCTTGCTCGCTCACTTTTGTCAAACCTGCACGTTGCAGTATATCAAGACTATACCCTATTTTAGTTGCTTCATCAGTAAAAGTAGTCCACTCTTTTTTGGTATAGCCTAAACCGAATTTTTTTATGGTTTCGTCTCTAAACCCACGCTCGTAAAAATAGCTTTTGCCTACTGTTTTGCCTTCTTCGTCTTCCCACAGATTATCTTCAAATTGTTTGGCGGCATACTCAAGGGCTATTAAAAGGCTTTCGCGCTCGTTGGCTGCGGTAACGGCTTCGGGCGTTTGGTTGCGCTCTTCTAAAACTTCTATATTGTATTTTTTGGCGAGATAACGGAGCGCATCAGCATACTCCATTTTTTCGTGTTCCATTATAAAACCAACGGAGTTGCCCGCACGGCCACAACCAAAGCACTTGTATATGCCTTTGTTGGGCGACACCACAAACGACGGCGTTTTTTCGCCATGAAACGGACACAAACCCATAAGGTTTGCCCCACGCTTTTTTAGCGTAACAAAATCGCCTACCACCTCATCTACTTGGGCGGCGGCCAATATGTCTTCTACCGTGTTTTTGGGTATCATTTAGTTTTTCTCTCGTTTGCCCGCCCGCCCTTCGGCTTCGCTCAGGATGACAGCGCGCACTTTCCACTTTCTATTTGTCAAATTTTAAAAATTTGACAAATAGAAAGTGGACTTCACTAATCCACAAAATAACTGTTTTTAAACGAAAAAGAAGGCTTGTATTTAGTGATTAAAACTCTTTGAAAACGTTGGTGGTCATTAAAAACTCCAAAAAATACCACTCTTTAGTGTCAATGGTTTGCATAGCCGTTATGGCTAACTGTCCTTTTGTACCTTCAACAGAAAAATGAATAGTAAATGGCCACGATGTTCCGCTGTGTTTCCAAATACCTTCGCTTGTAATGCTATCCAATTGTATATTTTTAAGGTTTACGTTTTTCTCTTTGACCTTTAGTAGCAGGTTGTTGAAATCGTTTTTTAGCTTTTCGCTATCGCGGGTTTTTGCAATTAGTTCTTCATCTGTCTCTTCCAGTGTTTTAAACATTGAACGATAAACAGCGGGGGGAGCTACCAGCTTTTTAATGTTTTCTATATCGCCGCTTTTTATAGCCTCTAAAATGTTTTGGGCAAATTGTGCCGAATCAGTTTGGGCTTTGGCAGCAAAGCCCGACAGTATGATGAATGAAAGAATAAATAGTTTTTTCATGCTTACATGGTTTTTTATTGTTTATCCTTACCCAACGCGCCCTTCGGCCTCGCTTAGGGTGACAGCGCTTGGTCTCCTGTCATTGCGATGTCTTCCGAAGCAATCTGTTTCCTGTTTGTTTAAGATTGCTTCGTCAGCCGAAGACGGCTTCCTCGCAATGACGAAAACCGAACAAATACATTCCCATTTTATTTATCCCGCCCAAACATATTTTCAACCATCTTTTTCTCCTCATCACTAAGCTCCTTGCCGTCTTTATTTTTAAGATGTTTAGCAAGCCATAGGGCAATTTTTGGGTTTTTGCCATAATTGGCACTAAAATAATCAGCAGCTATTTTAAGCACCACAAACAAGCCCATTACCAAGCTTATACCGCCTGTTAGCATAAAAATAAATCCACCCAGTATTACTAAAAACTGCTGCAAAAAAATGCGTTTATAGGGAGCCATCATCAAACTTTGCATTGATGCTGTTTTGTATTTTTCAGAAAAAATAAAATCATCGGCCACATAGATAAGGTTGGCCATTAGCAAGCTGCCCAAAGCCAAAAGGGTATTATCATTTATGTATAACCTGAAATTAGCAATAACATTAAAAGGCTCAGGGCCTTTGTCTAGCGATTCCCACATGGATGAAAAGGCAAAAAACAATACCGATTGCACAAAAATGAAAAAATTATAATGGAAAAGAAAAAAAGGAATCAATCCCCAACCGCTTACCCCTTGTGTAAACTCGCTTTTTTCTTTTTCCTCGTTTTTTGTGCCGTTTAGCAGGTATACAGTAAGCATTTTTAGGGCGTTTAAAATGCCTATTATCACCGTTTCAAGTATATAAACTACAATAATTCCCTTGCCGTCCCAACCAAAAAACAGCACACCAATAAGGGGCACAAGGTTGGCCGCAATTAAAAAAGCGTTCGATGTTTTTTTACCCGTTGTCATACTCCTATATACCAAAAGTAGTGTTTTTGTGAATAGTTAGAGAATTATTTTATAGGTTTGATAAACACAATCTATTTTAAGGCATTGGAAGTATTAAATGAATATAATGACATTTTGAGAGATATTAAGGGGCTAGATTATGTCGAGGCTGTTGATTATTTAAAAATGAATCTTTTGAGCGTGTGGATAAAGGCCTATAAATTAAATAATAGAAATATTTCGTGTATTTGCCAAATTAAATTGAACGATTTTGAATATGTTTATGATGATATAGAATCTTTAGATTCTGAAATTATACCCCTAGAGGCAGAGTCAAGATTGGTAGTCGCGTTTGGAGAATCAAAAAAGCGAGAAGTAAGGAGAGATGATTCTCGTTTGCAGGGATGGTTAGGACAAACAGAAACAGTTTTTGGTAAAGAGTGGGATAAAGGCCATTTCGTAGGCCATAGCATTGGAGGTGCTATTGATGGGGCAGAATTAAATGCTTTTCAACAACGAAGAGACATAAACAGAGGATGGTCGGAAGAAGGAAAAATATTTAGAAAAATGGAGAAATATTGCGGCCAAAATGAAGGAATTCTTTGCTTTAATAGACCTTTTTACTCCTATCAAGGTTCAAAGCCTTCAAAATATGAGTTTGGGGTTTTACTACGAGATAAAACGCTTTGGGTAGAGACGTTTAATAATGAACTTTAATACTTACTGATGATTCACCCTCAACAAAAACTTTCTATTGCCTGAATTATAAATGGGCAAGTAGCCTAGCTGCATCATAGCCTCATCAATAGTTGCATGGCTTTTTAATTCGTCTTTTATGTGTTGGGGTAAATGTTTTTGCAGGAAGCGTATATTTTCATCGGGGTGCAGCCAAAACTGTTGTGGCGGAGTGTGTTCTATCATTTTAAAACCCAGCGGGGCATAGCTTCTGCCCGTCCACCAGTCGCAATCGGCGTAGGTCATAATATCATCGGGGTGCACATCGTCAATAAACGCCTTTAGCACCTTGCTTAGTCCGCCCGTTATGTTTGTTCCGCTTTTGCTGCCATAGCGTATCAACTCAAACGAGCGCGAAGGCTTTTCGTCCCTGTAATACGTTCGCGGAGGGCTAAAGGTCGCTACGCCCACCAATTCGTCAGTTTTCTTCAAAAAAAGCCCGTATTTATACCTCGCCGAAGACGAGCCACTCAAATGGTGTTGGTTTAAAAAAGCATCGGCTACAGGTTTACTAATGCGCCGCACAACTGTATTACGGGCAAATACTTTAGTCGATTTTTCAGCTAGAGAGGTAAGATGCGCTAATACCAAAGGTTCTTGAGCCATCCATCGGTCTTCCCATATTTGCAGGGGTTTCCAGCCTTGCTTTTCGGCAAGGGTAGCCCATTGGGTAAAAAAATCACCATCCACCGCGTGCAAAAATGCCGAGTTGAGGCTAACAGTATGTATGGCTATACCGTGCTTGGGCAACAACACGCCACCAAAAGGCGTTGCTGGCAACTCTATTGGGTTGATAAGTACATTATCGCCACCAAAAATTTGTTGTATTGCTTGTATCAGCCGTTGCATTAGGGCAAAGATGCCAAAAACAAACCACATGGTGTTTGTATATAGTTTTTTGGGCGAGGTGGGCAGTCATTCCTGCGAAAGCAGGAAACTGCGCTTAGGCAAAACGGTAAATCTACCGCACATCCCGAATGCTTTCGGGACAATCAAGTTGAGAATGACAGCCACCGCACGGCATACGCGATGTCATATTGAGCGAAGTCGAAATATGGTGTGTTGACCTGCACACGCATCTTTCGAGGCCTCAAGATGACAGCCTCCGCACGCTCTTCGCCTTCACTCCGTACCTCGACTTCGCTCGGTATGACAACGCGCTATGTTTTGGTAATCGTAGTATAGTAGTATAACAACCGTATGCTGGCGGGAGCGTCCGCTCGTGCCGAAAATACTAGAGCGTCCGCTCGCTGGTGTGCTATTGAGAGTTCTTTTATAAGCGTTGTGGATATATCCAAAACCATAGTTTTTCAATTACACGTTATCGATAGTTCTTTGTCATTTTGTAAGTCGTAACAAAACGTAACAAGCATAAAAACGCTGAAGGCCTTGTCTCAATTGATTTTATTGCCGTAACAACCGTAACACTAAAAAAACAAAAAGGGGGGCAAACGTTTGTATTCAATTTGGAGTATGAAGTAGGCTTGTTTCTTAATCAAAACATGCGTTACTTAGGGAATGGATTGGAAAGAAGAAAACAACAAACTGCACAAAACCTTTATGTTTAAAGATTTTGCTGCTGCAATGGCGTGGATGGTAAAAGCGGCTTTTGCTATTGAAAAGCTAAACCACCACCCTGAGTGGACTAATGTTTACAACCGTGTTTCGGTTTCGCTTACTACGCACGATACGGGTAATACCATAACGGATAAAGACCGAGAGTTGGCAAAGGTGTTGGATAGTATATAAGCTAAAATATTTTTTACTTTTTGTTTAGGCAAAAAGTAAACAAAAAACCCACCACGAAAACCAAATTCAAGTTTTTCCGTCGCACATGCCCCGCCCCGCTATTGCCGAAAAACCTGTATTTCACACTTTTCGTGGACATCAGCCACACGGGTTAATGCGTGCTTGTAAAAAATAACTAACCGATTTTAATCAAGGTTTTTTTGTGGAATTATTAAAATTACTTCACCTCAAAGTATTCCTCAAGGGTTGTGCTTTGTAGGCGCACCTGCACAGTGTATTTGCCTTTGGGCAATACAAGGTCAGCAGGGGTAATTTCTTGTTCTAAAACAGTGTTTTGGGCAAAGGTTTGGGTATACATGGTTTTGCCTCCGCTTTTCTCCAGTATTTTAAGTATAAATGTGCCTGTTTCTTTTAGGCGCAGGTGTACTGTAAGTTCTTCATCGGTCTTTAGTTTGCTTTTCACACCTATATAATCAACAGGTTGGCCAAAGGTGTTTTTTTGCAACATTTGCTTATCTAGCAAGGCGGTTTTTACGGCAAGGTGTCCGTTGGTAACATCCGTCCATATTGGGCGAACTATGCCGTTGTAGGCAGCAATACCGTTATAATCACCAAAAAAGACATCTTTACCAGGGGCAGCAAAGGGTTTATCGGTAATGCGTCGGTGGGTAAAGGTTTCGCCTCCATCGGTAGAAAAGGCGACATAGGTATCAATAAACAAGTTGTTTTGGCTGTGTTGGCGATCGTAGTACACAATGTATATATCTCCGTTGGTTGGGTCTATGGCTATATGCCCCAAAAACTGGTCTTTTCCGTTGCCAATACTATCATTACCAATGCGTATTTTTTTACTCCATGTTTCACCCCCATCTGTTGATTTTAACAGAAAAATATCGGCATCGTCGTGGGTTTCATCACCCAAAAGCAGGTATACATTACCGTTATATTTTCCTTCGCTATTATCGGCGACTAAAAAGGGCATTCCGTTGGTACGCATAATTTCAGCAACGGGAATATCCCAACTGCCTTTTTGTGCGGCTATAATACGGTCTTTGCCAAAGGTTTTTCCGCCATCGGTACTTTTATCAAGGTATATATTGCCGTGGCCTGCCCAAGCTACCAAAACGGTTCCGTTTGGTAAAACGGCAGGAGTTGCGCCCTCAAGGGTATTGTCGCCGTCAACGCAATCGCCCACAGTATCTGATATTATTATGGCATCACTAAAAGTAGTGCCTCCATCGGTAGAGCTAGAATATTTGATGCGTGAAAAATCGTTAGGGTCTTTGCTGTTGTATTTATCAAATTGTGTCCAGCTGACATACAGGTTACCTTTGTGCGGACTTTTAGGGTTGAAATCGCCGCAAATCCACTCTTTGTCTTGCACTTTATTGGGCACAAAACCCAAACCTGCGCCGTCGCTCCACGTTTTTCCGCCATCAGTGCTTTTTTGCACCACAATACGTTCCAGCCAGCTATAACTACCGTCGAGGGGAGGTTTAGTTTGTGATAGGTGGCAAAAGAAAAAATGCCCGCTATCGTTGGCATATACCACAGGGTCGCCATATACGCCCCACGTTTTTGACGTTAGTTTGTTTTCGGTCCACGTTTTGCCGCCATCATCACTGGTGTAGTAATTGGTAATATTGCTACCCGCCACCATTTGCTGCGGGTTTTTTGGGTTAATGGCTATGGTAACCTCCTCAGGGTCGTTATTACTGCGGTTTACTTTTACTATATACGATTGCGAAAAAGCGTTTTTGGCAATAAATACCAAAAATAATAACCAATAGTGTTTTTTCATAGAATAAATATCATTTAATCGCGCATATTTCGACTTCGCTCAATATGACAACCGTATTTCGTCATTGCGAGGAAGCCGTCTTCGGCTGACGAAGCAATCTGTTGCCAAATACAAAGGTTGCTTTGTCGTCCTTCGACAAGCTCAGGATGACAGCCGCACTGTAACTTTCTATTTGTCAAACTTTTAAAGTTTGACAAATAGAAAGTGGACTTCACTAATCCACAAAATAACTGTTTTTGAGTAAAAAGAAGGGAGAGAATATACAGCGAGGTTAAACCGAAAGTAGAAATAGTTTTTTCATCTTATTCGTTTTTATATTCCGTAATCGCTTCCAAACAAAATTACATCGTTATACTGGTCTGACACGATACACCAC
This sequence comes from Bacteroidia bacterium, assembly GCA_037968475.1. Classification (GTDB taxonomy): domain Bacteria; phylum Bacteroidota; class Bacteroidia; order UBA8524; family UBA8524; genus SB11. The sequence goes on from JBBKVO010000033.1 coordinate 49,093, forward strand.
CTTAATTGAGTGTTGTAAACAAACACAAGTTGATAAACTATTGCCAAACCATTTTCAAAAGGAAAGTTTTTGTTATCTTGACTTGGAGGATACCACATTGTTTTCTCGTAGGCATCGTATGTGTCTTTCTTAAAATCAAACAAATAAATTGGGTCGTCTTGAACGACTGATGAAACACAAAACTCCGAAAAAGAAGAGGAGTATTTGTCTCGCATTTTATTGTAGAATCGTTCCTGTCCAACTTCACTATGTCCAACTTCAACTTGTCTAATATTTTTAAAGTTTTTTATTATAATTTTTTGATGGTCTAAAGAGTTGGAATCAAACAATATGTTTTCCATATCCCGATATCGGGTTTTCTCGTATGGTGATTGAAGTATTTTCATAAAAACTATATCTCTGCACTACTTAGACGATCTCAGGGTAACAGCGCTCGCTGTAACTTTTATTTGTCAAATTTTAAAAATTTGACAAATAAAAGTTACCTCACTAATCCACAAAATAACGGTTTTTACTGTAAAGATGGAGAGGAAAAGCTTTTGCTATTCTTCTTCTGTATCGTCAAAGTTCTGTATAACAATCTTATTTGTGCCCAATAACCTTGTTTCTAATGTTTTGTTAGGATGAAAATTGTATAAAGTTATGCAAATGATACTTTTAGATTTTGACAGCCTAACAATATCCTCAATAACCTGCGGGCTATTTATTCCTTCCATATTTATGGTAAAGAACTTAAGGTTTTTTAATCCTAAAACTCCTTTTGGAAGGTGATTTAATTTATTAACTCCATCAAAAGAAATAGCCTGAAGACTATCACACTCCTTAAGCTGTTTTGGTATAGATTTCTCATCAATACTTGTTTCTATCCACAAGAGCCTTAATTGTTTAAGTTTTTTTATTTCGGAAGAAAAGCCAATGAGAACATTACCGTGCGTTTCTAGTTCTTTTGCTCCTGTGAACAATCCAATCCTTTTATCAATAAAAATCCGATTGTTTGACCATAAAGAACTATCCTCAAAGAAATTAAACATTATATTAAGTTCTAAATTATTTTACACATATCTTGCAAAGAAGTTTGCATTGTTCATTTGGTTTTTGAAAAGTAGAGAACAGGCACCAAAACTTTTTAACCCGATTTTGAAGCGAT
>JBBKVO010000034.1:0-19379 GCA_037968475.1 Bacteroidia bacterium
TAATTTCTCCCCCTATTTTAAACCGTTTGCCTAAGCGTAAACCACCATCAATGCTAACATTTAGATAAGGGGTGGGTGGTTTTGGTCGCCATTCTTTTTGTTTGCTTATTATTACATAGTCAATGGTTACAATATTGCCCGATGAATCTATACCTCTTGAAATACCACCCCAAGTATTAGAACTGCTAAATGAGGCATCCCGCCCCAAAAAAGTTAAAAGAATACCGGCAGAAACAGAAAACGATGAGGGATTAATTTTTTCCGTTTGCAGCAAAGTATATATATAATTAAACCGCAATGTCGGCACATTTATTTCCTGTGAAAACCCACCGCTTTCAGTGTTTGTTTCATTTTTATATTTTATTACTGAACTGCCTACTAATGGATATAAATTGAGGTAGCCAATACTAATACTGCTTTTGCGGTTAAATGTTCGTATTAAAGAAATATCGGCAAAAAAGCTAGTAGAGGGGATAAAGTACGAATGTTGAAATAATCTTTTAAGGGTTAATGTACCCGGGGTAATATCCACCCTCCCTTCTCCATTGCTAATCTGCATATCGGTTATAGTTACTTTTCCATAAGAGCGTATAACATTTACACCTCCTCTCAAACTCCATTTTTGAGCTTGAGAGGAAGTATAAAATAAACATAATAATAACGGCAATACTATTTTGAAATACATATATTAAAAGTATAAAGAAGGGATAGCTTTACTCTGTGGAGATGAAACATCAATTGGTGAACCAATGGGGTAAAACCAAACATAGGTATGAACTTGGTTTTTGTTTTTTGCTAATGAATTAGTTGATTTATATGTTCTGAACCTGAAGCTGGCATTATTACCATAAATTGAGTTAGGCCAATTGGCATTATTTCCCCAGCCGCCACAGAACTCTTTCCAGATATCTTGGTGCGAGTATGCCACCTGAACCGCAACATCGCTACCGCCTAATTTTGAATGTACCCAATTGTGGGTGATTTCAAAATAAACACCAAATTTATTGTAGTGGTGTGAAATAAAATAAGTGTAACGCTCTAGTTGCCCATTTATCATTGTTTTGTAAATTAAAGCTGGTTTATCCCAATGTGCTCCCGCAGCCCAAATATCATCACATCCACCAAATATTTTCTTTAGCCACCTAAATGCTTTGCCAGTAAAGGGTTCGTAACCAGATGGGTGAAAAACAGGGTCGTGAAAGTTATACTTAAACACATACATACTATCGTTGTTCACTTCTTGTTTCAGTTTCAAAATTGATAAGTTAGCACAAGTTACGGGGTACATTTCGTATATGCTACTATCATCAAAACTAAAAAGGAAAGCCACACTGTCTATTTGCACAATACTATCTTCTGAAACAACTGCGGCTAATAGGTTTGAAGTCGTTTCATACTTTATGCGTTTTAAAGAATCGGGCAATAATTCAATATTATCCCATAGGCTGGTAAACGAAAAATTTTGACCAAACTCATACAATGGCGTATCGTTGGTTTGCGAAAGATTATCCAATAGCGATAGGGTGTTTATAAACACCTCCCTATTATCAAATTTCAAGAATGAATAACTGGCACAGGTAATTTGGGTGATGGAATCGCCAATTATCAAACTTTTTTTGGTTATTGATTTTGGCATTGGGTTTTCGGTTAGCTCTGTTCGTTTACAGGCTGCAATAAGCATGACCACACAGGCCACACATACTAAAAGGTGTTTTTTTGTCATAATACAATGGTGTTGAAATAGGTTGTTAAATATACACTATTTTCCTTTTAAGGAAATTATTTGCCTCAAAGGTAAAAAAGAAAACCAAACCGTAAGTCAACATAAAGTATGACACATTTTCATCCCTAGTAGACCTACTTACCTCCCATTTCAAAAAAAGAGGTATGGAAACACTGGATAAAACGGTTTTTTTAGTTAGGCTAGGGGATAACATTAAGAAAATAAGACAAGAAAAAAATATTAATCAGGCTGAATTGGCTCGCAGATGCGAAAAGGACAGGCAGGCTATTGAAAGAATTGAAAACGGAAAGGTAAACCCAACAGCGTATAGTTTATACCAAATTGCTGAGGGGTTAGAGGTTAATCTGAACCGTTTAACCGATTTTGAATAGCTGAGAGAAGCATATTAAATATTAACAATACCTAAGCTGAAACAGAAGTTTGTTATACTTAATCTATTGTTTATAAAACACAAAAAACACGTATTTTTGCAACGCAAAATTAGTACACACAAACCCTATTTTTGAATGACCAAAGTAACCTTCGCCAATAATAAAAGTCCATTTTATACTGCGATTCGCAAAGAAGTGAACGAGTATTTTAATCAAAAGAAAGTATCTGAGCAGGGCAATTGGAGTTTATATATTAAAACGATTATTTTTTTATCGTTAACCGTAGTATTGTATGCGTGGTTAGTATTTTACACGCCTGTATGGTATTTGGCTTTGCCCTTGTGTGCCATATTGGGTATGAACCAAGCGTTTATTGGGTTTAATGTAATGCACGATGCCTGCCACGGCAGCTATAGCGAGAAAAAATGGGTGAATGATTTTTTTGGGTATAGCATGAATTTTTTGGGCAGCAATGCCTTTTTATGGAAAACCAAACACAATGTGGTGCACCATACTTTTACCAATATTGATGGTATTGATGATGATATAATGAAAATACCTGTTTTGCGCCACTGCGAAACGCAACAAAAGCTAAAAATGCACCGCTACCAATACATTTATAGTGTGCTTATATACTGCCTTACTATACACTTTTGGGTGTGGCTTATGGATTTTATAAAATACTTTACGGGTAAGGTGGTAGTTACCCCACTAAAAAACTTTACGGTAAAAGAGCATATAATATTTTGGGTAAGTAAGCTGTGGTATGCTGTGGCGTATGTGGTTATCCCGTGGTATGTATTGGGTTTTACCCCTTTTATAATTGGTTTTTTGGTAATGAATGCTTTGTTTGGTCTCACCATGTCGGTTGTGTTTCAGTTGGCGCACGTGGTAGAGAAAGCACAGTTTGAAGAAGCACTACACGGTGATAAACTTATTGAAAAAGAATGGGCAGAGCACCAAGTGCTAACCACTTGTAATTTTTCAACAAAAAATAAAGTGGTATCGTGGTTTTTAGGTGGTCTTAATTTTCAAATTGAGCATCATTTGTTTCCAAAAGTCAGCCACGTACACTACCCCGCAATTAGCGGTATTGTAGAGCGTGTGTGCAAGCAACACAATGTTACCTACAACTACTATCCCACTATGGGACAGGCCATTGCATCGCATTTTAAGGTGCTGCGCGATTTGGGCAGGTAGAACGGATTTCGTCTAAAAAAAGCACTTAAACACGTTTTTTTGGTCTAAGGGTATTACCTTGTGTGTTTGGTAGTACTGTTAAAATATAAATTGTGTTTAGTGTTTATGCTTCTACTCTCAATGGGGGCATCGGCACAAAACTATGGAGATTTTGTTGCGGGCAATTATATATCGTATACACATATAGGCGGAGATACGTTTAAAATAAAGTACACTCTTTACCGTGATTGTGGCCAATCTCAAAATATACTAAGCCAAACGTTTTGTGGTATTATAGGAGACTCAAAATGGAAGTATCCCAATCTTGATTCGATTTCAGGCAAAGATGTTACCAATATTTATGGACGGTGTTCGCAAAAAAGTAAGTGTGCAGGCGGGACACTAAAACATGGTGTTGAAGAGTATGTTTTTGAAACAGTTGCTGTAATAGACTGGGATAGTTGTGAAAACTTAGTGATTAGCTCATGGGGCGACAGACGTGCACCAACAGTAAATACGTATTCGCCAAATAGTAGTGGATACAGCGGGGCTACACTTAATAAATGCAAAACACCAAACAATTCTTCGCCAATATTAAATAATATACCCTCGTTTTTTGTAAGTGAAGGGGGCGCAAGGTTTATCAGTCACAGTGCTTACGATCCTGATGGTGATATGCTAACGTATTCTTTTTGGCATCCATCGGGAGAAAACTACCCTCCGTATTCTAGAAATTACTTTCTACCATTGTCGTATAAAAAGCCGTTGTCTTTTTGGGGTTTCCCTAATGAAAATGGGGCATTCCCGGCAGGGTTAAGTCTTGATAGCACCACTGGTATTCTTACGGTTTGGCCTACCGATTCAAAGCAAGAAACAGTAATAGGGATTAAAATAACCCAGTGGAGGTATATAAATGGCATGTTGGAGAATATTGGAGAGACAAAGTATAGCTATACCATGCGTATTACTTCGACTAATAATGCATCGCCTATAACTTTTGATGATGATAAAAAAGAAATTGCAGTTTGTAGTCTTAGCGGTACATTGTGTAAAGATATTCCTTTACACCGTGTTAAATGGCTCACCGATTCTGTTGAGATTGAGTACAGGCACAATTTACAAAACATTACTTTTACTAATATAGGAACACCTGCACAGCCTACCATTAGGGTGTGCTATACCCCAACTACTGCCGAGCTATCGTCTGGTAAGCCATTGCAGTTTACTATACGGGCAACAGTAAATAGCTGCCCATTAAAGGGCGTTGCAGAAAAAACATTTGAGTGGGCTGAACGACCTCCTTTACCCGATAGTTTTACATTAAGTAAAAAATTAGTTTGTAGAGATTTAAGCGTTGAACTGAAAAATAGCTCTAGCAGTTTATATAAAACTAAGGCATTTTATACAGCTACCTCACAAAACGATACTTTAGAAAGCATAAATATTGGCTCTTTTGCTCAACTGTCTGATACGGGTTGGTATACTATAAAGATGCGTGTAGTTGCAGATGGATATTGCAGCCAGCAAACCTATACCGATTCGGTATTTGTACCCAAAAGCAATTTTTTAACAGTTAGCGCAACTAATGATACGGTGCTGTGTGGCGATCCAAATTTGGCATTAAATGTTAATACTACAAATGGAAACTATCCACTATCATATAGTTGGGGCACTAGTGCTACTGATACTTTTTCCAGCTTAAATATTGTAGCACCTAAAGGAAGTAGTAAGTACTTTGTTAAGGTAACCGATGCCGCCCTTTGCTCGGTTAGCGATTCGGTTAATGTACAATACTATAATCCATTGGTATCTACAAGTGGCGATACCATTGCCTGTGCTAATGATGTAATTGAGATTAATGCACAACTGCAAGACACTATAAACCCCCAATACGGTTGGTTGGGTTTTACCCCCAACCAAACCCAGTTTAAGGCGAGTATAACCAATAACCGCTTGCTCACTTTTATTCTTCGCGATGGCACAGGCTGCACCGTTACTAAAACACATTTTGTTAAGGTATACGCCCCTGAGGTAAGCTACAAGCATAAAGAAGTGTATTGCGTTAGCGATACAATAATACTTTTAGGCAGTGGAAGTGGTGGGCTGCCGCCATACAATATTTATTGGGAAACATTTAAAGTAACAGGAAATAAAGTTCCTTTAGGGGTACAAAAAAGAGGAACAATACCATTTATAACCAAAATAACTGATGCTTTTGGGTGTAATAATACTCAAAACAGTTCTGTAAGGGTAAACCCCACTCCGTTTATCTATATTAATGGTTTTGCACCAGTATATTGCCAAAGTGCAAGCCCGATACAGTTAGATTCTTTTGTTATCCCTCAAAAAGGTATTTGGAGCGGTGCAGGAGTTAGTACTAATCAGTTTTATCCGTCTATTGCAGGTGTAGGCACTACAGCGCTTACGTACAACTATACAGACAGCCTAACGGGATGCAAAGACCAGCAAACCGCTAACTTAGTAGTAGCGCTGCAACCTGTGGCAAACTTTACTGTTGATTCTACCACTGCGCACTATAACCATATGTTTACTTTTGCCAACACATCAGTTATCGCAGGCAATCATACAAGCTTTTGGGATTTTGGTGATCCCAATTCAGGATGGTTAAACACAGAAAAAACTAAAAATGGCACACACGTTTTTTCTGATACTGGTAAATACTCTGTTAAGTTAGTTGTAAGCGGAGGCATTTGCCCGCCCGATTCGGTATTAAAAACAGATTATATTAATGTGTATGGAAAAGCCCAGCCTAGCAGCAATATATCAGTAAACGAGATTGAAAAAGGAGGAATAACTGTTTATCCCAACCCATCAAACGGCGGCCTTACAATTGATGCCGAAAGTCCGTTTACTGCAATAGAAGTGTTTGATGTATTAGGCAAAAAAGTTTGGGGAAAAACCAATAATATTAGTCAGCAGGCACAAATAGAGTTAGCACACTTGGCAGCAGGCACATATACGCTAAAACTAAGTTTTGCAAATGGTACATTTACACACAGCACATTTATTATTGCTAAATAGCCAATTGTAATAACAGTTACATATTATCGTCATACCAATGTAAATATCGATTAATGATAAAATAATACGGGAAATATAGACTTATCTTTAGGTTAAATTGTTTAACCCGTGAAAAAATATCTATTAATTATAAGCTTTTTATTTCCTTTTTTAGGGTCTCTTTATGCGAGTCACCTTAACGGGGCAAGTTTTAGTTATCGCCATATAGGTAATCAAAAATATACTGTATCCTTAAAAATATCTACATCGTGTTTAAGCACATCAGTAACTTCAATGGCTGTTAATATTAGGTGTAAGGCAGGATCTTCTAGTGCCAGTTTAGCTCTTATATCGGTAAAAGATATTACAGGTATCCATCCAAATTGCCCACAACAAAGCAGGTGTGCCAGCAACAATAACTATTATAAATATGGAGATGAAGAATATTTATTTAGAGGAGTAATAGATTTAAGTGCGTTAAATTGCTGTGAGGTAGAAATCTCTTGGAGTCAGTTTTCAAGAAATAGTTCGATAACCAGTGGGCAAGCAAATTTGAATTTTTATACTGAAGCAATTATAGATAAATGCGAAGGTTCTTCGATTGAATGGGCTGATTTTGCACCTCCTTTTGTATTATCCGTAGGTCAGAACCAATTGCTCAATTTTTCAGCAATTGACAGCATCACCCATGATTCTATTAGTTATAAGTTTGAGACACCTTTATCAGGAGCAGGAACAGTTATAAACTATGCTTCAGGTTTTAGTGCAGATAAACCACTTAGTTTTTTGGGGCATCCAAACAATAACCTTAATACACCTGCTGGGTTTCATTTAGATGCTGAGAGAGGTAACATTTACTTTAAACCCGTAATCACAAATCAAGTAAGCGTGATAAGTGTAGAAGCTACCGCTTGGCGCAAAATTAATGGAGTAATGAAAAGAGTTGGGAGAACAAGAAATGAGCAAGTTGTTATTATTGAAAATTTGGGAAGTAATACAACGCCGTATCAAAACTCGCCTAGTGTTTTTAAGGCTTGTGTAGGAGATACTTCCGTTGCAATAATAGAATTGACTAATCTTAATACAAGCAATAATTATGAAGTAAACCTAAAACACAACCTGCGCTGGGCAAAAGCAGAATTGCTTAGTAAAGTTGTGGGGACATCAAAAGGACGTGTGGCAGTATTTTTTATTGCAGATAGTATCACCCCTAGTTTAAGATTAAATGCCTTTACGCTTGAAGTAAAAGATGATGCTTGCCCGGTAATAGGACGTACAGTAAAAACGTATGGAATAGAAGAAGGTAGCGGTACTTTTATCGATTCATCACAAATAAAAAGGGCTATTAATTGTGGAGATCCATTTTTTTGGGTAGGAAATAAGCATACTGGAACCAACTATAACTACTCGTGGTTAGTTGAGGGGAAATTTACCGTAACTCAACAAAAAGGAGATACTGTTACTGTATACGCCCGCGATACAGGTTGGGTAAAAGCTACATTATATGTTACGTCAACCCTACATTGTAATTATTTTTTTTATACCGATTCGTTATATATAGCTCCTTTAGATTTTCTATTAGTAGAAGCTAAAGGTAGCGATACTTCGTGCTTTAGTAATCCTAAACAAGCAAAAGCAATCCCAATATTTGGTACAGCACCATTTACCTATAATTGGTCAACAGGGCAGCAGGGTCAAAATATTACTATTATTCCTATTTTAGGTAGTAACGTCTATAGTGTTGAGGTTATAGATGGTAAGGGTTGTAGAGATAAAGATACAATTACAATCATTAATTATTACCCGAAAATAAATCTTAGTGGAGATGACCTCATTTGTGCAGGAAAAAAAGCCGTGCTTACAGCAAGTGTAGTCGATACTTCATCAAAAGCAATATATGGATGGAACACGGCACAAAACAATAGTAAGGTGATTGAAGAAAACCTAACGGCACCCACTACATACACCTTTAGCATAAACGATGGGGGCTGTATTGATAGTATGCAGTGGCATGTTGATATATCAAAACCACAGGCGCAATTTTCATATCCTGATAGTATTTGCATTGGCGACACCCTACACTTAAAAGCCGCCCCTTTTGGTGGAAAGTATCCCTATATCATTTTTTGGAATAGTTATAACCGCTATGGAGAAAATATATCAATAAATACAAAAAATGCTGCGGCAGGTAAAAGCTATTTACTCACCACCATTACGGATAGTTTAGGCTGCATAGGAACATTCAATAATCATTTCACCCTTGTTTCACCCCCAATTATTACCTTTAGTCCTGTGCCTCCTGTTTGTCAAGGTGGCAGCCTTTTAAATTTGACACAATATGGCAACCCCACAGGTGGTATTTGGAGCGGAACAAACATTAACAATAATGAATTAAATCCGCAAACCGCCTCAAAAGGTATACAACAGCTTGAATACTTCTATACCGACCCTAACACTAGTTGTAGCAGCAAAAAAACTACACAAACAAAAATTTACGGTTCCCCTCAAATTGATTTTACGGCTGATAGTACCACAATATATCAAGGTAGTGAGATTACTTTTACTAATACTACCCAAGCCGATACTACTACCCAAAACAGGTGGGAGTTATTGGGTACAAATGCTATATACACCACCAAAAACGCAGCATATACTTACACCGATACAGGTATATACAGTGTAAAACTATGGGTAAGTGATGGTGTATGTCCACCTGATTCACTTACCAAAACCAACTATATAACGGTAAAATCCCAGCCCAAAAACAATATATCAGTAAACGAGATTGAAAAAGGGGGAATAACTGTTTATCCTAATCCTGCCAATGCAGGGTTCACTATTAAGACTAATTCGGCTATTAAATCCATAGATGTTTATAATAGCATAGGCGTAAAAGTAATTGAACTAACAGGAAATAGAGATACAGAAATTCATTGTGATGCGAGCAGCTTGACAAGTGGTCTTTATTTTATCACTATACAAACACAAGAAGGCAAACATTGGGTTTCGCCCATATTTATAAGCCATTAAGCAAGGCTAATATTGTGAGCTTGGGCAAGCAACTCTTTGTTAATATGTGGTATCTATATAGTAACAAACCTATCTATGAAACCACATCATCTATTACTAATAGCCTGCTTGTTATTTGGTGTATTGCAAGCCAAAGCCGTTACAAACGCAGGGGGGAACATTACCTATAAAGCCATTGATTCTGTAACCTATGAGGTTACCGTGAAACTATATGTTGATTGTAATGGCATATCACCAACCAACGATTCGCTAACTGTATCGTGGAATGGGGGCAGTTTCAAACAAAAAATGTCTTATATAAAAAGTGAAGACATTACAGGGACTTTTTACGGTTGCGGAATTTCTAGCCGTTGTGCAGGTTCATATCAATTTGGTTTTCAAGAGCGAGAATATAAAACCACAGTAGATATTAGCAATGCAACCTGCGAAGTTATATTTGGGTTTAATGGAGGCATAAGAAGTTTTGCCATTTCCACTGGAGCTTCGGGAACAAACGCATATTTATATGCCACATTAAACAAATGCTTTGGGCTAAATAATTCTGCCCAGACGTGTTATTCACCACGAATACTAATACCAGTTGGTATGGATGCTGTGCTAAGCACAGGTTATACGGATAATATTGATGATGATTCCTTAGCTTTTGAATTAGTCTCTCCTGAATCGGCAAGCGGCGTGCAAGTGGGTTATTCAGGTAGTTGGTCAGCAGCTAAACCGATTTCTTTTTTAGGCTTTCCTAATTCAGGACTTAACTTTCCGGCAGGCTTTCATTTTGATAAACAAACAGGTGCAATCTCTTTCCGGCCTACAGTATTAAATCAGCAAACAGTTTTTGTAATTAGGGTGCACGAGTATAGAAAGATTAACGGCAAAATGGAAGAGGTTGGGGTTACTGAAGTAGAGCAAACAGTTATTGTTATAAATTCAACCAACAATAGACCTCCTGTAATTAAAGCTACTTTTTTGTCGGATGTATGTGTGGGAGAAGCAGTAGAAATATTGATTGAAAGTAGTGATGCAGATAATGGCGACAGTACTTTTTTGGAATGGAATAATGCAATAAGTGGTGCAAGTTTTACCCTTGATACTTCTAAGCGTTTAGCTACAGCTACTTTTAGGTGGACACCAACACTAGCTGATGTAAGAAATAGACCCCACACATTTACGGTGCGAGTGCGAGATAATGGATGCAGCCCTAATGGAACCAATACCTATACTTTTTCTTTAACCGTAAGAGAAAAAACAGACACCAAATACCTACAGATAGCATCAAAACAAAATAGTTGCAATAGATTTAAAATAGCTATGGCAACTGTAGCTTTTGCAGGTTTAACAAGAGGTTTTATAGTGCCTAATGGATATATACGTTCAGCAAATAATAACGAAGCTGAGATATATTTTGAGAATGCAGGATGGAATAGGTTTGCAGTTTGGGCAAAAGAAGGATTTTATTGTCCCGATACTGCTTGGGATTCAACCTTTGTAACTCTTCCTTATAAGTTGCAAATTTCACACACCCCTGATAGTGCGGTTTGCCCAAATCAAACTATTAATATTATAGCTCAAACTATAAATGGCAAATCGCCCTATATATACAGATGGGCAACGGGTAATTTTATAAACCCTAGTGCAGTATATAACTACACGGCAACTAATAAATATGCCTTTTTTGATTTAAAGGTGATTGATTCTTTGGGTTGTTATTTTCACGATAGCGTAAAAATAACTGCGCACTCACTTCAAGCAGCAAAGTTTTCAACTCTAAAAGAAGTATGTATAAATGCCTCTCCTTTTGTTTTAAAAGCACAACCTACAGGGGGCAAATGGACGGGCTTTGGAGTAGTAAAAGACAGTATTTTTAGGCCTGATTCATTATCCCAAAGCGGTAAAATAATAGTAACCTATTCTTTCACTGATAGCAATAAATGTGCTTCGCAAGGGCAAACACCTATACAAGTGTTACCTACGCCTGTATTGCAATTTTCAGCCGCGCCCACACAAGGATTATCACCTTTAAAGGCTGATTTTTTTGGACTCTCTTTTCCCGAAGGCGATAATTGGATGTGGTATTTTACTAATATTATAACTAATAAAACAGACTCGATAAGTGGACAATTGCCTACTTATACTTTTACAGATTCGGGCGAGTATAACGTTACTCTTAAAGCAGATACCGCTGGGTGTGTAGAAACACTTACAAAAAATAAATTTATACGTGTTGGCGACACTACACAAAGCGGAGGTAATGTTTGGGTAAGAGATATTAATAACCAGAAAATAAAAATATACCCTAACCCTGCCAACAATTTGCTGACTATTGAATTGGCCGACGAGATAGAAGAAATTACACTGTATGATGTGCACGGCAAAAAAGCGGATGCAACAGTTATACATGGTGCAAAATCAGCACAAATAAGTGTAGCCAACTTGGCCGATGGTATTTATTTAGTGCGGATAAAACTTGCTAAGCAAGGCTATATAACTACCAAAGTATTTGTGCAGCATTAATATTTTCGATGAACAGAGATTGCTTTGAAAATAATTGTATAAATAAAACTGTAATTTTACCGATTGTATGAAAAAACTAATTTTCTTTCTTTTCCTGTCTGTTTTTCTGTTTGCAAATGCTAAAGCTACGCACCTAATGGGGGGTGATATCACATATCTTAATTTAGGTAGCGATAGTTTTGAAATTACAGTAACCATATATAGAGATTGTAACGGTATACCAATATCAAATACTCCGTTAGAAGTTAGAGCTGGCATCGCGTCTGCTAATTACACACTTCAACTTATATCAATAAAAGATATTACGGGTTTAAACCCTAACTGCCCTCAAAAAAGTAGGTGTTCAGGCTCGTACCAATACGGTATCGAAGAGCATATTTATAAGGCAAACGTTAAGCTATTTGCCTCGTCAAGTTGTGTATATACCTTTAGTTGGCAGCAATGTTGCCGCAATAGTAATATTACTACTGGTGCAGCAAACGAACTTTTTTATATACAAACTACCTACAATAAATGCTTGGCTCCCAATAACTCATCACCTTCTTTTTTAAGTTTTCCAGTAATATTTATGGGTGTGGGGAATGATATAAGTGTATCACATACGGCTATTGACACTATTGACAATGATTTTTTTAGTTACGAATTAATAAACCCCTTCAATGCTCCAAGTTCACAAATTAGTTACTCGGGTTCTTTTACTAAAGACAGACCTCTATCTTTTTTGGGTTTTCCCAATACAGCATTGGGTTACCCCGCTGGCTTTAGGTTTGATACGTTAAGCTGTAATATGTCTTTTCGCCCCACACAGGTTAATCAAATAACAGTTGTGACGGTAAAAGTAAAAGAGTGGCGTATAATAGGCGGTGTACCGCAGATAATAAGTGAAACAATTAGAGATTTACAGCTAATAGTTATAAATGCAGGAGTTAATAAAGCACCAAAAATTGATAAAATTAATAGTAGTAGTGTTTTTAGTACTTGTGGCGCAGGAAACTATTGCATTACCATACCAGTTGAAGATGCTGATGCAAACGATACACTTAGTATAGAAGTAAAGCATAATTTAAAAAATGTAACGGTTAGCCAAACAGTTATACAACCCAATAAAGTGGATGTTAAAATTTGTTATACTATCGATTCTACTATGTTTGCAAACTCAGGCAGTTATTATTTTAAAATAATAGCTACTGATAATTTTTGTCCTTCTACCGCCAAAACTGAAAAAACCTATACGTACAGGCGTAGTAGCGCAACTCTACCCACCTTGCCATTCGTACCTGCTATTTGCGAAACAGCAACACCTATAACATTAATTTCAAATCCCAACTATGGTACTTGGAGCGGAGCGGGTGTTAGTGCTAATATATTTTCGCCATCAGTAGCCACCAAAGGTTGGCATTATTTGTATTACGATTTTAACGATAGTATTTCAGGTTGTCATACATATGATAGTATAAGAGTTAGAGTGGTGCAACAACCCAAAGCAAGTTTCACAGCCAATAACCACACAGGTCTATCAATAGACACTTTTAAATTTACCAATACTACCTCCTCAGATACGGCCTTTGTAAGTACTTGGAATATGGGACAAAGCACAGCAATTGGTAATATACAAACCACCCCAAATGCAAGCCATGTTTACCATGATTCGGGTATGTTTATAGTATCGCTAATTGTAAGCAATTTTAATATTTGTCCTGCCGATACTGCCACAGATACGGTTGCTGTTTCTTTCCCTTTATCAGTAAACACGCTGCAAAAGAACAGCGTAAAAATATACCCCAACCCAGCTAAAGATAAAATATTTGTTGAGGCTGATGAAGATGTGAGTGTAATAGAAATATTTGATATTAATGGTAAGGTTATTTATAGAACTAAACCTCAATCGGGAGCGGTAGTTAGTGCCGATGTTTCAGGTCTTGGCAATGGAGCCTATATAATTAAAATAACTCTTTTGAATGGTGAGCAACTTAGGGGAAAAATGTCGATACTACATTAAATGTATCTTTTCGATAAAAGTAATTAAAGCCTAAAATTAATTCATAATTCCCTACGTATCTTTGTGTGGTTTATGAAAAAAATAATTTCCTTTCTTTTCTTTTCTTTGGCAATGCTTTTAGGCGTAAAAGCTACCCATGTAATGAGTGCTGAAATTACTTATAAGCATATTGTTAACGATAGCTATAGTGTAACTGTAAAAGTATATCGCGATTGTAATGGAGCACAATTAAGTGCGGGCTCTGTAATGCTGAAATCAGCGTGTAAAACTATAACCGTTCCTTTTAACTTTATATATATTAGGGATGTAACGGGTATACCGACAAGTTGTGGAATAGCAAGCCGCTGCAAAGGCACTTTTAAATACGGTATTGAAGAGTATACGCTCGTTGGAGGGTTTACATTACCCAATGATACTTGCTGCGACAATACTCTTAGTTGGGAAATGAATGCTAGAAATTCATCCATAACTACAGGAGCAGCGAATAAAAATTATTATGTAGAAACAAAATTTAATAAATGTTTGGCTCCACATAACTCGTCCCCTTCTTTTGTAGACATTCCTACTTTTTTAATCGGAGTAAATACAAATCAAAATATCTCGAATGCTGCCTACGATTCTATTGATAATGATATATTGACCTATGAATTAACTCAACCCTTACAAAGTGTGGGGGTGTCTATTCCCTATTCAGGTAGTTTTGCTCCAAATAAACCGCTTACTTTTTTGGGTTTTCCAAATATTAATTTATCTCTTCCAAGTGGATTTCATTTTGATTCACTAACCTCTAACATGGCCTTTCGACCTACCGTAAATAATCAGGTTACAGTTATGGTTGTTAAGGTCAATGAATTTAGGAAGATAAACGGCATCTATACTCAAATAGGTTCAGTGTTGCGAGATGCGCAAGTAATTGTAATGAATGATTCTACTAATTCAGCACCTAGTTTAGGAGATCCAAGCAGAAAACTATGTAGGAAAATAGGAAATACTTGTTTTACAATTCCAATTACTGATGGTAATACTACGGATACTGTTTCTGTGAGCGTAAAGTCTACAATCCCAAGCATCACGTATAATAATATTGGCACAAAACCGTCTGAGCCTATTGTAGAGGTTTGTATGTATATTGATAGTGCAATGTTACTATCAACCCAAAAACCGCAGTTTACGGTACTTGTTGATGATAACCATTGTCCATTATCAATAAAAACTTCTAAAACATATACTCTTGATTTTGCCGATGAGCTGCCTGATAGCTTTGCTATTGAAACGAATATTGTTGATTGCAAATATGTTGAGGCAAAATTAATAAATAATAATACACAAACACCTCAAATAAAACCCACAAAGGTTATTTGGGAAATGGCGAATAGCATAGATACATTTACTTACATAAATAATACGACAATTAAGGCGCGTATCAATGACACTGGATGGGTAAAGGTTTCTGCAAACATAAGTTCCACTCAATATTGCTCGTCTCTAAACTACGTAGATTCGGTATACATTGGCTCAGAGCGATTTTTTAAAATAGGCTTAGGAGCTGATAAAGTGTTTTGTTTTAAACAACAAGATACTTTGCAAATTACTGACACACTTATTAAGGGCGTTGCACCATATACATACAAATGGTCTACTGGCAATACGGATACTCTATCCAATACGATATACACCCCTACATCAGGAACAAGTAAGTATTGGGTTGAAGTTACTGATTCTAATAAATGTGTTGCTTTTGATGATGTTTTTATCAGCAATTATACCCCTCAAGTGTCACTTTTAGCACCTTTGCAATCGTGCAGCGGTCAACCCTATGTAGCAAAAGCAAACTTAAGCGGAGCTATCCAATCAACGTATGAGTGGGTGGGCTATTCTACCAATAATTTACTATTAGTAGATACACCAACAACCAACAAAAATTACAGATTTTTATTAATCGATAGTTTTGGTTGCAAAGTAGATACTTCAATTTTTGTAACTGTATACAATCCACAAATAAGCATAAGTGGTAAAACTACCCTTTGCCAGTACGATACGCTAGCCTTACAGTCAAATAAAACAGGAGGTTTGCCTCCAACACAAGTTACTTGGCAGCCTGCAACTATAATTAGTGATAGCTTAACCGTTCTTCCTCTGCATAATGCCGGTAGTTATACTGTTTCAGCAACTAGTAAAGACGGCTTTGGTTGTACATTTACAGATAGTGTTATAGTGAAGATAAATGCTTTACCCACAGTTATACTTACCCCTGTTGGCCCCTATTGTGAAACAGATAACAATGCCTCGCTTACTTCAAAAGCATCACCAAGTGGAGGAAAGTGGTTTGGAATTGGGATAATTAACGATTCGATATTTTCACCAACAACAGCACTAAAAGGCACAGATACAATAGCATACACCTACTTAGATATAGCTACGGGCTGCTTTGGGGCTGACACCATGCAAGTACAAGTGTGGGGACAACCCAAAGCTGACTTTGTTGCGTTGAAAACAGTTGGTTTGCCCAATGATACTATACAGTTTATAAATATTACCTCTAACCCAAGTAGTACAACAAACCAATGGGATATGGGCGATTTTGGGAAAGCTGGAAATATACAAACATCTATAAATGCACAGCATAGCTATGCTGATACTGGTGCATACACTGTAAAACTATGGGTGAATAATGGCGTTTGCCCTCCTGATTCTATTATCAAAACAGCGTATATAAAAATTGGCAGTAATTACCTTTCGGTTTTATCTATAGATAGAAACAAACTACTTATTTACCCCAACCCTGCTAAAGACAGGTTGACTATTGAAGCAGATAATATACTTGCCGAGATAGTTTTAATAGATGTTTTAGGCAGGCGTTATACCGTTGAAAGTAACATAAGTACAACAAAAACCGAGATAGATATTCAACACCTAGCTGCGGGTATATATATTATTGAAGCGAAAGATATTGAGGGGAATATGTATAAAAGTAAGGTGCAAATAAGTCGCTAAAAAACGGGTTTAAATTGCTCAAATGCTTGCAGGCAGTTGTTGCAATAGTGCATGGCTTTGCATAGTGTGGGGCCAAAGGGAGTTTTCATTTCAGTATTGCGGCTGCCACAGTGTGGGCAGGCTACATCGCTTAGTACATCAAGTTCTATATAACCGTCTCTTTTTTCAACAGGTGGGGCAAGGCCATGTTTTAGCAGGGCTTGTCGGCCTTTTTCGGTAATGCGATCGGTAGTCCAAGCTACATCAAAAGTGGTTTCAACCTCTATATGGGGTATATCCATTTTTTGTAGGCGTTCTTTTACCAAATCCTCCATCATACGAAGGGCAGGGCAGCCTGAAAAGGTCGGGGTCATATTTACCTTTACGCTATTGCCTCCGTCTTTCACATCTATACCCGTAATAATGCCTAAATCTACCATTGATATAGTAGGTATTTCAGGATCCATTACTTCCTCAAGAGCGCTCCAAATATCTTTTTCGCTTATCATTTGTAGATTGGTTATTAAGTTATTTGTTATCAGGTAATAACTTTAAACCTTATCAACTCAAATCAATAAATCTGTTAATCAAAAATCATAAATTCTTCTACCATTCAGCCCCCGGGTCGATGCGGAAAACTTCCGTCATTTCATCCAATAGGGGTTGCAGGTATTCGGTATGTTGTCCTTTACGTCCACCATACACAGGTTGCCAAGTGCTTTGTGCGGGTAGGGTAAGACCTGCTTTTTGTATCACAGGGCTAATGGCTTCTAACCAACGTTCTTGCAGGGCTTTTTCGCCAATAAATACACCATCGGCTATTAGTTGTTCTTCGTAGGGAGAGGGTTCAAAAATACCCAGCGCAAGGTTAAAGGTGTTGTTTAGCGAGTTTTGCATACGGGTATGGCTTTCTTCGTTGCCATTGCCCAGTTTCATTAAAAAGGTATCGCCATGAAAAACATGGTATTTTACTTCGCCTTTAAATTTACGGGCTACTTTACCCAATGGAGGGAAGTTGGTATTGGCCAATGCTTCAAAACGCAAATAATCAGCATGGTCGTATAAAAAGTGGCGCACCAAGCTAAAATCGTACTCGCCATTGGGCTGCTCTACCAAGTGGCTGCAATGAAACTGATTGGCATTGCGCATAAAGGCAATAGTATCAGGGTCTTGCTCGCCCATTTGGTTTAGTATGGTATATAGGGCTAGTGATTGACCTACTTTGTCTTGTGCCATGCTAGAGAAAGCAATATCTTCTTCCAACAGAGGGCCAAAACCTGTCCACTCACTATTTCTATGACCTAGTATCAGTAGGTCATCAGCCATTTTATATAAAAATTCTTTTATGTGCAGTTGCTCGCTCATGGTATTATGCTTGTTTGGCCTGTTCTTCTTTATATTTGGTAATACGGTCTATTACTTTGTAGTCGCCTGCTTCGCGGTATAGTTTTTCGGGCACGGTGGCAAAAATATCCTCATCATCATAGTCGGTAGCGAAAATATCAGCGGTGCGGGCTACCCACATATTAACGCATACTCCGCGACGGCCGTATTGTTCTTTAGCAAACAACAATGCCATTTCAGGGTTGGGTGCATGTAATGAACCAACGTGTTCGTGGTGAGTGCCGCGTTTTTTTTGTGCAAAAACCTCGAAGGTTTCAAACTGATCCATCTCTTGCAGCGGATGTTCAAACGCTGCATCTCCGTCTATTTGGGCACGTGATACCCTAGGGTCTAATGATTTGATTATCATAATACAATACTAAACTAACGCAAGTTAGTTTAACGGTTTGGGATTTGCAAGACTCCGATTTAAGTATTTTGATAACAAAAAAAGAATTAAATTGTAAAATTATATCTTATAATTTAAAATGGCTTATACGGAAGCATTTGAAAAATTTAAAATCTTCAAGGAAGATTTGTTTGAGAAGCACAAGACTGAAAATTTATCAGAATCAGATACTCGTAGTAAAATACTTGATTATATATTCAACGAGAACCAAAAACAGACAGTGGTTATATCGATTATTTATTTAGTACATCTACTTTTAAATTTGTTGTTGAGGCTAAGAAACAACTTATAAACTTTAAGCTCCCAAAAACAAGTAATAGAGTAACATTAAATGTTATATATGCCCAAAATAAAGACGTAATTGACCAGATTAGATCATATTTATTTGGCAAAAGTTTGCAAACAGGGATAATTACAAACGGGAATCAATATATAATTGCCAAGTTTATTAATACTGATGGGAGTGACTGGAAAAAAAACACATGTCTATACTATAAAAGTATTGAGGATATAGAGGTAAATTTCTTTGATTTCTATGAGCTCTTTTCCAGAGAATTTGTTTCTAAAAATGGAAGGATAAAGATTGTTGAACCACCTAAAGTTGGTAAAAGAATTCTAAAAGATATTGACTTAAATTATAAAGATAACCCGTAGTGCATTATCAAACTAAGTTAACTTTAATATTGTTTATTTTTCTCCCAAAGACGAATTTATTGAGGTATTGAATAGTGGTCAAAGCGGTTATTTTGGTAAGTATCCTGT
>JBBKVO010000035.1:0-113056 GCA_037968475.1 Bacteroidia bacterium
GGTTTATTAAAACCCTAAAAGAGCGAAAGGTAATGTTTTGGAAAATGTTCTCCCATTTTTTAAAACCAAACAAAGAACTAATGATTGTTTGTGAAATAAATTATTAGACTCTATGTAAACAGGTTATGTATGTTTAAGTTTTAATTTTTATGATAAGATCTGTGGTGTTGGGTGTTTGTTGACCACCCCCAGCCCCTCCTTTGCCTTGCACTTTTCTTCGCAAGGAGGGCAACAGCCGCACAGGCTTCTGCGCAAGGAAATTTTAATGCTTTTTGGGGTATATGTAAGCTTTTAATGGCCTGTGGTGTTTGGGCTTTTCGGCAGGTTAAAACCAGTCGCTTTTGTAATTAACGTGAGTTTGGGATAATAGATTGTATAATGCGTTGTTTATAAGAATATTAACATTTTTTAAATAGGGTTAAAAACCTATTCTATCGAAAATTACAGTCCACAAGACGACTTAAGTCATCCTGTGGACTGTAATCTTCTTACCTAGAAGGGATTGAGGGTGGTTTTAATATTTTTAAACAGCCACTGAGTATTTATAAAATCCTAAATGTTCGCTGTTAAATGAATAGGTTACGCTTTCAGCCCTATTTCGCGCAAACGCTCGTTAAGGTACTCGCCCGCGGTAATATCGTCCCATTGTTTAGGGTGATTTTCGTCGATACATTCGGGCAAAGCATCAAGGCGCATTTCGCTACGCGGGTGTAAAAAGAAGGGTATAGAGTATCGGGGTGTATGCCATTGCTCACGCGGAGGGTTTACCACACGGTGGGTAGTGCTTTTTAGCTTGCCATTGGTAAGGCGTTGCAACATATCACCTACGTTTACAATAATATGCTCGGGCAGGGCGGTAACGGCTACCCATTCGCCTTTTCTGTTCAGCACTTGCAAGCCTTCGGCACTTGCGCCCATCAAGAGGGTTATTAGGTTTATATCTTCGTGCTCGCCTGCACGCACACTGCCTTTAGGCTCGCTGGTTATCGCTCCATAGTGTATGGGGCGTAGTATACTGTTGCCGTTTTTTATTTTAGCATCAAAATAAAATTCATCCAAGCCTAAATATATGGCTAGGGCACGTAGCATTTCTTTGCCTGTGCTTTCAAGCATTTTATACGCTTGTATACCTACTTTGTTAAAATTGGGTGTTTCATCGCACCAAATATTATCAGGGTATTCGCTTTTTATAGGGTCGTTGTCCTCTACTTCTTGACCAAAATGCCAAAATTCTTTCAAATCAGGTGCAGGACTACCTTTGGCGTGTTCTTTACCAAAACTGGTGTAGCCACGTTGACCCGCCAATCCCTCAACTTCGTATTTGCGTTTTACATCTTCGGGCAAATCAAAAAAGTTTTTCACTTCGCTATACAGCTCTTTGCGAAGCTCTTCGCTAAAACTATGATTTTTAAGTGCTACAAAGCCAATACCTTCGTATGCCTTGCCCAATTGCTGTACAAAGTTTTGTTTGCGAGAAGGGTCGCCCGATAGAAAATCGGCTAAATCGACTGATGGTATACCTAATTCGTGTAACATGGTAGTTTATGTTGGTACAAATATAAGGTTATGCATTAGTTTGCATTATGATATTTATCAGCCCGATATTTGCCTTTGGCATAATTTTATAGAAAGAGTAGGTTTGAAGAATAATTTATGATACTACGCACAGAGCATTTGATGAAGCAATACCGCAAGCGCAAGGTGGTAAACGATGTTAGCATTAGCGTATCGCAAGGCGAAATTGTGGGTTTGCTGGGGCCTAACGGTGCAGGAAAAACCACCACTTTTTATATGGTGGTGGGCTTGATAAGTCCCGATGAGGGAAAGATTTTTTTAGATAATGAAGATATTACCCGATTGCCCATGTACAAAAGGGCACAAAACGGTATAGGCTATTTGCCGCAAGAAGCATCGGTTTTTCGTACGCTAACGGTGGAGGATAACCTGCGTGCTGTGCTGGAAATGACCAAACTGAGCAAGGAGGAACAGAAAGATAAGCTGGAAACTTTGTTGGAAGAATTTAGCCTAAACCGTGTGCGTAAAAATATGGGTAATGTACTGAGTGGTGGTGAACGCCGCCGCACTGAAATAGCCCGCGCATTGGCGGTTGACCCGCATTTTATTTTGTTGGATGAACCTTTTGCAGGGGTAGACCCTATTGCGGTGGAGGATATACAAGAAATAGTATCGAAACTGAAAGAGCGCAATATTGGTATTTTAATTACCGACCATAATGTGGATGAAACATTGGGCATTACCGACCGTGCTTACTTGCTGTTTGAGGGCAAGCTGCTAAAAGCTGGTACACCACAAGAACTGGCTGAGGATGAAATGGTGCGTCGCCTATATCTAGGTAAAAACTTTGAGTTGAAGAAGAGGTAAATACATGGCGCGATTATTTATTACACTTTTTATTTTTTCTCCATTGTTTGCCTTGGCGCAAGGGAATACTGTTGAGACGGTTGATACATCACGTTGGAGGTATTTAAGAATGCAGATTGCTGATGAAACCATGCTGATTGAGTTTGATACTAACAATTTCGAACATTATTACAATCGTGGGTTGTTAAAAATGCAGATGGAAAATTATAAAGGTGCATTGGCTGATTTTAATACTGCATTGCTACGAGATGATAAAAATCCTTCTATTTATTATAAAAGAGGCGCAGTAAAAGAACGCATAGACGATTTGAAAGGCGCTAAAGCCGATTTTACGAAGGTGATTGAGCTTATTCCTGATTTTGCTTGGGGCTGGAATGATAGAGGGCAAATAAATACTAAACTGAGAAATTTTGATGAAGCCAAAGCCGATATTGAAAAGGCTTTAAATCTTAATCCTAATTGGGATATGGCTCCATTTAATATGGCAAGATTGTATAGTGAAATGGGTGAGAATGATACCGCCATTAGCTGGTATAATAAATGCCTTAGTATCGAC
Source organism: Bacteroidia bacterium (assembly GCA_037968475.1). Lineage (GTDB taxonomy): Bacteria > Bacteroidota > Bacteroidia > UBA8524 > UBA8524 > SB11. Next base: position 2,939 of record JBBKVO010000035.1, read on the forward strand.
TCAACAAACTATATGGCCTACAACAACATTGGTTTAGAATATTTTGTAAAGGAAGAGTACGATATGGCAATAAGCTACTACACAATAGCTATACATTACTACCCCAAATACTTTAAGGCCTACCTCAACCGCGCCGATGCCAAAAATGTCAGTGGTGATATGGCAGGTGCTTGCGAAGATGTTAAAAAAGCAAAAGAATTGGGCGATATAAAAGCCGCAAAGTATTATTTAGAATATTGTAAGTAGATAATTCCATCTAAAAGTATCAATGCTGATATAGTTAATCGATAACTTAGTTTCTGCAATGAAAGGGAAAGAGTAATAAACTATAACTTTGCACTGTGAAGCAATTATTTATTACACTTTTTATACTAACACCTTTTTTGGCTGCTGCGCAAAGCAGCACTGCCGAAGAGGTAGATACCACCATGTGGCGCACTATACGCTCGCGTATTGCCGATGCCACTATGATTATTGAGATTGACACCACCAATGGCGAGCACTACTATAACCGTGGACAGCTAAAGGCACAAATGTTGGATTTAAGAGGCGCAATGGACGATTTTAATACATCGCTGCTGCGCAATAGCAAAGAGCCTGTTGTATACTATGCTCGTGGCGCGGTGAAAGACCGCTTGGGCGATTTGAAAGGTGCTAAAGCCGATTTTACTAAGGTGATTGAACTAGCTCCCGATTTTGCTTGGGGTTGGAACGACAGGGGGCAAATAAATAATAAACTAAAAAACTATGGCGAGGCAAAAGCTGATTTTGAGAAAGCCCGCCAACTAAAACCCAATTGGGGCATACCTGTATTTAATATTGGGCTATTGCATAGCGATATGGGCGAGAAAGACAGCGCCATTAGCTGGTACAAACAATGCTTGCTTATAGATTCTACCGTGCACTTGGCTTACAACAATATTGGGGTTATATATTTCGAAAAGAAAGAGTACGATATGGCAATAACCTACTTCACACTGGCTATACACTACTACCCCCAATACTTAAGCGCTTACCGCAACCGCGCCGATGCTAAGAATGCTAAAGGTGATATTGCAGGTGCTTGTGCCGATATTAAAAAAGCTAAAGAACTGGGCGATGTAAAAGCTGCAAAGTATTATGTAGAGTATTGCAAATAAATAGCTCCATCTAAAGGTAAAATGCCCAATACTTAATAGTATTGGGCATTTTATATTAGTGTTAAAGTTACTATTATTTGCTTAGTAAATCTTCGCTGCGTTTTATAAAGTTACTTAGCTCTTCACCAGTTAGCAGGCTTTGTTGCAATTTAGCAAGGTCAATAGCTTGTTTCACTAAGCCGCTTTTGGCATCGGTGTTTTCTTCTTTTGCTATTTTGCCCGCCAATGGGTGGTTGCTGTTTACAAGCACTTGGTAGCTATCGCCCATGCCACCAAACATTTGCCCCATGCCGTTCATCATTGCCATTTCTTGCATACGGCGTTCAAATTCGGGTTTGGTAATGGTTATAAAATGATCGTCAGGACTTAATGGCTCAGTTTCTACCTTCCATTTATCGTTGTTTATACCAACGGTAAATACCTCTTTTAGTCCGTTTACTTGCTCATCGTTCAATACCGATTCGCGTTTTTCGTCCTTGTTCACCAATTTATCAATCACATCCGCATCAATACGGAAAATTCGTGTTTCTTGGTGTTTGTTTTCAGCATAGCTAATGTAGTGATTGTCCAATGGGCCACCCAATTCCAACACATCGTAGCCGCGTTTTTTGGCAGCATCAATAAAGCTGTATTGTTTGTTGGCATCGTTGGTATATAGCACTATCACCTTGCCGTCTTTATCGGTTTGCAAAGGTTTTACTTTCTCTATATACTCATCAAAGGTGTAAAATTGTTTGTCAATGCTTTGTACAAGGGTAAACTTAGCCGATTTTTCGGCAAACTTCTCGTCGCTTATTGTTCCAAATTTTACAAACAAGCCTGTGTTTTCCCATTTGTTTTCGTAGCCTTTGCGGTCATTAGTAAATATTTCCTGCAATTTATCGGCAACTTTACGGGTAATATAACCAGTAATTTTTTTAACGTTTCCGTCGGCTTGCAAAGCACTGCGCGATACATTTAGTGGAATATCAGGGCTATCAATCACCCCGTGTAACAGCATTAAAAACTCAGGCACAATGTCTTTTACCTCTTCGGTAACAAATACTTGGTTGCTGTATAACTGTATTTTATTTTTTTGTAAATCAAGCCCGTCTTTTACTTTGGGGAAATACAAAATACCCGTTAGGTTGAAAGGATAATCAACATTTAGGTGTATCCAAAACAATGGAGGCTCGCTAAATGGGTACAACGATTTGTAGAACTCTTTGTATTCTTCCTCAGTAATATCAGCAGGTTTTTTAGTCCAAAGCGGTTGGGTATTGTTTATTACTTCGCCTTCGTACTCTATTTCTACGGGCAAAAAGCGGCAATATTTTTCAAGCAAACCTTTTATGCGGGTTTTATCCAAAAATTCGGCACTTTCTTCGGTTACGTGTAGTATTATATCCGTTCCGCGTTCGGTACGGTCGTGGGCATCAATGCTAAACTCGGTGCTGCCTTCGCATTGCCAGTGTGCGGCAACGGTATCGTCTTTATAAGATTTTGTTATGATTTCTACTGTATTAGCCACCATAAAGCTACTGTAAAAACCCAAGCCAAAATGTCCGATGATGGCAGCGGCATCCTTGTCTTTGTATTTCTCTACAAACTCTTCGGCACCGCTAAAAGCTATTTGGTTAATGTATTTTTCAATCTCTTCGGCGGTCATACCAATACCATTGTCTTTTATGGTAATGGTTTTAGCTTCTTCATCCAGTAACACTTGTACTTTTAGAGTACCTATTTCGCCTTTAAACTCGCCTGTGCCGCTAAGTGTTTTTAGCTTTTGGGTAGCATCTACAGCGTTACTTACCAACTCACGCATAAAAATTTCGTGGTCGCTGTACAAGAATTTTTTAATGATAGGAAAAATATTCTCGGTGTGTACACTAATGTTTCCTTTTTGCATAGTTTCGTATTCGTTTAGTCTTTCCACCCATACTATCAGCAACTATGCCGTGGGCAGAGAGGTGACAGAATGGCGGTAGGTATTAGCATTTTCAATTATGGGAAAAAATCAGGATATTGTTGTTGTGATAGTTGTTCTAACTATCATTTTACTTTTATTAGTATCTTTCGTAATTCTAATATTATTTATCAAACAAGGTAGAGTTTATAAAGAAAGAAGGCGTAAAGAAGCATTCACAAATTATATTTTCTTGATTCCTGATAATTTAAAAGATTTATTTATTGAATCATTAAGAGCATTTGAAGATTATTCAAGGCTATCTGGTTATGAAGTAAAATTTTCTTTTGATAACTCTGGAAAAGATAGGTTAGGATTCAAGTTTACAATAACAGAAAATCCTAATAATATTTCAAAAGATGAAATAAGAACAGACATAAAAGAGTTTTTAGATAAGGTTCAAAAAGGCGAAAAGTTTGATGATTTACCTATTGTTATTAATCCTTTTGAGCATCAGATGGTTTTATATTAAGTCTTAAAAATAATTACACACCTGTTTTGAGCAAATACACAATTACAATGAGTATGGAGTTCTTTAATGTGTAAATTTCAATAGGAATTAATATAACCACTTTAAAAAATAGGATTAGTTTTATTGAGCATAGTTATAGCATGGAAAAGAATATGCGGGAACTCTATGAAAAAGCCGTTAGAGACTTACTGAAAACTAAAAAATTATTTACTCAAACGCCTATGACAGTGAACAATAATTATTTACAATCAGGAGGAAAAAACAATAGCAAGCAAATTGAAGCTGAGAACTCAAATATAAATATGGGTGATGATAATTTTATTGAGGATAAATCAATTAATATAAATCATTCATTTAATAAAAAGAAAACTATTGTTGAGAAGATAGAATACTCAATACAGCAAGTTGATAATGAGGGGAAATTAAGCCCACAGGAAAAACAAGACTTAAAACGCCATTTAGAAAATATTAAAGAAGAAATAACCGATGAAGCCCAGCCCGATGCTTCAAAACTTAAAAAGTCGTGGGATAAGATTAAGATGATTGCAGAAAGCACAATTTTTAGCCATGATTTAATGCAGGCGTTGCAATGGATAGGTGAGCAATTTGGTTTTGTAGTTGATTTTTTGAAATAGCCGCACAGCCGCACTCCTTCGACTTCGCTCAGGATGACAGCTCGCCGCACCCCGTCATTGCGATCCCGAATGTATTCGGGACTAAGCAATCTCACTGAAACTATACAAACAGATTGCTTCAAAACACGAAGACGGTTTTTCGCAATGACGATAGTCGGGTGCGGTGGGTGTCATTCTCAACTTGATTGAGAATCTGTGCGGTGTTCAGTAATCATTATATCTACGCACAGATTCCCTCTTTCGAGGGAATGACTGGCCGCCGCACCTTGCCAGTCGCTGTTCCTCGAAGCGTCCTTCGCTTCGGGTTACTACATTGTAGCGTCCCGCTAGGATTAACCTTTGCGTAGACGCAAACCATAAATCACTTCAAGCGAGGACGCTTGAAGGAACGACTGTGTCCCGTCATCCTGTCCCGATAGTTATCGGGATTCGGGATCTCATCCCCAATTCCGTCTGTAACACATATTGAGATGCCGAACTAAATTCGGCATGACTGCCCAACGACGGTTGTTTTTAACCACCCCGAACCCCTCCTTAGCTGCACACATACCACCGAAGGAGGGGGACTTTGCCCCACAAACTGACAAATACAAATGCGTTTGTAGTTATCGCAATAACTTATTCTCCCGTTCCCCGAAGCGTCCCTCGCTTCGGGTTACTACATTGTAGCCTCCCGCTACGGCTAGTCTTTGCGTAGACGCAAACCATAAATCACTTCAAGCGAGGACGCTTGAAGGAACGACCGTGCCCTGTCATCCTGTCCCGATAGTTATCAGGATTCGGGATCTCATCCCCAATTCCGTCTGTAACACATAGTGAGATGCCGAACTCCATTCGGCATGACTGCCCAACGACGATTGTTTTTAACCACCTCTAACCCCTCCTTAGCTGCACACATACCACCGAAGGAGGGGGACTTTGCCCCACAAACTGACAAATACAAATGCGTTTACTGGTATCTCCCGTTCCTCGAAGCGTCCCTCGCTTCGGGTTACTACATTGTAGCGTCCCGCTACGATTAGCCTTTGCGTGGACGCGAACCATAAGCCACTTCATGCGAGGACGCTTGAAGGAACGACCGTGTCCCGTCATCCTGTCCCGATAACTATCGGGACAGGATGACTATCTGCCGCACTGGCTCGAGTAACTTCACCATTTATTAACAGATTAGCATATTGAAAAATTAGTGCACATTGCAGTTAATGTTTATCCCTAAAATTTACTGTTCGTCAGCTAATTTGTTCATTCGTCGGAAAATGCTTTAATACCCCTTTTGGTGTATATAGTTTTGTGTATACAAATAGCAAAAATTATGGATTCAAAATATTTTACATCACCCTTTAAACCGCTTTATATAGCTGCTTTATTAGTGGCACTATTGCTGGGTAGTGAAGCCAAAGCACAGCTTAGCAATATGTTTACAGATACCCTAAACAAAGTATTGGCAGGCAAAGCGCAACAGTTTGATTTAAAAGGAGTATCAGCCTCAGTGGTATTTTCTGATGGCAGTGCATGGAAACAAACCAAGGGCTTTGCAGGCAATCAACCGTTAGACCCTAGTATGTTGTTTGAAATGGGAAGTAATACCAAAACTTTTACTGCTGCCCTTATTTTGTTGCTTGAGGAAGAAGGTAAGTTATCTATTAACGATACTATTTATAAATACATTTCGCCCTTAAAAAACGTAACCAACGGTATTACCATAAAACAATTGCTAACGCATACCAGCGGTTTGTATAACTATACCAATCATCCTGATTTTTTTAACGATATAAACACTTCTGACCCTACAGTGAAATGGGATATTGATGCTGTATTGGCTACTTATGTGGGCAATAAACTAGCTGAACCCGGACAAACTTTTGCCTACTGCAATACGGGTTTTGTTTTGTTAGGAAAAATTATTGAAAGTATTGAGGGCAAACCCTACCACGTAGTAATGCGCGAAAAACTGTTGAATAAACACGGATTAAACCATACTTATTTGCAGGGTTACGATAATTTTACCGAGCAAAGGGCTGAGACTTGGCTTAGTAACGGCGTGTATTTCGATTCTTCGTTTACCTCTTTTCTCACCGCTGCATGGGCAGCAGGAGGAATAGTGGCCACTGCTGAAGATTTGGCTACATGGGCGCGCAAATTGTATGGCGGCGAGGTGCTGTCGGCGGCATCAATGGCTAAAATGACTACTAAGCTAAAAATAGGGACTACCACCTACCCAATGGGATTAAGTATGTTTTTTACCACTTTTATGGGTAAACAATTTTGGGGGCACGGCGGCGCAACGCTACAAAACAGCGAGATGGAATATAGTGTGGCATCAAAATACAGTGTGGTGGTGGTGTGTAACGAGCAAAATACTTATACCGAAGCCCTTACCATAAAACGCGCTATTGAGGAAGTACTCGAAAAAACATTGCCTCCTTTATCTACCCAAGAAACAGTTAAACCACAGTTTACAGTATATCCCAATCCTGCCAACAATTTTGTAACCATTAGTATTGATAATGCTGTAAATAATACGGTAAAAATATATACCATTAACGGGCAGTTGGTACAACAGTTTCAAAATTTTAAAGACAGTATGAAAGTATACAAAGCCGATATAGGCACGGGTATGTTTGTTGTAGAGGTAACTAATGCAAATGCAACCACTCGCCAACGAATTGTTATGTATTAACTAACTTGTGTGCATCAATATTTTATGATAGCTGCCTACGAAAAATATATTAGCAAGCGGGTAAATAACCAATGGTTGTATGAAAACCTACGGCATTTACCCGTTTTGTTGCTGGTGCAACTAATATTTATTGCTTTATGGATATTAATAGCAGTGCTAAACGACGAAAGCTCAATAAAAATTGAAGTGCTTACTCTGCACTCAATACTATTTCAGGTAGAGTTATTGGTAATACCTGTATGTGCTATAAATGTTACTTACTTTGTTCAAAAAAAAGCAGAACAAAACAAGGTAAAATCAAACAAAATAATATTTTACAAAGTATTGGGCACTGTGGTTGGCGTGCTTATAGGTACTGCCTTAACTGAAACCGTATACGCTGCCTATGGTATTGTTGATGATGATGTAATATCGCTAGGAAAATATACAATAGACCCTATAACTACTAATTTTATTAGCTATTCAGTTTTTTCAATATTTATAGCCATTCCTCTATTTATAAAGCAGGCTAAACGCTACGAGCTTATGCTTGAGTTAAAAGAAAAAGAAATACACATACAACAAGCCGAACAAATGCTTGCCCAAGCAGAATTGGAAACTTTGCAGGCAAAAATAAACCCTCATTTTTTATACAACGCCTTAAACTCTATTGCAGGCCTGATACACGATGAACCCGACAAAGCCGAAAAAATGGTGCTTTCGCTGTCCGATTTATTTAGGTATAGTCTTAACACACAAGGGAAATCGTACACCACAGTTGCCGAAGAAATAACAATGGTGAAAACCTATTTAGAGATAGAAAAAACACGGTTTGAAGAGCAATTGCAATACACCATTACAATTGATGCCGATTGCGAAAACTATCTTATACCGCGTTTTCTAATACAGCCTTTGGTTGAGAATGCAATAAAACACGGCACATCAAAAGTAGAAAAGGGAGTTTTAGAAATAAGTGTATCAAAACAAGAAAATAGCTTGCAAATTATTGTAGCCGATAATGGTCCTCAATTTCCCCAACAAATGACAACAGGCTACGGAGTGCGAAATGTGAGCGAAAAACTTGATTTATTATTTCCAAAGAATAATAATGTCAGTTTTTATAATCACCCAAAAAAATATATTTTAATACAAATACATCAACTCAAAACAAACGCCAATGAAGTATAGTACTTTAATTGTTGATGATGAACGGATAGCTCGTAATCGCATGGTGAAGCTGTTGCAAAAGCACAGCGACCGCATTGATATTATTGGTGAGGCAGAAAATGGAATAATTGGTCTAGAGAAAATTAATACCCTGCAACCACAACTGGTTTTTTTAGATATTGAAATGCCGGGGCTAAACGGGTTTGAAATGCTGCAAAAAATAAACACACAGCCCAAAATAATATTTACTACCGCCTACGACGAATTTGCCCTAAAGGCTTTTGAAGAAAACTCAGTTGATTATTTGGTGAAGCCCATACACCCTGAAAGGTTAGAGAAAGCTATAAACAAACTTCACCAGCTGGATAGTTTTGCAGCCTTGCAACAACTTGCCCAACAATTAAGCCAGCCTGCTACGCAAAAAACACTAAGCACAATATCAGTGCCCATTGGCAATAAAATAGTATTAATTAAAATAGAAAATATAATACTTTTTAAGGCCGAAGATAAATACATAACCGTGTTTGATGCCGAAGGGAATAAACACATTATCACCCAAAGCCTTAACTACCTCGAGGGACAATTGCCTACTAATTTTATACGCGTGCACCGCACCTACATTATAAACAAAGATAAAATAGCCGAAATACGCAAAACCTTCAACAGTCGCTACCTATTTATAATGCAAGGTGCAGAAGCTGAAAGTGTGCAAACAGGCACCAGCTACACCACAGCAGTAAAAAAAGAATTCAGCGTTTAGTATACTTTTATCTTTTTATAGATAAAAATACTATTTTCACAGTATGAAAAAACTGCTACTATTTACCCTAGTGCTAGTATTGGCACTTAGTTTTAATGCCTGCAAAAAGGACGATAAAACCGAGCCTACAGGCAATACAGGTGGTAATAACCCCATTGATAGTACCCAAATAAAAGAACAACTTATAGAAATAAAAACCAAATTTGGCACTATGTATATGTGGCTGTATAAAGAAACACCACTGCACCGTGCTAATTTTTTAAAATTGGCCAAAGACGAGTATTTTGATAGCACCACCTTCCATCGTATTATAGCAGGTTTTGTAGCACAGGGCGGCGACCCCAATACTAAAGATAATGACCCTAGCGACGATGGCAACGGAAGCCCCGGCTACACCGTGCCCGCCGAAATAAAAGCCAGCATAAAACACGATTATGGCGCAGTGGGCGCAGCGCGTATGCCTGATAATGTAAACCCCACCAAAGCATCTAGCGGATCGCAGTTTTATATAGTGGTAAACACAGCAGGCACACACAGCCTTGATGGCGGCTATACCGTTTTTGGTAAAATACTGGGCGGTATGCCCGTAGCACAAACCATAGTGAACCAGCCCAAAGGCACAAACGACAGACCCAATGAATTTATCCGTATGGATGTAAACATAGTAGAAAAAACACGTGCCGACCTAAAAACAGAATTTAATTTCGTGCCATAACCTGTAAACTAAAAAACAGATTTTAGCTATACAGTTTAAATCCCCGCATTTGTCAAACTTTAAAAGTTTGACAAATGCAGGGATTTATTTTAGCAGGTATAATGCTGTTGCTAGGTGGGCTTGGTGTTTCAGAAATGAATTATAAATATTGTAAATACATTTTTTTGTGGCACTTTGTATGGGCATGGAATTTAAAAGCAGGTATCCAGGACAGGAAAAGGATGTGGCTAAAGGGGCATTAATTACAGCAATTTGCTTTCTTTTATTCTCTTCGTATCAATTACTTGTAAATTTCACATTTATAAACCCTTATTTAGAAATTACAGGAGAAATTGCCTATGCAGAGGCAGATACTAGAATGGAAAAGAGAAGCAGGCGAGGAACCATATACACAGTGTATTTATCAGAAATTTTATTTAAACTAAAAGGAAATAATAGAAGTTTTAGGCTAACAAGTGATGTAACCTATAATCCGGGTGAACGGAAATATTATGAATTAGAAAAGCAGCTAAAAAAAAGCAAAGCAGTTACGGTATTAATACAAAGCTTTGATAAAAGAGAAACTGAACCTAAGGTTTTTGGGCTAAGTATTGATGGCGAGCAAATAAAAAATCCTGATGATTTAAAAAGTAATGAAGCACTTTTTCATGTTGCCATTTTTGCAATAGGTCTTATCATCTCACTGTTTTCGCTAAAAGTATTGCGCAAGTAATATCGTTTATAATGATTTCTTGCACAGTGGCAAATCAAATTAACAATTCCTCTAAAAAACTTTAAAGTAAATTCGTCGCTCGTCCGTTATCCTAAACAATGGACGATTTGGAGGCAATGGCCAATAACTCTCGGCAAAATATTGTAAGTACTGTAAAACAATACAGTCAACGCCTGTTTGGCTTTATCCGTGGGCGGGTGAAGACGGACGAGGATGCCGAAGACATTTTGCAAGATGTATGGTATCAGCTAAGCAATGTGGTAAATGTTGAGGAGATTGATCAAATGAGCGGCTGGCTGTTTCAGGTAGCACGCAATAGAATTATAGACCGTCAGCGAAAAAAAACCACACAATCGCTTGAAGATTTAAGCCTTGAAGACGAAGAAGGCGAAATGTTTTTGGCCGATATTTTATTAGCTGATGATAGCACGCCCGAAACCGAGTACCTTAAAAATATTTTTTGGCAAGAATTATTTGAAGCTTTGGATGAGCTGCCGCAAAAGCAACAACAAGTATTTATTATGAACGAGTTAGAGGATAAAACCCTGCAACAAATAGCCGACGAAACAGGCGAAAACTTAAAAACAATTATATCACGTAAGGGCTATGCCGTAAAACATTTGCGCAAACGCCTTAACAATTTATACAACGAATTATTAAATTATTAAAACACACTACCATGAACGAAAATAGTTTTAGCACATTAAAAAAAGTATTACTCTTTATAGTTTTAGCACCAATATTTGTTTTTGGTTTTGGGCTAATAGTAATGCTGTTATGGAATAACCTGTTGCCGGAAATAATAGGCGTAAAAGCCATAAGCTTTTGGCAAGCAATAGGTATACTACTATTAAGTAAAATATTGTTTGGAGGTTTTGGCAACGGAGGTAAAGGCAAGCCTAATTTTGGAGGGAAGCAAAACCACGAATGGAAACAAAAGTGGCGCGGCATGAGTGATGAAGAGCGCGATAAATTTAGAGAACAATGGAAAAAACGCTGTCGACCCGATAGTGAGTAGTTGATAGCACTTAATAAGCTGTAAATGCTATAATTATGTGAAATATTGTATTTGTAAGCTACTTATTTATAGTGCTTAGTAATTTCGTTTTGTAGCAATGGCAAAGTTTGTGTTTCTTTGCGGAGTAATTGGGGAATACATTTAGTTATGACTGAGTTTGAATTGATAATGCCCAAAATGGGCGAAAGTATTGCTGAGGCTACTATTATTAAATGGCTGAAGAACGAAGGTGATACCATAGAAGCCGATGAAAGCGTACTTGAAATAGCTACTGATAAAGTAGATAGCGAAGTGCCATCGCCAAAAGGCGGAGTACTTCTTAAAAGGCTTTATAACGAAGATGATGTAGTAGAAGTAGGTAAGCCCATAGCTATTATTGGTATGGAAGGCGCAGGAGCACAACCCGCAGCCTCAACCTCTACACCTGCTGAAAAGTCCGAAAGCACACCCGCCCCTGTGGCCGAAGTACAAAAAACTTTTGAACGTGCCCAAGAAACAGCCGCACCCGCCAACAACGGAGCGCGTTTCTACTCGCCATTAGTATTAAACATAGCCCGTAGCGAAAACGTTAGCATGGGCGAGCTTGAAAATATGGCAGGCACAGGTAGCGAAGGTCGCGTAACCAAAAAAGATATATTGGCCTACGTAGCTAACCGTCAAAACGGAGCAGCACCTGCGGCACAACCGCAAGTAACAGTAAAAGAAAATAAACCTGCTGAAAAAGCAGTAGCTACACAACAAAGTAAAATATCAGCACCTGCCGTTAGCCTAAATGCTGGCGATGAGGTAATAGAAATGGATAGAATGCGTAAGCTAATTGCCGACCACATGGTGATGAGCAAACACATTGCACCCCACGTAACCTCTTTTGTTGAAGCCGATGTAACCAATATGGTCAACTGGCGCGAGAAAACAAAAGGCCCGTTTCTAAAACGCGAAGGCGAAAAACTAACCTTTACCCCATTGCTTATAGAAGCTATTGTAAAGGCTATAAAAGATTTTCCAATGATTAATATATCGGTAGATGGTACAAACCTTATCCGCCGCAAAAATATTAATATAGGTATGGCAGCAGCACTACCTAGTGGTAACCTTATAGTACCCGTAATTAAAAATGCCGATACCAAAAACCTGTTAGGCTTAGTTCGTGAGGTGAACGACCTTGCCAACCGTGCCCGTAACAACAAACTTAGCCCTGATGATATACAAGGCGGCACATACACGCTAACCAACGTAGGTACATTTGGCAACGTAATGGGTACACCCATTATAAACCAACCTCAAGTAGCCATTATGGCCGCAGGAGCAATACGCAAAAAACCAGCCGTTGTAGAAACCGAATACGGTGATGTGATAGCTATACGCCACATGATGTACCTAAGCCACAGCTACGACCACCGTGTGGTTGACGGAGCACTAGGCGGTATGTTTGTTCGCCGTGTTGCCGACTATCTGGAGCAGTGGGACGTGAACCGCGAAATATAATTTAGCATAAAACGTAATCCATACAACTTATACAAAGCAGGCCACAAGCCTGCTTTTTTTATGCCTATAATGTAATAGAAAAAGAGTTGCGCACACCATGCCTTTGTGTGTTGTATCATGCCGAGCGGAATCGAGGCACCGTGCGGTTAAAACTTATGCAGAAATGTAATTTTTTTCTTGACTTTTAACACAGTTTATTCCCAACTTGATTGGGAATCTGTGCGATGATTTTACTAGACCTCCGCTCTCCTTCTACGCCGCTCACGATGACCGCAACCGCACCGTTAAATGTACAATGAAAAATAAAAAACATCCTTTCCCCGAAGCGTCCCTCGCTTCGAGATAGCAACCCGTAGCGTTACGCTACAAAAAAGCTTTCGCCTAAACTAGAACAAGAATTAACTTTAAGCGTGGACGCTTGAAGGAACGCAGAGCAATTTTTGCAATAACACTCATCATATGCGGGTTACCACATTGAGCGAAGTCGAAATGTGGCAGGGTTGGACACTATCCGTTCCTCGAAGCGTCCCTCGCTTCGAGATAGCAACCGGTAGCGTTACGCTACAAAAAAGCTTTCGCCTAAACTAGAACAAAAATTAACTTCAAGCGTGGACGCTTGAAGGAACGCCGAAACAAGTTCGGAACGGCTTAAAATCGTGTCAATATTTGGATTTGGATCCCTGCTAACAGCTCCCCTCCTGCTGTTAGCAGAGGATTAAGGAGAAATAGAAACTATACGAAGCCTTCCTCTCCAATCACCAAACACCAATCACTAAAAACAGCTTATCAACAAATCAGCAAATCATACCTCAATAAATTTTAAAAATGGTACTTTTGCTTTTTATTTTTGTTGAGTAATGGTGAGCCGCCAAATAGCACCTGAAGAAGTACGGAAAATTTTTACTGATTATCTTGAACAGAAGAAGCAGCGCAAGACTCCTGAACGCTATGCTATACTAGACGAGATATACAGCAAGAAAGAACATTTTGATGTGGAATCGCTGTACATACAGATGAAAAACCGCAACTACCATGTTAGCCGTGCCACCGTGTACAATACCCTTGATTTGTTGTTGGATTGTGGTTTGGTTACCAAACACCAATTTGGCAAAAATATGGCACAGTTTGAGCGTAGCTATGGCTTTCGCCAGCACGACCACCTTATTTGCAACCGCTGCAATGATGTGATAGAGTTTTGCGACCCACGTATACAGCAAATACAAACCATGATGGGCGAATTGCTAAAGTTCGACATCACAGGGCACTCACTAAACCTGTTTGGTGCACCACAGCTAAACGCCGATGGAAGCTGCACCAACTGCAACAAAATTTTTAAAGAAGAAGAGAAACAAAATTCATAATACAAACACAGCAACTTTTTTTACAGATAGATGGTAGATGTAGTATTGGGCCTGCAATGGGGCGATGAAGGAAAAGGAAAAATAGCCGATTTTTTAACACCACGCTACGATGTTGTAGCACGTTTTCAGGGAGGCCCCAACGCAGGGCACTCGCTGGAGATGAACGGCAAAAAACACGTATTAAACACCCTGCCTTCGGGCGTTTTTCATAAGGGTTGTATAAATCTTATAGGCAATGGGGTGGTAATTGACCCTATTTTGCTGCGTGCCGAAATAGAAAAAACAATAGCCGCAGGTGCTGATATAAAAGAGTGCCTGTATATATCGCGCAAAGCACACCTTATACTGCCCACCCACCGTATGTGGGATGCCGCCAGCGAAAGCTACAAAGGCGAGAAAAAAATAGGCAGCACCCTGCGTGGCATTAGCCCCACTTATCAAGATAAGTATGGAAGGTACGGCATACGCGTTGGCGATATTCAAGCCGCTAACTTTAAAGAACGCTACGAGGAGGTGAAGAAAAAACACCTTAGCCAAATTAAATTTTACGAATACGAGTGCGACCTTGAAGCTCTTGAAAAAGAATTTTTTGAGGCCATAGAATACCTTGCCCAATACAAGCAAGTAGATAGCGAGTACTTTATTAACGACCTTATTAAACAAGGTAAAAAAATACTGGCCGAAGGCGCACAAGGCAGTATGTTAGATATTGATTTTGGCACTTATCCCTACGTTACCAGTAGCAACACCGTTAGCGGTGGTGCGTGTGTAGGGTTGGGCATTGCTCCAAAACACATCAACAAAGTATACGGCATTTTTAAAGCCTATTGCACCCGTGTGGGCAGTGGGCCTTTCCCATCAGAATTGGATAACGATTTAGGTCAATACCTTCGCGATAAAGGCCACGAGTATGGCGCAACCACTGGCAGACCACGCCGTACAGGCTGGTTGGATTTGGTAGCCCTAAACTATGCCATTATGCTAAATGGTGTTGACGAGCTAATAATGATGAAAGCCGACGTACTTAGCGGTTTGCCAGAGGTAAACGTAGCCACAGGCTATAAAGTAAAAGGCGAAACATCAGCACAGTTGCCACACACCTATAACGAGGGCGAAGTAGTGCCTCAATACACTGCATACGAAGGCTGGCAAGAAGACCTTACCCAAATTACTGAATTTGATAAACTGCCCCAAACCTTTAGCGATTACATCAAATCGGTTGAGGCGGCAATTAGCACACCCATAAGCATTATATCAGTAGGCCCCGATAGGTCTCAAACAATTTTAAGGTAATTTATTAATTTAACGTGAGTTCGCGGGGTAAGAAACTCCATTTACAGCGGGTTAAAACCCACTGCTGTTCCTATTACAGCCCGCAAGACGACTTAAGTCGTCTTGCGGGCTGTAATTTTAGATAGAATAGGTTTTTAACCCTATTTAAAAAATATTAATATTCTTATAAACAAAGCCTGATATAATCTCATTATGTCGAACTTATGCTAGTTTACAGCACTATAAACAAAAGGCGGGGTAACTCGCCTTTTTTATTCTATTTTATTAAGTGGGTTTTCGGGTGAGTTAAATGGCATTTCTCTATTTTCAACCTGCTTATCTTCTCCTTCACTAAATTTTCCGTTAGCCAAAATTTTACCTTTGCGCTCCATTACCACATAAGCAACTTTGGTAGTATCCATGTTCATTTGTTGGTCGTCGCACTCAGCTTGGTAAGACACATGGCGTGAAGTAAAACTCAAATCTTTGTTCAACGTAAAAACACCTTTTATACAATAAAAGCCACAATCAACCCCACAATTATATCCCGTCATATGTTCTTCTATTAATTTCCCCTTCTTATCAAACGTAATCATATATGGACGTAAGTTATCACCAGGGTAATGAAATAGAAAAGTAAAAAACTTAGAAGTATCAGGAACAATTCCTAACAAGGTCAGTTCTCGTACTCCTTTTCCAAACAACAATGTATCTTCTTCCTTTAATCTAAAGATTCTATGTTCATTAACAGGCAATTCATTGCTAGTATTTTCCCATACCAAAGGTAGTTTCAACTTCTCGGCCTTATTATAATATCCTCTTACAATATCAATAGGTTGAGCTTGCATGGCAGGCTGCTTCTCTACATCAGTCTGCTTGGTAGGCTGGCAAGCTACCAACATTAACAGGCCAATAAGTACTAACTGAAATTTCATACCGCAAATAAGCAAAAAAACACCTACATCGACCTAGTCAATTAAAGGGGTTTTTACATCCATCAAAAAAGTTAAAAAACTTTAAAGTAAAACTTCCGCTTGTCCGTCTTCCCATATATAAACTAAAAATAAAGCTATGTATTATAACATCATCCGCCCCGTAATAATGGGCATTTTATTAGGACTGGCAGTTTTCATAATGCCGTTCTTTATCCTAAAAGTAATCGCCTTTTTTATGATAGCGGGTTTGTTAATTCGGCTTTTCGTTTTCAGAAGATTACGCAGGTTTTTTAAAGGTCAACTATTTTTTAGCGGTTTTGCCGATGAAATACGCAACATGAACGATACTGATTTTCAAAAGTTTAAACAACGTTTTAAACGCCATCCCCGTAGCAGAGCATACGCCCGTTACGACAACGGCGAAACTATTGAAGTAGAAATAAAATAATACCTCACCAAAAAACTAAACTATGAAAAAATATACCCGCATACTAATTGGGGCAATTGCAGCAACAATAACCTTTGGCAGCTTGGTGGCCTTAGTGGGCACCAAACACAACAGGCACTACCAACACCACAGAGGCCAAAGGAATAGCTGCTACAACAATAACGTTAACAATGGTACCAGCTACCATATATCACCAAAATTAAAATAACTAATATGCACAATAAATATAACCACGCAGGTTTCGCAATGGATTGCGCCCCTGCATTTCACCACCACAATCGCGGTTTCGGGCGCAAGTATGGCGGCGCATACAGAAGACCAAAACACAATGTGCCCGTAAACATTATAGAAAACGAGGCTAACTACGAGGTACACGTATACGCTCTGGGTTTTGATAAAGAAAATATTAAAATTTCGGTTACGGGCGATGCCCTGTATATAAACGGCACACGCACCATTGCCGATGATTATCAGCCCAATTTTACCACGCAAGAATACCCCATAAAATCGTTTGAGAGGGTACTTGATTTGAGCGGGCAAGTTGATGCGGCAAATATTACCGCCACACAAGAAAACGGTGTATTAAAAATTACCCTTCCAAAAACGGATGGGGCTAAAAAAACCGAGCAAGAAATTAAGGTTAATTAATTTTCGCCTTATGTATTAGTTTGTTGTTGGCCGACACCTAGTGTCGGCTTTTTTTATTTTGCAGCAAACCTTAACTTGTACCCTTAAGTCCTATTAAAAAACAAAACTATGGCAACTGGAAACGGAACTAAAGAAAACCCTTGGCAACTAAAAACACCGCCCAACACTAGCGACTATACTATATATAAAGACGATAGCACCCCTGCCCTATTGGTCTGCCAAGTGGGTACTACCAAACTAACCTATTTGGCGCAGTGTATTGAAGATTTGCACGCTATGCTAAAACAACACGGCGACTGGATGCCGCTAGGATCTGCCGACGAGCAAAAGGAAGCCAAAGAAGGTACGGTTGAAGCATGGGGACGTGCCGAAAACAACCCAGTGGGCGGTTGGTACGGACAGCGCAAAGGATATAGAGGCAGGTTTGGAATGTATATTCCCCCGTTGATGGAAGCATTGGGATTGGCAGAGGTGGAGCACAACCCGCGTAATAATAGGATGAAGGCTATATAGCCTTATTGTTTATTGAAACTTAATTGCCCAACACCTGTTGTAAATAGTACATTTGAAGTTGAAACAACAAAAATCACTATTATGACACTAAAAATAAGCACACTAGCCTTTGCAGTATTGGTATTTGCTGCCTGCAACAACAAGCCTAAAACCAACGAAGGTGAAGCGCAAGACACTGCCGCTACAGAAACCGCAGCAGCCGAAACAGAAAATATGCCTGCTGCTGATGCCACCCAAGAAAATGGTGTGTTTTTTGAAACCCTAAAAGATGGCGATGCAGTAAAATCACCCGTTACAGTAAATATGATAGTAAAAGGTATGGAAGTTGAACCTGCGGGCGAATTGCACGAGGGTAAAGGCCACCACCACATTATTATTGATGGTAGCTTTATAGAAGAAGGCCAAGCAGTACCTGCTGATGCAACGCACATACACTACGGCAAAGGACAAACTACTGATAACCTAACCCTTGCCCCAGGAACACACACCCTTACTTTGCAATTTGCCAACGGCTTGCACCAATCGTATGGCCAAGCATGGAGCAAAACCATTATTATTACTGTTGAATAATAAAAATATTTTTTAATACACTATTGAAGCGGTAGCATTTGTTACCGCTTTTTTTGTTTATATTAAACGTGGTTTTGACAACAATGAAAAAAATAGCCGTTTTATTAGTTACTATATGTTGTGGTTTATCTCTATTTGCCCAAACAACAAACAATTTTCCAGTTCAATTTAACGAATACACAACACAAAAAAATGATTGGGTATCAATAGCTGATGGTCGTTTTAATCCGGCCGCTATAGGGCCAGATACAGTAAAAAGGTTGTCTCTTACAACATTAGAATTTGTAAAAGATAGTCGTCAATACCAATTGATGAATTGGCTTTCAGGATTAAAAAACCTTGAAGAGGTATATATTTACTTTTGGCCGGAAACACATCGGTATTTAGAGCAAGTAATTAACGATTCTCTATTGCTTGTGGCTAATGAAATTTTTAAAAAACAAAATATAAAGTTTGTAACAATTTGCAATAGCAATTATGATTCAACAGGGTTTATATTAAATCACCTATTAGCAGGAGTAAACACTATTGAGAACGCTTGTTTTCAGTATAAGGAGCTTACTGATGTGCAGCTTAATCTGCCTGATTTTATAGTTTCATGCCCAAATTTAAAAAACATTGGCATATTATCATCAGGCTATCCTGTAATATTGGAGCCACAATTTGTTGCTAAATTTCCAGCAGCAATGCAAAATACATCCTTATCAGCAAAATTAAACCTATTGCATGCGCTGTCAGACACTCGTTCCGATTATACATACAAATACCATTTCGGCTGTGCAGCAAAATCATCAGAATATCCAGATAATTTATTTGCCGTATTTTTTGGCAATTTTGATATGCCTTGGGATAAACATGATTTTGAGGTTGATATTAGTACTGATTCAGTAAAAGGCCCCTTCTATATCATAAATTCTATATCGGATAATTTTTACAAAATAGGTTCTGATACATTAAAAAATATTAATACGCTCTTAATGTTTGGAGAGTTGAAAAAGAAGCAATTAAAATTTATCAAAAACAATATTTCAGTCCCTGTTTTTATGAATATAGTAAAGGAATATCCGAAACAAAAGAATCTTAAAAACTACCCAAACAGCAATCTTATATTTTTTAAATTAAACGAGGACTCTATGACTACCGTCCCCATAGAAGATTTTTTTATTTTTAAAGAGAAACAAGAGCCTGCTAGTTCTTTACCAATATATTTTTATGAATTGTATAAAAAAAATCCCTAAACACGCGGTGTTTAGGGATTTTTTAGTGATGACTTGAGAAAATTTTAATTCTCTTAAAACCTCTTATCAGCAATAATTTATTTCAGCGTAAAAGTAGCTGTTAACCCCACACAAAAATTGCGGGGGAGCTTGTGCGCGCCAAATATGGCACGTGTATGTATGCCTGCATCGCCCAATGTGTTTACAAACAAGTCTGAAGCGCCGTTTACCACTTTGGGGGCATCGTCCCAATCATCAGCACTTTGGTAGTAAGCATCAAAGTGGTTTAGCCCTTCAATTTTATCAAAACCAACTTTGGCGTGCACTTGTGCCAGCACATTAAGGGCACACAATTGCATGGCGTGGTAGCCATTTTCGGTAGTAAGCTCTGCCCCTAGCCTCCCTTGATAAAAATACTCACCATTTACTATAGGAAACTGTATGGCCACATAGGCAATACCTCCTCGCACGTTTACCGATACATAGCTACCACCCGGTGTTGATACCTGTGGCAACTCTAAGCTTAATACATTTAGTTTTTGTATGATATTCATAATATTAAAATCTCATTCGTCAGTTTGATTTTTACTTTAAAGCAGCAAACAAATTAACTTCAAAAATTATTCCCATTTAAAACACCCGCAACAATTGTAGCTTTATTTTGTTTTAAAGCATATACTTTATACATTTACGGTGTAAAAAAACTGTTGTATGCGCCGCATTGCTACCTTCACATTTTTGTTAATTGTATTTTTTTTGTTGCTGTTTTTTGCAGCCAACACACTAGGCTTGGGCTTTGATGACACTACCGAATGGATGAAAACCGACGGTAGCACTTGGGCTGCACTAATTGGTATTTTTTTATTGGTGATAGATTTTTTCTTACCCGTTCCCTCAAGTTTGGTAATGATATACAACGGCATGTTGTTTGGCCCCGTGTGGGGTGCTTTAATATCGTTGGTGGGTGGTTTGGGTGCATCGTTTACAGGCTATTATGCAGGTAAAAGCGGCAAACGGTTTTTATTACGTTTTATCCCTCAAGAAGAAATCAATCGCTCGCAACGCTTTTTTGCACGTTGGGGTTTGCCCGTTATAGCCATCACTCGCCCCGTGCCCTTACTTTCTGAGGCGGGCAGTGTGGTAGCAGGCATGAGCGGAGTTTCACCCAAAAATATGCTACTATACTCGCTATTGGGTTTAGTTCCATCAGTAATAATATACGCCATTACGGGTGCTTATGCGCTGGATATTGAGGGGGGAATTGTATCGTTTTTGGTAGTTATAGGCATATCGGCCATTGGCTGGGCAGTGGGTTATAGTTTCCAAAAAAAGTTAAAGGGCACAACGGTTTCAACCAAATAGGTTCATGCAAAAAAAAGTTTTTATACTATCTATTACTTTGCTGCTTTTGTGCGGTAAGGTTGGTTATGCCCAAAAAGATAGCAGCCGCAAACGCCCCTTTAGTGTTTTTCCTGTGCCTGCCATTGGCTATTCGCCAGAAACACGCTGGTATGTGGGTGCGGTAGCTTTGTTTAATTTAAAATTTTTACAGGCTGATAGTAACGCCCGTGTATCAAGTGCAAAGTTTGAGGTTAATTTTACCCAAAACAAACAGCTTATTATAGAGGCGGGGTGGAATGTATTCTCAAAAAATACAAAATGGTATTGCGAGGGTGTTTTGGGCTACCGTAAGTTTCCTGAGTTGTACTGGGGCGTTGGCGATAATACGCCCGATAGTGCCGAAGAATTGTATAATGCCTACCGTGTAGAGGCGGATATAAGCGCACTAAAACGAGTAGGTAAAAATAGCTTTGCAGGTGGGCGTTTTACGTACCAAAATATGTATGGTGTGGCACCCAAACAAGGCGGAATTTTAGAAAATGCGCCTGTGCAGGGAGCTAAGGGGGCAATATCTATTGGAGTTGGCCCTGCTTATTTGTTTGATAGCAGGCTAAATGCACTAAACCCGCAACAAGGGGCTTATTTATCGCTTAGTACACAATATTTTGGAAAAACCTTTGGTAGTACAGTTGATTTTAGCCGATTAGAAGTGGATGCCCGCAAGTATTATAAACTAAAAAGTACCGTTTTGGCTTTGCAGGCTTACGGCATTTTGCAGGGCGGAGCGCCTCCTTTTAGAATGATGGGATTAATGGGCAGCGACAGAGATATGCGCGGTTACTACCAAGGCAGGTATAGAGATAATAACTATGTGGCTTTGCAGGCAGAATGGCGTGTTCCTGTAAAATGGGGTATTGGCTTTGCCGTGTTTGCGGGTGCTGGTGAAGTGTATAATTGGGATAATCCTTACACGCTTGATGTGCTAAAATATACTACGGGTGGCGGGCTACGTATTGCTATGGATAAAGAAAAGAGTGTGAACCTGCGTATTGACTATGCTGTGGGACACAATACATCAGGCTTTTATATTGCTTTTGGCGAAGCCTTTTAAACAGAAAAACTTAAAAAACTATCATTAATAAAAAAAACAACTATTATGAGCGTATTTAACTTCCCACGGATTAATTTTAAGGGGCTGATGATTATTAACGTTGGTACGGCCAACAACGATGATTACTCAAGCGACGTATTCCCTCCCGGCAGCCCCTATGCAGGGCAGCCTGTTAGACTTGCCGACTCTGTTAATGTGCAACCGCTAACCTACGGCAAGACTGATGCGGACTGGATTACATGGGTGCAAGAGCAAGGCACTTTTGCCTCACCTACACAAGCTACGGCTAATATGAAAACATCACGTGCTGAGGGCTCTGTGGCTACTGCCGCCGCAAACACGGTGCAGCTTATACCCGGTGAGTGGAATTACTATGGCGATATGGGACTAACTATGCTTGATGCTAATGTAACAGGCATTACCGACCCCAAAAGTGCTATACCCACTAGCCTTAGCCAGCAATTACAACAATCTGCTCTTAGTTTTAATAACCGCCCTGATAGTACAGGACGCAGCACGGGTATGCTGATTGATTGTAATCCAGAGGATCCAAGCAGCTCGCAGGTATTTACCGATTTTCTTTCGCTTACCTATAACCAACAATTTTTAATGTCGGGTAAGCCTAGCAAGGCTTCTACCCGATGGATAAATTTTCAGCGTAATGCCAACCTCACAGGCCCTAACGGTGCCGCAGCCACTTTCCAATGCGTAGTGCCTTTATCAGAATTAACAGGTCAGCCTATTTTAGAAGGTATGCCCACTACCTCGCCCGATGGCCGTGCACTAACGGGTGTGGTTTGCCAATATTCTATGTTTAGAAGTATGCAGCCCATAAATACCTTTAAATACGAAGGTCAAGCATGGTTTGATAAAATAATAGCCTTATATGCTGAAAAAGGAATGAACCCCAGCTACGTGCAATTGCAAGGCACGCTTGCTCCTTGGTACGAGGGTGATATGGAATCGATGCCTGAAGGCCGTTACCTTATACCTACCAACAATGCAGTACCTGTGCCAACAGGTTGCAGCGCCAACGGCCCTGCACTGGCACTTGCACCCGCAACTTTGCAGGTAGACCAAACTAATAAGCTTATATCGGTAAATTTTACGGCTTCTTTTCCTGAAAAATACACTGGCAGTTACGACCCTACCCAAACTAACGATAATGCTAAGCTTGATTTTGGCACCGTGCAGTTGGCTGTAATATACCAAGGTGTGCAAACTAATATTGCCGAAATACCATACTCTAGCATGACTAATGATGCCAGCGGGTGGATGTTTGATATCCCTTTTAGCACCACCATAGATAATTTTAGTACGATGATAACCGAGGGTAATTTTGTGCTTAGTAGTAGCACCCTTGGTAATTTGCTGGGCGAAATTACTTACCTGATAGTTTCAGACCAATCATCGGTATATGCTGAACAAAACCCTAGCGGCGGCAGCCAAAGTACATTCTTGCTTGATGGAGCAACCCCTGTACAAATTAGCTTTAATATCTACAAAAAAGGGGTGAAACTTACCGCCTCTGATAGCGACTCGTTTGCGCTGTGGATGTACGATACCACACCCAACCAAGCGCCTAGCACAGCAGCACCTCTATTGGCAGGCTACAAAGCAGGCCAGCCCATTTCATTACCCGTAGGCACAGCAGGCAATAGGCTTATTACGGCCGTGCCTTCATCGTACCCACCACCGCCAAGTAGTTACGGCAATTTTCCTATGAACTATGCGCCGCTAATAAACATACGCATACTGCCCAATGATAAAGATTATAGCCAATACTATGTAAACCCAAGTGCTGCACAACCTGTGGGTAATGATTTGCTAACTTTTGATGTTATTTATAACGAGGTATTGCGCAACTATTATTTGCTATACCCTGCTATGAGTTTGCGCGTGCCGCTAAACAACCCGCAGTATTGGGACGACCCTGAAATGGCTCGCCGTTTAGCCAACCGTGTTAGTATGGCTATGTGGGGCACTGCCGAAGCTATGCCACGTACACGTGATTTATCAGACTCGCGCCGCACACTGCTTACTGCATGGTGCTTAAAGGTGATACAAAGTGGCACTAACCCAACCTCATAAATTCAACTCATCTATCAAAAAAATAACAGCAATGAAAAAGATATATTTAATACTTGTTTCGCTTTTTGTTGTGGGCATTGCCTGCAAGCAAAACACAAAACACGCGGGTGGTGATGACAGTACGGCAACCGCTATGTCTAAAACCCAAGATGGCTATGGAAGTATATTAACCGATACTGCCGCTCCAACCGATAGTGCTGCTCCTTTTACTATTACCCTTGTAGAGGTAACGGGAACAAACACCCCTGCCTTGCAATCGTTTGTTTTTGGGCAGGCCAATGGCTTGTGGCTAATGACGGGCGGACGCACCAACGGTTTCCACGGCACTTCTGATAACGAGAGTACCTTCCCTACAAAGTATAGTAATACTAATATGTTTGTGTACGACCCCGTGGCCAACAAGCAATACAAAATGGCTATACCAAGCGAGTATGCTTTGCAATTGCAAAGCACAAATATGAACTACTACCAAGATGGTGATTATTTGTATTGTATAGGCGGCTATGGCTCTAACTGTGCTACCGATTCGCCCGATTGCTACCAAACTTTCCCTAACCTAACGGCTATAAATGTGCCCAATGCAATAGCAGCTATAAAGGTTGGAAATGCTACCGATTTAGCTGCGGCGATTAATACTATTACTGATGAGCGTATGCAGGTAACAGGTGGTGCGCTGCGCAAAATTGGCGATTGGTTTTACCTAACCGTAGGCCAAAACTATAATACGATATACAAAGGCGGGATTACGGGTTTGTATACCGACCAAATACGCAAGTTTCAGATAACTAATACCAACGGTGTGCCTGCTATAAGCAACTATATTGCCTACGATTCTCCATGGACTACACCTGAAAATGAGTTTAGCCAGTTTCACCGTCGTGATTTAACAGTGAGCGAAAGCGTAATGTCTGACGGTAGTATGGGTCTTACCATATTTGGCGGTGTGTTTACCAAACACGGCGGAGCATTTGCCAACCCTATTAACATAATGCAAAGCGGTACTACTACTTCGTTTACGTTAGACAAAGGCTTTAGCCAAAAGTTTAACCTGTACGAGTGTGGTTTTATCCCCATGTATGATGCAAGCACTAAAGCCATGTATTCTGTGCTTTTGGGCGGTATTAGCGATTACTATTACGATAGAAATGGTGTGCTGCTGTCAGGCAACCCGCTAAATGCCTTACCTTTTAGCAACCACGTAACTACCATAGTGCGTAGCTCTAGCGGGACACTAATAGAATACCCGCAACAAACGCCTGCATTGCCTGCTTATATAGGCTCTGATGCCGAGTTTATACTAAACCCTGCATTGGCTATGTATAGCGGTAGCGAGGAGATTATAGATTTTTCTAAACTACCTGCAAGTGGCAAAATTTTGCTAGGGGCTATGTATGGCGGTATATTGGCCACTGCACAGCAAAGCAGCGAGTTTAACCCCACCTATGCCAGCAACAAAATATACCAAGTGTACCTAACAAGGTAAAATTTTGCTGATACTTTTAAAACAAGCAAAGCCCCATTTAAATAAATGGGGCTTTGCTATTTTTGATTAAAATAATAAAGTTTAGGGGACTTGCTTTATGTTATTACTTTTAAAATTTTTGAAAATGAATTATTGTTCCACTAATAACGTAACTACCTGATGGAACATTGCTTTTAAACTCATCCCCCAGCTTATCTAAACCAAGTATTGTATCTAAACTCTTCTCAAAAGCAAGAATGTTTTTTGCTTCCACAACACTTTCTTTTTGAGCTTTTGGAGACCAATATGTTTTTAAAGAATAATTTAATGGGGTAGATGTTTCTATAATGTAAGAAAATCCATCAAAACCCCATCGCCATTCTTTAATCTGCATACAATCAGGAATGTTTAATAGATCATATTTTAATATCAAATCAAAAGCTTGTTTTGCTTTGTTTGAATCTAAAACATGCTGCTGTTTTACTGTTTTTGTCTCTCCCTCGTAGGGCTTCTCTCCAACTTTTAGTTTCTTATACTTCTCATAAAAACTGGTTACTACTCCTCCAAAATTTTTATAATCAGTTGTCCATATATCAATAGCTTGGCTCACTCTCCAAAATCTAAAATGGAAGGTATCTTTAGCATAGTTTAACGGTTCTAATTTTAAAGATTGCTGTAAACGCGCAGAAAATTTATAATTAAAGCTTTCTAAACAACTATCGCATTTTGGCTCAGAAAGTATTGTAGTGTTTTGATGACTGCCATAAACCGATGTGGTCACACGCTTTTTTAAGCTACAACCAAAAAAGTAAAGGCTCAAGAATAAAACAACCAAATACCATTGCGTTAGGTTTTTCATATTTATATAACGCAATTTAAAGCTAAAAAGGTTGCCTTTGCTAGCCGTCCTGTATAGCGTGTGCCATTATAAAATTGCGATAGGCAAGTGCGCCAAGTTGCCTAGTGTAATTTTTTTAAAGCTGGCATAACTTTATATAACAACACTGTTTAAAAATTACCAAGCAACGGGAAGAATTTTATAAGGGATGGGAGCCTGTGTTCAGGAAAAATGCCTTGCAGGACAAAGGATTTTGTTTCCTTTTGTCCCCCAAAAGGAAAATAAAAAATATGCTTACAAATTATAAGGTTAGTAGCATATAGGGTCAGTTATTTCAACCCACTTTGGTTTGAAATTGCGCGCGCGATTTTTTTATGGCCGGCATACTTTGTTTAGCCCAGTGTGATAGGCTTACAATATGCGGCACAAGGCTTCTGCCCAATGGGGTTATCTTATAATCAACCCTTGGGGGCACTTGGGCATATATGGTGCGGGTTACCAACCCGTCAGCCTCAAGCGAACGTAGGGTAACGGTGAGCATTTTTTGCGATATATCGCCAATTTCTTTGCTCAACTCATTAAAACGCATGGTTTCTTTCTCGCCCAAAATCATCATTACTAGTATAGACCATTTATCGCCCAACCTATCTAACACCGACCGAACGGGGCAAGTGCCTAAATCTGCATCTTTTTCTAAAAAATTTTCTAATGTATTCATCTCATTATCAGTAATAGTTACGCCAAAGTAAGTATACTACCCTGCCGTGCCTTCTTGTAAGCTTGTAAGTATCGCCTTACCTTTGACTCACCAAAAGTAACTAACAATATTTTAGTTACCATAAAAAATTTACATTTTAATAAATAAAACAATGAATAAGATTTTAGTAACCGGCGCAACAGGCCACCTTGGCAAAGCCACAGTAACAAAACTAATTGAAAAAGTAGAAGCGAAAAATATTGCCGTAATGGTGCGTGATGCTGCTAAGGCTGATGATTTAAAACAACTGGGTGTAGAGATACGCGTGGGCGATTATGATAATTACACATCATTAGTAAATGCATTTACAGGTATTGATAAACTGCTTTTTGTATCGGCTAGCGATATGTCGAACCGCGTACAACAACACGAAAATATTGTAAAGGCCGCAAAAGAAGCAAGCGTGAAACATGTAATATATACCAGCTTCGCACGCAAAAACGAAACTGAAACATCGCCCGTTGCCTTTATAGCACAATCGCACTTAAAGGCTGAGCAGTGGCTAAAAGAATCGGGCATGGCATATACTTTTTTAAGAAACGGTTTGTATATGGATGTTTTGCCTATGTTTTTGGGCGAGAAGGTATTAGAAACTGGCGCTATATACTTTCCCGCAGGTGAGGGTAAAGCTGCTTTTACGCTTCGCGATAATATAGCACAGGTATGTGCTAACGTATTGGCTTCCGAAGGGCACGAAAACAAAATATACGATATAAGCAATACCGAAGCGGTATCGTTTACTGATATAGCCTCAATACTTTCAGAAATTAGCGGTAAAACAATTAATTACGTTTCTCCTTCAAAAGATGAGTTTGTATCAACCTTAGTTAGCATGGGTGTTCCTGCTAATATGGCAAATTTTTCGGCAGCTTTTGCTGAGGGAATTAAACAAGGCGAGTTTAGCCAAACAAGTAATGATATTGAATTGCTAACAGGCAAAAAACCAACTACTTTAAAACAATTTTTACAGCAATTATATACTGCACAGGCAAGTAATTAATTGGGTTAAAATCTAACAAAGAAGCCTTGCCGAATTTTTGGCAAGGCTTTTTTGTTGGATTTCTTTCTACAGATATAAGACTAAGCACATATATAGCTTCACAAAGCCGAATGTAAATAAAAGACCTTTTCCCATTTATAAAATCAGCTCTACCACTTATAGTAAATTACTTACCACTTATAAAGTGGTGATTGATATATAAGATTAATAGAACCAACTTTCATTACAAAATCTATTAATCATGGAACAAAAAAAATTCAGCTTAATGTTATTAAGCTTGCTGTTCATCACTCTTTTATACCCTACAGCAAAGCTTAAAGCACAACTATCAAATGTAAAGCCTTCTTCGGCTAATTTATCAGCCGAAACTTCCCCTTCAACGCAGTACATCTACTTTAAAATAAAAGAAAGTAGTTCACTAACCATCCCCGACTTTAAAAAGGGTGATAGCGAGTTACCCTCTGAATTAGCACTGTTGAAGGGAATTACCGGTATTGAAAAAATACACCGTCCGTTTGCAATGCTTAAAACGCCTGTTTTAGTGCGCACTTATAGAGTACAATGTGAAAACGCAGACGATGTAAGTACTATTATTTCGCGTTTAAATCTGCTACCCTTTGTGGAATTTGTTGCACTGGACAAGCCTTTAAAAAACCACATAATTCCCAACGATATTCATTACGATAAACTATGGGGATTAAAAAAAATAAACGCAGAAGGGGCTTGGAACATTTCTACAGGCAGTTCAAGTGTAACTGTGGCTGTAGTGGATGTTGCTTTTAGGCTTGACCACGAAGATTTAGCTTCTACTTTGTGGACTAACTCTGGTGAAATAGCCGGAAACGGCATTGACGACGATGGAAACGGTTATATTGATGACGTGAACGGATGGGACGTTGCTGATAATGATAATGACGCAAGTATGCCCTACCCACTAGCATACTATGATTATATGACGCACGGTACTTTGTGTGCCAGTACTGCCATTGGTGCATCTAATAATTATAAAGGCATTGCTTCAACAGGTTATGGTTGTAAACTAATCCCTGTTAAAACACAAAAGGATATAAACTGGAACAGCAATAGTGCAGGACAAATTTGGGATGGCATTGCTTATGCCATAGCAGCTAATGCTAATGTGGTATCAATATCTTCAGGCACACCCTACGACCCAACTGACCCGATGGTTAGCATTTATCAAAGTATGATTGATGCGGGCCATGCCGCTGGGATTGTTTTTGTTGCTTCGGCAGGAAATGAGGGGCTTCAGTATTTACCCAATATTCCAGGTATACAAACCCCTACTTATAAAATTTATCCCGCAGCTTTAAACCATGTTATATCAGTAGGTTCTACTGACCCTAACGACAAAAAGTCGGGCTTCTCAAACTGGGGATATGTTTCTGATGCGGATATATATGCCCCCGGTGAAAACATTTATTGTGCTTTTGCAGCAACAACAGATGATTATGCGTATGCTTCAGGCACCTCGTTATCAGCTCCTATGGTGGCAGGTGTTTGTGCATTAATAAAATCTGCCAATCCATCATACACAGCAACACAAATAGAAAACTGCTTATTAAATGGTGCTTATAATACCGACCATCTTAATCCTGACTATGCGGGACTTATGGGTGTAGGGAGACTTGATGCTAAATTTGCCGTTTCTTGCGCTGTAAATACAACAACTGATTTCTTCATTCAAAATTCACAACAGGTGTGTAACAGCACAAGTGCAACATTTGAGGCGATACTAAGCGACCCTTCGTACAGGTATTTTTGGAATTTTGGAGACGGTGGCACTGCAAATAACATAGTTGGCAATACAACCTCACACACTTACACTACCAATGGTCTTTACACAGTATCTTTATCAATAAAAAATACAGGCGGTACAGTATTATTTACGGCTACAAAAAACGAGTATGTAATGGTTACCGATTGTAACCCCATTACTAGCCAAAACACACATTGGTATTTTGGTAATAAAGCGGGGCTAGATTTTTCGAGCGGTAAGCCTGTGGCTGATTTTAATAATACGTTAAATTTTCTTGGAGGAAGTAGTTGCATCACTGATGTATCAACCAACAATACGGCTTTTTATGGTGGCCCCGAAGTAAGTGGGGGACGCTACGAGATAAATGATTTCATGCATGCTTCACTAGATGTTTCATTAGCTGTAACCACCGCTTTCCCTTCCAGTATATACAACGGAGGGGGTTTACTATTAAAAAAGCCCGGTACGACAAGTAACTATAATTTATTTATTGCTCCATTTAATCAAAGTAGCAGCGACGGATTTTATATTTACGACATAGGAATTAACCCTGTGCCCGGAACAGGTTCGAGCTACTATTTATCAGCTCGCAACGCAATGCCTGCTCCTGTTGGGGCTTTGGTTGATGGGAATGGTGCTCCATACACATCTTCAAAGCTAACAGCAATAGAAGCTTGTGGAACAGACGAATACTGGATAATTACTGTAAGCAGCAACCAAAACTATAACCCTGAGTCTCTTTATATTTATAAGTTCTCTCCCACTGTATCACTTGTAAATACGGTAGCTATCTCAATCGATTACTTAATAACATCGCCTATAAAGGCATCCCCCGATGGTAGTATGCTTGCTTTCTCATATTTGGATGCTGCTGATGGAAATAGTTATACAAAAGTGTATACTTTCAACCGCTCAACGGGAGATTTGCAAGACCAAGTAACTTTGGACGGGGGTTCAACAGGTTTATCCTTTAGCCCTGATTCTAAATTGATTTACTTAACAGATAATAATACAAGTATATATGCTACTTACTTCTTATACCAATATGATTTAACAGCTGCTACACCAAGCGAAACAAAGCAACTAATAAATGCCAGCACTAATACAGAAATTTTGGCACTACAGCTTGGCCCCGATGATGTTATTTATGTTAACTACGGAGAAACACAAAACCTTGGAGCAATATACCTTCCCAACCAAAAAGCTTCTTCAGCATCTCCCAATGCCTGTGGATATAGTGCCGAAGGGGTAAGTTTGGTTAGTTCTCCATTACAAAATATACATTCGGGTAACGGTTTTCCTAATGATGTAGATGCGACTGAATTCACTGTTGACTTTAGTTTTGTTCCTAAAAACTGCAATGAAGTAGATTTTAAAACATCAATATGTGCATCGTCATACACATGGTATTTTAATGATGGTACAGCAAGCTATGTACAAAACCCAACACATACCTTTGCACCGGGCACTTACATTGTTCACTTAGATGCAAATGGTCAGCATGTATTTAAAAATGTAACCATTTATGCACCGTTTACGGCAAGCCTAACCATGAACTCTACAATTTGTGATCGTTCAAATGGCATTGAGTTAAAGGCATCACCTACTGGAAGCCAGTACGTGTATAAATGGTATAAAAACGGTGTTTTGATAGAGGATTATACTTCTAATAAATATTGGGCTTCGACTACGGGAATATATTATGTTGAAGTAACCGATTCGCGCGGAGGGTGCACGTCAACATCAAACACTTATGACTATGACCCTACCAACGATTTTAAAATTAGCATTTCAACCCCACACTCGTATGCTGGCTTTAATGGAGTTGAAATAGGCGTTGATATCAACCAATATCCAAATACATTCACCTCCTATACTTGGTATCGAGATGGCGAATTGCTTATGGGCCCATGCAGTTGCCCTATTATTAATAACAATTTGCCCGGCACATACGTATTAGTGGGTAAAGATGTTTGCGGCGAAACAATCTCTAATGAATTTAGATTAAAAGTTGATCCATTCTGTCCCGACTTGGCTGACGTAAGCCCATTACCACCTAGTTATTTAGGGTTAATAAATCCTACTTACAACACTACACAATTATTTACCGACCCTAACGGTATTGTAATTACTGGTACTGTTACTTTGCAAAATGGGGCTGATATTACCTTTTTTAACACCAATTTAATAATGGGTAGTTGCAGTAAAATAATTGTTGAACAGGGTGCTATTCTTAATTTAGTTAATGTAAATATTACAGGGTGTAACTCGTGGGAAGGTATAATAGTACAAGGCAACCCAGGTGCGCCCAACAGTGGCCCCTCTTTACCTAATTCTCTACACGGGCAGGTATACATATCAAACAGTTATATAAGTGAAGCTACAATAGGGCTTTATTCAATGGATGGCGGCTATTTTGAAATTAACAATTGCGATTTTGACAATAACGGCATTCACGTTGCTGTGGGGCCATACTATCCTTCAGGTCATTTTGGTTGGTTTAGAGATAGCAGATTTAAGCGCACATTAGCAAGCACATGCCCACACAGCTATTTTGCTAGCCCTGTTCCGTTTTTAGCTCCGGCTGTTTTGGTTGACCATTCTCAATCGTTAAGGTTTGACAACAACACCTTTACCCGTGATTTATTTGCACCCATTCAGCCACCAATCACCCTTCCCTATGCGCCTATGTTCTCAAATGCCAGTATTGCACTTTTAAGTTCAAATAGTACTTATGTTTCAGCGGGCAGTTTTTATAAAGAAAACTCAATAGGTATTTATACTGACGACTCTTATCCTGTAATCATTTCTAATAATACGTTTGATGGAAATGTTTTTACAGCTACCTATAACAAGCAACTTGTTGGTGTATACTCAACCAATGGTTGTGGAATTGATGCCTCGTACAATTCATTTTTTAATTGCCACAACGGTATAGAATTCTATAATCACACCAACCCCGCAGTATTTACTAACTTTAACCATAACCTATTTGAATTTAACAATTATGGCGCAATTGTAGCTCCTGAGGACAACCCGATAACGAATAATATCTTTGGTGCTAACTCTCAAACAACGCCTATTAATGTTCAGTTTGATTGTAATAAATTCCTGAATAATATATCTGGTATTGTTGGTTCGGGTTACCTCGTAGACCAAGGAAATCCAAGTTATGATGCTTCTAACCAATTTGCTAGTAATGCCGACTGGAATATACTGTGGCAAAATCCTATACAGATAAATTATAACTACGGTAGTTACCCAGACCCTAATACTCAAATTGGCCCTGCGTATGTACTAAACAGTACGTTACAATCTGTAACCGATATAAACTCAAATGGCCTTACAGGTTGGTTTACTTCGTGCTATGGCTCTTGGAAAACCAGCCCAACATCAGTGCAAAATGTTGAGCAAAATAATATTTCAAGTTACCCCAACCCCTTTAGCACTAAACTTGAGATTGATTTAAGCAAAATTGCTTCTCAAACCGTAAACATAAAAATTTGTGATGTACAAGGTAAAACTATGTATGAAACTGTATTACAAAACAACACGGGAAAAATCACTATTAATACGCCCAATTGGTCGGCTGGAGTTTATATTTTAACTGTAAGTACTAGTACAAAAAATCACCAAGCTAAGTTGATAAAAGTAGATTATTAATACACATAAATATTCTTTCTGACACAAAAAAAGCCTTGCCGAAAATTCGGCAAGGATTTTTGCTTTTATACAGCAGTATTAATCAATTTCAACTTTTTCCAAAGGCCCTAAAAAGATACCTACGGTAAGTGCATTATCACTGTTGTATGTTGCTGTAACATCGTTTGAATAACCGCCTTGGTCGTCAAAAGCAAAACCATACCCAATATTGTTAAGTAAGGGTGCAGGACTAGTGCCTAAGCCATAATGCAAATAGTTGGAGTACATATTTGAATACCCTGCCGAGTTGGTTGTTTGCGGATAAAACTCACCACAAAGAAACAGGCATTCAGGCACGGGCAAAATATTTCCTACAGGATCGGTAATTATAATTTGTTTTGTATTTCCATTTTCAACTACAGCCGATACAACATCGGTAGGTTGTGCAGCCATTTGTTTTACAATTTTCATTGATGTTGTTATGACTTCACCACTAGGCAATGAGGTGATACTAACTTGGTTGTTTACAATATCTGCCGCAGAGAACTGTGCTTTGAAAGAAATTAAATTGTCAATTACAGGAGACATTCCCCTAGTGATAAGACTTACCACTTGGTTTTCTAAATTACCCAATAAATCAGAATTAGTTACTCCTGTTTGGTATTTATAATCACTAAAAGTACCCGCACAAGCCAAAGCCATAGCTGTAGCCGGCATTGTTGTAGGTAAATTTCCTGTCCACCATGTTGGCGGAGGCGATAAAGCAACACCTGTTGTTAAGACGCCGGGAAGTGAAGCACAATTGGTGGTAAAGTAAGGGAAATACACATTATAGGTTTCGCCCGATCCGGTAAACTGTAATACATTATAGGTTGAAGTCCCGCCTGTTGTATCAGTAGCAGTAACCGTAGTTACCGTGCCATGATAATAGTTAAGGCTTACAGGGTCTTGTAGTGTAATCGTTTTACCCATATAATACTTAAAGAAACTATATATGGCATTATCTAAAAACGTAGCCAATGCAGTTGGTGCATTATCACTAGTGTAGTTATTAATAAGGTGAAAAGGAGCTACCAAACGTTTTACTGTTCCACTAGCCCAGCCACAAACACTAAAAGGGGCATAAGATGTACCCGTAAGGTTAGTAGTAAAATCAGAAATAATTTTATCAAGCGAACGCCAAGGTTGTATGCCAATAACATTTGGGTAGTTTAGCGAAGAGGTATCACCTGTTAACGGCGGAGGAAACTGTAAGCCATTCTCAGTAGGATTGATGTATACTGTAATGGGTATACCCAATGAATCTACTTGCGAGGTATCGATATTTGCGTTACCCAAAGTTTTTGCACCACTTGGAGCTGTTACAGTGGGAGTTATTGCTAATTCTACAAAGTCAAACACGTAATCAGCAAGTGCAGGCGGTTGTACAATGCCATTTGTGCCCGCACTTAAAGCAGTAGCGGAGGTAGTAAACCATATCCTTCCACCCGTCATACTGTTCTCTGAATTTAGATAGAAGGTGTACAAACCATTTGTTGAAGGTATACTGTTAAGCAATACACTACAAGCAGCAGTTTGTGCAGTAGCTACCCAATTGTTAGCGGCATCAAGCTTATAAAAGTTGTTTAAGCCATCAGCAATAAAAACATACAGCTCGGTATCTTTAATACCCGTGTTGTTGGCAATTTTAATAGTAATTGAATTTTTCATTGATAATTTTAGTTTATTTATGTTGATAATTTTTGATAATTAAGCACAACGCTACATAGATAGGCAAACTTTATTGCGCACTTATTGTCGCATCTGCTTTTTAGGGTTATTTATCTGTTATTATTCTACCGAAAATCGATATCGAAAAGGTTGTTTTTAATAGCAAACAACACCAAGCCTGCCGTGTTCCTCACCCCTGTTTTGGCCAACAGGTTGTTGCGGTGTCCGTTAACTGTACTCTCGCTTAAAAATAGTTTTTCAGCAATTTCCTGACTTGTAAATTCTCGGCAAATAAAAAGTAGTACTTCTTTTTCGCGATTGGTTAAATCTTCTACTGTTTGCAGCGATCTTTTTTGTTTTTTAGCCGTATTATAGTTACGCATAACGCCAATTGTTTTTTCGTTAAAATAATAATCGTGTGTAGTAACAGCTTGTATGGCTTTTCTTACCTCATCAGGGTCGGCATTTTTAGCCAAATAAGCATTAGCACCTTCTTCAATAAGTTTATGTATAAACTTATCCTCCTCGTGCACAGTTAAAATAATGTTTTTAATGGCAGGGTATACTATCCGCATTTGCTTTAAGGCTTCTATGCCATTAACTACGGGCATATTAATATCAAGCAAGGCTACGTGTATTTGTTCTTGTGTCGAGGCAAGTTGATTTAGCAAATCTTGCCCATTCTCGGCCTCAATACATACTTTAATATCATCAAAGGTTTGTAATAAGGCTACCATTCCTTTACGAAACAGCAATTGGTCTTCGGCAAATGCAATATTTATCATATAACTGAGTTGTTTTTCAGGGGAATCTTTACTTCACAAATAAATCCTTCATCGGGCTGTGATATAATATTAACCTCCCCATTCATTAATATTACCCTACTTTCAATATTCTTTAATCCTATACCTTTTGTAACACGTTCACCACTTAGCGAAGTGCCCACCCCATCATCCGTATAACAAAGTATAATCTCAACCCCGTCGCTCTGGATATTCAGATTGATGTTTTTTGCATTAGCATATTTAATACAGTTTGAACTTAACTCTTGCACTATACGGTACAATGCAAGAGTGGCACTGGTATTTAGTTTTTCAAGGGGAGCGGTGTTTTCAAACACAATTTCAATTGCTGACACTGAACTTAGGGTATCAAAAAAGCTTTCTATAGTTTGCTCTAAGCCCAATAACTCCAACTCAAACGGCACAATAGCCCTAGATATCCGTCGCACACTATCAATACCTGATTGAATAAGGCTTTTGCTAGTTATTAAGTGGTTTTGCTGTTTAGGATCATCACAATTTATTTGATTAATTGATAGTGACAGAGTTGAGAAAATGCTCCCTACCTCGTCGTGTATATCTTTTGCTAGTTGCATCCGCTCAGTTTCTGCTGACTCAATACTATTAAGCAATAGTTCTTTTTTGTGTTGGGCATCAAGCCTAAGTAATTCTTGTTGTTTAAAATACAAACGCTTTTGGTAGCGAATTACAGCCAGTATAAAACCACCTGTAATAATTACAAAGGCCAACATAACGGCTATTATGCCAAAATAGAATTTTACTTGGCTCTCGCTTTCCATAGTCCTATTGCAATAAGTATGTATAGCTGCACAGCAAGCACAGTATGTATTGTCCAAACATTTATACGATGTGCTTCGCTCATTTGCGCTACATAACTGCTGTATGAAAACATTGCTATCGACCCTGCAAAGTACACCAAAAACCCACTGTTTATATAATTAATTGCCTTGCCCATAAGTCGGGTTTCTTCATCTTCGGCAACAATTTTAACAAACCAACTGATGCTTAAAAATATGAATATTAATGCCTCTAGCGAACGTCCATAAGTATTAAAGGCATAAATATTTTCAATATAAAGCGAGTTAAGAATTGAGAATATTGGAAATGCAATTGATAGAACTATGAACACATATTTTGGAATAAACTCTTTAAGCACAACGCTATAAAACCACAGTAGCAACAAGTACTCTATAATGGTATACAGATGCAGTATAGGGAAATTATTTACTGATTGTTTCCAAAAAGCAAAAGATACTGCTTGTGTAACTGTGGCTACCGCCAAATAATAAAAAATTATTTTTAAATCTGACGTATAGTTTTTAAAATTCATTGCTGCAATTAGCAATGGAATTAAAATTACGAGGTTTGAATACTCAAAAAAAATGTTCCGTATTTGTTCAAACATGATAAAAGGTAACGTGAAACTGTTTGCCAACTCATAATATTATGAGAAAGTGGGATCCATTATTCCCATACCTGGACTGGGACAAGTGGTGG
This sequence comes from Bacteroidia bacterium, assembly GCA_037968475.1. Classification (GTDB taxonomy): domain Bacteria; phylum Bacteroidota; class Bacteroidia; order UBA8524; family UBA8524; genus SB11. The sequence goes on from JBBKVO010000035.1 coordinate 40,639, forward strand.
GGCAAGGGTACGAAAAATCATAAATAGCACTTTTCAATGCATTGTTTACAGGTATTACCGGCAATTCGGGCAGTTGTATTACATCAATACCTCCATTAGTTTGGCCTGTTGTTGAATTAAAATCAGTAACCCCCACAGCTATCAAACAAGCATAAGGGGCAATGGGCATACCTTGCTCAATTTTCTTTCCAAAATAAAACCGGATAGCGGTAATTGGATTCGAAATTGCAACTGGGGGTATTATTGATGCTTCTGACTCATTATAATCTTCTATCGCCCCAAGTATTATTTTAAGTTCATCAAGGTGAAATGCTACTGAACCTGTAATTACTACGGGTGAATTATTGAGGGTTAAATACTCCTTTATTGTTGCTTGGTCTACGCCCCAATTAAGTATGCGGCTTTGCGCATCGGCCAATGAGATTGTAAATTCTGACGAGGCAGGTATTTCACCGCTATGGCTCATAATACCATTTTCAGCAGATAATGGAGGGCCTGCATGCGAGATATCATAAATATGTGTTGCCCCTGTGGTTAAATTAATAACATCATCACCCCCCGAGTTAAAGTCAGGACGAAAACCTGTTACCCCTACGCCAACTATACGACCAATCGGATTATTTTCAGGCGTTGTTTCAACATTGTTTCCGGCATAAAGCCTTACTGCATTAACCGGGTTTACTCTAGTCGGTGCTGATGGCTCGTACGAAAAACCAGTATTTCCACCACTATTCCAATAATTTATTCTGCCAAACAATTGTTGAAAGTCTTTCAAATAAAAGGTAAAGGCCTTAGAGGTTAAAACCGGCGATTGTGCTACATCAGGGTGGCTATCACTAATTTCATTTTGTATGTTGCTTTGGTCGGCTCGCCAAAAGCCAATTTTGCTTCTTGCGTCGTCCAATGATATTGTCAGTGGCGGAGTAATTGGAGTAACTGAAGTAGTTGCCATAAGTAATGTATTTTAAAGGTGATAATAAATTTATATTACCAAAATTATGCAAAATGCGCTATACATCAAGCCTTCTTTTGATTAAACAAAGGTTGAATAAATCAGCTTTACATAAAACAATATTTATATCTCTTTTCAAAACCAGTTAAAAATATCTGGTTTTGAAGATGAAAATTAGCTTTAAAAGTCTTAATGCTTTTGGATTAGAAATACAGAATAATGCATGAAATAATAAACAAAGTAACCTGCTGTGTAGCAGGTTACTTTATGTTTCAGAAAACATCCTTTATAAACAAAGATTTTGCTTTCTTTAAAAAGAAGCTTCGCCTATGTGACCGATAAGGTAAGGCGCGCTTATATAAGCATTGGGAGCAGTTGAGCCTGCAATAAACGCACTTGTAGTACCTGCATCAGCAGCAATAACGGCTATACCTGTATTACTAAATGGAGTTGTTGTGTTGCTAACCGCCATGCTGCCAGCAACAGTTGCGGTGCTGCCGTTAAAGGTAAACGCAGCATTAATAGCAGCACAGTTTCCTGTATCGTTACAAACACAAATCATGTTTTGGGTGTAGTAAGCGGGTACAGGACTTATTGGACAAATCCATTCGCCTTTAAAGTTAAATACATTACCGTTTTGGGTTACTGTAAAACCGTTTTCAAAATCAGCTGATTGCACAGCCGCTTGTCCACTTTTTGATGGGTTAAAAGAAATTGATGCCATAATGATATTTTTTTTGTTTTTTTCCTACTCGTAAGGCTTTTCAGATTTCACCTCTATTTTTAAAGTCTAATAGAAAGACCCGTTTTTATTTCCCCGCTTGGGGAAGAGTGGGTTCTGCTCCACTTTGTTTAGCTACAATTGCCGATACAAAGATTGAGGCTTTAAATACGAAATAATAGGCCATTAATAACTGTTTGATAAACCAGATATTTTTAACGGTGTAATGAAAATGAGTCTAAATGAAAAAACCCCATCGTGCTGATGAGGTTTAGTATATAGTAGCAGACCTTGGGCATAACAGCCTAGTGCAAAGAAGTTTTAAGTTCTATTTTTTTATTTTACTCCACCGCTTACGTGCCCATTCTTCTTGCTCACTCACATCCATAAACGTCCACGCAAGTACGCGACTAATCTTTTGGCCTTGACCCATATCAATGGTTTCCACCTGTTTCGCATTCACATCGTCCAGCGCATCGTAATATATATGCAAGTTTTCTTGTCTCGAAACCAGCGAAGTAAACCACAAACACGATTTGGCAAACAAAACACTTTCAGCAATCATATTACCCACAAAGCGTTCTTCTCCCCCATCGCTCCACAATTCAGCATTTGTGCCGCCAAAATTTAGTTGTTTGCCTGTTTTTTTAATACCCAAATTACGCCACTTGCGCTCTGTACTTGCTTGTGCATCTCTTGATGAGGCATGAAACGGAGGATTGCAAATAGTAACATCAAACAGGTCATTGGGCTGCACAATACCTTTAAAATAGTTTATTGTATTGGGTTGCTTGCGCACTTCAATACTTGCAGCAAGGTTATTGCCATCAATATTCTTTTTTGCGGCGACAATGGCTATGTCATCAATTTCAGTACCTACAAACTGCCATCCGTATTCTTGATGCCCAATAAAGGGATAAATGCAGTTTGCACCTACACCAATATCTAAAACATTTACTGCATTACCGCGAGGAATTACGCCCCTATTAACATCAGCTAATAAATCGGCTATATTATGCATATAATCAGCTCTACCAGGTATTGGCGGGCACAGATATCCTTGTGGAATATCCCACTCTTTAATACCGTAAAAAGCAATTAGTAATGCTTTGTTTAGTGCTTTTACCGCGCTAGGGTCTTTAAAATCAATAGATAAATTGCCGTATTTATTAGGTGCAACATACTTTGATAGTTGAGGCAAAGCAGTTGTAAGTGCGGGAAAATCATACCCATTTCTGTGCCTGTTACGTTGGTGTAAGTTTTCTTTTACTGTAACAGGGTTGGTTTGTTTACTCATTTGATGATACAAAAGTATTTAAAATAATACCTTTGCACTAATCCTTAAAAGGTTTATCACGAACCAAGCACTAAATTTACCCCTTAAAACTACCCAAGATTATGTCTGACGAAATGAAACCCTGCCCACAATGTAATTCTCCTTACGGATATTCAAAAGGAGATGGACTGTATGAATGCCCCGAATGTGGACATGAATGGAATACTGAAGTAATGGCTGAGGAAGAAGAGGGTTTGGTGGTGAAAGATTCTAACGGTAACCTTTTAAGTGATGGTGATTCGGTAATTGTGATTAAAAATTTACCTGTAAAAGGTGCTCCCAACCCTATAAAAATAGGCACAAAAGTAAAAAACATTAGATTGGTTGAGGGCGACCACAATATTGATTGCAAAATTGATGGTTTTGGCTCCATGAGTTTAAAATCAGAGTTTGTGAAGAAGGCTTGATAATCAGGATTAACCTTATAACAACAAAAACCTCACCATTACTGATGAGGTTTCTATTTTGTGGGGGCAACAGGATTCGAACCTGTGACTCTCCCGACTTATAGGTCGGGATGCTCTGAACCAGTTGAGCTATTAATAAGTTTTTCTATTTTCTTTCTACTCTTCCACTTTTTAATTTCAAGCTCTCTTTGATAAGCATCTGCCTTTGTTGAGTGTTCTTCAAAATGCCTCACTTCCCAATCGAAAACACCGCCTGTAAAACCTTTGTGGTTGGTATTGTGCTTGCGTAGCCTTTCCTTCAAGCTCTCGCCCGTATACCCTACATAGTATTTGTTTTTGCTTTTGAATAAAGGATATAAGTGAAATACATAAACGCCAATAAACAAAAAAACCTCACCATTACTGATGAGGTTTCTATTTTGTGGGGGCAACAGGATTCGAACCTGTGACCCTCTGCTTGTAAGGCAGATGCTCTGAACCAACTGAGCTATGCCCCCTTTTATTTGCAAATTCTTTGAACTGTGAACCTCCCGACCGTTGGTCGGGATGCTTAACCACTAGGGTTATGCCCTCTTTATTTGCCCCGTTTCAAAAATTTATTCTTGATTTTTGGGAGTGCAAATATGAGTTTCTGTTTTGTAATTTGCAAACGAAATATGAAATATTTTATCGTCCACTATTCATCATATCTTCAATTGCCTCAGTTTCAATAGGAATATTTATTTCATCCATAAAATCAACACCTCCATTAGCGGTGATAAGTACGCTATTTTCAATACGTATGCCTATTCCCTCTTCAGGAATATAAATTCCAGGTTCGTTACTAAATACCATCCCCGCCTTCATAGGCTCGTGGTAGCGACCTACATCGTGTACCTCTATGCCCAAAAAGTGCGAGTTACCGTGTGGGAAGTATTTTTTAACGGCTGGCCATTTAGGGTCTTGGTTTTTAATATCGTCGGTGGTTAGCAAACCTAAATCTATAAGCTCTTTTGCCATTATTTCTTCTACGTTTTTCTGAAACTCAGGCCACATAGTACCCGGCACTAGCATTTGCTTGGCTTGGCCTTGTACACGCAAAACGGCATCGTACACTTGTTTTTGGCGGGCGGTATAACGTCCGTTTACGGGAAAGGTGCGTGTCATATCGCTTGAGTAGTTGGCATAATCAACGCCACAATCCACCAACAGTAGGTCGCCGTCTTTGCATTCCTTGTTGTTTTCAACATAATGCAACACACAAGCACTTGCGCCTGATGCTACTATGGGCGAAAACGAGTGCCCATTGGCACGGTTGCGAATATATTCGTGTATCAACTCGGCTTCTACTTCATGTTCCCAAACACCGGGTTTTACAAAGTGTAGCAAACGCTCGAACCCTTTCTTTGATATACCAGCAGCTGTACGCATCAATGCCAACTCGGTTTCTGATTTTATAGCACGTAAACGGTGCAGAATGGGCGCAGTACGCTCGTAATTGTGTAAGGGGAACTTTGATTTCATCTCGTGGGCAAAATCAAGGTCTTTGTATGGCGATTTGTAGCCAAAACGGTTATTCTCATTCAAAGGCAAGTAAATGTTATCGGCAAGGTTCACTACTTGGCGTATTCTAGCTTCAAACTCGTCGTTCCAAAATATGCTTTTTATGCCTGATGCTGATGTGGCCTCTTCTTTGGTATATTTATGTCCTTCCCACACTGCTATATGCTCGTTAGTTTGTTTTAGGAATAACACTTCGCGAAAATCGGGTATTGGGCAATCAGGATATATCACCAATATACTGTCTTCTTGGTCAATACCACTTAGCCAAATCATATCGCTGTGTTGCTTAAAGGTGTGGCTGGCATCACCGTTCCATACATACTCGTAATTGCTGTTAAATATGGCAATGCTATTAGGTTTCAGTTGTTTAATGAAACGGGCACGGTTTTCTATAAAAAGTTTACTGTCTATTTGTGGGTACTTCATCGTTTGTGGTGTATTATGTATCAGAGGCAAATATAGCAATAGTGAAGGTTTATTAAAACCACCCCATCGATGAATAAGAAAGACTTACCGAATTCAAAACACTTACTTCCACACCACCCAATTGTTATCAAAATTGGTTTGGCGACCTGTGGGGCGTTGTTTTCCGTTGGTAAGCTGCTGCACTTGTGCTGATACGTAGTTTTGCAATTCGGCTACGGTAATGGTGTTGTTTTTATCAGCATCGGCAAGTTTTTCGGTAAGCCCTTTTAGCACGCAGTAGGTAAATACTCCGTTTTTCCATTTATTGCCTTCAAAAGCAAACTCGGTACCTGCCGCTGCCGATATTATAGTGGCTCCATTGCCGCGCCCAATATTGGCAAACAGTTCTTGCATCAACTGGAAGGTGCTACCCAAGCCTAGCCCTTTGTTTTCGTTTTCATCTACCAATAGCTCAATACCGCTGCGCATAGCGCGCACATTGGAATCGGCAGGGTGTTGGTTTAGTTCTTCAATGCCCAGTATTTCTTCTTTGTCAAGTTCGCCACTGTGGCAGGCATCCATTAACACCAATTTATTGCGCGCAGGAATACTATCCAGCAGCCAAAGTATATCGGCATAGCTTAGTCCTTTTTGGGCGGGTTTTTTAAAGTCTAAATCGTGGGTAGCAAAGTAAAAGTTATACTCATCATCCACCACACCGTGCCCGCTAAGCGAAATAATAACGGCATCGTTTACGGTAGCTTGTTTTAATAACTGTTGTTTTATAGCCAGTATGTTTTCTTTGGTGGCCTGCTCATCGGTTATAAGTATAGTTTGAGCATTGTTATTTTTACTAAAGGCGGCAGCTAAATCGTTAGCATCTTTTTTGGCGTATATGAGGTTGTTTTTTTCGTCGGCATATTTTGATACTCCAATGCCAATAAACCATGTTTTAGACTGGGGCAAAGTAGCAGGTTCGTAGCTTATATACACTGCTTCTCGCAACGATTCAGCTCCATTATTATTAATACTCGATATTTTTATTGCATTAATTCCCACACTAAGCTGCACAGGTATTTTAATGCTTTTTTTATTTATTTTTTCTGTTGATATATCCCAACCGTTTGTACCGTGTATGGGGTTGCCATTAACTGTGATTACTATTTTTGAAAGTGTATTTTTTGGTTCGTCGTCCCAAGCAGTTATATCAAGTTCGGTTATAGGTTCAGTTGTTTCGCCTTCTATTTCAGTTTTGTTGTTTAGTTGTATGCTAGGCAATTGATAACCTGTTTGAAATTGCTTTTCGTTAATACCCATTCGGCGCAACCTTTTTTGGCGAGCTTGCGCAAAGGCTTCTATCAATTCGTTATCCTTACAACCCATAGCTCTTAGCACTTTATCAGGGCGATTGTACTGCACATCCCATTGGTCAAAATCATATAGTTTTCCATCCATTTCCCACGCCATGTATTTACTGGTATTGGCTGCTGCTTTGTAGTTTCCATCGGCATCAAACGATACTAGGCTTCCATCACCTGTAATTATAAATGTACCAATAAACTCTCCACTACTAAGGCGGTATTTATCCATAAAATAATCACGAGTGAGGGCAAGTAGTTCGTCTCTCTCTTCATTCACCCACATATTTCTACAGTCTCCTTTAAGTGTAATCGTATATACTTTCTCCAGTCTATCGTTATGTTTCCAAAGGGTATAGGTATAATCGCTGTGCAGGGTTATAAATTTTTCGCCTTTTAAGGGTATTATTTTCACAGCTTTTGCGGCTGTTTTTGATATTGAAGGTTTTGCTTTGTCGTTTCCCAACTGCAATACACGAAGTGTTTTACCGCTATATGCCACAGCCAATGTGTTGTTTTGCAAAGGCGTGATAGCTGACGGCCATTGCCCGTCTTGTTTTATGCTGTACAAAAATTTACCTGTTTGGGTACTGTATATATTTATGTTGGTATGTTGCTGTACAAATAGGTATTTACCTACTATGCCAAAGGCTTTTGCCTCAATTTGGTTTAGCGGTATTTTACCCATTGTTTTTCCAGTTTTGGCATCAAAAAGGGTGATGTATTGTTTGTAAAATACAAGGTCGTTTTCTTCAATTCCATCGCTTAAATAATTATCGCCCTCATTGCCTACTTCTATGGTATCGGCAAGGTAATAGGTGTTCCCTTCCCCATCGTCCATTCCCTCTAGCTTAAATTGTTTTTCTTCTAATACGGCTACTGCATCGCTGCTGAGGCTAAAACACGCGGGAGGACTAAAAGCATCTTCTTTTGCACCTGTACGAACGCTAAAAAGTTGTTTGCCCGTGCGGCAATCAATAAGCTGCGTTTGGCTTTTGGTGCGGCTTATAATCTTCTCCCCATCTGGGCTAAATTGTAGTTCGCCTTTAAAGGCAAAGCCCTCTACTTCGCCAACAATTTTTCCTGTGGGTAGGTGCTGCACTTTTAGTATTTTTTGCGAAAAACCAAAATCATCGTATGCGTCAACATCGTACCAATAGGCCATAAGATTACTTATAGGGCTTATGGCAAAACCATGCAATGGGCTTGTGTTTTGGGGTAATGTATATGTATTGGCTATGCTTTGTTTGTTAATATCTACACTATATACTTGCCCTGCAAGGGTATTAAAATATGCAAAACCACTGTTGGCAATACCATTGCCATAAATGGTTTGCATTTTAGATGTATACGTACTTACTAAACGATTGGTTGTGGTCTTGAATAGTGAAATATCTTGTCGGTTTTTTGCTAAAAAATATCGACCTGTGGGGCTAAAGGTAAGGCCGTCGTAATAATAAAGGCTATCTGCTTTGTCCGAAGTTTTAGTGAGTATAAAACCCATTTCGTAGCTTATGGTTTGTGTGTTTCCGTTGGGACTGATGGCAGCCGCTACTATACGACTGTTGTATTTTTCGGCACGAGCTTCTGTTATTTCTTTTGGAGGCTGGGGCTTGTTTAGCTCTATAGTGTAAGCTCTGCTATAATCGAAATACAAAACGGTATTTCCATCTACTGAAATTTGAGCAGAGGTTTCCTCGTCCAATGCGGGTAATTTCTTCTCGTTTAATACCGCCCAAGTAGTAGCATCGTATTGCAACACCTTTTTATCAGTAATAACGGTTACTATTTTTCCGTCATTAGAAAAAGAAGATTGTTTTACTTTTAATCCACTTAGTGTTTTAACTCTCTTTTTAGTGGTGGCATCAAACACAAAAACCGTATCGCTGTATGTAGGTAAAAAAAAATGCTTTTGCCCCACTGTGGCAGCATTTATATTGATATTATACCCGTTTTGTGGTGCTAAAGTTAGCAGCTTATCGCCATTGGGCAGTGCTACCCACTCAATGCTGCCATCGGGATAGCTTACAAGTGCAGTTGAATCGCCTTTGCAAATTTTAATATTGTTTGCCATTTGTGTAGACGACAGGGGCAAAAAACCTTTGTGGTTGGTAATGGGATTCCAAATAAATAAATGTGCATCGCTATACCCTTTAAAGCATTGCACCATTACGTATTTTCCGTTGGCATGGTAGCTGGCGTTAGTTACCATTAGCCCTTGGGGCATTTCGATAGTGTTTTGTAATCTGCCTGAGTAGGTTTCCCATACGCGCACATCGCCTCCACGACCTGCGCTTACAATGTTTCTCTCGTCGGAACTAAAGTTTACACTGTTTATTTGGTCGGTGTGCCCTGTTTGCAATACCAATTGCGGGCGTGTTTGCGCGGCGGCAATATTGCAATAAATAAAAGCTATTTGTATGGCGAGTATACGAAACATGGTAACGAAAATACTATTTAATCGTTTGTTGCCCCTAATGGTAAATGTGTGGACTCTAAATAAAAAAACCGCCACACTATGTGTGGCGGTTATGAGAAGTTGAACGCTGTAATTGATAGTATACCACAAGTAACTAACTGTGTTTTCTTTTTCTATTCATCGGGCAAACGCATTACCACAAATTTTCCGTTGGTAATTGTGGCTAATTTGTTAGTGGATGTGCCTGAGAAAGTATATAGCATCATTGTACCACTAAATGTACCCGACACCTCGCCACCGGCAGCTTCGTATTTTTGTAGTACAAATGTTATTCCCCCATTGCCATAGAATCCTTTACTTTCTGCGGGTAAACTAACACTAAAACTATCGTTAAAGATTGTGGGAATTGTACCCACTTTGGGGTTTATTATTCCAAATGAAGTGTATTCATTTGGTGTATTGGTAAGGAAACTGATACCAAGTATATTGTTTTGAGTTCTTAATATCGAATTTGCATTTTTCATGTTATCAAATTTTACGGTTTTAACTCCTGACCCATCATCATAATCGAAGCTAAATACAGGAGTTATTGATTTTGAAGGGCAAGCTATAATAGGGCCTAAGTCGATAGATTTATCTTTTGTAGGTTGTGTAATACTTACTTTGTACAACTGACCCACTGATGCATTATGGATAAATAACTCGGCGGCCTCTCCGTTTGAAAACAGGGAAACTCCCAACCTACCATTTTCTATTATACCTCTATAGCTTTGTGTGGCTGTTTTTATTATTGCATATCCGTTTAGCGGGCTATTGTTACAATCGTAAATGGTAGCACGCACTTTCTGACGACAGGGAACTGTTATCTCTCCCATATCTTTTACTTGGTCATTGGCTAATGAAGGTACAGGAGCTTTTACATCCATATTTACACCCGAAGCAAGGTCTCGTACTCCTAATTCAAACTCAATACCTGTAGGCACCCAACGTTCCCAGTTTCCGTCAGAATCTACCCACGCGCAAGTTTGTCCGGTTAACATAAGTAAGTTTTGTACTACATCACCTTCGCAATCTCTTACCTTTCCTTTTAGTTTAGCACGGTTGCCGGGTACATCACAATTCCAGTAGGTAAAGTGTGATACTGTGCCTACATATTTGCCGTTTTGCAATTTTGCCTCACCTTCTTCAATCCACACGCCTTTGTTCTCATCAAAATACCAAAGGGGTATTGTGGCGGGGGCTTTGCCTTGCATACCGGTTGGCACGGGCATGCTAATATCAGCCTTTTGTCCATCGGCTAGTTGCAATTGGTTCCCTGCATCGTCGCGCAGTTCAACCCCTACCATACCATAAGAGTATAACATTACATCCTGTCCTTGAGCATTATAGGCTCTTAAATCTCCACCGGGGGTAACTTGTGCAAAATTATCGGCTGTGGGATTTAGGTATACAGATGCTACATTTACATTGCCTGTATAGGGTTTCCCATCAAGTGTTTTAACTGCATTTGCAGGAAATTTTACGTTGGCGCCGCCTGTTATTTCTATTTCTTTACCTGTGGCTGCGGCAAACGTTTGCGTGCTATTTTGTGGCAGCATTACTAATTGGGTAGAGAATACTCCGCCTGCTTTTCCTTGCACTGTAACCGAGCCAAAAAAGTATCCTTTTTTGGTGGCTTTGATATAGCAAAAATCACCTGTAAAAGGGGCATTATTCAACTCAAAAGCTCCGTTTTCATCTGTAGTAAAGGTTTTTGTGCCTGTGCTTACTATTGCATTTTGTACAGGGTTGTTGTTGTCATCAACCACAAAACCTAAAACGGTTGCCGAAAAGGTAACGGCGGGAGGTGTATAGGGATTTGGCGGAATGGTGGGGTTTTCAATTTTAGGTTCGTTGCCAATTGGATTTGGCGACTCTTGTTTTTTGCAATTGCTAATTAAAAACAGCAATAGCAAACCGGCTACAATGGTTGTTATTTTTTTGGTTTTCATATAGGTATTGTTTTTATATTCTATTTACAATGCGCGCTTATAGTAAAGTACGTGGAATGCCAACCAAAGGGTTGGGTAAGGAATGGATATTTTTCTTTTTTTCGATAAAATTAATTTTTTACATAAAAAAGCCCTGCTGCACAAGTGCAACAGGGCTAAAACTAGTTACTGAAAACTATTATCTAATATTTATTAAACGTTCGGCTACAAACTGGCCGTTTGTTATTGTTACCTCTTCAGTACTGCTTTCAACTATTGCTGTTCCACTAAAAGTACCTTTTACAAATTCAGTTTCTTCACCTAAATGCGTTATTGTCATCACCATATTTGATGATCTTAAAACCATACCCTTATCGTTAAAATACATTTGGGCAAAACCTTCCCCTATCGGAAAGAGACCCCCACCAATTAAAGGATAAATGCCTTCTCCTGCACCATTTATAAAGAAAAAGAAATGATATAAACTTTGCTTAGGGGTGGCATTTTCAGGATATACATCACTAAAATATATTTTGGTTCTAAAGGGAGCACCATTGCTTGCTGTCTCTAGTCTGCACACCCCAGTATATGGTTTAACATATTTATAGCTAACATGTTGTTTGCCTTTCCCGTCGTTGCGTTCATAATCAAAGCTAATGCTTACCTCTCCATCAAATGTATTGCATATTTTTTTCTCTCCCCAGTTTATAGTAGTTCCTGAGGTGGGAAACGTTATAGGAAATATGCCAAATGCTTTTTGCGCATCGTCGTATATAAATACTTCTGCGTTCTGGCCATTATTGGGTATTGAAACATCAAGTTTTGAATTAGTAACAATAAACCTTTTGTAGTAGCTGCCGTACTTAATATATCCGTAACCGTTTAGCGGAGTACCATCGCAATTTTTAATTGTGCCCACCAAACTAGAACGATTTTTTGGGTCGGCAACTATATTACCTAAATCATATTCTTTATTTGCTTCAAGAAATGGAGTTTGTATACTTACCCCTATAGGATCACCAAACTCATCCGTTAATTCAATATCCAAAGCAGTATTTGATACCACTTTTGATTGTATATGTCCTTTATTATCTGCTAACGAATTAAATTGACCTATTTTAACTTTTGCATAACTAATAGGGTCGCCGTCACCGTTTACTATTGTGAAGTTAAGTATTGAGGGTGGGAAGGGCTTATCACAATTCCATGGGGTAAAGTGCCCTACATTACCAATGTAACTACCGTTTTGCAAGGTGGCTTCCCCTTCTTCTATCCAAATGCCTTTGATGTCATCAAAATACCAAAGGGGTATAGTAGCGGGGGCATCGGCTTGCATTGATGCAGGGACAGGAAATGTAAGTTGTGCTTGCTTACCTTTTGCCAACTGAAGTGGTTTACCCGCTTCATCTTCTAACTCTACATTTAGCATTCCTAACGAGTATAGCTGAACTTCTTTACCTTCTTTACTGTAGGCACGTAAATCGCCCCCGGGTATCAAACTACTAAAATTGTCGCTTGATGGATCTAAATGGGCTATGCTTACATTTACTTTTCCGTTATATACATTACCATCAATAGTTTGTATGACATTGGCGGGAAAACTGGCTTGCGCTCCTCCTAAAATATTTATGGCTGCTCCTTGTGAAGCATTAAAGGCTTGCACATTTGTTTTACGCGACATTACTAATGTAGTAGCAAACTTACTTCCTGCTTTGCCGTGTAAGGTAGTAGAGCCCGCAAAAAAACCTTTACCTGTAGCTTTTATATAGCAAAAATCGCCTGTAAAACCTGCTTTGTTGATTACAAAGAACCCTTGCTCGTTTGTAGTAGCAGTGCTTTGCCCTGCACTGACAACAGCTCCACTTACAGGTTGATGATTTTCATCTTCTACAAAACCTGATACTGATGCCGAAAATGTAACAGCAGGAACGCTGTAATTGTTATAATAAGGCAACTCCGGCTCGGGTGATTCTTTGCTTTTGCAGGTATAAAAATTAAATGCTGCAAATAACAATACTGACAGTGTAAAAAAACGATTTATGCTTCTCATAATGCTTGAAGGTTAGTTGTTTGTAAAGACTTCATTTATTTTAATTTGGTTGTGCTTAATTCTAAAATAAAACACAATATTATTAAGTTTAGTAACTCAATAACGTAATATAGCATTGCAAACGTTGTATGCTTTTTGTCATTACTATTTAAACGTGTACTATTTTTTAATAAACGTGTACTGGGAGGACATTTTTCTATAAAAGAAGCAAAAAACCCTGCTACACTTGTGTAGCAGGGTTAAGTTTATTATTTGTTAACTAGAATTGATAGTCTATTTATTGCACATCGGGCAAACGCACGGCGGTGAAGTTACCTTGAGTAATCATCATAGCTTTAGGTACTATCCATTTATTATCTGAAAATAAATACCTCCCTTTAAATGTGCCTTTTATTTCTTGACCTACATCACCGTATGCGGTTACGCTAACATTATCAGTATAACTTTTCACACCTAAAGCTTGGCTTTTTAAATCCATATTAACAGCTGGTTTTTTGGTATCGGTATTACCAAAAGAGCCTTGTAGTTTTCCGTTAAAGCTTATGCTTATATTATCTGCAGGGCTTGTTGACGAAAGAAATGTAACTGTAGTTAAGTTTTTTGATGTAGAGTAACTGGCTATCGCCAAATCAGGCTTTTTAATCTCGTAAGTCTTGGTTATTTCGCCATCAGTATAGGTAAAGCTAAAGCCTACTTTGTTTGCACCTGCATTTTCGGGGCATACACGTATAGTACCCAAATTTACCACTGGGGCACTTACTATATCAGTAGTATGTTCAAATAGGGCTTGTGTATGGGGGCTATAAAAAACTATTTCTACCTTACCCGAGTTCAATTTATTTGATATTGCAAAATCGCCATTAATTACAGGCACAATTGCACCGTTTAAATTTCCGTTATCACTAAAAATTGCATAACCACTGAACGGTTTATTAGAACAATCGGTAACTTTAGCTATTGCTTTGCTACAACTACTAACATCTTCTATTACCCCAATATCGGTTTCTTTTCCAGCAGGGGCACCTTCAGGTATGTTCTTAATAACAACAAATTCATTCTTTTCTTTATTAAAAACTTTAATCGCTAAAGCTTCACCTCCAGTTACAGTTGCTCTAAAATAGCCCCTGCTATCAGTATAACAACGATCTTGACCTACTATAATATCTCTACGAATGATAGGCTGTCCGAAACAATCCATTAATTGCCCTTTTAAGCCACCGGAATTATATGGCTTATCACAATTCCAAGGGGTAAAGTGTTTTACTGTACCTACATAGGTATTACCTTGTTTAATGGCCTGTCCTTCTTCTATCCACACCCCTTTATCTTCATCAAAATACCAAAGTGGTATAGTAGCCGATGCTTCATTTAATTGTGAAGCCGAAATAGGGAATGTCAATGTTGCTTCTTTTCCATCAGCCAATTGCAGTTTATTACCTGCATCATCGTACAATTCAACATTTAACATTCCTAATGAGTATAATTTCACATTTTCACCTGTAAGAGTATAAGCACGTAAATCGCCTCCGGGTATCAGCTTAGAAAAGTTTTTATCATCAGGGTGTATTGGTGCAATGGCTACATGCACATTGCCTGTATAGGTGCTGCCATCTGCCTTTTTAACGGCATTGGCAGGGAAGTTTATTTTTGAACCATTGCTTAGAGCTATTTCTTTTGCATCAGAAGCTGCGTAAGTGAACACATCATTTTTAGGTTGTAGTGTAATCTCGGTCAGTAGTTTTGCGCCTGCTTCGCCATGTACAGTATTAGAACCTATAAAGTAACCTTGCTTTTCTACTTTTATATAGCAAAAATCACCTGTAAAGGGCGCATTGTCTAAAATAAAAACACCAAAGTTATCGGTTGTAGTCGATTGTCCATTAGCAGTCACATTAGCACCTTGCACGGGCTGGCCATTAATATCGGCTACAAATCCCATTACCTGTGCCTTAAAAGTAATTGCAGGCGGTGTATAGGGGTTTTGAACTTGAGGCTGTTGTATTGATGGAGGCCCTGATAATGTTGGGTTGGGCGACTCTGCTTTTTTACAGGTATAAAAAGCCATTGCCATTAATATAATTAATGCCCATTGTGATAATCTGACAGTATTTTTCATAACGGTATAAGATTAATATAGGTTTGTATATTAAAAGAATCCAATGCTTTAAAATACGTTGCATGTTAATTAAAAATAATTTCGACAAACACACTGAATATCAGCTTGTTTTTTAAAAATAAAATCACGATATAGGGTTAAATAAATCGTATTTTTATTATATAAATATGGTTTTGTATAATAAAAATACGATTTCGAGCAAGCAATGAAAAACCTAAAAGTACAGATGAACACCTATTCTATTTTAGCAGAAAAAATTCCATTGCTTATATACAAACCTTCACCTACAATAATTGCGGAATTAGGTGGGCCACTAAAAAAACCCTCAAAACTTCCATACACCCAGCCACCAGTATATTCATACCCTAAAACATCTAAACGTATATTTGTAGAATAGGCAAGAAAACCAAAATCTTGTATAAAAATCAACATTTTTGGGGTTTGATAATTACCTCCACCACTAGGTGTATAAAAGGTATATGCCTTATCACCCAAAAACTCTATTATTACTGAGTCTTTCAAAGGAGGTTTACTAACATATTTAATAGTAGTTATGTCATTTAAATCATCAAACCTTGCCCCGCTATAAAAAAACTCTTTCATTTCATAGTCTGCATCTGTGTTCCCCTTCTTATAAGAAAATGCTATTTTAGCTATTGTGTTATTGCTATTCTCATTGCAGGTATTAATAGTACCTAAATCTAGCATTATATCAGGTGTTAATGGAAGCTCAAGCATTTTAGTGTACAATGCCCCAGTAGTATGCTTATAAAAAGTTAAGGTTGCCTTTGCTCCATTATGAGGAACTTCAGCCTGTAAAACCCCTTCAGCAATCAACACTACTCGCTTTTTATTTTGATATTGCAAAATGGCATAACCATTAAAATAATTTCCCCCACAATCTTTTATAACGCTATATATTGTGGTTCGGCAGGGCTGTATTATTACACCTATATCTGTTGATTGTCCTGAAACTACCTTTATTTTTTTATCAAGCTGTATTAAGGTATTGTTCTCATCATCATAGATAGAAACCCTATGTTCACCTGATGGCAATTGCCCGCTAAAGTTGCCAAAAAGATCTGTATCAAAAACTATTTGTCCAATTTGTATTTGCCCAAACATCACTGTTTTTGCAACACAATCCATAAGAGAACCTCTAAAATTACCGACAGGGGGTAATGGTGGTGGTGGCGGAGGATATATAGTTTCTGGCCTTGGAGGTGGATTTCTTGGGGCTGTACCTTGATCAACATTGTGTGGTGTAAAATGTGTAACAACACCCACATAATTATTATTTTGTAAGGAGGCTACTCCCTCTTCAATCCAAACACCCAAATCTTCATCAAAATACCATAAGGGTATTGTTGCAGGTGCTGCACTTAACATTGTATTAGGCACGGGTATAGTTAAAGTTGATGGTTTTCCTTTAGCCAATTGCAAAGGTTTTCCAACATTATCAAAAATCTCTACATCAAGCATTCCATAAGAGTATAGCATTACATCATCGCCGTTATGGTCAAATGCCCGCAAATCACCACCAGGTATTTCTAAGGAAAATAATGGATCAACAGGATTAAGATGGTTAATATAAACTTGAACTTCACCTATATACAAACTGTTATCATTGTTTACAAAAGCATTTGGCAGAAATTTAACTTTTGCACCACCAGGTATTTCTATTTCTTTCCCCTCTTTCACTTCAAATTTTTCTGGATTCCCATGAGGTCGCATAAAAATTTTTGTTTGATAATTTTTTCCTTTTTCACCGTGAAGGGTTTTAGAACCAGTAAAAAATCCTTCTTTAGTTACTTTAATAAAGCAAAAGTCACTGGTAAATGAAGCTGCTTCATATTCAAAAACTCCATTCCCATCAGTAAAAGATATTTGCCCATAAATTTCAACCTTTACACCAGTAATAGGTTGCCCATTAATTGATAGCACAATACCTTGCACTTGGGTTTGAAAACTTACAGGAGGGAGCTTGTATTGGGGCGATGTGCCAGCATTGGCTGGTAATTGATAATCTTTTAAAGGATTGGGAGATTCTGGTTTGTTACAGTTAGTCAACAGTAATATCAAAATTAAGAAGCAAAAACAAGTATTGGTTTTCATAGTATTTAAAAAAAATTACCCTCTACCAAACTTAGTTATCACAACACGTACATTTGTTGCATATAACGCAACACTAACAAGATAAAATTGCAATTTTTGCAAAAACCATATCTAAGAGAGTTACACATACTCTCTATCCATCTGCCAAAATTTCACCTCACATGGCAGCACATACTGAAACTGTGGCAGTAAAATCTCAATGGCACAAAAGATGCTGATGAGGCTGTATAGTTAAAATTTAAAAATTTTATTAGTAATCTTATGACACTAAAACCAGTAGCAGGAACTCAAAATAGAGTTGTTGTTGAGCCTGCACCAGCAGAGACTAAAACCGCATCAGGTATCATTATCCCCGATTCAGCTAAAGAAAAACCCCAAAGAGGCACTGTAGTATCGGTAAGTGAAGTAGATGAAAAAGGCAATAAGCCCGCTGTAAAAGCAGGTGATGTTGTGCTATATGGTAAATATGCCGGCACTGAAATAAGTGTAGAGGGCAAAGACTACCTGATAATGCGTGAGACTGACATCTTCGCAATTATTTAATCTATTTTAACTCGCTAAAACATTAGATAACGATTTTAAAAATTTAAACGAAATGGCAAAAAAAATTCAATATAGTGTAGATGCCCGCGATGGTTTGAAGCGTGGCGTTGATGCATTGGCAAATGCTGTAAAAGTAACCCTTGGCCCTAAAGGTCGTAATGTGGTTATTGATAAAAAATTCGGTTCACCTGCTATTACTAAAGACGGTGTTACTGTAGCTAAAGAAATAGAATTGCAAGACCCTATTGAAAATATGGGCGCGCAAATGGTAAAAGAAGTTGCTAGCAAAACTGCTGATATAGCAGGTGATGGTACTACTACCGCTACTGTTTTGGCACAAGCTATAGTAACTGCAGGTATAAAAAACGTAGCCGCAGGTGCTAATCCAATGGATTTGAAACGCGGTATTGACAAAGCTGTTGAAGTTGTAGTTACCAACCTAAAAAGCCAATCGCAAGTTGTGGGTTCTGATAACAGCAAAATTGAACAAGTTGCTACTATATCAGCTAACAACGATGAAGTAATTGGTAAGCTAATAGCTGATGCTATGGCCAAAGTAGGTAAAGAAGGTGTAATTACTGTTGAAGAAGCTAAAGGTACTGAAACAGAAGTAAAAACTGTTGAAGGTATGCAGTTTGACCGTGGTTACCTATCGGCTTACTTTGTTACTAATACTGAAAAAATGATTGCCGAAATGGAATCGCCTTATATACTTATCTACGATAAGAAAATAAGCAGTATGAAAGAAATACTACCTATACTTGAGCAAGTAGTTCAAACAGGTAAACCTTTGGTAATAATAGCTGAAGATTTGGACGGTGAAGCACTTACTACATTGGTGGTAAACAAACTTCGTGGTTCGCTTAAAATTGCTGCTGTTAAAGCCCCAGGTTTTGGCGACCGCAGAAAAGCAATGCTTGAAGATATAGCTATACTAACAGGTGGTTCGGTAATTAGCGAAGAACTAGGCTTTAAACTAGAAGATGCTACTCTTGAGCACCTAGGTAGGGCTGAAAAAGTAAGTATTGATAAAGATAATACTACACTTATAAACGGTGCAGGCGAAAAAGAACACATCACTGCTCGTGTGGGTCAAATAAAAGCCCAAATAGAAACTACTACTAGCGACTACGATAAAGAAAAACTACAAGAACGTTTGGCCAAATTGGCTGGTGGTGTTGCAGTGCTTTATATTGGTGCAGCCAGTGAAGTAGAAATGAAAGAAAAGAAAGACCGTGTTGACGATGCTCTACACGCTACACGTGCCGCTGTTGAAGAAGGTATAGTAGCAGGTGGTGGTGTTGCATACATACGTGCAATTGAAGCATTGGCTAACCTTGTAGGTGCTAATGACGATGAGAACACAGGTATACAAATTATACGCCGCGCTATTGAAGAGCCTTTGCGCCAAATTGTTGCCAACGCAGGAGGCGAAGGTTCAGTTGTAGTAAACAAAGTAAAAGAAGGCAAAGCCGATTTTGGTTACAATGCCCGTACTGAAGTTTACGAAAACCTAATTGCAGCAGGTGTTATCGATCCTACTAAAGTAAGCCGTGTTGCTTTGCAAAATGCAGCATCAGTAGCTAGTATGATTTTAACTACTGAGTGCATACTTGCTGAGGAAAAAGAAGACAAACCAGCAGGAATGCCTGGCGGAATGCCAGGTGGTATGGACGGTATGTACTAAGCAACCGTTTGCTAATAAAACTAAAAATCCCCGCCAAAGTTTGGCGGGGATTTTTTTTTAAACCTTGTGGTTTGATTCGGTTATGACCAATTTTAAAACTTTAATTATCACTTTTAAATTTATAGCCAATCCCAAACGACAACCAAAACTTATCTTGATAAACCCAGTCTTTTCTTTGACCAAACATCTTATCCCATCCGCCAAAAACACCAAAGTTTAATCCCCTTAGTTCATAGGAAAGTCCAAAAGAATAATAGGTTAATGAAAGTTCATCTGTTTTAGCATCTTCCTTGCGTGCAAAATATTTATCAGCATTTAAACCAAATGCAAAAGGAATAAAATTTATAAAATACTTTCTGTAGGGATTATTACCTATTTTGATACGATAGCCAAAAGCATAACTTAGCGATATATTGCTTTCAATTTTAATCTCAGAATCGTATTTCCTTAGCTTAATAGGAAGAGCAACTGGCATACCCATTATAGATTGTGCAGCTAAATATTTATGATAAGGAGCTATATCTGAATCTACTTTAAAATAGTAATCATAAGTCGTATCAGCATACACTCCCTTACCGTTAAATACTATATCAACAATAGTATCACCAGTTGGGTAATACTTGAAGCTATAATAAGGTAAGATACAGATATAGGGGGTTTCGCCATCTTCCATAATCTGGTATTTAACAAAATCAAGGGGCTTAACAATCAATCTAAAAACTCTAGGGTCTTTAACTACTTTTCCATTAGAGCTATTGTAAATCCTGCTTAGCAGCATAGTATCCTTAGTTTTATACACATTGTTATTTGCTAGAAGAGATCTAATGAAATATTTAGTCTGGGCATTTAGCTTTAAACTGGTTATCGACAATAGCAACACAAGGCCAATACAAGTAAATAGATTTTTCATATTAGTTAGTTTTTTATTCAAAGCTAAATCCGTAAATGAGGCCATAACAGCGTAGAAACACGTATTTTATATACCCAAAAACATATACATTTGAGCAACGTTATACCCAATATGAAAAATCTAGCCCTTGTATCTATCCTCTTGTTTTTAGCTAGCTGCGCTTCATACTCACTTATTACACCCACACAAGTTGATGCAGAAAGGGCAAAGGCCGAAAATCCTGATATTACACTAGCAAACCTTACCAAAGGCAAAGAGTTGTTTCAAGCAAGTTGTGGCAAATGCCACTCATTAAAGAAAGCATTTGCACACAGCACTGATGAAGTAGTGAAAGTGATGCCTAAAATGGCTAAAAAGGCTCATGTAAATGCCACCGATGCTCAATTGATACAACAGTATATATTGGCAATGCACGGGACACAAAATGCCCAAAAACAATAAAAGCCCTGCTGATTGGCAAGGCTTTGTATCATACATGGTATTGTACTGATTTAATCTTCTCTTCTAAATTCATAGCTCATACAAGTAAATGGCTTTTTCATACCGTAGTCTTTATTTTAAAACTATCGGAAAGAAAGAAGATGACGATACTTATGCTATAAATACTGAAACAAGCCGCTTAAATACACCAAAAAAAAGCAAGTCCTCTTCCTTTTCAGGTAGAGGACTTGCAGGTAAAATCAAGATAAGGTAGGATGATTATTACAAATCACAAGTTAAGCAATTTATTTTTAACCCTGCAAGGGTTTTTTAACCCTTTTTAAAAGTTTTATACCCATTTTAGAAAGTTTTTTTCTTTTTTTCTATCTGATACAAGAAAAGAGGCAACACTCCGGCCATACCAAAAACCAATGTTAGCAACCAATACACCCATACTTTTTTAATAGCTAGACGTTTAGCCTCTGTATATGTCCATGTAAAAAATACACTTACTACAAACAACAAGTCAATCAAAAAAGCTGTAGATATATCATTTCCAAAGGCTCCGGCAATAGTTGCGGCAGGATTTGTCCAAAGTAAAATATTACCCGTCTCAATACTTACTTTTATAACCAAGATGTTTGGGGCTAAAAAGCCTAGAACCGTCAATACTAATAGTGTATTTTTTTTCATTGTGCTATATTTTTAGCACAAAACTACCCCTACCCTATTGGGTGCGCCTTGATACAAATCAAGAAATTGATATTAGCGTTTAGCACGCATTCTACTAAAAGTTTCGGGGGTCATACCCAAGTACGATGCAATGTATTTTTGAGGTATAGTTTGTAGTTCAGCGGGCATACGGTTTATAAAAGTATCGTACCGTTGCTGTGCCGATTGGGTAGCCAACTCAACTTCGCGTTTGCCACGCCCAAATAGTATTTGCTGGATAAACAACCTGCCCCAGCGCTCAAAGCTTTTATAGGCATCAAACAAATAGTGCATATCAGCATGGCTAATTGCCAATACTTCGCTTGCAGTAAGGCTTTGTAAATAGTATAATGAAGGTTTTTGCGTAACAAAAGAATCGTAAACTCCGCTAAAATTATCATCAAAAGAGAAAGCAAGAGTTACTTCTTCACCTGTGGGTGTGAGATAGTACAGGCGGTGTATACCTTTTATAATAAAGTAAAAATAAGGCTCAATAGCACCCTCAGAGGTAATACTGTGCTCTTTGTCAAAACGTACTGTGATAAACCTTTTTTGGGCATCGCTCCACTCAGCATCATTTAATTGTACAAATTTTTCAAAGGCATTACGTAGCACGGCAGTTTTTTATTTCAAATATAGATTCTGCACCTATTTTATCGCTTAATCTTGTTTTTTACGTTTAAAAATAGGTACAGTACTGCACGGTTCGCCATACATAAGGCTTTTTACATAAGGAGATAGCAAGCGGGTTATTTCAATATACGCACCAGTGGGTACAGGCTTATCAAAGCAGCCTTTAATCACTATCATTTTATCTGCATATTGGGCAGGTTCAAAACTAGAAAGTGCCTTTAAAAACAGCGCATTTTCAAGTACTTCTAATGTACCAAAAGTGTAAAAACTGGCGTGAGGCTGCAATTTTTCGGCTACCAGCATATATGCCCATGTGGGCACTACGGCATCGGCAGTGCAGGTAACAGCAACATTTTTACCGCCATATTGTTCCCAATCGTGGTTTTTTACAAACTCCCTAAAATCCTTCTCTTTTAAAATCAGCCCCATAAAAAGGCATTCTTTCATATCAAACACCACACGCTCGGCCGGATGGTAAAAATCTTCAAGGTTTATAGTTACAAGCGGGCTGCTTGCTACACGGTTTATTATTTCGGTTTCCATATCTAAAACAACTATAAAGGTAACAAATAAAGTGCCTGTTTTGTTAATCCTAAATTCTCACAAGCGTTCGTTCATCGGTAATTTGCCACCAAAAACCACAAATTTACTATCTTGCACCTATACTCTAAGCCTCCCTATGTCTCAAAATACTTTAAGCGTACAAATGGCCTTTGTACAAAAACTAAAAGAACTTGCGCCTGCAAACGCCTCGTTGGCAGATGAAATTGCCGAGTTGCTAACTGTAAGTACCGATAGTGCTTACCGCCGTTTGCGCGGTGAAACCAGCATCTCTTTAGACGAAGCGGTATCTATTTGCAACCATTTTAAAGTGCCTTTTAGTGCTTTTACTGAAAGTTTGGCAGGTTTGGTAACTTTTAGGTACAAACAGCTGGATGATGATATGGAGAGTATGTATAACTACCTGCACGGGTTGGAGCATACGCTGGATATGCTGATGTTGGCCAACGATAAAAAAATAATATACGGCATGGTAGATATACCCATTTTGCATCAATTGGGTTTTAGGCAAATTGGCTGTTTTAAAATGTTTTATTGGATGAAGGCATTAATGGGAGTGAAAAGCCTTGAGGGACAAAAATTTTCGCCCAACCTTATACCCGCCGATATGCAAAAACTGGGTACTAATGTTTTAAACAAGTATAGAAAAGTTCCTTCGGTAGAAATATGGAGCGATGATTTGCTTTTCCCTACACTAAAACAAATAGAGTATAGTTGGGATAGCGGTTGGTTTGAAAGCGCAGAAAGTGCCATAGCGGTATGTGAAGATATGCGCGAAATGCTGCGCAATGCCTGCCAAATGGCCGAAAATGGCAGTAAATTACTACAAGATGTAAAAGATGTAAGCAGCCAAAACTACCAAATGTATTTTAGCGAGTTGCTAATAGGCAACAATACTATAATGGCTTGGGCTGATAATTTGCGCGCAGTATACCTTAGCCACCATACTTTTAATAATATTAACACTACCAACGAGCAGTTTTGCGATGAAACGGCTGCATGGCTAGAAAAACACCTTAAAAAAGCTACGCTGATAAGCGGCACTGCCGAAAAACAAAGGGTGCGATTTTTTAATCAACTAGAGCGAAATATAGACCGCACTATTGCCAAAATAAAGGCTGATTAGTTCTCAAGCTATCAGCAAGTATTCAGCTCGTGCTAAAAATAAGCGAGTACCCGCTTGTGCATTTTCTTTACCCCTTATTTAGCTCCCCTTCTGTATACTATACTTTGCAGTGCACACCCCGTGTTTAAATGTTTACGTGCGCGGGCAGCACAAGCACACTAATTTTGTAAGTTATAGCAATGCTATGGGGCAATAGCACGTTAATAACTATATACACCACACCTACTGAAGAAATTTTTTAAAATATTACTCTACTTTGTGTTGGGCATACTGCTGCTGTGTAGTTTGGCCATAGGGGGCATATACGTTTTTGCAAAACCCATAAAAAACAAAGTAGCCCAAAGCATTAGCGGGCAATTGGCTACCCCTGTAAACATTAGTGATATAGAGCTTACTGTTTTTAAAAACTTCCCCAATATCAGCGTATCATTTACCAATATACGTGCTGCCGAATCATCAAAAATAACAGGGCAGCCGTTAATGGCCTTGCAAAGTTTCACCCTATCACTAAACCCCATTAACCTATTGCGGGGTAAGTATTTATTTGAGGATATACGACTAAGTAATGGGGAAATAATAGCTGCAAAAAATGGTGATGTAAACAATTACAGTATTTTTAAGCCTGATACTGCCAAAAGCCAAAGCAAACAAGTAGACCTTAGTTTTAAAAAAATAACCCTGCAAAATATACAAGTGCAGTATATTGATGTAGTGGCGGGCGATACCATTGCCCTATTGGTAAACAACACACAACTAAGCGGCAGCTTTAGCCAAAAACAGTTTTTGGTTAATACCACAGGCAGTATAGTACCCCTTGCACTAAGGTTGGGCGGACAAAAAATTACGCTCACAAAACCTGTTAGTTTTCAAACCTCGTTTACGGTGAATAGGCCTGACACGAGTGTTAGTTTTGAGCAAACTAAACTGCAAATAGAAAATTTTAATTTTATAGTAAACGGCAAAATAATATCGCGCGAAGTAGGTACACAGTGCAAACTGCAACTATTGGGCGATAACCTAAACCTGCGACAATTGCTATCGCTCATCCCCCAAAAATACCTAAGCGATATAGAAGGGTTTGAAAGCAACGGCACGCTAGAGTGTAAGGTGGATATAAACGGCGAGTGGACAAAAACAGATATGCCGGCGGTACAAGCCAGTTTTAAAATTGTTGATGGGTTATTGGGCAAAAAAGGTATTGATGTACAACTGCGCAACATAGCCCTTGCCGGAAAACTATCGTACGAGAAACGCGGCGGCCTCACCCTCTCATCATTAGAAATAAACAGAATAAGTGCCGTTGTAAACGGCGAAAAAATAAGCGGCACTCTTAATCTTGCCGATTTTAGCAATCCGTATATTAAAGCCAGTTTGCAAGGCAACCTTAACCTAGCCCAATGGGCAAAGCTGCTAACTCTAAAAAATGTTGACACGCTAGAAGGTTTTGCTTTTGTTAATTTGGATATTGAGGGTAAAGTTGCCGACTTTAAAAAGAAAACAAAAGAACTTCCCGCCCGTTTTGAGGGAAATATTGAAGCCCGTAACCTAAAACTGGCACTTAGCGGCAGCCCCTATTTGTATAGCAATATTAGCGGTAAAGTATATGCCAGTAATAATCTGTTAAAAATTGACACGCTGCATGGCGACATAAACGGCAATACAATAGGGCTAAAAGGCCATGCTCGCCACCTGTTGGATTATTTATTTAGTACCGGCAAACAGCTTGAGGTAGAAGGCAGTTTTTACAGCCCGCATATTGATATCCCCTCGCTAACGGCTACCAATACGCCCAAAAACAAAACTGAAGACGATACTACGGGTATTGTAATTCCGCACAATACCTCATTCAAACTAAAAACAAAAATAGACCGCCTCACTTTTAATAAATTTTTGGCGCGTAAGCTGGTGGGCACAATAGCTATGGGAGGTGGTGTACTTACCCTAAACAATCTTGATTTTGAGGCTATGAACGGGCATTTTGCACTTACAGGCAATGTGTTTGATAAAGGCAGCGGTCAGTTTGTTATCAGTGCGCAAATGGATGTAGAAAAGGCCAACATGAATCAGTTGTTTGACCAATGCGCCAACTTTGGGCAAAAACAAATCACTTCTGATAATTTGCAGGGCACACTAAATGCCCATTTACAATTGGTTGCCCCAATGGATAAATACCTGAGCATAGACATAAAAAAATTGTTTGTGCAGGCGCAATTGGCAATTAGCGGGGGCAGACTATACAACTACGAGCCCTTGCTAAAACTTTCGCGTTTTATAAACGTTAACGAGTTGCAGGATATAAATTTTGAGTTGCTTGAGAATACTATAGAAATAAAAGACCAAAGGGTGATTATACCCCAAATGGAGATTAAAAACAGTGCACTTAACCTCACTGCCGAAGGTTTCCACAGGTTTGACAACTATATGGAGTATAAGTTTAGAGTGAAACTAAACGATGTACTCTCTAAAAAGTTTAATCGCAAAAAAGCTAAAACCGAAAATTACGAAGAAGACAAAGAAGGCATAAACATTTTTATATTGATGAAAGGCACGCCCGACAACCTAAAAATTCAATATGATCGTAAGAGTGCAATAAAAAAACTTCAAAAAAATATTAAAGAAGAGAAAAATACGTTATTAGATTTACTGAGGGATGAGTTTAACATAAAGAAGAAAGATAAGAAGGGAAATGCCCAAAAACCTAAGGAAACTGAGGAAGAAAACATTCCCGAATGGGAGACCGACATACCCGAATAGTGAAAAATTATAAAAAAGTATACAATTGACAGAAATGTTAGCAATACTGTATTGAATTTGTGAATTAAAATACCCTACTTTTGTTCGTTTTGAATTTTAAAAAAATAAGCCCAATGATAAAAAAGCAAGTGCTTGCCTTTATGGTGGCCACGTTGTTTATTCCCTTTGGCAGTGTGGCGCAAACCACACCCGATAACGAGTATCCGCGCGATATGTTGGCAGCTTTAGATAGCTTAACCATATTGCTAAACCAAAATTGCACTAAGGCAAACCCTGAAAAGTGTTTTGACCCTAGTGAGGATGAAGAAAACACCGCATCACTTGCCATTAACCCCGCCGAAGTACAAAGGGTATTGGATGGCATGGAATCAGGCATTCCTCTTGATTACAACAGCCATGTAAAAGGCTTTATTAATCTGTACGGCGTAAAGAAAAAACAACTTACCGAGCGCATACTTACTTTATCAGAGTATTACTTCCCTTTGTTTGAAGAAATATTGGATAGGGAGGGACTTCCACAAGAATTTAAATACCTAGCCGTTGTAGAATCAGCACTAAACCCACAAGCAAAAAGCTGGGCGGGTGCCTGCGGCCTTTGGCAGTTTATACACAGCACTGGCGAAGCCTACGGACTGAATATAAACGGTATGGTGGATGACCGCCACGACCCTGAAAAGGCTACCCTTGCCGCTTGCCAATATTTTAAAAACAGTTACGCTTTATATGGCGATTGGCTATTAGTAATAGCATCATACAATTGTGGCCCAGGGAACGTGAACAAAGCCATACGCCGCAGCGGTGGTAAACGCGATTTTTGGAAAATAATGCCCTACCTGCCCCGTGAAACACGCGGCTATGTACCTGCATTTATTGCCGTAGCCTATGTAATGAACAATGCTGAAAACCTTGGGTTACAACCTGCACAATTTGATGTGCATAGCATGGTGCAAGAAGTAGAATTGAAACAATGGGTACACTTTGGCCAATTGCAACAAGCATTGGGTATACCTATGGAAGATTTGGAGTACTTAAACCCTGAGTACCGTAAACAAATAATACCTGCCTCACAAAATAACGTGCACGCCCTTGCTCTCCCCTACAAATACGCCATGCGATTTGCTGAGCTAGAAGATAGTGTGTATGCAGTGCCTTTTACAGATTTTACCGATGATGAACCTGCAGAATATATTAGCAAACGTAAAGTACACAAAGTACGCAGCGGCGAGTCTCTTGCACGTATAGCACGTAAATACGGCGTAAGAATATCTGACCTTAAAGCATGGAATATTATCCGAGGCAACTCGGTACGTCCGGGCAAAAACCTTGTGGTGTATACCCGTGTGAAAAAGAAAATTAGTCCCACTGGAGTGGAGGAAGAAGTTGATGATGAAGTAAGCGAGGAGGAACTGAACATAAGTGAAGAAGCAATACTGGTAAAAGCAAAAGATACAGCAACAAAAGCACCTGTAGCTGCTGTAGCTGATAGTGCTAAAAACAACACCCAAACCCTAGCACAAGCACCTAAAACTGAAACCAAAAAGGTTTCAGAAATAAAAGCAAAACAATACTACAAAGTGCAAAAAGGTGATACCCTGTATAGTATTAGTAAAAAGTACCCCGGCCTAACCATAGATCAACTACGCGATTACAACCGTTTGGCCAAAAATGCCGTTATTAAACCGGGTACCAAACTAATAATATCTCCCGGCGGATGATGCACAAAACACACAGTAAAACCCTAGGTCTTTTTATTATTGCTTTATTCTTCGCTGCTTGCGGAGGCAATAGTAATACCTCTACCAAAAGAACATTGCCACACTCTATTGGTAATATGGGCGAGCTAATAGTAGCTGCCGATGGCAAACTGTTTGAAGGTACAATGCGTGAAGTACTGGATAGTGTATTGGATGTGCCACAGCCTTATTTTTTTAACATAGAAGGGTTTTTTAGGATAAAAGATACCCGCCCTGCCCTTTTTAAAGAAGTTACAAAATCGTACCACACCCTTTGGATAGTGAAGGTAGAAGGGGATAATTTTGATACTCGCACCCTACCTGCACCTTACAATACACTTTCTGATTCGCTGCACCGCATAAACGATACCTTACCTGTGCGCACCTATCTTAAAAAGAATATATGGGCATACCCACAGCAAGTGCTGTTTATATATGCCAAAAGCGATAAAGACCTTTACGATTACTTTTTTTACAACAAAAAAATGCTGCTAAACCAAACCCTGAAAATGGAAATGGAAAGCAACATAATAAAAATGGAAGCCGAAAAGCAAGATACTATCTCTCGTTTTTTGGGTGATAAATTCGGTTTTAGTCTTGCTGTCCCTGATAAATTTAGAATAGCTAAGTACGAAGAAGCAAGCAGCAAGCGCAAGTTTGCTTGGATACGTCGTGAAACACCCAATATTGGGCAAAGTATTATAATATATACGCAACCCTATACCGATACAATACAATTAGTGCCCGAAGAAATAGTGCTTAGTCGCGACTCTGTTACAGAAATGCACATACCCGGTGGTATGGAAGGTAGTTTTATGACAACTGAGCTATCGTTCCCGTTTTATAATAACGTGATGGAATTTGCAGGTATGTATGCTGTGCAAATGCGTGCCCTTTGGCGTACTGAAAACGATTTTATGGGTGGGCCTTTTTATAGCATTACCATGGTGGATACTAAGCACAAACAACTGCTAACAGTTGAAGGCTTTGTATACTCCCCTCGCTACGATAAAACCCAATACATTCGCCAACTTGAGGCGATAATCAAAACCTTTAAATGGGTTGATTAATCTCTCTTTCTGTGTTTTAAGTTTTCTTGTTTACAGTTTTTAGTTCAAGTTGGCCATGCTGGCTCAAGCGTCCGCTTGTGCCAAAAATAGAAGAGCATCCGCTCGGTAGTTATGTCCACGCACAGATTCCCTCTTTCGAGGGAATGGCTTTCTTCGCACACCCTTCGACTTCGCTCAGGATGACAACGCGCTTGTGCACCGTCATGCCGAACTTGTTTCGGCATCTCGCTCTGTATTACACATGAATTGGAGAAATGAGATACTGAAACGAGTTCAATATAAGTATGCACTATGACTATAGTCTGGTGCGGTGGGTGTCATTCTCAACTTGATTGAGAATCTGTGCGCTGTTTAGTAGTCCGTATGCCCGCCCACAGATTCCCTCTTTCGAGGGAATGGCTTTCTTCGCACACCCTTCGACTTCGCTCAGGATGACAGCGCGCTTGTGCACCGTCATGCCGAACTTGTTTCGGCATCTCGCTCTGTATTACACATGAATTGGAGAAATGAGATACTGAAACGAGTTCAGCAGGACTGCGCCACATAATGTTAGTGCGAGCGTCTCGCTCGTGCTGACAAAGAGCGAGCATCCG
Source organism: Bacteroidia bacterium (assembly GCA_037968475.1). Taxonomy (GTDB): domain Bacteria; phylum Bacteroidota; class Bacteroidia; order UBA8524; family UBA8524; genus SB11. The sequence goes on from JBBKVO010000035.1 coordinate 70,771, forward strand.
CTCGCCCTAAGAAATACTAAGTTTTAACGGTTGGCTATAACCTATAAATACTTACCCGCTACCAAATAGTTTTTCACGTAGTCTTCTACCCCTTCTTCAAGGGTGTGGAAAGGTATAGAGTAGCCAATACCTTTTAGTTTAGCCATATTGGCTTCGGTAAAGTATTGGTACTTATCGCGTATATCAATAGGGGTATCAACAAACTCAATATTCTCGGTAATGTCAAGAGCTTTAAAGGTAGCTTTTGCCAAATCAATAAACTTGCGCGCCGTGCCTGAACCTAAGTTGTATATGCCACTGTTTTTGCGGTGGTGCATCAAAAAATAGCACACATTTACAACATCCTTTACGTATACAAAATCGCGCATTTGTCCACCATCAGTATAGTTGGGGTTGTGCGAGCGGAACAGACGCATTTTATGCGTGTCTTGTATTTGTTTAAACCCGTGCAGTATTACCGATGCCATGCGACCTTTGTGGTACTCGTTAGGGCCATATACATTAAAAAACTTTAAGCCTGCCCAAAAGTAGGGTTTGCGTTCTTGCTGCAATGCCCAAATATCAAAATCGTTTTTCGAGTCGCCGTAAGGGTTCAACGGTTTTAGTTGAGGTATTGTGCTTTCGTTATCATCGTAGCCCAACTCGCCCATACCATACGTTGCCGCTGATGATGCGTACACCACAGGCAAACCGTATTGCACACATTTGTGCCATATCATTTTAGTATAGTTTAGGTTGAGGCGGTTAAAAATCTCCACATCAAACTCAGTAGTATCGGTACGCGCACCTACATGAAATATAAATTCTATTTGGTTTTCGTTGGCATCAATCCATCCTTCCAATTCATCGCGATGCACTTTTGCGGTGTAGGTTTTTCCTTCAAGATTTTTAGCCTTTTCAGGATGGCTAAAATCATCTACCAGCACTATATCATTAAAGCCTTCTGCATTTAGCTTGCCTACTAGGCAACTACCTATAAAACCTGCTGCTCCGGTTACTACTATCATGCTGCAAAAATAGTTTTTTGTATTGGCTTATCACTGTTTTAGGCTGGTGAAGGTTGTTTTTTGCATTTTTTGCAAATCATTTTTGGGGCATTGGCAAAATCTACTAAAAGAGTGTAGAAGCAGGTATATAGTTTTGCATCATAAACTATGAAAACAATTTATCTGCTATGTATTAGTGTGATAATTTTATTTAGCTCGTGTGCCAAAACCACACATTTTGGCACTATGCCCAATGCCCCTATGTTTACTAAGACACTGGAGGCTCAGGCTACCTCAGGGGCAGGATTAGATCATCTGGAAGCACAAGGGGCAATATCGGTATTGCCCTTTTTGGGCTTCACGGGTAATATTTTTAAAGGAACTAAAAACCGCAGGTTTTACGAATATGGCGCTAATTTGTTTGTTCCTTTAAACCAAAGTAAAAGCACATTTGTAGCATTTGGTGCAGGAAAAGGCAAGGGGAAGTTTGATGGGAATGTTTATACTGAGCAAGGATTTAGTTCTGCTATTTGGTATGGTGTAGATACAAAATTTAACACTTTTTATCTACAACCAGCTATATATCACATTATAAAAGATGAAAAAAATGGTTCATGCATTAGCATTGGCCTAGGATTTAAACACGAAGAAGTTTTCTTCAAAAAATTCAACATTAGCTATAATCGCTCTGCTGGACTAGGCAACAATTTTGGGTATTACAATAAAGCCGATAACGGTTATGGCGTAATTCAAACCTCGTTTCTGTATTTTAATTACGAAAACAAAGACTCTCCCTTCTATATTAATGGGCAATTTGGCGTTCGTAATATTATTAGACAATTCAGAACCTATAATTACAATAAAACAGGAAACGCTTACTACACTAACCCTCTTAACGATGAAAGAAGCCTCTTTTTTCAGCGATTTATGTTAAACATAACTTTAGGGTTTAAGCTGTCTTTTTAAAAAATCACACTCTTATTAAATTACTATGAAAACAATTTATCTGCTATGTATGGCAAGTATACTATTGCTTGCTTCATGCGGATTGCACCGCACTACATATATTGCCCCGCTACCCAATACCCCCATGTTTGGGCACGATAGCGAGGCATATTTTAATGCGGCTGTATCGCCCACCCATTTCGATTTTCAAGGTGGGCTTTCTTTTACAAACCATATAGGCATAACCGCAGGGCGGTTTTATAGCGGTAGGTTAAAACCTGTCGCTACTAATACCCTATCGGGCTTGCCGAGAGGTATGAATAGAATTGGGTTTCATAACGATGTAATGAATAATTTTCACGCAAAGTGTTGAAGTCGCAAAGTTGTCGAACAAAAATATAAGTAGATACAAGTTTCATTAAATTATAAGCTCTAGAATAGATTAAGTCGCTGTGCCCGCAAGCGGACAATAATACAAAGACAGGTTAAAACCTGCCGCTATTGATACCCTAGCGGGCTTGCTGAGAGGTATGAATAGCATTGGGTTTCAACCCAATGTAATAAATAATTTTCACGCAAAGTGTTGAAGTCGCAAAGTTGTCGAGCAAAAATATAAGCAGATACAAGTTTCATTAAATTATAAGCTCTAAAATAGGTTAAGTCGCTGTGTCCGCAAGCGAACAATAGTACAGCAGCAGGTTTTAACCTGCCGCTATTGATACCCTATCGGGCTTGCCGAGAGGTATGAATAGCATTGGGTTTCAAACCGATGTAATGAATAATTTTCACGCAAAGGGTTGAAGACGCAAAGTTGGTAAGCATAGATTATATGCTCGTATACATACTTTTATATAATTGGTACTACAATGAATTAAGTCGCTGTGCCCGCCTGCGAACAATAATAATGTTTACTCACCCTAAAAAACACAAAACCACCCGACTGCCCAACCTTTCCCATAAAATTGGGGTGAGTTAAAACCAGCTACTATCTTTTAGGTTGTATATAAATGGGTATAATAATCCCCTGCGGGGAAATAAAAGAATTGGGTTAAGACTAATCAACCAAAAATTTTTGACCTTCGATGGCTAAAAAACTGTTTTCAAATACCGAGCGGGCTTCTTCTAGCAAAGGAGTCAAATCTTTATAGCGGGCACTAAAATGACCCAACAACAGTTTATCAACTCCTGCGGTTTTGGCAATAGTAGCGGCTTGAAGTGCTGTGCTATGGAAGGTATCTTCTGCCCTATCAACCAACTCGTGCAAAAAAGTACTCTCGTGGTACAGCATATCAACGCCTTGTATGTGTTCTAAAACAGGTTCGTAGTAGCTGGTATCTGACAGGTAGGCATATTTGCGGGGTGTTTTCGGATCAAACGTAAGTAGTTTGTTTTCAATCAAATTACCCAAATCATCACGGTAATCTATCCCCTGCCTCAAATCGCCATAAAAACTATAAGGTACTTCGTGCAACTCGCAAGCGGCGGCATTTATTTTTCGGTAGGCGGTGGTTTCTTCAAACACAAAACCCGTAGTTGGTATACGGTGGCGCAACACTACCGATTTTACCTTAAAAATACTGTTTTCTTCCAGCATTCGGCTTTCATTGTCAAACACAGGATGAAAATGCAAAGCAAACTTTAATACTGTATGCGAATACTTGAAATGGTTGTCGATAATTATCTTTAAGGGTTCGGGTGCATAAATATGCAAATCGGTTTCCCTGCCCTGAAAATTCATTGTGGCCAATAAACCTACCAAACCCAAATAATGGTCGCCATGCAAATGGCTAATAAATATATGACTTATCTTGGTGTGTCTCAGCCTATAACGCAATAATTGGTTTTGAGTAGCCTCTCCACAATCTATTAGTACATAATTTCCGTTTATGTTCAAAACTTGCGCTGTGGGGTGCCTATCGGCTGTAGGTGTTGCGCTGCTGCACCCTAAAATGGTAACCTCAAATGCCAAAAAACTGAATGGGATTAAATGTATTTCTTGTTTAAGATACGATATAACAAAGTAACAAGCAAAAAATCAATATAAATAACGACAAATTGTTACTTTTATGCCTTTGGTATATTATACCACTTAAAGAATTGATTATTAAGCATGAAATTTTATTCCCTCATAGTACTCTTTGTTTTTTGTGTTTTGTTTGGTCATGCCCAAAATTATGCACCCAACCAACTAGCAGGGTATTGGCAACTAGTGGGAGGTTATAATAGAGACAGTAGTTATGTTTTAGACACGAGCAACTACAAACAATACTTTTGGTTGGATGGGGGCGGCAAGCTAAGCGAGTATACTACTAGCATAGCAGTAAAAACTAATGAGCAACAAGGCGATACCGCTGTTAATATGCAGGGCGGCACATGGTCTATCGATAAGAAGAACCCTTATTTGCACTTTCATCATACTTCTAGTCAAAATAAAAAAACGGGCAGGTACAATTATGCAAGAGAGCAAACCGATACTATAATTAGTTTCGACGGCACTATTTTAAAGCTAAAAACTTATGAAACAATGGAAATGCACTACAAAAAAGTTGCTGCTATACCTGTATTTGATGTAGAAAAAGTAAATGAGAAAACGCTTGAAGACAGCTTGCCCTATAAACCTCTATACATATACCGTAAAAAACAGAGCAAGAAATTTGAACTAAAGCCAAACTCGAACATTAGAATTTCTATTTGTGATTATGATAGTACCTGCTATTGCAATAATTGCCCCGAAGAATATACAGGTAGCTTTATCAGCTATAAAAACAATAGTCTTCGCATGAATGTAAATACTAAAGAAATAACGCTTACAGATAGCAACTACCAAACTATGGAAGAATATAATTATAGCGAATACTATACTGAAAACATCCGTAGCTTTAAGTTAGATACAATAACCTACCTGTATTACAGTAGCCCTAAGCGCATTTGGATGAACAAAGCATCCATTGGTTTTATGAGTATAGCCGCCCTAAATATGTTGGTAGTAGCGCCTTTGGTGAGTATAAACTATAAGGAAGGTACTTTAAATAGTAAACGTTACTTAAGCTGGGCTGGATGGAGTGCGGTTGGCTTGGCTGCATCGTTTACTATAAACTTAAGCACTGGTATGCGCCAGTATAAAATTGCTCCCGCTTTTTAAGTATTTGAGTGAGCGGACGCTCACATATTATCAGCACGAGCGAGACGCTCGCGCTAGCATGGTTAAAAACCTACGCTATAAAAGTTACATTAAAAAACTATAACATGCCGCCGAGCGGACGCTCTATTATTTTCTGGCACGAACGAGTAGAAAAGAAAAAGGCAAGAGCTTTACGCCCTTGCCTACACAGAAATTCAAATTATATACTTGTACAAAATGAATCCTAAAAAGGATTGCTATACGCAGTATTTGTGGTAAGACTGACATCGGTAAGGGTTTTCAAAAACGCTACCAAATCAGCTTTTTCTTGTACATCCAGCAGTAAACCTTTGGCTATGGTTTGTTGCAAAGCAGGGTCGATAGTAGCCGATTGTTTCAGTCCTTCGTTGTAGTGGTTCACTACTTCTTCTAACGTTGCAAATCTGCCATCGTGCATATAAGGCGGGGTAAGGGCAATATTGCGCAGACTGGGCACTTTAAATTTGGCTTTATCACTGGCACTTTGGGTTACTTTTTCTCTGCCTATATCGGTTACGCCTGCATCATCGTCCAAGCCGTTATTCATATACAAATCGTTTTCAAAATTCATCCCGCCGTGGCAGTGGGCACAATCAGCACCCGATGAATCAGGAAAAAACGGGTTATACTCTTTAAAAAACAGTTTACGTCCACGTTCTTCGGCAGGTGTTAATTGTGCTTTGCCTGCAAGGTATTGATCGTACTTAGAGTTGTTAGAAACTATGGTATTCATAAACTGCTCCATAGCTAATGACATTTTTTCGGGCGTTATCTCTTCGCTGCCAAAAGCCCTCATAAATTGGTCTTTGTAGGTTTGGCTTTGACTTAGTTTTGTTACCACATTGGCAAGGGTTTCATCCATTTCCAACTCGTCTTGTATGGGTTTTAGTGATTGATGGCGTAGCAAATGTGCCCTACCGTCCCAAAAAAACTCGTTGGTATTCCAAGCCATGTTAAAAATAGCCATTGCTTGCCTTTTGCCTTTGAGGCCACGCACCCCAATAGAAAATTTTGAGGTATCGCTAAAAGCATCTTGTTGCTTGTGGCAACTGGCGCACGACATTGTACCGTCTTTTGAAAGCATAGTTTCATAAAACAACATACGGCCTAACTTAACGCCTTGTACTGTTAGCTGGTTATTGGCATCAATAGTTGGGGCAGGTAGGTTGCCATAATCCAAAGCGTAGGCTGTTGGGTCGTATTCTGCACCTGTGGTGGTATTGACTTTATCTTTTTTGCAGGCGTTTAGCGTAAGCAAAGCGACTGCAAAAAGTGTTAGTGATTTAATCTTCATTTTTTACTGTTTAAATTTTGGGTTAGTGAGAAAGGCATGGTCGGTAAGGCTTTTAAGAAAAGCTACCAACTGGTCTTTTTCTTCTTCCGTTAGATTTAAGGGTTGTATTTGTTTGCTCTTTTGCGGGTTGTTTTTTCCGCCAGTATTATAATGTTCAACCACAGCTTCTAAAGTTGTTAGTGAGCCATCGTGCATATAAGGTGCTGTTACCTCAACATTGCGCAGTGTGGGCACTTTAAAAAGGGCAAAATCGGCAGGCAAGTTGGTTAGGCGTTTCCGCCCACTATCGGTATAGTTATCGTACAGCCCGTTGTTTTCAAAAGCATTATTGCTAAAGGTGAAATCGCTATGGCATTTGCTGCATTGGGTTTTCTCACTAAAAAATAATGCCATTCCCTTTTTCTCTTTTTCAGTTAAAGCCGTCGGGTTATTTTGATAGGTGTACTTATCGTAAGCACTGTTACCGCTTATTAGGCTTCGCTCAAAATTGGCAAGGGCACGGGCTATAACAAAAGGGTCAGGCTCACGGTTATAAGCCTCTTTTGCCATTTGTACATACTTAGGGTTTCGGCGCAGCCGTTCGCCAATAAGCACAATGTTAAAATCAAACTCGTTGTGTTCTTGTATAGGCACAAGGGTTTGCATTTCTAGCGTAGGTACGCCGCCCTCACGGGTATAGTAGGGCAAATAGGCTACATTGGTCAGCGTGGGCGAATTACGTGTCCCTAGCCTATCCGCAACACCTTTGCTAAAAGCTACTTCATCGCTAAATGCTTTTGCAGGATTATGACAACTTGAACAACTTATGGTGCTGTCGCTTGATAATACAGGATCAAAAAACAACTGCTTGCCCAATGCCCACCGTTGTGGTGTGTAGGCATTATCAGCAGGGAATTGTATTGCGGGAAAACCTGCGGGCACAGCCATACCATCCACAATACCAGTCTGTTCAGTCTGCTCTTTCTTGCAGGCCGAAAAAACTAATAGTATAGTTAGTGCTACTACTATATGCAGGTTTCTCCGCATTGTACTTATTGTATTACCAGTTTTTTGGTAAGCAAGCGGTTAGTACCGTCCATCAAACTAACCAAATACACTCCTTTGGTGCTTAATGTTGTTTGTGCGGTTTCAAAATCATTTACGGCTAGGGTTTCAACCACTTTGCCTGTAATATCACTAATTTGGATAGAGGTGATGTTTACTGATTTATCGGTAATATCAAAACTAACAGTACCATTGCTAGGGTTAGGATATACATCTAGTGCGGTAGGCGCGAGTGTTTGGCCTACACTAGCCAATATATTGCTAGCTCCTGTTTGAGAGGTGAAAACAAAATCTCTAAAGTTGCGCAGCAAGTCAATGGTTTCAGTTTCTTCGCCGTGAATAATTTTTCCGCCAACTATATTAATATTATCTAATGCCCTAGTATAATCAGCTTTTAGATATACGTTTAATTGACCAAATACATCTTGACCGCTTAATGGTATTTGTATATCGTAGTAGTAGTTATTGCCTAGTGCGTGCAACTCAAAATCATTGCTTAGGTTAGCTCCTTCTTTGCCTTCCATAGCTACAAAACGATAGCCTGCTGTCCAGCCCCAGTGCATTGAGGGTACTTGTGGCGAAAGTGGATGATTTGACGGCCATTTTGTAGGGTCTTGATTGTTTACGGGTTTGTTTACTCCAATCGAAAACTTAATACCCTCTATGGTGGTAACGTTGTACTGGCCTAAATCTTTCATTACGTCGTTAGTAGCATTTACTAAAATGTATACACCTGTTGCTGGGGTAACTGTGCCACCATCGTGTATGATGCTAATGTTTGATATATAGTATTGCAAACGGTTAACACTAAAGTTAGTACTCGTATTGGTTGTGGCCGCTTGGTTAAGGGCAAATCTTTTATCCTTAAGCAAATGCTCGATATTTAGTATCACATTTGTTTGAGCATTGGCTGCCAATACTACTAATAGTGTGAAAATTGTGGTAATTATCTTTTTCATGTTTTAAGTATTTTATTGTGGTGTTTGTATATTTTGTGTCGAATCTTGAGGTTTATAATCGGGGTTTTTAATATAATCCATACCGCAAACAGGGCATTGACCTGCACTATCGCCTCCCGCACCTTCGCAGTGCATGGGGCAAACGTATTGCGCTGTGTGTTCTACACCTGCATGATTATGATTGTGCTCTTTAGTATTGCCGCACGACGTAACCAACGTTAGCAACACTGCTGTATAGGCTATATTTTTAAATAGCGTTTTCATATTATTAATAATAAAAAGATTGAACCTGAATTAATCTAAAAGAGAAATAATGGCTTGGCAATTGCCAAACTATTGATATACAAGACAGGAGATCAAATGCGGAATGTTTGATACAATACCGAGATTTTCTGAGAAAATAAATCGGGCGGAGAAAATGTACTGTTTTTGGCTTGAGAATACACAGTAATGGGTAATACCAAAGTATTAGCACACGTTTGCACCACCGCTACGCAATGTGTTATTGTTTTGCCCGCCGAACTTGAAATAGGGCTAATATCTGCCTTGCTAAAATAACTATGATTAGCGCAGCAAGGGGTTTTGCTTATTTGCGGTGTGTTTTCAACTTTTTTGGGAGTAGTTAGGCATTGAGTTACTACTACATCATTAATAGTACACTTTTGCGCTGTGCCAAAAAAACTAATGGCTTTTATATTGCCTTTGCACAAATGCACATCAATAGCCAAACCAGCCGGAGCAACTAATAGCATAAATGCTACTAGAAAAGCAAGGGGTTTTATGATGTGTTGTTTCAACATTGGATTATCAAATATACAAAATTAAATATTATATATTTTAGGCCAAAGAGGTTTTAAGCAAAGAAAGCCCTTGTATTGTATATTTGGATGATAATGGATAACACAGCACTAATACTGACTAATGTATCAAAACTGATTGAGTTGTCGCCCGATGAGGAGGCTTATTTTATCAGCCTATTACAGTCAAAAACCATTAAACGAAAAGATTTTTTATTGCAAGCGGGTGATGTATGTCGCTACGAAACTTTTGTGTGCAAAGGCTGTTTGCGCAACTATTATATTGACAATGAAGGAGTGGAGCACAATACCGTTTTTGCTGTTGAGAGCTGGTGGACAGGCGATATGTATAGTTTTATCACACAAACTCCATCACGCTATTTTATTGAAGCATTGGAAGACAGCGAAGTAGTGCAAATAGGCAAAAGCAGTTTAGAAACATTGTACCAAAATGTGCCCAAATTTGAACGTTTTTTTCGCCTGTTACTACAAAATGCTTATGTAGCACAAGAGCAACGTATAGTGCACAACCTAAGCAGCAATGCCGAAGAAAGGTATACTGCTTTTTTGAAACGCTACCCGCAACTGGGGCAACGCATTGCCCAAAAACATATAGCATCATACTTGGGCATTACCCCTGAGTTTTTAAGTATGCTTCGCCGAAAAACAATGGCGAAGTAACGTACACCTTCCCCTTTATTTCTTAAACTACTTTAATTTTTTTGGTTTCGCTAAGCGGGAGCTTTGCCCCATAAAACAAAAGAATATGAAAGAGTTATTATTTCAAAGTCAAAGCGGCTGGGCTGGTTTGGTTTTGCGTATTGCCGCAGCAGTGGTAATGTTTCCGCATGGTGCACAAAAACTTATGGGTTGGTTTGGCGGCTATGGCTACACAGGTACAATGGGCTATTTTACCCAAACTGTTGGTTTGCCTTGGCTTATTGGTTTTTTGGTGATACTGCTTGAGGTATTTGGCTCACTGGCAATATTAGCAGGCATTGGCACACGCTTGTGGGCAATTGCTTTAGGCATTGTTGTTATAGGCATAATTTTTACTGCCCAAATACAAAACGGCTTTTTTATGAATTGGTTTGGCAATCAAGCAGGTGAAGGCATTGAGTTTTCGTTATTGCTACTGGGCATATACATTAGCCTTGTTATAAGTGGCAGTGGCAAGCTATCGGTAGATGGTTTGTTGATGGCTAAATAAGCAACAAAAGACCTATCCATTTTAAAAACAAAACCCCTCACCCGTTTGCAGGATGAGGGGTCTTCTTTGTTTTCTAATTAATACACTTTAATAAGGCAAGTAAACTTGCTAAGTATCTTTATTTGCTCGGCCAATGGTTTATCTGCAAGCGTATTTGGTTGTTTGCTTAGGTATTGTTTTACCAATGGTTTTACATAATCACTTTTAACGGCATAATTAACATTTTGAGGGATGTTACCCTGATAACGTGCCATGTAAAACGGATTTAGTGTACTTGTGGTAATACCAATTATATCTCCCTTTTTATTAAACAATGCCCCGCCCGAATTGCCCGGCTGTATAGGGGTTGTTATTTGCATCATGGTAATATTATTTTCTATGCCTGATAGTGAACTTATCTCACCTTTGGTGTATTTGTATGCCGAACCCATAATATCAGGCTGAGGGTAACCAATGGTAAATACCTCATCGCTTACATCGTATTCATCACTAAAGGTATAAGGTATTGTAGCAGGAGACACGAAACCCGAATCAATTTTAAGCACTGCTATATCATTTGTTTTGTCAGAACTTACAATAGTTGCAGTATACTTTGTTGTGGAACTATCTGTTGGGAAAAATAATTCAATTTTTCGTGCATCTTCGATAACGTGGTAGTTGGTAATTACATATCCGTTTTCTGAAATTAAAAAACCTGTTCCGCCCCCTTTTTCTTTATTAATTTCTCTATTAGGGTCAAGCGTTATAACTGTCTCGTTGCTATTCCCAATAACATCCGATTTTTCTATTTTAACAGTGCCCCCAATTAATAGCTTCGCATTTATAGCATCTACATCTTTAGCCACAAGAGCACTAAACTCTTCAAAGGCAAGTTTATGTGCATGCAAGGCTGACACTTTGCGTACATTTTTTTCTGAATAACTGAAATAAAGTCCTACCCACGCCTTAGTGCGCTTCGGATCAACCTTCACATTATATTTTGCAACAAGTCGCTTTTTTGCATCAAATATTTGAAAATTAACATCCAAATCGGTTTCCATAAACATATAAGGAACACCCAATAAACCTGGTGCAATAAGCATTCCACTGAACAAGTATAAACCTAATCCTTTTTGCTCAGTTTTAACTTTATTGACCGTAAAGGTATAGTATCCATATCTTTCAATTAATGAATCATTTGTAATACTTTTAAGACCGTCTTGATGAAGACTATATACCTCTTTATTTGATTCTATTATTAACGGCATACCAAACATGAAGATATGTTCTGGTTGTTCAGAAGGGATTAATCCCAATAGCTTTTTCGCCCCTTGAGCAGGCTCTGGTATATAGTTATTGTAATTATAAGACTTGCACGATGAGAATGCTACAACAACAAGTAGCAGTTTGATTAATATCGACGATTTCATCTAGTTGAAAATTTGGGCAAAAATAGAGAATGAAACCGTAGAAATATTAAATCGTGTTTATTATTCGACATAATGAGGATTATGATTTTACTTTCTCAACCCTCTGAAAAGAAAAACCCCTCACCCGTATTGCAGGATGAGGGGAAAAATTTATTTAAAAAAATAAAAAAACTAGACGGCAAAGCTCTCGCCACAACCGCAAGTGCGGGTAGCATTAGGGTTGATAAAGTTAAAACCTTTACCGTTAAGTCCGTCGCTAAAATCTAGCTCGGTACCAATTAAATAAAGGAAACTCTTAGTATCTACCACCACTTTTACGCCATTATCTTCAAAGGCTTGGTCGCCATCTTTCATTTCGTTGTCAAAATCAAGCTTGTATGATAGTCCTGAGCAACCGCCACCAGCTACTGATACCCTTAAAAAATATTCGGGGGCAAGCTGCGCTTCGTTGCGCAAGGCATATACGTGCTCTTGTGCTTTGGGGCTTACTGTTATCATTTCTTGTACGTTTATTTAGTTATTAGTTGATGGTTGTTAGTTTATAGCAATCAACTACAAACAAGCAACCAACAACAAATTAATGTTTTTCTTCAATTGCAGATAAACCGTTTTTTACACGGTAATCATTAATGGCTGCTTTTATAGCATCCTCAGCCAATACCGAGCAGTGTATTTTTACAGGAGGTAGCGAAAGCTCTTCAACAATAGCCATATTGTCTATTTCAAGGGCATCGTTTACACTTTTACCTTTAAGCCACTCAGTAGCTAATGATGATGATGCAATAGCACTACCGCAACCAAAGGTTTTAAACTTTGCATCGGTAATCATACCATCGTCGCCAACTTCAATTTGCAAACGCATTACGTCGCCACATTCAGGCGCGCCAACAAGGCCTGTGCCTACGTTGTTTTTGCTTTTATCCAGCGTACCAATATTACGTGGGTTGCTGTAATGATCTATAACTTTTTCTGAATATGCCATAATCTTAGTTTCAAGTTTTTAGTTTTATGTTTCAAGTTGATTTTTACAACTTAATAACTGTCAAAATAATTTGCACATTAACAAATTTGCACATTTAATTAATGTTCCGCCCACTCAATACTTTTCAAATCTATACCTTCTTTAAACATTTCCCAAAGTGGGCTCATGTCGCGCAGCTTTGTTACAGCCTCTTTTACGTGAGATATGGTATAGTCAATTTCTTCTTCAGTGGTGTATTTACTCAAGCCAAAACGCAGCGAAGAATGTGCCAATTCATCATCCAAACCTAAGTTTTTAAGCACGTACGATGGCTCTAATGATGCCGAAGTACACGCCGAACCTGATGATACGGCAATATCTTTAACGCCCATCATCAAACCTTCGCCCTCCACATATTTAAACGATATGTTGGCTACGTGTGGTAAACGATGTTCTTTGCTGCCATTAAGGTAGGCTTCTTCTATTTGTAATAGCGCGCTTTCAAGTTTATCGCGCAAAGCACCCAAACGTTTAGCATCGCTTTCCATTTCGGCCATCGCTACTTCGCAAGCTTTACCAAAACCAACAATACCGGGTACGTTTAGTGTACCGCTACGCATACCGCGCTCGTGTCCGCCACCGTCTATTTGAGCAGTAACTTTTACACGCGGGTTTTTGCGACGCACATACAATGCACCTACGCCTTTTGGGCCATACATTTTATGAGCGGTGAATGAAAGTAAATCAATACCATCAGCTAATACATCCACAGGTATTTTACCAATGGCTTGTGTAGCATCGGTATGAAATAATGCTCCGTATTTTTTAACTATTGCCGAAATTTCGCGGATGGGTTGCACCACGCCAATTTCGTTATTGGCATACATTATAGATACTAAAATAGTATCGGGACGCATTGCCTTTTCTAAGTCTTCAAGATTTAACAAACCATCTTCGGCTACTGAAAGGTAAGTAACCTCAGCACCTAGTTTTTCAGCGTGTTTGCAGGCATCCAATACTGCTTTGTGCTCGGTATTTATAGTGATAATGTGCTTGCCTTTTTGAGCATACATTTCAAACACACCTTTTATAGCAAGGTTGTTACTTTCGGTTGCGCCAGAAGTAAAAATAATTTCCTTCTCGCTGGCACCGATAATTTTAGCTACTTGTTCGCGGGCATAATCTACCGCTTCCTCTGCGCTCCAACCAAAAGGGTGGTTGCGGCTGGCCGCATTACCAAAGTTTTGGGTAAAGTAGGGTATCATAGTTTGCAACACACGCTCGTCAACAGGTGTGGTGGCATTACTATCAAGATATATAGGGAGTTTCAACATGATTTTACTTTTTTGAACTTATCTTATTTAGATTAATTCTAATTACAAAGGTACTAATGATTTTGTTCATTGCGAAAAAATTTATTGTTTACACATCGGAATTGTTGATTTACTGATTTGCTGATTTGTAGATTAATGAATAACCTTGTTGCACAAAACCACAATACCATGTTTGGCAAAATAGAACACTTGGGCATAGCCGTTAAAGACCTCACTATTAGTAACACTTTATTTGAAAAATTGTTGGGTACAGCCCCCTATAAACAAGAAGCGGTAGAGAGCGAAAACGTAATTACTTCGTTTTTTAAGGCAGGCGATAACAAAATAGAGTTGCTGCAAGCCACCCATGCCGATAGTGCTATTGCAAAATTTATTGAGAAAAAAGGCGAAGGTATACACCATGTTGCTTTTGATGTGGAGGATATATACGCCGAAATAGAACGCCTAAAGGCCGAAGGTTTTGTTTTTATAAATGATACACCCAAAGACGGTGCAGACAACAAACTAATTGCTTTCCTACACCCAAAAAGCACCAACGGTATGCTGGTAGAGTTGTGCATGGAGAAGAAGTAAAACAGTTCCATTAAGCGTCACTCGCTTAATGCTCTTAATTTCAAGTGTCTCACTTGTTTTAAGGTAGCGGGACGCTACAAAAAATAGACTTCAAGCGTGGACGCTTGAAGGAGCAAAAACTGACAATAAGCTGATTGCCTTTCTTCACCCAAAAAGTACCAACGGTATGACGGTATGCTGGTAGAGTTGTGTATGGAGAAGAAATAAAACAGTTCCATTAAGCGTCACTCGCTTAATGCTCTTAATATCCCTAACGGGGGGAAAATCCCCCACCTTTAGGTGGCGACTTAAGTTTGACTAAATTTGTTAGATGCAAAATTATCGTAAGACCTCTCATAGTGTCTATGATATCAAGTATCATATAGTTTGGATCACCAAATACAGGAAGCCCATCCTTACGGGTCTGTTAGCAGAGCGAGTTCGGGAGTTATTACGTCAGATATGTAAAGAGCAGGATGTTGAAATCATCAAGGGTCATATCTCTAAAGATCACATACATATGTTTGTATCTGTCCCTCCTCATTTAGCAGTGAGTAAACTTGTGCAGTATATGAAAGGCAAGAGTTCTTACAAATTGATGGCAGAAAACAAGCAAATTCAAAAGCTGTATTGGGGTCGTCATTTATGGGGTAGGGGCTATTTTGCGGCGAGTTCAGGTAATATTACTGATGAGGTAATAATGGAATACATAAAGAATCAAGACCTAGAAAAGGAAGATACGGACTTTACTGTTGCCGAAGGACTTTAGTCGGCTTCAGCCGATATTATCAAATCTATCGCCTTTAGGCGATAGTATATTTAATTTCAAGTGTCCCACTTGTTTTAAGGTAGCGGGACGCTACAAAAAAAACTGACTTCAAGCGTGGACGCTTGAAGGAACAAAAGCTTGAAGAAACAAAAGGTGCTTTGTTTAAACAACCTTAATTAGCTCAAGCTCAATTCAGCCTCTTCGGGCTGCATATAAATATTTTTGTTCTGCAACTTCACTTCCTGCTCAATATGTATGCAGGTTTGGTGCATTTGATGTATCATTATACCATAAAACACTGCCTTGTCTAAAAATTTTCTGTTGTTGGCTATTGTCCAAAAAATAAGTTTCCAAAAATACTTGCGTTCCGAATCTTTAATACCCAACAGATACACAATACGCAGCACCATTTTAAAATCTTTTACCCCGAATTTTGAGGGCACTTTTACGGTTGTTTTCGGGTGTCGGTAGGTAGTAAAAAACTGAATCAATCGCTCGTACGATTTTTTAGGGGTGTATATATTGTTAATTAACTCAATAAACCCGTCGTATAGCTTTTTCTCATTCATCACGGGTACTATATTGGTTTCACCCTCTGCAAAAGCAAACTGTTTACTCAATCTACCTTGGCGTGCTATCCTTTCATATAGCTCAGTACCCGGAGGGGCTTTTAAAATATTGACAATGGGCAAGGGTATGCCACTTTGTTGGATAAAATCTATTTGCTGTTGAAATATTGTGGTGGTATCAGTATCAAACCCTACAATAAATCCTGCCGAAATAATAAACCCTGCTTGGTGCAGCTTTTGGATATTCTCCAGTTGGTTGCGTTTCAGGTTTTGGGTTTTTCTTGATTCTTTTAAGCCAACTTCATCAGGAGTTTCAATACCGATAAATATATGCCTAAACCCTGCTTCTAAAAGCAAGTGCATCAGCTCTTCGTCATCAGCTAAATTAATAGTGAGCTGTGTGGCGAAGAAAAAGCCCGGTTTTTTCTTTTTACGCCACTCTATCAAAGCAGGCAGTAAATCACTTTTTAGTATTCGCTTATTACCTATAAGATTATCATCGGCAAACAGTACCAGCTTCACATCACTAAGTCGGTCAAGAGCCTCCAATTCAGCAATAATTTGCTCACTGGTTTTTGTTCGAGGTTTCCTGCCAAAAAGTGCCGTAACATCACAAAAATCGCACATATAAGGGCAGCCTCTCGAGTATTGCACAATAGAATAAATATACTCATCCATATTGGCCAACTCAAAGGCCGGTAAAGGAGTAGTGGTAATATCGGCAAACTCATCCGTTTGATACACTGCTTTTGGTTCGCCCTTATTTAAGTCTTCAACAAATAAGGGAAGCGTAATTTCAGCTTCGTTAAGCACAAAATGTTCGATGTTGGGGAAACGCTCATACTCATGCGTAAACAGCGAACCTCCTGCAATTATCTTAACCCCTGCTTTATTGCACTGCTCCACAATTTCACGTACAGATTCCTCTTGCACATTCATTGCCGAAAGAAAAACATAGTCAGCCCACTCTAAATCAGTATTGCTTAATTCATTAAGATTAATATCGGCAAGTTTCTTATTCCATTCTTTGGGAAGCATAGAAGCAACCGTTAATAAACCCAAAGGAGGATAGGCTGCTTTTTTGCCGATTACTCCTATAAAATGCTTCATAGCATAAAAAGTATCGGGCATTTTGGGATATACTAAAAGAATATTCACGGGGTAAAGTTATTAAAAAAGAAATGAAGACATGAACAAAGAAAGATTGCACTTATTTTTGAGTAATATCTCTAATAAAAAGTATAAACCGTATGCTGATAGAATTGTGTATGTAGAAGAATTAAAAACTACCAAAACTTCCACCAAGGCTTGTTGTTCTTTGAGAAGATTATTTTAGTGATATCTGAAATGTTATCTTTTACGGATACTTGTTGTTTGGGAATCAAAGTGGTTTCGCCTACAGGAAAGTTCAAAATTTTAAAATATTCTAAATAGTGTACTTTTTCTTTATCTCCAAAAATCTCTTTAATTCTTGGAGATTCTATATTATAGTGTTGTGAGATTATCCAGTGCTCAGCATTTTCAATTTGGCTTCCATCAAGCGAGTCTATCCCAAAAGCAGGAATGAATGTACAAGACGTTACTACGTAAAAAGTATCTTCTTTTAGAAGTATCTTAGTGTAATACTCATAGTCATCATTGTTTTTTTTAACTAAATAAACTACTGTTTTTTTATGTCCATCTATGATGCCTTTTTCTGAATGAATTTTTTTCTTTTTTATACTATTAAACTCTTCCTCTGTTATTTTTCGAGAAAACTTGGGATGTATGTAATATTCAAAGACAACTCTTTTACTCATATAAACGCTTAAAAATACAATGTCAAACTTATTATTAAATTTATAAAACTTATTCATATACTGCACAAATAATAGCTGAATGTTGTTAGAATTGTGCATGGAGAAGAAGTAATATAATATGCCCTCCCTTTTTGAAGATAAAATAAGCCGATTAACAGAAATGACAGCAGAAAACATAGCGTTTTTGCTGGCAAACAGTGTGCAAAAGCAATTTGCCAAAGGCGAAATAGCAGCCCAAGAAGGCAAGTCATGCACCAACTGTTGGTTTATAGAAGAGGGTTATCTGCGAGCCACCACTACAAAAGACGGCAAAGAAATACACCTTAATTTTTGGTTTGAGAACACATTTGCCACCAACCTAAAAAGTATGCGCACCCTAGCTATTTCAGAGTTTTCTATTGTGGCGGGGGAAAAAACAAAGGTGTGGGAGTTTGAAGGTGCAATGCTGCTAAAACTATACGAACGCTCGCCACAATTTGAATCGTTTGGACGCAAATTGTTAGAAGAATTACTGATTGAGCAAGAAGAACACATCAATCTGTTTAAACTTACAACGCCTACCGAACGCTACCAATATATTGCTAAGACTAAACTACAACTGTTGCAACGCATTTCACTCACCATGCTATCATCCTACTTGGGCATTAGCCGAGAAACGTTGAGTAGGATAAGAAAGCGACAACAATAAACCTCCTTTCCCTCATTTGTATATTGTTGGTGTGTTTGCGAAGTAAGCAAGGCTTTGCGCGGAGGTTTCTCTCCTTGCAGAGGTTGCGGCGCAGGGGAAGGAGAGAGTAAGAGAGGTTTAAGTCGGAAGGCTTTCTGTTCAAATGACCTTTAACAGCATAACGACCACAGCCGCACTGCGCTTCGACTCCGCTCAGGATGACAGCCTCCGCGACCCGTCATTACGAGGTTTTCCGAAGCAATCTTATTGAAACCATACAAACAGCTAATTTCAAAACCCAAAAAGCGGTTTTCCTCAATGATGGTAGACGTGCGTACGTCGGCGAGGAGGGGCAGGGAATAAAAAAAACCTTCTCATCTTTCGAGAACCAAGATGACAGCCATCGCACTAGCCCCCTCTTCTTGAAGTGATTGCAGTGTGGGTAAAGGAACGAGTAAGAAAGGTTCGTTTTTTATTTTGTGACTTTTGACACAGGTACGTCTGTCCTACTCTCCCCAACTTTGCACTATTATTTTAAAACACAAACTATGAAACAATTAATTATCGGTTTTATTGAGACCATTTGGAACGAACAGCAGTTTAAAAAAATTGACGATTTTTTGAGCAGTGATTTTACCGATTTTTCGCTACCCGAAGCGCTGCCAACAACAAAAGAGGGTACTTTAATGTGGATAGAAAATACAGGTAAATCATTTAAGCACCACACCACCATTGATGTAATAGTAGCCGAGGGCGATATGGCCATTGCCAAAATACTTTTCACCGCTACACATATTGGCGAGTGGCGCGGCATACCTGCCACCGGCATACAGTTTAGCTCTGTGGGCTACCGAACTTTTAGGGTAGAAAACAATAAAATAACTGCGCACTGGGGACATATAGATGCTACGGCGATACACAACCAACTTACCCACGCTGCCGAAGGCTGCAAAATTCAGCAGTAGTTGCATATTCTGTTTGCAGCAAATGGCAGACAATACCACCTGCTGCAAACAATAATGCGTATGTGTAGAAAACAGCTATTAGTAGGTAACTAATAAAAGATATAAGACACCATAACGTATTAAGTGTTACTTTGACAAAATCTTGAGAAACTGAGGGCAAAAAACTAAACAATTGCCCCTGTAAGACGAAATATCGGAGCACACACTACATGGAACACAACCCCTTTATCAGATTATTACTTAAATTAAAAATAATAAACCCAAACAAAAAATTTGCAGCACAATTGCGCAAACCGCACGGGCAATTGGCCAACTACGTAGGCCAACAAATGAACTTGGGCAACCGAGGGCTAAACGAGTTTATGTATAAAAACATAAACATAAGCAACGGTGATGCTATTTTAGAAATTGGATACGGCAACGGCCATTTTTATAAAGAAATATTTAAGAAAAGTCCACAAGCAAAAATAAGCGGTATTGATTTATCGAAAGCGATGTATGCCGAGGCCATTGCCACTAATGCCGATTTTATTGCCAACAAAAAGCTAAACCTGCACTGCGGCAGTAGTGATGCTTTGCCTTTTGCCGACAATAGTTTTGACAAAGTATTTTGTGTAAACGTGGTATATTTTTGGCAAAAACCCGAAAACCATTTAAAAGAAATATTGCGGGTACTAAAACCCAATGGAAAGTTTTTTGCAGGCATACGCACAAAAGAAACTATGCAACAAATGCCTTTTACCCAATATGGCTTTGCCATGTATACCCCTGATGAGTGGGAAGCTATAGTGAAACAAAACGGGTTTAAAAACACCTCGTTTATACCAAATACAGAAAATGAAGTAGGTTTTAACGATGAGGAAATAGTACTTCATTCTGCCTGCGTATGGGGCGAAAAATAGCTTCTGTTTAATATCCTACTACCATACCTGCCAATCAAAGCCCGCAGTTTCTGTGCGGCTGGTAGGTTTTTGTAGTCCGTTGGTAATACGTTCTACTTCGGTACTTACATAAGTTTTAAGCTCTTGTACGGTGCAGGTGGGTTGTTCTTGCAACATTTGCAATACGCAATAGGTAAACACACCATTTTTTAGGTCGCCTTTTTCATACGCCACCTGTGTACCTGCCGCTGCCGAAATAACGGTAGTACCCGTGCCGCGTCCCACATCAACAAAAATTTCTTGCATCAACTCAAAGCTATTTTTTAGTCCTACGGTTTGTTCTTCATCAAACAATAGTTCTATACCGCTTTTGCTTCCGTTTTTCAGTTTTTGGGCAGTATCGGCAAAGGCTACCTTCATTCTATCAAGCTCTTCACGATCAACCTCTCCGCTATGGCAGGCATCAATCAACAATAGTTTTTTACGGGCAGGCAAGCTATCCAGCAAACGCTCAAAAGAAGCATAGGGCAAACCCGCCTCTTCGGGTTTTTGAAAATTGATAGTGTAGGTAGATAGGTAATAATCGAAGTTTTTATTTAGTAGCCCATGACCTGAATACGAAACAATCACTCGGTCGTTTACCCCTGTTTGTAGTAGCTTTTGGCGCAATGCCAATACATTTGCCACAGTAACGTTTTGATTAAAAAGAGTATCAATCACCACCGCATCGCCCAATTTGTTTTTTAATGCTGTCGAAAAATCGCGAATGTCTTTTACACTATAACTTAGGTTGTTGGCACTGTCTTTAAACTTATCTATACCAATGCCTACAAAATAGGTTTTAGGCGCTGGGCTTTGGTATTCGGCTACTATATTTAGTGTTTCTGTTGTTGATGGAATGCCTGCGGCATCAACCACCAATATTTGTAGGGTATTATTGCCTTTTTGCAATATTATATTTTGACTTACTGATATATTTTTATTGGGAGATAGTGGCAAACCCGTTTCACCAAAAACAGGGACTCCATTGGCAATAATATGCAAGGTTACAATATTTACATACTCTGAGTTTGCCTCAATATCCAGCTTAATGGTATTGCTACTTATTATAAAAGGTAGCTTGCTTTTATTTGCTACTATAATTTGAGGACTTTTGGTGAGTAAACTATTTATATCAACAGAGGCTAACTTGCGTTTACGTTTTGCAAAAGCCTCGCCCATTAGTGTATTAAAATCTTGGTTGGTGGCACCCGCAAGTACTATTACTGTATCGGGACGGTTAAAATACACATCATAATCAGCAGGTAAAAAACCTTTGTTATTGTATACAAATGCAAGGTTGTTTATTGATGATTTCTCGCCTTTGTACAAATAGTTGTTGGCTACCTCAACGGCTTTGCCTCCGTTGTAGGTAGTAAAATATAAATAACTAGTATCGTGCATCAGGGTATGAAATTCTTTCCCTGCTGAGAATGAGAAGCCATTGGTCAGATGCCCAACTTCATAAAAGCTTTGTCGGGGTGTTTTTTGCCAAAGCACTTGGCGGGTGCTTAGTTGTGCTACATAAATTTCGTTATAGGCTTCAAAGGCTATCCTATCGGCAGATATATCCACCTCAAACGAAAAAAACCTACCGTCTTCAAATTCTAGTTGTTCGGTTGGTTTGGCTGCGGTAACATCAATACTGTATATACGGTTA
Source organism: Bacteroidia bacterium (assembly GCA_037968475.1). GTDB lineage: Bacteria > Bacteroidota > Bacteroidia > UBA8524 > UBA8524 > SB11. The sequence continues at coordinate 92,771 of JBBKVO010000035.1, forward strand.
ATAATTGTTCCGTTATCAAATTTTTGGGCGACATACCAAAGTACATCACGGGTTTTATCAAAAGTAAAATGTTGTATTTCTATACCTTTATCTAGCGTTATAGTGCACACCTTTTTGTCTGTACTTACTTCCCATACTTCAAGCCTTTGCTTTTTGCCACCCATTGCTATGGCTATATATTTTTGTGAAGGCGAAACTACCAACACCTTGCCCGATAATAATTTTTCTTTCATCTTCACATCCATCAAAATTTTGTTGTTTGTGTTTAGCATCATTAGCTTCTCGTCGCCAGTAACGGCGTACTCAGTGGGGCTAATTTTATAAATAGCTTGTATTGATGGAGGCAGCTTTGCTCGCTCAATTTCTTTGGTATCAAATACAGGCTCAAGTATTTCAGAAGCGCTATTAAAATTAAGAGTGTAATTGCTTTGGCGCATTTTACTGTACAACAAATAGCCTGCTTTTGCTTTGCCGTATTGTTGCATACCCAAAATATTGTTTTTAGCATCAAAGGTAAACTTACACCATTGGCAGCCTATGCGCACGGGTTGTGTTTTATTGCTTGAGTATATAAAAAGCGAATCGGAACTATAATCGCTTTTGTAGGCTACTATATGATAATTGCCCTTATCATCAAAGGTCTTGTAATATTGGGTGTATTTGTCTTGCTCGTCAATCTTTTTAAAAGCAGGCTGAAATTTTTGGTTCTCCAAATCAAACATACCCTGAAAACGTGCCGATGCAAATACGTTTTGCTTGGTATCCATTGCGGCTAACAATTGCCCTTCGCTACTGCCAAAACAGTAAAACTTTGCCATATTGTAGGGCACGGGGTAATGGGCAGTATCAAAGGTAGAAAGGTTAATATTTACCAAGCGACTAAAACCATAATTTACCAATATGCTATTTTGTTTGGCATTATAAAACGCCCTAAATACGGATGATGATGCACCTACCATGCTCCATTCGTCGATAGGTTTTTGCTCATTAAACAAAAGTTCTTTTATACGTTTTCCATCTTTATAAAAACATATCCGTCCGTCGCCATAGTCTTTGCCTACTAACTTTTGAGCACCCGCAGGTACAGCTGCTATATAATCACCGCAAGTTAAAAGCTGATGAATAGACGTATCAAAAGCGTGTAAAAGAGTGGTTTGTTGCAGGTTGGTATTTATTTGTACTATATCACCGGTAAGCGTTCCTGCCAACAATTGCCCATTGTATAGTTGTGGCGCAAATGCTGTAATAAGGTGCGGCGTGCTTGCCACCTGTACTGTGGCTTTTGTTTGGGCATCGTACAAATACAATTTGCTGTTCACTGCGCCTAAATACTCCATCACCTCTTTGTTATCACTCCAACAGGTTATACTACTATCTTTTTTTAGCGGATAGGTTTTGGTGTGTATCAGTATTTTGTTTTCATTGCTTGGCCAAGCCATAAAGCCCTCAATCATTTCGGGGTATTTATTTTGGCGAAAAAATGTATCTACCTGCCCCGATATGGGATTGGCTTGTAGTATTGCGTGTGCCGTTGAAATTAGAATGCTGCTATCGCCCCAAAAAGCAGTTTTGCCCACGCCTTGCCCTGCCCAACCGCCTGCTTCAAACGTCAATGTGCCCAATTGTATTTTTGATGCTTGATTAACAAGTGTATAGTTATCGCCGCTAATTATTAAAAAGGCTTTTTGCTTTTCGCTAGATAAAACTTCTTCTAAACCTATTTCAAAATTTACTTGCTGCACTAACTGCGGTGTTTTTTGGGCTTTACTAAAACACACAACAAGCATTAGGCTAAAAAAGGTTATATATAATTTCATACAATGGCAAGTTATAAAAAACAAAAATGCTTATTGCTTATAACAGCACAACAATAGTGTTATGCCTAAAAAATGTTTATTTGCAAAAGATATCTTAAGCACTAAATGAAAAAAGCTCTTTTTGCTGTAGCACTATTGATGGGTTTAACCGTACAAAGCATTGCACAAAATGTTATTACCAACACCACTGCACAAACCGTTGCCTATTGGGAAATTGGCGATATATACAAAGCCAAGCTAACCGAAATTAATGAGGGAACTAAAAAAGGGGTAGCCTATAAATCAACCTCGACGGGTAGTGCGGAGATAGAGGTTATTGCTGCTACTGACACTTCGTATACGCTTGAGTGGACGTTTGGCAAATGGACTACCACGCCGCCTATTACCGATAAAATGCAATTGGCTATTGCCAAAGCATTTGACGGGGTGAAACTAAAATACCAAACTACCGAAACGGGTATATACAAAGGAATAATAAACTGGGATGAGATAATGGCAGCTTCTGATTCTGCTATTGTTGGGGCTTTGGCCACTATTAGCGATAAAAAACTGCGCGATACGGTAAAAATGATGTTTCCCCGCATACTTACCCCACAATTGTTTGAGAATGTATTTAGCCGCTATTTGTTTAGTTTCCACAACGCCTACGGAATGGAGTACACCTTAAACGAAACTTATGGCGCGGAGGTTTCTACACCTAACCCTTGGGATGCTAATATGCCAATTTTGGCTGAACAAATGCTTACCATGACCGCACTAAACAAAGCAAATAGGACGGCTCACTTTAGTTTTAAACAACAGGTGAATGATGCTGAGGCAGAAAAGTTTGTAAAATCACTTTTAGAAACTGCCGTAGCAGGTAGCAGCAGCAAAGCCCCCAACTTTGAATTGCAACTGAATACAAACATTGAGCAAGACTTTAATACTATTACCACTTGGCCCATACAAACTACTTTTACTGAGGTGAAACAAGTAGAAAAAGCACAAGCTCAAAAGCAAATCATAAAAATTGTAGCTGTACGCTAATACCAATTTTTGCTATCTTGCCAAAAGTATGTTTGATGTACTGTTACTGGCCTTAACCGTAGGCCCCGGCATAGCCATAGCTCTGTTTATTTATTTACGCGATAAGTATGATCGCGAGCCTTTTCGCCAACTTATTTGGGCATTTTTTTTAGGGATGATAAGTACCATACCTGCCATTGGTATGAGTATGGGGCTAAGTCAGATTGAAGCCCTGCAAGGCGGCAACAGCGAGCTACAAACTTTTTTGTATGCCTTTATTACTGTGGCAGTAGCCGAAGAAGGCTCAAAATTCTTTTTTCTGAAGCGCTTTTACCGTAAATCTTTTTTTGATGAACCTTTTGATGGCATTACCTACGGGGTGATGATAGGCATGGGCTTTGCTACGTTAGAAAATATATTATATGTTTTTCAATCCTCAAACGGATGGGGCACAGCACTAATGCGTATGCTAACTGCTGTACCCGCCCACGCATCGTTTGCAGTGATAATGGGTTACTTTGTTGGTTTGGCTAAATTTAAAAAAGGCAGGCGTATTGGCCTACAAATAGTAGGCCTTTTGGTAGCTGTGTTTTTTCACGGCATGTACGATTTTTTGCTGATGTTAAAAAACTATCCTTACTTAGCCTTGGGTGCGATAGTATCGCTTGTAGTCGCTGTATATTTATCGTTTAAAGCTATACGTATACACCAAAACAACTCACCGTTTCACCCTCGCTTTTTTGCTTAATTGTGCTTACTGAAAAACTAAAAGACTTTTTAGATGCTAAAGTAGCCCAATACAACCGTGAAGGGTTTATTGCTAATGACCCCGTGTGTATTCCACATCTTTTTACTAAAAAACAAGATATTGAAATAGCGGGCTTTTTTGCTGCTACACTAGCTTGGGGGCAACGCATTACGATAATAAACAACTGCAAAAAACTGATGGGCTGGATGGATAATGCCCCACACGATTTTTTGCTGCACCACAACGAGGCGGATAGAGAACGTTTTTTGGGTTTTGTGCACCGCACTTTTAACGACACCGATTTGCTCTATTTTTTAGAGTTTCTTACGGTATTCTATCGCCAGAACAACAGCTTAGAGGATGCTTTTGCCAGCCATATTACGGTTGATGATATAAATACCGAAAAGGCACTTATAGGTTTCCACAAACAGTTTTTTAGTTTGCCCTATGCCCCGCACAGAACGCAGAAACATATTGCCACGCCTGAGAAGAAATCGGCCTGCAAACGGCTTAATATGTTTTTGCGCTGGATGGTGCGAAAGGATGAGCATAGGGTTGATTTTGGTATTTGGAAAAAGATAAACCCTGCACAATTGGTTTGCCCGCTTGATACGCACGTACACCGTGTGGCAACGGGTTTGGGACTGATAAAACGTAGACCTGCCGATTGGCAAGCGGCTATTGAGCTAACGGGACAACTAAAACGCCTTGACTCTTCCGACCCTGTAAAATACGATTATGCCCTTTTTGGGCTTGGGGTGGAGGAGAAGTTTTAAAGCAGCACTTTTCTGATAAATATCCCGTAGTTACTATAATATTTTTTATACCTCCCATAAGCATCCATATTAAGGGCAATACCTGCCTGAAAGGATTCAAAATTAAACCCTGCCCTGAAATTTTGATAACTCCGGTTGTGGGTTTCACCTGTATAATTTAACATTGTTTGAAAACGTCCATAAAACCCAATTTTATCATTCAACTTGGGAAAATATTCGGCCATTATCATCACATCGTATGATGGCTTTCCAACAAGGTCTACCCGGGGTATCGCCAGCACAAAATGATTTTTCCCTTTATGAAAAAACTGTGCCTGAAACGAGGGGACAAACCCATTGGCCGTAGTATAAAATGTTCCCACCCCCAGTTTAATGCTCTTGTTCATCTGAAAAGTCAGGTACGACTGGCTCATCAATTCTTCGCGGGTTTCATTATAAAAAGCGTGCAGCGAAGACACATGAAAATAGCCAAATTTAGTGTGGCTCATTTGTTTACTTAAAACGTGCTGTGTCCAAAAATTTCTTTGCCCGACCATCCCCTCAAGGGTTATCGACTGGCCTTGTACTTTACCTACCAGGCTATAAATACCGGCTATTAATATAATAATGTGTTTCATATATTTCAGATAAAAAAGGGGCATGACATGAATAGTATTAGTTAGGGATATGCCTGTCATGCCCCTTAACGATTAATTCAATTTTTTATCAATAGATAATTTTCCGCCGCCGGTAAAAATTAAAGCCAAACAAATACCCAAAAGCAATAAATGGTACTCAAACCCTTCGCCGCCTTGGTTGCCGCCCCAATTCATAAAAAATCCATACTGTGTATGTCCGCTAAAAACCATACCTACTACAAGAATTATCATTGCAAAGGCAGAAAAGCGGGTAAACAGGCCTGTTAACAATAGCAGCGACCCGAAAAACTGAATGATGATAACTAAAAAACTGATTACTGAAGGCAAGCCCAACTGGGCAAAATACTGCATGGTTCCACTAAAACCATAGCCGCCAAACCACCCTAATAGCTGCTGGGCACCATGCGGCCACATTACTATGGCCACTGTGGCTCTAAGCACCAATGTATGCCAACCCGCATTGGTGTACATCGTTTTTTGGAACAGTGAAGCCCAAACAGTACCCTCACCGGTTACTCTTTTTGGGGCATCTTTTAATTTTACATTACTTACTAATGAGTTTTTTTTCATTGTTTTAGTTGTTACTGTGCGTTTGTGTTTAAAAGGGTTTTACCACACAAGCAGCTTTTATTATGTTGTGTAAATATTAGGGCACAAAGATTTGTTAGGATATAAACTTGAAAAATGAAGCAGGACATGAAATCAACTTGAACTGGTTCAAGTTTTCGTTAGATGTAGTATGTTTGTTTTATTGAAGATGAATCCTGAACACCAATTATTATTTGACAGCATCGCCAAGAATGTCCCACTGTCTCAGGCCGAGTTTGATCAGTTGACAGCAATAGCCCGATTCAGGATATATAAAAAAGGGCAGTTTCTTATTCATGAAGGAGGCGTATTACGCAAAACACATTTTATACAAAAAGGGTCGGTTATTGCCTATTTCATAGCCCCCAACGGTGCCGAACACCTCATTCAGTTTGCTGTTGAAGGCTGGTGGATAAGCGACATCCAAAGCTTTAACTCAGGCAAACCCGCGTTGCTTAATGTGCAAGCTATGGAAGATGTGGAATTGTATGAATTTTCTTACGATGACCTTATGGACTTGCAAATAAAGGTGCACAACATTGAGTCGTATTTTTTGGTTATTACTCGCAATGCTTTTGCTTCATTTCAAGAGAGGGTATTGACCAATTTATGCTTAAACGCAGAGGAGCGGTATTTGGATTTTGTAAAGAAATACCCAAAACTTGAGCTACGCTTCCCCCAAAAATGGATTGCATCTTATTTGGGCATTAGCGCAGAGTTTTTAAGTAAAATCAAAGCCCGAAGACTGAAAGGGTTATAGGGGCGCTACTACTATGCCCTGTTTGGGCTTGGGATTGAAGAAAAATTTTAATACGCTTATTAGACAACTATTCAAACTATTTGGAATAAAGATTGTGGTATTCATAATATAGTTACACAAAATCTTGTTACAACTATTAGTAAACATATTGCTTTTAAACTTTACGCAAATTTTTGCATAAATTTGTAGTAATAATATTTGTTTACCAACGATAAAAGAAAAATGAAACGAGTAAAAAGATTCCGAACAGACTTCTTATATTCAACTCCTTCTTTTCTTGGCGGAATAGGAACTGTTTTAAATGTAGCAGGAAATTATTACGATTTTAATAGTTCTGATAGTGAGGGAGAAGCCGACGCAAAAGCAATTGCTAATGATTTTAAAATGATTGGGCAAGATATAAGTGACTCTTTAAAAGAAATAGAAAAAGATAGGTTACTCCCTAACTTCTAAACTATGAGTGAAGAACAAGAAATCAGTTCAGATGAAAGACCTGTTATATCTGAAATTGAAAAAAAATTAGAGGAGATTGAACCTAATATCAGTGATGATAGAAGAAAAGAGATTGCACAAGCCTTATTAGTTAGTTACGAAAAAACACATAGTGGACCACTCCCTTCCGCAGAAGAGTTGAAGAAGTATGATAAGATTATTCCTAATGGTGCTGATAGAATAATGAAAATGGCTGAACTACAACAAGGTCATAGAATAGAGATGGAAAAGACTGTTATTACCAGTCAAATGAAACAAAGTGGAAAAGGCCAAAATTTTGGCCTTTTTATAGGACTAGCTGGGTTGCTTGTAACTTTTGGCTTAGCTTATATTGGATCTGAAACTGTTGCTAGTATTGTAGGTGGTGCAACAATTATTAGTCTTACGTCTGTTTTTGTGATAGATAAATTTTATCAGAAAAAAGATTTAAACGATAAAGAAGAATAAAACATTTTCATATTTAAAAGCAAAGAACTGCTCTTTTATCAAAAAAGCCTCGCAATGCGAGGCTTTTTCATTTATACTTTGCGATGTTAATAATTATGCTTTGGCCACAGCTTCGGCTACTTTGTTTTTAACCCACTCTGTAGTTACTGATTTAGGACGCTCTAAAGGATGACCTAGAGCCCTATCCCAAACCAACTGTGCCAATACACCCAAAGCGCGAGATACACCAAACAACACAGTGTAGAAAGGATATTCTTTCATGCCATAGTGTACCAATAGCGAGCCGCTATGTGCATCAACATTTGGCCAAGGGTTTTTTACTTTGCCTAAGCTTTCTAGTATGCTAGGTACAACCTCATACATATTCCAAACTATATTTACATAGTCGTCATCAAGGTTGTGGCGTTTTGCAAACTCCATTTGAGCAGTAAACCTAGGGTCGGTTTTACGCAATACAGCATGTCCGTAACCCGGTACTACTTTACCTGCTTTTATAGTACGGTTTACATACTCAGCAATTTGCTCTTTGGTTGGTTTTGTTGTTCCTAACTCGTCAACCATTTCAAAAATCCATTTAATCACCTCTTGGTTTGCAAGGCCGTGCAATGGCCCAGCCAAACCATTCATAGCAGCAGCTAACGAAAGATAAGGATCGCTAAGTGCGCTACCCACTAGGTGTGTAGTATGTGCAGAGACGTTTCCGCCCTCATGGTCAGCATGAATAGTTAGGTATAAACGCATCAATGCTTTTACATCTGCTGATGCACCCATGCCTAGCATGTGTGCAAAGTTTGCGCCCCAATCAAGGGTTCTATCAGCAGCAATGTGCTCACTATTTTTATATGTACGACGATAAATGTAGGCAGCTACTATGGGTAGGCGTGCAATAACATTTATACAATCTTCAAAAGTGTAACTCCAGTAGTCTTTTTTGTTCATCCCCTTAGCGTATTCTTTTGCAAAAACGCTTTCAGTTTGCATAGCCATAATAGCAGTAGTAAACTGGGTCATAGGATGAGTGTCTAAAGGCAGTGCATCTAAAACATTAAATACGTGCTGAGGCACATCGCTGCGCTCGGCAAACAGTGTCGAAAGTTCGTTTACATCTTCCTGCGTCGGCAGCTCACCAATTAGCATTAGGTAAAATAAGCCTTCGGGCAAAGGTTCTTGCCCACCTGGAGCTTTTGGTAATAGCGTACGCAATTCTGGTATAGAATACCCACGGAAACGGATACCTTCTTCGGAATCCAGCAACGAGGTTTCGGTAATTAACCCTATCATTCCTTTCATACCGCTGTATACACTAGCTACATTATAAGTACCTAGCACTACATCGCCATGGTTTTTTACCATTTCTTTAACCTCTTGCGCCATGGGTAGGGCAATAGAAGCAAACTTCTCTTTCAATCTGTCCATAAAATCCTTTTCGGTATAAATGTTTTGTACAATCAATCCTTTAAACGCGCCAAAGTTAACATTTGTTTACCACGATTGCAGATTTTTGCAAAGAAAATAATGGTATTTATATTGCACTTTTACACTTGCAAAAGGCTCAATAAAAAATACTTATCTCTGTGGTTTTGGTGTTGCTTTTCTTACTCGGCAAGCCCACCAACAAATATAATTTCGCACGCTTTTTGTGCCGCCACTTGCTCAGCTTTCTTTTTAGAGAAATCTTCGCCCCTGCCCATTTCTTGGCCATCTATAAGCACGCACACCAAGTAGCTTTTTTGCTTGCCTTGTTTACGTTCTTCAAGTGTTTCAAAATCAATACTTTTTTTGTTTTTCTGGCAATACTCTATCAGCTTACTTTTAAAGTTTATCTCTTTTTCCGCCATGTGTTGTATATCTACATGGGGTTGTAGTATGCGGTGTTTTATAAACTTGCGTGTAAAGTTATAGCCTTTATCCAAATATATGGCACCAATAAGTGCTTCAAAGGCATTTCCGCTAAGTGCACGTATTATTTGATAGTTACCGCGTATGCTTTTATCGTATTCTAAAAAAACTTCAATACCTATTTTCCGAGCCAAATCACACAGGTTTTCTCTACTCACCAGCTTGGCTCGCAATTCAGTTAAAAAACCTTCGTCTTTGGTAGGATAGGTGGTAAAAAGTATTTCGGCTATTATAGAGCTTAGTACGGCATCGCCTAAATATTCAAGACGTTCATTGCTGATACGCCCTTCTTTTATATCGTAGCGTGTGGCTGCTGAATGATGTCGGAATGCTTGTTGATATAGCGACGTATTTCTTGGCTTAAAACCTAAAAGGTTTTTAAGCGATTTGATAAATGTTTTATCGCTAGTTGATTTTAGTAGTAGTGCAAGCAAAAGGACTAATGGTTTAGGCCTCGTATTTTTTTAATATCACAGAGGCATTGTGCCCACCAAACCCAAAGGTATTGCTTAGGGCATATTTCACCTCGCGCTGCTGTGCCGTATTAAAAGTAAGGTTTAACTTACTATCAATATCGGGATCATCAGTAAAGTGATTAATGCTAGGGGCTATAATACCTTTTTGTAGTGCTAGTATAGAAGCTAATGCTTCTACCGCTCCTGCAGCACCCAATAAGTGCCCTGTCATGCTTTTTGTACTGCTTATGCTTAGGTTATAAGCATGATCACCAAAAACCTGCTTTATAGCTTTTAGTTCGGCAACATCACCCAATGGTGTTGATGTACCGTGTACATTCACATAATCAATATCTTCAGGCTTAAGGCCTGCATCGTCAAGTGCATTTTTCATTACCGCTATTACTCCCAAACCTTCTGGGTGTGGGGCTGTAATATGATAAGCATCAGCACTCATACCTCCACCTACAACTTCTGCATATATTTTTGCACCGCGGGCTTTGGCGTGTTCGTATTCTTCTAATATAAGTGTAGCACTTCCCTCGCCTAAAACAAAACCATCACGATCTTTATCAAACGGACGGGATGCTGTTTTATAATCATCATTGCGTTCGCTAAGGGCTTTCATAGAGTTGAAACCACCAATGGCTGGTTGGTTTACACAAGCCTCGCTACCGCCTGCAATTATTGCATCGGCTTTCCCAAGCCTTATATAGTTAAATGAATCTATTAACGAGTGGTTTGATGTAGCACAAGCTGAAACAGTGGCATAGTTAGGCCCTCTAAAGCCATATTTTATTGATATATGACCTGCAGCAATGTCTGCAATCATCATAGGAATAAAAAATGGATTGAATCGGGGGGTACCATCGCCTTGTGCATAGGCTACTACTTCATTAAAGAAACTTGTTAAGCCGCCTATACCTGTTCCAAAAATCACACCAATACGGTCTTTGTTTACCACAGCAACGTCAAGACCACTATCTCTAACGGCCTCTTCGCTGGTAACCATAGCATATTGCGTGTATGGATCCATCCTGCGCGCTTCTTTTTTATCCATAAAATTGAGCACGTCAAAGTCTTTAACCTCACAAGCAAAGCGGGTTTTAAACTTTGTGGCATCGAAGCGCGTAATTGGGGCGGCTCCGCTTACCCCTTTTGTCAAACCTTCCCAGTATTCCGGGGCAGTATTTCCAATAGGGGTAAGGGCACCAATCCCCGTAATCACAACTCTTTTAAGCTGCATACGGGTATGATTTTAAATTATTTGCTGTTTTCTTCGATGTAACTAATGGCTTGACCTACAGTAGAAATATTTTCAGCTTGGTCATCCGGAATAGAGATGTTGAACTCTTTTTCAAATTCCATGATTAGTTCAACAGTGTCAAGCGAATCAGCACCTAAATCATTGGTAAAGCTAGCCTCTGTGGTAACTTCGCTTTCTTCAACACTTAATTTATCGATGATAATCGACTTTACTCTTGCAGCGATATCTGACATTTTTCTTCTCCTTTTTTGGTTAAATTTGAAGCTGCAAATAACTGTTTTTTCAAGTAAAAACACAATAAAAAAAATCTTACCCTATTTTGCTCCCCATACACTTGGCAAACAATAAAAATAAATATGTTCAACTTTTTGATAATCAACACCCCACAGGTGAGGATACAATATTAATGGCTGGGGTAGCTTCTGCACAAAAAGCTTTTAGATTAGTTTGGCAGCTTAATAAAGCTTGCGGTTTAAAGCTACAAAGAGTTGAAGATTTGTATTTCCAGCATAAAAAGGGTGAAGATATTTATATACAATGTTTTGAGTATACTGATTTAGAATATGATTATACTTACAGGTTGATTGCCAACAAAACAAGTAACAATATTTTAATACCCGAGCATAGAAATACTAACTATTTTTTGCTGGTGAAAGGAGATATAGAAAACGAGGGGTGGGAACTATTGCTTGGTAATTTGAAAAGAATGACATTTGCACTCACTGTGTACCAAGTACACTTATTAAATTTGAAAAACAAAGATTACTTATATTTTTGATATACAAAACTTTATGAAATACAGACCTAAGTTTAACCGCACAAAAATTATTGCTACTATTGGCCCTGCCACAGAAAGTTATCAGAAGCTTAAAGAAATAATTATAGCGGGGGTGGATGTAATTCGCCTTAATTCTTCGCATGGTAAGCATGAAGATCATGAGAAAGTACTGAAAAGTGTACGTAAAATAAATGAAGAGCTGGGCTGCAACGTTGGCATTTTGCTTGACTTGCAGGGGCCAAAATTGCGCATAGGCGATGTTGAGAACAACAAAATTACCCTTGTAACCGGTAAAGAATTACTTATTACTACCCAAAAATGCATGGGTACAGCAGAAAGACTTTTTATAGATTTTGAAATGCTGACCAAGGATATTAAAAAGGGACATAAAATATTGTTGGATGATGGCAAGGTGGAATTGAAAGTTTTGGATGTGATGAACCGCACCGAAATAAAAGTCAAAGTGATTCACGGTGGCGACCTTTCATCTAAAAAAGGGTTTAACCTGCCCCAAACTAACCTATCAATACCCAGCATTACCAAAAAAGATGTGCTTGATATTGAGTTTGGGCTTAAACACGATGTGGAGTGGATTGGTTTATCGTTTGTACGCAAACCTGAAGAGATACACGAGCTTAAAAATATTATTGCCCGCCACGAGAAGCGCACTAAGATTGTTGCTAAAATAGAAAAACCTGAGGCGGTGAAAAATATTGATGCCATTATTGATATTGCTGATGCTATAATGGTTGCTCGCGGAGATTTGGGTGTAGAGGTGCCATTGGAAGAAGTGCCTTTGATACAAAAAGATATTGTACGTAAATGTATCAGAGCTTCAAAGCCGGTAATTATTGCTACGCAAATGATGGAGAGCATGATAACCAACCCTACTCCTACCCGTGCCGAAACTAATGATGTGGCCAATGCGGTGCTTGACGGTGCTGATGCGGTGATGCTAAGTGCTGAAACCAGTGTGGGAGCATATCCTATTGAGGCTATAAAAACTATGGAGCGTATTGTGCGCCATATTGAAGACCAAGATCTTATATATAACAAAAACGAAGGCCCGTCTAACGACGATCACCGTAGTTATATAACTGATGTAATTTGTTTTACGGCTGCACGTATGAGTATGCACATAAAAAGTGCAAAAGCAATAGTATCTATGACCCGCTCGGGGTATACTGCTTTTAAGTTGGCCAGTTTTAGACCACGCGCCAGCATTTTTATTTTTACTAATAATCAGCCTTTGCTAAACACGCTAAGTTTGGTATGGGGTATACGCGGTTTTTACTACGATAAGTTTGTAACTACTGATGAAACTATACACGATGTAAACAATATTTTGAAGCAAAAAGGGTATGCTAAAACGGGTGATATTGTTGTAAACACAGCAAGTATGCCTATACACGAAAAATCTATGACCAACGCGGTGAAGATTAGCAAAGTAGAATAAGTATAACTGATGCCCTACAAAGTAAAAAAGCCCCAAATGGGGCTTTTTTACTTTTTTCCTAAAAGAGAATTTTTTTTCTTGTTTTATAGTTTTTAAGGAGTTTATATTTGCAGTCTATCTATCAAAATATGAAACGAAAACTATCATTCATTTATTTACTTGTATTATTTGGACTATTAAATACAAAACTTCTCTCAGCCCAAACTTGTAATTCATCAAGTATAGTAGTTTCTACAAATGAAACTTGGGATGTTTCTACCAAAGGGCTAAACTATGTTGTTAATAATGACATTTGTATTGCATCAGGTGCAACCTTAAACATTACCGGTATTAATGTTTTATTTGATAACTATTATAGTATCACCGTACAAGAAGGGGCAATATTAAACATCACCAATGCAGCCATAAAACCTAATATAGGAAATTCCAGTTGGGTTGGTATCATTGTCAGAGGTAATCATAATGCTAAACTATGTAATGAAAGTGCGCAAACGCTTAATGAATCCCAACATGGAAAACTGTATACAGATAATGTTTTGCTTGAGGCTGCCAATATTGGCGTTAGGCTGCTTAGCAGTTACGATAACACTAAAAGTGCAGGCATTATAAATATTAACAATACTACATTTTATGACAATATTTATGCTGGCGTTTATATGACTGAGCAAGACTCGTCAAGTTTATCGTGTAGAATAAACTCTATTGCCAATTCAAAGTTTGTTACTGCTAATCCTAGCCTTGGAGTTCCCGATTATTTTATACAAATGAACAATTATAAATCGCTAACTCTTTTAGGTTGTGAGTTTGAAGTTTATACCCCCAATACAACAACAACAAAAGGAATTAAAATTATAGGCTTGGATGCCGCAGGACTGGTAATAGAGGCCAGCGAATATGTGAATCCGTTTAACGGCCAAAACTCTACCAAGCTGGCGCAGGTAAAACGCAATAAATTTCAGAACTTGGAAATGGGCATCTACTTTGAAGGTAGTGGCTTTGTTACCCCCTTCCAATCAATAATAAAAAACTGTGATTTTAACCAAGTAAAATTAGGCATTAAAATAATATTTGCCAGCGACATTAAAATTTTGTGCAACAAGTATAATGCTGAAGAGTATGATAAATCACTATCTGTAAATGTAACAATACAGCCTGTTATTATCAACGGGAATGGGGACAGCCTTTCATTTCCACCATCCAAGACAATTAATGCTGTGTCAGTTTTCGTGTTGTGCGAAGATATTTTTACCAGTGTTGATATATTAAATAACGAGTGTAATTTTGATAACGATTTTAACGACACACCTGCTTATGGAATTATGATGCTGCCCCAGTATGGTATTAGTCAAGGCAACTATACTATAGCCAATAATATTTTCAGGTATACAGGAGGTTCAGAAGGTGGTTTGGTAACGGGTATGCTTTTTCATGGCGATTATACATGGTCGCCTCAATTGCAAAACAATCAATTTTATAATCTCCACCGTGATATTCAACTATTAAGTGCTTTTCAAGTTATAGGCAGCAATTGCTATTTGCCCGTCTTAGGCAATCAGGGAATCTATTTTGAAGGGACGCCACAGGAGTTTAGGGTGTGCAATGGCAATGTCTTCTCTAGCCCCGCCTCGCATCCACAAGGCAATATAGAGTCAAATGCCTCACTCACCTACTACACTGTGCCTAATGGTAGTGGCATACCGAAATACCAGCCCACCCAAATCAGCTCGCCCTGCGTAGGCACACCCTATGTTTCGCAGCTATTTGCCCCACTAAACATTGACTGCACCATACCTCCCGTTAGTGGTTTACTTAGTACTAAACATGGGTATTTTAACACAAAAAGTGCCTTGTGCTTTAGCCTATCACCCAACCCAGCTACTGATATTGTAAGAGTTGATTTTGAACCTTTGGAGCAAAAGTATCGTTATACTAATAAAACCTTAACTTTGTATAACAGTGTTTTACAACCCATATACAGTGTAGCACTTAGTAACGACGAAACTGAACACACTATAAATTTGCAAACCTTACCAATAGGTTTATATATTGTAACACTTACATCTGAAAACGGAGTGGTGTGCAGCCAAAAACTTATAAAACAATAAACGTATGAAAAGCATTGCAACTTTTATATTAATCAGCCTTTCACTTACAAGCATTGCCCAATGGACAAAGTACAATACAGAAGCAGATGCTGTAAATGCAGATATATTTAACCAACAAACGGCTGATACTATCCTAATTACTGAAAGTAATGATAGCGACCAAGACATTATGTATTCTACCGATGGGGGAAAAAAATTCACCTCAATGTATACACTACCAAGCAAAGCATGGGGTAGAGTATATCATGTTCGTTTTATAGCAGTCGACACTCTTTTATACATAACCAGTAAAGGAATTTTAAAACGTAGTTTTAAAAGTGCCGATTTGCCATTTTTTGTTGTTGTCTTTGATGATTTTGACACACTAGGCATTGAACAGACTCCAATGACACTTTTCCATAGTAAAGATAGTGGAGTAGTTGTGTGTAGCCATGTTTTTAAAACTTTTGATGGAGGAAAAAATTGGAAAGTTGGAAATGTTACAGAGCCCTATAGTAATGGTGGATGGGAACTTTTTTACTTACCTATAAGCAAGAGATATATAGCCAATAGAGGTTTTAAACTAGCTGAAAGCTGGGATAATGGAGAAACATGGCAACAACTGATGCGCATACGCGAAATCGCTAATTCAGGGGATTGGCCATTTATAAACGCAATGTCAGTTGTAAATGACAGTACATTTTTTATAACTTTAAATGACGGTGGATTAACACATGCAAAATCATTACTATTTAAAAGCACTGATGCAGGGAAAACTTGGCAAAGTATAGCACAATATCCTTACAGATTGTGGACACATTTCTTTGACACACTTAATGGCTATGCGTTAGCAGAAATTAGCCCTAATATAGTAAAAACAGGAGACGGTGGTAAAACGTGGACAACCGAGTATATTTTTAAAAATGATAATCTTAGTACCGACCGTTTATTTTACCTAAACGACAGTACTTTTTTAGCTACCAACCAAGGCAAACTATACAAGCGTAGTAAACTTTCACTAACGGTACAGCCCCAAACAGTGCCTATTGAGGTAAATGTATACCCCAACCCTATTGCTGATATTTTAACTATAGAAATGCAGGAAAACCAACTACCTGTATCAGCTATTGTTATAGATATGCAAGGCAAAACGGTGGTAAAAAAACTATTAAACCAAACTACTAATACAATAGATTTATCTGAACTTAAAAATGGCATTTACACACTTACCATAAGCGCGAACAAACAAACAGCTACTTATAAAATTGTTAAAGAGTAATTCTTACAATCGTTCAAAAATAACAGCACTACCCTGTCCCACACCTATACACATGGTGGCAAGACCATATTTTACATTTTGACGTTTTTTCATCTCGTGCAACAAGGTGGTGCTAATACGCGCACCACTACATCCTAGCGGATGACCTATTGCTATTGAACCTCCATTAACATTTACCTTTTCTGCATCCAAATTCAAATCGCGCATACAAGCTATTGATTGTGATGCAAAGGCTTCGTTAAGCTCTATCAAATCTAAATTGTTAGTAGTTAAGCCTGCACGCTCTAATGCTTTTCTAGTGGCAGGTATAGGTCCTACACCCATTATAGAAGGGTCAACCCCTGCAACAGCGTAAGAAACTACACGTGCCATAGGGGTTAGGTTAAATTCTTTTAAAGCCTTTTCACTTACTACCAGCAAGGCTGCAGCACCATCGTTTACACCTGATGAGTTGCCTGCGGTAACTGTACCGTCTTTTTTAAATGCAGGCTTCAAACTGCCCAAAACTTCAACGCTAGATAAGCGTGGGTGTTCGTCTTTATCAAATAAAACAGGTTCTCCCTTGCGCTGTGGCACTGGGTAAGCTACTAATTCCTCAGCAAAGCGATTGGCTTCGTGGGCTTTTTTATATTTCTCTTGGGTATGGTTGGCAAACTCATCTTGTTCAGCGCGGCTCACATTCCACTGTTCGGCTACGTTTTCAGCAGTTTCACCCATCACAAATGGATAGTGCAATTTTGAAAGTGCAGGATTGGTAAAACGCCATCCAATAGTGGTATCGTAAACCTCAGGGGTGCGGTCAAAAGCGCTGTATGCTTTGGCCATTACAAATGGGGCGCGGCTCATGCTTTCAACACCACCAGCAATGTATATATCTCCAATGCCTGCGGCAATACTGCTGGTTGCTTGTTGTATTGCTTCTAAACCACTGGCACAAAGTCTATTAACAGTAACACCGGGTACACTTGTGGGTAAGCCTGCTAAAAGTGCGGCCATACGTGCCACATTACGGTTATCCTCGCCTGCTTGGTTGGCTGCACCAAAAATCACATCTTCTATTTGGGCAACATCAAAATTGGGGTTTCGTTCTATCAGCTTTTTTATTATAAAAGCCGCCATATCATCAGGGCGAACGGTTGATAATGCCCCGCCATATTTACCAACAGGGGTACGTAGTGCATCAACTATATATACTGGATTCATATATTAAAAAAGACTAGGGTGTGGTATTGTTTTGAGGGCGCAAAGATAATCCTTTAAAAATAAGGCATCCAAAAAACAGAGTGCATATCTTTGCCCAAAAATATGCACTCCCAAAATACAGGGGAGATTACTATCTAAAACTCTGTATCAAAAAGTGGCGTTTTGTGCATATAAAGTAAGCATTTTTTACAGGTTTTATAAGCCTTTTCTAAAAAACCGCCACTCAAATAAAATACCCGCCACTTATCAAAAAGGGGTTCTTGTAAAAAAAAAGATAACATATCTTCGTGTTGCTATTTAGGAATAAAACTGGAGAATAAGATGAAAGTCAAGAACTTTTTATATACAACTTTTATTGTGTTCATGTTGTTTGCAGCATGTAAACGCGACCACAATTTTGGAGAATCAAATGGCTCGGATGGTGAGCCAACTGCCTCTATTAATATCACCGACCCCAATAAGTTAATTATCCCGGAAAGTTTCAATTTTGAAACCACAAAAGATTTAGAGGTTTACGTTAAGGTATCTAACTTTAGCTACCCTGGAGAACTTTTTCGTATCAATGTGTACATTGATGAGCCTTCTACCGGAAAGCTAACTACTGCGGGTATGACTGATGATAATGGAGAGTACCGCACCCCTGTGCGAGTAGCCCAAAATATTGACTATATTTATATAGAAAAAGTTGATGTACAAGGAAACAAGGTATCTGAAAAAGTACAAGCAAATCTTTTTGTAAAAAAATTATTTACTGATGGCGTAAAACAAACCGCCTACAACTTTCGCAAATCAAGCTCGGGTATTGATTGTAATACAGGCTGCACCCAAAGCTATAACAATCACACAGGCGATATTACCATAAGCAGTGGGCAAGTTGTTTGTGTTACTGGTACATACAGTGGCGATATTACTATAAATGGTACGGGTGTGCTTAAATTTTGTGGTACAGGTACTATAGATTCTTTAGTACTTAATAGCACCGCACGAGCATATATTTTGGATGATGCTATTGCAACAATTGGACGTATTATTAGCAACAGTTCGAGTACTGAGTTTACAAACTGGAGTGATAGTCTTATATCTAACCATTGTGCTACTGCTAACAGTATTGCTGAAAATCACGGTAAATTTTACATACAATGTAGTCTTACGGTTAGTCCAACAGGGGAATTCAACAACTTTGGAGAGCTATCTGTAACAGGTCATGTTATAGATAGTGGAAAGTTAACCAACTACCACTATATATATGTAAACGATTATGTTTCTGTGCCCACAGGAGGCAAACTATACAACTATTGCAACTTCACAGCAAAATCAGATTTCACCGTTAGTGGCGAATTAATCAGCAATAGTTATACAAAAGTTGTGGGAACAGCAACCATAAATAGTGGTGGTAAAGTAACCTTAAGCCAACAAGCATTTATAAGTACTACCAACCTTACCAACTATGGTCAAATAAAAACCACAGGCTCATCAACCGATATTATAAAAGTAACGGGAATAAGCAACTTGGCTACGGGAAGTAGTATAAGCAGCAAAATACAACTATGTGATGCTAACGGTGTAGAAGTAAATAATGGATCGTTTGCAGGTACTTTATCGTGTGGTGGTTATTTATCAACTAGCGTTTGTAATATTGAGGGCTTTGGTACTTTTATAGTACCCGATGCTGATGGAGATGGTATAGCTGATGTATTGGATGATTATCCTAACGATGCTACCCGTGCCTTTAACCAATTCTACCCTTGTGCCACTACCTGTTCGAACTTTGCGTTTGAAGATTTATGGCCATCGAAAGGTGATTATGATTATAACGACCACGTAGTAGCATATAACCTTCAAAAAGTATTTAGTCCTGATAGAAAAATTGTGGATTTTAAACTAAAATTAAAACCCCGTGCTATTGGTGCCGGTATGCAAAACGGTTTAGGCTTTAGTTTAGACAATATACCCCCTAGTGCAGTGTTAAATATAACAGGTCAAGTGCTTATTACAGGTAAAATCACACTAAATGCTAACAAAACAGAAGCCAACCAAACCCATGCTGTAATTATAGCATACGATACTCCTGAACCATTTTTGCATCGTGGCGGTGGCTCAATGTTCAATACTATACAAGATAACCCAAGAGGCTCTTCGGATACTTCGTATATTGGTGTAACATTTTTAACTAAACTGGCCGATAGCTTAGTGCCCTTTACAGAGTTTAACCCATTTTTGATAGCCAACTGCCCTAATACACGTGGCAAAGAAATACACTTGCCCAACCGTAAGCCTACTGATTTGGCAGACCAAAGTTTGTTTGGCACAAGTGCTGATGCTTCTAACCCGGCAACAGGCCGCTACTACAAAACAGCACAGGGAATGCCTTGGGCTATTGAAATACCCGAGAATTTTAACTACCCACAAGAAAAAATAAGCATACTGGATACCTATAACTTTTTTGATGATTGGGCAGTATCAGGCGGTACTGCATACCCCAACTGGTTTAGAAATTTTGGAGCTTATGTAGATAATACCAAACTGTTTAGATTCTAATCTAAAGACTATATCTTATATAATATGGAAAAAGCCTTTTGCACATGTGCAAAAGG
>JBBKVO010000036.1:0-78723 GCA_037968475.1 Bacteroidia bacterium
TCAAGATTAATTCGTATTTTTGTATTAGGTTGCTCATTATTATAATGACTTGGTAATCAATATAATATACTAATTTTTAGTGAAATGGGCAACCTTATTTATAATGCACTACGGGTAAAGATAGTAAACTTGTAAGAAACGCCTTAAGTGATAAATTAATCCCCATTTTAAGCCGGGTATTTGATGAAATTTATAAAACGGAGAATCTTGAGCAAATAGATAAACTAAAAAAGTGTTATGTAGGTAATGAAGATATAAAAAAATATAATTATGAAATGGGGAGTATTTTTTCTGATACACCACCAAAATTCAGCGAAAAAATATCAAAAGTACAGAACACGAAAAATACACAGGGGCAAATAACACAGGAACTAATTGGGTTTAGCCAAGATTACACGCCTGACCCAATAATAATTATTGGTACTGCTGGGGCTGGAAAAACGACCTTCATTAAAAATTTTATTGATCTTGAAATAGATAGTATATTAATTCCTATTGAAATTTACACATTAAAGAACTCCATACTCATTGTAATTGTGTATTTGCTCAAAACAGGTGTGTAATTATTTTTAAGACTTAATATAAAATAAAGAAAGTTAGACCAATGGTTTACCTTGATTTCAGGCTCTATACTGAACAGCAAATAGAAGACACAAATTTTATTTATGGGGAAATAATAGATTTCTTGACAGAAAAACATCAAGATTTAGGTTTAAATAAATTAAATATTCTTAAAACGATTTATCAGAAGGATATTGAACAGAAAAAAGAGTTAGATTGGGCGTATATTATTGGAGAAGAAGAGTTAAATAAGGAAGTCTCTCTTTTCTTGAGTGAGTGCAAAAAAAACAATATTACACACTTAAAAAAGATTTCAAAATATTTAATATATAAATGCAATAAAAGATTGTGTATCATCTTTGATAATGTTGATCAGTTGAGTGACGAAATTCAAGGGAGGGTTTTTACTCTCTCACAAAGTATTAATGAATATCTCGGGGTAATAGTTCTTTTGTCTTTAAGAGAGGGGTACTATTTTAAGTGGATGAATAAGCCACCAATTAATGCATATCAATCCACAGTCTATCATATTACCGCTCCACCCTATAAGGAGGTTTTGAAACGAAGAATTCAATATACGCTCGATAATTTTGAGTTTGATGCATTTGATCTAATTGTAGACAATAAGAGAGTTGGTTTCGGCAAAGGTAGCTTAGCTATATTATTTCAAAATCTATATAAATCTCTTTTTGAAAGAGAGAATTCTGAAATTCTTAACTTCCTTCAAGAAACATCGTATCCAAATATTAGAGAAGGACTAAAATCATTCAAAGATTTTTTGCTTTCAGCACACACAAAAATTAATGAATATATGTCTTTTGATTATTGGGTTGGGGATAAAAGTGGAATTCCATTTTGGGAATTTTTAAAATCTGTTGGGTTAGGCTTCAATTATTATTACTCTAGCGAAACATCACCTGTTTTTAATCTTTTTTACCCTACCGAACAAAACAAAAATCATTTTACAAAAATAAAAATTCTTTTATTTTTAAAGGGTAAGGCCATTGGTAATTCAAAAAAATTAACCTTCGTAAAAATATCCGATTTATATAAAGATTTTATTAAAATAGGGTATTCACTAGATATCTTGTATGAAGAAGTTCAGCAGTTGTTTGATAATAAGCTTGTTATGACCCCTGAATACTCTTCTGATGTAAAAGAATCTATAAAACTAGATAACGAGAGTCGTATATCAATAAGTTCGATTGGACACTATTATGTCACCGTATTATTATCAAAATTTTCTTATTTTGATCTAGTGTTACAAGATACACCTATATACGATGAAGCATTTTTTGAAAAAATAGCAAAAACATTTCCTCATTCAGATGAAAGGGGAAATAGAGACCTTATAAAAAGGAAATTAACAGTCTCTCTTTTTTTAGATTATCTGGAAGAACAAGAAAAAATTGACTTAGAAAAATTAGAAGTTGAGAATTTGGACGCAGCAATTAATATAAATATTTTACAAGATATAAGATTAAAATTAGCACCGTCTTTAAAAAAGGTTGAGAATGCTATTTCTTCAAGAATAAGTTAACCTCACTCCAACCACTTCTTAAATAAGGGGGCTTTTTCGCGGCTAATGTCTATTTGCAGGTCGGGGTGGTGTTTTAGGTGTACGTGTAGTTTGCCTGTGTAGTCGCTTCTAAAGTTATCTATGGCGCTAATGCTTAGTATGGCTTGGCGGTTGGCTCTAAAAAATTTCTCAGGCGGTAGTAGTTTTTCTATTTCTTCCAGTGCTTCGTAGTGGTTCACTATATAGCGGTCGCCGTTAAAGGTGTAGGCATATATCAATTCATCACGCATAAATAGGGCAATATCGGCAGTTTCAAGGGGCATTAGGGTGTTTTTATAATGCACGGTAAAGCGTTCTTTGTATTGGGGTTTGTATAGCTGTTGCACCAAACTTTCGAGCTGCTGGGTAAGCTGTGGATTCTCAATATTGCTTTGGTGCAGTGTGCGGTATTTTTCTACGGCTTGTTTTAGTTCGTCCTCGTCAATAGGTTTTAGCAAATAATCTATACTGTTTACTTTAAAGGCGCGCAGGGCATACTCGTTATAGGCGGTAGTAAATATTACGGGGCATAGCAGGCCTGTTTTTTCAAATATTTCAAAGCTGGTACCGTCGCTAAGTTGTATATCCATAAAAGCCAAATCGGGCAGGGGGTGGCTGCCAAACCATTGCAGGGCATCTTTTAGGCTGTGTAGGGTGGCTATTATTTCTACATCGGGGCAGCAAATGCCCAGTTGTTTTTTTAGGTCGGTAGCTATAAGTTTTTCGTCTTCAACAATTACAACTTTCATGTTATTCGTCTATTAAGGGTACTTCTACAATAAAGTGCTCTTGTGTGTTGTGTATATTGGCGGTGTTGCCTGTGGTATATTGGTATAGTGATACAAGGTTGTTTAGCCCCTGTTTGTTGCTGCCCTCTACACGTGTTTTGGGCTGCTGGTTATTTTTAATTACTAGGTAATTATTTTGTATATAAATATTTATTTGTAGGGGGTTATCCTCAAAGGTGCTGTTGTGTTTTATAGCATTTTCTATCAGTATTTGTAGGGTAACAGGTATTATTTTCTTCCGTTGCCCGTTATCATCCACGTCGATATTTACTATTAATCCACCATCAAATCGGGTTTGCAGCAGTAGTATATAGTTTTGTACAAAACTGATTTCAGTTTCGAGTGTTACAGGGTCGTTTTCATTATTCTCAAGTAAGTAGCGGTATACTTTTGAGAGCTGTTTTAGAAATTTTGAGGCCAAGTCAGGATTTTCAAATATCAAACTGTTTAGCGATGACAGGCTATTGAACAGAAAATGGGGATTGAGTTGGTTTTTGAGGTTGGCAAAGTGGGCTTGTGTTTTTTCTTTTTCTAATAGCGATTGTGTTACTAACGATTTTTTCCATTCTAAAAAGAAGTGATGCCCTATTATGCCCGAGTTGGCGGATATATTGATAAGTAAATATACCACCAAGCCTGAAAATATTACTTCGCGTGATAATTCTATTTCTTTAAAAAAGGGCAGTATTATTAATACCAGTGCGGAGGCGACTGAATAGAGAAATATTTGTCCTATTACCATTTGTGTAAGTATGCGGCGCATTGCCCCATTGGTATAGGGCATTTTTTTATTTAGGATAATGTTAATTTTTTCTAGCCCCAGCCACATAAAAAATATTATGAAAAGGCTAAGTATAAACCCCTGCAATTGTTGCGACGGGGTAAACATGTCGCTAAAAAAGGTGAGGCGCACCAACAGCCCTATTATGGCTAAGGATAGTATAATGGCAGTGCGCTGCATTGCCCTTTTTTGCTTAGGACTTAGGTACTTGCGATGGGCTTTTTTGTGCATGGCAAGTAAGCGCCTGTGGTAGCGTTGTTGCGCGCAGTTATTTCTGTTTTCTGAGGGCATATGGCTACTAGTATTTTTATTCTTCAAAAAACTCACGGTCTATTATCTCCCCGTCTTGCATTACTATCATACGGTCAGAATTTTGCGCGAATTCTCTATCGTGTGTAACTGCAATTATTGTTTGGTTGTATTGTTTGGTTAACTCTTTAAAAATATCAAAAACTATTTGTGTGTTTTTGGTATCAAGGTTTCCTGTTGGCTCGTCGCCCATTACCAGTAAGGGGTCGTTTATAAGGGCGCGGGCTATGGCTACACGTTGTTGCTGCCCGCCCGATAGTTTTGAGGTGGGTTTTAGTGCCTGATCGTGCATATCTAATATGCGCAATTTTTCGTAGGCACGTTCTTTTATTTCTTCGCGAGAATATTTTGCCAGTTTTAGGGCGGGCATCATTACGTTGTCAAGGCAAGTAAACTCGGGCAAAAGAAAATGAAACTGGAATACAAAGCCTATTTTTTCGTTGCGTATGCGTGCCAGTTGGTTTTGCTTTTTGCCTGTAACAGTTTGCTCGTCTATAATCAGTTGACCTTCATAATCGGTATCCATTGTAGAAAGCACGTATAATAGGGTTGATTTTCCACAACCCGACTTGCCTACAAGGGTTAAAAACTCGCCTTTGTGTACTTCAAAATCTATGTTTTTTAGTACTTGAAATTTTTGAGGCTCGTAAAAGTACTTGGTTATATTACTTGCTTTTAAGGCTATCATTTCACATTAAACATTTATCATTGTTCATTGAACATTTATTGTTTTCAACTCTTTAAATTGGCATATTAGCATATTTACTAATTGGCACATTTTCACACTCCTTCGACTTCGCTCAGGATGGCAACGCACTTTTCATTTATCATTGTTCATTGAACAGTTATTATTTTTTACTCTTCAAATTGGCATATTAGCATATTTACTAATTGGCACATTTTCATACTCCTTCGACAAGCTCAGGATGACAACGCACTACCCGCGTAAAATGCTTACAGGGTCTACTTTTGCGGCTTTGCGGGCGGGAAAATAGCCTGCAAAAAAGGTGGTAACTACCCCAAAGCCTACCCCAAAGGCGTAGTGCTTAAACATAAAGGCTACGGGGAAGTGATCCATGGCTAAAAACTCACCGCCATCAAAGGGTAGGGTACTTAGGTAGTAACTAACTATATAGCCTATTCCTAAGCCTAACAATGCGCCCAAAACGCCTATTATTAGGGCTTGTATCATAAAAATATTTATTACGTCTCTGCCTGCAAATCCTGTGGCTTTTAGTATGGCTATATCTTTCATTTTCTCGTTTATAGTCATACTCATAATATTGTATATGCCAAAGCCTGCTACTATTAGCAAGGTGGCAACTACTACAAAGGTTAGTGCATTACGAATTACAAAACTTACCAATATAGTTGCGTTTGCAGTTTCCCAATCTTCGGCGGTATAGCTAAAGTTGCTAGAGTATATGGGGGCGTAGTATTTAGCTTTGTTTAGGTCTTTCAGTTTTAGGTTTATATCAGTAACATAGCTACTGCTTTGCCCTAGTATTTTTTGCACGGTTTGCAGGGTTGCATAGCTTCGGCTATTGTCTATTGCGCCTACACCGTAGCTAAATGTGCCTGCTATTTTTAGGGTAAGTGTACCGCCCAACGGGGTTGATACTATTACTTTATCGCCTTTTTTTACGTTTAGTTTTTTTGCCAGCCCGGTGCCCATTAGTATGGCATCACCTCCTGCCAATATATCTTCTATTCGGCCTGAACGCATTTTTGATTTTAGGTCAAACATTTGGTCTTCGGCAATAATATCAACCCCCGTAAGCACTCCGTTTATTTGGGTGGGACCGTAGTTGTAAAACACTTGCGAGCTTACATTTGGCGATACCGTTGCCACCTCGTTTTGTTTGCGCAATTGCTCGGCTACGTGTAGCCCGTTTTTTAGTCGGGGTAGCTCGTTTTTTGGTCGCGGATTGTGTATTACCGTAAGGTGCTCGGGGTTGTTTTTATAGTATATATCGGTAATGCTTTTGTCGGCTACTTCCACATCATTATACAGGCGTATGTGCGGGGTAGAGGTGAGGGTAGTTTCTGACAGGAAATCATTTATCCCCGTCATAAAACTAATCATTATAATAAACATAGCAATACCAAAGGTTACACCCAAAATTGCCACAATAGAGGTTTTTTTGCGCGATAACAGGTGGGTAAAAGCTATGTGTAATGGAAGGTAAGGAATTATTTTCATGGTCAATTTCTCCTTACTTGGTGATTATTTCAGTTGATGCGTCAATACCACTTAGTACTTCAGCATATTCAAAGTTTTCTATTCCTTTTTTAATTTTTACTTTTTGCTTCCCTTTTGAGGTTTTTACCAATACCGAGTCGCCTGGTAGCAGCAAGGTTTTGGGTATACACAACACGTCTTTTCGTTCTTGTATAATAATATTGGCTTCTATATTAGTGCCTGCGAATATATTGGGCAAAGTATCTATCAATGCTGCATCAACACTAAAGGCAAAATCGCGCTTGTTCATGGCAGGGTATATACGGCTTACTTTGGCTTTAAATACTTTATCGCCAAATGCTTCTATTTGCACCAATACTTGCTGACCCACATTTATTTTTTCTATATCGCTTTCATCCACACTCATTTTTAGTACTACTATGTTTGCATCGCCAATAATGGCAATGGGTTCGCCACGACGTACTACTTCTCCTTTTTCTTTTAGAATAGTATAAATGCGACCGTTTGCACTGCTGCGAATAAGGTAGTGGGCAGCATCGTCTTGGGCTATTTTGTATTGGCTTTCGGCATTTTGGAGAGTAACATATAGTTGCGAACGCAGGCTTTTTATGCGCTGCTGGGTTGCTGTATAATCGTTTTGACTGTTAATGTAGGCCAGCTCAAATCTTTCATAGTCAGTTTTCTTCACTGCGTTGTCATCGTATAAGCGTTTGTAGCGCATATAGTTGATGCTGTCGTTTTGCAGTTTTATTTTTAATGTTTTTAGCTGTGCTCTTAATTCCTGCAATGCAGGTGAGTTTTCGCTATAGTTTTGCTGCGCTGTTTTATATATTTCTTGGGCACCATATAGGCGAGCATCAGTAGCAATACCATCAACCCTAATTAATTGTTGACTTTCAGTAACCACATCACCCTCTGTTACAAAAATATTGGCCACCGTTCCGTCTGCCAATGAGTAAAGTGTAAACTGATTTTCGGGTTCAAGCGTTCCACTTGCGTATACCACCTCAGTTATATCACGTTTTTGTGCTGTTTGGGTGGGTGCTTTTTTGCCACAAGCACTTGCAAGTATGATTATGGTAGCTGCTATTAGTAGTAGTGAACGATTCATTCTTTTATGCTAAAAACTATGAGTATGGTACAAAGATGTAAATGTACGTTTTGAATAAGAAATGTAATGAAATGATGTGTAAAATATAACCTACGAACCGTAGCTCATTTGCTTTGGAGTGGTTTGGTTTTTAATTCAAGTGTTTGTGTATGTTATCAAGTAAATGTAGGTGCCTATTGTAGTGCTTTTGTCTGTTAAGTTATCAATGCAAAGAATCTTTTCCTTTTTAAAATCAACCTTTTACGGTCTATCTTTAAATTTATTTGGAACAATCATTCCGATTAATATACTTTTGCGGAACAATTATTCCAAAAAGAAATATATGACACTTTTAACAAACAAAATTGCAGTAGTAACAGGTGGAAATAGTGGTATAGGCTATGCCACCGCCGAAGAATTAATTAGTCAAGGAGCTAAAGTAATTATCACAGGTCGTAGGGCCGATGCAGTAGCCGAAGCTGCCGAAAAACTGGGTAACGGGACTGTTGGCATTGTGGCCGACCAAGCCAGCTTAACGGATACCAATGCGTTAGTAGAGAAAGTAAAAAGCCAATACGGCACTGTTGATATACTTTTTATAAATGCGGGGGTAGTTTCATTTGCACCACTTGAGTATTTGGCCGAAGAAGAGTATGACCGCATAATGGATATTAACCTAAAAGGGGCGGTATTTACACTGCAAAAGTTTTTGCCTTTGCTTAAAGAAGGCTCATCGGTAACCTTCCTATCATCAGTAAACGCATATACAGGTATGGCCAATACAGTGGCGTATGCAGCCAGCAAAGCAGGCTTAAACTCGGTAATGCGCACCGCTGCTGCCGAGCTTGCTCCAAAAGGTATACGTGTAAATGCTGTTTGCCCCGGGCCTGTAAAAACCCCCATACTTAGCAAATCGGGTATGCCACAAGAAGCACTTGATGGTTTTGCAAGTACCATTGTTGAAGCAATAGCACTAAAACGTTTAGGCGAAGACCACGAGGTGGCCAAACTAGTTAGCTTTTTAAGCGGCGAAAATGCAGCTTTTATAACCGGTGCCGAGTACACTATTGATGGTGGACTGATGCTGAAAGGCTAAAAAAAATTTGCCCTAAAATTGGAACGATAATTCCGTTTATGTAGCTTTGTTGTATAATACAGCAAAGCTGCATTTTTTTATATGGCACGTACCAAAGAGTTTGATAAAGAACAAGTACTGAAAAAGGCTATGGACTTGTTTTGGACTAAGGGCTACAATGCTACCAGTATGCAAGATTTGGTAGATGGTTTGGGCATTAGCCGCTCTAGTATGTACGATACCTTTGGCGATAAAGAAGCCTTGTTTTGCGCCGCACTTAGCTCGTACAAAACACATCAATCAGCATCCATTTGCCATGCGTTCAATAATATCCCCTCGCCCTTGCAAGCTATAAAAGCCGTTTTTGGCGGAGTGCTTACGGGCACTATAAATGATGATACTAAAGGCTGTTTTTTGGTTAACGCGGCTACAGAATTATCAAACAATAATGAAAAGGTAAAAGATTTGATTTGCCAAAATACCGACGAGGTGGTGAACACCTTAACCACAGGGATAAAAAAAGGGCAAGATATGGGTGAAATAAAAACCACCGTGGAGGCAAAACAACTCGCCTTTTTTATATACAATACCATGACGGGTATACAGGTGAGCCTGCGTGCAGGCACCGATAAAAAAAATCTTAGCGATGTGGTGGCCATTGCCCTATCGGCACTAAAATCTTAAAACAAAACTCGCTTTTCTTCTCCCCGCTTTACTTTTAGTTTACAAAAAGGTATTTAGGTTTGTGGCATCAACAAGCTGCAAAACTGTATCTTTTTTACGTTTTATTGCTTTTGTAGGTATACAACTGCCATTATGAAACAAACACTAAACACCGTAACACCCTCGTTTAAAAGTATAAACAAAATGGTATTTTCAAAATTTCTTTTTCTTGGGATTATAATGTTCAGTTGTTGGCATTTGCCTGCACAAGTACAAAAACCTTTGTATAAAAAAGAAGTATACTTTGAGTTTAATAAATATGAGATACGCAACGAGGATAAGAAAACCCTATCGGCCGTTGTGCGAGCTATAAAAGCACAAAAAGCCCCTTACTATATCACCATTACAGGGCATACCGATAATGTAGATAATAACCGATACAACTTTACATTGGGTATGCAACGTGCGCAAGCAGTAGCACAATACCTTAGCCAACGAGGGGGCGACAGTACTAAAATGCAGCTATATAGTAAGGGTGAAGACAAAGCCAAAACAGGAGAAGCTCCTGATTCGCTGCGATTGTTTGATAGACGAGTAGAAATTTTACTTTTTGCTGATAGAGCAGCCTTAACGGCTAAAGAAGATAGCGTTGCCAAAATAACCTTTAATGTAAGTATGACGGACAGTGCAACAGGTGAAAAACTTACAGGAGAATTACTTTTATTTAAGGTAGAAGCAAACGGAAATACCCGTATAATAAATAGCTTTTTAAATACCGATAATTTTACAGCAACTATTGCCTACGGCTACCAATACCAAGTAGCCTACAGTGCAAAAGGTTATAGAAGCAAAAACATAAACTACAATTTTGCCGATAGTATTTTTGTGCCAAACAAAACCTACACAGCGCACACAAAGCTGCGCACCCTAAAGGTAAAACGCCGTGTTAGTTTTGAAAAAATATACTTTTATGGCAACAAAGACCTTTTTTTGCCCACATCAGGAGGCGAGCTGCGCAGGGTGCTAATACTGGCTAAACAGCCCGATGTTGCTGCTATAGAAATTGTAGGGCACGTAAACTATCCGTATTATTTCAACCAAAACGACAGTGGTTTTATACGTTTCAATTACGAATTGTCGTATAATCGCGCTAAAGCAGTTTACAACTACTTGGTTGATAATGGAGTAAAACGTTCGGTAATAAGCTACAAAGGCGTTAGCAATACCGAAATGAAATTCCCTACCACACGTGTAGAAAGTGAAATGCAACAAAACCGAAGAGTAGAAGTACTTATACTTGAAGAATAGATTTATTTGAATAGACAGCTATACATATTATTTATACTGCTACTTGCCACAGTGCATGGGGCAAATGCACAGCAAAAAAAAGCAGTGTACAAAAAGAATGTATATTTTGAGTTTAACAAATACGATATCCGCAAGGCCGATAGCAGGGCTTTTACCTCTTTTCTTCGCGCAGTAAAAGCACAAGAAGGCGGCTATGTAATAAAACTTACAGGCCACACCGATAATATTGATGTAGACCCTTACAACGATAAATTGGGAATGAACCGTGCCAATGCTGTAAAAAAGTATTTGGTAGCCAAGGGTGTCCCAGCCGATTTTATAGAGATATACAGCAAAGGCGAAAAAGTAGCCGTAAAAGACAATAGCACTGATACAGGTCGTGCCCTAAACCGAAGGGTAGAAATGGAATTGTACGGTACGGGAGCACCGCACGCATACGATGGTATAGTGCTGCAAGGCACATTGTACGATGATGAAACCAAAGAAGTGATTAAGGGCGATGTAAAAATATACATTGAGGAGCCCAAAGAGGTAGATAGGGATAAAGAGAAACACCATCTTAAGGTGGAAACCTACAAACAAATAGCCATAAGCGACCGCACGTATAATGTATATGTGGCTGCCGAAGGGTATCGGGCAAAAAGCTATACCATAAGCATACCTGCGGGCACTAAAAAAGGGACTTTTACCCAAGATGCCTACCTAAACAAACTGGTAATAAAAAAGCGTTTCGATTACGAGCGTATTTACTTTGAGCCTAATAAAGATGTTTTTCGTTCCATAGCCTACCCAGAGTTGGCCAAGCTGCTTACCTTTATGAATGGCGATACCAATACAATAGTTGAAATACGTGGGCATATAAATTATACCAAAAACCGCAAACCTATGAACGAGGTAGAATACTTGTTGTTTTACGATCTTTCGCTACGCCGTGCCATAGCCGTTTACAATTATTTAGTTAAATACGGTGTAAACCCAGCCCGTATGAGCTATCGAGGCATGAGCAACAAAGAAATGGTGATGCCATACGCCCGCACGCTTGAAGAAAGCCAACGCAATATGCGTGTAGAAATATTAGTTTTGAACTAGTATACCCAAAGTGTGTACAGCACGCAAAATACCTTCTATGAAAAAGCATTTACTATTATTATCTCTCAGCTTTCTGTTACTAATTAATACCACACAAGCGCAACACTTTGAGTGGGCGGCCAGCATGGGCAAGGCACAAACCGAAACACTATCATCAATTACTGATGATGAAGGCAACCTTACTATGGTTTTATCGTGGGAACAAACAAGTATGCCCTACGCAAAATATGATGAGCTATACTGTGTTTTTGATGCTTTTGGCGATACTATTAAAATAGTAAATAAGTCCCCATCTATGTTGGTATTAGTACAGTTTAATAAACAAGGTAAACTAAATTGGTACAAGGTTATTACAAGTAGACATAACGGATACTTACCTGAGGAGGTTTTTTTAACCTGCGCCAAAAACGGTACCCTATCATTGTTTTTCAATGCCAAAAGCTCTTTTTATGTTTCGGATGATAATTTTGAGTATTTGCTTGAAAGTGATGATTTTATAAGAAACGAACCCCCTAAAGAAAAACCCGACAGTGATAGTGACGAGGAAGAGGACTATTACTACTCTGGCATGAATGAACTACTTGAAAAATGGAAAGGAACTCTGCAAATAGATTTTAAACCCACAGGGGAATTGAAACGTTTATCGCGCATATTTCCGCATAATAGTATTGATATTCAAGACGCAGTGGCTACAAAGGGAGGTACTATACTAACAGGTTTTGTGTCAAAACCAATTACCATTGGCAAAACCACTCTTAGCAACCTCACAGCAGGGGCAACAGTAGTTTTTAAAACCGACAGTATGGGCACGGTAGTGTGGGTGCAAAAAGTAAAATATCTTGCCAAAACCTGCTGCACCATATACGGCACCCAAATAGCACAAACAGAAAATGGAAACATATATGTAGCAGGTATGGGCAATTATGGCATTGAGTTTCCCGATGGTAAAAAAGAAGAATTTGAAATAACTGCAGAACACAACCAGTATAATCCGCCCGCACAATCGTATTTGCTGGCGTTGGATGCAAACGGCAAAATGCTTTGGTACAAACTATCAGGCCAAAAAAACTATATAAAATCAATACTGGCCGATAACAAAACGGTATACATAAGTGGCACCAGCCCACTAAACAACAAGGTTTTTGGCGCAAAGGCCGATACTGCCCAAGGCCGAAAAGGCTACCTTATGGCCATTGATGCCAAAAAAGGCAAAACCCTTTGGCTACACAGCAATACTAGCAGTGGGTTTGGCACAATGACGCAAGATAATGCAGGAAACATATACGGCTTAGGAATATACACAGGCTACACAAGTGCTGCAACAATAAATGCACCCGCCTATTTTGAAACCGATACCCTGCCCCGCAGATACTCGCAGGCCATATTAGTCAGCTACGATGAAGCGGGCACTTACCGCTGGGTAAAAGGTTTTAGTGGTCTTTTATACGATAACTCGCAATACTTTAAGCTGTTTGCCGATGGGTGCAACAACCTATTTATTACGGGCTCCATATTTGCATCGCTAAAAATACCCAACCAGTATATTGATGGCGCTTTTATGAAAGGCGAAGCCTATGGCAGCATGGCTTATCTTAGTAAAATAAAAAACAACACCAACCTCCTCGATACTAATGCAGAGGTGAAACAAGCACCAACCGATAGCAATACCTTATTTACCTTTAGGGAGGTGCAGGGAGAGGCCATGCAAGGACAAACAGGTTGCGGCGTTAGTCCGGGCCCTTGGCAAATGGTAATATATCCCAACCCTTTTAGTGCTGATGCTACTGTGAAAATAAACACTACCTACGATGATGATGCGGTAAGCATATTGGTAATGGATTTAAAAGGCCAACTGCTGGGCACCCTGCTAAGCAAAGAAAAACTGAAAAAAGGCACCTACGAGTATCCTATTAATGCAGCAGCGTTTAACCTTAGTTGGGGTACATACCTAATAGTGCTTCGCGGCAGTGCTACCATATTATCTGAAAGAGTGGTGTATAAGTAGTTGGCATTAATTAAGGAGGACTCTGCAAATAGATAAGTAATCATGGAACAAAGAGAGTATCAGATTAAAATATATTCGATAAGCAGATTTATTATAGCAATGATTGTTGTATTGTGCTCATTGTCGGTATTTACGGTTGATTATTTACCTAAGACAGATAACAAGATCATATCAACTCTACAGTTTATTGCAATACTTATAATTTCTTTCCAGATAGCTAATCGGATTGGAAGAGCAACAGTAAAGGTGATTCTCACAAATGAGGGGATAGTTCATGTTTGGATTCGCCGATTTTTCTTGAGTTGGGAAAGAAATGTTACAATACCTTGGCGTTTAGTTGATAATTATGTATTTCAAGAAGATAGAACTTTTGATAGCTTTATAATCAACCTTAACAATAAGACAAGATATAAAATAAACAGGCTGAACATACTGCCGATAAAAGATGACTTTAAAAAATTGGTGAAAGATTTCCCGAAATTATCAAATGAATATCGAAAAGACATAAATACAGATATTGAGACGATAAAAATTAAAGAAGGAGAAAGTATTTATGCAAGCAATTCTTTCAAATGGACTTTTTATTTTTTGATAGCTTTATTCTTAGTTTTACTTCTTACTAAGGTATTTAATCCAAACTCAGAAACAAGATGGAGTTCACTAGGGATTATTGGGAGCGGATTATTATTTTACGGATCAATGATACAAGGACAAAAGAAGAACAACTAATAACTACAAACGCCTCATATTAGAGCCGTTTGTGGTTATTAGTTATCAGTTTATCAGTAAAATGCAATACACTAATTCTCAACTTTCCATTTTCAATTCAATACTATCTTTGCTTTATGAGTGAACAGTTTACTTTTTTTTATCGCACAGCGCACCCATTTTCGCAATGGTATAGCTCCGAATATCAAATTGACGGTATTACTTTTTGTACTGCCGAGCAATATATGATGTATGGAAAAGCCATGTTGTTTGGTGATGAAGAAATAGCCCACAAAATAACGCAAACCACAGACCCCCGTGAACAAAAGGCTTTGGGGCGACAAGTGCGCAATTTTGACCCCAATGTGTGGGAACAAGAAGCAAAAAACATAGTATACAAAGCCAACTACGCCAAGTTTACCCAAAACGAAAACCTTAAAAAATTTCTGTTAAAAACCGAAGGAACCACACTTGTTGAGGCCAGCCCCACAGACGTTATTTGGGGTATTGGGATGGACGAAAACCATCCTGACCGTTTTGACAAAAGCAAGTGGCGCGGCACTAACTGGCTAGGCGAAGTGCTTACACAACTACGTGAAGATATACTCGCCACGCAATAGTTTCTACTCTCAAACTATAAATTCCCCAATTGGCACATTAGCATATTGAGAAATTAGCACATTAGTTAATTGTTCAATGCTCAATGTAAAATGACTAATAGCTAATTATCTTTGCGCCATGTTAGGGCTAAAACTGGCTACCGACCCTCGTTGGGTGAATATTGCCGAAAAAACCATTGAAGATATACTTACCGACCATGCTTTTTGCGAACAAAAGGCAGCCAGTAGCGGCATATCGCTTATAGTAAACTTTGCCGATAAGCAGGATATAGTGGATAGTGTAACCCCTTTGGTAGCCGAAGAATGGGGGCATTTTCGCAAGGTGATAAAAGAACTAAACAAAAGAGGTTTATCACTAGGTAAAAAACGAAAGGACGAGTACGTTTTAAAAATTAAAGACCTGATGCAAAAAGGCGGCAACCGCGAGATGCTTTTGGTAGAGCAGTTGCTTATTTTTGCTTTGATAGAAGCCCGTAGTTGCGAGCGTTTTCGCTTACTTTCACTACACATTTCTGACCCTGAACTGAAAGATTTTTACCACGAGTTTATGGTATCAGAAGCAGGACACTACCGTATGTTTATTGATTTGGCAAAAAAATATATGCCCGAAGACCACGTGAAAACCCGTTGGAACGAAATAGTTGAAGGCGAAGCCAAAATACTAGCCACCCTAGAGTTGCGCGGCGATAGGGTACACTAAGCCTGCACAAATAATTGTTTCTAAAAATAAAAGTGAGTGAACACTCACTTTACAGTGAAAAACAGTTACAAAACGATATAAGAAAACAAATTGTAAGTGAGTACACACTCACTTTTTAAGCGCATCAATTTGCTTGCCCAATTCCTCAGCTTCCGCCATTATCAGGTCAGCCGATTTGCGGTCAATACTGCTTAGGCGATGGTATTCAGCCATCAGCTTTTTGTATTTTTTTTGCAGCTTTTCAGCCTCCGTTTTTTTCTTAAAAAGTCCAAGCATATCTTATCCAAACAGGGTTATGTTGCTTTTTGTTTGCAGCATTCACATACACTACAAATCAAACACGGTATACATAGGGCAGTGGTCGCTGTGCTTGGCATCGGGCACAATTTTCGATTCTATTACCTTGGCTTTCAATTCATCGTTCACCACCACATAGTCAATACGCCAGCCCTTGTTATTGGCGCGGGCATTGGCACGGTAGCTCCACCAAGTATATTGGTCTTTCAAATCGCCGTTGGTTAGCCTAAAGGTATCAACAAAACCTTCACCCAAAAAACGGGCAAACCACTCACGTTCTTCGGGTAAAAAACCGCTGCTGTTTTTGTTGCCCACAGGGTCGTGTATATCAATAGGTTCGCGGCAAATATTATAATCGCCAACCAAAATAAGGTTGGGTATTTCTTTTCTTAATTCATTTACATAACGCAGAAAAAACTCTAACCACAGCATTTTAAACGCTTGCCTGTCTTCGCTACTGCTACCGCTAGGGTGGTAGGCACACAAAACCGAGTAGCCCTCGTAGTCGGCACGTATCACACGGCCTTCATAGTCGTATTGCTCGTTTCCGCAACCGTACACCACATTTTTGGGTTCGGTTTTGCTAAGTATTGCAACCCCGCTATATCCTTTCTTTTCGGCAGGATACCAGTAGTTTTTATACCCCAAATGGTCAAACAAAGCCGTGGGTATTTTGGTCATATCAGCCTTAATTT
The DNA here is from genome assembly GCA_037968475.1 of Bacteroidia bacterium. Taxonomy (GTDB): domain Bacteria; phylum Bacteroidota; class Bacteroidia; order UBA8524; family UBA8524; genus SB11. Next base: position 16,451 of record JBBKVO010000036.1, read on the forward strand.
CTTGAAGGCAAACTATATCGGCATTTACCTCAGTTAGCCACTGTGGCAACTCTTTGGTTACTGCTGCGCGTATGCCGTTTACATTGTAGGTTACTATTTTTACCATCGTTCCAAAAATACGTATTGTTACAGTATTTTTATGGATGCAGTGCCCATAAAAAAAGCACAGCGTGTGCTGTGCCTTTAGAATTGTAAAAGAAAATATGGTATCACTACCCTAAATCCTTTCACAACGTTATGTAAATTTTCTGTCATTTTTTAAATTGTAAGTGTCATTTTTCGCTTTTTTAACAAGCTCTAGGCATAAGTCTCTGTTTGTCATTCTTTTGTCATTTCATTATTTAGAATGATTACAAACAATTTGTTTCTGTTTCTTTGCCAACAGAATTGTAAAAGAAATAGTATGAAAAAATTTATCTCTACCCTTGCCATTTTGGTGGCATCATGGCATCTCTATGCCCAAAAATCTGACTCTGTTTTCATGGGAGCAAACTATGAAAACGAAATCTACTACAAGCTATCCGGCGGTCAAGTAAAAAGTGAACCCATAAAAAACTGGGACTTATCTTTTTCTGTAATTGGCAGCCTTGATGAACGCTTTTTTGCTATCCGTGCTAATTATAGCAACGGTGTGCGCGTGTACGAGTATCCTAAGTTTGGTACTACTGACTGGAACAGTTTTGACACCACGGGTTGGAAGGGTTGGACACAGCAATACAATGCTGATTCGTCGTGGTGGTTTGGTGCTTTTAACCGCGAACCTTACTCGCACCCATCGTATTCTTGGGGTATCTATTCAAACTCAGGAGAAATTTCGGGCAATCGCCTGTATTTAATTGGGTTTACTCCTGATGCTTTTACCCCGCCTACTACGTTTAAAAAGTTGTGGATTGAGCAACGCAAATCATCATCGGGTGTGCGCACATGGAAGTTTAAGTATGCCGATATTGATGGTAGCAACGAACAAACGGTTGATATTGCCGATGCCGATTACCCTACTAAGAATTTTGCGTATTACAGCCTAAGGGACAACAAGGCTCTTGACCGCGAGCCTGCTAATAGCCAAAACAGTTGGGATATTGTTTTTACCCGTTACTGGGCTGATTTGAACAATCCTACTTTCCCTTATTACCAAGTTACAGGTGTACTTAATAATACAAATTGTGAAGTGTTAAAGGCAACAGGATTGCCTGTTCAGAACATGACTAAACCAACCTTAACCGACCCAAATTTTAGCTACCACATGAATATTATTGGCTATGACTGGAAAAACTCTGGCCCCGGCGGGACAACTATTGAAGATAGCACAGCCTACTTTGTTAAGGTAGACTCTACGGTTGCAGGCGCAGTGGTTAATACTAAGGTGTATAAATTGTGGTTTACTGATTTTGGCGGGGCGGCAAACGGTAAAACTGTTTTTAATACCGAATTAGTAACCGAGGTTAAAAATACTACATCAATACAAGGGGTGGCCAAACCAACACTAAGTGTGTATCCAAATCCTGCTCAAAACACTATTAATATCACCACAGTAAATATCAGCAGTAAACCAATAGCTATTGAGGTGCACGATATTTCAGGCAAACTAATATACAATGCACCTGTGCAAAGCAATGCTAATTGGGGCGTTTATACCCTTGATGTATCAGGCTTTGAAAGGGGAGTGTACATTGTTTCTTTAGTTACTGATAAAGAAGCTTTGTTGCAAAAAGTAATAAAGCAATAAGTACAACAGTTTGGAGTGTTTCGCAGGGACTGCGGAACACTCTTTTAGTATTACTCCTTTGGAAATCTATATTAAAATTACCATAGGCATACTGTATGTATGTTTGGGTTACATCAGGTTTTTATACCGAAAGCCCTACCAAAAGGTAAAGAAAACCATATTGTATAGAATACATTTAAATCGCGAGAAAAAGCTGGTGGCAATGGCGGCGTGGGGGTTTAATGTCCCCTATATAATGTATTTGTTTACCCCTTGGCTTGATGAGGCTTTGCTACCCGTAGCTTTTAGCATTAGAAGTGCAGGGATAATTTTGGTGCTGGGCTCGCTATGGCTTTTTTGGGCTGCGCACAAAGTATTAGGCAGCAATTGGTCGCCCTTGCTAGAGATACGCAATAAGCACCAACTTATTACCAGTGGTATATATCAATATATCAGGCATCCCATGTATGCTGCGCTGTACCTGTTTATTATTGGTATAGGCATTATGAGTGCCAATGCCCTATTGCTAATTGTGCCTTTTATCACCTTTAGCATTTTGTGTTATATACGCATTAGCGACGAAGAAAAAATGATGATAAACTGGTTTGGCGATGAATACTGGCTGTACAAAAACAATACTGGTATGTTTTTGCCCAAAAGGAGAAAGCAGTATTAAACAACGTGAGTTTGGGATAAGAGAAAGTTCAAACCCCTATGGATAGGGGTGCGTGGACTGTCATCCTGATCCCGAACACTTTCGGGACGAAGGGTGAATGCGCGTTTGGCTTGCCCCGCCATGCTTCGAGAGCCTCAACATGACAACAGCCGCACTCCAACACATTCATTTTGAGTTAGTTTTATTCTGAACTCACGTTAAATAGTCTTTACATACACTAATTCCCTAGAAATAAAGAAAGCCGCGATAAGCGGCTTTCTTTATATAAAACAATGTAAGAAAATCTCCTACCTCCTTCGATTATGCTACAATCTGCCCAAAGGGGTATCTATACCTTGTTACACGCAAGACGTATGGGTAATTTTTTAGTTAACTCACCCCAAATAATGCGTTTATTACAGGCGTTCATAATTCCCCCTCTCTTTTTTTGTAAGAGAGGGGAAATTATGTGGTTCCAGCTTCCGCATAAAACTGGGGTGAGTTAAAACCAACTACTATTTTTGGTTGCGTGTAAATGGGTATAGTTACCCACAAGGGGAATAATGCAGTGTTTACGGTTTTGACAGATTGTGTCTAAAACCAAAGGGCTGTGGCGTGGCTTCCCTCCTTGTAGGGTTTGTGTGAAGATAAGGAGGGACTGAGGGCGGTCAGAATTGACTATTAAGTCTACAATCTTATTATCCCCAACTCACGTTAAAATCTATTTTTGGTTAATGCTTAATAATTAAGCAGCCACTCAATCTTTTCGGCCACCTTTTCAGGGTTGGGAAGTATTTGGCTTTCCAGCGCCATATTTAACGGTATAGCGGGCATATTTGCCGAACCTAACGTTTGCACAGGCGCATCTAAATACTGGAAGCACTCGCTGCCTATACGGCCTGCAATAGCCTCAGCAAACGAGTTGCGCAAGGTTTCTTCCGTCAACACCAATACCTTACCGTGGCGTTTTGCAGCGGCTTGTATAGCCTCTTCATCGCAGGGGTTTAGGGTACGCAAATCAAGTATCTCTACTTGACCTGCAAACTTTTTAGAAGCCAATAAAGCCCAATATACGCCCATGCCGTAGGTAATAATGGCTACACTTTCGCCATTTTCCAACATTTCTTCATCAGCGTGTTGTACTATACGGGCTTTGCCCAAGGGTATTACATAATCTTCTGATGGTTCGGGTGCTTTGGCCGCTTCGGTACCGGGCATTTTACTCCAGTAAATACCTTTGTGCTCAAATACTATTACAGGGTTAGGGTCGTAATATGCCGCTTTTAGCAAGCCCTTCATATCGGCAGCATTGCTAGGGTATACTATTTTTATCCCTTTTATCTGCAAGATGCTTGATTCTACTGTGCCTGAGTGGTAAGGGCCACCACCGCCATACGCTCCTGTGGGTATGCGTATAACTGCACTAACGGGATATTTGCCCATAGTGAGGTAGCACGATTTTGACAACTCGGTAACCAATTGGTTTACGCCCGGCCATATATAATCGGCAAACTGAATTTCTACAATGGGTTTTACGCCAACGGCGCTCATACCTGCGGTAGAGCCTACAATATAGGCTTCTTGTATGGGTGTATTAAATACGCGGTTATCGCCATACTTGCCGGCCAGTGTCGCTGCTTCGCGAAATACACCGCCTAGCCTGCCGCCCACATCTTGCCCATAAAACAGCGCCTCGGGGTGGGTGCGTAAAATCTCGTCCATAGCAAACAAAGCCGCATCAACCATTATTATTGGTTCTTTGCCTTCGGGGGTGCGTTCGCCTTTTTCTTCGGTTATAGGTGTTGGTGCAAACTCGTGGTCGAAAACAGTTGAAATATCAGGGTCGGGAGAGTTTACTGCACGCTCAAACTCAACAGTAATGTATGTGCGGGCATTTTCTATTTTTTCGTCTAACGAAGCTTCGCTTTCGCCCAATTCTAACAATAGTTTTTTAAGACGTGGAAACGGGTCGATGCTGGTATGTTTTGCCATATCCTCATCACTGCGGTACCATTCTTTGCGTACGCCCGATGTATGATGACCCAACAAAGGCACTTTTACGTGCACTAATAAAGGTTTGCGTTTGGTGCGCACATACTCAATGGCTTTGCCCATTTGCTCGTAGCACTCTACAAAGTCGCTACCGTCAATGCGTTGGCGTTTAAGGCCTTTAAAACCTGCGGCATACTCGTAGGCATCCATAGCGCGCATTTCGTCGCCACTGGCAGATATACCCCAGTCGTTATCTTGTATCAGGTACAGTATGGGCAAATCGGCCAATACAGCCATTTGGAAGGCCTCGGCCACTTCGCCCTCGGTAACTGAGCCATCGCCCAGCGAGCAAAGCACTACGGGCTTTTCTATGCTTTTTAGTAAATCTTGTTTCTCTAGGTATTGTACCCCATGCGCCATGCCTGTGGCAGGTATAGCTTGCATACCCGTTGCACTGCTTTGGTGCGGCATTTTGGGCATATTGGGGCGGTTTAGCGATGGATGCGCATAGTAGGTGCGTCCGCCCGAAAACGGATCATCAGCCTTGGCCAATAATTGCAACATCAGCTCGTAAGGGGTCATGCCCATACCCAACAACATACTCTCATCGCGGTAATACGGTGCGGCATAGTCGTGGGGTTTTAGCTGCATCCCTGTAGCTAGTTGTATGGCTTCGTGGCCTTTTGATGTTGAGTGAACGTATTTGCAAATTTGGCGGTTAGCATCGTAGGTTTCAGCCATTGCACGGGCGTTACACATCATCTCAAAGGCACGCAGCAGTATATCTTTTGTAACCATTCAGTAAGAAAAAAGAAAGCGCAATGTTAGTAAAAAATGGGTGGTTATGCGAACGTTAACAGGCTTATTATTTAAGTGGCGGGTAAGAAGAACCATCGCCTTAGCCCATTGCTTGCCTTCCCGCCCTTTGACTTCGCTTAGGGGATAACCGCAGAAGGAGCAACAATAAGCTAACATTTGTCAAATTTTTAAAATTTGACAAATGCACGCCCTGTATAAAAGCTTTGGGGCTTCTCCTCACTCTTTCGCGCATCCCTGCGCGGTTCGGGTCGGGTGCGGAGCCTGTCCCAGATATAATATCGGGGCGCTACGAGGTAGCTTGCTGCGCCCCCTAAGCCGATTGGGAGGCTGCCTATTTTTCTAATCTACCCATTTTTTGTGCGTGTTACAGTGTTACAGTGTTATTTTTGTTACTTGAAACACAGGGGCTTGCGGCGTTTCGGCCAAAAAGTGGGCGGTTTCAGAAGGTCAAAGAACGGGGTTAGATATTATGTAATTGGAAAAAGATATTAATGAAAAAGCGGACGCTCTTTTGCTCAAGGCACAAGCGGGACGCTTGCACCAGCTGGGGGTAGCTTTGAAAAAGTGTGAGCAACTTAAAATTATTAATTCCTCCAATTTACATAATTTGATTCGGATGATTTAACTAAATGTTCGGATTTAAAAGTGTGAATAATGTCATTGCAATATTTTATTAATTTCTTGTCTGCAATATTTTTATGCGATTTCCCCCAGTCCCGAACTGATTCGATTTGTTGTTTCAGCTCCACATAACCCTTTTGATGTTTCGATATGTCAGTATCAAACTGAGTCTGCAAGTATTTAAATGTATCTATTACCAAATAGCATGTATCGATATAGCGCTTATCTATGTTAATTTTTTCTCGGCAATACCTGCCTAAAGAGCCTAAACTATTAATGTACATCATTGCTTTATGGTTGAAATTTAGCATGCACAGATTTATTACAAAATCGCTAAAGGCTGAAATAACCCTTTTGTAGAATATTGTGTCTTCGTTAACGTATGATCCGACAGCCGATCCTTTAAAAATTTCTGGTAAAAAATGATCTTCATTGTAGTTTTCAGATTTTATAACTTTTAAATAATAATATGCACAAGAATCATATAGGCTAATAGCCATGAATCCTTTTTGTTTCACTCCTATATTGTCTAATCTTACAATGTCATCTATAAGGCTTCTAAGAGTATGAAATACTTCCGATATCAGGTATTTGTCATTTGCTTCTATTGCATATCTAATGTTTTCTGTTATTGTCCAGAAACTAGAAATTTTATCCCATTCAATATTTTCAGCTATATTATGAACTTCTTCATTGACATAGGGTTCTCCAAAAAACATACCTAAATCATTTATATAGTTTTCATTTGGGCAATTCTCGGTTAAGTGTAACTTCATGGTATCCCCTTTATACTTCACGCCTAAAGCAAGAACTGATGACATATTATTCTGTTGTAAAAGACTTATATATTGATTTTCAAATGAATCCAAGTTTTCTAAATACAGTAAATACATTTTGTTTTTTGCAAAGTGAGTATGGAGTTGAAAAAAGGTATTCCAAAGTGAACTAAGTAGTTCGATATTTTTTTGTGCTATACTTTCTATTGCTATCACATGCCAAATGGAAGTTATAATGTTAATTTTAGTTCCAATGATGTTACGATCATCCGAAACACCAGCTATTTTACGCCCAGTTGGCATATTTGGATTGGCATTGACTATATTCCGGTCATTTGATGTGCCAATCCATTTAATAAGGTGATCACAAGAGAAGAATAGAAGAAACTTTGCGGCGTTTATATCATTTTCCTTAATAAAAGTCTGCGCAAGTCTTTTTAGAATATCAATTGGTGTATTCTCATCAATATCATATAAAGGATAAGTTTCCCGAAAATAGACATTCTTATTATGGGTAAGGCTACTCATAACACTATCATCCAATTTTTTTAATTCATGCTGGATAATTTGCAATGATGTTGACGAGATTAAGATATTGTATGAAGCGGGAAATAATGATAATAATGAAGTAAAGAAAAGCATCGCTACCATATACATATGCGTTAGCAAATTGTTTGCGTCAAAACGAGTACTGGAAAGGAATACTAACAGTGCCCAACAAATTGTGATTGTGAGTAAAGTTACCAATATTTTAAACCAGGCGTTTCTTAAAAAGTAGTTATTTGCCTGTCTTCCCAATCTTTGTTTCACCAATTCAAAACGAATAAGAATTACTGCGATAACGATTCCCAGAATTGAAGAAACGGAACTTACTATCAAAGACAGATAATCATTCTTTCCTATTGATGAAAGCCCCAAGTAATCTGGAATAAATTGTATAGGTGTGAATGAAATGAATAAAAATAGAGCTATTGCAACAATCGTGATTGGAATATTGAGAAATATTGCATTTTCGACAATATCACGTTTAGCTTTGATTCAAGTTGTAATTTGTTTCCATTGAGTAGCCATCATTATTTAACTCAAAAATAACTCTTTAGAATGGCTTATGATTCAGAAAAGACATTCAGCATTTGTCAGTAATTTTTAAATGACTTTCTAGTTCAAAAATTAGTCTTTCGCCTCCTTTGGTTGATTGCTCCTACGAGGGGCGACAATGATAGCCTATTGATTTTAACAGCCTTAAAAATCCCCGTAATACACCTGATAACAAGGTAGTTTTAGTTCATCGCGCCACATGTTTACTACTTGGTCGCGGTCGTCTAGTACAAACTCTATTTGGTATTTATTTGCGGCGTAGGTTTCAAAAATTTCACGTTTTATAATAGCGTCTTTGCGGTTATCCTCATCGGCGCGCAGTTGCAATACATCGTAAGATATATTGTGCTTTGCCAGCCAACGCTTTGTGGGCGGTAGGTGCATTTGCTTACGCCCTGAAAATAGCAATACTTTATAGCCCTGTGTGGCATACATTTTTACCGTATTGGCCACAGGTTCGTTTAGTAAATCGTTTTCACAGCCTTCGGCATTAAAAGGGTCTCGGCCATTAAGCAGGGCAAGCGTACCGTCAAGGTCGCAAATTATAGCTTTGGGTAAATTGGTGTCTTTTGGGGCATAGCGCACACCATCATCAAAAAACTGGCGGTGCATTTGGCGTATCACTTTTTCGCCAACGGGTTTTTGGCGTTGGGCATCGCGCTCAATACATTCGTTTACGGGTGTGTCAAACTCTTTTACCTCAACCAGTACGTTTTGGTTGTGCTGCTTATTGTAATCGCTTACCAGTTGGCTAATACGGGTAAAATTTCTGTCTGATAGGTTGGTATCATCTACCACCACACTTTTGCCTTCTTCAAGGGCTTTTACTATCAGTATATCGCGTACTTTTTTTACAAATTTCTCGTTGCCGTTGCTGGTATAGCCGTTATCAAACATCATACGCAAATCATCGCGGTTTATGCGTTTGTATACGTTGGGAGCTTCATCTACCAACTGTTTGGCGTAGGTACTTTTTCCGCTGGCGGGCAAACCACGCATCAATATCACTTTTCTCATTTATTCTTCAATATTACTAAATGGGCGCGAATACTTTGGACGCAGCATTTTCCAAATGGCATCAGTATAGTCTCTTCCGTCCAGCATACTAAATAGTATGTTTGGGTAGGCACATTGCTGAAAGTACAGGGCGGTTTCTTTTCTATCGCCCAAATCTTTAAACTCGGCTCGGGCTGCATCTTCAATGGTTTTGTAGGAGGCTAATAAATCGGTATTGGTTTGTCTTACCCAGTTGTAAAATTCATCGGGCACGCGATCTAAAAGTTCGTCAAGGGTATTACCTGCCCGCAAATATTCCCAAATGCTAATGTTTGATACTTGGGTGATGATGCGGTGTATGCGCACATACTCCTTAAATTTTACCTTGTAGCGCAGTCCACTGGCAAAGCGTATCACAAAGCCTTCTTTGTTGTTTTCTTCAAGGGCTTGTAGTTGGTGTATATCGTTTATACCGTGGTAGCGTTTCACTAAGGGAAAACCAATGTCCTCCAAGGGTTCTTCGTTGCCTGTGGCTTTGTCAACTATTGATAGTAGTACCAAATCTTCCGTCGAGCCATAGTCGACCACTATTCTGTTTTCGGGGTAAATAATCTCGAACAAATAGGTTTTATCGGGATTAAGCCGACTAAGCACATGGTTGTATTTGGTGTTTAAAATATTATTTGCCTTTACCGATTGATTGCTGGTGAAAGAACCGCGCGTGGCAATAAAAGGTTGGTTGTTGTGCCAATACAATATGCCTAGCGAACCGTCCATCTTTTCGTAAACTTCAAATGCTTCGTTGGGTATGTGCTGATTTTCTTGCTCGCCCAAATTGAAAAACTTAGGGAATGGGCGCGCCACTACATTCATGTTTGCGTCTAATATCAAACCACGACAATTAAGCGTTACCTCGTTCCATATTCTATCGTATTGGGCTTTGGGGCTGTAATTGTATATAAACAGGTCGGTTTCAAGATGATTTTGCCTCACCACAAAGCCTTCGGTCATCATTTCTTCTAAAAGTGTAATTGGGAACATTAAGGTTCTAACGTAAAATTTTCATACAAGAATATTCAAAATTTGTAGCATTCACACATACTATCGACAAAGGGTTTACAGTTTTATAGTTAAAGATTTAAAAATACTGCTTGTAAAGCAATAAAAAAGGTTATTTTCGCGCAAAAATAAAGGATCGGCTTATGTACTGGACACTAGAATTAGCCTCTTACCTGGACGATGCTCCATGGCCTGCCACTAAGGATGAGTTAATTGATTATGCAATACGCTCGGGCGCACCGCTTGAGGTAATAGAGAACTTGCAGGAATTGGAAGACGATGGCGAACCATTTGAGAGTATCGAGGAGGTTTGGCAAGATTATCCTACTGACGAGGATTACTTCTTTAACGAAGACGAATTGTAGTAATACAGTTCATTAAAAAGAAATTAAGCCTGTAGTATCCTTATGCTCAGGCTTTTTTGGTTTCCCAAATTTCTTCTCCAAAAAGGCTTTCTTGATAATCTTCGCGTTTGCGAACGGAGGTGCTGTGTATCTCCAGCATATCGTACCCGTTGTTTTTTAGGTTAATACAGTATTTTAATGCGCTACCATTGCCCGTGCTTTTCACTACCTCAGAGCTAAGTAGTTTTACAAAATCACGTTGTATGGTTTTACGGTCGCATCTAAAATCAAGGGTAAGTTCTTTTGTACCCAAATAGCGTTTGGCAAACAGGTATTTTATTATTTGCTGCTGGCGCTCGTTAAACTCGGCCATGTGCGGCTCTAAATACTCCATGCCTTCGCTATACAAAAAGTTGAGCAGGTTGCGTATGCGAGGCTCCTTTTTGTCATAGCCTACTTTTTGACGGTACACTTGTTTAAGCATATCATCAACACGCAACAGGTTTTCTTCCATTATATCGTAGCCTAATGCTAGTAACGGGGTAATATCTTCTGCACGTAAAGCACCTGCTGTAAAACCTGCAAAGGGCTCTAATTGTTTATCAATAACCGTTTTATGCCTAATGGCAGATAGGTTGGTGTGTAATAAGCCACGTAGATTTTTTTTGCGTGTTTCTAAAAACATCGATTGCACTACGGCTGGGTAGGCATACGGGTGGTTTTTGAATGGTTGTAATATTTGCAGTACCATGCGCAATACCCAACTTTGGGTAAAGGTGCCGCCGTGTACAGGTTTTGTTATGTGGTTAAAGCAAGCTTTTATACCTGCCATATCAATCGAGGCTGAAAACTCGTTTCCTTCGCTTTTGGTAAGTGCGCCCACAAGACCAAGCAATACTTCGGCTTTGTCTATTTTAAGGTCTTTTATGGTTTTGTTGTGCCATGCCTCAAAATGGGTAAGCTGTTGGCTATAGTTTTCTTCTATAGCAACGCAAAAGTTGTAAATATCTTCGGGCTTATAATCTGTTATTACTCCTGTGCGAAATCCAACGATGCAACTGGTTTCTATATCGCGACAAGCACTTATAAGTTTTTTTATTTCGGTATCAGGAAGTGAGAAAAAAGCAATTTTCTTCTCCAGCGAAGTGTGTAAGGCTTGCAGGTAGTTTTCCCTTTCAAAATCGGGGACGTAGTTAAGTGGCTGTTGCGTATCGCGGGTAAACACTAATACAAAACTAAAGTAAAATATTACACTTATTGCTACACAAGGGCTTACAGGTTATGACCGCTTGTTCACACAATGTTAACACAGAAAATTGGTTTTTAAAAGTTTGTAGTAAAATTAAGGGTTTTAAGGTGTTTACTTAATTGTACACTGTAGCAAAATATGTAGATTTAACAAGCAATTAAGACTTGTTTAACACATTTTAGAGAGTAAAAAAACAGAAAGGTTTGGGGTTTACGTGTTTAAAAGCTGGCTAGAGCCTTTAAAAAGGTTAGTATTTTATCGCGCAGCTCTTCTACGTTTTGCTTATCGGTGGCCGATATAAACACAGCAGGAGCATTTTCTTTGGCCATCCAAGAGCGTTTTAGTTGGGATAATGTGACCGGGATGTCAATTTCATCATCGTTCTCGGCATAGCTTATGTGCTCTTCGGCTTTGTAAAGGTCAATTTTGTTCATCACCATTAGCACAGGTTTGTGCTCGGCTTTTATTTCAAGCAGGGTGTCTTTTACTACTTTTATCTGCTCTTCAAAATTGGGGTGCGATATATCTACTACGTGTAGTAAAAGATCGGCCTCACGCACTTCATCTAGGGTAGATTTAAAGCTTTCTACCAACATATGTGGCAGCTTGCGTATAAACCCAACGGTATCAGAAAGAAGGAAAGGGGTATTATCCAACACTACTTTGCGCACAGTACTATCTAGCGTAGCAAACAGTTTGTTTTCGGCCAATACATCGCTTTTGCTAAGCAAATTCATTATGGTGCTTTTGCCTACGTTGGTATAACCTACCAGTGCCACACGCAAAATATTATCGCGGTTTTTGCGGCGGGTAAAGTTTTGTTTATCAATATCGGCTAGTCGTTCTTTTAGAAGACTAATCCTATCGCGAATTAAACGACGGTCTGTTTCAATCTCTTTCTCACCCGGGCCACGAGTACCCACACCCCCTTGATGCTTGCTTAGATGCGTCCACATACGGGTTAGTCGGGGCAGTATGTATTGGGTTTGTGCCAGTTCTACCTGTGCTTTGGCTTGTGCTGTTTGGGCACGAGTAGCAAAAATATCAAGTATCAGGTTGGCGCGGTCAAGTATTTTACAATTCAGCTCGCGCTCAACATTACGTATTTGGCTGGGACTTAGTTCGTCATCAAAAATTACGGTATCGGCTTTATATTCTTCAACATATAGGCGCACTTCTTCTAGTTTACCTTTACCTATGTATGTGCGAGGGTCGGGGTATTCTAATTTCTGTGTGAATTTTTTTAGGGTTTTTACGCCTGCTGTTTCAGCCAAAAATTCTAATTCGTCTAAATATTCCTTTGCTTGGGCATCGCGCTGACCTTGAGGCTGCACTGCTATTAAAACGGCAGTTTCTTGTTTCTCGGCAGTATCAAAAAGTGTGTTTTTCAAAAATAATGAGGGTATTAAACATGCAAAGATATTACACCCTATGCACTATTTCACTAAAACCTTGAATACTGATGGGTTACAATAAAGTTTTACCCATCAGTAAGCTTGTAAATTTCTTGTATGTCTTTTAATATTTTATCAAAGTCAAGATTAAGATCTTTTAGCTCGCCAGTGCCTGTATCAAATACCCAACCGTGTACAACAGGCAGGGCTCTTTTAATAAATTCTTGCTGCACACTGGCTAGTTTTACTACGTTTACACACTGTTCTTGTACGTTCAGCTCTACTAGGCGATTATAACGGGCGTGCTCGTCTTTAATGTCGTTTAGCTCTTCTTTGTGCAAACGATACACATCGCGAATGTTGCGCAACCAAGGGTTAAGTATACCCATGTCTTTGGGTTGCATGGCTGCTTTTACACCGCCACAGTTATAGTGCCCGCACACTATTATATGTTTCACTTGCAGGTAGCGCACGGCATAGTTTGTTACTGCCATTACATTTAGGTCGGTAGCGTTTACAAGGTTGGCTATATTGCGGTGTACAAATATTTCGCCCGGCCCTGCGCCCACCATATCTTCTACAGTTACGCGGCTATCGCTGCAGCCAATGTATAAATAATCAGGCCGTTGCTCTTTGGATAGTTTTTCAAAAAATAATTTATCAGTAGCTTTTTTTGAAGCCAACCATTTTTTGTTGTTCTCAAAAAGTTCCTTATAGGTAGGCATAGGGTTGTTTTTTTTTGGCTAATATATAAATAACATCTATTCTCAGTACATCAATTCTCCAAATTAATCAAGGATTATTGTGCCCGATAAGATAGTATCCGCCTATCTATACACCACTAAATTTCGGGTTTGTTGTTGGCTACCGTTGCGTATTTGGTAGTAGTAATTGCCTGCGGGCAAATCAGCCACATTTAGCTCAATACTTTGCTTGCCATAGCCCATAGTACCTTCGGTAATGGTGGCTACTTCGCGGCCAACATTATCATACAATTTTAGTAAGGTGTATCCGCCTTCAGTAAAAAATTCTATTTGGGTAGCAGTTACGGCAGGGTTGGGATAGTTTTGCATCAGTTTTAGGCCGCCTGTGAGTGCTTCAGTTTCTGATACCGAGTTGGCACTTTTGCGAAAAATGGGCAAAATGGCATAATTGTTTAGCATTACCGAGTTTATTTCCGACGGACTTATCTCGAACCAATCGGCTAAAACGGAAGTGTACACGCTACGGAAATCGTTTTGCATGGGCACATTATCGTTTACCGATACACTGGTGGGTATGGCGGGGCTATTGCCTACTACACCGGGGTTTACTCCTTTGCCAAATACAATGAGTGGAGCGGCTGCGCCGTGGTCGGTGCCTAAACCTGCATTTGATTTTATGCGGCGACCAAACTCACTAAAAGTCATACCTGCTACTTTATCATCAACACCCAATAATTTTAAATCATCCTGAAAAGCATATATAGCTTCTGATACGCGTTGCAATAAGGTGGCGTGTGCGCCTGTTTCATTCCCCCCAGTAGCACTTACTTGTGCGGCGTGGGTATCAAATCCACCCATATTTACCATATAAATGGGTGTTTTCAGTCCGCCTGCTACCAGTCGGGCAACAATTTTTAGTTGGTCGGCAAGCGAGTTGCCACTTGCAGGATATAAAGTTGATTTATTGGCGGCTTTGCCTGCCGCATCTTTTATAGCGGTTGAATACTTGTCGGTTTGTTGTGCTACTAGGCGAATATAAGTAAGCTCGTGCCCTGCGGGAGTATTGGGGGCAGGGTCGGTAGTGCCTGTAAGTAACTGATAAAAACTATCGGGGTTGCTAATGGCCATACCTGCATTTACCTGAGCACCTTGCAAAGCAGGCGATATTACCGAACCTATTTGCAATGCCAATGGGTCGGGCATATCAGGGTTGGGGTAATTGGTGGGATAACCCGGAAATTGTCCGTCAAGAAAACGTCCCAACCAGCCCGAATCTAAAAACTGATTACTGTCAGAACCAGTCAGCCAAATATCGGTAGCCCTAAAGTGCGAGAAGTTAGGATTGGGATAGCCTACATCTTGCACAATGCTTACCAAACCATCGTTATACATATTTCGTATACCTGCCATAGCAGGATGCAAGCCTGTATTTAAAGTGCCGTTTAGTTTCAGTACTTTATTTTCATCAATAATTACATTTGAGCGTGCCGCTGATAGGTTACTATATTGGTCGAGTGGAATAACAGTATTTAGTCCGTCGTTACCACCATTAAGTTGTATTAATACCAATACCCTGCCGTTGTTTAGGCTTTGTTGTGCCAAAAGACTAAGCAATGGCGATGCTGCCAATGCCTTAAACGACATACCGTTAACAAAAAAAGGCGTTAAGCCTATAGGCGCGGCTGTTTTTATAAAATCCCTTCTTTTCATGGTAATTTCTTTTTAGTGTAAGGATTATGATAATTGATATTCGGCAAGGTTCATCAAATATTTGTGCATGGCTTTTAGCCTGTCGTCAACCATTTTTTTATTGTTAACATCGTTGGGGTCGCTTTTATACAAGTTCCATATATCCGTCCAGTAATGGTCTTGTGCCTGCCCTGAAAGAAGTATAGATTTAAGAAATGTTTTTTGGTTGGCCGAAATATCAATAGCATACATCATATCCAGCGTATGGTCTATCAGTTTATTTGGGTCGGCAGTATCAGCACCAAATTGGTCTGAAAAAGAGGGGCTATCTATTATTAGTAATTGCCCGTTTCGTTTGTAGCCAACATACACCATCAAATCAGTAAGCTGATTTCGTTTGGGTAGTGTATCACTGTTTATCCAAAGCTCGTGGTATTGAGGCTCTTGATAATATGCAGACCAACCTGCCACATTGGGAGGGTCTAATAGTGATTGTTGTTGTATTGCTCCCACTGCCCATATATAGTTTAGAAACAAATACTCAGTAGTTACATCAGGTGCAGGGATTGATACATTGAATTGACGAAGCAGGCCAATAGAAAGGTCGGTAGGGTTTTTTATCACACATCCTATAGTATTGGCATCGTAAAAATGTTCGCTTTTAAACAGTTTGGCCAATACAGGTTTTATATCCCAATTGTTGTTTATAAACTCATCGGCCAGTGGAGTGATGATGTTGTTTTCAATATCGGCATCAATTACGTAATAGATAAAATATTTATACAGCTTGCGGCAAATGTAGCGCGCCACCTCTGTTTTGGTAAATATCATTTCTATCAGTTCGTCGGTTTCGTCAGCACCTGCTGCGCCCGTTTTGCCTGTAATTATTGTATTATTAAAGAAAGAAGAAAACTGTTTGTCTGTTATATCATGCCTTGTGGCATCAAAATACGAGGCTACACTGGTACGGCTGTTTCTCCATCCGGTAAGTACTCTAGCGGCAGCCTTCACATCGGCTTCTGTATATTTACTATCAGGCCCTTTGCCCAGTGTAAATAACTCTTGCAGCTCGCGGCCGTAGTTTTCGTCGGGGGCAGTTTTGGTATTTACATTGCCGTTTAAGTAGGTAAGCATGGCAGGGTCAACTGTAACGTCTTTTACCAATTGCTTAAAGTTTCCTAAAGCATCTGCACGTAGCATACTAAGGTATTTATAAGCGTAGTGAGCCTCGTTGTATATACCCACTTCGGTAGCAAAGTGGTTGTGCCAAAACAAGGTCATTTTTTCGCGCACGGTATTATCCGTTAGCATTTGCTGTACCCACCAAGAACGTAGCGATTGTGTACGAGGAAAATTAAAGTTTCCGTCGGGTGCGGCATTTACCCATGTTTGTCCTAAGGGCACATTGGGGTCGGGGTTTGCAGTTGTTCCGTAGTTGTTTAGTGGAGGTGCAGGCGGATTGTTGTCAATATTCAGCAGCATATCAACCGCATCATTCATACTCATGCCCAATACTGTATCAAGCAATTGTTTGTTAAAGCCAAAACACGCGCGACGCAGCAAATGTGCCGCCTGCGTTTTAGTCCATACACCTGTGTAGGCATTTAAACCCGTAGCTGCCAGCTCTAAGTCTGTTGGCAGAGTTTGATTTTGATATATGCCTACGGGCAAATTTCCTGCGGGCAACTCGTCCCCATCAATAGCTGCTACTAGCGATTGCTTGGCTATGCGTGCCCTAAAAAAATCTCGTCTGTTCATACGCAATAAAGGTTAGTACTGCCTGTGCATTTTGCAGGGATTATGGGTTTGACTGCAAAAACATAAAAAGGTTTACAAGCAAGTTATATTTTTTTTGATGATAGTTGGATAATAGTATTTGAAATGCTATCGCCCTTGAGCGGATGCTCTATTTTTGTAGGCACAAGCAAGACGCTTGAGCCAGCTTGGGAGTAAATTACTTTCCATCGGTTTGAAAACCGATTCTATTCATACCATACGGTAATCCCGATAGGGTATGAGTAGCGGCAGGTTTTAACCTACTGCCATGATTTCAGTTTAACTCACCCCAGTTGTATGCGGAAGCTGAAAATACATAAAGCGCCCCTCTCTAAATTTAGTGAGGGGAATGTTGGGCAGTCGGGAGGTTTTGTGTTTTTTGGGGTGAGTAAATTCCTTTTCCATCGGTTTGAAACCCGATTCTATTCATACCATATGGTAATCCCGATAGGGTATGAATAGCGGCAGGTTTTAACCTGCTGCTATGATTTCTGTTTAATTCACTCCAGTTTTATGAGGAAGCCGAAACCATATAAAGCGCCCCTCTCTTACAAAAAAGAGAGGGGGGGAATGTTGGGCAATCGGGAGGTTTTGTATTTTTTTGGGTGAGTAAATTCCTTTTCCATCGGTTTGAAAACCGATTCTATTCATACCATACGGTAATCCCGATAGGGTATGAATAGCGGCAGGTTTTAACCTGTCGAGAGGAAGAGGCAAAGAAGTTAGACCCACTACTATTTTTTAGGATACGTGTAAATGGGTATAGTTACCCCGCATGGAGACTTTAAGCCCCACTTTATGCTGTAATCGACTTCAGACCCTATTACTTGATTCATAACACTCCGTCCTAAGTCATTTATCTAATAATTGGTCATTGCTAATCGTCAAACAAAAAAATATTGCTATTTTTCGCCAAAGCATTACAAATAGACTGTGTTTATCATCAAGGGTATAAAATCGTTATACATTAACAACCGTTTTTTTTATATAGGCGCGGGTGTTGCTGTGTTGTTGGCAGCGGGTTTCTTTTTCACCCCCTTGTTTGCCCTTGCAAAAGCCATTTTATATACCTTTCTTTTGGTAACGGCTACCGATATTTTATTGCTGTTTAGCAAACGTTACGCTATAAATGCAATACGTACCACTGCCGATAAACTAAGCAATGGCGACCCTAATCCTATTTTGGTGCAGGTAAACAATCGCTATCCCTTTGGTATTGAAACGGAGGTGATTGATGAAATACCCGACCAATTTCAGTACAGAAAAAATACCACACAATTAAGTCTTAAAGCTAACCAAACCCGTGAGTTTACTTACGAATTAAGACCGCTAAAACGCGGCGAATACACGTTTAACAATCTAAATGTGTTTGCCAAAACGGCTATCGGTTTGGTATCGCGAAGGTTTAGGCTTGATGCTACGGTAACGGTGCCTGTATACCCATCGTACATACAAATGCACAAATACGAGTTGCTGGCTATAAGCAATCGATTGCAAATGGCGGGTATAAAGAAAATACGTCGTATTGGGCATAATTTTGAGTTTGAGCAAATACGCGATTATGTGCAGGGAGACGATTTCCGCACAATCAACTGGAAGGCTACGGCACGACGTGGTGATTTGATGGTGAACCAGTTTCAGGATGAAAAATCGCAGCAGGTATATAGTATTATAGATAAAGGCCGTGTGATGAAAATGCCTTTTGATGGTCTTAGTTTGATGGATTACGCCATTAATGCCAGTTTGGTGATTAGCAATATTGCCATAAAAAAATATGACAAGGCGGGTATTATAACTTTTACAGAGGACAAGGCGGCTATTTTGCAAGCTGAGCGCAAACCCGACCAAATGGGCAAGATTTTAGAATTGTTGTATGCTCAAAAAACCCGCTACCTTGAGAGTAATTACGAGTTACTATACGGTACTATACGACAACAAATAAAACAACGCAGTTTATTACTGTTTTATACCAATTTCGAGTCGCTGACATCGCTGCGCAGGCGGATGCAGTTTTTTAGAGGCTTGGCAAAAAACCACTTGGTGGTAGTAATATTTTTTGAAAATACAGAACTACACACCCTTACCGAAAGCAAACCTGCTGATGTGGAAGCCGTGTATATAAAAACCATTGCCGAAAAAATGATGTACGAGAAACGGCAAATAGTAGCCGAATTGATGAAATACGGCATACAAAGTATACTAACCCCACCCAAAGACCTTTCGGTAAATACGATTAATAAATACTTAGAGTTGAAAGCTAGGGGCTTGGTGTAGAAGTCTGGTAAAGTGCGGTGCTGTCATTCCCTTGTAAAAGAGAATCTGTGTGGATAGCCAACCCACCCTCAAGATTCCTACCTTCGCAGGAATGACTGCCCACGCGCGTTATTGCGAACGGCAACCTAAAACTTGTATGAATATAATTTTGGTTAGTGAAGCAATCTGTTTGCGTCGTTTCAAACAGATTGCTCCCCGTCATCCTGTCCCGATAGCTATCGGGATTCAGGATCTCGTTGCCCAATAATAGTTAACGCAGAGCGAGATGCCGAACTAAATTCGGCATGACTAAAGCTATTCTCCCTTTACTTGTATCGGTTTCACAGGAGGCTTTTCGCTTACGCCTATTATTTCACCCTGTACTACGTCAATGTGCATGGCTTGGGGTGTTTTGGGTAGTCCCGGCATACGCATTATTTCGCCACAAACAGCTACTATAAAGCCTGCGCCTGCATTTATCACCAAATCTTCAACAGGTAGCGTAAAATCTTTTACATCTGTAGGTTCATCCGCATTTGCACTAAAATTATATTGTGTTTTGGCAATGCACACGGGTAGATTGTTCATGCTCATTTCGTTTATCTTTTTCAAAGCCGTTTGGGCTTTTTTGCTCAAACTAATACCCTTGCCTTTGTATATAGTAGTTACAATACGGTTCAGTTTAGTTTCAATGCTTTCGTCTAAGCTATACGTATTTTTTAACGTGCCCGATGGATTATTTTCTACCTCACTCACCACCAATTTGGCCAGTTCTTCTACACCTGCACTGCCATCACCAAAGCCGCTGTGGGTAGCGCATTTCACGCCCCTTTCAGCACACCACTGGGTTATAAAAGCTATTTCATCGTTAGTGTCGGATGGGTGGCGATTAATAGCCACTATCACCGTTTGCCCAAACGATTTTAGTATATCCAAATGCCTTTCAAGGTTGTGCATACCTTTTTGCAGAGCCTCCATATTGGGTTGCTTCAACTCCTTTTCATGTGCTCCACCGTGCAGTTTTAACGACAGTGTAGTAGCCACCAACAAACTAAGCGAAGGTTGCAACTCGGCCACCCTGCATTTTATATTCAGGAATTTCTCAGCACCCAAATCACTACCAAAACCTGCTTCTGTAATGGCATAAT
Source organism: Bacteroidia bacterium (assembly GCA_037968475.1). Taxonomy (GTDB): domain Bacteria; phylum Bacteroidota; class Bacteroidia; order UBA8524; family UBA8524; genus SB11. The sequence continues at coordinate 36,729 of JBBKVO010000036.1, forward strand.
CGCCATATTGCAAAGCCATTTTGGTGGCTATAATACTATTGCACCCATGTGCTATATTAGCAAATGGCCCTCCGTGTATAAAAGCAGCACCGCCATCAACATCTTGCACCAAATTGGGCATCATTGCATCGCGAAGCAAGGCTACAATAGCACCCCCCACTTGCAAATCTTTTACAAAAAAGGGCTTTTTATCGTTGGTATAGCCAATAAGTATATTGTCAATTCTGCGGCGTAAATCTTCCAAATCTTTCGATAGGCAAAAAATGGCCATAATCTCGCTGGCGGCGGTAATATCAAAACCCGTTTCTGTTGGTATTCCATTACCGTCCAAGCCTGTAAGGATATTGCGCAAACTACGGTCGTTAACGTCCAATACACGTTTCCAAACTATTTGTCGCAAACCGTTGGCAGCACCTTTATTAAAATAGTTATAGTTATCTATCAATGCCGCCAATGTATTGTTAGCACTGGTGATGGCGTGGAAATCGCCATTAAAATGCAGGTTAATATCGTCCGATGGTTCTACGGTAACATAACCGCCACCTGTTGCGCCGCCTTTCATACCAAAACAAGGCCCAAGTGAAGGCTCACGCAAAGCAAGCACGGCTTTTTTGCCAATACGGTTCAAGCCCATACTCAACGCTACTGAGGTGGTGGTTTTGCCCACACCCGCTTTGTTGGGGCTAATAGCGGCAACCAATACTAGTTTACCTTGTTTTATTTTAGCTTCGTCCCAATGAGGAGCTATTTTAGCTTTATAATGTCCGTAGGGAATAACGTGTCCTTCTGTAATACCAATACGCGCGGCTACTTCCTGTATCTTTTTCATGCAGAACGAAAATAAGGAAAGTTTTTGTTATTGAATGTGTGTTGCGCCAAGCTTACTTCCTATTATGTGATTGTAATACTGGGCACAAAATAGTTTTGTTTGTTACCTTTCTCATTTTTGTGTCAGTTTTTAGATAAAAAAGTATGAGTGAGCCTGTTAATTGTATTGTGATTTTATATTTTTTGCTACTTTTGGCAATCAAATAACCCGGAATTAAGCAGAATGAAACAATTTTACATAGCGGTTAAATCATTTATCATTTTATCAACCCTTAGCTTGTTTGCGGCAGGAACCGCATACGGTCAAGGTTGTGTAGCCATAAGAGGCTATTCGGCTTGTTCTGGAACAACAACAAATTCTAATATCCTTAAAAAAGGAGATTTTTCTATAGGCTCATCATACCGTTATTTTAAATCGTATAAGCACTTTAGGGGTGAACACGAGGAAAAGTTTAGGGTAGAGCAAGGTACTGAGGTAATAAACCATTCTCATTTTGCTGACTTAAATGTTAGCTACGGGATTACCAACAGGTTTAGTGTAAGTTTATCAGCACCACTTGCTGTAAACGATCGCTCATCGATGTACGAACACGGCGGTAACGATTTTCGTCAACGCAAACACACCAACTCTTTTGGTTTGGGTGATATGCGCCTAAGTGCCACTTACTGGCTATTTAATCCTGATAACACCAAAGGTAATCTTGCTATTGGTTTGGGCATAAAAGCACCTACAGGAGACTACAATGTTAAAGGCAAATTTTACGATACAACAGGAGGCTATATGACTGCTCCCGTTGATCAATCTATTCAACTTGGCGATGGCGGCTGGGGCGGTACTTTTGAATTACAAGGTTTTAAAACATTTGGCTCAAAAGTATTTGGGTACATGAATATGTATTACTTAGCTAACCCACGAGCAACTAATGGTGTAAGGGCACGTAACAGAGGCGACGAAATGAGTGTTGCCGACCAATATATGGCTAGATTAGGTGCGGCTTACTCAGCAGGATTTGTGCATGGCTTGTTTATTAGCTTGGGAGGAAGAATGGAAGGCGTGCCTTCATCAGACCTAATTGGTAGCAGTGCCGGATTTAGAAGGCCGGGTTATGTTATATCAGCAGAACCGGGTGTAATATATTCAATTAAAAACTGGAACTTTAGCTTAACTGTTCCTATCGCTCTTGAAAGAAACCGTGTACAAAGCTATAGCGACAAACAAAGAACCGAAAGCACAGGCAAATACACCATTGGTGATGCTGCTTTTGCTGATTATTCAGTAAACTTTAACCTTGCCTTTCGTATTTCTAAATAAACCTTTGTAAGGTATATCACAGTTTTAAAGTCCGTTTTGCTATGCAAAATGGACTTTTTTAATGCTCTTGGGTTTTACTTAAACGAAACAGATATAGCCTCTTTTTCAGGGTAACTACACCCAATTTACATACAACCTAAAAATAGTAGTTGGTTTTGACTCACCCCAATGTATTGTTTTGCTCGATTTGTATCGTTGCGCCCCTCTCTATATATAGAGAGGGGGAGTGTTGGGGAGTCGGTCGGTTTTGTATTTTTTGGGGTGAGTAAATTCCTTTTCCATCGGTTTGAAAACCGATTCATTCATGCCAAACGGTAATCCCGATAGTGTATGAGTAGCGGCTGGTTTTAACCTGCTGCCATGATTTCACCCCGAAGTATTGTTTTGGTTGACTTGACAATATATAGAGGGGGAATGTTGTGTAGTCGGTCGGTTTTGTATTTTTTAGGGTGAGTAAATTCCTTTTCCATCGGTTTGAAAACCGATTCTATTCATACCAAACGGTAATCCCGATGGGGTATGAGTAGGGGCAGGTTTTAACCTGCTGCCTTCCAAGAAAATAAAAACCCACTTAAATTATTTTTTAGACTAATCTAAATTATTACTTTTGCAGAGCTAATTATAAATTATGGCTCGTAAAATTATTATTGTGCTTTTGTTTGGTGTAAGCTCGTTTTTGGGTTTTGCACAAACAGGTACAATAACAGGTACAATAAGCAGTAACGGAATACCGCTTGAATTTGTTAATGTTGGTTTTGAAGGCACACAACTAGGCGCAACTACCAATGTTAAAGGAAAATTTGAGATATACAACATACCCTTGGGCAACTATACCCTAAAAGCCAGCTATGTGGGTTACACATCACAAAGTAGAACTGTAAAACTTACGGCAGAAAGCCCCACCCTAGTAATAAATTTCAGCTTAGAAGAAATAACATCAGAAGTGGGCGAGGTAGTAGTATCGGGTACAATGAAAGAGGTAAGCAAGTTGGAAAGTGCTGTGCCTGTTGAGGTATACTCAAAAAAGTTCTTTAAAGCTAATCCCACTCCTTCCATTTTCGAGAGTTTGCAAAATATAAACGGAGTACGTCCGCAGCTAAACTGCAATGTTTGTAATACGGGCGATATACATATAAATGGACTAGAAGGCCCTTATACTATGGTACTTATTGATGGTATGCCCATAGTAAGCGGACTAAGCACGGTGTATGGGCTAACAGGAATACCCCAAGCACTGATAGAACGTGTTGAAATTGTAAAAGGCCCTGCCAGTACATTATATGGCAGCGAGGCGGTAGGAGGTTTAGTAAACATTATTACCAAACACCCTGTTAGTGCTCCTTTGGTTGCCATAGATGTTTTTAGTACAAGTTGGGGCGAGGTAAATACTGACGTAGGCATAAAGTTTAAGCCTACGCGAAAAACACAATCGTTATTGGGTGTAAACTATTTCAACTATCAAAACCCAAAAGACAACAACGGCGATGGCTTTACTGACGTTACCCTACAAAATCGAATTTCGCTATTTAATAAGCTGAGTTTTGAACGGAAAAAGGGGCGTAAATTTTCGATAGCAGGTCGCTATTTGTACGAGGATAGGTGGGGCGGACAAATGCAATGGGACAAAGAGTTTAGAGGCGGTGATAGCGTGTATGGCGAAAGCATATATACCAATAGATGGGAAACTTTTGGAGTATACCAACTACCCGTAAAAGAGGAGATAAATTTTAGTTTTAGCGGTAATGGGCACAAGCAAAACTCGGTATACGGCAGCACCATATATTTGGCACAGCAATACATCGGTTTTGGACAGTTAACATGGTTTAAAGAAATAGGCAAAAGCCACAATATATTATCGGGAGCAACATATCGTTATACTTATTATGATGACAATACCACCGCAACTGCTGCATACGATACAGTGGGCACTCCCGCCAACCAGCCTTCAATAATTCACCTACCGGGGGTATTTGTACAAGATGAAGTTAGCATTAACGCTAACAACAAAGTGTTGCTTGGTTTGCGCTACGATTATAACAGCGTGCACGGCACTATTTTTACTCCACGAGTAAACTATAAATGGAACAGCACCAACAAAATGAACGTGTTGCGCTTGAGTGTGGGTAACGGCTATCGTGTAGCAAATGTGTTTACTGAAGATCATGCCGCACTAACAGGGGCAAGGCAAGTAGTGTTTATAGGGCAATTGAAACCCGAAACATCGTGGAACGGAAATATAAATTTTGTGAAGAAGATAAACAGCAAAAAGGCTTTTATCAATTTGGATGCTACGGCGTTTTACACTTATTTTAACAACCGTATTATTCCTGATTACGAAACCGACCCGAATAAAATTATATACAGCAATTTAGATGGTTTTGCCGTATCAAAAGGCGTATCACTAAACGCGGATATCAATTTTAATAACGGGTTAAAAATACTGGCAGGAGCAACGGTGATGGATGTGAGTATTACAGAAAACGGCCGTCGTTACCGTCAGTTGCTAACAGAACAAGTTACAGGGGTTTGGAATATTGGGTATACCCTTCCAAAATATACTTTATCTATTGATTATACAGGCAATCTATATGGGCCAATGCGTTTGCCATTACTAAGCAGTTTAGACAATCGCGCAGCCTATTCGTCTTGGTTTAGCATACAAAATATACAAATAACCAAAACACTAAAAAAAGGCTGGGAAGTATACGGAGGAATAAAAAACCTACTCAACTTTACCCCACCTGCCAATAGCATTGCCCGCGCTTTCGACCCTTTTGATAAAAATGTAAAGTTTGGTGCTGATGGTCAAGTAGTAGCCACACCCAACAATCCCAATGCGCTCACATTCGACCCATCGTATGTGTTTGCTCCCAATCAAGGTATACGCGGCTTTTTTGGCGTAAGGTATACCGTGCAGTAGGTTTCAGTAAAACCTTACTACGGCTCTACTTCAATCACAACACCATCGCTGTGGCTAGTATATTGGGGTGCATACATACTTTGCACAGTGGCAATTCCATTTTGGAAAGTCCCTGCTTGCGATACCCTCAAGCTATACTCAAATACCCACTGGCCTTTGGGCAGTTTATCAAAAAAGAAATTCATACTTGCATCGCGTATGCTTTGGTAATAACCCACTCCATTTTGCCATTGATATCCCGATAGGTTTTGGGTAGGTTCTAGTGCCGCAGCCCGCATATCTTTTAGGTGGACAAAATCCATATCGTTATTCACTTTTAAAAATATACGAACGGTAAGTTTGTCGCCCGCTTTTAGTTTTTGTCCGTTTAGGGGTTGTTGCATTGTTCCACTGTCGGTAGTACGTTCAACAAAAATTTGTTTTATCAATGCCAGAGGAGTTTGCGCATACGTTATTTTATCCAACTGCTCAAAGTACTGCCAATACAAACCACCCCAAGCCAAAGGCACACTTTTCCCGTTTTGCGGACTAATGGTTACCACGCCCATAGAAGGTTCTATTTCTTCTTTATTAAATGATTTTTTTAGATAGCCCGTACCTGCCTCTGTTTTTATTTCGGGGTCGGTATTTATAGTTTTTGTACCCAATGTAATTGTAGCTGGGGCATTCTCCTCAAGCCAATTATTGCCTCTCAGTAATAAAGCATAGCAAGCATCAGCAGTAGCTTTGGTGGTTTTCCAATCGCTAAGTTGTTTTTGTTTCAGCAGCCATGTACGCATTTGGTTAATAGCAGCATCGTCTTCGGTTATCAAGTCAAAGGCTTCTATTATCAGGGCTTGTGTTTCTATTGGTGCATCAGTCCAACTAAAACCACCCGTACGATCTTTCCAATACATCCCGTTTTCGGCATTTTTAAGGGCTGTTTGTTGCAGTGATTTTATAATGATTTTGGGTGTGTTTTCATCCCCCAGTCGGTGCAAGGCAATGGCTATCATAGCCTGCTCCATACGGCTACTTGTTGCCCAATAATCTGCTGCCTGTTTTTTCCAAAAAATTAAGCTCTCTTCGTATTTCTCAAGGTTGTCGCCGTCCGTTTCTGTATAAAAACTTATGGCATACAGGTATTGCACACGGCTAAAGCTCAAGAGGTTTTTATTGGCTTTATCATTTATTGTTTTGTATGCTTTCTCGGCTTGTTGGTGAATGTATTGCAGTGCATTTTGCATCTCATCAGTACCAGTGTTATCTTGCCCAGTTAGTGTATTCATCTTACCAAAACCTGCTACTATATATTGGGTGATGGATAAATTTTCGCGCATACCGCCAAACCAAGGGAATGCCCCGTTGGGCAATTGCATTGCAATCAGTTTATTTAAGGCTATTTGCCTTTGATTATCCATATTGTTATCATCAAACAAAAGGCCAAGGCGCTGTTTGCGTTGGGTTTCTGTCTTTCCTTCGGCCAGCCACGGGGTTTCTTGCAGTAGCAAGCTTTTCAACTCTTCATTTTTTTGTAGGGCTGATTGCAAAGGATTTTCTTCGCCTTGTTCGGCTGTGTTTTTCCAGCTATCAAACACCTCTCGTATTTTTGGTTGACTATTGGCTATATACTGGGCTATTGTATTGGCATAGTAGCGGTTAAACACCTGCTCGGCACACTCGTTAGGGTATTCCATTATATAGGGTAAGGCCTGTATGGCATACCATGCAGGATTGGCGGTATATTCTAGCGTTAGTTTGTGATTACTAAGGGTATTGCTGTTGCCACTTTTTACCAGTTTATCAAGCGTATAGGTTTTGGGTTTATCGCCACTAAATGTAATGGGTAAAGCCTCTGTAACTAATATTTTGTTGGATAGTACAGGTATGGTGTTGGCCTCTGCATCGGTGTATTTACCTTCAAATGCTTTTACTATAATTTTTAGTGCGCCATAGCCAGCAGGGACTTTAAATTTCCATTTTACTGATTGACTAACTCCTGTTGCCAACTGGGGCACTTGCACCATATTGATATTATTAAACTCGGGCAGGTTTTTGCCAGTTGTGGCATCGTATACCTCAAGCACGGCATTGGGGCTAAGTTCTTTGCCTGATAGATTTACTATTTTGGCATTGATATAAATTTCATCGCCTTCCCTCAAAAATCGTGGCATATTGGTTTGTACCATTAATGGTTTTTGGGTGATAGATGAAACAGAGACAAGTCCGCTGCTTAAATCTTGGGTATGTGCATAAGCCCTAAACTTCCATCGGGTGAGGGCTTCGGGAGCAATAAATTTAATAATTACATTACCGCTATCGTCGGTTTGTTGGTGGGCAAAAAAGAAAGCGGTTTCATCCAAATTGCGGCGCACTTTTATAAACTGCGATTGCGAAAAGCCTTGCAAATTCATACCTGCTGTTGCGTGGGGGGCTTCCTCCATGTCATTTTCGAATGTCCCTTTTTCTGGCACATCGGCACTCATAAGAGACGAACTAAGTACATCGGATTTTGCCATTTTTCGAGAATCTCTAAAACCCATTGCGGTTGCGCCTCTACCATGCCCGCTTCCAAAGCCTTCGCCTACACCTCCGCCACCGCTTCCCCCACTGTTACCCCATCCTAATGAAACACCATCTTCATAATAGCCATTGTTTTCATTCTCCCAATCATACAAACTTTGGTATAGCAAATCGGGCATCCATTTAAAGAAATATAGCTTGGGGTATCTTTGCCCGTATTGTATTTGTTTTGAAGACGGGAAAAAGGTAATTTGGCTTAATGCGCGGGCGCCTTGTGTATATTGTTCGGGCGAAACAGAGCTATACCAATAAGGTTGGTAGTTTTTTGTGAAATCTCCCCACGCACTGCCGTATATTTTATCCAGCGATTCATCGTACATAGTAGCCAGTATTTCTGCCGATACTGCTTTTGCCCCTTCGCCGCTAATTTTTAGTTGCCACTCTTCTTTGTCGCCCGGCATCATTTTATCGCGAAAGGTGCTTACTTCTATTTTAAGGTCTTTATTGCTATGGGGTACGTTTAGGGTAATGTGTTCTTTATAAAAACGGTTGTTGTATACCGTAAATGCGGTAACGTGTATGCCCCCCCTGTCAGTTTCGCTTATAGGTATTTGTATGGCATATTGCTTGTTACTCAGTTTAACCTGTTGCATTGCACCTACTTCGCCTTGTTTTTCAATAAAGTAAATAATGCGTGTTTTGGGCAAGCGGCTGCTTAGTGTAACTGTTGCTGTTTGGTTGGGTTGATAATTGGTTTTATCCGCCACTAGCACAAAATCTTTATGGGTAAATGCTTTTTTGCTTTTGGTGTTTAGCAAGGCTATATAACTTGTTTCTGTATGCTTTTCGCCCAAGTTATCGGTATACTCAAACTCAACCAAATACAAACCCGAGGCTTGATTATCGGCTTGCCACTGTATGGTTTCATCGCCATTTTGTTGGTCTATTTTTTTGGTAAAAATGGTTTCACCCACAGGGTAGTTTTCACGCAAATCCTCTCCATTAATAGCAACGTTGGGGAATAGTTTTTTGTAGGTTTTAGGGTCGATAATTTGGGTATCGGGCAACACAAAATAGTTTTCTGTAAAAACAGTTTTGGGTGTTTGCAGAGCTTTAATGGTTAATGTGCCTTGCAATGGCACAGACCTGTTGTTTAGATTTTTTGCCGCTAAATATATGGGTATTGGCGTTTGTGCAAAGGCTTCGTTAGTGGTATTTAGTTCCACATACACCGTGCGCTTACCTATACTAATGCTTTGACTGCCCGTTTGGGTTTCGCCTGTTATATCGGTAACAGTAGCTTCTATACGGTACGTATAATTGTTCTCAAGGTTTTTGCCTGCTGTAGCAACAAAACTGAAACTAAATGTTCCGTCATCATTTAGCAAAAGGGTATCTGTTTTTATAATTTTATTGTCTTCTTCTCCACCGTAATATTTATCCCATCTAAAATATTGATAATTCATTTGGCGACTCACTGTATACAACATGGTCGCTCCATTAAGCGCATTGCCTGCAAAGGCATGGGCTTTGCCATTAACAGTAACGGTATCATTAAAAGCGGGATTAGATTTAAGAGTATCAAAAACTACCTCAAACTTGGGGCGTTTGTATTCTTCAACCAAAATGCTTTCACTTCCATAGTTATCACGTATAGAAAAGTAGCCCGTGAGGCGACCGTAAGGCAAAACAAAGCTGCCCGAAAACGAGCCAAAACTGTTGGTGGTAAAATCTTGTGTTGCCACTACTTCGCCATTGGCATCTTCAAGGGTAACAGTAGTGGTTTGATTTGTTAGCAGTTGTGCTTCTACTTTTGTAGACGATTGCACCATTATACCTTTAAAAAACATGGTTTGGCCGGGGCGGTATATGCTTCTGTCTGTATAATAATACGTATTGGTGTTGGTATAGCTGCCATTTCTATCATAACTTGATAGATAGTTGCTGCCGTGAGTAGAAAGCACTTTTTTTCCTTTTAAAAACACCTGAGCACTTACTGATTTAGACTCATTAATATCTACGATTACTATTCCGTTTTTATCTGTAGTAGCTTCAAGTAAAACTTTATGTGCCTCTGTATAATCTTCCCGATAATCATCATACGATAGTATAACTGTTGCCCCTTTTAATGGGCTATTGTCTTTAGAATTTGCAATAAAGTAAGTATACTTACTTTTGTCAGTTTTTGAAGCATAAATAGCATAGTCGGAACTCCAAAACCGTTGGTATATGGTAATATTACTATCGGCTGAAAAATTAGCATCGGCAGAAACTAATATTACATAATGCCCTTGGGGTAACCCTGCGTGGTACCATTCGGTAGAAGTAACAAAATAGCGCTCATCGTTAGGTAGGCTAACCGTTTGATTTGCCACAGTAGGGTAACTTAGTAAGTGCTGCAAAAACAACTTTCTTTCCTCTTGTCTATTCCTAAAATTGGTTTCAAGTTGGTTTAGGGTATCCTCGTCAATAGCTATAAATTTTACATATACTTGGTTTATATTTTTATACCTTAAACTATACCTAAAGGGTTCTTTTGTTATAACGGTATTTTCTACATTGGCATTTAGGTAGGGTTTATAAATTTCGTCCATCAATGTTCGGCAATTGTTGCTTGCATTTTCATCAGGAAAACTATCTATCGCCCATTGGCAATAGTACAGGGCTAGGGCATTGTTGCACAATACATCTTGACTTTTTCTGTTTGTATAAATACTTGTGCAGGCTATTTCCCCAGCCATAGTGTATAGTATATGCGCTGCAATTGGGTGTTGAGCGTATTTTTGGAGTTGAGCGCCGAGCCATACCAACTCAAGACTATCTTTATTTTTTATGCTTGTGGCTATATTGCTTAAATAGCTCACCCGCTCCATATCGGCCATAACCAAAGCAGTAATTTGCCTATTTTGGTCATAACGCTGTAATAGGCTTTGTAGCAGCCTTAGCGATTTATCTTTTACGGTATTTTGAGAGAAATGTAGACTTGTAAACACGCTTACATCACAAAAAACAACATCCTCGCCATAGTTAAGTGCGTCTTCGTAACTTCCTTCGGCTTGTTTACGATAAAATTTATACGTGCGCCACTGCAATAAATCATACACAGTAGGCCAAAGGTTTTGGGCATTCTCAGGCACAAAAGCCAATGTGGTATACTCTTGAATGGGAACTTGCAGCAGGTTTTGTGGGTTTTGCAATGATGCTATAAAATAGCTCTCGGCCTTATTCACTATTCTATCTATTTCCCACGTAGTTGGGTCGGTAGTATCAGGTTCTTGTTGTTCATCATCGTAGTTATTGTTTTTGTATGCAGCAAGCCATACACTGCCCGTTATGCTTTGCAGCACATTTTTATGGGGTGCGGGCATTTTTTCAATTTCGGCATCCAAGCGTTGCAATTGTCTCCAAATACCCACTTCTTTTAAAGTGTTTTCATATTTCAACTCAAACAAAAGGGCTTTTATAGCCACAGGGTATTTTTTTTGCTGCCACGCTTGCTGATATATACGCTTCACCACGCTATCGGCAGACTGAAGCATATTTATTTTTTCAAGGCTATCTACCTGTTGCCACTGGGCAAAGTAGTTGGTGTCGTTATAATGTGTTGTCGGTTGTTCTTTATTTGAAGGAAAAAACTCTTCCCAAAAACTAATTTGGGCATTAGCAGTGCTAAAAAACAGGAGATGCAATAATAGTAGGAGAAAAAGCGGCTTACTTTTCATATAGGGTGCGTATTGAGGCCGAAAGTTAATTATTTTATACCTTTAGTCGATTAAAGGTAAATAAGAGTGCATTTGCCTTAGCTTTTATCTACATAAAAGGTAAAGCAACGAAAGGCTATCGTTTTTTGTATATTTTTGCCCACAACAACTATGACCCAACCCCTCCATATAGTAGTACCATGCTATAATCCTCTTGAGGGATGGGAGGTACAACTTGCCCAACATTTTAAAACCATACAGGCACAGTTACCCCAGTATACCATAGAGGCGGTGTTGGTAAACGATGCCTCGCAAACAGGGATTACTGACCCGCAAATTGAGTATCTGAAAAATGAACTGCCACTTTTTACATACGTTAGCTACACAACTAATCAAGGCAAGGGATATGCCCTTAGAGAAGGCATAAAAAACCTTAACTACGGGTTAATACTATATACCGATATTGATTTTCCGTACGAGTATGCTAGTATGCTGAAAATATTGGAGCGATTGGAGGCAGGGACTGATATTGCAATAGGCACACGCGATGACGGGTATTATGAAAACACCCCTATAAAACGTAAATGGATATCAAAAATAGTTCGTTTTGTTTTTCGTTCCGTTTTTCGTTTACCCATTACCGATACACAATGTGGCTTAAAGGGATTTAACCAAAATGGAAAAAAAATCTTTTTAAAAACTACTATAAACCGTTTTTTATTTGATATGGAGTTTATTGCCCTTGCCAGTAAAAGCAAAGGAATAGACATGGTGCCTGTGCACGTAGAGCTTAGAAAAAATGTTGTTTTTTCTCGCATGAATTTCAAAATACTTACCAGCGAATTTTGGAACTTTATTAAAATATTGCGCATAGTGCGCCGCCATAGAGATACAAATGAATAATCTAAAAAAACAAGGCTATTGGTGGGCGTTGGCCTTAGGTTGTGTAATTATACTGGCCTTTTACGGTCGTTTTGTATTTAGCCCCAACAGTTATATGTTTAGCACAGGGGGCGACGGGCCAAAAAACTACTTCACTTTTGCATGGCACGTAAATTACGATAGCAGCTATACCCATTTTAGTGGGATGAATTACCCGTTTGGCGAGCATATTGTTTTTACTGATAACCAACCGTTGCTAAGTAATATTGCACGTTTTATACACCTAAATGTTATGCCCATAGGGCAATATTCCATCGGCATAGTTAACCTGCTGCTTTTTGCAGGTATGCTGTTGGCTATTACTACATTATACAAACTGTTATTTGCGCTTACGCACAACCCTCGCATTGCAGTGGCAGGGGCAATAGCTTTGGCAATGCTTTCGCCGCAAATAAACAGGTTTAACGGGCACTTTGCTTTGGCATATTGTTTTGTTATACCCTTGTACCTTTGGTGGTTATACCTCTTTTTTCATCAACCCAATTGGCGCACCAGCCGAGCAATGGGTATAATGATGCTTTTACTATTGTTTACCCATGTTTATTATTTAATAATTGTGGGTGCCTTAGTGCTTTCTATGTGGTTAGTTTGCCTTATCAGAGAAAGTCCGCGCATAAATATACTCACAGCTATTCCACATATTTTTGTTCAGCTATTATTGCCTTTTGTTGTATACTTTGTTTGGCTTAAAGTAACGGATAATGTTGCCGATAGGCCAACACAACCCTACGGTATTGTTGAGTATGCCGCCTATTGGGAAGGATTACTTTTACCTTTAAATTTTGATTATTTCGAGCCGCTAAAAGCCGCTTTGGGCGTGCGCAAGGTTTCTTTTGAGTCGATAGCGTACGCAGGTTTGCCTGCATTGCCGTTTATTTTATGGGGAATTATTAGTGGTGTTATTTCTGTTTTTAAACGTAAAAAAAGGGTGTTAGCCCCTCAAAAACCAGTCGAAATACCCTACAACCAGCGTTTTATGGTTTGCCTGTTATGGGCAATAGGTATTGTGTTTGTGTATGCAGCCCTTTTTCCTTATTTGTTTAATATACCAGCAGTATCAAAATACCTTGGTTTGTTAAAGCAGTTCCGCAGTTTAGGGCGTTTGCTTTGGGTGGTTTTTTATGGACTTAATATTTTTATTATTTGGTACGTATACCAAAAAACGAAACATAAAATAAAGTTGCTTTGGGCTCCTTGGGCATTATTATCTGTTTTTTTTATCGAGGGGATTATGCTTAATCTCTACAACATAAAACAAATAAATAACCCCTTCGAGGTGCAACAATGGACACCTAAAAAGGTAAACCCTAATAATTATAAAGCAATTATACCCCTTCCGTTCTTTCACGAAGGATCAGAAAATATTGGCGCAACACCTGCCGACGATGGAATTGTTGCGAAAAGCCTATTGCTCTCTATGCAAACAGGTATACCTTTAACTGCGGTGAAAATGAGCCGTACATCGCTAAGTGAAACGCTGCAACAATTGGAAATGGGCTACGAGTATACCCAAATACCCCGCCCCATGCAGGGAGGGGCTAAAAAACCTTTTTTACTGCTACAATACATTAACGATAGCACCACATTGCCAGAGCTTGAGGGAATGCAACCCATAGCCACACTAGATAGCTTTAGGCTATACCGTTTAAGTCCTAAAATATTAGAAGTGGTATTGCTAAAACGTGCTACTACCATTGACCGTGAAGCCCAAACCCAACTAAATACGCTGTATTTTTCTAAAGGATATGAAGATTTAAAAGCTGAAAAAGCATTTATAGGCATAGGAGCGTTAGCAAAAAGTGCCAGCGAAACGATTACCCTTGCCGATACTACTTGTTTGTATTGTGGCGATAGCCTATCGGTATCGTTTTGGGTATATGCCCACATGGAAGGGTTGCCCCAGTTGAAACTATTGGTAAAAGAAGGCAAAGAAACCCGCCGTGTACAAGTATTGGATTACGCAAAAGCCTTTAATAACGATTGGATGTTGGTAGAGTATAACTATAAACCCAAAAGTAAAAAGCTGCACTTGCAACTTATAAAAGAAGGCGCGGCCAAAGGGCAAATCATTTTTATTGATAATTTGCTGGTACGTGCAGCACAATACGATGTATTGCAGCGCACGCCCGATTTTGCAGCAAAAAACAACCGATATTATTCATTAAACAATCCTTAGAGCAATTGTCAGCTTTTGCCCTTAGTTTTGCAACCTGTGCAGATAAAACAAGATAATATAGCCCTTATACTTTTGGCAGCGCTACTGGCAGGGTTTGCGTGGCTGGCTTCCATATCAACAGGTACGCAGGGTGGAGAAGATAGTTTTATGCACTATTTGTTTGCCCATTATGTGCCTCAACATCCCCAAAACTTATTAGACCATTGGGGTAAACCTCTTTTTACACTTTTAGCCGCTCCTTTTGCCCAATGGGGTTTTACGGGAGCAAAAATATACAACTGCCTAGCAGGTATACTTAGCGCATGGTTTACCTACAAAACAGCCGATAGGTTGGGCATGAAAACCGCTTTGGCCAGCATTATACTGCTGCTGTTTGCGCCTATGTATTTTCTTAGCCTCAACTCATCGCTAACCGAAGTTACCTTTAGCTTAGTACTGATTGCAGGCTTTTACTACATCACCGCCAACAGGTTTTATGCCGCAGCTATTATACTCTCGTTTCTTCCCTTTGCCCGTACTGAGGGTTTTATACTGCTGCCCATTATTGGCCTGTATTTTATTTGGCAAAAGAAATACGTACAACTGCTGTTTTTAGGGCTTGGACTGATAGTATACAGCCTTATAGGCTACTTTTATCACTACCACGATATTTTGTGGGTGTTTACCCAAAACCCATACGCGGGTAAAACAGGTGTTTACGGTAAAAGCGATAATTTTTGGCACTTTGCCGATGGCTACCGCGATATTATTGGCGAGCCGCAAAAGTGGCTGTTTATCATCGGTTTTGTATCGTTTCTTTTCAGGGTAAACCGAGCATCAAAAACGGGTATTGAAAATACCGACAGCATTTTTAAATATTGGCTGCTGCTAGTAACGTGTGTATTGGCCTATTTTATGGCGCACAGTATTGTGTGGTACTATGGTATACAAGGTTCGGCAGGCTTGCTGCGTGTAATGGCAGGTATTTTGCCTTTGCTGGTGCTAATAAGCACACGGGGATTAGAGGCTATTTATACTCCTTTCCAAATAAATAAAAACTTTAGGTTGGCGTTGGTATTTACCATATTGTTTTATGTGGTAGAGTATCCTACCATACGCTATAACTTACCTGTGCAACTTGGCCCTGAAGAAACCCTTTTGTATGAGGCGGGCACATGGTATAAAAACAGTGAATACAAAAAGCCTGATACTAAGGTGTATTACTTTGCCCCAACCGTGGCCATTGCTTTTGAGATTGACCCATTTGACCCCAGCCAACGCGCCTACCTGCACGATGCAAAACGCAGCAATGAGGTACCCGCAGGCAGTATAGTGGTGTACGATATGCACTTTGGCCCCAACGAGTGTCAGTTTCCGTTAGAAGAAATACAAAACAACCCCGATTTTGAGTTGCTAAAACATTTTGTGCCCCAAAACCCGTTTAAAACAATGGGTGATGCTGAGTATGAAATATATGTTTTTAGAAAGGTGGAAACCCAAACAGGGCTTAATCAGCAATATTAATTCCCAAAGAAGCCCCTATAGTGTATGATGAAAGCGATAGGCGAGGTGTTCCGCCTACTATTTCGCCATTTCTTCGCCACGATTGTTTTGAAAGGTCTATTTGGTAGTTGGCAAAGAAACCCAGTGTTACCCAGTTAATATGTACACGTAAGTCGATACCTGCATTAACAAAAAAGCCGGGGTTAACGTATTGTGTAACTCGGTTTTCCCCTAAAATGTCTTTGCGTGCATTATCCGTATATTCTTCTCGGCTCTCCAGTCGCCATCTTTCATAACCTATACCAAAAAATGGAACTAAATCGATACGCTGATTTTTAATAATGTCTTTGCCAAATTGGGTGGCTATTCTAAACCCTTTTAATGTTATTGATGATGAATCACTGATTTTTTTATCTATGGGTAAGAAAAAATAGAACGAGTTTTTATAATTAATCCCTCTGTTTTTAGCTAGTAAAAACGATATACCGAAAAATTGTGGCTCGTTAGCAAAATCGGTTTTAATAAAATCATTTAAGGGTTTAAAATTATACCCGCTTACGCCCCCCTCGACAACTATAAGAGTACGTCTTACATTAGTATAATCATTGTATTCGCCATAAGTTCCTTTTCCGCCTTTTGTATCGTATTTTGAATTATTAATGATAACAGCATTAAAACGCTGCACAAGCGTTGCGTTGACATTGGCCGAAGAATCTAAAATGTATAAGGTTAGTTTTCCTTTTTCTGATTTCTTTACTAAATCCTCAATACCTTTATTTATAGCATTTAAGTCCTCATCAAAATCGTACATCTGCGGGTAAAAAAGTGCACACGAAAATACTTTACCTGCCAGTTGTGGGTTAGTACCTGTATTTATTCGTGTGGCTAGCGAATTGAAGTAATAGTAGGGGCATTCAGCTTTTTCGCGACTGCGTTGGGTATGGCATCTACCAAATTGCCCATAGGCTTTTATATTGTCGCTTTCAGCAAAAAGGGCTTGCAAAGCATTCTCCATGCGGCTTTCTCTAAACAGCCACAATTGTGCCGTGCCTTCCAAATCTTTCCAGTAATAAAATTCAGAGATGTTTTCTATAGTGGCAGCAAAGTTGTTAAAGTTCTCGCCTAAAAATGGTTTGTATTTTTCTTTATGCTTATTAAAATTACTTATCACCAACTCCAAAGTTCTCCAAACATCTATACCGTTTTTGTTGGGCAAATAATTAGTATCTGAGTATATATTTTTATCCCCTTCATCATCAAAATAATCACTGCTTTGGCTATGATTGTCATAATACTCCGAAAGAGCTTTTATAGCATCAACCGTTACCAAAATAGAATCGTGGGCAGCGTTTCTATTGGGCAATAACATTTCCAGTTTTTTCACAGCAAACAGTGGCGAGCGTTCTATATCTATACCACGTACGCTAAACTTATCGTCATTTCCAAGCGAAGTATAAAAGCTACGCAAGCCCTCTACTTGGTCAAAATATTCTTTGTATAAAAATTTCTCAAGTATATGGTGAGAGGTACTATCACCATCTTGCACATATCGGTTTATTATATAGCCAAGTCCTTCACCAAACTCTACCAATAACACACGTGCACCTGCCGTTTTATGCAGGTATTTAAACATTTTTAGCTCAAGCATAGAGTTACTGTTGCGAAAGCGATGATCCTCGCCTGTAAAAAACAGGCGATAGTTTTGTAGTGATGATTGTGTTAGTGCCTCAAACGACGAGTAATCATCGTTATCATCAATATCTAATACCGATTTTTGCTGTGCTTGCGCAACAAAACAAAAAGCAGTTAGTAAAACAAAAAGGATTTTTTTCATTCAGATTGCCCAGTGGGCAGGGGTTATTTAAATAGTAACTTTATTGTAGTGGTTTTAGTATCGTTACCTATATGTAAAAAGTAAATACCTTTAGTCGCTTTATCTTCAACTCCCACTGTGTATTGTCCGTTATTCGTCTGTTGTAAATTAAAGGGTATTGTTTTACCCACCATATCGGTTAGGGTAAAAACAGGCGTGCTTGCAAAAGGTTTTTCAATATAAATAGTAAAAGTAGTATTGGCTACAGGGTTGGGATATACTAATATGCCGTTGTTTATTTGAATGTCGCCCACAGATAGCACATCAAATTCAGCTGAATATTCAGCACTTTTTACGGTAGTATAACTATCATCTTCAAAACTAATAATTGCCATTTCTTGTGCTCCGCTATTTTCACGCAGAAAACGGTATTGGTAAGTGCGTATAGTATCGCCTTGATTAAGACCCAAGCTGCCCAATAAGAATGCGTTTGCAGGCATATTGTCAATATAAAAACTATCTACACGTATCTGCTCAGTTTTTACCAAAAGTACATTCTGTATGGGGCTTTGGTTGCCTTTGGCGGGCACTTGACAGGTGCCGTAGCTAATAGCTTGGTGGCTGGCGTTAAAAAAATTAAGAAAATAGCAAGGGGTGTTGTCAAAACCCAATAAGGCCAAATCTATAGTGAAATTAGTGCGGGCTAACGATGCCGCCGCCCATTGGGTATTGGTAGTAAGTGGAAAAGTAAACTCAGCGTATGGGAAATTGAAAACATGGGTTTGTGAGGGGAAGGTAATTGAATCGGTATTTGAACCGGAAAGAAAACCCAATCCGATTTTTTGTTTTTCATATCCTATGCCTAGTGAGTAGTAACCTGCACTGTTTTTTTGGCGGTATATATTTTGTTTAATGGGTAAAGGGCCAAAAAGGGTAATGGCCTCTGTTTTTTCGGTGGCGGTAGTAAACACAGGATGATTACTTACTTGGCTAAAGTTTATGGCGCGTTGTGTGCCCAGTTGCTGTGTACTGCCAAAATCCCAAAAGGTACTGATGCTTGTGCCAAAACCTGCCACAGTTGATGAATCTACAGGTTGGTAAAGGGCTCTTTCTATAAAAGGAAAATTAGTGGTGGTTATATTGGGCTGTGCCCATGCTGCGGCACAAAAAATAAATGTAAAAAAGGGAAGTAGTAAAGCTTTTTTCATAGGGATGCTATTGTATAGCAAAACTATGGTTTTTGGGGAATTAAATATTAGCCGACAGGTAATAAAACCTGCCGCTTTTGGAATTACAGCGCAAGGAAGGACTTTAAGTCCTTCCTTGCGCTGTAATTCGGATAGTAATAGGATTTCAAATCCTATTACATTTAATTTATAATTTAAGAAAGGTTAAAACTGATGCAAGGGAATCCTAATAAAACTTGTGGTTACTGCACAATCTGTCGTAGTCGTCCCTAAAATCGCCTTTACCACTGGCTATGGCATGGTAAACAAGCATTCCAACGAAAAATGCCCAAGTATATTTGATAGTTTCAAAAACAATGAATTGGATGAAGCTGTAAAGGTATTGTTAGACTAGAGGCTCAATCTTACTTTTTTACCTTTCTCAAAAACAGCGCATTTAAAAATACGCTGTTTTCATTTAAAATTTAATTAGTTGATAATTAGTATTTTGACTAAAAAAGTAGTGTTTGTATATTGTTGACTAGTATTTTTACACAAATTGGCAAAGTATTTCAGAATACGACAAACATTAACAGGATAAGGCTTGATACAATGAAAACAATAGTAAACATAAAAAATATGGTTTGCCCTCGCTGTATTAAGGTGGTTAGAGAAGAACTGACCAAAGCGGGTGCTACAGTGGGTGAAGTAACATTGGGAACTGCTGAAATACTAAGCGACGATATTGAAACTACTAAACTGGCTGCAATACTTGAGGAAAACGGCTTTGAGCTGATTGAAGAAAAATCGGCCAAGTTGGTTAATGCTGTTAAATCATTTGTGATAAAGCTGATACGGTCGGGCTTGTTAGAAGACCAAAAGCTCAAAATTTCAACCTTGCTGGAGCAGGAGTTAAGCAAAGACTATAATTATATAAGCCAGTTATTTTCACAGGCCGAAAATACAACGTTAGAGAAATACATTATTGCCCAAAAAACCGAGCAAGTAAAAGAGTGGCTGGTATACGACGAGCTTACGCTTTCAGAAATGGCATATAAACTGGGCTACAGCAGCGTGGCATACCTAAGCAGCCAGTTTAAACAGGTTACAGGGTTTACCCCCAGCGTTTTCAAACAGTTAAAGCACCACAACCGCAAAAGTTTAGACAATGTGTAAATTTTGAAACATTATCAGGGAATCCTATAACAAGCACCCCGCCGTTGCGCCGCACCTTTGTAGTACAAAATTCAAAGGAAAATGGCAGCAACAAACGGATATACAAAAATTAGCCTACCCATACAGGGTATGGATAGCGAGCATTGCGCCCTTATAATTGATAAAACTCTTGGTAACGAAAACGGCGTTGTATCTCACCATGTAGAGTTAAACAACAAACTGGCAATTGTAGAAATTGACGAGAAAAAAACCAACGTTGCTAAACTTGTTTCGGCTATTCGCGGTGTGGGGTACGATGTGCCCACTATCAAAAAAACATATCCTGTAACGGGTATGTCGTGCGCCGCTTGCGCATCAAGTACTGAAAGTATAACAAATGCACAGCCGGGTATAATAAACGCAGCGGCAAGTTTTGCCAATACATCACTACAAGTAGAGTTTATACCTGATATTATCACTCCCGATAAAATAAAAGCAGCGCTTCAATCTATTGGTTACGATTTGTTGATTGACGAAGCCAACAGCCGCCAACTGAAAGAAGAAGCCCAACACAACTATTACCAACAGATAAAAACCAAAACCCTGTGGGCAAGTATATTTAGCCTACCCTTAGTTATTATAGGGATGGTATTTATGGATATGCCCTATGCCAACATTATAATGATGGCGCTGGCTACCCCTGTGGTATTTTGGTTTGGCAGGCAGTTTTTTATAAATGCGGCTAAACAAGCCAAACACGGCTCGGCCAATATGGATACGTTGGTGGCACTTAGTACGGGCATAGCCTATTTATATAGCGCATTGGTTACCATATTTCCTTCATGGTTTCACAAAGAGGGCATACACGGCCACGTTTATTTTGAGGCTGCTGCTGTGGTTATAGCTTTTATTTTGGTGGGTAAATTGCTTGAGGAGAAAGCAAAATCAAACACATCAACAGCATTAAAAAAACTAATAGGCTTGCAGCCGCAAACCGTTATAGTAGTTCACCATGGCGGACACGAGCAGGAAATTAAAATTTCGGATGTAAAAGTGGGCGACACCATTTTGGTGAAACCCGGTGGCAAAATAGCTGTTGACGGCACGGTAGCCAGTGGCAACTCGTTTGTTGATGAAAGTATGATAAGCGGCGAGCCTGTACCCGTTGAGAAACACGAAGGCGTTAAAGTATTTTCAGGCACTATAAACCAAAAAGGCAGTTTTACTTTTAAGGCTGAAAAAGTGGGCGGCGATACCATACTGGCACAAATAATTAAAATGGTGCAAGAGGCACAGGGTAGCAAAGCCCCTGTGCAGCATTTGGTGGATAAAATAGCGGGCATATTTGTGCCCGTGGTGTTGGGTATTGCCTTGCTAAGCGGTGCTGCGTGGATGATTTTTGGGGGAGAAGATGCCCTCACCCAAGCCTTGCTGGCAGTAGTTACCGTTATGGTAATTGCCTGCCCCTGTGCGCTGGGATTGGCAACACCCACAGCAATAATGGTGGGCGTAGGCAAAGGTGCTGATGCAGGTATATTGATAAAAGATGCGGAAAGTCTTGAAATTGCCCATAAGGTAAATGCTATAGTACTGGATAAAACAGGCACTATAACCGTGGGCAAACCCGTAGTTACCCATTTTGAATGGAAACAGGGGGCAGATATACTGTCGTTATCAAAAATATTGTATACCATAGAAACCCAAAGCGAGCACCCCTTGGCTGATGCTGTTGCCATACACTTGGTTGATAAAGGTGTTACCCAAAAACATAGCCACACGCATGTAGAAAGCATTACAGGTATGGGCGTGCAAGCCCATATTGAAGAACATACTTTTTATGTGGGCAACAAAAAATTACTTGAATCGAAAAATATAACCGTTAATAAAGCCCTGCTTGCAAAAGCCGAAAACTGGCAACAAAATGCCCAAACGGTATTCTTTTTTGCTGATGATAAAAACGCATTAGCAGCCATTGCGGTGGCTGATGAAGTGAAACCCTCATCAATTGAAGCGGTGCAACACCTGCATAGTTTAGGCATTGAGGTATATATGCTTACGGGCGATAACGAAAACTCTGCAAAAGCAGTTGCCGCACAAGTAGGTATTGATAATTACAAAGCCGAGGTAATGCCACAGGATAAATACGATTTTGTGAAACAACTGCAACAAAAAGGCAAAATAGTAGCTATGGTGGGCGATGGCATTAACGATACCCAAGCACTGGCACAAGCCGATGTAAGTATAGCCATGGGCAAAGGCAGTGATATAGCCATTGATGTGGCAAAAATGACCATCATATCGTCTGACCTTGCCAAAATCCCACAGGCGTTTAAAATATCTAAACTAACAGTGGCTACAATAAAACAAAACCTGTTTTGGGCATTTATTTATAACGTAATAGGCATACCCATTGCTGCTGGTGTATTATATCCTGCCTTCGGGTTCCTCTTAAACCCCATGATAGCAGGCGCAGCTATGGCGCTAAGTTCGGTATCGGTAGTAAGCAACAGCCTTCGCCTGAAACTGAAAAACACTACAAAATAATTCCTGAAAGATTATATAAACTATGAAAACAACTAGTATCAAAGCCACACCTATGCCTTATGCAAAACGGTGGGCTGCACTTGCGGTGCTTTGCGCCGCACAATTTATGGTAATTATGGACACCTCTATTATTGGGGTTGCCCTTCCGGCTATCCAAAAAGATTTGGGGTACACCGCCTCATCACTTCAATGGATTTTTAATGCCTACGTTATTTTGCTTGGGGGCCTTTTGCTTCTTGGTGGCAAACTGTCTGACATTTATGGCCCCCGCAAAATTTTTATGGTGGGATTTGGCATTCTCACCGCTGCTTCATTACTGGCAGGCCTTGCATGGTCGGCACCTGTGCTAAATGCCGCAAGAGCTTTGCAAGGTGCAGGCTCAGCACTTATTGCACCCGCTGCACTTACACTGCTAATGGGTATGTTTACCGACCCTAAAGAAATGGCAAAAGCCTTTGGTTTTTGGGGAGCTGCCGCCGCCGCAGGCGGTTCGGCAGGTGTGTTTTTGGGCGGTTTACTTACTGAGTGGGCTTCGTGGCAATGGGTATTTTACATCAATATCCCATTGGGTATTATTGTAATGCTGGTTGCCCCTTCGCTGCTGTTATCAGGCTCAAAACAAAAAGGCAGGGTAGATTTACTGGGAGCTTTAATAGCCACAGCAGCCCTAATTACGTTGGTATATGCTATTGTAACCGGCGAACAAGCCGGCTGGGTATCAGCACAAACTTTGGGACTAATTACAACTGCACTAGTGCTTATTATTGTATTTGTTCAACTGCAAAAGCGTAAAGACCAACCTTTGGTGCCCCTATCAATATTCAAAGCCGTCAACCTTTCAGCAGGCAATATTGTAATGGCATTAATGGCCGCCGCTTGGATTCCGTTGTGGTTTTACCTTAATCTGTACCTGCAACAAACCCTAAAACTATCTGCTTTTAATTCGGGTTTAGCGCTACTGCCTATGACACTTGTAATAATGGTGCTAATGGTGGGCGTTACAGGCAAACTAATTCAAAAACTGGGTTTCAAAGCCAACCTTATAATGGGGCTATTTGCCCTTACTATCTCACTGTTTTGGTTTTCAGCCGTGCCTGAAAATGGCAGCTTTTTGGTACACATATTAGGCCCTTCATTATTGGCCGCCGTAGGTATGTCGCTGGCCTATATACCCGGCACCATTGCAGCCATGTCGGGCGCTAAACCTGAAGAAACAGGCTTGGCATCGGGCTTGGTAAATACAAGCTATCAAATTGGCTCAGCCATAGGGCTGGCAATAGTAGTAGCGGTAGCTACAGCAACTACTAATAACTTAGTATCAGGCGGGATAAATATGGGCACAGCAATGAATAGCGGCTTTCAAACTGCATTTGCAATAGCGGGCGTTATTTCACTTCTGTCAGTATTGTATACCATAGTTTTTGTAAAAACACCTAAAGCCGGCTGATAAATTTTAAAAATAAAATCTCATACAATAATTAATAAATAAAAATAATGGAAACACTAAAATTTAAAACAAACATAAA
Organism: Bacteroidia bacterium; assembly: GCA_037968475.1. Lineage (GTDB taxonomy): Bacteria > Bacteroidota > Bacteroidia > UBA8524 > UBA8524 > SB11. The sequence goes on from JBBKVO010000036.1 coordinate 60,796, forward strand.
CTGCATGGGTTGCGTAGGTAAAGTTACCAATAAACTAAACGAAACCGTAGGTGCAAACAATTGGACAGTAGATATTGATGACCCTGCCAAAATACTTACTGTAACGGGTGAAAATCTGACTGCCGAAATGATAGAAGACGCAGTAAAAGCAACCGGTTTTAGAGCCGAAGAAGATTAATTCAAGTTTGGCATTTGGCAAACACTTCAAAAGTTTGTCAAATGCCAAACTACTAAAAACAAACATTTCACATTTTTAATTGTCTATATTTGTGTGTACAAGATGAAACCAATTTCAGCCATACTATTTGCTTTGTTATTTGCCGTAGGGCAAATGGGCTTTAGTTTCTCTTTGCATCACTGCATGGACGAGGTTTCTGTGTCTGTTTTCGATGTTGATTTTAACAAAACTTGTGCTTGCGATTTAAATGTTACTACACCTAAAAGCGACGGATGTTGTAATAACGAGCATTTTAGCCTAAAAGCCAATACCGATACACCCACTCCACAACCAACAGTACATTTTGTAAACAGCCCTATAAGCTTTGTGGGTATTCTTTTTCCCCAGCTACAAAACACTACAACTGCTTTAGGCAATACCCAACAATACTCGGCTATAAAAGTACAGCCGAATATAGGGGTACCTCTCATAGTGCTAAATAGCACTTTCCGTATTTAATCAATTCTATTCCTCTTATTTTTCTGCCTGTTATCACAGGCTGAAAATTTCTATTTACCCCCATTTTTTGTATTTAACCTTTACAACAAGGGCACTACAAAAAATCTGTATCAAATGGTTAAACCTCCATTTGTCTCCACTCCTGCATTTCCACACATTAAAACAAAATAATAAAATGAAAAAAACAATTGTAACAACAGCACTTTTGGCTACACTGCTATTTGCAGCCTGCCAAAACAAAAACCAACAAGTTGCCGACGAAGAAGCTTCAGTTGAGATGATAGCCACAAGCCACACCTTTAGCGATGTAGCCCCAGCTGTCCAAACAATGATGAAAGATCTTTTTGCACACTATGTACATCTAAAAAACGGCATGGTAAATACCGACGCTAATGAAACAAAAGCAGGAGCCACAGCCTTATTAGAAGTTATAGCAGCATTTGATACTACCGCACTAACACCTGAGCAACAGCAGGTATATAATGCCAATATAGATGCCATAACAGAAGATGCAGGGCACATAATGAGCACTTCTGATATAGGCCATCAAAGAGAGCACATGGGTACTTTAAGCAATAATATGTATGCCATGGTAAAAGCCTTTGGAGCAGGCAAAGAAGTGTACTACGAGTATTGCCCTATGGCAAATGAAAACGAAGGAGCATACTGGCTTAGTGAATCAGTTAAAATACGCAACCCATATTTTGGTTCAAAAATGATGGATTGCGGCGAAGTAACCGAAGTGGTTAAATAAACCGTTTAAAAACATACCATAAAATGGTTCGTAAACTCATAGAAATTGCCCTACGCAACAGGTTTATAGTGCTGCTATTGGCTGCCTGTATGTTTATATGGGGCTTATACAGCATAAAACAAAACCCCATTGATGCAATTCCCGATTTATCAGAAAATCAGGTGATTCTGTATTCAGAATGGATGGGGCGTAGTCCGCAGGTGATAGAAGCACAGGTTACCTACCCGTTGGTATCTAACCTGCAAGGCATACCAAAAATTAAGAATATACGAGGTTCTTCCATGTTCGGGATGAGCTTTGTATACATAATTTTTGAAGACGATGTGGATGTTTACTGGGCACGTACTCGTGTATTAGAGCGGCTTAACTATGCCCAACGTTTGCTGCCAAAAGGGGTAACACCCACGCTAGGCCCCGACGGTACAGGCGTAGGCCATATTTTTTGGTATAACCTTAAAAGTAAAAATCTTGATTTGGGCGAACAACGTGCCTTGCAGGATTGGTACATAAAATTTGCCTTGCAAACAGTGCCCGGCGTAGCCGAGGTAGCCTCTTTCGGTGGGTTTGAGAAACAATACCAATTGGTGCTTGACCCTTTGAAAATGCAATACTATAACATTAGTATGATGGAGGTGATGGAGGCCGTAAAAGCCAACAACAACGATGTGGGCGGCAGCAAGTTTGAAATGGGCGGTTCGGCCTATATAATACGCGGGTTAGGGTATATTAAAAACATTGATGATATAGCCAATATCTCTCTTAAAAACTACAACTCAGTGCCTGTTCGGGTGAAAGACATAGGTACTGTGCAGATGGGAGGAGACTTGCGGCTGGGTATTTTTGATCAAAACGGCGAAGGCGAAGTAGTGGGCGGCATTGTAGTGATGCGCTACGGCGAAAATGCCAACGCAGTAATAAAAGCGGTAAAAGAGAAACTAAAGGATGTTGAAAAAGGACTGCCCGAAGGGGTAACAATTGAAGTCTCTTACGACCGCAGCACTTTGATTGAAGAAGCCATTGCATCGGTAAAAGGTACATTGATAGAAGAGCTGATTACCGTATCTATAGTTATACTCATCTTCCTTTTCCATTGGCGCAGTGCGCTCATTATCATCATACAACTACCCGTATCGGTAGCCATTGGTTTCATCCTGTTGCAGGCATTTGGCATATCGTCAAACATCATGTCGCTCACAGGTATTGCCTTGGCAATAGGTGTAGTAGTAGATGATGGCATTGTGATGGTAGAAAACGCGTACAGGCATATATCCGAACGACAAAATACCCCCTCAACCTAAAATAAACTGTAATGAAGTGGTTTAAAAAAGAACGTGATAATTTATCGGCACAAGAGCGGCTGGATATTATAGAGCACGCTGCAAAGCAGGTGGGGCCTGGGGTGTTTTACTCTACCATAGTAGTAATAGCCTCCTTTTTGCCCGTGTTTATGCTCACAGGCATGGAAGGTAAATTGTTTAGCCCGTTGGCTTGGACAAAAACCTTTATTCTTATTGTTGATGCCATTTTGGCCATCACCCTAACTCCTGTGCTTATTAGCTTTTTCTTAAAAGGCAAACTTCGTCCCGAAGAGAAAAACCCTATTAATAAGCGATTAGAAAAAATATATACCCCTGTTTTAGAATGGTGCCTTAAATGGCGAAAAACCGTGTTAGGTGTAAACCTTTTGGCACTGGGAATAGGATTTTTTATGCTGTTTGGCTTGGGTACAGAGTTTATGCCACCGCTGGATGAAGGCTCTATATTATTTATGCCTGTTACCCTGCCCGACGTTTCAAACGCTGAAACCAAACGGATTTTGCAGGTACAGGATAAAATAATAAAATCGGTACCCGAAGTAGAGCACGTACTGGGTAAAGCAGGCCGCGCCAGCACTGCTACCGATAACTCGCCCATAAGCATGATAGAAACTATTGTGCTGCTAAAACCCCAAAGTCAATGGCGCAAAGGGTTTACCAAAAACGATATTATTAATGAGCTGAATGAGAAACTGCAAATACCCGGCGTGGTAAATGGTTTCACACAGCCCATTATCAACCGTATAAATATGCTGTCAACAGGTATACGTACCGATGTGGGTATAAAAATATACGGGCAAAACCTTGATACCATTGAGGTGCTTTCTCAACAAGTAAAAAAAGCTCTTGAAGGTATGAACGGAGTGAAGGATTTATTTGCCGAGCAGATAACAGGCGGTAAGTATATTGATATAGCCGTGAAACGGGATGAAATAGGTCGTTACGGTTTAACGGTAGACGATGTAAATACTGTAATTGAAACAGCTATTGGGGGGATGAACCTAACTACTACAGTAGAGGGTAGGGAACGGTTTGCTGTAAATGCACGCTATGCCCAAAGCTTCCGCAATAGTATCGACGGGCTTAAAAAACTTCAAGTGCAAACTATGGAGTATGGCCCTATACCACTGGAGGCCGTTGCTACCATTGTACTTTCAGAAGGGCCACCGATGATAAACAGCGAAAATGCCCTATTGCGCGGCACAGTAATGTTTAATGTGCGCGAGCGGGATTTGGGCAGCACAGTTAAAGAGGCACAGGAAAAACTCAATACCATGATAACCAAAATGCCCAAAGGGTATTTTATAGAGTGGAGTGGCCAATGGGAAAACCAAATACGCGCCAACCGTACTCTAAAACTGATTTTACCCATAGTAATCCTCATCATTTTTATAGTACTGTATTTTACCTACCACTCGTTTAAAGAAGCCATAATTACCATGATAACCGTTCCTTTTGCCCTTATTGGCGGAGTGTTTATGGTGTATTTCTACGGGGTTAATCTTTCTGTAGCTGTAGCCGTTGGGTTCATCGCCCTGTTTGGTATGGCCATAGAAACAGCCATGATAATGACCATTTACTTAAACGAAGCCATGCAAAAAATGGTGGCACAACACGGTAACGATGCTAAAAGCATTGATAATGCTATGCTGCGCAAATATGTAATAGAAGGAGCAGCCCAACGTCTTCGTCCCAAATTAATGACGGTTTCAGTATCGCTGTTTGGGCTAATACCCATATTGTGGGCTACGGGTGCAGGCAGTGATGTAATGCTACCTATAACTATACCGCTTATTGGCGGCACCATCACATCCACCATATATGTATTGCTGGTAACCCCCGTAGTATTTGAAATGGTGAAAGAAAGAGAATTGAAAAAACGAGGCAAAATTGAACTGATAGATGCGAGTTAAAATACTACTACAAACAGCCGCTATTGCCCTGCTGCTTTGGGCAAAGCCCATGCGGGGACAGCTATATACGCTCGACAGTGTTTTGGTGCGAATAGAAACCCAAAATCCGGGGCTTAAAATGTACGATGCCGATATAAAAAGCATGGATGCGGCGGCAGCAGGAGCTAAAAGCTGGATGCCACCGCAAGTGGGTGCAGGCTTTTTTATGACCCCATACAACCCTCAATTGTGGAAAGACAATGCAATGGGGCAAGGAATGGGCGCTTTTATGGTGTCGGTGCAGCAAATGTTCCCTAACCCCGCCAAACAAAATGCAGAGTACGAGTATATGCAAGCCATGTCGGCAGTAGAGGAAAAAAACAAGCAATACACCTTTAACCAAATGGCGGCATGGGCAAAAACAGCTTACTACCGTTGGCAGGTTACCACTAAAAAAACGGCTATAGCCAACGAAAACCTGTTGCTGTTGGATTACATGATAAAAAGCATGGAAACCCGCTACCAGTACAACATGGATAAGATTTCTACGTACTACAAAGCGAAATCAAAATATGGTGAGCTGCAAAATATGTTAGAAATGTTGAAGAATCAGGCCGAGCAAAACCGTATTGTGCTAAACACAATGATGGCGCAAGATAAAAGCACCGTTTTTTCTATCGATACCACTTTTGAGCTAAAAGACTATGGACAATACTTGGCCGATAGCGGCTATTTATACACCCATCGCAGTGATTTGCAAGCCATTGATAAAACAGTGAATTTGAATACCCTGAAAATAGCTACCCAAAAGGCAAACCTGTTACCCGATTTTGGGCTAAGGTTCGATCACATGGCCGCCTTTGGTAGCCGTCCGCAGCAATTCTCATTAATGGGAATGATAACCATACCCATAGCGCCGTGGTCGGCAAAAATGAACAAAGCCAACATAAATAGTTTGAAACTAAAAACCGATGCCTACCAATGGAAAAAGCAAATGATAGTAAACGAAACCACAGGGATGCTTAGGGGAATGACAACCGAATATACCAGCATGAGAACCCAATTGGATATTCAGCAAAATACCATTATACCTGCACTTAAAAAGAACTACGAAACCGCACTAATAAGCTGGCAAAACAACACCGGCGAATTGTTTTTAGTACTAGATGCTTGGGAAGGACTGAATATGGCACAGATAACCGCGTTGGATAAACTACAAACCCTGTTAGATATGCAGGCCGAAATTGAAAAACAATTAGAAATACATTAGCATGAAAAAATGGAAAATATACGCCGTTGTTATTGTGCTTGTGGTAGTTGCCGCCGCCGTAACCTATTGGGCGGTTGGAATAAACAAAACCCAAAGCGAACACAAGCATAGTGATGCTATTTATACTTGTTCTATGCATCCGCAAATAACAAGCGACCAACCCGGTGCATGCCCCATTTGCGGAATGGATTTGGTGAAAAAAAGCTCGTTGGGGCATAACGAGACCGATACAACATTGGGCAACCTGTTGCTTTCGCCCAACAAGTTTGTAGTGGGCAATTCCCCAACTATTTCACCCATTGATACAGTCTTTCAGCAAAGGCTAACCTTACCCGGCGAGGTAGCCTATAACCCAAACACAGCCGTAAATATTGCCGCCAAAGTGGGCGGACGTATTGAAAAACTGTATGTAAACTTTGTTTATCAGCACATACAAAAAGGGCAAAAGCTGTTTGATTTATACAGTCCTGAATTGCTAACTGAACAACAAAACTACCTGTACTTGTTGCAAAATGATGCTGCAAACAAAGCAATAATAAGTGCCGCCAAACAAAAGTTGTTGTTATATGGTATGACGGAGGCACAGGTGCTACAACTGGGCAAAACCTTAAAAACAAACCCTATTCTTTCTATATACAGCCCTGCTGCGGGAGTGGTGCAAAACAAAGCCATGCAGCCTGCGCAAGGGCAAATGGGCGTTACTATGCCTGCGCAATCTCAACAAGAGTTGGGCGTGAAAGTAGGGATGTACATTACCAAAGGCGAAACAGTATTTAAACTGTTAAGCACCCAGCAAGTTTGGGGAGTGTTTTACCTCCTTTCAGCCGATGTGGCAACGGTTAGAGAAGGGATTTCTATTGATATCATCCCTGAAAGCGACGCTAAAAACAGCAGCAAGGCAAAAATAAGCTTTGTTGAAACCCAGCTAACAGGCGACACCAAAAGTACTGTGGTGCGGGTTGAAATGACCAACCAACATAACTGGCCCATTGGCTTAAGACTTAACGGAACCATACAAAGCGAGCCTATACAAGGGTTATGGTTACCCAAAGAGTCGGTTATAAACTTAGGTGCCCAATTGGCAATATTAGTGGCCGAAGAGAATGGCTTTAGGGTTACTTATGTAAAAACGGGCATAACGGCAGGTAATTATATCAAATTAATTGATTTATCTGATACAGCCGTTAAGGTTGCTCAAAATGCACAGTACTGGTTTGATAACGAAAGTTTTATATCACAATAATTAAAATGAAAAAGATAGTAAGGCTATTAATAGTCTCGTTGCTGTTGGTGGGTACACAAAGTTGTACAAGCGATGAGCATAAACACCAAAACATGGAAGCTGAAGAGCAAACCTATACATGCTCTATGCACCCGCAAGTAATAGAACACAAACCCGGTTTATGCCCTATTTGCAAAATGGAGCTAACCCCCGTAAAAAAGAGTAAAAGTGCCGCCCATTACGATATTGAATTGAGCGCAGCGCAAATACAATTGGGCAATATTAGCACACAAAAAATTGCAAAAACCAAGCAAAGCGAAAACAGTGGGTACAATGCTACATTGGCTTATAATCAGGAGAGTATTAAAACCATTACCACGCGTGCTATGGGGCGTATTGAAAGGCTGTACAGTAAAACCACAGGCGAGTATATACGAGTAGGTCAACCTATTTATGATTTATATAGCGAAGAAATAGCCATAGCCAAACAAGATTATATAAATGCTTATAACCAAAAAGGCTTGCCCGGTGATTATGGCAAAAACGCGGAAGGCTTATTAAAAAATGCACGTCAAAAATTGGTGTTTTACGGGCTTGCTGATGCTCAGATTACCGATTTGCAAACCACCCGCGATGTTTCGCCTGTTACTACGTTTTACAGTAATAACAGCGGATATACTACCGAAATTTTAATAACCGAAGGTAATTATGTAATGGAAGGCGGAGAAGTATTGAAACTAGCCGACCTGAACCAACTTTGGGCAGAAGTGCAGGTATATGCCAATCAATCAAACACTGTGAGTTTGGGGCAACAAGCTACCATTACGTTTCCGGGGTATGCCGAATTAGAAAATCAAGCTAAAGTAATATTTATAAATCCTGAAATTAACCCAACTACACGGTTATTATTGGTGCGACTTGCAGTACCCAACCCTTTGGGTAAGCTAAAACCCGGTATGCAGGCCATGGTTAATTTTAGTATGGAAACCGTGCAAGGGCTGTTTGTACCTACCGAATCAATTATTCAAAGTTCGCACGGGGCATACGTTTGGGTAGAAACTGAAAAAGAAAAATTTAGCACCAAAATGGTGAAAACAGGTATAGAAACTAATGGTTTCACTGAAATTAAAACGGGCTTAACCGAAGGCGAAAAAGTAGTTATTACAGGAGCTTACCTTTTAAACAGTGAGTACATCTTTCGTAAAGGAAACGACCCAATGGCCGGGCATAATATGTAACGGACATTAAACGAATAAATAGGGTACAATTAAAATACGGCCCTATGTTGTGCCAATAGCTAAATATATGTTTGATTTAGTATACTTGTATGGCCCACTAAATCAAACATATACGTAAGTATTTTGGAAACAAAAGTAAGTCTGCCTTTAAACCGTAATTCTTATACAACAGGATTTGAAATCCTATTACATTTAATTTTATAATTTAAGAAAGGTTAAAACCGATGTAAGAGAGTCCTAATAAAACTTAATCTTACGGGCGGCAAATATTACCATACGCAGCAATATCAGTCCATGACTAAAGCGTGAAATATTGGTGCTGCCATACGTACGCTCGCGGTAGCGGATGGGTATTTCAACAATTTTAAGGTTCAGTTTATATGCCCCAAAAATCAGGTCGAAATCACCAAAAGGGTCAAAGTCGCCAAAAAACTTGCGGTTGCTGCACAGTCGGTCGTAGTCATCCCTAAAAATCACCTTAGTGCCGCACAGGGTGTCTTTAAAAGGACGTTCTAGCAACCAAGTAAACATCATGCTAAAAAACTTGTTGCCATACACATTAAGAAATTGCATGGCGTTGGCTTCCATTTTATATACCAATCGCGATCCATTAATAAAATCGCCCTTACCACTGGCTATGGCATGGTAAAATTTGGGCAAATCTTCGGGTGGCATGGTAAGGTCGGCATCCAAAATCATCAAAATATCGCCTGTGGCCATAGCAAAGCCTTTTTTCACAGCGTTGTTTTTGCCCTTGCCGTCTTGCTGGCCTATTTTAATATCGTGCGTATCGGCGTATTTTTTCTGTATCTCTTGTATTTTTTCCCAAGTATCGTCGGTACTGTTACCTTCAATAAAAATAATCTCGGTATGCTTGCCCAGTTTTGGGGTGCGCAGTATGGCGTTTTCTATATTTCCGCTTTCGTTTCGGGCGGGTATTACTACGCTAACGGTATAGTCGGTCTCAAAATCTTCTAAGGCAGTAGGCTCAGGTCTGGCAAAGGCAAACTTGTTAATACACAAACCACGGAAAAGAGGTAAACGAGCCAATATTTTATTAAAAAACCACGATATGCCGGGTATGTTTACGGGCAATATTTGGCGATGCGCCATGCGGTAGGTGTCAAAGCCTGCCAAGTATAGCAGGTTTTTTAAATCGGCATCACTAAGCCAATTTTGGTGCGGGGTTTTCATTTTCAGCCCCGTGGCTTCGGCTAGTTTTAGCACAGGCTCCCATAGGTAGCTGTAATAGGTAACTATTACTTTGGTATTGCGGTGGCACAGCTTTTTAAGTTGCTCAAAAACGGCCTGTATATCGTCTAAATAGCCAATTACGTTGGAGATGATAACCACATCAAATTTTTCATTTAAGGTGATGTTTTCGGCATCCATCAAATAAAAATCAACATCGGGGTAGTTGTTGCTGGCATTTTGCAGCATGGCGGGGCTAAAATCAATACCTGCTTTTTTGCTGCCTTTTAGTTGGCCTATCATTTCGCCATTGCCACAACCAATTTCTATAACGCTGTAGTCATCATGTATAAAATAATCGCAATAGCGCGTAATATCATTCCAGTAATAGTTGTTTCGCTTGCGCGCCTTTAGCCTTTTTTGGGCTATTTTATCAAAATATTCTTTCAGTTGGCTCATTGCCTAGTAATTTCTATGGTAACAAACATAGACAGTTGCTTGCTAATGGCCAGCAGCAGGTTTTCAAACCCTTTTACTGCGCCGTAGCTAAAATTGGGAACTAACTGCCTTTTTGATACGCCCCCGCTAAGCAAATAGCGCAATGGTGTGTGGTAGCGTATGTTTTCTATTTTTAATTGAGGAAAATCGGCCTCAAACTTTGCTTTGTCGCGTTCAAAAATAATCCAAGGCAAAGCACCATTTGCTCCGCTAAGTGGGCCTGTGCTGGGTATTTCCCAAGTGCCTGTGGGTTCAAACGGTTCGTGGTGAAAATTTTGGTATATAAACCTGCCCCATGCACTGTTGGCAGGTTCGGTCATTATAATTTTGCCTCCTTTTGTCAATACTCTTTCGGCTTCTTTTAAGAAAAGAGCTGGTTGGGGTATATGGTGCAATACATCAATCATAAAAATGCCTGCCACACTGCCGTCGTCAAAAGGCATATTCTCACCAGGAAAAACATGGTCTAAATCGGGTAGTTCCATCACGTCGCTGGTGAGCATTTGCGGAATAATCTCTTTTATAAAACCGCCGCCGCTGCCCAATTCTACCAAATGACCTTGAGGAAGTTTATCGGCTTTTTGCTTAAAATGCCCGTACCACTCAAGATACAACTGGTGCAAGAATTTTTTTTGGCGAATAATATCCCCGTGCGCAACCGTACGGCGCGGGTCATCTAAGTTGTACTGTTCTACTTCTTTAAGATTGAGGATACCCATTTTTACGAAATGGCAAATGTAGGGATTTTAGCGGGTAATTCTTAACTGCCAAAAACCCGTAGAAATACGGAGCAAAACTCGATAATAATGATGAGGCAGACGGTGATAAATGTGAGGATTTTTGAATAAACAAATTATCAATTATGAAACTTGATTTAAAAAACGAAGAATTAGACGCTATAACAGCGCAATTGCAACAAGTGGTGGCAACGGGTAATGTATTGGGTTACCTTGAAAACAATATTAACTACGATATTGATACCGACCTTGCCCCAAGTGGCGACCTTTTTACTAAAAAAATGCTGTTACCCAAAACAAGGTTTGCTCTAACTGAAAATGCCGATTTTAGCACAAGCCGCTTTTTGGATTGGTGGGAAAGAAGTGAGCTGGTAGAGAAAATTAGAAAGGCCATTTGCACTGTGGTAAATGAAATAAGGATACTGATTGATGAGGAAGCTGAACTGAAAAAAATACTTGAAGTAGCTCTTTTGGCTATTGTAGCAGCTGTGGGTCTTACGCTAAATCCTGTGGTGATAACCATAGCCGTTGGCCTATTGGCTACTATGATTTTGAAAGGTGTTGCCGCTGTTTGTCCAGTGTAAGATTTAGTTAATAGTATGGTTTTAACTCTCTTTTTCTTTTTTCTTTAAAACACAGAACAAGAGCGAACAGAGAGTTACTGCTACTATTATTAATTGAAGTGCAATAGTATTTTCTACTCCCATTATTTTATTCTGAAAAACGAAATTTAAACAGAGGGGTATTATTAATACGCCTGTCCACGTGATTTCTTTTAATGACGAACGGAACTTTAAAGAGTAATTTTTAATCAACCCAACAACTGCTATCAACAGTATTATGCCAAAAAGGATATAAGGAACCATTAATGGCAAGATAGGAAACTAACTACTGAAACTTTGCCAAAAGTAAATCAATTGGTGCAGCAAGTGGAAATAGTATTGATTTTGATTATTGTTTGAGAAAATAAAAACACCAATTGTTCGTATCTTTGGTAGTAATAAAATGGATACTATTAAATTAAGAGAACAACTTCACGAGTATATAGACCATGCTGATAGTAGGGTGTTAAACATGATATATGCTATGCTTGAGGCGGATAATACTATGGTGGTAGCCCATACGGCCAATGGAAAACCGCTAACCGTTGAAGAATATAATAAAGAACTTGAAAAGGCTGAATTGCAAAGGAAAGAAGGAAAAGTATTTACCCACGATGAGGTAAAAGACCGCGTGAGCCAATGGCTAAAAAACAAATAGAAATTATTTGGTCGGAAGCGGCATTGAAAGATCTTGAGGATATTTATGATTTTTATCAACCGTTAAGCAAACAGGGGGCTGAAAACGTTATTGCTGATGTTTTAAATTGTGTTGAAACAATTACTCAGCCTGAAATATTTAGAAGGGATGAGATAAATCCTAAATATAGAAGAGCCATAGTGCGTCATTATAAAATACTATATACTGCAACCAAAACAGAAGTTTTTATCGCACGTATTTTTGATGCAAGGCAAGATCCTTCTAAAATGTTTTAACCTCTTTGTGTAACAGTATAATTATTGTTAAATCACTTATACTTGCACTATGCCCTTTATTCAAAGGTATTATAAGTGGTTATTGGCGCTGTGCTGTACTGTGTTTGCTTTGCAAATGTGGCTGTGCAGTGGCACACTAGCTCCCTACGCGGCTACCTTATCAAATCCGCATCTGATAAACGACCAAGGCGATTATATAAACATTGAGGGCGACACCAACCTTGCTCAATTAGGCTGCTATTACATAGCCAATTACGACCACAAACATTATATAGCTAATTACCGACTGATTGACGGCAAACCAAAAGAAGAATGGAACTGGGCATATTTGCTCCGTCGCCCGCTGCTATACATTGTGGCCTATCCTTTTATGAAAATGTTTGGTTTTTTGGGCGGAGGGTTTATAATGGCCATGCTGATAAATATTTTGGTACTAGTGTGGTTTTGCCGTTGGGTAGGCCAACAATGGGGACAAACGGCTGCCATTGCAGGGGCAATAGTACTGTGTGCTTACCCTGCTACTATGTATTGGAGCGGGCAACCCTATCCGCATATACTTATAACCGCTTGTACGCTGTTGCTTACTATGTTTTTGTATAAAGTGTACGAGAGCGACAACCTAAAAACCATTGCGCTATACTCGCTTTGGGCGGGCATTAGTTTTTTGGCCTACGATACTTATATATTTTTTGTACCTGCTTTTGGCTTGCTGCTACTGCTGCAAAAAAAGTGGAAGGCCATACCCGTTAGCATGTTTTTTATGGTCTTGCCCTTGGGGCTGTGGTTGTGGTTTCTTAGTGGTAAAACATTGCCGCAGGCTAGTGTCAATACCGATATTTACAGCAATATTATCACAGCATACCTTAATGCTACGGGGGGCGAGTTGTGGGATAATTTTATAAAACTGCCTCGCCTGCTATACCGCAACTTTTTCGATGCTTTGTATCTATACGCTGCTATTTTGTTTGTGGCAATACTAGTGCTGGGCAAGGCCACCAAAAGCCTAAAGGTTGATTTGCCTTTTTGGGTAATAGCCGCCAGTATGTTTTTTGTATTTGCTTTCAACAATATGGCTCCTGCGTATGAAGGGTGGCAAATGCGTGGCACGTGGATAGCCCGTTTATATCAACCTGCTATAGTGCTGTGTTTGTTGCCCCTGTTCACAGTAATAAAAAACGGGCAAGAGGCGGGTAAGAAACATTTTGTACGCGGGGTGCTAATAGCCTGTGTTGTTACGTTTGCTTTTAACACGCGTATAAACATATCGCCTGCTTTGGGAGATGATAGCCAAACCTACCACCACTATAATTTCTATTTTCATGCTATGCCCCAAACTATGGGCGAAAATTTAGAAAAACATGGTCGCCGCCCTTTGTGGGTGTGCCCTAAGTAGTTGGGCGTTTTTAGGATTTTTAATAGAGACCAACCAAGAAAATATATGGTGCGGAGGGAAAGTCATTCCCTTGTAAAAGGGAATCTGCGCGGAGGAGTTTACTGTTATATCTTTCAGCCCACAGATTCCTGCCTTCGCAGGAATGACTGGCGGCCGCACACCTCAGCAACTATCTTTACACGATTTAATATAATTAACTTTTCCCGTCCAGTTCGCGTAGTTTTTGCTCAAGCGAGTATTCGTCAGGTATTAGCACCTCGCGGGCTTTGCTGCCTTCAAACGGGCCTACTATGCCTGCGTGCTCCAATTGGTCTATCAATCGGCCTGCACGGTTATATCCTAGTTTAAGCTTACGTTGCACTAGCGATGTAGAGCCTTGCTGTGCCAATACAACCACACGGGCGGCATCATCAAACAGGCTGTCGCGTTCGCTTGCGTCAAACTCTTCATTTCCACCTGCATTGTCTTCTTGTACCTCGGGTAATATAAAGGCATCGCTATAGCCGCGTTGATTGCCAATATAGGCAGTTATTTCTTCAACTTCGGGCGTATCAACAAAGGGGCATTGCAAGCGTATCATATCGTTGCCGTTGCTGTATAGCATATCACCCTTACCAATAAGTTGATCGGCACCGCTACCGTCTAGTATCGTACGTGAATCTATTTTTGATGTTACCCTAAAGGCAATACGCGCAGGAAAATTGGCTTTTATAGTACCTGTAATAATATTTACCGATGGGCGTTGGGTGGCCAATATAAGATGTATACCAATAGCACGCGCCAGTTGAGCCAAACGGGCTATGGGTAGCTCAACCTCTTTGCCTGCTGTCATCATCAAATCGGCCAACTCATCTATCACCACCACTATATAAGGCAAAAATTTGTGCCCATCGTTAGGGTTTAGTTTTCGGGCAACAAAACGCTCGTTATACTCTTTTATATTACGCACCCCAGCACTTTGCAATAAGTTGTATCGCTGATCCATCTCTACGCACAAACTGTTTAGGGTGGTAACTACTTTTTTAGTGTCGGTAATAATAGCTTCGCCTTCGCCGGGTATTTTGGCCAAAAAGTGGCGTTCTATACGTTTATATAGGGTAAGCTCTACTTTTTTAGGGTCAATCAATACCAGCTTTAACTGGCTGGGGTGTTTTTTATACAACAGCGAAACCAACAGGGCGTTTATACCTACTGATTTACCCTGACCCGTTGCACCTGCCATTAGTAAGTGAGGCATTTTAGCAAGGTCGGCTACAAAAATTTCGTTGGCAATGGTTTTACCCAAAATCACAGGCAAATCAGCATCGCTATTTTGGAATTTTTGGCTAGCCATTACCGTATTCATGGGCACTATTTCAGGCTTTTTATTGGGCACTTCTATACCAATAGTTCCCTTGCCCGGTATGGGGGCTATAATACGTATACCCAATGCGGCAAGGCTTAGGGCAATATCATCTTCAAGATTTTTTATACGTGAGATACGCACACCAGCTTCGGGCACAATCTCGTATAAGGTAACGGTGGGGCCTATGGTAGCTTTTATTTGGGCAATGCCAATACCATAGTTTTTCAGCGTTTCCAAAATCATGTTTTTGTTGCTTTCCAACTCTGTTTGGTCAATCACCTTTTTGGTGTCGCCGTAGTCTTTAAGCAGCTCCATAGTTGGGAACTTGTAGCCCGAAAGGTCAAGCGTAGGGTCGTAGGGAGTATCTAAACTACCCACATTCATTGCGGCCACTTTTACAGGTCGAATTTCTTCTTCAGGTACTTCGGCAATACTCAACTCCAAATCGCTACCAGTATTTTGTGGTGCAGGCTCACGTGCAGGTGTTTTGGTATCAAGGGCTATACTGCCATCATTGGCAATGGGTTTTTCGTCTTCTTTTACTATCAGGCGTATATCGTCAGGGTCAATAGGCTCCTCTTCCTCGTCTGGTTCTTCATCGTTGTCGTCTATTTCAAACGGCGGGTTATCATCGTCTTCGGGTTCTAAAATGGCTATTTCTTCGGCAATTTGCCCTGTACTAAGCGCGGCAGTATTAATAATAGGCTTTTTGTCGCCTTCTTCCTCATCTCCTCCAATCGTTTCAAGGGCTTCTTTTAGTTTTTTATTTTTTATAGCGAGGTTGAGATTGTACACCACTATAAGGAAAGTAAGCAGGTAGAAAAACAAGAAAATACCCGTACCTGCTGCACCCATCAGTCCTTTTAACCATTGGTACCCGTGATAGCCAAATGCGCCACCCAAAAAGGGAAGGTTGCTACCAAACAATAAACCAAGCATAAGTGCCAGCCATATTACTATAAAAAACGAGTAGCGTATGGTTTTTATAAAAGGTAACAACTTTATTTTAAACGCCAACTTCGCACCACCCACAAACAAAATAACAGGAATAGCAAAACTGGCTATACCAAACCATTTGTGTATAAATAAGTGCCCTAGCAAGGCACCAAAAATACCCATTGTGTTTTTTGCAGCATCGGGCTGCGAGGCCAAAAAATCTTCCCAACTGAAACCAAAAACTACATTTTGGTCAGTTTTCCAATTAAAAATAAACGAAACAAAGGCAATAGCCATAAATACCGATAGCAGTATAAAAAATACTCCAAATACCTGTCTGGCTCTTTCATCGCGCAGCAAAAGCCAACTAAAAACCACTTTGCGGGTAATCGGTTTTTCTTCGCTTTTCTTTTCACGATCAAAATCGGCAGCCGATTCTTTTTTACTTTTATTTCTGTATGTGTTTTGCTTACTCATTCCTATGTGGTTGCCAAACGGGTATTATATTGGCATACCTTGCCTACGCAAATTTATTGTGATGGGTGTATAAACATAAACGTAGTTGTGCACACGCTATTGTAGGTGTGCTAAAATGTGGAAAGTAGCAGGCCATAAAACCTTTGTTGCTTTGAATACTACTAAACAGCAAAGTATGTACTTTTGAAGCTGTGGATTTTTTTAACACAATAGCATCAACCGAACAAAGAATAAACCTTCCCTTGTTTACCCAAAAGCAAGTAGAAGTGTGGATGAAACGTGATGATTTGCTGCATCCTTTTGTTAGTGGCAATAAATACCGAAAGCTAAAATACTTGGCGGCTGGGGCAAAGCAATTGGATAAAACCCATTTGGTAACCTTTGGCGGTGCATATAGCAATCACTTAGTAGCTACCGCAAGTGCGGGTGCTGCTTTGGGTATAAAAACAACTGCAATTGTGCGAGGAGAGGAAGAATTGCACAACCCCATGCTTTCTATTTGCCAATTGTATGGCATGGAGTTGAAGCAAGTGAGTAGGGAGCTATACCGTGATAAAGACAAAGCCTTTAATTCTTTTTTTAGTGATGATACTACAGTTTACCGTATTGAAGAAGGCGGCTATTCTGTGCTTGGCGCAAAAGGGTGTGAAGATTTGGTGCGGGAATTGAAACAACCCTACCAGCATATTTTTTGCGCTGTGGGTACAGGCACAACAGTTGCTGGGCTGGTAAACGGAGCGGACTCAAACACTATTATAAATGGTGTAGTGGTGCTAAAAGGTGCTGAATATATAAAGGGTGAGATTGATAGCTTGCTTACACAACCTAAGGAATA
The DNA here is from genome assembly GCA_037968475.1 of Bacteroidia bacterium. GTDB lineage: Bacteria > Bacteroidota > Bacteroidia > UBA8524 > UBA8524 > SB11. The sequence continues at coordinate 78,111 of JBBKVO010000036.1, forward strand.
TAAACTGCACCACAATTACCATTTTGGGGGTTATGGCAAGCTTGATAAAGAGATAATTGATTTTATTAAACAGTTTGCTAGGGAAACAGGCATATTACTAGACCCTGTGTATACTACAAAAATGATGTTAGGGTTAACTCAACTGATTGAACAGGATTATTTTGCCCCAAATACCAAAATACTTGCCATACATACCGGCGGTTTGTGGGGGCTTACTTCTGATAAAACCTCAAAACTTATTTAACGTGAGTTAGGATAAGAGAAGCATAAAATCAATACGCAACTTCTACCACCCTCAATCCCTCCTTATCTGCGCACAACCCTTCGACTTCGCTCAGGATGACAGTGCAGGAGGGAAGCCACGCCACTACCCTTTGGAATTCGCGTATTTTGCTAAAAATGTAGCACTGCATTGTCCCCCTTGTAACTATACCTTGATACACGCAATCTAAAAAATAGTAGCGGGTTTTAACTCTTTGCCTCTTCCTCTCGATAGGTTAAAACCTGCCGCTATTTATACCCTATCGGGGTTGCCGATAGGTATGAATAGCATCGGTTTTCAAACCGATGGAAAAGAATTAAATCTAAAAGTAAAAAAGAAGGGAAATTTTGA
>JBBKVO010000037.1:0-30091 GCA_037968475.1 Bacteroidia bacterium
TCAAGATTAATTCGTATTTTTGTATTAGGTTGCTCATTATTATAATGACTTGGTAATCAATATAATATACTAATTTTTAGTGAAATGGGCAACCTTATTTATAATGCACTACGGGTAAAATGAAATTTTTTAAGCCCCTTGTAACATTAGCATTCTTAATTATTGCAAGTGGCGTTTCGGCGCAAATATTCAACTTTTCAGCGACCCGTTTTAGTGATATCGATTTGCTTAACTATGGTGCAAACTGTAGAGAAGATATTGCCGAAAGGGTAAAAAATGGAATTTTTAATGGTAGCCTAGACGTATTTGCAGATAAGGAATTAAAGCAAAAATTATCTTTTGACGAATATTTTGAGCACACTTCGGTTAGAGAAAACAGGCAAATGCCTAATCCTGATAACCCCGATGATATTTATGATATAATTGATACCGTAATTGTTTTCGAATCGTATGTAAGCGACTTTGTATTTATAGAGAACGGAGTAGTTGAATGCCTTACTACGGAAAATAAGAAAGCGTATATCAGCCAAAAGCAATTAAAAAAACATTTGGATAAACGCTTGCTGGGCACGCTTGATTTTTATGCTAAAAGTGGGCTAGACTCATTAACCGATGAAAATCTGTTTGCTTTTAGCAAGCAACAAGTACAGCAACTAGGCAAAACCCTATACTTATATGGGGTGGAAGGGAAAATGAAGGCATACAGAAACGACTCTTTAAAAACAGAATATAGTAGTGAAGAAATTGAAGATAGAGTCAGTATAAAAGAAAATTATCAAGTTCAAAACCCACTGAATCCCGATGATATTTATGATGTGATTGATACTGTTGTAACTACTCTTCTCGATGTAAATTCAATAAAAAGCATCCGTATCTATTTTGATTGGGAAACAGACGGGTTTGAATCTGAAGCCAAATTTTCAGCTATAGCTCCCATGTATAATCCTATTGCAGCAGGATTAAAGCTGCCGTTAACCTCAATATTTTTACTAAAGGCGGGCGATTATACTAGAACGTTGAGTAAGCACGAAAAAGTTTTTTGGCAATACTTTTACTCGTTTATGTTGCAAAATCGTTCTTCAAATGGGCTTAACGATTTTTATTTAGAAGGAGAGTTGCCATTTGGGAACTAAAAAGGATGTCTCATTACTTTTATACCTAATTAGTTAGTAATTCGTTAATCTTTCTATGGTTGTTTTCAAAGCAATTTTGAGCGCTGCTGTGATACTCTTTATTTCAAATAGTATTAAACCAAAAAGCAATCTGTATTTTGGCGATATTCCAATGCCTACTTTTGATACTACTAAGCAATATAACGATAGTGGTGTTTTAGAAGCAGAAAGCATTTTTGATGATAGTGGAAAGTTGCTTTATAAAACGCTGTTTTATAGCAATGGAAAAATAAAATCATTTCAGCCTTACAAGGATGGTATGCTTCACGGGGAGTATCAGTTTTTTGGGACTGGTGGCGCCCTAAACTGCTTCATACAGTTTTATAAAGGCCAAAAACACGGTCATTATTTTTGCTACAAAGAAGGCGAAGGCTATTGCTACATTTTTTTACAGCATGGTGAACGGATGGCTATTTGTATGTATTCTGAAAGCGGAGGAATTGGCTACTATGAGTTTTTTGATGGCAAGAATTATCGCGAAGCACCCATCGCAGATGTGCCGGATAGTTTGCAGTTTAAGCAAGTGTTAAAATTTTTGCATTAAACAGTTCAATACCTCTATTTTCAAAAAACAGTAAGTGTTAAAATCACACTTATTAAAAGACTGATGTATAAATCTTTTTAAAACAACACGTTGATAGTATTAACAAAATGCTAATTTTGCGCAACCAACAAAAGCCTAAAAATGACCCTTATGCGTTTTAAAGCGTTAGAGATAGCGCAAAACCGTCAGCCCGTAAAGGTTGAATTTCCTTCAAACAAGATTTCTGATTACTATGGTGCCAACGTGTTTGGCGAAAACGCTATGCGCCAGTACCTTGGCAAAGAAGCCATTACAGCTATTAACGATGCCCGAAACGACGGCACAAAAATAGACCGTAAAATGGCCGACATTATTGCCGCAGGGATGAAACAATGGGCCATGTCAAAAGGAGCTAGCCATTATAGCCACTGGTTTCAGCCGCTTACTGGTGCTACTGCTGAAAAGCACGACGCATTTTTTGAGCCTATTGATGCTACATCGGCTATAGAACGTTTTCAAGGAAATGCTTTGGTGCAACAAGAGCCCGATGCTTCTAGCTTCCCCAGTGGAGGAATACGCAACACTTTTGAAGCGCGCGGATATACCGCTTGGGATCCTTCATCGCCAGCATTTGTTATAGGTCGCACCTTGTGTATACCTACCATATTTGTATCGTATACAGGTGAAGCGCTGGATTATAAAGCACCATTGCTAAAAAGCCTACACTTTTTGGATATAGCCGCAACTGATGTTTGCCAATTGTTTGATACTAATGTAAACAAGGTTACAGCATCGCTAGGCATAGAGCAAGAATATTTTTTGGTTGATGAAGCCCTTTATTTCGCTCGCCCTGATTTAATGCTTACAGGCCGTACATTAGTAGGTTATTCATCGGCCAAAGGCCAACAATTAGAAGACCATTACTTTGGCTCGATACCCGACCGTGTAATGGCTTATATGATGGATTTTGAAACCGAAGCCCACAAACACGGTATACCCTTAAAAACACGCCACAACGAGGTTGCCCCAGGTCAGTTTGAGTGCGCACCACAATTTGAAGAGGTGAACCTTGCGGTTGACCACAACCAATTGTTGATGGACTTGATGGATAAAGTAGCCAAACGTCATCACTTTAAAGTGCTATTGCACGAAAAACCATTTGATGGCATTAACGGCTCGGGCAAACACAACAACTGGAGTATTATAACAAACACAGGTGTTAACCTTCTTTCACCCGGCAATACCCCATTAAACAATCAACTGTTTCTAACATTTTTCATCAACGTAATAAAAGCAGTTGATGAGCATGCCGATTTGCTGCGCGCAAGTATTGCCAGTGCATCAAACGAGTATAGACTGGGTGCTAACGAAGCCCCGCCATCAATTATCTCAATATTTATTGGTAGCCAGCTTACTAAAGTGTTGGATAGTTTTGAAAAGAAAAATCAAGATGGTGCTGACGATACTGCGGGTGCAATACACGTAAATAAGATACCCGAGATATTATTGGATAATACCGACCGTAACCGTACCTCGCCTTTTGCCTTTACAGGTAATAAATTCGAGTTTCGTGCAGTAGGTTCACAAGCCAACTCAGCATCACCAATGATAGTGCTAAATACTATTATGGCCGATCGTTTAGTGCAGTTTAAAGCTGAAGTTGACGGACTGATAGCTAAAGGCAATGATAAGGTAGATGCTATAAACGAAGTACTGCGTCGCTACGTTAGCGAATCGAAAAAGGTTTTGTTTGAAGGAAACGGTTATAGCGATGAGTGGGTGGTTGAAGCTGAAAAACGCGGACTTAGCAATATAAAACACGTGCCCGATGCACTTGCCGCATACACCACGCCAAAAGGCATGGAAGTATTTACCAAAAACAACATCTTAAACGAGAGAGAAATAGAAGCTCGCTACGAGATATTGCTAGAAAACTTCATCAAAAAAGTACAAATAGAAAGCCGTGTATTGGGCGATATAGCCAATACCAATATTATACCCGCAGCTATTGGTTTCCAGCACAAACTGGCACAATCAGCAGCGGCTATGAAAGAGCTAGGCTTGCCTGCCGAAAGCTATAAAGTTGCTATTGATGCCATAACAGAGGCATCAGGCTATGTAAATACCATTAAAACATCGGTTTATAAAATGGTAGAAGAACGCAAAGTAGCCAACAAAATGGAAAGCCATAAAGACAAAGCCAACGCCTACTCTGATAAGGTAAAAGAATACTTTGATATTATTCGTGAAGCATCAGATAAGCTAGAGCGAATTGTAGAAGATTCTTACTGGCCTTTGCCTAAATATCGCGAGCTACTTTTCGTTAAATAGCCCTCTCTTTTACGAATACTCCAATTTTTTATACGAAAGCACCCAAAAAAGGGTGCTTTTTTTTGTATCTTTTCGCTTATTGCCAGATTATAGCTATAAATTAGTGGCCGAAACACTAGCAATACTTAAAAAAATTTGCAAAAGCATATCTATTTGTTGATTTTTGACGTTTGCAACATTTTCGACCCTAGCTAAATAGAGCTACGTATGAGAAACAAAACTTTAAGCCTTTTACTAATAATTTTTGCACTTTCAGCCGTTATAAGTGGTTGTAGCAAAAAAACACTTGCCGATGCTGATAAAGCTTGGGAGAAAAAAGAATTTTCTAGTGCTGCCGATATATACCGTGATGTGTATAGAAGTATTCCCAAAGAAGACAGAGGTGCAATTGCTTTTAAAATTGCCGAATGCTATCGCCTATATAACAACTACAAAAATGCAGATCGTTGGTATGAAAGGGTACTAAAAGAAAGAAATGCAACAGAACTAGAAAAAACAAAAGCGGTCAAAATGCAGGCCGATATGAAAAAACGCCAAGAGTTATATACCGAGGCAATTATACTTTATAATAACTACTTAAAGGAAAACCCAAGCGACGAAGAAGCTAAAAAAAGCCTTGAAGGTGCTGAGTTGGCTTTGAAATGGAAAGAAAGTCAGGAGTGTATATTGTTTAAGGTAGAAAACGTTAAAAAATTGAACACCAATCGTTCAGATTATTGCGCAACACCTGTAAAAAAAGACGCAATAATTTTCTCATCAGATCGTGATGGTGGAGTTAGCAAAGGTGTATATGGCTGGACAGGTGAAGGCTACCATGATATTTGGATTGCCGAGTTGAGCAAAAGACGCGGAAGCGTTTCAATTGGTAATGCATCATTGCTAAAAGGTGCTGTAAACTCTAAATTTAACGACGGTTCTACAACCTTAGATTCAAAAGGCTCTACACTATACTATACCCAATGCGGTGGCCCCAAAGGCGAGTTTAACACCTGCCAATTATACCAAAGTAACCGCAAGGGACGTGATGAGTGGGATGAACCTATAATGTTACCTTTTTGTGATACAGGCTATACTTACGGACATCCATCACTATCAGCAGATGGAGGTGTTCTATACTTCTCATCAGATATGCCCGGTGGATTTGGTGGCAAAGATATTTGGATGGTAACCTTTGTTAAACGTGGAAAAACTTGGAGCGACCCTATAAACCTAGGTCCTGCTATAAATACCGATAAAGATGAAATGTACCCCTCTATAGCTGATGACGGCACACTATACTTCTCATCAAACGGTCATGTGGGCATGGGTGGTTTAGATATGTTTAAATCAACAGGTACAGGCAACGAATGGAGCAAGCCCGAAAATCTTAAACATCCCTTAAACTCTGGTGGTGATGATTTTTCATTAACCTTTAACCCTATTAACCCACAAACAGGCTATTTCACCTCAAACCGTGATGGTGGTCGTGGATCTGATGATATTTGGGAGTTCTTCCCTGTTCCACAAGAATTTAAAATTAGCGGTGTAGTAAAAGATTGTAACACTGGCGAGTTTATTAAAGGAGCTGGTGTATTTATCTCTAACGATCAAGACAGTAATAAACTAGTACTTCGTACAGATAAGAACGGTTTCTACTCAATGCCGCTAAACAAAGAAGTGAGCTATGAGCTATATGCCGATAAAAACGAAGACTTTTATATTGGTAGTCAAAAAGCATATCAAGGCACTAAAAACCTAATATGCTCTAAAGAGTTAGTACAAAACTTTACCATGTGCCGTTTGGATTTAGAAGGTATGTTTAACGTACGTGGTATTTTGTACGATTTAGATAAAGCCAATATTCGTAAAGATGCCGCTAAGATATTAGACGATTCAGTAGTAGCATTATTAAAACGTTTTCCTTCGGTTACTCTCGAGTTAGGTTCACATACGGATTGTCGTGCAAGTGCCGAATATAACCGTGATTTGGCACAACGTCGTGCCGACTCAGCTGTAGCTTATATCATATCAAAAGGTATAGATACTGCCCGATTAACTGCAAAAGGATATGGTGAAGACTCTTTATTCATTAAAAAATGTAAATGTGATCTTTCAGATACCCGTAATGTTTGTACAGAGTGGGAGCATCAGCTAAACCGTCGTACAACTGTCAGGGTTACAAGCACATCATATTATACCGATTCTGAGCGCCAACGTCGCGAACAACAACGCTCTGTTGAAGAACAACAACGCCAACAACAATTGCAACAAAACCAGCCACAACAAACGGCTCCTCTTGACCGTGATGCAGAACGCAAACGTAAAATGGAAGAGCGTGAAGAATTGAAAAAACAAAAAGAAGAAGCACGCAAGAAAAAAGCCGAAGAACGCCAAAAAGAGCAGGAGCGTAAGAAAAAAGAGCGTGAAGACAAGCTGAAAGAGCGCCAAAAGAAAAAATAAGCCTCTTCTAAGCGAAGTATAAAGCATTAAAAAACCGCTACCAAAAGGTAGCGGTTTTTTCGTTTATATATGTTTGATATTAAACAGGTTAACTAGAGCCGTTGGCAGTAAGTTTTCTAAAATGGCCATTTTGCATAATACGGTCTTTTAGTCTTTCGGTTTCTTGCAATACAGGTATCACCTGCATCAAATGGTTTAGCATATAGTTTTGGCGTTCATATTCTGCCGCCATCAACAACAATTCATATTCCTGCTTAAAACTAAGCCCTATTTTGTGTGCGAAATGATTAGATAATGGCGCTTTAATACTGAAATCGAGAGCCGTATTTGGTGAAACAAGACGGTAAAAGTCGCGTATATAATCCTCCAATTTCATTCGCACACCATCTTCTTCGGTATCATCAAATTTAGTATTCGAAACGGTTGCTGAAACGTATAAACGATTATCAATAGGCTCAAAAACCTCACTTATCTCAAAAATAGAAACACCTCTTGTGGCAATATCCATCTCGCCGTTTTCATACAATTTAACCAAGGCAAGTATTTCAACCTCACAGCCATAGTCCATCATCTTATTATCCATATATATGGGTATGCCAAACGTATCGCCACTGGCAATACATTCATTAATCAGTTGTTGGTAGCGAGGTTCAAAAACATGTAGGTTTAAGTTCTCCCTAGGGTAAACAACTAAATTAAGGGGAAATAAGCGCAGGTATTTGTAATTTTGCTGCATAATGATAAAATCTGAGCAATAATGTTTTTTAAGCGGGTATTATTTTTCAAAAGTAATATCGTTTACAATTCATTGCTTTGGTTTTGATATAAAAAATAAAAAATGAGTGATAAATATGCCCTTCGTGGGGTTTCATCAGGCAAAGAAGACGTACATAACGCGATTAAAAATATTGATAAAGGGCTTTTTCCTAAAGCGTTTTGCAAGGTTGTTCCCGATTATTTGGAGAACTCGCCCGAACATTGCTTGGTGATGCACGCCGACGGTGCGGGCACAAAATCATCATTGGCCTATATATATTGGCGTGAAACAGGAGACCTAAGCGTATGGAAAGGTATAGCACAAGATGCCATAGTGATGAATACCGACGATTTACTGTGTGTGGGGATTACCGATAACTTTATGCTATCAAGCACCATTGGCCGCAATAAAAACCTTGTACCGGGTGAAGTGATAAAAGCCATTATAGAAGGCAGCGAAGAGTTTATTGATACCATGCGCACCTATGGTGTAAATATATACAGCACAGGCGGCGAAACAGCCGATGTGGGCGATTTAGTGCGTACTATTATAGTAGATAGTACCGTAACAGCTCGTAGTCGCAGAGACGGCATTATAGATAATAAAAATATAAGGGGCGGAGAGGTAATAGTGGGCTTGGCCAGTTATGGGCAAACCACTTACGAGGCAGAATATAACGGAGGTATGGGCAGCAACGGTCTCACATCGGCAAGGCACGATGTGTTTGCTAAAGAATACCGCAGCAAATACCCCGAAAGTTTCGACCCAAAAGTAGATGAAAGTCTTGTGTATGCAGGCGGCTTGAAACTTACTGACAAGGTAGCCGATTGCCCTTTAGATGCAGGCAAAATGGTGTTATCACCTACCCGAACCTATCTGCCCGTAGTCAACCAGATTTTTAAATACCACAAAGCAGCTATAAACGGTATGGTGCATTGCAGTGGCGGCGCACAAACCAAAATATTACACTTTGTAGATAATTTAAAGGTGGTGAAAAACAATATGTTTGCCCTGCCTCCTTTGTTCAAAACCATTAAAGAGCAATCGGGTACATCGCTGCACGAGATGTACAGGGTGTTTAATATGGGGCATAGATTAGAAATTTATACCGACCAAAATACGGCGGATGAAATAATAGCCATAGCCAAAAGCTTTACTATGGATGCCCAAATAGTGGGTTATACAGAACCATCAACCAAAAAAGAATTGATTATTGAGGCAATGGGCGAAACGTTGGTGTATTAGCAGCTTAGTGCCCCAAAAGCTTCTTTAGCAACAAATCCAACTCAGTAGGCCCTTCTTTTAACGAGTGGCCTTTCCCTATATAAATTATTTTCTTTTTGTTGTCTAATAATACTTTTAGAGGAAACGCTTTTTGACCATAATCCTCTTCGGCTAGTTCGCGACCGTTTATCAAAATGGGATAGTTGAAATGATAACGATCGTCAATAGCTCGTATTCTTGAGGTGTCTTTATCATACACATTAATCCCAAATACCGCCAACTCAGTACTATCATACATAGTTCGATAGCTTTTTATTTTGGGGATATCCTGTAAGCAAGGAGCACATGAGGCATACCAAAAATCGAGGAGTATATATTGGGCGTTTATAGAATACAATTCAACTGAGTCCACTTCTTTTGCGTAGAGGGGCAGTTTCCAGTTGGGCAAAATAATTCCTTCTTGCAAAATCACTTTTGGAGGTGGGCGGGTGTATGTATTATCATTCAGTATAGGCGGTTCTTCTTCAAAGTATGTAAATCCATTCGCTTCAAAGTCTTTTAAAATACTCTCCGCCTTTTTTTCTACTTCATTAGTTGTAAAGTGATTTAGTTTATACCGAGTTATTTGCTCATTCCAATAAAATCTAAAACCAAAATCAATATGGGTATGGTATTCTTTTAATAAAGTGCTGTCGGCTTTTGCTATGTATAGCTTTTTGTGGTACGATGGCGTGTACAGTTCTTTCTCATCAATATCACTATCGTTTTTAAGTATTTGTATAGTGTAGCATTCTTGGTTGTTATTTAAGATGCTATCAGCCAAAAAAGTGGTAAAATAGCCTGTATCGGTAGTTCGTTCTTTTAGCTTGTCTATTCTTTCCCCACCCTGCACTGTTGCTTCTACCAATGTAAGGCCATTAACACTCAAAGGCCATAACAGCCTTTTTGTTCTGTGTTCCTTTTTTATTGAATTGTCATCAAGATTTATGGTATAGCAAGTATCATTAAAGTACAAATAGGTTTTTATTCCTTCTATGGATAAAACATAAGCTGCTATTGAGTTATTCTCATCTTTATAAGCAAAATCAAAAAAACCGTATTTGGTTATAGTATCTTTTTCTCGGGTATCTATATCAAGCCTTTTTTTAGCATTAAACAGAAACTCTATATGGCCACTATTTATGCCTTGCACTTTTTTATAGGCGCTGTGTAATAATTGTTCAGCCTGTATATTTTGGGCATTGGTTTTTACAGGGCATACTAATAGCAGGGCAAAATGTATAGCGACTATTTTGCACATAAAAACCAACGTGAAGGGCTTTGTTGCCCTTCCGTTGGTAAAGGTTAAACGTTGCTTTTTTAATAAAGTATTAATAAGCAATACCATTAAAATTTATTGAAACAGCTTCAAGCAATACTGCGCCGCTGCGTATTATACCCCCCGACCCTTTATCTGATTCTAAGCAACAACCTGATCCCGCAGTAGAGCAAGCTCCCCCAAGGCTGCAATCAGCTTTACAGTCAGTCAATGTAACATCACATCCTGCTGTTCCTTCAATATTACAATCACAAGTGTAAGTTACACTGCCGCCGCCAGAGACAAGGGCAGGAGATTGAGTGCCATCAAAATACACCATCCAGTATTTCTTATCATCGTTAGGTATATTAACTCTCAGTTCGGTTTCTGACATTGAGGCATCATACATCCAAAAAGAGCTTCTATCACTTGGTAAGGTGGCGGTTGGGGTTGTAGTTACCGTTACCATACCAGCTACATCTTTTGTTATTACCATTTCGATTACTGAACCATCACCAATTTTTGATCTGAATACTTCATTCAGTTCTTCCGATGATGGGCAGGCTATACCTGCTTTTCGTTGGATGTCTTTTTTTACAATTGATGGCGATTGTTCGGTTTCAGTTTTCTTGTTACACGCCACTATAACCACTGCAAACACTATTGCAGTCGCTGCTATATATTTTAAAAATTGTTTTTTCATTGTTCTATTATTTTTATTCATACCTAATTCCATTAAAAATAACCGCAGTAGCGGGCAATAAGAGTGCACTACCTATTGATATAGCTATTGCAGGGGGATTATCTGACTGAAGAGTGCAGTCGTTTTCACTTGAACAAGTTCCTTGGTTGCAACTTGCTTTGCAATCGTCAGTTACAGTCATAGTACAGCCTGAGCCACCGCCCGGGCAATTACAAGTTTGTGTAACAGAAGTACCACCTGCAATACGCATAGGTTGTTGCGTAGGGTCGAAAGGGATTAACCAAAAATCAGTAGAGCTACTTGGTATAACAACCGTTCCACTTCCGTCCATATTCACCTCGTAACTTTGCAGAGTGCTTTTATCATCAGAAAGTTTAGCCACTTCGGTTAGGTCAATTGTAAACACACCCTCTGCATCTATTCCATACACAGCTTCAATAGTTCTGTCTGGGTTATGAATAGAGCCACGCATTGTAGCAGATATGGGGACTGAAGGCGCAGATTTACGAGTAATTGTGCCTTTTTCATTCGTTGGGCTTTGGGCAGTGCCCAAATCAGTGTTTTGTTGTTTTGTGCAGGCGGATAGAGCCAATACAGCAAACGCAAACAAATAGATTTTTCTTAAATTCATGATTTAAAACGCAATAATAAATAGTTCCGTGCCTACTCTAATAGATTTTCGGCTTCCTCTTTTCCTAGGATAAATCAAAGTTAACGGAACATATTTTAAAAAAACAAGGCCGTTCGTCGAAAGACCTCTGTCGAGCTTCGTACCATTAAGAAAGAAAAAATCAGAGACTTACTAAGTTGTGTTGATTGCAAACTGTATTTTTGCCCTTTTATACAGCAACTATGTTTAGAACGATAACCTGCGGCGAGCTTACAAGTAAAAATATTGGCGAAACAGTAACATTGGCGGGATGGGTAGCCAAATCACGCGATTTGGGCGGTATGACCTTTATTGACCTACGTGATAGGTACGGTATAACCCAACTGGTTTTTAATATGGAAACCAATGCCCCAATATGCGAGCAAGCACGCCAGCTTGGTCGTGAGTTTGTAGTACAAGCCATAGGAAAGGTTGCCGAACGTAGTAACAAAAACCTGAAAATGCACACAGGTGAAATAGAGATTTTGGTAGAAACCCTTACAGTACTGAATGCTGCCAAAACCCCTCCTTTCACCATAGAAGAAAACACCGATGGCGGCGATGAGTTGCGCATGAAATACCGCTACTTAGACCTTCGTCGTGATGTGGTGCGACGCAATATGGAATTGCGCCACCGTATAGGTAAAGAAACCCGTAACTACCTTGATGCACAAAATTTTATTGAGGTAGAAACCCCAGTGCTTATAAAATCAACTCCAGAGGGAGCAAGAGATTTTATCGTTCCTTCGCGTATGAACACGGGGCAATTTTATGCTTTGCCACAATCGCCTCAAACGTTTAAACAATTGCTGATGGTATCGGGTTTTGACCGTTACTATCAAATTGTAAAATGTTTTAGAGATGAAGATTTACGTGCCGACCGTCAGCCTGAGTTTACACAAATAGATTGCGAAATGAGTTTTGTGGAGCAGGAAGACGTGCTAAATACGTTTGAAGGCATGGTGAAACACCTGTTTAAAACCGTAAAAGGCATTGAAATGAGCGAGTTTCCGCGTATGATGTATGCTGATGCTATGCGCTATTACGGCAGCGACAAGCCTGATACTCGTTTTGATATGAAATTTGTGGAGTTGAAATCGCCAATTACCCTAAACTTACCAAAGGGCGAAGAGGTAGACTTGGTTTCGGCAGCAGGTTTTAAAGTGTTTGACGATGCTGAAATAGTAGTGGGTATTAATGCCAAAGGTTGCGCTACTTATACCCGCAAACAAATTGATGCTCTTACCGAATGGGTAAAAGACCCTAAACGTGGTATGAGCGGAATGATATGGGGCAAGATGGAAGACGGTAACCTAAAAACCTCAGTAGATAAGTTTTTTAACGACGAGCAAAAACAAGCGTGGGTAAAAGCATTTGATGCCCAAAACGGTGATTTACTGCTAATATTGGCAGGAAAAACTGAAAAAACCCAAAAAGCATTGGGCGATTTGAGGCTGGAAATAGCAAATCAGCTTGGTTTGCGCGATAAAAACACCTTCTCTCCCCTTTGGGTGCTCGATTTTCCCCTATTAGAGTGGAGCGAAGAAGAAAACCGCTTTTTTGCCATGCACCACCCATTTACCTCGCCAAAACCTGAAGATATTGGCCTTATAGATACTAACCCTGCCGCAGTACGTGCCAATGCTTATGATTTGGTGATAAATGGTGTTGAAATTGGCGGTGGTTCTATACGTATACACGATAGAGCTTTGCAATCGCGTATGTTCGATTTGTTGGGCTTTACAAAAGAGGAAGCACAAGAGCAATTTGGCTTTTTAATGAATGCCTTTGAATATGGTGCTCCTCCACACGGTGGTTTGGCTTTCGGTTTCGACCGTTTGTGTTCGCTATTTGGAGGTGTAGATAGTATACGTGATTTTATTGCATTCCCTAAAAACAACTCGGGTCGCGATGTAATGATTGATGCACCGTCAGCAATTAATCCAAAACAATTAGACGAATTAGGCTTGAAGATTGGGTAATTAACGTCAGTTCAAGATAAGAAGATTATAAGGGGCAATACGTCATTTTGCCCTCCTTCAATCCCCCTTACTCACACACAACCCTTCGACTTCGCTCAAGATGACATAGCAAGGAGGGAAGCCACGCGGCTGCCCTTTGGTTAACTCACCCCAAATAATGAATTTTGTAATGGTATTCATAAAACTGAGGTGAGTTAAAACCAATTACTATTTGTGGGCTGTCGTCCTGGTCCCGAATATATTCGGGACAAAGGAGTGTGCAAGCGAAGGGGGCAGAACAAGAATATCCAATATCACTTCCCTACCGAGCGGACGCTCTATTATTTTCGGCACGAGTGGACACTCGCGCCAACCTTAAAGTGAGTAAATACTCACTTTTTTCCTTACTGATATGCCATAAAAAACCATTGTTGGTGCGCTCTTGCCAATGCCCAAAGTTTAGTGTTTGCGACACTATGGGTGCTTATATATTATTGCACGTATAAGTAATTTTTTTAGTGAACTCACCCCAAATAATGAGTTTTGTAACGGCATTCCTAATTCCCCTCTCTTTTTTGTAAGAGAGGGGCGCTGCTATATGGTTCCGGCTTTCTCATAAAACTAGGGTGAGTTAAACTCATCCATCGGTTTTTACGCCGATGCTATTCAGACCTCACGGCAATCCCGATAGGGTATAAATTTCGGCAGGTTTTAACCTGTCGAAAGGAAAGGCTAAGTGTACCTCTGTTTAACTCACCCAAAATAATGAGTTTTGTAACAGCATTCATAATTTCCCCTCTCTTTTTTGTAAGAGAGGGGCGCTTTATATGGTTTCGGCTCTCTCATAAAACTAGGGTTACTTAAAACCAATTACACCTGTTTTAAGTAACCTTTCATATCTGTACTCTACTCACAGCATAAAAATTTATTATTACATTCGTTACATATAACCAAGAATAAGCTATGGAAGGATTAATTATTTTAGGGGTATTGGTTCTTATTGGCGTTCCCTTGATTATAATAATTTTGTTAAGTTCTATACGCAGCCACCAGCGCGAAAACTCTTATACCACGCTGCAACGGTTGGCCAACATAGAGCAAACCCTGCTAGAATTAAAACAAAAACAGGGAATAGCACCAACCACTAGCCCAACACCACAGGTTGAGAAACAGGAACCTATTGAGGTTGTTCTGCCGCCAATTACCGCGCCCACACCAACTCCTCCTGAAGAAATTATACCGCCTCCACCGATAATAGTGCCCAAACCCGAGCCGATAAAAGAAACCATTATAGAAGACAAAAAACCTGTTGTTGAGCCTGTTAAAACACACGAACCTTTTGCTCAACCTCAAAGAGAGGAACAAAACACACCTCCACCCAAAAAACAGTTTGATTATGAACGTTTTGTAGGCGAAAACCTTGCGGGCAAAATAGGTATTGCCGTATTAGTACTGGGTATAGGCTTTTTTGTAAAATATGCCATAGACCGTGATATGATAAGCGAAGTAGGCCGTGTAGCTCTTGGCCTTATTAGCGGATGTATACTGTTGGGCATTGCCCATTGGCAACGCAAAACCTATCGCACTTTTAGTTCGCTGTTTGTAGCCGGGGGTATAGCCACCTTCTATTTCACCATCACTATTGCCTTTCAACAATACCAAATGTTTGGGCAAATACCTGCATTTATAATAATGGTAGTTATTACTGCCTTTAGTGTGCTACTCTCACTCTTATACGACCGAAAAGAACTGGCTGCACTATCCCTTTTGGGTGGTTTAGGTGCACCGTTTATGGTAAGCACAGGGCAGGGCAATTATGTGGTTCTTTTCACCTACCTACTCATACTAAACACGGGTATGCTATCGCTGGCTATGCTACGCCGTTGGACGTTGATAAACACCATATCTTTTGCGGGTACGGTTATTATTTACGGGGCGTGGCTTGTAAACGAAAACCTAAATAACCCCACACCTCCCTATGGCGGGGCACTGTTGTTTGCTTCACTATTTTATATAGTGTTTTTTGTAATGAACATTATTCGTCAGGCCAAAAAACACGAAGCATTTACTGCTTACCAAACAATCATACTGATGCTTAATACCTTCCTGTATTTTGGTGTGGGTATGCTGATACTAAATATGTGGGGACACCGCGAATACCAAGGCGTTTTTACGGCTTTGTTGGCTGTATTTAACTTTACTTTTGGAATAATTTTTTACCGCAATCAATTAATAGACCGACGTTTGGTGCTCTATCTGTTTGGTCTTGTATTAATTTTTGTGAGCTTGGTCGCACCCGTTCAACTAAAGGGTAATTACATCACACTGTTTTGGGCGGCTGAGGCAGCCATGCTGCTTTGGTTTTCTCGTCCTGCAAAAATGCCTCTGGCAAAAAATGCCTCGTTGGTGCTAGTGGTATTAATGCTAGTAAGTGTGGTTATTGATTGGTTTAAGTTTTATGGCTTTGGCGGCGCAGAACTGCCCGTGCT
Organism: Bacteroidia bacterium; assembly: GCA_037968475.1. GTDB lineage: Bacteria > Bacteroidota > Bacteroidia > UBA8524 > UBA8524 > SB11. Next base: position 15,546 of record JBBKVO010000037.1, read on the forward strand.
GTTTAACAAAGTATTTATAACCTGTGCTGCTTGTTTTGCTGCACTGGCCATTAGCAGACGTTTGCTACGCACCGACCCCAACCCATACAAACTAGGCCTTTTAGAAATTGACAACAGTAGCGTAGGCGTATTTTTTGATTTGATGATGGCCTTTGTATCTTTTGGTACTCTAAATTTTGAAGCCTTATACCAGTTAAACCACAACAATGTTAGCGATGATGTGCGCCAAATAGCCATTATGGCCGTAAACAACTGGTGGGTGTTGGCTATTTTGATATTGGTTATTGTGCGTAAAGCAAAACCCTACACCGTTTTTGTCGCGGCATTGGGTATGTTGGCATTATTACTAAATTGTTTTGCTCAAGAGGCATACTTTAGCTTATTCAAAGCCTTTATATATGGCGAGGCATCTATACAGCCCGGTTTTGCCCTACACTACTTAAACTTTGTGGCATTGGCAGGCATTATAACTACTATAGTAGTATTGTCTCGTAAGCACTTTGATACTGTTATAAACCCGATGATATTATGGGCACTGAGCTTTTTTGGGGTGTTTTTCCTCAGCACAGAATTATCGTTGCACGCATTGATATTTAACCTAGATAATTTGGGACTAATAGCTTCAGAAGACGCCGTCAAAGCCTATTTAGAATATAATCACGTATTGCAGCAAATAATAAAAGCGGGATTCCCTGTATTGTGGGGCATTTGCTCGTTTACGCTTATGTGGCTGGGTATGCGACAAAAAAACCGTCATTTACGTATTATATCCCTCACACTATTTACACTAATATTGGCTAAATTATTTTTGTATGATATACGCGGAATATCAGAAGGCGGGCGTATTATAGCCTTTATTATATTAGGCATATTACTACTGGTAATATCGTTTATGTATCAAAAAATTAAAAAAATTATCCTTGATGATGAAAAAACGGATAGTTAACCTGTGGGCACTGTTACTGGCTGTAACAGCGGTTCAAGCACAAAGTTTTACCCATAGCCTTGCCTTGCCAAAAATAGATAGTTCGGGTTTTTACGAAATTGAATTACCCGTGGAATTATTTTCGGTTTGTAATAAAAAACAGGGAGATATACGCATATATGAAGCAGGTACAAAAAGCCAAACTCCCTATATTTTACGAAATGGCAGTGAGGTTGATTTACGGTTTATCGACACGATTATATCGGTTAATTTTGAAGTAAAAAGCCAGCAGAAAAATCGCTACGAAATACTTATTCCTACGTTTGATGAAGTTAGTTATTCAGCGTTAAAGTTTAGCTATTCTCCCAACAAATCCATTAGCAAAGCTATTGCGCAAGTATTTCCTTTATTAAATCACAATAGCGATGATAATATAGAAACAACAAAAGTTGCGTTGAATATAAACGAACACGCCGATACCACTTTTACAATATCGCACGGTACCATAAGGCATGGACAAGCCACGCGTATTGTGTTTGAAAATGTGGATGCCAATTTTGCTATTACAAGTATTAGCTACCAAAAACGAATAGAAAATAACAGCGTGTTTACCAAAATGACCCATCTTGTATGGGAAAACACTGAAAATACTATCAAAAAAACTTCTGTTATAAAAGGCTCTTTACCGTTTAATACTCCCGTACAGAAAATGGAAATTGAAATAGACAGTACTGGGTATTATAACCGACATGGAAACTTACAATTGTTTACTGAAAAACCCCGCAATTTGTTTGATGATAATCACCGCAGTAGTATTTCTCTTAATTTTAATGAAGGGAATAAAATATCGGTTGATGTCAACAACATTATGGCCAACCGCTTTTTGATTACCATTAATAATAAAGATAATAAGCCCTTACCCATAAAGTCTATTACGGCATATTCGCCCAAACTATATGCAATAGCTAGGCTTGAAGCAGGAAAACAATATGTATTAATGGCGGGCAACCCCACTCTTAAAGCCCCGCGATACGACTGGAATTACGACTATACAGTACCCAAAAACCATAGAATAGCGGCTGATGCAGTATTGCAGCCCACAGCGCAAAACGAAAACAATAATGGCATACTACTTTGGGGTGCTGTTGGGCTATGTATATTGGTAATGGGTGGCATGGCCTTTAGTATGATAAAGCGCACCACTGTGGTATAGTTATAAAATATACCAAACTATATTTTCTTTAAGCGAGCGGACGCTCTAATATTTTCGGCACGAGCGGACGCTCGAGCCAGCAGACGTTTTGTTTCTATGGCCTCAAAGGCACTAAAACGCCATTAGAATAAATGGGTACAATATCGGTAACGTCGGTTTTTAGGCAAATGGGTAAATCGTCAATGCCCAATCGCTCAAAACGCTGGGCGTGGTTGCTATGGCGCATATAGCCTTCAAGGTTTTGCGATGCGGTGAGGAACAGATTTAAGGCTGCCACACAACTATCGCTTTCAAGGTCAAAATGTTCTTTTATGGTGTGCAGCACTGCACCTGCAAACACCGTGTCCTCAAGGTTAAACTTGTTTTTCCACCCTGCACAGGCCAATACCACTGGTTGGTTCCACCCAATAAGCCAATTGCACAAAGCACTAATATTGGTAAATGCTCCTGTTACAATTTTATCGGCAGCTAAACACTGATTCAACATATATGTGCCGTTAGTAGTTGTAAGCACTACGGTTTTGCCGTTTACAATTTCGGGCGTAAAACTTTCAGGCGAGTTGCCCAATGTAAAACCTTCGGCTACCAAGCCATCGCGTTCGGCAGCTACTACATAGTCGCCACCTAAATGTTTTTTAGCCTCATCAATACTTTCAATAGGGATAATGCGATCTGCACCATTCATAAAAGCATAACACATGGTGGTGGTAGCACGCAGTATATCTATCACTACCACTACTTTGCCCTCTAAATCGTAGTATGGTACTAATGCAGGCGAGAGGATTACTTCGGCTATTGGTTTCACTGTGGTTGATGGTTAAACCCGTCATTGCGAGCGGGAATTGATAAAATTTTTGTTTAGCGACTAGTATAAGCAAAGCAATCTTTTGGTAATTATCAAAGATTGCTTTGCTGCTTTTTTTGTTCTTTAATCTTTATTCGACCTCCCCTTAATCCCCTCCTAAATTCAGGAGGGGAAACAGCCGCGCTGTTTCTCAGTTTTATGCGGTTGCCTTTAAAACGCCCAATTCACGACCTACTTTAGTAAAGGCAGCGACAGCTTTTTCAAGGTGATGACGTTCATGTCCTGCTGATATTTGTACACGTATACGCGCTTGCCCTTTTGCCACTACAGGGAAAAAGAAGCCAATTACATATATACCTTCGTCAAGCAATTTAGTAGCCATGTTTTGAGCTATAACGGCATCGTATAACATAATGGGTACAATGGGGTGCTCACCTGGTTTAATATCAAAACCTGCTTTGGTCATTTCTTCACGGAAATATTTGGTATTTTCTTCCAGCTTATCGCGCAACTCGGTAGTTTCGCTAAGCATATCCAACACGGCTATACTTGCACCTGTAATTGAAGGGGCAAGGGTGTTTGAAAATAGATATGGGCGAGAGCGTTGGCGCAACAACTCTATAATTTCTTTTTTGCCTGAGGTGAAACCTCCTGATGCACCACCTAAGGCTTTGCCTAGTGTGCCCGTGATAATATCTATACGACCCAATACTCCGCGATGCTCGTGCGTACCGCGACCTGTTTTGCCCATAAAACCACTGGCATGGCATTCATCCACCATTATAAGGGCTTTGTATTTATCGGCCAAATCGCAAATTTTATCCAATTGGGCAATAGTACCGTCCATACTAAATACACCATCCGTAACTATTATGCGGTTGCGTTTATCTTGTGTGGCTATAAGTTTTTCTTCAAGGTCGGCCATATCGTTGTGGTTATAACGGTGTCGATCGGCTTTGCACAAACGCACCCCATCAATAATACTGGCGTGGTTTAGGGCATCGCTTATTATGGCATCTTGCTCGTTAAACAAAGGCTCAAAAACACCTCCGTTGGCATCAAAAGCGGCGGCATACAAAATGGTATCTTCTGTACCCAAAAAGGTTGATAGTTTTGCTTCTAACTCTTTGTGTATATCCTGTGTGCCGCAAATAAAACGAACTGACGACATTCCGTAGCCGTGTGTATCAATAGCTTTTCTGGCGGCTTCGGTTACTTTTGGGTGAGATGATAAGCCCAAATAGTTGTTGGCACAAAAGTTTATTACCTCTTGGCCTGTGTTTAGTTTTATATCCGCCCCTTGTGGCGAGGCAATAATACGTTCGCTTTTAAACAGGCCGTTGTCTTTAATTTCTTGTAGTTCTTTTTCTAGTATGGGTTTCAGTGTATCGTACATAGTCGTCTTATTTTTTTTGTATTGTTTTTGATGCGCTACAAATGTATTGATTTTGCACTTTAATGCTTACAGGTTTAAAATGATGCTGTTTATTTGTGCTAAGACTCTTACTAGCGATTATTGTAGTGCATTTGACCCCCTTAACTGATTAAGACGTATGAAAACACAGGTAATTAAACTATTTTTAAGATTTTCTATTGCTGCGGGTTTTCTATCGGCGGTTGCTGATAGGTTTGGCTTGTGGAGTAAAGATATTTCGGTTTGGGGTAACTGGGAAAGTTTTTTGCAGTATACCCAAATGATAAACCCTTTGCTGCCCCAAAGTATAATACCTGCTACGGGTGCAATAGCCACTATTGCTGAGGTTGTTTTTGCCCTTTGCCTTATTGTGGGTTTTAAAACCGAATTGACAGCAAAACTTAGCGGGTTTTTGCTGTTACTATTTGCCTTGGCTATGAGTTTTTCTACAGGAATTAAAGGTGCTTTTGATTATTCGGTATTTGCGGCGGCAGCAGGGGCTTTTGCACTAAGCACCATGAAGGAAAAATTTTTGGAAATTGATGCTGTTACTTTTAGTAAATAATGGGGTTGAAAAAACCATTTTATAATTAGTAAACGACTGATTGTAACTTACTGTACCTACTTATTATTTTTTAGGTGCACTAGCTTATTTAGTTCGCTTGAGTTTTTAAAATAGTCTTTATCAATTTCCTCAATTATTTTTCCTGATTTATTGGTAATTACTAATTTTTTAACCTTGCCGCCTCTATAACGAAGGGTCTTTTCTACCTTAAACTCTACATCGTTAAGGTTGTATTTTTCTTGTTTTCTTTTAAAGATAAACAACTTGTATTCAAGTATAAACTCATCGTTATGTACTATAATTTTGCAAGGCATTTTTTGTAGTGTTAGAAAAACAAACACTATCAACAAAAACAAGCCTGCCGTATAACTAGTTACTGAAAAGGGCAGGCATATTGTGATAATTATTGTTATTAGCGATATAAAAACACCCAAAAATATTCGAGTGTTGTATTTGGTATGCAATTCCATTCTTTAAAAGGTCTTTTTCGTTATAAAGTTACCCAAAATAATTATGTGGTTTTCAAAAGGTATAACTAAACAATGTATTTTAGTGCTTTTTCTACACTATCAACGGGTAGTTGGCAGGTATTGTTGTGGCAAATGTATATAAGGGTTATGCCTTCTACATAGCGGTTTTCAAACAAGGGCAGGGCATTGTTTTCATCAGTGCTTATAGCAAATATGGCATTGGGTATATAGCCCTCATACTGTTTGTACAGTTGGGCGGCATCTTTTCCCACAATAACTATTTGATACAAACCTTTGGCTTGCAATAGTGCCCCTTGTGCCCAACGGCTATACCAGCTTGGGTATTTTTGCATTTGCTGCCCCATTTTTGCCAGCATGGTATTGGCTACTTGTGTATAGTGCGTATCGCCAAAGTAATAGCCTATTTTATATAGCATCTCTACAAGTATTGCGTTGGCAGATGATATTACATCATCGCCCGTATCGGTTTTGCGGGTAACTAACGGAGGGTCGTTTTTTGAGGTGAAGTAAAACAATTGTACTTCTTCATTATAAAACTCATTAAAACAAGTATCAAGCAACTGCTTGGCGGTGTGAAGCAATTGTGTATCAAACGTACATTGGTATAGTTGTATATAAGCATCAATTACACAGGCATAGTCTTCTATAAATCCGTTGATGGTGCTTTTACCGTCTTTGTATATGCGCAGCAAGTGGGCATCACGCAAAAAACTCTTCTCTATAAAAGCACGATTTTTTTCAGCTGCCTCTAGGTAAGATGTATTGTTGGTGGCAAGGTAAGCATCAGCATAGCCTTTTAGCATTAGGGCATTCCAACTGCATATTTGCTTATCATCAAGTCCCGGCCTGGTACGTTGGTCGCGAGCGGCCATTAGTTTTGTATTGCACTGCTGCAAATAGGCTTCAAAATTGGCCACATCCATGCTGTGTTCTTTAGCAAACTCTTCAGTACTTATAAGGGTATGCAAAATGTTTTTGTCGTGCTCCCAATTGCCTTTTTCACTTACTTGGTAGTACTGGCTAAAAAGGTCTTCATCATCGCCCAAAAGGTCTTTTAATTCTGCTTTTGTCCATACATAAAACTTGCCTTCCTCGCCTTCGCTATCGGCATCCAATGCGCTATAAAAGCCTCCTTCGGGGCTGGTAAGTTCGCGTGCTACAAATTCGAGCGTGTGTTGTAGTACTGTTTTAAAATAGGGGCTGGGCATGGTGCGGTAAGCGTTTGCGTATAGCGATACTAACTGACCGTTATCGTACAGCATTTTTTCAAAATGGGGCACTAGCCAAACTCCATCAGTAGAGTAGCGGGTGAAACCACCGCCCAATTGGTCGTACAGACCACCACGAGCCATCTTTTCAAGCGTAAAATCAACAAATTCACCCGCTTGCGGGTTGTTTGCCAATAGGTGATAGTTGAGTAAAAATTGCCAGTTGTTTGGCATTGGGAATTTGGGCACACGTTGGTTGCCGCCTTCCTTCCAGTCAAATTGCTGTGCCCATGTTTCTACCATGCTTTGTATGCTTTCCATAGTAAAAGCATCGTCGGCAGGTTTCACATTCAGGGCATCCATATTGCGCACGCCATCGGTAAGTTTTTGGGCAAAGGCAACGGCTTCGTCTTTTTTGTTCTTATAAAAATTATCCAGTTGCATTAGCAACTGTGCCCACTCTCCCGAAGGGAAATAAGTCCCTCCATGTAAGGGTCGCCCATCGGGCAGGCAAAACATATTTAGCGGCCAGCCGCCTCGCCCGCTTATTAGTTGCACTGCATCCATATACACTTGGTCTACATCGGGTCGTTCCTCACGGTCAACTTTTATACACACAAAATATTCGTTCATCAGTGCGGCAATGTCCTCGTTTTCAAAGCTCTCTCGCTCCATTACATGACACCAATGGCAGGCACTGTACCCAATACTGACTAACACAGGTTTATCTTCGGCTTTGGCCTTTTGCCATGCTTCTTCGCCCCACTCGTTCCAGTTTACAGGATTATGTGCGTGTTGAAGCAAATAGGGGCTGCTGGCGTGTATAAGTGCGTTGGTATGTTTGTGTGCTGCGGTCATAACAGGATAATATAGAAATTTTTAAGTAAAAAGGGCAATAGAACAGCCGTTTTTATACAGGTGTGCTAACCTTATTGCAATTTTCTTTCCAAAGTTAACCATTTAATATAGCAGGTTATAATCCTGCGCTTTTGGAATTACCCCCGCAGGAAATACCTATACTTTGTTTCGCGGGTGGTAATTTTTTGTTAACTCACCCCAAATAGTGTGTTTATTATCGACGTTCATAATTCCCCCTCTCTTTTACTTATTAGATTAAACCCTTTTCCATCGGTTTGAAAACCGATGCTATTCATACCTATCGGGATTGCCACAGGTATGAATAGCGGTAGGTTTAACCTGTCAAGTGGAAGATGCAATGTGCATTTCTGTTTAATTCATTTTCCATGAAACTAAGATGGTTTTATAATACAATTGCCCTCAACTCTATTATTCTCAAAAAAAATGTTGCACAGTATTTTTAAATCAACGTACTTTGCATTACAAAGTGCTTTTAAAGTATGAATGAAAAAGAAAGCCAATTGACGGATTTGCGTGAAATACGCAGTATAATGGAACGTAATACCCGTTTTATTTCGCTTAGTGGATTTTCGGGTATATCGGCAGGCTTGGTAGCGTTAGCCTCGGCCTATATCACGCACAGGTATTTAGTATCAGAAGGTGTACGCAAAACGTTTGAATATGTTGAGGTGTATATTTCGCCCCAGCAAGAGCGGACTATTACTTTTAATCTACTGGTGATAGCCCTCACCACTTTGGCAACGGCTTTGCTGCTTGCTATTGCTTTTACGGCACGCAAGGCAAAAAAAGAGGGGGTAAACTTGTTTGATAAAACAGCCCTTCGCTTGGCGGTTAATATGCTATTGCCACTGGGCAGCGGTGGTTTATTCTGCATGGCTCTGCTATACCACTACGAGTATGGCTTGGTAGCCCCTGCCACACTTGTATTTTATGGGTTGGCTTTGTTTAATGCCGGAAAGTATACCCTAAACGAGATTAGATATTTAGGGTTGTGCCAAATTGGCTTGGGATTACTAGCCAGTTTTTATGTGGGCTACGGACTGGAGTTTTGGGCAATGGGCTTTGGTGTATTGCACATTGTATATGGGTTTGTGATGTGGTATAAATACGATAGATAAGGGATGAAACCGCTTTTAGACGGATTTGATAAGGCTTTTGAAAACCGCACGCGGCTGGCAATAATGAGTGTGCTGGTGGTGAATGCCAGTGTTGACTTTAATACACTAAAGGAAACACTGCAAGTAACCGACGGTAACCTTGCCAGCCATATTACCGCGCTTGAAAAAGCGGGCTATATAGATGTGCGCAAGGGTTTTATTGGCCGTAAAACAAATACAACCTATAAGGCTACCAAACTGGGCACAAAAGCATTTAAAGACCACTTGGACAGTCTTGAAAGTTTTATTAAAAATATTGAATAGAAAGGCCATGAATTGTTGTGGCTATTTTTTTTGATTATTCACTTTGAAATACAAAGCACTTTGATATGGAAAAAACATTTTTCGGTACACTAAAGGAACTACTACGTAAAAAAGACGACTTGCTAAAACGCACACTGGGCGTTGGCCTATCTAACCAAGAAATGGGGGGCTTGTTTATTTTAAGCATAGCCATGTTTACTTGTTATGGTTTTTTATTAGGCGCACAATTCAATTTACTACAATCACTTGTTTCAGGTGTAAAACTGCCGTTGCTTTTTATTCTCACCACTCTAATTTGTTTTCCCACCCTGTATATGTTCCTTTCGTATTTGGGCATAAAACAAGGACTTAAACAAATTTTGGGATTACTTGTGGTTTGCCTCACATACATTAGTCTTGTTATTGCTGCCTTTGCTCCTGTTGCTTTTTTCTTTTTAATCACCACTAATGGCTATGCCTTTTACAAGTTTATTAATATTGTAATAATTGCTATTGGCGGTTATATAGGAATACGCCTGTTTTATGAGCAAATGCTTTTGATTTATAAAGAAAGTTGGATACCTGCTATTGAACAAGAAACTACAGAGCACACAGCTGAAAGAACAAATCCAGTTTTTAGAAAAGCAATATGGTTCACCTTTTCATGGGCAATGCTATATGCTATTATAGGCACACAACTCTCTTATACATTCAGTCCTTTTTTTGGCGACCCTACACAAGAGTTTTTACTGATTAACGATAGGGGAGGCAATTTCTTTATGGATGTTATAGAAACCCTATCTCAACTTATTAAGTGATTTTTTTTTGACCATAGACTTTGAAATACAAAGCACTTTCTATAAAATGAAAAAGATAAAATACATACTTAAAAGCATCCTGATACGGGGCGCAATGCTACTGGTGGGTATGGCGTGGACAATAACCCAACGATTGCGCATAGTATGGAAAGGGTATAACCACAAAAGCAAACACCACTAAGCCATGCTATACCAACAGTTAAAAAAGATAAGGCAGTGTGTAATGGAAAGGCTAACCTATTGGCTGTATTTCCCTATGCTGTTTAGGGTATACAAACCTACCCACAAGCCTTATAGTCGTGAAGCACTGTTAAAAATGCCCAAAAATTCACTGGGCAATAGTGTGGTAGGGTTTATAGAAAATCAAGGGTTAAAGCTAATACCCCACTACGAGCTGCACGATGCCAAACACGTGCTTATTGGTTACGGGACTGCTTTTGAAGACGAAATACAACTACAGTTTTTTGAGTTGGGTAATGGCAACCATAGCCTGCCTGTATGGGTTGCCGTAGTAATAGGCACTATTTGCGCACCCGACTACTTTTTTAAGTTTTTGGCTGCTTACCGAAAAGGCAAAGCCTGCCAACCTATTACCCCTGATTTTTTGCTGCAAAACATACATACCAACCTGCAACAACTGCAACAACAACTTTATAGTACTCAATTTTAAAAACCAATATCACTAATGAAAACTAAAGACATTATTTGCCTTGTAGGCGCGTTTGTATTCAGCTTTTTGTTCTACCAACAATCGTGGGGCATTAACTTCGGTTTGTACAGCTTGTTTCTTATAGGAGCGTTCGCCATCGCTACCCCACAAGCTATTAAACATAAAAACTGGTGGTGGGCAGCAACAGCCGTATTGTTTGCTGCTGTGTGCATGGGCTTGTATGGCAATGCTTTATGCTTCATCACCCTGCTATTGGCATGGATGTTTTTAGCAGGCTATACCGTTAGTCCGCAATCGGCAGCCGTAGTGGTTATTGCACAAGCAGGAATCTCTTTTCTCTCATCCGTCCCAAAAACCATAAAAGGCTGGCAAATAGCCCGTGCTCGCAAAAGCGATAAAACAGGTGTTGCTAACCATTGGTATATCTACCTTTTGGTAATAGGCATATTTTTATTGTTTGTTCTCCTGTACAGCTTTGCCAGCAAATCGTTTAGCGAGGTATTAAAAAAGATAGACCTTAGTTTTATTTCTATTGAAGGAATACTCATCACCCTATTGGGTTATTATCTGTGCCTAGTATTTGTTCGCCACCAACGTATCAAAAGTATCGAACGTGAGGAGGCAACATGGGCAGCCCCAATAATTGCATTGTTACCTCCCTATACAAATGAGTTTACCAGCCGCCAACAAATTGACCGAAAAGCAGGCGGTTTGCTATTGATATTGCTAAACGTATTGCTGCTAATAGTCAACCTTGCCGATATTTCTTTTCTAGCCGACGGAATAAGCAACCCTAACGAGTATAATTTTTCAGAAATGGTGCACCAAGGTGTCGGGGCACTTATAGCCTCAATAGTTATTGCAGTGGCCATATTGCTTTATCTTTTTAGGGGACAATTAAATTTTGATAAAAATGCCAAAATGCTATTTATTCTTGCTTTGCTGTGGGTGCTGCAAAACCTTGTTTTGGTGGCTACCAGCGGACTAAAAAACTCGCTATACATACACTTTGTCGATGGGCTAACCTACAAACGCATTGGCGTGTTTTACTATCTGCTTTTATCGTGCATAGGCTTGTTTTTCACGGCCTACAAGCTATACACCAAAAAGCCCAACTGGTATTTGGTACGCACCAATTTTGTAATGTTTTTTGGGGTGATGGTGCTTAGTTGTGCCGTTAATTGGGACAATCTAATAGCCCGCTACAACATACAAAAAGCTGTCGCCGAACAAAAAGACCCTGATATGTTTTACATCGGCAGTCTATCGCCTGCCAACCTACCACTATTGGCACAATGGTCTGAGGGATTGAAAAATAACCCTGCTAACCTGCACAATTATAACGTCCACCAAGTGAACGAACTGATAGACCGTTGGGAAGCAAAAACAGATAACTTTTTGACGAATGACAACAACCATGGCTGGCAAAGTTGGAACTATACCGACCAACAAGCAATTAATCAACTGCGCTATATAAACTGGAAAAGTTACTACCTACCCATACCTAAGCCCAAAACCGAACCACAAACAGAAACTATTGAAGAAATAGAAAATTACAGATACTAATGGAAATGACACTAAAACGCAAAATTGTAGTAGCCCTTGCTTTTTCAATAGCTATGGCTTTTCTCGAAAGTGCAGTAGTTATATACCTGCGCTACTTGCTATACCCTGATGGGTTTGTATTGCCCTTAAAAGAAATGGGCGATAGGCTTATAATTACTGAGTTGGGCAGAGAAGTCGCCACAGTGATAATGTTGGTTACAGCAGGATATATGTTGGCCAACAACAAGCTATCGCGCCTTGCATGGTTTCTGTTTTGCTTTGCCGTTTGGGATATTTTTTACTACGTATTTTTATACCTGATACTGGATTGGCCTGCCAACATTTTAGATTGGGATATACTTTTCTTAATACCCGTAGCGTGGTTTGGCCCAGTACTCACCCCGTGTTTGGTTGCAGCCAGTATGATTGCCTTTGCGTTGATAATAGTAAGCTACGAACATAAAGGGGCTGTGCGCCGCATACGCAAACGCGAGTGGGGCACTATGCTTATTGGTAGCGGAATAATACTGTATACCTTTATTTATCCCTTTTTTAATTATGCTGCTAATGCTGGCAGAGTATGGAGTTTGCCCACAGCCAAGCAATTGGTAAAAGAAAGTTTAAGCTATATACCCACTTACTACAATTGGCCGTTGTATGGCATTGGTTTACTAATAATTTGGGCGGGCATAATTACCTACTGGCGCAGGGTGCACAATACAAATGCAGTTTTGTATTAGACTAAGTCTTTGTCAAACTTTTAAAGTTTGACAAAGACTTAGTCTATTTGGGAGGATAGAAGTTATTATGAACCAGAGACACGAGCAAACTACACAAACTCAATTTTGTATTTGAAAAAGGCCATCTTATAGATAATAAGTTATGAAACTAATTAAGTATAAATGGATAAGATATTATTTAATTACTTCTTTACTAATAGCAGCAATAGTATTTAGTAGTGCAGAGCTAAAGGCGGGGTGGATATACACAAGCCCTATAAGTGATGTATTAGGCCTTCTTTGTGTACTGTTTATAATTAGCTACCCCATTATAGTAATTATATATGCCGTTGATAAAGATAAAAACGGACTTATAGCTACTCTTCTTTTCCTTACAGGATTTATATGGATAGTTTTAATCTTTTACTTATTACTTACAATACCCATTATGGATTAATATGTTTGTCAAACTTTTAAAGTTTGACAAACATTAATCTATAACTAGGCATTAGCCGCCAACCTCAAGTTATCCAGCATATCCTTGGTCATAGCATCAAGGTCGTAGTCTGGTTTCCAACCCCAATCGGCACGGGCTACGGCATCATCAATACTGGCTGGCCAACTGGCAGCAATAGCTTTGCGCACAGGGTCAATATCGTAGCTGATGCTAAAGCCATTCATTACTTTGGCAATACTAGCCGCAATTTCTTCGGGGTTAAAGCTCATACCCGCTACATTGTAGCTGCTACGTATACTTATTTTATCGGCAGGAGCTTCCATTAGGCTAATGGTTGCTTTTAGCGCATCAGGCATATAAAGCATGGGCAAGGCCGCTTCAGCAGGTAAAAAGCAGCTAAAGCTGTTTTGTTTCAGTGCCTCGTGGTAAATGTCAACCGCATAGTCGGTAGTACCACCACCCGGTACTGATTTATAGCCTATCAAACCGGGGTAGCGTATGCTACGCACATCTACACCACGTTTTTGGAAATAATACTCGCAGTAGCGTTCGCCAGCTTGTTTGCTAATACCGTAAATAGTATTGGGATCCATAATGCAATGCTGTGGGGTAGCAATGCGGGGGGTATTAGGGCCAAAAACAGCAATGCTGCTAGGCCAGTATACTTTACCTATTTTAAAATCGATGGCGGCATCTAAAACATTAAACAAACCATCCATATTTAGTTGCCAAGCAAATTTGGGGTGCTTTTCAGCCGTTGCCGATAGCAAAGCTGCCAAATGGTATACTTGTTTGGGTTGATATTTAGTAAGTACTTCGGTTAGTCGGGGTTTATTCAAAACATCCAGTTTTTCATACGGGCCTGTTTGAGTAAGTACGGGGTTTACGTCGGCCGCGTCCTTTACGTCGCTGGCTATAACATTTGTTCCTCCGTGTATGCCGCGTAGGGCTTCAACCAATTCAGTGCCTAGTTGTCCTGCACTGCCAATTACTAATATCGTGTCGTTCATGTGTGGTGTTTTTAAAAACGATTGCGAAAATAGTAATTTAAGAACTACTTGGCGCATCTCCTTCAATAGGAGGTAATTCTTCTAAGTTTTGAACCCTTGTCCAATCTTGTATTTGTATCCCATATATACGTCCCAAATGCTTGGTGTTATTGGTTACCATTATCATATCAAACTTAATAGCAGTCGAGCCAATTAATAAATCAAAATCATCAATAATGGTTCCTGCATTTCTCAAATCTGCCTTTTCTTTAGCATAAATATCTAAAGCACTATTGATAGGTAATATAGTAAACAAATTAATTAGGTAAACCCGTAGTGCATTATAAATAAGGTTGCCCATTTCACTAAAAATTAGTATATTATATTGATTACCAAGTCATTATAATAATGAGCAACCTAATACAAAAATACGAATTAATCTTGAAGA
>JBBKVO010000038.1:0-9288 GCA_037968475.1 Bacteroidia bacterium
TTTTACCCTTTTTCATAAACGAATAAAGTCAATTGAAACAAGTTTCAATTGACTTTATTTAAATACTTATAGGACAAGGAATGTCTGAGATTTTACCAACTATTTTTGGCCTCTATATCTGATTTAAAGGCGCTTGAGTAAACTATGCCTCTACTATTCCCTTCAAATCAGCGGGGCTGTAGTTTATTGATTTTATGGTTTTATTATCCTCTTTGCGGTATACCAAGTACAAATCACCCTCTTGTTTGTAGTAGCACTCCTCCCCTTTCTTTTCTTTGCAATAGTTTACAGTGGCAATAGCTTCCTCTTCACTGGTGCAGGCTTTGCTCATATTGCTACGTTGCACTTCTTCAAAAAGGGTCTTAAACTTATGCGCCAAGCCAAACTCAAGTATCGCACCGCTAAGCACATATTGTATATCGCAAAGGGCATCGGCTATTTCTACCATATTTTTATCGGCAATAGCTTCGCGTAGCTCGTCTAGCTCTTCTGCTATCAAACTAACGCGTAAATCGCAGCGCTTGCTATCGGGTATGGTAGGGGTTTCAAGTACAGGATGTTTAAACGTAGTATGGAATTGGGCTACCAATTCAAGGCTCTCAGGTTGTTTCATAGCTCAAATAAAGCCATCCTGCGGCAAAAGCCCTCTACATTTTATGCACAAAAAGCGTTTGACTTGAATACTAATTATATGTTTTTATCAGTTATACTAGTATAAGCTAAAGCATTATGGTACGCAGCTTGTTTATACTCCCCCTTCTTCTTCCCGCATTAGTTTTCGGACAGATGAACCTTGTGCCCAACGGAGATTTTGAACAAAAAACAGAAAAACCTTTCCCTTGCAGTTGGCTGATTGATAATGATGATATTAACGATTATGTATACAACTGGTATACTACTATAGGCACATCGACTGATGTGATGAGTGCTTATGCTGATGATGATTGCTGGTCTAAAACTCCACACACGGGTGAAGGAGCTATGGAGCCCCATAGTGGCAAGGTGATGATTGGCCTAATAAACTACTCGCCCGACGGAGGTTGCCAACCCAACGAGTGGCACGAGTACTTGAGTGTGAAACTAACCCAAGCCCTTGTACCGGGTAATTTATACTGTATTGAGTTTTGGGTGGCATTGGGCGAAAACAGCTACTATGCTACCAATAATATTGGAGCTTTGCTTACTACAAATAACCCACAACGCAGCAGTTGTGCCCCAATACTTACCCAACCGCAGGTAAATGTAGAGCGGGTGATAAACAACACTAAAGAATGGCTGCGTATTGATGCCAGCTTTTTGGCCGATAGTGCGTATGAATACCTTACTATTGGCAACTTTTTTAGCCACGAAAACACCCTGATTGAAACCCAAAAAAACCACCCTGTGCGCCAACCCCAAGAAAACAGTACGGGTGAACTGCGAGAAGAAGAAACCATTGAAAAAGGCGAAGAAAATAATATAAGCTACCTAGCCTATTATTTTCTTGATGATGTGCGCTTATACCTATGCCCATCAGTGAATAGTGAAATTATGCAACCAAAAGGGAATTAAGTTTCCCCTCCTGTTTTTAGGAGGTATTAAGGAAAGGTCGACCCACTAAACAAGTACTTAAATTTTAACTTCTGTAATAATTTTAGCTAAACGTTTCAATTCTTTTACATTAGGATGCCCGTCTTTTTCAGCTTGCTTTATATTATCCTCAAAATTCCAATATGGTGAACGAATACCTTGCTCAATTAACTCTATTAGCTTTTTGTGTGCTTCCTCAAAATATTCAAGGTAATGTGCATAACGGTAAAACCATAATTCAATTTGTAACTGGTTTTCAGTACATTTTTCAAATGCTTTATTTAAATAGGGTTTAGCTGTGTCCTTTTTACCTTGTGCTAATAAAAAACTGGCATAGTTGCCATTGTAATCAGCATCATCAGGCTCTAACTCCAATGCTTTTTCGTATTTTTTTTCAGCAGTGTCATAGCCTTTAAGGATAAACTGTATGAAAGAAGCATAGTTGACAATAATATTGGCTTGATTAGGTTCAAGCTCTAATGCCTTTTTATAATATTTTTCAGCAGCATCATAATCTTTACGGATATAAAGTAAGAAAACAGCATAATTGTTATTACTATTAGCTTGGTTAGGGTCAAGTTCTAATGCCTTTTTATAATATCTTTCAGCGGCATCATAGTCTTTGTGTGTGTATTGTAAGAAAAAAGCATAGTTACCATTTAATTCGGGACTATTAGGAAAACTCTTTAACCCCTCATTATATATTTTTTCTTTTTTATCTTTGTTTTCTGTTGCACGCACTTTTAATTCATAATCCCACCAGCTTTTAGGGTTTTCAACAAATTGTTTTACTCTTTCCTGCTGTTCAGGGCTTCCCTCTTTACTAAGTCTACTTGTAAGGTCTTCAACTTTCTTTCTATACACCTCTGCCCTATCCTTAGCCACTTCAATTATTTCATCGTTTAATCTTTCTAGTTTCCAAGCATTGCTTATATCAAACATTAGCTCATCAAAGCCATTAATTTCAATATAGTGTGCTGTTACTCCTTTATTATTTAGTAGTCCTAAAACCTTTGCATTGGGTTCACTTCTATCACACCAATAAATTTCTTCAGGTCCACTAATATTATTTAAAAATTTCATAAGGCTACCGTCATTACCTCCATAGCCAATAACTATCGCAATTCTATTAGCTAGTAATCTTTCTAAAGCCCCTTTCCAAGATTTTTGTAAATCTGCTGTTTCATCCTCTGTATTAAATGGTTTAAAAAATAAATCTCTATGAATTTTAATAATTAGTGGAGTATCAGGGCTTTCTTTTGCAAAAGCAGCCATCATTTCATGCCCCAACATCAAAGGTTGTTTTTCGGTATATATGTATAGCGATTTTTCTACCAAATTATCGAAGTTGGTAGTGATTACAATATTAGAGTTTGAGTGAGTTAGTATTTGAGAAAGGACTGTATACCCATAACTGGGTTCTCTCCCCTTCATTTCTTTATTAAGGTATTCAATCCCTTGCCACTTTGCTCCCTCAAAACGTAAATCGTATAGTTCACAATAAAACTCACCCACATTAGCATTGGTAATAGTATGTTTATCTATAAATGCTTGAATTTTGGTTTTTCTATTTGGGTCAGCCAATAATTCATCCCGCCATTTTTTAGCAAATGTGCCTCCCGATGGAATGCCAGACATTACAGAAGCTCCTGCCCCTAATATGAAACACAATTTTGAATTAGAGCTTGTAGACTTATAATTAGCTAAAACCGATAGAAAGGTATTATAATCCAGCCGCTCAAACTTTTCCCCAGTATTTGACATAGTAATGCAAGTTAAAATATTAATTGTAATTATTGCTCTTACAATAAACAACAAAAGCCCTTTTGCAAGGGCTTTATACTTATTAAAAAAATATGTTTTTGTTTGATTATTTAGCGGTGCCAAACTTCATTTGCCAATCCATAATGCCGCCCAATACATTGCGCACATTATTAAACCCTATAGAGGCTAGGTAGGCTTTGGCATTGGCACTGCGTGCACCACTGCGGCAGTGTACAATAATTTCCTCGTCTTTTAGGTCGCTTAGTTCTTCTACCACGCTGGGCAAAGTACCCAAGGGTATAAGGCGTGCACCTATGTTATACTCTTCGTATTCGTGGGGTTCGCGAACATCAATTACAATAAGGTCTTCTCCGCTATCCATACGGTTTTTTAGTTCCTCAACAGTTATATCGGCCATAATTAGTGTTTTATAAATTTGGTAGTATAGTTTCCCTGTGTAGGGTGGTGTAAAATTATAAAATATAAACCATTAGACAAGTGGCTTATATCAATTGCTTGTTCTTGTTGTGTAGTATGTGTTGTTTGCAACAAGATTTTTCCTGTAATATCACTAATAGAAATGGGGTACTCTCCCTCCTGTTCCCATTGCAGCCATAGCTTGCTATTGGTGGGATTGGGGTATACGCCAAAGCTTCTTTTTTCTGCTTTAAAGGGTTGCCTTGCACTCAAAGTCATGGTATCTAAAAAGTTTTTTCCTAAGTGCGGGCGCATCATCATCGTTCCGGGTATATACGATTGGTACCATTTGCCCGTAGTATTAAAGTATAACGCGGGATTGGGTACGCTATCACCATCTAACATATAGTTTCTATCCCAACCTACATTTAAAAAAAACTCGGTGGTTTGTTCCCAACCTATAAAAAAGCTGTCTGTTACTGCAATAGCACTATCCAATGCGTAGGTATGATAGCCGTTTATGCTATCGGTATAGGTGGGGTAGCCTATTATTTTTTTGTAGGCCAAATCTTCACCAAAACCATTGGGTGTGATGCTGTTCCATACCGAAAGTATTATGGGTTTCTTAACGGTATCTTCTGCTTGAAAAAAGTAGATTGAAATTGCTCTAAGGGTATCGGGTTTGTTTACTCTAAATCGATACGCTACCTTTCCTTTTCCACGGCGAATTCCATAGCCTGTTTCGGCAGTACCATCATCATAGGCATACCAATTGGCAAAGGTTAGTTTACGATTTACCGAGTCGTTTGCACGCCTAAAGTTAGCCCCTGTTATCTTTAAATACTCCGCAATATTGTAAGTAACCGTATCGCTACTAAGAGCTACTGTATTTAGTGTTGAGGGAAAATCGAACCCCTGCTGTGTTTGTGCCCCCAATGCCAAACCGCTACGTGGCGAATTTACTATCAGGTTATTGGCATTATCGCGCACCTCACGGTTAAAAACGTCTACCGTGCGGCCTACATTAAATATATTACTTAAATATCCTTTAGGGGTAGCTAGGTTCTCAGCATTTTCAAAACCTTTGTATTGCTCGTACGGCATTTCTTGGTACTCACGCAGTATAGAGGCTGGTTTGTGTGCAATGGCTACATCGTTAAACACTATATCCGTATCATTACGGTTACGCTCCATATACACATAGTCAATATGCCATTGACCTACGCCTCCCAAATATTCTTGGTAGTTTATAAAACGAAACTGAAAACCTGCATGGAAATATTTTGCACTATCTACCTTAATAATGGCAGGTGTAAATGCACCTGCTTTTGTGCCTTTGGCAAACCAAACAGGATACCAAAAGCCATTATTATCTTTAAACTGCAATACCAATGAATCATTGGCTTGTATGGGGAAATAGCTTAACCCTTGTGTTTGGTAGAAAAAGCTAAGGTAAATATTATTGCCTACCGAATAGGGCGATATATCGATAGGTTGTGAGCTAAAAGTATCACAAGGCCCGCGAAGCCCTGCCCTTATATTAAAATATGGACGACCTGTGCTATCCAACGCATCTAAAGTAGCTACACCTATACTTGGTGGTTGAAAAGGAAAATCAGTATTTACGTACGCACTTCTATCAGCCCACCTATTAGGATTAGGAAATACCTCTCCACTTGAAAAATCATCAAAAAAGGGTAGCAGTAAAGTATCGGTTACACCACTTTTGCGAGTTAGTTTATTTTGTGCTAATTGCTTAGTCGCTTGTTGTAAAACAGGATTAGCGGTAAGAGGCAATAGCATTTCTTCGCCCTGCTGTGCTTGTACTCCTTTAACAAAAAATAGTATTACTAATATACCTAAATATTTCTTTCGCATTGTTTTCTTTAGTCTGCCTCTTTTAAAAATATATCTATCTCTTGACCATTATATACATTGTTACCACTTTGAGGTATTTGTTTGTATATAACCGCATCCGATTTGTCTTTTACGTCCTTATCGTAGGTTACAGTCCCTAAATTTAACCCTATAAGCGTTAGCTCTATAGTCGCCTCATCAATGGTTAGTCCCCTAATATCCATCATAATAAGGTCCTTATCTTCGTTGTGTTCACCTTTACCCACCACCAAATCTATCTTACTCCCTTTATCTATCTCAGTACCTGCCTTTAGCGTACGTCCATCAAAACGTTGTTCTAATACCCAATTTGTTATATCAGGTTTAGTAGTTATTTCTCCCACATCAAGCCCTGCCGCTTGCAACTTGCTTACTGCTTCGCGCAGGCTCATATCTATTACCGAAGGTACTTTTACCTTTGGCACAGGTAAGGCGTTTATGGTAAGGTATATTATACGGTTGCGTTTTACTTTTGACCCTGCTGATGGATTTTGCTCTACTATTTGATTGGGTTTTGCTTTGGGCACATACACCGAATCGAATATTACATAGCGTAAATCTTGTTCATCTAACAAACGTGTAGCTTCATCATACACCAATCCTTTTACTTTGGGTACAGGCAAACTTTCGCCATGATGGGTGATTGCTTTTAGCACCCAATTTACCATTACCAAAAAAAGAACAAAAAATACCATGGCCAACAGTAGTTTTACCCACCATTTTGCCTGTAGTATACTATTGACGAATTTATTTGCCATTATGATGCTTGCAAGGTGTGTTTTTTATTAAAACCGTATTCTAATATTTTATCAATAAAATCAAAAGGCATATATCCGTTTATCGCACTTTGATGAAAAATGCAAGTAGCGGGGGTCATACCCGGCAACGAATTTACCTCAATAAAAATAACTTCTATTCTATCGTCGTTATGCACCTTTACAAAAGCATCAATACGGGCGTAACCTTCTATTTTTAATAGTTGGGCAGCACGTTTAAGCTCTTGTTTAACGGCTTCACCTATCTGTTTGTTGTATTGGGCTTCTTTTGCATAACGTGCTGGAGTAATATTTTGCCCCTGCCCTGCCAAAAATTTCTCTTCAAGCGATAGGATTTCTTTTTCGGCCAATGTTTCGCTAGGCTCAAACATTTCATACTCAATGCCGCCATCAGACAGGTGGTGAGTGAGCAGTCCGCCCGTTACTTCTAAAAATATTTTAGCATCGGTTTTATCTATAAACTTCTCTGCCAGAAAATATGTTTTTATAGGAAATTCTTCTTTGGGCGATAAGTTTAATACTTTTTCCATCTCAGGGTTACGTTCTATCGTCTCCCTAAACATTAAATGAGAAAAAGCATCCAGTTCTTCGCGAGTTTTAATCTTTTTTACTGCACTACTGCAACCGTCATCGGCAGGTTTTGCTATCATGGGTAAACCCGTTACTGCCAGTATTTTATCGTAAAAGGCTTCTTTATCGACCAGCCAATCGGTTTTTTGTGCTAAAAAGTGAGGTGCTACACTAAAACCATTTGCAGCAAGTACTTCGGCAGTATCGTATTTGTTTATGGTGATTTGTGAACTATCAAATCCTGAACCGTTATAAGGTAATCCTACCCTTTCAAGATGCTGTTGTAAACTACCGTCTTCACCAGGGCGACCGTGTAGGGCTATAAATACACCATCAGCCATTTGTGCCAATTGGTCTATTGTTATTTTGTGTGGCGTGGCATCAAATTTCTCGCCTGTGCCAAGCATTTCTATAAGCGGTTGGCACTCGTCTATTATTTGCTGTAAATAAGCGTTGGGATGGTAGTTTTTTACTTTATCGGCAATATCATCGGTATTGTCTTTCAGCATCATATTTACAGGAATATGATACAACTCGAAAGCATCATCACTACCTGTAAGAAAAACAGGTATGGGTTGATATTTTACTGATGAAGCCAGTTTTTCATAAATGTTTCTACCGCTTTCCATAGATATATGGCGCTCTGTAGAATATCCACCCATTATAACCGCTATACGTTTTTTATTGTCGCTACGCTTATCGGCCTTTTCTATTGTGTTTTTAAGGTTGATAAATGCCTTTTGATAGGTGTGATTATCTATGCTGGTTTCTGCACGCTCTTGAAGACTGGTAAACAATATAAAAGTTAAGAATTGTGAAGGATTAAGTCCTACTTCTGCCGCTTGATGAAAAAAGAACGACGAGGGCATCATACCAGATGTGGTATTGGGGTCGTTTAGTAAAATATCGCCTTCTTCGGTAATAAAACCATCTAAACGAGCATAGGTGTTAAAACGGAAGTAGCTGTATAGCTCTTCGGCTTTGGTGCGTATGGCTTGTATATCATCGGCAGGTAAATCTATCGGGGTTAGCTTGCGCGAAAGTCCGGGTAGGTACTTACTACGGTAATCAAATACTTCTTTGCCTTTTATAATTTCAGTAGGTGGCAAAGCTATGGGGTTACCATCAAGTCCGCGAATTACAATACACGAAAACTCTCTACCTTCAACAAACTCTTCTACCAGTATTTCACTTTCGTTTTGTAAGGCTTGTAGGGTTATGCTTTCGCTATCAGCAAGCTTTTTTGTTAAAGCATTAAGCACCTCATCGGGAGTGTTAATCTGCTCACCATCAAGTAACAAAGGCAAACCCAATCCCTCGCGTATGTCGCACATACTGCGCACATAATCAATTTTTTGCGATTGAGTCAATTTTTCCCAATCGGCTTTGTGTAAAGTATTATTAAAGAAGGCTTTATTAATAGCTTCTTCTATTTTTTGTTCTTCAAAACTATGTACTACACTTACCCCTAATGACGAACCTTGATTGGCAGGTTTTATAACTATAGGAAAGTTAAGGTGGGTTTTTATATCGTACAATAAAATGTCTTTTGCTCCTTCTTCCCAGTTTACGCGGTTTACTAGCATAAAATCGGGTGTATCAAAACCTGCTGCGCCCAAAAAGCGTTTTTGTACGGCTTTGCTAATACCAATTGCTGATGGCAATATACCTGAACCTGTGTAGGGAATTTTTAGCCACTCTAACAAACCTTGTATAGTGCCGTCTTCGCCAAAGCTGCCGTGCAGCGCAAGAAAAGCGATATCAATTAGTTGTGGCAACTCATCAATAGTAACCTTACAACCAATATGGCCTATCATTTCGTCTTGGTTTATTTTACCTCTTTTTATATCAGCTTCTAAACTTTCGACATATACCTGAAAATTGTGTTGTGTTGCAGGCAAATATTGCACAGGCGGATAAAAATCGCGAATGCTGCCTTTATATATAAGTTCTTTATTTAATAGAATGATGTTGTTGAAACTATCTACAAATAAAGGTATGGGCGTAAACAACGCTTTATCAAGGTTATCGTACACTGTGCGTCCACCCGAAAAAGAGACTTCCCTTTCTCGTGATGCTCCGCCGAAGAATATTCCGACTTTCATTTAACTGCAAAGATAGTGTTTGCCGTTTGTATAGCTAATAAGGTATTCCACAAGTATTTTGTATATGTATAGAAAGTTAGCGGAGTGTTGAAATTGGTGTTTTACGCTATATCCGCAAGCGGACAGGAGGATTGGCACGCAAAGTAGCGAAGGCGCTAAGTAAGTATGGTAAATGTATTGCTTGTTGTAAT
>JBBKVO010000039.1:0-18158 GCA_037968475.1 Bacteroidia bacterium
GGACACTTTAAAGGTGAACCCGCTCAACAAGATGTATACACCTATGTGGTAAATGTTACCAGCTTTGCAGGTAAACCCTATACATTTAGTGGCACAGTTACACTGTTGAGGTAATCAAATAGAAACCTTATATCTTCTACCTTGATACGAATACAAAAACGCTCCTGGCTACTGCAAGGAGCGTTTTTGATTAAATGTAATTTATAAGGTAAAGCGTTATTGTAAATGTATTTTTAGGTATTTAATGTTTTGATAACTGCCTCCACACTATGCTTTTGCCAAAGGTTCTAATTGCAAAATAGCCAACTCACTTTTAGTGCCCACACGCATTGGAGGGCCAAAAGTTCCCGTGCCTTGATTAACATATACTTTTGTTCCGTTATAATCGTGTAAACCTCTGTTATACTCAAACATTAGCTTGGCTATAAAGGTGGCAGGCCACATTTGCCCTGCGTGGGTATGTCCTGCCAAATACAAATCAACACCTGCTTTATTGGCGTGTTTAATCCCGTTGGGGCCATGATGCAACAATACTGTGGGCAAATCGGCATCAATATTTAATGCTTCCAATACACTTTTTACTGATACTCTAGCTCCGCGACCGGCATGAATATCATTAGTTTCGCTATCGGCGGCCATGTGGTTTAAGCCCACAATTTGCAACCCATTCCAATGCGTAACTTGATTTTCGAGCACCTTTACACCAATACTTTTTAAATATCCTTTTATTGCATCAACACCTGTGTATTGGTCGTGGTTTCCCTCAATAAAAAATATAGGTGCTTTTATTTTTTTAAGCGGAGCCATACTCTCCGCATTTAATTGTATTGTACTATCCAAAAGGTCGCCAGTAAAAAATACTACATCTACATTTTGTTGATTTATTTTTTCTGCTATTTTTTCAAGTTTTTTAGCCCCTCTATAATGCCCTAAATGTGTATCGGTAATGTGTAGGGCTTTTATTGGTTGGGTGAGGCCTTTAATATTTATTGTATTTTGTGTGATATTTAGGGTAGAAGCGTTTATTATTCCGTAAATTGATACTGCTGTTGCTAAAATTACTGAGGCAAAGCCGTAGTATGCCGGTTCAGTTTTTATAAATAATCCAACAATATTAAGTGCTAGTGTAGCGAGGATGAGGTAAAGGAAAAATCCCATTAAAATTGCTGCTGTCGAAAACGTGTAATGCCCAATGGTTGATGTAGCATTAACGTTTGACATTGTGCCAATTATTGAAAATATAACTAAACCGCTAAAAACAAGGCGTAAAAGCCAAATACTGTTTATACCAAAAAACCATGCAAAACTATTGGCTAAGTATATGCCCGAGCCAAAGAATAGGGTAAGTAGCAATAGTGTAAACAGTGTAGGTATTAAATATTTCATGCTTTAATTATAAATAAATAACTACTTGGCTTTTATAATATTCTCTTGTACTAATACCTCAAAAGAGTCTTCCATCGTCTCTTTAATGGGTCTGAAAGTCATGCCCAATTCTTTTTTAATTTTTGAATTATCCGCTTTCCAAGCCACATTTATATTGTTACGAATAAACTTTTTTGTAAGCAGCTTATTAATCATTGGCCCCACTATCATTAGTAACCATTTGGGCAGTGCTTTTTTGGGTAGAGGATATTTATCGCCATATTTTGGTAATAATGCTGTGCCCATTTCAAGAAGATTGGTATTGTGCCCCGATGTAATATAACGTCCTTTAGCTTCGGGTATAAACCCAGCCTTAAAATGTGCTTCCGCCACGTCTCTTACATCCACAAGTCCTGATCCCATATTTGGAACACCCATTTTTGTTGTTCCATCACCCAGTTGTTTCAAAATGCTCATACTTTCTGATGTAGTTGCATTTGGGTTTAACGGGGGGCCAAGAACTAATGATGGGTTTATGGTAATTAAGTCCCATTGCGATTGGTTTGTGCTTATGTCCCATGCTTTTTTCTCTGCCAATGTTTTAGAGTACGCATAGGGTTGATAATCAATTGAAGAGGTTGTGTTCCAAACATTTTCTGTTAAAACACCATTCGGGGCATTTTGGCAATCGATGGCATCAGAATAAATTGCGGCGCAGCTACTAGTAAGCACTACACGTTTTACTGATGGGGTTTGATTTGCCGTTTCCAAAACGTTTTCAGTTCCTTTTACCGCAGGGTCTATTAAATCTTTCTGCGGGTCTTTAATTGTCAATGTAAAAGGCGAGGCCGTGTGGTATACCAATTCGCACCCTTTCATTGCCTCAGCATAAGAACCTTTTTGCAATAAGTCAGTTTTAAAATAACGGATAGTGCCGTTGGTGTCAGTAGCTATTTTGTTTAAATGGGCTACCTTCTTTTGGTCATTCGGGTTTCTAACAGCGGCGTGCACTGTTATACCTTCTTCTAAAAGTTTTTTTACTAACCAGCTTGCTATGTATCCGGTAGCACCTGTTACTAGTACAGGTTTAGTTTTATCTATTTGTATCATATTTTTATTTTGTTTAATAATGAGTGAGTACTCACTCACTTTTTTTAGAAATTTTTTTAAACTTTGTATTTTTGCTTCAATAAATGCACCACTTGTGTAGGGTTGGCACCATGATGAAGTAATATGTAGGCGGCCAAACCATCAAAATATAGTAGCAATAACTCGGCCTCTTGGGTGGGTTGGTTGTATCCAAGTTTTCTAAAAGCGTTTTCTAGTGCCATTTTTAAAGGCTCGGTTTTACTGCCATCGTAGCTGCCTTTTTGCCATTTTAGTGAGTATATTAAACGCCAATAGGAGTGCTCGGCAGGCGAAATAGTTAAAGGAAACTCAATAGCCTTGCGTATTACGGCTTTGGCATCGGTTTCCATTACAATACCTGCAAAGTGTTTTGTAGCCAGCTCGTTACCCTGTTCTAAAATGGCTGCAAGAAGACCATCTTTATTGGTGAAATGACGAAAGATAAGCCCTTCAGAAACACCTGCTTTTTTGGCAATAACACTGGTAGAAACAGCATTATATCCCAATTCGCCAAACATTTCTAAAGCTACTTTTAAAATATTTTCTTTCTTATCTGTCATTTGTATGTGAGTAATCACTCACAAATGTAATGCCGTTTATTATTTCTGCAAGAAAGGCAGGTAATTTTTTCTAAATCGCATATCAAATTTACCACTTATGACCTGAAAACGACCACTTATTGCTAAAAACGCCCACTTATTA
The DNA here is from genome assembly GCA_037968475.1 of Bacteroidia bacterium. Classification (GTDB taxonomy): domain Bacteria; phylum Bacteroidota; class Bacteroidia; order UBA8524; family UBA8524; genus SB11. The sequence continues at coordinate 3,196 of JBBKVO010000039.1, forward strand.
GTTGTAATGGTTTTTTGTGCTAAATTTTTTGATACTTTGAAGAGGTAGTACACTTATCAATAACGCATTTTAACCACATCATTTTTGTACAGCAAAACGATGTGGTTTTTTAATTTGTATAGTAAGTAGTGGTTAGCTGATAAGCAACACAATTTTAGTTGCTATTTTTTCTGCTTTTATTGTCATTGGTAATAGTAGGGATAGTAATTTCGATTCTTAACCCTTTTTGAAGCTCTTTTTGCATCACTTTAATACCAATACCAAGGCCAAATAATTGGTTATAGTTAGTTATGCGCCCTTGTGTAAGTCGGCTGCCAAAATGTATTCCCTCAATATCATCATCATAAATTTTAAACCCAGGGCCATTGTCTTCAACTACTACCAAAAGAGAATTGTTGGGTAGTGCTGAAAATTTAATCCAAACATTACCATTATTTTTAAGATTGGCAATACCATGTTTTAGCGCATTTTCAACATAGGGTTGTATAAGCATTGCTGGCATTAAAGTATTGCCTTTTAATTCGGGAGAAACATCAAGTTGATAGCTCAACTTTTCTTTAAACCGCACCTTTTCAAGCTCTAAGTAGTTTGATAAGTAATTCACTTCGGCTTCAAGTGTGATAAATGTTTCATGCGAGAATTTCATGGTTTGCCTGATAAGGCGTGCCAGCAAACCAAAATATTTCTTTACTGATGTATAATCGTTTGAATAATTAAAATACTGAATTGAGTTGAGGCAATTATAGATAAAGTGCGGGTTTATTTGGGCTTTTATAGCCTCAAGTTCAAGCTGAGCCAGCTTTCTGTCTAGTTGCGCTTTTTTGTATACTTCTTCTTTTTTAATTGTAATTATTTTATAGATAACTACAATTAAAAAAACAAGTAAAAACAAGGTTGTAAGGGTAATAAACCACCACGTTTGCCAAAAAGGGGGTAATATAGTAAAGCTATATTTTGCCAATTTAGTGCTTAACTGTCCGTTGGCTTTAAATACCATTACTTCAAACGTATACTTGCCCGGTTGTAAGCCATTTAAAACTACTGTGCGGTTTGAGGTGAAATACCAATTGGTGTCTCCTTTAACCCTATATTTATATTGCAACTTTCCGGCATGGGTATAATGTAGCCCTGTAAAGAAAATATTTACATTGTTTTGGTAGTACAAAAGTGTTTGCGGGTGTTGGCTATCAATTATTTTGCCGTTTACGGTAACCCGTTCAATGTACATAGGTATATCAGGCAATGTGGAAGTCGCTTTATTGCGAGGTACTATAGATATGCCTTTGGCTGTAGCCAACCACAAATCATCACCAACAAAGCAGATATTATTTATCTCGTTTGAAGGTATGCCATCGTTATTGTCAATAACCGAAAAGTAAGCATTTTTCATGTCCTTTGGCCATTTCATAACACTTAAACCCCTGTTTGTGGCCACCCAAATAACAGAATCTTGACTTATCATAACTACATTACATATCATGCTAGATAATCCGTTGGCAGTAGTAAAATGTGTTAAATTAGTATAGTCGTCTTTTTTTAGTATTAAAATACCTTGGCCTATGGTAGAAATTAATAAATAATTTTTAAATGGTATTATACTGCTAATACGGGCAGCTAATAAAGGGTTGATATTTTTTAAGGGAAAGGTCTGTCCTTTCACTCTCCTATATAAGCCGCTTACGGTGCCTACCAATAAACTACTGTCTTCAAGCTCGTGCAGGCAGGTTGACCATGGTAAATTTCCTGTGGGTATATCATTTAATGCTTCACCATCACGGTTGTATCTAGTTACAGCTTGATAATCTTGAGTCCAAATACTATGATAACCAATATGTATTCTTTTTGAAGTTTTTAGGCTGATTATTCTTTTTTTATTTATTTTGGATAAAAAAGCGCTTTTTTCTCCAATTATATAAAGGGTGTTTTTATTGTCATATTCTATATCTCCATATCCTTCATTGTTATCTCCAATTACAGTAAAATTCTTTTTGTCTTTACTTTTTATTAGTACTTTGCTATTAGAAAGTATGGCTAATATATTGTTATCTATATTTTCAATTTTTAATACTTTGGCTATTTGTAGCCCATGTTCTTCGGTATAGGCCATTAACTGTGATGGGGGTAAATAGTACACACCGTTTTCTAGCGAGGTAAACCAATAGCCGCCCTCATTGTCGGCACAGATAGATGAAATAGAATTATTATTTAATGCGGTAAGATTTTTCTTATACCCATTTTTGGCATCATAACGTACAAAACCAATAGACCTATATCCTACAAAAAGATTATCATTTTTATCAGAAGAGATTGACAGAACTTCAGCATCTCCACAATCAATAATTTTTTCGCATTTTCCATTTTTTAGATGAAACACAAATTTGTTAATATAAAGAAAGAAAGCATTTCCACTTTTTGAAGCGCAAGAGAATGTTTGTTGGATAGCTGTAGGGGTATAGAAATCGCCGATTTTTTTATTCGTTTCCTGTAGATATACCTCAAAATGCTTTGCCATACTGTTTCCAGTAGAAACTTGTTGGCCAACCTTATTAATATAAATACGCTTTAATGAGTCGTGGTCAATATTATCCCTATTTTTTAACTCTCCCTTAGCATTTATTTCAAAAAAGATAATTTGATTTCCGTTGAGTCGGGCGAACAAAATATGGTTGTTATTTGCAAAAAGTATATGATTTATCATGTACCCAGCAAGTGCATGACGGAGGACGGGGTTGTATTTATAGCTATATCCTGTATCATTTTTAATATAGCCAAGTTCTGATGTTATAGTTTTAAACCATATTGTATTATCATCGCCTACAAAAAGCTCAAAAACGGTATTATCAGGCATACCGTCGTTAGTAGTAAAAATTCTGAAATTATACCCGTCAAACTTTGCTAGCCCTCTATCGGTGGCAAACCACATATAGCCTTTTTTATCCTGAACGGCACAATAAGTTTCAGAACTGGGCAAACCATCGTCGATAGTGTATTTTTTGAAAATAGGGCTTTGGGCTTCTAAATAAAATGCTTTGGTTAATACAATAAATATAAGCAAAAACAGTTTTCTCATTCTGATGCAATTTAAATACAAAAGCATGAAATTTTATTGACAGAAAAAATACTAGTGGGTGGTGAAACGTTTTGAGATATAAAGGACTCTTAAAAGTATAGGCTATATATAAAAAGGTAGACTTTGTAATAAGAATACTACTAAATATATGGCTTGTGTAGAGAATGGTATTGCCCAAGGGACTTTGCTAAAAATTTAAATTGTACAATCATTGCTTCTATCACAATATATGAGGTATAATAACTATTCGGCCGTAATTGTAGATGATGAACAAGACGCTAGAGAAATAATAGCGCTATTGTTAAAAGAGATATTCCCTTTTATTGATGTTGTAAGCAAACTAGATAGTGTGTCGTCGGCTACGCGGGCTATACCATTGCTGTGTCCTGATATTATATTTTTAGATATAAAGATGGCTGACGGTTCGGGGTTTGATTTACTTAAACGCCTGCCAACGTTGCCATCGTTGGTGATTTTTATTACAGCGTACGACAGTTACGCTATAAAAGCCATAAAGGCAGCCGCTTTTGATTATATACTAAAACCTGTTGATGAGGGTGAGTTTAGCGAAGCTGTAAATAAGGCTATTAAAGAAATAGAGAAACGTTCAACTCCAAAAGGCTTGCTTGATATAGCTACGTATTTGGAGGTGAAAAAGGTGGGCTTGCCTACCTTAACAGGGTTAAGTTTTGTTGATGCACAAAGTATTTTGCGCTGTGAAGCTGATGGACACTACACTAATATATTTTTTAGCAAAACCTCAAAAAAACTAGTGTCGAAAAGTTTATCGCATTTTGAGCATGAGCTTATAAGGCATGGGTTTTACCGCATTCACCACAAACATCTTATCAATCTAAATTTTATTACAGCCTACTCGAAAGGGAAGGGGGGCGGCTATGTTACTATGACTGATGGTGTTGAATTGGAAGTGGCTACCCGCAAAAAAACCGAGCTGCTAAAAATTATCTCTCAAGCCGAAGCATAAATCTTTATACTCTCTTTCACTTATCCATTTTTTGGCACACCTATCATAAAAATCAAACGCCTGTTTATTGGCGCTTGAAACAGTATTATTTGTGGTTCTACCTTTGAGTAAAACAAATTAATCCTTTTGTATTTCTGTTAAATACATGGGGCAATTTTTCACTACTTAATAGGTAAACTATCATGAGAAAACTGCTTTTACCATCACAAAATATTATTAGTTCGGTCAACACAATGGTGTTTGCCCGACGAGAAAAATCCAAAACAAGGGCACCATCCTCTAAAGGTGTTTTTGATACTGCTTTGATAAATTTGGCAGCAAATACAATCACAAAATCTAAGTCAACTATCAATCGTCCATTAGGGATAACAATATTCGGTTTAGGCTACCATCAATAGGTCTATTTCACAATTTAACTTATAAATCAATTAAAATATGAATTCTAAAATTTTGCTACTGGTGTTATTCACCATTTTTGCATGGCCAAAGCTCTATGCACAAAACTGCCCTTGTATTTCCAATTCAGGGATAGATGGCTCCAACGTAGGAAGGGGAAATCCTGTCAATTCTAGTATTGCTAGTTGGTGGGTGCTATCAGGAACTCCAATTTTGGCTGAAGGGATGGTAGGTTCTGATGGTTTTAAACTCACCAATGGTGATGGTATGGCTACTTGCTATAGTTTTTATACTGGAATGAAGTATAAAGTATGCTTTAGAGCTTATACTACTAACAATGCTAATGGAACTGTAACCCTTGAAACCAATGGATCAACAATAGGTAATGTAACCGTTTCTCAACATGGACTACCTCCTAAGGATTATTCAATTACGTTTACCGCATCTGCAAATTTTAACCAATTAAGGTTTCTTGTAAACACAGCAGGGACATCAGTAGTTATTGATGATGTTGGGGTTATAGAAGTGCCAACTCTTACTGCCAGCCCTTCAACCATATATACCTGTGGGAGTACTACACTTTCAGCCAGTAGCCATAATCCATTAACTGTAACATGGCAGCCGTGGGGCACAGTGAACCCAACAAGCGGAACATCAGTTACTGCCAGCCCATGTAAAACAACCACCTATACTGCAACATACAATACTAGCTGTTCTATGTTTACTTGCAAAGCTGATGTTGCAACGGTTACTGTAACAGTTCAGCCCAATGGGGAAATTTTGGATAATAGTTCTACTATTTGCGGGGAGTATATTGATTTGCAGTATAACCCTTATGTTTCATGTACAGTCACTTCTTATACATGGTATAGTCCCACAAATAATATTATATCAAGTGGTCCCTCTTTTTATAAAAATTTTTCAGCAAAGGGAGACTGGGGACTGTATAAGCTAAAGGTAATTTATGCTAATGGCTGTGAGGACTCATTTTATACAGCAGTTAATCAAAATTGCTGCGTTACACTAGCTGATTTTGATATAGTAGGTTGTAATCCTGTTCGCTTTGAGAATCACACCGTTGACGGAGATGGTAACCCGGTAATACAGGGCGAATGGTTTTGGGATTTAGGGGAAGGAACTACCTCAACCTTAAGAAGTCCCGCACATTGGAATGTAATGGATTTGTCGCACCGAAAAGTATGCCTTACTGCTGTAGTGGCCGATGCTTTTTCTACCTGCTGTGATAGGGTATGCAAGGAGTTTGACCCTTGTGATGGTGGTTGCGACCCCAAAGCAGCTTTTGATTTTAGGATTATAAATCCGGTTAACCGCGATATCCAGCTTTTTGATAAATCCGCTGGAAATGGCACTGCTGTGCAGTGGGTATGGACGGTTGACGGCAACCCGATAATGGGAAATTTAGATCCCAACCCAGTTGTTCTTGGCCTAAGTTCAGGACTGCATACTATTTGTTTGGATGTTGAGTTCCTTCAATGGAGCGGGACACAAAGTTGTTTTGAATATGGTTGGTGCGAAGAAATTTTTATCCCTTAATCTGTCAGTTATATAAAAATAATAATATTATGAATAAAAAGATATTTTTTCTGGTATTACTCCAGATATGCTTGTTCGCAACACAATCATTTGCGCAAACCTGCTATAACACATCAGTAAGCTGTTTAGCGGCATCCGAGCAGCAAGTGAATTTAACAGGTTCAAATTGGCATGCATCACATGGAGATGTTGCAACTATTATCTCCAACAATAATGCTCCAACTTCACCAACAACAACTGGTTCTCTTAGTTTATGGGCTTTTGATGCTTATAATCTTGGCACTGGTGCATTCACTTGTTTTAAATTTCAGCAGGGGCGAACATATAAAGTATGTTACTGGGTGCGGAATACTTCAGGTATGTTTGGCGATCCCCCAAATCCATGGGGTAGGCTTAAAGTATATGCTGCCGATGGAATGTATGCTAATTACAATCCCGGTATGTTTACGTTGCCCACTGTAAATAAGCAATTGATAGACCAATCGTATTACGGCCCTGCTCAATATGAAGCGGATGCTATAACCGGTGAATTTGAGTGGGAGTTTATTAGTGCTACATTTACTGCTGACGATGATTACACCAACCTTTGGATTTACCCCTCTAATCCTATGGGATTTCCTGCCCCGGGGTCGCTTTTTTGGCATCTTGAATATACTGTTGAGGTGGATGATATACGTGTTGAAGATATAACAAATACAACGCCACCTACACTTACTGTTACTCCAACAGGCTCTATAATAAACGGATGTAATGATCCGGTTACGTTAACGGTAAATGGAATGCCATCAAATTACGTAGCTAAATGGACACCAGCAGTTACACAGGTTACGTCTAATTGGAGCCAAGTAATTGCCAGTCCTTGTAATTTTACTATTTATAAGATTGAAATTACAGATCCTAGTAGTTCATGCCCAAACTGTGTAAAGGAAGTTAGATATGATACAGTTTGGGTGAACCGTGTATCTGATCCGGCAAACGTCATTATTAATCCGGTTAGTCCGGTGCCCTGTACTACCACATTCAGTCTTGATTATAATAATACCAGTTCATGTACACCGATGCACTATGTGTGGATTGACCCTACAGGAACACCCCACCCTTGCTTCCCTGCTAATAATCCTTACAAATCGTTTACAGCAGATGCCTCGCTTACAGGAGAGTGGACTCTTAAAATATTGTATATGGGTAAAACCTGTTACGAAGAGATTAAATTTGATGTAGTTGTAGGTTCATGTTGTATTTCTAACCCCGGTTTCACTTCTAACGCCCCAAGTAACCCGATAACATTTAACAATACTAGTACAGGAATTACCAACCAAGTAGCTTCACTATGGAATTTTGGAGATGGTACAATGTCAGACGCAACAAATCCTGTGCACAGTTATAATAACACACAGCCAGAAGTATATTATGTCTGTTTAACTGTATTGTACACAGATGGACAAGGGGAAACCTGCTGTAGCCAGTTTTGTGATTATGTAACCGTAGACCCTAATACAAATGCCTGTGTTGTAAGTGCTGACTTTGATTATGCCGCTGTATCGGGGTGGGGTAATATGTTTGATTTCATCGATGCTTCTTCAGGTAGCGGAACGATTTGCGATTATGAGTGGGATTTTGGTGATGGCCAAGTACAGACAACTACCCTGCCTACAATCAGGCATCAGTACGCCTCTAGTGGCCCTGCCGGCCCGTGGAGAGTTTGTCTTACTGTAACTAACTGTGTATACGATGCAAATGGAATTTTGGTAGCTACCTGTAAAAATAAGAAATGTATTATGGTTAATCCTGTTGTTTCGGCTGTGCCGGGTTTAAGAACTCAACCTCGAGTGACTGAGCCACAGTCTGCAACAAACTCCATTAATGAGCAAAGCAACGAAAAAGTGCTAACGGTATATCCTAACCCTAATCAAGGCAGCTTTATACTAAGCCTACGTAAACACTCAGGAAACTATCGGGTGGTGCTGAGGGATAAACAGGGGCGTGAGGTGTATAACCACGAGCATGAGTTTGGCAACGGATCTGCACACATTATTCTGGGTGATATAGCCAATGGAACTTATACAGTTGAGGTCGTCAACGACAATGATAAGTTTGTTCAACAGATCGTAATTGCTAAATAAGTTTATATAAAAAAGAGAAGTAGTTTTTGTTTTAATCAGTTCTAAAGTCGTGAGGCATAGCCTCACGGCTTTTTTTGTTTAAATCAATTTGTTTTTGTAATCAAAACTTTAGCACTTATCCATTTTTTGGTGCACTTATCGTAAAATATCAACGCCTATTTATTGTCGCTTGCTGTTTAACTGTTTCAGTAGATATCTTTGGTATTCCAATGGTTGACCCCTGTGGTTTTGTTGTAAATCATAAGGTAATCCTATTAAAAATTTATCATTTATCTATTATCAATTTTATTATGGAAAAACTATCATTACTCAAACCATCTACTATTTATGCTTGTGGGGATTCCCCACAAAAAAAAACAGTACAAAAAACACTTAAAACATTAGCTGTGCTTTTTCTGTTTTTTGCAATTACACTCACATCAAAAGCCCAAGTAGGTGAGTTTTATTACGGTATGGCCAACAGGGATGAGGTAGCCAACGATGTGAAACGAACGACTAATGGCAATGCGGTTATTGTAGGTTATAGTACTACCAGTGCTGCAATTACTGATCGAGATTTTTTTATCACCCTAATAAATTCGACAGGTGGGGTTGTTTGGACTCGTAGGGGTGGAACACAAACAGGAGATGTGCTTGAGAGCGTTATTGAGCTGGCCAACGGCAATTTTGTAGGTGTAGGGTATAGCGACGAAAACACTACGGGCAATCAAGCCAATTCAAACAAGAGAGCTTTTATAATTTGCTATGATGCCGGTGGAGCTTTGCAATGGTTGCATAAATACAGGGTATCTGTTGCAGGTGGTGCGGGGGATAGGTTTAATGCAGTTTGTCAACTTAGTAACGGTAATATAGTAGCGGCAGGTTGCTACGACGATCGTGGAAATTTTTCTGACGGTCTTGTTGGCTATTTTGATGTTAACGGTAATCTTTTAGGTAGTTCTTTAACTCGTATAGAAATGAGAGCTACGATAGGAGGTCCATCCTACTCAGATGGGTTTTACGGAATTGTAGCCAATGGAGATGAAGTATATCTTACAGGTGTTTGTGGTGATGGCAGCCAGTACGATGGTGTTGTAGTGCAGCTTAGTGCTGCGGGTAGTGTAGTTTTTAGCAATAGGTATACCTACACTTCTCCTGTAAATAATAATCAGTACAACTGGTTTTTTGATGTGTTTATACGCGATAATCAGTTGATTATAAACGCGAGTAACCTAAATAGCTATTCAGGTTTTAGCTCAATATTACACGGCATTGTTCGTATGGATCTTAACGGTAATAGCCCTCAGGTAGTAGATATAGAAAACTTTAATTATTCAACCAATAAATTCTGTAATACTATTGATTTTTATCCCATTTCAGCTACCGACTATTTCTCGCTTGAAAATCCTGCCAGCACACTATACTCAACCCATGCGGGTATGCCCGGCAGCGATGCCACAATTTCTCGTGTTGATGCCACAACGCCGGCACTAAGCCTATCGCGCAGTATACCCCGTGCAGGAGAACAAGCACTTAATGCTATTGATGCTACCAGTAGCATTATTACTATGGCAGGTTCGGGAAATAACGACCCTGATAATCTTGGCGGGTATGATGTATATGTGCTAACCAGCGATTATAATCTTATTACTACTAACGATTGTGCGCTGGAAGACATTACTATAAATGCCGCCGCTCCTACAGTTACAACTCCTGCACTTTTTGAAAACATTTTGTACGTAGAAGTGAATGATGACCAAACTTTGGATGTTGATGAAACACCTTTCGATAAGGTATTGCTTTGTGGTGAAATTCCAACTGGAGGGGGCGATTGTGAGGATAAGTGCTACTGGAAACTGGAGGGTAACAGTAGCGTAAGCTCGACTAACTTCTTAGGTTCAATAAATAGTGAAGACTTGCGCTTAACTACCACTAACCAAACACGTGTAACCATAGAAAAAGATTATGGAAACGTAGGTATAGGTGCTCATCCTAATCAAGAAGCAAGGTTGCTAATAGACCATGATGGAACGGCAACTACATTCCCCGTTTTCTTCAAATTACAATACCAAACCGGTTCAGACTATTACAAAATATCAAAAGCAGGTACAGGTTCATCATTTACCCCCCTTATTTGGGCACATAAGGCCAGCACCAATAACGATCCGGCAATTAAAACCATTGGTAGTACCGATTTTGCAAACGATAATACCAGTGCTGAAGCTATCCAAGAGTTTAAGTCTTTTATATATGATGGTAATGTAACTGTAGCACCTGCTAAACAACGTTTGTTATTTAATTTTGGAGACTTGGGTACAAACTATATGAAAATGTCGTACAATGGCTACATGGGTATTGGTTTGCAAACCAATGCTACATACCCTACAGCAAGGCTTCATGTAGATTGTATTGATATTGACCCGGATATTAGCAATCCATCAAACATACGTTTTGAGAACTTACAGTTTCAAGATGCCCCTTATATCTTAGTGATTGATGATGACGGATATGTTTTCCGTACGGATAATCCTAACTATAACCCTGATGGTGGCAGGGTGCAACAAAATAATGCAGGAGCAACTACTGATGATGTTAAAAAAATGCAAAAAGAGATTGAAGACCTTAAAAATATTGTATACGAATTAAGTAAACAAAAAACCGATCAAAGTCAAAACCCTAACGGAAATGCTACGGGCAACAATGCTTCGCTTACTCCATACCTTATAGATAATGTGCCCAACCCATACAGCCAAAGCACACTTATTAGGTATTATTTGCCCGCAGGTACAACCAATGCCTCAATCACAATTACCAATAACGAAGGTATAGTAATGGAAACAGTATCGCTTGCAGGCGAAGGCATGGGAACACTAATGTATAATGCCTCAGGTCTTGCAGATGGCACTTACGCCTATACACTTGTGGTAGCTGGCCAAAAAATTGACACTAAAAAAATGATGATTGTGAGATAACAAATAAGATAACGATCAAACCAAACCTTAAGTGAAAAGAAACCCCGATGTACATTGTGCATCGGGGTTCTTTTACTTAAAATAAGTAGTCTTTTTGTTTATTGATTTATAATAAACTTGCCTGTGCTAGTATTTTGATTTGATGTAATAGTATAAATATACACACCATTATCGTTGGTGAAATCGCTAACCTGCAAATGTATAGTTGGGGTATTGGGTGATATAGATTTTTCAAAAAGCATTTTTCCTGCTAAATCATAAATTTTTAATGCTTGTGCTTGTGTGCTTGGTTTTTGCACTTCGAACGTTAAGGCATTACTAGCAGGGTTGGGGTATACATTAATGCCACTAATGGCAGCAATATTATCAATACCCAATGTGCTATTATAACTTTCGTAGTGGTAGCGGTAGCGACGCACAAAATTTAGGGTGCCACCTTGGTTTATATAAAAATGCACTTGAACAAGATTTTGCTGTGCATCAAGTAAAAAGGCAAATTTATTTTGAGCACCCCAGTTACTGCTATTCCAGTTATAGTTTGTAAAGTCTTTTAGTTTAGTTCCTTGGTAGGTGTATAGTGTTAGTGTATAGTTCTCATAAACGTTAGTTTTCCAAATCAATCCCATAACGCTATCAAGCTCGCCGCCACTGGTGTATGTAATTTTGTTTTTGCCTGTTTTTTCCCAAGCACCTTGCATCCACGATTCACCTTCAATATCAGTAAGTTTTCCGCCTGTATATATCCAGATTTCTCTTTTCACAGGCTCATAAATGCTTGTTTGCGAAGAGTATTTATACTCGCCATAGGTAAGTAAATCATGGCTGGCATCGTAGGTATATATTTTTTTGGTTTGATTGTTAATAACAGAATCGGGGTAGGCCACATCGCCATAAGTAGTTTCAGTGGTATTAAGTTTCCATGCCCCAGCCGACCAAGAGTAGCTTTTTCTAACCATAGTAGTTGATGTGTAGGTATACTCGGTTTTGTTATAGTTTTGCCAGCCGCTGCCATAACTTACCTCGCCCAGCACCAACTCAACCTTGTTGTTTGCATTGTAGGTAATAGTATTTCTGTTTACTTGGCCAAAAAGGCTATCAGTAGTTTCTATAATATTGTCATTGGCATCGTATTTTTTGGTGTAGCGTTTATCAATCTTATAGTTAGCGCCAATTTTTGAGTAAGCAAGTATTTCATCATAAGGGTCGCTATCGTAAGGGGTGCCCAGTTGATACAAAAAGTAGTAATCGTTTACCAATCCTCTCGATTCTCTATTGCCCGAAAATTTAATTTTAAGGGTATCAGTAAGTGAACCCAGCTCGCCTGCGCTTGCTCCCTTTATTCGGTAACGAGTGGTTTTTCGTTGAAACGAGTTATTACCCATTTGCTGAAACATATAAAATGGCGCAAATGTACTTTCATCAGCCATAGTGCTGTAGCCTTGCATTTGTTGCCACGTGGCTTGGTTGTTTATGTTTTGTGCTTTTACAGCCAGTATTAGCAAGAAAACAGATAGTGTAAGTATTATTTTTTTCATGTAAATAGATTGGTGTTTACGCCTAAAAAACATTTTTTAAGCATAGCAAGCAAGCACTAACTAATAAGTGGGGTGTTTTTTACAATAACTGGTCGGTATTAGCTTATAAGTGGGAATAATGCAAATAGTTGAAAAAAGTGAGGGGGCTACTCTACAATAAAGAAACAGGCAAATTTTAGAATATAATTTAAAATAGAAAAGGGCGATTAATCGCCCTTTTCTTCTGATAGTTTGTTTCAGAAACTGTGGAAAGACTTAAATATTTTAGCTACACTTTGCAATGCCATTGTTTTGCAAAAGCTGATAAAGCTAAAAATTTAAGCAATAACTGAAGGCAAAGTGCTTATTTACTTATGGGTGTAGTAGAAGTAAATAGCGAGGCTACTGCAAAAATAAAACCCATACTTTCTGAGGGGATAGCGGTTACATTTACTGCTAATGATTTTCCGGTAGAAAAATTAATAGTTAAAGTAGTTGCATCAACAGAAGTAGTTTGATGTTGTGTAGGTATATAAATTTCAGCAGTATTGAAGCTGATGTGTTTGGTATTTTGCATTTGATTGATATTAATAGTAGGAAAAAATTGTAACAAAAATTTAAGTGTACTTGTGGGGTAATCTATACAATTGTGTAGTAGTGGAACATCGTCTGAATATTGAAAGCTACTATTCTCATAATTAGTCACTTTTTTGGAGTATTGTTTATTTTTAGTTCTCATATTGGTATAGCAGTAAAAACATTTTTTAATTGTGTGTTTACTTTTCCAAACCATACTGATAGGGCTGCCTTACTCGCTATACAAAGTAATCGAGCTTTGGCCAAGTAAATTCATGCTGTAATACCCATATTGCAAAACAGGTATTTTTACCTGGTTTTATAAATAGGATGAGATTTTAACGTGAGTTCGGATTAAGAAAAGCATAAAATTAATAGGCCACTTCTACCACCCTTAGTCCCTCCTTATCTGCACACAACCCTTCGACTTCGCTCAGGATGACAACAGCCACACTGCTTGCGGTGTCTTGTCGAGTTGAGGTTAAAACCCCGTTCCCAAAGCGTCCTCGCTTCGGGATTGTAAGTGGTAGTGTCCCGCTACAAATAAGATTTCGAGTGGACTCGAACAAGACATAAACTTCAAGCGTGGACGCTTGAAGGAACGCCGAAGCTGGCACGAGCGGATGCTCCCACCAGCTTTTAATAGATAAAAGAACGGTATTGAAAAGCAAAAAATGCGTGTTAGCTTAAACTGAACTCACGTTATTTTAATAAAAGAGGGTATAGGTACGCTGTGGTTATAAATAATTTTTTGTATAAAAAATTGAAGAAAAAAGCAATTTGTTAAAACAAATGATTAAACTTTGTATAAACTAATTAAACGCATTGTATGAAAACTTTAAAACTATTAATTCTATTCGCCTTTGTTGCCTTTGGGCAAACACTTTCAGCACAAATTGTTACAGTAAATAATAACACACCGCTTACAAATGGTGTTGCTATATTTAATTATAACGGAGGCTGCCCTCAAACAGCAGTGCCTTTTACTGCATTTTCTTCATCTTCAGCCATGTCGGCGTGCACCCCGATAAATTTCGTTGACGTGGTAATATCGTTCGAAGATAATTCGTGCATCCCTACACTATCCTACACACTGGTACTTACGTTTACAACACCTGCACAAACCTATGTCGATTGTTCAGGAGTCCCTCGATCGTTTGCGCTTACACAAGTGGGTGGCGATTTGTTTGTAGATATTAACTAACTTGATTTAGGGTAAAAAATATAAAATCAATACGCCTCTACCACCCTGAAAAATAAAAACACACCGTTCCCCGAAGCGTCCTCGCTTCGGGATATTGAATGGTAGCGTTCCGCTACAAACAAGATTTCGAGTGGACTCGAACAAGAATAAACTTCAAGCGTGGACGCTTGAAGGAGCGCAGAAGCTGGCTCGAGCGTCCGCTCGTGCCCAAAATAATAGAGCGTCCGCCCGGTGGTGCGATTGTTTTTTTCCTGTGCTATCTTTCATACTACTTCGCTCAGGATGACAGTAGCCGCAAAGTTAAATGTGCAATACAAAATGAAAAATAAAAACACACCGTTCCTCGAAGCGTCCTCGCTTCGGGATAGCAAGTGGTAGCGTCCCGCTACAAACAAGATTTCGAGTGGACTCGAACAAGAATAAACTTCAAGCGTGGACGCTTGAAGGAACGCTGAAGCTGGCTCGAGCGTCCGCTCGTGCCAAAAATAATAGAGCGTCCGCTCGGTAGTGCGATTGTTTTTTCTTGCACTGTCTTTCGCATTCCTTCGCTCGGGAGGACAACAGCCGCACAGTTAAATGTGCAATACAGA
>JBBKVO010000040.1:0-100570 GCA_037968475.1 Bacteroidia bacterium
TCATGCCGACGAAGGTCGGCATCTCGTTGCCCAATTCATGTGTAATGTAGAGCGAGATCCCGAAACAAGTTCGGGATGACAGCCGCACAGCATCTCGACTTCGCTTGATGTGCCAGCACACAATAGCTATTTTAACTCACCCCTGAATTATAAAAATTTGTACAATACCCCAACATTTCCCCTCTCTAATTGCAATTAGAGAGGGGCGATTATTTAAACCTCCCTCAATCCCTCCTTTACCTACGCTTCTATCCTTCGACTTGCTCAGGATGACAGCACAAGGAGGGAAGCCGCGCGCAACCCCTTGAACGACGAACGAGTTTTATAACTGTTGCTATTATTGAGGTGGTGAGACTGTGCGGTTGTTCCCCTCCTTGTGTAGGATGTCATATTGAGCGAAGTCGAAATATGTGCGTGGATAAGGAGGGGCAAGGGGTGGTCGGGAAAATAAATAAATGGGGGTGAGTTAATATACTCTTGCGACAGGTTAAAACCTGCTACTATTCATATTATACGGTAATCCCGACAGGGTATGAATAGCATTGGATTTCAATCCGATGAAGAATTCCTGAAAATCGTTAGGGGTTGGGGTGTTTTCCTCCCCCTACCCCCTCTATGAGGGGGACATTGAACGCCGAATGATTTTTGATAATTGTTGCTATTATTGAGGTAGTGAGCCTGTGCGGTTGTTCCTCTCCTAGCGAGTTGTCATATTGAGCGAAGTCGAAATATGTGCGTGGATAAGGAGGGGCAAGGGGTGGTCGGGAAAATAATTTTAACTCACCCCTAAATAATAGATAATTGTACAATAGCCCAACGTTTCCCCTCTCTATATATAGAGAGGGGCGGTTTTGTGAACGTCGGGCGATGGATGTTTCGAGGGTGAGTTAATTATACTCTCGCCGACAAGTTAAAACCTGCCGCTATTCATACCCTATCGGATTAACCGTATGGTATGAATAGCATTGGATTTCAATCCGATGAAGAATCCTGAAAATCGTTAGGGGTTGGGGTGTTTTAAAGAGAGGGTAAACAAATTGATTGCTTCGGAAGACCGAGCAAGAAGCGACGTGCAGTCATGCCGACGAAGGTCGGCATCTCATTACCCAATTCATGTGTAATGTAGAGCGAGATCCCGAAACAAGTTCGGGATGACAGCCGCACAGCATCTCGACTTCGCCATATATGACAACCCGCAATAGCTATTTTTAAGGTTGGGTGTAAATGAGTATAGTAATCCCTTAGGGATATTAAAGGAAAGATAAAACCCGAACATATACAAACAGAGGAAAACAAGGGCAGTCGTTAAAAAAACCTTACTTTTGCCTACCAACCCAAAACAGAAGGAATGAAAGTAGCTGTTGTAGGCGGAGGCAGTTGGGCTACCGCTATTATTAAAATACTATCCGATAAGTACCATGATAACGGCGTAGGCTTGCTATGGTGGATGCGTAACGAAGAAAATATTGCCTACATACAACAACATAGGCACAACCCCAATTATATCAGTTCGGTAACAATACCTACCGAAAAGATAGACATTAGCAGCGATTTTGCCCATGTAATTAGTGAAGCCGATGTGGTAATAACGGCCATACCATCAGCTTTTGTATACGATACCTTTAGTCAATTATCCAAAAACGCACTCGACGAAAAAATAATGGTATCGGCTGTAAAAGGTGTGGTGCCGCAAACACATCAGGTACTTAACGATTATTTCCGCAGCCATTTTGATGTGCAAGAAAAGAAAAACGTAGTTATAGCAGGGCCTTGCCATGCTGAGGAAGTAGCCCTTGAAAAACTAAGTTATCTTACCATTGGTGGCGAATCGAAAAAAAATGCCCAATTGGTAGCCGATTTACTTTCTATCCGCTACATAAAAACTACTGTAAGCAAAGATTTAATTGGCATTGAGTATGCCTCGATACTAAAAAATATATATTCGCTGGCAGCAGGTATTTGTCATGGATTAGGCTACGGCGATAATTTTCAGGCAGTACTTATCTCTAACGCAATGGAAGAGATGAAAAACTTTCTTGACCATGTGGGCAACCGCGACCGCCATATTGAGCAAAGCCCCTACTTGGGCGATCTTTTGGTAACGGCCTACTCTCAATTTAGCCGTAACCGCACCTTTGGTAATATGATAGGCAAAGGGTATAGTGTAAAATCGGCACAACTTGAAATGAACATGGTGGCCGAAGGTTACTATGCTACAAAAAGTATGTACAAAATTTGCAAAGACTTAGATTATAAAATGCCTTTGTTATATGCTGTATACCGCATATTGTACGATAAAAAGCCTGCGGCAGCTGAGATAAGCAAATTGGCTGAGGATTTTATATAGCAGCCACCCGTGCACAACTCTGGGCTATTAGCCTTAAAATTTTTCGACCAATAGCTCCCTTCCCTCAAAGCAATTTCTGTACATTTTTAGTATATTTACACTTATGCTAGGTGGCGGCGGTGGTTCGATATTTGAAATGATTAACAGGCTAAAAAACAATAATAGTCTGCTTAATAAACCGCGCTATTTTGATGATGCTAAAAAAGACCTGCGCATACACGCAAAAATTGCACATTTAGAAACCAAAGCTACCCCACAACAGCTAAAAAAAATAAGAGAAAAACTTGAAGAGCAACGCCAACGGGCATTGGCTCTTAATGTGGTTGCCTTAATAGTTGGTGTGGTTGTAACTTGTGCTATTGCTTGGGTCTTTGTAAGTTTATTACACTAAAGATGGGTTTTGGATATAATGGCGGTCATGGTGCCGAAAACAAAAAACGGCTGGATAGTTTAGGTAAACCAAAGTATTTTGATAAAACGTTTGCCAAAAACAATCATTCTCGCTCAAAAATTCCGCACTTAGATACCCACGCTACGCCCGATCAAATGGCTGAATTGAAAAAGAAACTTAAACGCCAAAAAATCAAATCAGTTATTGTATCACTAATATCATTGGGTGTAAGCATTGGTGTGCTGTATTTTTTAGCTCCTTGGATATTTTAATTCATCTCTTCATATAGCAGTTCATCATCACTGTTCTCAAAAACAAACAACAAATCCCCTCGTTTGTATTATTTTTGAGCGCGAAACACAAAAAAGAGTAACAGATAACAATGGCTGAAGTAATAAGAATGCCCAAAATGAGCGACACCATGGAAGAAGGTGTTATTGTGGAATGGCTTAAGAAAGAGGGAGATACCGTTAAATCAGGCGATATATTAGCAGAAGTAGAAACCGACAAAGCCACAATGGAGTTGGAAAACTACGTTAAAGGTACACTACTGCATATTGGTGTACAAAAAGGTGATGCCGTACCTGTAGATGGTATTATAGCTATAGTTGGCGAACCCGGTGAAGATATAAAAGCACTTTTGGCAGAGGCATCTACCAAAAAAGAAGCGCCAAAAGAAGAAGTTGCCGAAAGCAGTGCGCCTGCACCACAAGCCACTCCATCTGCACCCGCAGCACCTGTCGCAAATAATAACAAAGTTGCCGTTACTACTGATGATGGCCGTATAAAAGCCTCTCCCCTTGCCCGCAAAATGGCCGAGGATAAAGGTTTAAACATTGCAAGCATACACGGTTCTGGCGAAAATGGCCGTATAGTGCGCCGCGATATAGAAAACTATAAAGAAAGCGCAGCCTCAGTGCCAGCAGCACCCGTATATACAGGGCAAGAAAGTTTTACAGAAGTTCCTGTGAGCCAAATGCGCAAAACTATTGCCCGCCGATTGGCCGATAGTAAATTTACCGCACCTCACTTCTACCTTACCATGGAAATAAACATGGATAAAGCAGTAGAAGCCCGTGGAGCAATGAACGAATATTCACCCGTGAAATTATCGTATAACGATATGGTGATAAAAGCCGCAGCCATTGCACTACGTCAGCACCCCCAAGTAAACTCATCGTGGATGGGAGATAAAATACGCACCAATCAACATATACACGTTGGTGTAGCCGTAGCGGTTGATGATGGACTTTTAGTTCCTGTTGTTCGCTTTGCCGATAACAAGACCCTCTCACAAATTAGTGCTGAGGTGAAAGACCTTGCCGATAGAGCAAAAACCAAAAAACTACAACCTGCTGAGTGGGAAGGCAATACCTTTTCAATTAGCAATTTGGGTATGTATGGTATTGATGAATTTACAGCCATTATCAACCCACCAAATGCTTGTATACTTGCTATTGGCGGCATGAAAGAAACCGTAATAGTGAAAAACGGCGAGATGCGCCCGGGTCATATAATGAAAGTTACCCTAAGCTGCGACCATCGCGTAGTAGATGGCGTAGTAGGTTCAAAATTCTTACAAACCTTTAAAAACTTGCTTGAAGAACCTGTACGTTTATTGGTATAAAAAGTTTTCGACGAAAAAAATACCCGTAAACATCCTGATAGTCAGGTAAATACGAAAAACAGCTCAGATATTCCATTCACTATTTAGTGTTATGTGATGTATTTGAGCTATTTTTTTGCTCACAAAATCATATGAAAAATTCTTTATTTATTGCTTTCCTCTTATTTTTTAGCATTTCTGCTTTTGCACAATCTGACGCTAATACATTTGTTTTTTTAGAAAATAAAGGACAAATAACTGACAGTTTAGGGAACCCTTGTGAAAACATACTTTTTACAACACAAAAGGGTGATGTTAAAATGCTACTAAGCAAAACAGGCATACACTATTTATGGAATAGATATTATAACGTGCCTAGCAACAGCCCCAAAGAAAATATAAAAGCATATAAAGAAGAATTACAAAATATTACAAAAGAAACATACAGGCTAAATGTAGAACTGGTAGACGCAAATCCTAATCCAATAATACAAAAATTAAATCCCTCTTCAGAATATATTAATTATTATAACGGATTTAACAATGGCATCACAAATATTAAACAATATTCAAAAATTGTATATAAAGATGTTTACGAAGGAATAGATTGGGTTTGGTACGATAATAATGGCACAATAAAATATGATTTTATTGTGCACGCGGGTGCTGATTATAGAAAAATTAAATTCAAAGTTTCGGGTGCCACAAAAAATGAAATTACCAAAACAGGGGGATTAAAAATACAAACTCCCTTTGGTGAAATAAACGAAGCCCCTCCTATTTCTTTTCTTGGCAAAGAACAAATACCCACATATTTTTCTATGGAGGGCGATGTAGTATCGTTTAGAATAGAAGAAAATATTGGAAATAAAACCCTTATAATAGACCCTGTGTTAATTTGGAGCACTTATTATGGAGGAAGCGACTACGATAAGGCAAATGGCGTTGCTGTATCAAATACCGATGATGTTTTTTTAGTCGGGCTTACAGATAGCGACAATAATATTTTTTTTAACGGGCATCAAAATAAGACAACCAACTTTAAACGCAGCAGCTTTGTAGCTAAGTTTGATCAATATGGAAAGAGAATATGGGCTACTTATTTTGGAGGTTATGATTTATCAGGTACAGGAAGATGTTTTGCTTCATCAGTAGCTGTTGATGATTTGGGCAATGCGTATGTTGTTGGCAATACAAACGTTGCCGATTCTATAGCTAAAAGCGGCCATCAAAATACATTAGGCGGTAAAGACGATGCTTATTTGGCCAAATTCTCGGCCTCGGGTAGTTTACTTTGGGCAACCTATTATGGAGGCACTGAGGATGAAGATGGAGTTTGTGTTAAAGTTACCTCAAATAAGGTTCTTTTAGGAGGAAATACTCGTAGTTCTAATGCTATTGCTAAAACAAATGGAACGCTAAATAGCCTTCAAGGCGGCCAAGATGTTTTTTTAGCAGCATTTGATACAGCCGGCACAAGGCAATGGGGAGTGTACTACGGCGGGCCGAATAATGAAAGTTTAAGCGATTTTGACCTAGACGCAAAAAATGATGTCGCTTTTACGGGTTCAACAAATAGCTACACCGGTATTTTCAAACTGGGTTCAGCCACATATGGGGGCGGTATAAGTGATGCCTTTGTAGCAAAACTTCTTGGGGGAGATAACCTTAATTGGGGAACATATTTTGGTAGCACAGGTGATGACAATGGGGTAAGTATAGTTGTTGACAAAGTTAGTTATGCTATTTTTTTACTTGGAAAAACCCATTTATCAACAACTAAAATTGCCTCAACAGGCAGCCATAAACCTAATTTAACAGGGCAATCAGACGCTTTTTTAGTAAAATTTAACCCTGGGGGCTTAAGAGTATGGAGTACTTATGTTGGTGGCGATAATGAAGAAGAAGCTGCCAGTATTGCTATAAACTCTAACAACGACATTTTTATTGCAGGAACAACTTCAAGTACGAATGGAATATTTTTAAACGGCATGAAGCAAAAATCGGCAGCTGAATGGGATATCTTTATTTGCAAATTTGATAAAGACGGAGTGCAAAAATGGGGCACATATTATGGTGATTCTGCATCAAACGCTGTATCTAGTTTAAAAACTACACCTAGCAATATGCTTTATTTTGCAGGTGTTACAAATTCAAAAACCTCATACGGAAGAGGCGGTCACCAAAACTCTTTTGGTGGTGGCTTGGCCGATGCATTTTTAAGTAAAATATCTGACACTGCTTTATTTCCACTTTTTTCAAACGTTGGCCCATTTTGCGGAGAGCTAGACTATGATCACATAGTAAAAAAACCATCAAGCTTGTTTGAAGTAAAATGGTATCAAAAACAAACAGACTCTATTCCCTTTTTTATTGGCGATACGTTAACTAGATTAATTGATAAAACCGATACTCTTTGGCTTTGTATACATTCTACTGAATACTCAAGCTCTAAAGAACCACTTATAACAACCATTTTGCCTTCACCAAAACTTAAATTTAGTGTAAGCGATACCATCATGTGTGAAAAAGGCAATCAATTTGTTTTTTCAGCACTAAATATAGATACCTTGGCTATATATAAATGGGATTTTGGAGATGGCTTTCTTTCTTCAAAATTATTAGATACGCACAGGTATGTTAATCACGGCACCTTTGTTCCATCATTATCAGGTCGTTACAAAACCGGCAGTTGCAATTCCACAAAATCTATAGTTCTTAAAGTTTTAGAAATCCCTACAGGCCAACAGATTACTGGTACTCGATCTGCGCCAGCAGGATCTATAGAGGCCTACAACGCCAATAATGTAATTGGGTCAACTTACAAATGGATAATTACTGGGGGTAAGCAGTTAACAGGAGGAAACAGTTCTTCTATAACAGTTCAATGGGATAGTACAGGAACCTCAGTAGGCGAAGTGAGGGTAGCAGAAATTAATAATCTTAACTGTGAAGGTTTTGAAGTAGCAATAAATATTTTCTTAAGTGGATTATCAACAAAAAATATATCTAAAAATTTTGTTGATGTTTACCCAAACCCCGCAAGTAACTTTCTTATTATCTCTTCCCCTTTAAGTAAAATTGACTACATCTTATTTGATTTAACAGGGAGAGCCCTATACACAGGTGTAGTGCACGAAAACTCGAAAGAAGAGATTAATTTAAGTGAAATTTCTGCCGGCACTTATTATCTGAAATGCCAAACCGAAAGTGGTTTACAGAGCCTTAAAAAAGTTTTGGTCAAATAATCATTTTATCTTCATGTTAAAAAACAGCTTGCACAATACATGTTAAGCCTGTATTATTGCAATAGGATAATCTATCCTGCTTTGTCGTTTATCAATTTTTATAAACCCAAACTTTTTACAACTTTTTTTGAGAAACGAACTGAACCTATAGCGTTCTAAATAATACTTTGTAAACACACCACATGTACGACATCCTGACGTTGAACGATTTGCTCTTATCTGAGCTTAGAGAAATAGCCCGTAAATTTAATATCAAAGGCTACGAACAATTAAAAAAACAAGACCTTATATATAAAGTGCTTGAGCATCAAGCGGTGAGCACACCTGCCCAAGAAGACGATGATGATAAACCCCGCCGAGGTCGTAAAAAACCAGAGAAAAGGGAAGAAAAGGTAGAGGTGAAGGCAGAAGTGAGAACAACCCCTAAAGCTGAAGTAAAAACTCAACCCAAAGTGGAAGTGAAAACCGAAGCAAAACAAGAAGTTGTTGCAGAGAAGAACTCGGATCTTAAAAAACGTGGACGTAAGAAAAGAGACGACGACGAAAACGACAATACTAACGAAAGAGAGCCCCAAGAAACCCGCCAAAGGCCTGAACCTAGGGTAAAAGCTGAAACACCAAGAAAAGAGCCTGAAGATACTGCTCTGACAGATATACTTAGCGACCCCGCTCTTACATCAGAAGAAGAAGTAGCACCAGCGCCTGAAAAGCCCAACCATCAACACAAACAACGCAACCAACGTAACGACGATAGAAACCGCCACAGTCCTGCTGTTGATGCGTTTATAAACTATGCCGAAGTTGAAGGTGTTGTTAGTTCGCAAGGTGTGCTTGAAATAGTGCAAGATGGTGGTTACGGTTTCCTACGCTCTAGCGATTACAACTATATGCCATCGCCCGATGATGTATATGTATCACCATCACAAGTAAAGTCATTAGGGTTAAAAACAGGCGATACCATTAAAGGTACTGTGCGCCCACCCAAAGAAGGCGAAAAATATTTTGCCCTTATAAAAGTAGAAAAAATTAACGGTAAAGAACCTGCCGATGTTCGCGACCGTGTAGGCTTTGAACACCTTACTCCGCTTTTCCCTGATGAGAAGCTAAACTTGGTGTACGATGCAAAAAACTACAGCACACGTATTATAGATTTAATCTCGCCTATTGGTAAAGGTCAACGTGGTTTGATAGTGGCACAACCTAAAACGGGTAAAACCACTTTATTAAAAGATATTGCTAATGCTATAGCCGCCAATCACCCAGAGGTATACCTTATTGTGCTTTTGATTGACGAACGCCCTGAAGAGGTTACCGATATGGCACGTAGCGTACGTGGCGAAGTAATAAGCAGCACATTTGATGAGCCTGCTGAAAAACACGTAAAACTAGCCAACATAGTGCTTGAAAAAGCAAAACGTATGGTTGAGTGCGGACACGATGTGGTGATAGTGTTAGATTCTATTACTCGTTTAGCACGTGCATACAATACGGTACAACCTGCATCGGGTAAAATACTTTCGGGTGGTGTTGATGCTAATGCACTGCACAAACCCAAACGCTTTTTTGGTGCTGCCCGTAAAATAGAAAACGGAGGCTCGCTTACCATTATAGCTACTGCCTTGATAGATACAGGTAGTAAAATGGATGAGGTGATTTTTGAAGAGTTTAAAGGTACGGGTAACATGGAGTTACAACTAGACCGTAAACTATCGAACAAACGTATTTACCCTGCTATTGATATACTTTCATCGAGCACCCGCCGCGAGGATTTGCTGCTTGATAAAGCTGTATTGCAAAAAATATGGGTATTGCGCAACCACCTTGCCGATATGAACCCCGAAGAGGCTATGAATACCTTGCTTAAATATATGCACGGCACACGTACCCACGAAGAATTCCTTATTTCGATGAACGGATAGTAAGTTTATCTGTTTGATAATCAAAAAACTATAACGAAGGGGCTTAATAGCCCCTTTTTTGTTGCCTGCAATTAGCGTAGTTTCAACCCAAAATGGATATTTGTTGATGTCGAAAGCATTTGTTTTAGTTTGGATTGTTTTTTTGATACAAGGTTGTTGCCAGCCTGATGAAAAAATTGAAGATCCTTGCGGGCAAGCCTGCTTACTTGATGAAAAATGCGATAATGGCAGGTGTGTTTGTGAGAATGATGGAATAAGAATTGGTAATCGCTGCATTGAAGTAACCGATAGAATTTACTATGCAAAAACCACTAATTGTAATTGTATTGATGAAATTCTTTTAAATGTATTTAAGCAGAATCAATCAGAACAGTTCACCTATGTGGGTGCAAATATCAATTTCTCCAAAGATTATTCTTATATCCCTTCATGGGGGCACTATTACAATGATTTTAATGGAGTTGGATATGATAGTATAGTATTATTTGATATTGTTAGACCTCGTTGTGAAATTAACGGCAAAGCATACTCTGCTTTATTAGCGGGTAGATTTGTGGGGCAAGACAGCATTGATGCTTGGATAAAATGGTATGAGCCTGTCGCTTTTCCAAATCCTTTACCCCCAATAGTTGATAGCTGCCATCTATATTTGGTTAAGCCAAAATTGTAACATGAAGCATATAGGGTTCAATATATTTTTTCTTCTGATAGCTGTTTTTTTGTTAATACAAGGTTGCTGCCAACCCGATGAAAAAATAGAAGATCCTTGCGGACAAGCCTGTCCCCCATTTCTTAAGTGCGATAACGGGAAATGTGTTTGTGATGCAGGTAAATTAAAAGTTGGAGATTATTGTGTGCCTATTTCTAATTACGATTATTATGCAAAAATTAAGGGGTGCAACTGCATAACAGAAATTTTACTTACAGCACACAAGCAGAATTTTAATTCTATATACGATTATGATGTTGTTTTAGGCTTTAACTCGGGCTATTGGGAAAATGCTTTCTATTCGAACTACTTTCATAATCCTAATGGACAAGATAGTATTGTTTTGTTTGATATTATTAGTCCCTTATGTAAAATAGGAGGTAAAAGTTATTCTGCCTTGTTAGCAGGTAAGTTTGTTGGGCAAGACAGTATTGATGCGTGGATAAAATGGTATCCACCTGTTGCTTTCCCCGATTCTATACCACCCATAGTAGATAGTTGCCATTTATATTTAGTCAAGCCAAAATTGTAATATGGAGCATATAGGGTTCAATATCTTTTTTCTTCTGGTAGCTGTTTTTTTGTTAATACAAGGGTGTTGCCAATCCGATGAAAAAATAGAAGACCCTTGTGGGCAAGCGTGTTTATTTGATGAAAAATGCGATAATGGCAGGTGCGTATGTGCAAATGGAGGGATAAAAATGGGAGATTATTGTGTTGAAATAACCGACAAGCACTATTATGCAAAAACAAATGGTTGCAATTGCATTAATGAAATTTTAGTCCATATGTTTAGACAAAATCAAACCATATTAGGTACTTATAGTGCAAACATGAATTTCTCACTAGGGTACTCTGATAATTCTGATTATGGCTACTATTATAAAGATTTTAATGGTAGCGGTTATGACAGTATTGTTTTATTAGATATTATTAGACCTCGTTGTGAAATTAACGGCAAAGCATACTCTGCCTTATTAGCGGGTAGATTAATGGGACAAGACAGTATAGATGCATGGATAAAATGGTATCCTTCAACTGATTTCCCTGACCCTTTACCTCCAATGGTTGATAGTTGTCATTTTTATTTAGTGAGACCTAAACGTTAAGAATACAGAATGCAAAAAACACTTATAATTGTCTTTTTACTTATTTGTTGCTTTACTGCTAACGGACAGTTACTGCTTAGCTTTCAGTTGGGCAAAAGCATTTCGTTTTCGCAACGCACAGGCGGAGTAAATGACGCTGATATCATTAAAGTTGTTCCTTTTTATGATAATACATTGGCTTTAGGTGTTGGGTATAAAATCAACCAAAAAACGACGCTAATGTATAACCTAGCATTTAACAGCCACGGTTGGGAAGTTAAAATGCGTGAAGCAGGAGCAACATCATACAAAAGCAGCAAAAACGAATTTAGTTTTGAATACAACAAAACCAGATGGCTATACGAGAACAAAATAGGCATATTATACACTGCTTGGCAAAAGGGAAATTATAAAGTAAATATATCAGGCGGTGTAGGAATATATTGCACCAGATGCTCATCAAAAGGGTGGACGGGCGAACGCAGGATATACACCACATCAACATTAGACACCACAAATGCCGATAGCTATATTTTGGTAAACAAAAGAGACGCAAAAATGTACACCTTTTTTAATACTATGGTATATGCAGGAGGTGAGTTCTCTTATCAACTTAAAAAATCAGAACTAGGCTTATTTTGTGAGATTGAAACTGCTTTTGGAAAAAACTTTGAGCATACCGTTACTTTTAAAAGGGGACAAGAAACGGGTAGCATTTCTATTAAAAACAGTGGGCTTTCACTTAGGGTAGGATTGTTTTTCCGCCCCAACTTAAATCTTAGTT
The DNA here is from genome assembly GCA_037968475.1 of Bacteroidia bacterium. Lineage (GTDB taxonomy): Bacteria > Bacteroidota > Bacteroidia > UBA8524 > UBA8524 > SB11. The sequence goes on from JBBKVO010000040.1 coordinate 12,093, forward strand.
TTGTTAAACCGAAACCGAAAACACCCGCTCAAACACCTCACCCGCAGCAAGGGCAATAACACCTTCTTTGTCTTTAAACTCCCCTTTAAAATTGGCATTATCGGCTAGGCCGCACCAAGGCTCAAGGCAAATAAATTGCTCGCAGTTGGGTTTTGTCCAAATACCAAAATAAGGAAAACCTTCAAAATCCATTTTCACAGTATAATCGCCTGTTTTGCTTTTTAGTGCCATCCAGTTTGATTGCATATTTTTAAATACAATGGCATCTTTTTCAAATAGCTGGGTTTGTAACTCCAATCTGTTGCTATTTTTCACAACTTCCTCCGTTTCACCTGAAAATAAGTTATCGACCAACAAGTGTCGATGAAGAGTTTCGGGTCGTTCAAACTCAATATAATAATCGGTAATATTAGCCGTAGGCAAATTAAATGCAGGGTGTGCCCCCACTGAAAAATATAGGGTATTAATTCCCAAATTTTCAGCAATAAAAAAAGTGTGTATTTTTTTTCCTTCTAAAGTATACTTAACCGAAAATTTAAAATCAAACGGAAATACTTTTTTAGTTTCAGCAGTACTTTCCAGTGTAAAAGTTGCACTGTTTTCACTTTGTTGAGTAACCGTAAACATACTGTCTCGGGCAAAGCCGTGTCGGTTTAGGGCATATTGTTCGCCATTTACAATAATGGTGTTGTTTTTTACTTCGCCAACAATAGGAAAAAGAATGGGCGCACTTCGGTTCCAATAGGCAGAGTCGGCTTGCCAAATATATTCGGTATTGTTTTCTTTATTAATAAGGCTTTTCAATTCAGCCCCATAAGGGTTTATACTTGCTGATACAAATTGATTGTTTAGGGTAATCATATCCCCAATATCACATTATTTTTTGTTAACCTGTAATAATATTTAACGGCACAGGGTGTTTTTTAATTTCAAAGCTATTGCCATAAAACAACTCTCCATCAATATGTCCCGCTACTATTTGCGGGGTTTTTATGGTTATTTTATCGGCAGTAAAATAGTTCACCATTGGTAAATGCAAATGGCGACCGTGTTCAACCTTTTTTAGATATAGAGGTCGTTTTAATACGGGCACAGCACTAATTGCGCAAACATCCAACAGCCCATCGTTTATTTGGGCTTTGGGGGTAATTTTAAACCCTCCACCAAAGGTGGTGCTGTTGCCTATGGTTATCATAAAGCCGTCAAAAGTGGTTTTTGTGCCGTTAGCTTCAAGCACAAACTCTTTTTCGCGATAGCGCAACAGTTGGCCTATCACATGGTAGTAGTAGCCTAAAAAGCCCTTTAAAAGAGTTTTGCGTTTTATCATGCTTTCTACCACTTGCCCATCAAAGCCAATGCCTAGGCCGTGAATAAACAATAGATTGTTGCATTGCCATACATCGCACGCGGTTAGTGTGCCGCTAAGGGCTGCTTGCAAGGCATTATTTAGCGAGGGTTTAGCGAGGTAGTTTTTTATAAAATCGTTACCGCTGCCTGTAGGCAAAACGGCTACGGGCAAGTGCCACATACCATCAGGTAACGAGTTAAGTAAAAGATATAGTGTTCCATCGCCGCCGCTTACCCAAATTTCGGTGGGGTTAAACTCATCAAAGGCTTTTTGTAGTGCAATGCGATTATCATCAGCATTTACAAGGGTTTCTATCACATAGCTTTGTATTTTTTCTATATGCAGCAATACGTTTATTTTGGCTAAACCTACGCGGCTTTTCCCTTTATTGGCAAAGGTATTGTGAAATATAAGTATGCGGCGAGCCAAAGGTTAATTGTTTTTTTGCTTTAATTTTTCTGAAATCAAATCGAAAACATCTTGCCTAAAAGGAATATTAGTAGTTTGGTTGTTTTTATAGATAAAATCATAATCTACTTTTTGAGGGATTATTTTACTTACATATATTTTTGGAAGCCCTTTTTTACTTCCGTGTATATCTTCAATTTCAGTTACTACACCAAACTGGTTTATAGCAAGCCCTGCCGTTTTTATTTCATCCCAACTAAAATGTTTCTCTTTATGAAATAATCCGTATGTTTTTATGCCTAAATCGGAAATTTCGACAACATTTAATGATAGGTAAATAAACACTAAAACATAGCCAAGTGTGAAGAGGCCAAAATTGATATAGTTTTTCACCTGTATGGCATCAAAAAAATATTGGTATACAGTAATCAGAGCAAAGAAAATTACTAAAGCAATGATAAGTTTACCTAGTCTGTTTTTCCATTGTAATCCAAAGTGTGTATACACCTTCTTTTCCATCACTTAAAAATATTTAATTGAGTTTCTTTTAGTTTAAAACTTTTGCGGTGATAGGGCGTTGCGCCTTCGCCAATCAATAACTCGCGGTGGGCTTTAGTGCCATACCCTTTGTTTTGCTGCCAGTTAAATTGAGGATATTCGGTAGCAATTTTTTTCATGTACTCATCGCGGTGGGTTTTTGCCAGTATTGATGCCGCCGCAATATTCATGTATGTACCGTCGCCTTTTATTACCGTTTGGTGCGGTATGGTTTTATAGGGTTTAAACCTATTGCCATCTACCGCTATGTATTCGGCTTGGGGTTGCAACTGTTCTAATGCCCTGTGCATTGCTTTTATCGAGGCATTTAAAATATTTATGGTGTCAATCTCTTCAACAGTGCAAATGCCCACTGCCCATGCAATGGCTTCTTTTTCAATAATTATACGCAGTTGGTCGCGGTGGGTTTCGCTCAGTTGTTTAGAGTCGTTTAGTAATGCGTTTTTAAATTTTGGAGGCAAAATAACTGCGGCAGCGTATACATCGCCCACCAAGCATCCCCTCCCTGCTTCGTCGCAGCCAGCCTCTAATAGTTTTTTTTGTATGCTGAGTTTAAGAGCCATGCACCGTTTTTTCTATACTATCCCACAGCAAATTAGCAGTTTTTTGCCAAGTAAACACATCGCTGCGCTCAATAGCCTTTTGTGTGAGGGTTTGCCGTAATACATCGTCATTAGCCAGTGTTTGCATGGCGTTGGTAATGCTTTCTATTGAAGTAGGATTAACCAAAAGTCCCGCATCGCCCAATACTTCGGGCATTGATGATACGTTGGAGGTGATAACAGGTGTATGGCACTTAAAGGCTTCTATAATGGGCAATCCAAATCCCTCGAAAAAGGGGACGTATACTAAACCGAGAGCGGCGGCTATGGTTGCCGAAAGGTCTTCATCACTCAATCGGCCGGTAAATACCACGTCGGCTTTATGTTGCATGGCCTCAAAAGTGCTGTCCATATCATCGGTTTGCCATGCTTTACGGCCTACTATTACCAGTTTTGTGCCTTTTGTATCTCTTTGCTTAAAGCTATCAAAGGCTTTTAGCAAATTCACTATGTTTTTGCGGGGCTGCAATGCGCCTACAAATACAAAATAGGAAGCTCCATTGGTTATTTTTTGACGTATAGCTTTTTTTTCATCCTCGCTAACAGAAGTAAATGCACAGCTAACTCCGTTGTACACTACATCAATTTTATCAGGAGCAATAGTGTATTGCTGCACTATATCTTGTTTTGAAAACTCTGAAACGGTGGCTATGCGTGCCGCTTTGTGCGCGAATTTGGGGAAATAATGGGTGTAGTATTTACGAACTAACCCGCCAATATCATCAGGACGGTGTATAAAGGCCAAATCGTGCATAACAGGCAGTTGGGGCACATTGGTGCGCAGGCTTAAATACCCATCGGGCGAAAGAAATATATCGGGGTTGTATTTTTTTAACACTTGGGGTATGCTCCACTCAAACCACAAATACCACAAAATAGGGTGTCGCGATTGTGGCGGAATAACCACAGGGGTGATGTTGTTGCTAAAAATAAAACTATCGTCGTAGGCACGGTCAAAAACAAAAATAAACTCGTGTTCGGGGTGGTTTTGTGTAAGTAGTTTGCAGGTTTCATAAGTAAACCTGCCTATCCCTTCCAGCTTATCTTTTAGTAAAAAACGTGTATTAACTACTATGCGCACGGCTTGTGTTTAGGGCAAATGTAGCAAACCTATACGGTATTGCACCACTCTTGATTGGTCGTTTTTTACTTTTTGATTGGTCAAGCGGACGCTTTTTTATTTTTGGCACGAGCGGACGCTCGAGCCAGCTTTGGATGGTTATTCGCTGTCGCTATTTTTGGGTATGTTTTGCTTTTTGTGCAAAAGCAATATTCTGGCAGTAATTCGGCTGGCATTAGTGATGGTTAGAACAAAAAGTAATATTTGTGCTGATTGTGAAATAAAATATGTAGCATCTTTTCGTTGGTCAAGTAGGCTTAATAAACCCCCGCCATTATTTTCGCGAATACCCATAATAAGCTCGGTTAAGAATTGGGGGACAGTTGTAACCAAGCCAAACAATGAAGCTATTACTATGGAAAAAAATACCCCATTTTTTCTATTAATGGTAATATTAATCTCTTGCTCATCTTCTTTTTCTTTATAAATCTTGTCAATGATAACTTCAGTCTTAAAAATCATATAATAGATAACCAAAATATACAAGATGACTGAAATTACAAGCGGCCAAGGTATACTTGAGTTTGAATCAGTAACAAACATCGAGCTTATATATAGAGTTTGCGGAGTTGTAATAATTGCAGGAAGAATTATAATAATTCCGGTAATCTTTAGAGCAATTACAAGTAGTGATTTGGTTTTCATAGGCGTATATAAACTTTAAAAATAAAGAATAGATTTTAAAGCCTGTAAGAAATTCGATAGAGAGAAACTAAACTAAGTAGGGCACAAACACTAAAAGACCAATAACAAGGGCGCAAATTGAGGCTAAAAGCACCGCACCTGCGGCTACATCTTTTATCCAACCTGCATTGGTATTTTTTTGTGGAGATACCATATCAACCAATTTTTCTATGGCTGTGTTTAAGGCTTCGGCGGTTATTACTAGACCTATGGCTAGTACTACAAAAAGCCACTCGGTAATAGTGATGTTTAGGATAAAACCCAGTGAAACTACTAAAATGGCTGCAAGTGTATGAAAACGAAAGTTACGCTCGGCTAGAAACACCTTTTTTATGCCTGAAAAGGCATAACCAAATGAGCGAATGTATTTACTAGCTAATGAGTTTGGGTCGCGCTTAAACATTTTCTTTCAATGCAAGCATTTGCAGTGCGGTAACGGCGGCTTCAATACCTTTGTTGCCGTGTTTTCCTCCTGCGCGGTCTAGTGCCTGCTCTTGGTTTTCAGTGGTTAGTACTCCAAATATAACAGGTTTGTTATACTTAAGTCCCACATTCATAATACCATTAGCGGCTGCATCGCAAATAAAATCAAAATGGCGGGTTTCGCCTTGTATCACACAGCCTAGTGTGATAACAGCATCAATTCCGTCGGCTTGGGCGGTATATTGCGCGCCCAAAGCCAGCTCGAAAGTGCCGGGTACATAGTGGGTGCTAATGTTTTTTTCGGGCATGCCTGCTTGTTGCAGGGCTTCTACCGCACCACTATATAAAGCGCCCGTAACCTCTTCGTTCCACCTAGAAACTACTATGGCTATATTAAATGCGCTAGCATTGGGCAATTGCACATTGCCAAAACTCGAAAGATTTTTATGGCCGGTTGCCATAGGTTATGTGGTTTTTAGTTATCGAAACTGCTAGCACCAGCTTTGGCATTGGCACGAGCTATATATTTTTCTATATCGCGAGCTTGGTCGCTTTCAGAAAACTCTTTTTTAATACGTTGGTAGTTTTTTGCTGCCTGCTCGTTTTTGCCTAAGTTTTCTTGCACTAAGCCTAATTTTTTAAGGTATAGCGGAGCTGTAAGCGGGTTTTTAGAGTAGTTAGCAGCATCTTTAAAATAGCCTTCGGCTTTATCTACATCGCCAAGTTCTACATTGCAATCGCCTATCATGCCTATAGCGTGTGCACGTACCAACTCATCGCTTAGCTTAAATTTCTCAAGGTATTCTATAGCAGTGCTATAATCACCTATGCTCATATAAGCACGACCGGCTATATATGCCGCTTTTTGTGCTGATGGTGTACCGCTATATTCATTTACAAAATCAACAGCATTAATAAAATCAGGATCAGCAGGGTCGCCATTCAAAATCTTGTTAAAAGAATCTAACTCAAAATAGTATTCTATTTTAAACAAGCTTTTTTGAGCTTCTTTTTCTTTTTCGCTATTTGCATAGCTCATGTATATAAAGCCAAGAACAGCCACCAATACAATAGCACCGCCTATTTGTATTACCTTTTTGTTTTTGTTATAAAACGCTTCGGTTTTACTTAGGCTACCGCCTAGTTGTTCGTCAAGGGTCTCTTTTATTTCGCTCATTTCAGTTAATAGTCGTTATAGGTAATAAGGCTTAATCCATTATAAAAGGATAGTCCGCTTCTGCGTAAACATCGTTGTAAATTTCGTCGGGGCTAGGTAGTGGCGAGTTTTCAGCAAACTCAACACTTTCAGCAACAGTCGCTTCAATTTTTTCTTCTATCTCATCCAATTGTTTTTCGGTAAGCCATTTATTTTTCAAAATGGTGTTTTTTACCTTTTCAATAGGGTCTTGGTTTTTATATCCTTCTACCTCTTCTTTGGTACGGTATTTTGCAGGGTCGCTCATACTGTGTCCACGAAAGCGGTAGGTACGTATTTCAAGAAAAGTAGGGCCGTCGCCTTTTCGGGCACGTTTCACAGCTTCATCAATAGCATCGTGTACCGCTTCAACCGTCATACCATCAACAGCGGCATTGGGCATATCAAATGCTAGGCCTATTTTGTGTATATCCAGTACGTTGGTAGTACGCTCTACTGATGTACCCATGGCGTAACCGTTGTTTTCGCAAACAAAAATTACGGGTAGTTTCCAAAGCATGGCCATATTAAAGGCTTCGTTTAGTGCGCCTTGGCGCACTGCACCATCGCCCATATAGCAAACACAAACATTGCCTGTGCCGTTATACTGCTCGGCAAAAGCAATACCTGCACCCAAAGGTATTTGACCGCCTACTATACCGTGGCCGCCAAAAAAGTTATGCTCTTTGCTAAACATGTGCATACTGCCGCCTTTGCCCTTGCTACAACCGTCAATTTTACCGAAAAGTTCGGCCATAACAGCGTTTGGGCTAATGCCGCAACCTAATGCGTGCGCGTGGTCGCGGTAAGCAGTAATTATTTTATCGTCTTTGGTAACAGCACTCATAGTACCTGCTACCACAGCTTCTTGTCCGATGTATAGATGGCAGAAACCTTTTATCTTTTGCTGCCCATATAATTGTGCCGATTTTTCTTCGAAACGGCGCATCAACAACATCTCTTCATACCATTTCTGGTAAGTTTCTTTGGTAAACTTTTGTTGTGCTTTTTTAGCCATTGTAATTTTTAAAGAATTGCAAAAATAGACTTTTTTATACATTACAAAAAACCCCTTTGTGGGGTATAAAGTATAATTTTTAATGTGCTGCTACTCTGCTTTTTAAAAAACAACAATAGGCTAAAAAAAATTTGCTTTGTAAATACTGTGTTTCTGCGCGTTACTGTTTGATTAACAAAATTTTACACGCTACGACTTGTTTTATTTTGTAGCTTTACAGTAGCTCTAGCTATCCTTAAAAAAACTATACTGACATGAAAAAAATTTTACTACTACTGTGTTTTGGTCTAATCTGCGGCACAAACTCTCTTTTAGCGCAAAAGAAAACCACTACCACAGCAACACCCCAACCTGAAAAGCAAACTCAAAAAAAACCACCTCCTTACGTGTACAAGACTGACTATGACGTAAAAATGAAGGAAGTAGATGCTAAAGTAAACTCGGCTGTGGGCACTGCCCAAACGCTAAAACGCGAGCTAAGTGGGAAGCTGGATAAGGTAAACGAGCTGGATGCCAAAATGCAGGAAGTGGAGGAAATACTAAACTCGGCTAATTTTAAAATCGGTCTTACCAATGATTCGTTAGCAAAAACCCGTTTTTCTATTGATGAGTTTAAGGCGGATACTGATAAAAAAACCGACACCTTGTTTGCCGAAGCGGAGATGCATAAAAACCTTATATGGGGGGCGATGGCTCTTGCAGTTCTGTTATTTATCATTCTCTTTATAATGATGAACAGTCGTTTGCAGAAACTAAAAAAAGCCATGCACTTGCAAACTGAACAACAAACGGACTTGCTTAACGAGCGATTAGAAGAACAAAGGAAAAACATAACAGATGAATTAACCCAGTTTAAAAATCGTATGCAAGATGATACTTTACGAATGCGTACCGAAATACGTTCGGGAAATGATAAAACAACAGCCCAATTGGCTTCTATTATGGAGAAGCTGGATGCCTTAGATAATGCCGATAAAACAGAATAGACAACAAATAGGGTTGAAAACCTATTCTGTCAAAAATTACAGCCCACAATGGGACTTAAGTCCCATTGTGGGCTGTAATTTTAAAAAGCGGTGGATTTTAATCCGCTGCAAATGATTGAAAACGTGAGTTTGGGAGAAGAAAATTATCAAGAACTCAATGAATACTGGGTGCGGCGGGAACGTCATTCTCTCAAAAGAGGGAATCCGCGCGTAGGGCAACACTTTTTTAGTCTCCCAACCACACAGATTCCCATTTAAAATGGGAATGACTACTTTTTAGATTTAGCTTTTTTCCATCGGTTTGAAAACCGATGCTATTGATACCTATCGGCAATCCCGAAAGGGTATAAATAGTGGCAGGTTTTAACCTGTCGGAGAAGAAGAAGCAAAGTGTATTTCTGTTTAATTCACCCAAAAACAAAAGAATCCGATGTATATCACGTCGCTTCTCTATTACAAAGAGAGAGATGAAAAAACAATCAATTACACCACATTGCCGAGCGGACGCTCTATTATTTTTGGCACGAGCGGACGCACGCGCCAGCTTAGATACGTTAAAACAGTATTGAATTACCTGTTATCTACTCAAAAGTGTCATCATAACGATAAATGGGGTCTATTGTATCGCCTGGTTTAATGTTTACAAGACTACGAAGCAAACCATCTTCGAGGTGATATACCCAACCGTGCAGTTCGGGGCCATTATTATTTTTCCATGATTTTTGTATGATGGATGTTTTTGATAGGTTGTGTACCTGTTCCATCACATTTACCTCTACCAGCTTGTTCACCTTTTGGCTTTCATCACTTATAGCATCAATCTCATCACGATGAAAACGGTAAACATCTTTAATGTTTCGTATCCATTTGTTTATTAACCCATGATGTTTGTTTGATAGCGCAGCTTTTACACCTCCACAACCGTAATGGCCGCATACTATTACGTGTTTCACGCCCAATTCTTCTACTGCATACTGCAAACCGCTAAGCAAATTCATATCGGTATTCACCACCATATTGGCTATATTACGATGAACGAATATTTGACCCGAGCGGGTATTGGTTATCTCGTTGGCAGGCACACGACTATCTGAGCAGCCTATCCAAAAAAACTCAGGAGATTGGCCTTCACTTAAGCTATTAAAAAAACTTGGGTCGTCTTCTGTTTTTTCTTTAGCCCAAGCCTTATTTTGAAGAAAAACTTTTTCAATTATATTCATACGGGTTGTTTTTTATACTTGTTGGTTGCGCAATTGTCCCACTAATTCTACTCCAATATTTCTTTTATCAGCTACCGATAAAAAGTCCTCTATCAATTCAGCCACATCAGGGTCTATAAATCGTGCTTTTGAAACATCAATAAGAACACTAGCGTTATCGGGTATTTGTGCTAAACAGTCTTTTACGTTTTTAACATATAAAAAGGGAATGTCTTTAGTAAAACGAATAAGATAGTTGTTGTTGTGTTGGGTGAAACTAACCAAAGGTTGTTTGTTTGATTTGATAGTGTAGAACAAGCCTACCATTATACCTATAATAATTCCATACAGCAAATCGGTAAACAGTATGGCTATAATAGTTACCAAAAAGGGTATAAACTGAGAAGCTCCATTTTTTGATATTGATTTGAAAATAGTGGGCGAGGTGAGTTTAAATCCCACAAAAAATAAAATACCTGCAAGCGCGGCTAAAGGTATAAGGTTTAGCACGGGTGCAATAAATACCACACATACCAATAGCAATATACCATGCAAAATGGTCGAAAGTTTGGTTTTTCCACCTGCATTTAGGTTGGCCGAGCTACGTACTATAACTGCTGTAACAGGTAAACCACCAAACAAAGCCGAGACAATATTACCTGCGCCTTGTGCTTTTAACTCTTGATTTTTTGGGGTGATGCTTTTTGCTGGGTCAATTTTATCTACCGCCTCTACACTTAGTAGCGATTCTAAACTGGCTATCAATGTTATGGTGATAGCTATTTGCCAAACGGCAAGGTTACCTATTTGAGAAAAATCGGGAAAGTGAAGATTATTTCCAAAGGACGAAAATGAACCTGTAATGGGTATTTTAGCTAGATGATTTCCTCCCAGTGCAAATTTTTCGCCCAATGTGGGAAACCAATAATGGTTTAATACTACTGAGGCAACAACGGCAACCAATGCGCCGGGCACTATTTGGAAAAAGGTTAATTTTTTTAGCGGTTTCAACTCCCAAATTACCATTAACCCAACAGAAACTACCGCGATAATAGCCGCCGCAGGTCTAAAGGTGCGCAGGGCAAACCAAATGGTACTAAAGGTATTGCTTCCATCAGGCTGCGAAAAACTTTCATCACCTTCATAGTCGGCATCATAGCCCAATGCGTGGGGTATTTGTTTAAGGATTAGAATAATGCCTATAGCTGCCAACATACCTTTTATAACAGGCGATGGCACATAGTTGCCTATAGCACCTGCCTTTAAAAAGCCAAGTATTAACTGAAAAACGCCTGCAATAAGCACGGCGACTAAAAAAACTTCAAAAGTTTTTAGCTCGTCTAACGAGCTAACTACTATGGCGGTTAAACCTGCGGCAGGGCCGCTAACGCTTAGGCTTGATTTACTTAAAAATCCTACAACTATACCGCCTACTATGCCCGCTATAATACCCGACATTAGGGGCGCTTTTGATGCCAGTGCAATACCCATACACAGGGGCAATGCCACCAAAAATACTACTAGTGAGGCAGGGAGATCGTTTTTTAGGTTTTTTATGAAATTAGTCATTAAGGGCTAGTATGCTTTTGTGAAAATATAATTAAAAGCTGCTCGTAATACAACTATTATTCCATTTTTGGTGTTTCTAGGCAGGTTTTAACATTTTCTTATTCACAAACACCAATTTATTTTTCATCACATTATTAAACGTATTTTTGCCGCTAACCCATGCAGCAAAAATTTTTATCCAACTTTAGCCTGCTTATCTCGCTTAACTTATTTGTGAAGCTGTTTTGGGTATTTGGCATTGATATAACTGTACAAAACACGCTGGGCAGCGCTGTATACGGCGATTATTTTGCCTTGTTTAATCTTGCCCTTATAGGCGCTATAATTGCTGATGTGGGCGTAAACAATTATAACAACCGTGTGATTGCCGCCGACCCTGATAAACTATCGCATTACCTAGCCAATATACTAACTTTAAAAAGTGTGCTGTTTGTAGTTTATATGCTGGCACTAATGCTTATAGGCTGGGTGCTGGGCTATAACCAACAGCAAATGGGTTTGTTGTTTATAGTGGGGCTTAACCAAGGGCTGATAACATTTTATAATTATCTACGCTCAAACGTATCGGCACTGCATCTTTTTAAAACAGAAAGCTTTTTATCAGTAAGTGATAAACTGGTAATGATAGTGCTGTGCGGTTTGCTACTGTGGGTAAACCCTTTTGACGGCACATTTACCATATATACTTTTGCTTGGGTGCAGGTGGTTGGCTTGGCAGCAGGGGTTACTATATCGTTTTTTGTATTGTATCGTTTTATAAAACGCAGCGAGTTTAAGGTTGATTTTGGGGTGATGAAAAGCATCTTAAAAAAAGCATACCCTTATGCTATACTTATTACTTTAATGAGTTTTTATACCCGCTTGGATGCGGTGATGATAGAGCGCTTGCTTCCCGACGGGGCAAACGAGGCGGGTATATATGCCTCCGGTTTTCGCCTGCTCGATTCGCTAATAATGTTTGCTGTTTTAATGGCTAATATGTTGCTGCCTATGTTTGGCCGGCTGATACACCGGCGACAAAATGTAACTACTTTGGTAAAACAAAGTTTTGCTATAATGCTATTGCCCGCCGTTGGCGTGCCTTTGCTGGCTTGGTTCTATCGCGATGATTTGTATACGCTTATCTACCCCGATTTGTATACGCCTTATGGTGCGGTTGTTTTTGCTTGGGTACTCACGGCCTTTATCCCTATTAGCATGGGGTATATATTTGGCACGTTGCTAACTGCCAATGGTAGTTTGCGCCAACTAAATATTATATCGGTATTGGGCTTGGTGGCCAACTTTGCCCTAAACTGGATATTAATACCCCAATACAAAGCTATGGGCGCGTGTGTGGCAACAATTATTACGCAAAGTTTGGTGGTAGGTCTAACGGTAGTATATTGCCGCAAGTTTTTTAGCTTTAAAGTTTCAACGGCGTTTATTCGCTCAATACTTTTGTTTGTTACAACCACAGGGGGTGTTTTTTATGTCTTAACTTTTGTACAATGGGAGTGGAAGACGGAAGTCCTTACCGCTATGGTGTTTATTGCCCTTTTGGCCTTAATAACCGGAGTGGTGAAAATAAAAGATTTGATAGCTTCGTTTAAACCAAGTGAATAGAAAGCCCTAAATACCAACGATATTTTTATTTTTGTCGCAAATACCTAACCCGATGTCTGAAACAAAGACCGATTACCAATTTAATACTTTAGAGATTATTCGCCTGATACTGCGCCGCAAATGGCCTATAATAATAGTAACCGCAGTGGCTTTGGTAGCTTCTATTATATTTTCAGGGCCGTCGTTCATCACCCCAAAGTATGAGTCGAACGTTATTTTTTATCCCTCAAAAAACAACTCTGTTTCTGGTGGGATATTAGAAGACGCAACAGCACGTGATGTTGATGCTTCTGAATTTGGTGAAGAAGAAAATGCCGAACAGGCTTTGCAAATCTTAGGCTCGTCGCAACTTATGGGGCGTGTTGTACAACGTTTTGATTTGATGAACCACTACCATATTGACCCTAATGGTTCTATGCCTTACACCAAATTGGCTAACAAAATAAAATCGAATATTAAGTTTAACCGTACCGAATTTCTTTCTATTGAGATTGTGGTTTTGGATGAAGACCCACACATGGCGGCTACAATAGCCAACGGTATATCGCAGATATACGATAGCGTGCGTACCGAAATACAAAGGCAAGTAAGTAGTAAAGCCTACGAAATTATTGAAAACGAATACAATGCTAAGGTGAAAGAGGTTGAAACGTTGCAACAGCAGGTAAACGACCTTTCGAGCGGAAAAGGAATTGATATGAGTTCTCTTTCGGGTGGAAAAAACGAAGGCACAGGCCAAATGATGGAGCGCCAACAAAAAATGGCAAAAAGCGGTGCCGAAGTGGGTACGCTTATCCGCCTTACCGAATCGCTTAGTCAATCGGTTGAGCAAATGAACCATTTGAAAGAAAAATTCCGTAAGGCCAATGCTGATATGGTAGAGTATATACCACACAAGTTTGAAATTAGCCCTGCATACGCCGCCGAACAAAAAGCATATCCCCGTCGTAGCATAATAGTATTGTTAGCCACCTTTGGTGCTTTCTTTCTTTCGGTATTAATGATGATACTTTTAGAGCGTTTTGCTTATTTCCGTGCACAACTGAACGAAGACAAGGCTTAGGGAAACAATGCTCACCCAAAAGCAAATACTAAGTTTTTATATCATTAGTGGCTTGTTTATAGCCGCCAATGTGGTTGCCGTTATATTTGATTTTTACCTCGTGTCGTTGCTGCCCGTAGCTTTTTTGGTAGTATTGCTGGCACTTTTCGCATCAGATAAGTTGGTATATTTGGTTACGGGGCTTGTTCCCTTTTCCATTCCTGTGTGGCATTTGCTGGGCGATTTTGGTCTTATACTTCCTACCGAGCCTATTATTATCACATTAATGCTTATAGGCATATTAAAGTTTGCCTATGGCAGCCAAACGGCCTATAAAAGCCTTTTGCGACACCCGCTTACCATTGCTATTCTTATAAATATAGGTTGGTTACTACTCACCTCGGCCACCAGCAGTATGCCGTTGGTATCGTTTAAGTACACTATTTCGCGTATTTGGTACATAGCGGTGTTTTACTTTATGGCCTACCAAATTTTTACTGATTATAAACGTATCGAGCGGTTTTTGTGGTGGTTTACCATTCCTTTAGTACTTGTGGTTATGTATGTAATGGTGCGCCACTTTCAGCACGGTTTTGTGCGTGAGGTGTTTCCGTACATGATACAACCTTTCTTTTGGGTACATGGCGTATATAGTGCCACAGTGGCTATTGTAACCCCCATGCTTTTTGTGTTTTTTATACGTGCCAAAAAAATGGGATTTAGCACCCTTACGCGTGGGTTTATAGGGTTTTTGGCAGTGCTGTTTTTGCTGGCCATCACCTACTCGTACACCCGTGCGGCATGGGTTAGCCTTATGGCTGCCTTTGGCGCATTAATAGTGTTTTATCTTAAAGTACCTATACGGTATATTTTTGGTTCGGTAATAGTGGCATTATTGGTAGTATTTTCCTTTCAAAAATCTATACTGTTAAAACTAAGCGAGAACGAGCAAGGCTCATCACGCAAAAACGATTTGGGCGAGCACCTGCAATCGGTATCAAACATAAAAAACGACCCTAGTAACCTTGAACGCATTAACCGTTGGAATTGCGCTGTGCGAATGTTTGAAGAACGACCCATTTTGGGTTGGGGGCCCGGCACTTATGCTTTCCAGTATGCGCCTTTTCAGCGTAGTAAAGATATAACAGTAATAAGCACCAACTTTGGCGATGTGGGTCATGCCCACAGCGAATATCTTGGGCCTTTGGCCGAAGGCGGTTTTATAGGTATGCTTAGCTGGCTGGTGGTTTTTTTGCTAAGTGTATACAAAGGCATGATGCTGTTTTATCACGGCATACACGAAAAAACGCGCACCATAGCATTGGCCGTTGTGTTGGGATTAATTACCTACTATGCACACGGGGTGCTAAACAGCTATATCGATTACGATAAAATTGCTGTTCCCTTATGGGGCTTTTGCGCCATTTTGGTAGCACTGGAGGTGATTGATAAAAAGCCTGTGGCTGACGTTGAAGATACTATTTGACAAATTTTAAAAATTTGTCAAATAGTATCTTCAGGATATGAAAATCATAAAATCAATAGGCAACTTCTACCACCCTCAATCCCTCCTTTACCCACGCTTCTATCCTTCGACTTCGCTCAGGATGACAGTGCAGGGAGGGAAGCCACGCCACTACCCTTTGGAATTCGTGTATTTTGCTAAAAATATAGCACTGCCTTGTCCCCCTTGCGGGCTGTCATCCTGGCTCTCGAAGGAGTGCGAAGGGGGCAGGGGAAAGGTCTCTCAACTACCTAACACCGAGCGGACGCTCTATTATTTTCGGCACGAGCGGACGCTCGAGCCAGCTTTTGCTCAAATAAAAAGTTAGAAAAAGACGGGTATGTGTGGACTGATTAGCCTTCTTACTTCTTCATATAGCGCAACAGATAATGCAAGGCAAGGCGGTAGCCGTTTAGCCCCATACCTGTAATAATACCTGCACATTTTGATGCAGTTATCATAGTATGGCGGTATTCTTCGCGGGCATGAACATTACTTATGTGTACCTCTATAACTGGTGTGTTTATAGCCGCAATAGCATCGGCAATGGCAACTGACGTATGGGCATATCCACCAGGGTTTAGTATTATACCCTTGCAATTTTGCCCAAACTGGTGTAGTTGGTCAATTATTTCACCCTCGCTATTGCTTTGAAAATATTCTATGTCAGTATGGCTGTGTTTATCTCGTAGTATTTCTAAATAATCTTCAAATGATTCTTTACCGTAGATCGCTGTCTCTCGTTGGCCTAATAGGTTCAAATTGGGGCCGTTTATAATAGCTACTTTGTACGTTTCTTCATTACCCATAATATTGGCACAATACCTGTACACAAAGCTAATACAAAACCCAAACTAAAGCAGGTATATTACTTCTTACCCGTTTTAAAAGTAGTATATTTGGCGCTTCTTCATCACCATGACTGACGACATTAAACACGAGTGCGGCGTAGCATTCATCAGGCTACTAAAGCCTTTGGAGTATTACAAACAAAAGTATGGTACTGCTGCTTACGGACTAGAAAAACTCTCTATGCTTATGATTAAGCAAAAAAATAGAGGGCAAAACGGCGCAGGCGTTGCAAGTATAAAATTGGATATCCCTGAGGGGCATCAATACATACACCGCTATCGTACAGCATCAAAAAACTATCTGGCCGATACCATTGGCCATGTTACAGGACACTACAAAGCTCTTACTCAAGAGCAAAAAGAGGATGTTGACTACCTAAGAATTAATACTCCTTACATAGGCGAATTATTATTAGGGCACTTACGCTACGGAACATACTCGCGCAATACCGATGATTTGTGCCACCCTTTTTACAGGCGTAACAACTGGATGAGCCGAAACCTTGTTTTGGCGGGCAACTTTAATATTACCAATGTTGATGATTTATTTAATCAACTGGTAGAGTTGGGGCAACACCCTAACGAAAAGGCCGATACTATTTTGATGCTTGAAAAAATCGGGCACTTTTTAGATGATGAAGTTGGTGAAATTTACCACCGCTATAAAGACAAACTAACGCACCGCCAAATATCTGATAAGATACGCGAGGAAATAAGTATCCCCCAAATACTAAAACGCTCGTTCAAAGCTATTGACGGCGGGTTTACTATGGTAGGTATGATTGGGCACGGTGATGCTTTTATACTGCGCGACCCTGCGGGCATTCGCCCTGCCTTTTACTATATTGATGATGAAGTATGTGTGGCCGCTAGTGAACGCTCGGCTATACAAACTGTATTTAATGCCCCTATTGACGAGGTAAAAGAAATAACCCCCGGTAGTGCGCTTATAGTGCGCAAAAACGGTGAGGTGAAAGAAGAAGAGATTTTAGCCCGTGTAGAACAGCTTTCGTGCACTTTCGAGCGTATTTACTTTTCGAAAGGTAACGATAGGGATATTTATAAAGAACGTAAAAGCCTTGGACATCAAGTAGCTGAGAAAGTATTGCGTAAGGTGAATTATGACTTTAACAACACTATTTTTAGTTATATACCCAACACTGCCGCTACCAGTTTTTATGGTATGATGGACGGTGTGAATGATTACCTAAGCTGGTTTAAAAAACAGCAAATATTAGCTAACCGCAGCATGACTGAGGATGAGTTGGATACTTTGTTGAAATTGCAACCCCGTAGGGATAAGATTGTGCATAAGGACGAGAAGCTGCGCACTTTTATTACTGAAGACAGTAACCGAGAGGATTTGATAGGCCAAGTATACGATATTACGTATGGTTTGGTAACAGGTAAAGATACTCTTGTAGTGGTTGACGACTCAA
This sequence comes from Bacteroidia bacterium, assembly GCA_037968475.1. GTDB lineage: Bacteria > Bacteroidota > Bacteroidia > UBA8524 > UBA8524 > SB11. The sequence goes on from JBBKVO010000040.1 coordinate 29,644, forward strand.
TTGTGAGAGGCAATACTTTGAAGATGAGTATTTTGAGGATTTTAGACCGATTAGGCCCCAAAAAAATCATAATAGTATCATCGGCTCCGCAAATACGCTACCCCGATTGTTATGGTATAGATATGTCGAAACTAAAAGACTTTGTGGCCTTTAAAGCCATGATAGAGCTGATAGAAGAAAACAATTTAACCCATAAACTAGACGAGGTATATGCTAAGGCTTTAGAAGAAATGAAAAAGCCTGCCGAAGAGATGGTGAATGTGGCGAAAGAATTATACGCACTGTTTACTACCGACCAAATAACCGATAGGATAGTAAAAATACTAACTCCTGCTGATATTAATGCAGAAGTAGATATTATATATCAATCTATAAGCAACCTACACACAGCTTGCCCCAACCACAAAGGCGATTGGTATTTTACAGGTAACTACCCCACCCCCGGTGGCACAAGGGTAGCTAACAAAGCATTTATAAACTATTACAGTGGTAGCAGCGAAAGAGCTTACTAAGCCTCTACCTGCACTTATCAAAAAAATAATACTATAAAAAGCTCTGTACGAATATCGTACAGAGCTTTTTTGTTTTCTAACCCAATACTTTTGCAATTGTTACAATCCCATTATAAGTGAAGTTAAAGAGAGTGAGGTAGATAAAGAGAACAATTGTTTTCAGCCGCTCACATCCATTTAAAATGAATAACAAACCCTAACTTTGCCCCTACTTTAAAAAAGGCATACATGAAACACGAAACCAGCACCATAAAAGCCGAAATGCGCAAAACCATTTTTGCAGCCGAAGAGCATTTGGCAATAACTATAAACGATGAGTTGCTGGATGTGTTTATTGATGAGTTTTATCCTGATGAAGAATACTTAGGGCTAATACCCACCTATTTGCCCGCTTTTGATAACGAAGACGAGTACGATTTGGTAATGGAGCGTGCTGTACCCGAAGAAGGAAAAACAACGTTACTACCCATACTAATGTGCCCCGAAGATTTAGATTTGGTATGCACCGTAATAGTAGCACAAGCCAAAACACAAGGCGATTATATAATTTGGGAGCGATTGGGAGTTGATAAAAGCGAACCCAACAATCACCCACAAAGTGTAGGCACACAAGTACAATGGCTTACCCATATAAATAAACCACTATACTTTAAAAAGAGCGAATACATAGAGTGCCTAAACGAATTTAAAAAACTGGCCGAATTATAGTAGAGCATTTGTCATGCTGAATTTAGTTCAGCATCTCATTGCCAAAGAATATTAAAATAACAAACAACCAAAAAATGAAATACCTGTACCTGCTGCTCAACTTAGGCACATTCATATTTCCGTTTGCGTTGTCATTCGATAAAAAAGTAGCCTTTTATAAAAAGTGGAAATACCTTACTCCCGCTATACTTTTTGTTGCCCTGCTATTTTTGGTATGGGATTTCTTGTTTACCGATATAGGCATTTGGAGTTTTAACGATGAATATATTACAGGAATTAAATTTTTTGGACTACCCATTGAAGAAATTTTATTCTTTTTCACAGTACCCTACGCCTGTGTATTTCTGTACGAGTGCATTATCGTTTACTTCCCAAAAGATTATCTAAAAAAATACGCTGTTGCTATTACCATAGTTATAATGGTGGGTGATGCTGTTTTGCTGTTTTTTAATTACGATAAACTATATACAGCCTCTACACTTGCTGTTTTAGGCGCATATATGATGCAGCTTTTGGTTGTAACCCGTGCCCAATGGCTTGGTAGATTCTATTTGGGCTATATTGCCTCTCTCGTTCCGTTTCTTATTATCAATGGGGTGCTTACAGCAATGCCTGTGGTGATGTATAACAATAGTGAAAACCTAAATATACGCTTGGGTAGTATACCTGTGGAGGATATGCTATACATGATGTTGTTACTGCTAATGAACATAGGTATTTACGAGCGATTGCAAAAACGCTTTGTACGTATACCAAAAGAAGAAACACCCACAGAAGTATTCGACGCGCCTATAGAAATATGAAAGTAGCCGTTATAGGTGCAGGTTTGGGAGGGCTAGCCGTAGCCATCCGATTGGCAAAAGCAGGGCACACGGTTGATATTTACGAAGCAAACCCATACGCAGGGGGCAAAGCCACAGAACATGAATTTGATGGTTTTAGGTTTGATGCAGGCCCATCACTGTTTACAATGCCACAATATGTTGAAGACCTTTTTACTCTTTGTGGTGAAGATATACAGGCACATTTCCCCTACCAGCGACTAAACCATATTTGTAATTATTATTTTGAAGATGGTACTGAGATAACTGCCCATGCCGATAAGGCCAAGTTTGCTGCCGAAATAGAAAACAAAACTACCGACAAGGCAAGCAATGTGCTTAAATTCCTTCAAAAATCACAAAAAATATACGCGGTTACAAAAGGTTTGTTTCTTGAGAAATCGCTACACAAAATAAGCACCTATTTTAGTAAAGCAGCTTTTAAAGGGTATGCCCATTTGCACCAAATTGATGCCTTTACTACTATGGGCAATGTGGTAGATAAATACTTTAAAGACAGTCGCACCCAACGTTTATTTAAACGTTATGCTACCTACAATGGCTCTAACCCTTACCAAGCACCAGCCACATTAAATATAATACCCCATTTAGAGTATGGTATTGGTGCATATTTCCCCAAAAATGGTATACACGGTATTACCCAAGCCCTATTGTATTTGTGTGAGAAAGCAGGCGTAAAAATTCACCTGAACACTAAAGTAGAGAAGATTGTACATGAAGGGGAAAGCATTAAAGCTATTAGCCTTTTGCCTTTAGCTGTTGGCAATGAAAAACTTAAAACAGAAGACTTAAAACAGGAAACTGATATAGTTGTAAGCAACTCAGATGTATACTTTACTTACAAGCATTTATTGGCTGATGTGTCGTTTCCTTCAAAGGTGCTTAATCAACCGCGTTCGTCATCAGCACTACTATTTTATTGGGGAATAAATAAGCAATTTCCCAAACTCGATTTGCACAACATACTGTTTAGTGAAGATTACGAAACCGAGTTCGACTATCTTTTCAATAAAAAAGAAGTGTATGCCGATCCTACGGTGTATATAAACATTACCGGTAAATACAAACCCGATGATGCTCCGCAAGGTTGCGAAAACTGGTTTGTGATGATAAACGCTCCGCATATAAATGGGCAAAACTGGGATGAATTAATGGCGACAGCCCGATTGAATATTATTGATAAAATAAACCGTGTACTAAAAACGGATATTGAAAAACACATTGTAGCTGAAAAAACACTTGACCCCCGTGGGATTGAAAGTGTAACCCAAAGCTATTTAGGCTCGCTATACGGCACCAGTAGCAACAACCGTATGGCTGCTTTCTATCGCCATCCAAATTTCTCTAAAAAAATAAAAGGCTTATACTTTGTCGGAGGTAGCGTGCACCCCGGTGGAGGCATACCCCTTGTGCTTTCATCGGCTAAAATTGTAGCCGATATGGTGGGCAATGCCCGCTAGATTTGACAAACTTTAAAAATTTGTCAAATCTAGCGGGAAGGGATAAAATAAACTTCCCACCCAACCCTTTTGTAATGGCGTGCGTACTTACAATTAACAACGCATAATCAATTATGAAAAAAATACTATTCACTTTTATTGCAGCAGCCTTAATGGTGTTGGGTACAAAAGCCCAAACCACCATTATAATAAAAGGCTCAACAAGTAATCCCGTTGCAGGTCAAACTGTTTGGATAAACTATTGGGGGATACCTTCTACTTGTAATGTTCATGATACCACCACCACCGATTCGGCAGGTAATTTTTTATATACTTTAAATCTTGCCAGTGGCTGCAACTTTGGTTATGTGGTTACCAACATCATTGGTTGCCAAAACCAATACGATACACTTGCAGCTTCTTTTACACACGATTCAACCATAAAAAATAACGATACCGCCTATATGAATATGGTGTATTGCGATAGTTGTAAGTATAAAAAAGCCGCGTTTAGTGTAACCAGTAATGGCACAAGTTTATTGGCATCGTTCACCAATCTATCGACACCCAACTTTAATACGTTTTTGTGGCGATTTAGTGATGGTACTACATCAACAGCACAAAATCCTACCCACACTTATGGTAGTGTAGGAAATTATACTGTGTGGCTAGTAGCTACTGATACGGTATGGGGCTGTGTAGACAGCGTACAGCGGTATGTGTATATTGATACTTGCGGGGGCTTTAACGATAGTTTTGAGCATATTATAAGCGGTTACACAGCAAACTTTTTTCCTAATTTAAAAGCATATCCTTTCCAGTATAAACTTACGTGGATTTTTGGCGACGGAACATCTTTAACAAATAACTATCCTTCGGCTACACATACATACGGTGCAGCAGGAACCTATACTGTATGCCTTATAACCCAAGATACGGTGAATGGTTGTAGCGATTCGGTATGTAAAACTATAACCACAGCATCTCAAAATTGTAGTGGTTTCACCGCTAATTTTACACCAACAGCCAGCGGTATGTCGGGTAATTTTACAAGCACATCATCATCAAACGCCAATTTATTTATTTGGAACTTTGGCGATAGCACCACCACTATCGATACTTCAAAATTTGCCAGCCACATCTATACCACAGCAGGCACATATACAGTATGTTTAATAGCACTTGATACCGTATCAAATTGTACCGATACAATATGCAAAACCATTACAGTGGGTAATAATTGCAGCGGGCACAACGCCAATTTCAATTTTTCAGTATCGGGCACGGGTGTTAATTTCACCAATACATCATCTCGCCCATGGGGCACAACAGCAATATATTTTTGGAGTTTTGGTGATAGTACTATAGATTCTACTTATAATAAATCACATACCTATTCAAGCCCTGGTGTATACCAAGTGTGCTTAACTTCATACCTAACCAATGGCTGTATATCAACAATATGTAAAAACGTTACTGTATCTGGCGGAACTTGTTTAGGCTTTACTGCCGATTTTAAAACTGCCGATTCTTGCGGTACTGTATTTTTCTTCAGCTCATCATCACTTAATGCCAATATGTTTAGCTGGACTTTTGGAAATGGGCTATCATCAACAACAGAAAATCCTGTAACCACCTATTCATCATCGGGCACATACACTGCTTGCCTAATAGCAAAAGATACCCTGCTGGGCTGTACTGATACTATTTGTCAATCGGTTACATCAACAAGCCAACTTTCAGGTATAATTTATAGAGATAGTGGACAAGTAGCCGATTCGGGCTGGGTGTACTTAATAGAAATGAGTATAGACAGTATAACGGGCGACACCTCTCTTACTGCGGTAGATTCTACCCTATTCTTTTATGGCGGATATTATAGCTTTTGGAATATACCCTCAGGCAATTATCTGATAAAAGCAGCACTTGCACCCGGTGCGGCATATTATGGCAACAGGCTGCCTACCTACTACACCCAATCATCATTGTGGAGTAGTGCTACATCGGTAAACGTAAATGGGTGCGCATATATCAATATTACCCTGCTATCGGGTACAAACCCAGGAGGATCGGGCTTTATAGGAGGACTAGTCTCACAAGGAGCGAACAAAGTAGGCGACCCATTGGAAGATGTACACGTTGTATTGTTTACCGCTGACGGAAAAACAGTTGCATGGCAGTATACTGATGATAACGGTAACTACAAGTTTGATAATCTTGCCTACGGCGATTATAAAGTAGTAGTGGATGTATTGGGTAAACGTAGCGAAGAGTACTTGGTAACCCTTAGCGAAGCCCAGCCCAGCAATAGCGATGGCAATTTTGATGTAAATACTACAAGTGTAGTAGTGGTTAAAAAATCAGCCACAGGCATTGCTCCCATTGCCACCAAACAATTACAACTTTATCCTAACCCTGCTACACAGCAAGTAAATCTAATGTTTGAGGCAACGGAAGAAGCCATTACAAGCATCAACATAATGGATATAAGCGGCAGGCTAGTACAACAACAAAATATACAAACCACTAAAGGTAGCAATACCGCACTGCTTGATGTGAGCAATTTGCAAAGCGGAATGTATTTAGTAAACATAAAAGTTGGCGATAGAAACTATATTAGCCGTTTAAGTGTACACAGATAAAAATTGGTATAAATAATCTGTGATAAGCAAAGCTCGGTAAGGGCTTTGCTTATCACTATTTTAAAATTAGTATGTAAGCCCTTGATGTTCATATCGAAAGAACTTATACAGCAATGTATCGATAATGACAGAAAAGCCCAATTGGAGCTTTATAAGGCTTGCTATTCCTTCATCATGCGTATCTGCTACCGTTATCATACCTCAAAAGATGATGTATTGGCGGCGCACAACGAAAGCTTTTTAAAAATCGTATTAAACCTTAAAAGCTATAAAGCGGATGCCCCTTTTGAAGTATGGGCGAGAAGGGTAACTGTAAATACCATTATTGACGGTTACAGAAAAAATAAAAAGTTAAAAGAAACCATAGAGTATATTGACACAACTTCGCCTGATTATATAGAAGAACCTATTGATGAGGGTAACGAAGTAGAGATGAAACTGGAGGCAGACGACCTGTATAAGCTAATATACCAACTGCCACCCATGTGCCAAAAAGTATTTAATCTGTATGTAGTAGATGGATATAACCATAGAGAGATAGGCGAATTATTAGGGATTAATGAGGGAACTTCAAAATCGCAATTGTTTGATGCACGTAGAAAACTGCAACAAATGTTAAAAAATTACCACACGCCAAAAGCAGCAAGTAATGAACCGGCTAAGTAAAAACGAAGAACACATAAAAAAGACGCTAAACGAGCAAGAGTTTAGTTTCGAGCCTGCCCATTGGGAAGGAGCCGAAACCATGCTTGATAGTGTTTTACCTGTTGAACCCAAAAAGAAAAAAAGAAAATTTGGATTTTTTTGGTTGATGTTTACCTTTTTGGTGGCATCAGGCGGAGTTTTTTGGTGGGTATATTCACACGATTTTTTTACAACCCCTACTTCTCACCAACAGTGGTCAGCCGATACTGCAACTAATCAAGAAACAGAAAACGAAGGATTTATTACAGCACCTCAAACAGATAACCAATACACACAAGAAGAGTATAACAACAATCAATCTCAGAATACAGCACATGGCAGCTCTGAACAGTATAACCCACAAGTAGGAGGGCCTACTACGTTAATGGCCGCCCAATATAGCAGTGCCGAACAAGAGTGGAGTGAACAAACTAAAAGCGAGACTTCGGCAGGTGCAGCAGGTCAAACAAGTATACCTACACTGGCAGATAAAAACACCAAACAAACTAAAGGAGAAGGCAATCCTAACAATACGCCAATAGCTGAAACAGTACAGCCTAAAAACAATAACCCTGAGAAGCCTTTGCAAGCTGATAATGGAAACAGAAAAGGTAATGAAGATAACGGTAATAGCACCAATGGAGAGGATAACAACAGTGGAGGTAATGATTTAGGTAAAACCACACCACCCCAAGGCAAAGGAGTAGACCAAAACAATAGTACACCGCCTGCAACACCTGATAATACACAAGGGGGACAACAAGAAAAAGGCACACAAAACAGTACATCACCCAATACTCCTGCACAAGCAAGTACCTCAACCGATACAGGAACTCCTGCTGATGATGCATTGGCAAAAGACGAGGAGAAAGACGCAGAAAAAGAAAAAAACAAAAAAGGGGATGGTAATAAACAGGTATTGCTGAAAAACAGCATTTCTCCCGTTTTTGGCAGCAACTATACCCGTTTGCTGCAACCTAGTGGCAACCAATACAACAACCGTTTATACTTTGGGTTGTTATACAACTACTATTTTAATACCCGATGGCAAATGGCCGCAGGGTTAGGCTATAGTACAGTTGGTGTTAATGGCTTTATTAAACAATATACCCAACAAACCTATTCGTTTGGGATAAATACCCAGCAAACTACTATTAGCACGCAAAAACTACACTATATAGAAGCCCCCGTTTTGGTACGATATGCTTTGGGGCAAAATATTAGCTTTGTAGGTGGAGCAAATATTAACTATTTGATTAATACCGATAATAGCCTAAGCCAATACAGTTTTGCCAGCCTTAGTGGAGAAACAAACTCAAGTAGTTCAGCTACTGCATATATGCGCGGTTTAAACCGTTGGGATGTGCAACTGCAATTAGGTATTGAAGCCAATTTTTGGCAACGTATGCACCTAGGGCTTTTAGCTAATAGCGGGCTTATGGATGTGGGTATAAATAATTATTACAACAATACTGTTTTAGACCGCAACAGGCGATTACAGTTATATATTAGGTATGATATTTTTAGGTTTTAAAAAATATAGTATTGTAGCCGCGCTGCTGGCTACAAGTCTTTTGTTTGTAGCCAACTGCAAGCCAAAAGATGAGCCTTTTGACGAAGGCAAGGGCTCGCCTGTGTTTTTTATTAGCGGAGGTATAGACGGAAAACCAACACAGTACATAGCTGGTGTAGATAGCTACTATATGTACTCGCGATACAGGTACTCGGCAGCCGATAGTTTATATTGGTTTGAGGCTGAACTTAAAAAAACAAATTGTACTACTTGCCCCAAAAGTATACTAATAAGCATTGCTGATGCCGAAGTTTCGGGTGGTACAAGCCCGGTAAATATTAACAAAATAGTTCAGCCCGATTCATTTATATATCTTTCTCCTTCGGGCGGTACAACCATTACACACAGCTACAAATTGGATTTTATTGCTGAAGATACAGGCTATAAAAACCCTTCATACGTATGGGATTTTGGTGGCGCAGGCACATCAACACTAAAAAACCCCTCCTTTACTTTTACCGATTCACAAATACGTAATGTATGCCTCACTATTACCGATTTAACTTCGTCGTGCAAAAACACAGCATGCAATATTATTCAGCCTCAAGTAGCAAGTTCTGATACTTGCTCACCAAGGTTTAGCTATGTAACATTGGGTGATACAGCCGTGCAGTTTATCAATCAATCAACGGGAGGAAGTTATCTTTGGGATTTTGGTGATGGGCTCTTCTCAAATCAACAGTCTCCCCTAAAAAAATATAGTAAAAAAGACACCTATAAAGTTTGCCTTACTGTAAGCACATCAACTTGTACACAAACAATTTGTAAATCAGTAGTACTTGCCGATGCTAGTTTTACCTGCGGGGCAAGTTTTTACGTTGGGGGTGCTAAGGCTGATAGTGTAGTAACTAATACCTCCCAAACATCATCAATAATGGTTAGCTATATTGATGAAAACGGTGTGTTATACCAAAGTAATCTGCAAAATCAGCCTGTGGGCTCAAATTTTATTAAAGTATCTACTCGAAATTACACCCCTAACGAAAAGGGAGAGAAAACCCAGTTGCTAAATGTAACCTTCAAGTGCAGGGTATATAGCAGCGGAGGTGCTTTTAAAGATATAGTAGTTACCAATGGGATAATAGCTGTAGCCTACCCATAGGAAAAGTTTTTTTTAATTCCCTTTTCTGATGATTTTTAGCTTTTGATTAGGGTAAATGGTATAACCTTTAATATTATTCCATTTACGTAAGTCGTCCACCTTCACGCCATATTTTTGGGCTATTATACCCAAGCCTTGCCCCCTTACTACAGTGTGTATAACAATAGTGCCTTCGCCCGTTTGCACATCATCACCTTTGGGTTTGGGTAGGTTTTTATCGGCCAACTCGGGTACCTCATCAATATAGGGGTTACTGTTATAAGGCTCAAACTTCAAATTATCAATATCAGCATACCAAGGCCTGCTGCTTTTGGGCAGTTTTAGTATATAGTTTTGTACAGAGTAGGGAACTATGCCTTTTTTAAATATCGGGTTTAGGCTTTGCAAAGTAGCCACCGTTGTGTGCAGCGCAGGCGCAAGTACCTCAAACGACATCCACTTAGTTATCCTCACTGTATCGTAGCTAATAGCATTGTAGGGTTTGGGGGTTATGCCGTGTTCGCCACTATAATTGTATATGTACATAGCACCTATAAAGGCAGGTACAATATTTTGTGCTACGGTGGGTAAACTATCGTACATCACCCAATAATCAAACGTATTGCCGCTTTTGCGTATAAATTTGTTTATAGTAAGGGTATTGGTGGTAAAAGCAGCCATAACCATAGGCCAGCTATTGTATATTAAATGAAGTTCTTTTAAGTATTTGCCTGCTAATAGCGTAGTGCTCTCAAAATCCATACGTTCATCAACGTAAGTATTCATTTTTAGGCCATACATACGTGCCACCCTAAATTGCAATGCCCAAGGGCCACAATTACCGCTTTCGTCATCTTTATAAAAAAAATCGATACCCGAAGCCGCAAGTGCATATAAACCTACCTGAGTAGGTATGTTATAGCTACGCATCACCGAGTCTAAAAAAGGTTTGTAGTATTGGTACCTGCCCAGTGCCTCGGCGGTAGCTTTCGGATCGCTTAAATACTCGGCAATAATTTCGCTAACAAAAGGGTGATAGCCCATGTTTAAACTATCAACTTTTTTTAGTCTCTTAGCATACAGCGAGTCGTTATTGATTGCAAACGCTGTTTGCACAACACAAAAAAGAAGAAGTAGGGTAAAAAATGTATTTCTGTAAAACCTCATTAGCATATCTATTGCAGAATTAATACCTAAACGCCAAATAAGGTAAAATATTTGCCCACAAAAATTTTTATAGGGTATCAGCAAATGCCAATAATTGGGCATCGGCATTTTTGGCTGCCATTAATTGCACTCCCCAAGGCATTCCATCAGTATCAACACCTGCGGGTATTGATATGGCGGGTATACCTGCCAATGGAGCTTGCACAGTAAAAATATCGGCAAGATACATGGCCACTGGGTCGGCGGCTTTGTCGCCTATTTTAAACGCAGGGGTAGGAGTTGTGGGTGAAAGTATAAAATCGTAGTTGCTTAAAATCTCATTGGTTTTTTGTTGCACCACCCTACGCACTTTTTGTGCTTTGGTATAGTAGGCATCGTAGTAACCTGATGACAGTACAAACGTACCCAGCATTATACGGCGTTGTACTTCTTTGCCAAAACCTTCGGCTCTCGATTTTTTAAAGGTGCTTTCCAAATCGGTAGCATTTGGGCTGCGGTAGCCATATTGCAAACCTTGGTAGCGCGATAGGTTGCTGCTTGCCTCGGCCGTAGTTAGTACATAGTAACAAGGCACCATGTGGTCTATCAATGGAAAATCAACAGCATCAACCGTATGTCCTTCGGCTTTTAGTTTTTCTATCAAAGCCAAAGTACCGTTTTTTATATCGGGGCTTACGCCTTCGGCAAAAATGGTTTCGTTTATGTAGGCAATACGTTTTTTGCCCGTATCAGTAGCAATGTTAAAATTTGGGGCAGAGTGCTGCATCATTGTAGCATCATTTTCATCAGGCCCTGCAATTACATTCATTATAGCCTGCATATCGGCTATAGTATTGGTAAAAGGGCTTATTTGATCAAAAGATGATGCGTAGGCCAACAACCCCCAGCGCGATACCATGCCGTAGGTGGGCTTGTAGCCATATAAACCAGTAAATGCTGCGGGTTGGCGAACCGAACCACCCGTATCGCTACCCAAAGCAGCCAAGCACATATCGGCTTGCACGGCAACTGCCGAGCCTCCTGATGAACCGCCTGAAACTCGGGTATTGTCTACATCGTTTAATACAGTTCCGTAAGCACTGTTTTCGTTACTGGCACCCATAGCAAACTCATCGCAATTGGTGCGACCAATAAGTATACAGTCTTGCGCCAATAAACGTTCGGTAACGGTTGATGAATATAGCGAGATAAAGCCTTCAAGTATTTTACTGCTAGCACTTACTTTGTGCCCTTTGTAGCAAATATTGTCTTTTAGGGCTATTACCATGCCCGCTAGTGCACCTGCTGTACCGTTTTTTATTTTTTCGTCAATTAAGGCAGCACGCTCAAGGGCTTCATCACCCCATACTTCTAAAAAAGCATTAAGGTGTTTTTTCTCCTCTATCTTGCCTAGGTAATAGCGCACAACATCAACACAGGTAGTATTACCTGCATTTATTTCAGCACGTACCTGTGCCAACGATTGAAATTTCTTCAAAGCCACTGTGTTAGAAAATGCCCCTTTCGATTGGGTTATTTGGTTTCTTTTTCCTTTTCTTTCTCTACAGGTGGTGGTGTTTTCATACCTTCCTGTATTTCATCCTTCACTTTGCTTTTAGCGTCGTTAAACTCGCGGATACCGCTGCCTAAACCACGCATAAGTTCAGGTATTTTTTTGCCGCCAAACAGTAAAAGGGCAATAACCAAAATTAAGATCCATTCAGACCCTCCGGGCATACCGAATAAAAGAATACTTAGTGTCATTTCTTTAATATAGACTGCAAAGTTACCAAAAATTTAACAGTTGCTGTCTTTTAGGCAATATTTGTTTTGATAAGTTGTACTGCCTTCTTCACTAAATGTTTCTGAGGTAAGAATGAAGTGCTAATTTTAAAATTTGTTGTTAAAGTTTAAAATATTGTGCATTTTTGATGCTTTCTCTATCATTTAATTTACTTAACTAACTAAAAATGGAAAACACTATCAGTGCACAAGCATCAAGTTCTGATGCGCCTACCCTAACGGGAGCAGATTTAATGGGACGGATTTACAATGTACGATACGGTCGCATTGCTCGTTCGTCGTCAGTAAAAACCACACAACTTTTTGATTTTAGTGATGAAACCCACGCCGTTGATATTGGTTCGCTAGGCGAGTTTTATTTGTCAGAAGATTTGCTTGTTGATGTAACTTTAGAAGACCAAATGGGCGAAGCCACCAGCGAGGTTTTTTATTCAGAAGATGTAAATAACTCTTTTTCAGTCAATGTAGGTGTAAGTGGGTCAACAGGTTCTTTTTCGGGAGAAATGAGCGACTGTTATTCGCAAACCACCGAAAACTATTACGAAAGCTCTATGGCTCTTGCCAAGCAATTTTCGCAGTATTCCATCTACAAAATAATGATGAAGGGTGATGCCGAGTACTGGAGAAGTTTGATGCTATCATCAGTTAATGCTGATATAAACGGCACCATGGCGGCCAGTGAGGTAGTAAGTAAATACGGTACTCACTTTTTGGCATCGGGTTATTTTGGCGGCGTATGGATGTACGCGCAAAGTATTTCAAAATACTCATCTACAACCAGTATAGATGTTACCAATACCCTTAGTGCATCAGCAGAGTATGAAGGGGTTGCCATTGACAGCTCTACAACCAATGAAAGCAGTACCACTACAACTGAAAGTACTAGCCAAACCGAATTGTTTTTAAATACTATTGGTGGCACCACTACCAGTAGTTACGATGCTTGGCAGGCATCAGTTAACGAAGGGAACTGGAATTTAGTGGCCTTTGATAACATAACCAATGTTTCACTACAACCCTTATCGGTATTGGTAGATCCTTCAAATCAGGCACGTATTGATGAAATAGATGCCGCTATAAAAGCTGTGCTTACACCATATTCTTTCCAAACACTGTATTGGGAGTCGGATGGTAGCCGCGAAACCATCAATTCAGGTACGATAGAAAAATCGTTTATTTTAGACCCTGCTACTGAATCGCAAAAAGTAATTATTGGTATAGGGTTAAGTGTTGATGATAGTAATGTATCAGAACTTACGGTTAAACTTTTAGATATGCTTACGGGTACTTCCGATTGGTATACGCAAAATTCTGACGGGACACACAAACTTGTTTATAGCGATACCACTGAAACGGAAACCGTTTGTGATAATGGTTTTGTTGTTACGGGTATGGGGCTTAATGCCGGCGACCATGAAATGTACCAAAGTGTGCTTTACGGACAGGCTTTTGATGTAATGGATGTAGACAAGAATAATTATTTAGGTACACAGATTTATGCCTTTGGGCAAAGCGATGCCGAAACTACTTATAAACCGTCTACTGGTAATGATAGGATTATAACTGGTATAGAAATAGGTGTTTACAAAGGAGATGTAGGCGCATTGTATTTATACTTCGGAAAATTTGGCAAAACTGCTGTTTAGCCTTTAATTGAATACTTAAAAAACTCCGTGTTGATAGCTCAACACGGAGTTTTTTTATATTAATTATTGTTTATAATGTCTTACCTCAATTACCTGTGTATTGGCAGCCCTGTCGCCCAGTCTTCTGCCGTCTTTATCAACCAAAACTAATTTGGTGTATTATGCCTTTGTTTTTAATTTGTTAGTAGTTGCCATTTCTATCAGTCGTTCCAAATCACCCTCGTTTTTAAAAGCAGTTTTGGGTATAAAATTACCCATGTTTTGTGCTTTCCACAATATTACCCAGTTTTTGGTTTGCTTCACCGCCACATAGTCTTTCCAAGGGTTTTTCTCTTTTACGGTTTTGCCTTTTATCACTATTTGTTTTTCATCAATAGTATAGTGCAAACGCTCGTGCAAAAGTGGTAATGTGTTGTATAGGGTGCGTACGCGGTAAAACAAAATTATCGGCAAAGCCAATAATACATACGCAAATACAAGCAACGCAATAATATATATGGGTGATGAAAACAGCGTATCAGCAGTTAAATTACCCGTAATTATACTTACCAAAAGCATAACAATGGCAGCTGCTAATACTATAATCAAAGCGGGATTGCGGTATACAAGAGCATAGTTTAGCTTTATGTATTCTATACCGTTTATTTCAACATCAAGTTCTATCATAATATTTAAGGGTTTAAATATATGCAAAGCACTATTTAGCACAAACACACAGCCTATAAAAGTTTATACTATTTTTGCATTTCTTTAAACCCAGCTGATGAAAATTGTTGACCATATAAAAAATGCTAAAGGTAAAACCCTTTTTTCGTTCGAGATACTTCCTCCATTAAAAGGTAAGGGCATTGAAAGTATATACGAGGGTATTGACCCTTTGCTTGAATTTAAGCCCAAGTTTGTTGATGTAACCTACCACCGTGAGGAGTACATAGAGAAAAAACTGGCGGATGGAAGTTACCGCAAAATAACCACTAAAAAACGTCCCGGTACGGTGGCTATTTGCGCAGCTATAATGAATAAATACCATGTTGATGCTGTGCCGCACCTTATTTGTGGTGGTTTTAGCAAAGAAGAAACAGAGAATGCCCTAATAGACCTTGCATTTTTGGGCATTGATAATGTTTTGGCTTTGCGTGGTGATAATGCTAAAGGCGAAAAAACATTTACGCCTGATGCTAATGGAAACAAAAACGCACTAGAATTGCTTGAGCAAATACAAAACATGAACAATGGGGCATATATGGATGAAGAATTATCGGATGCTTTCCCAACAAAGTTTTGTGCAGGTGTAGCCGGTTATCCTGAGAAACACCAAGATGCACCCAATATAAAAAGCGATTTAAACTTTTTGAAAAGGAAGGTTGATGCGGGTGCAGAATTTATTGTTACTCAAATGTTTTATGATAACAGTAAGTACTTTGAGTTTGTAGATAAATGCAGAGAAGCGGGCATAAACGTACCCATAATACCAGGGCTTAAACCACTTACTACCAAAAAGCAACTGTTTATACTGCCCAATCTGTTCCACATGGATATTCCCGAAGAGTTATCAGAAGCGGTAGAGACTTGCAAAGACAATAATCAAGTAACGCAAGTGGGTATAGAGTGGGCCATACAACAATCGAAAGAATTAAAAGAAAAAGGTGCGCCCGTACTGCATTATTACACCATGGGTAGAAGCGAAGCCACTTATAAAATTGCCAAAGAAGTATTTTAAAATCGATTTTATGTTTAAAGTTTTACGTTTTCGGTTAAATGCCAAAAAGTAACTTAAAACAGTAGACTGGAAACTGGAAACTAAATGCAAGCCATTATTACCAAATCAACAGGCAGTTGGTACGATGCCAAAGATACCACGGGTAAATTGTGGCGCGCTCGTATTAAAGGTAAATTCAGGCTACAAGGTATTAAAAGCACCAACCCCATAGCAGTGGGCGATGTGGTAGAAATAGAACCTGAGGGAAATGAAGACGACCTTGCGCTGATAGATAAGCTATACGAACGCAAAAACTACATTATTCGCAAAAGCAATAATTTAAGCAAACAAACCCAAATAATAGCCTCTAATATTGATTTAGCGGCATTGGTAGTAACCCTTGCACTTCCGCGTACATCGCAGGGGTTTATAGATAGGTTTTTGGTAACCGCCGAAGCTTACCGCATACCTGCTATATTGGTATTTAACAAAACCGATATATATGCTGAAGAAGGCGAGGACTTATTAAGCTATTACGAGAAAATGTTTGAGCCACTGGGTTACCAATGTTTTAGAGTATCAGCCTTGCAAGGCGAGAACCTTGATGTATTGCGTAATTATTTAAAAGGTAAAACCACCCTTGTATCAGGGCATTCAGGAGTTGGTAAATCAACTTTATTAAATGCTTTGTGGGAGGGAATAGGGCAAAAAACAGGCATTATTTCCGATTTCTCGAGCAAAGGAAAACATACCACTACTTTTGCCGAAATGTTTGAGCCTGAAGAAGGCACACGCATAATAGACACTCCGGGTATAAAAAACTTAGGTTTGGTAGATATGGAGCAAGAAATGGTATCACATTATTTTCCTGAAATGAGATCGTTGATACAAAATTGCCGATTTAATAATTGTATACACACCAACGAGCCTGATTGTGCTATTAAAAATGCCGTTGAGGATGGAAGTATAAGTGCTGAGCGTTATTTTAGCTACCTAAGCATATTAAGCAATGAGGATATTTATAATTAGCCCAATTATTAGTAATTCTGTTTATCATGCAAATTTACCACTTGGGTAGTTTATAGCTCTTGTAGTTTGTTTCTTGTTAACATAGAATTAATTTCTCCTGTTTTGGTTTTTTGTCAATTTTAACCTTACTTTGAGTATTGCATAAAACTATCAAACATGCACTATCAATTTTCTTAAAGAATCATGAAAAAACTCCTACTTATTGTTTTGGCGCTAACAGGGTTAGCGGCAAATGGACAGTATTTCCAACACATTTACGGAACTACTGACGGCGAAAAACTATCATCAGGTGTCAACACCAATGTATTAGGCTTAGGCCATTTTTTAGTTGGTCATGCAGGTCAAAACGGTCTTGCAGTATCACGTACTGATGTAAATGGCGATGTTACAGGCGCACCTTATTTTAATGGTTGGTATCAAATAGCCAGCTCAATTACCGGTGCCATTGTTAATGTTTCAGAATCAAAATGTTTTGAGATGGACAATGGGGCAGGCTTCGGTATTGTGGGTCAGTTTACCGATATAAGTATCGGCTCGCCCAATACAGGTATTTTTTATTTACAACTAGACCCTATGGGTAATGTAGTAAATATATTTACATACCTACCTGCAGGCGGTGTTGCGGTTAATGTACGCAATGTTAGCAGTGTAGCAGAATCAGTAATTAGCGGCGGAAACGAGGTGTATGTAACGGGTTCAACTCACGATGCGGGCAGTACACGTTTAGATGCATTTGCTATGAAACTGGATATGAATTCTGGTGCACTTATTTGGTCGGCAGTTTATGATATTAACTTAAACTTTGGATCAGGTCTTACCAGTGCCTGGGATATTATAGAAAGTCCTTATATGCCTGCGGGAGTTGATGAGGTAGTAATAGTTGGTGGTATTAGAGAACCGATTGCCGGTGCACGTTTAGATGGATTTACTTTACGTGTTGACGCTAACACTGGTAACCCTGTGGCTAATGTAGACCTTTATGGAACGACTGCATCAACTGATGAGTTTTTCTCAATCTCAGTAGCTAACAGCACTACAGGTGGTAGTGATGGTTTTATTTTGGGTGGACGCAGCAATTTTAATGGCAGCATTGATGCTTGGGTGATGAAAACTGATCAAGTTTTGATGACTCTTTGGGCTAATGTATTTGATTATAACGCTATACCCGGGGTGGAGAATGTATGCAACGATATTATAGAAAGACTTAATACATCAGGAGTGTATGAATACTATGCTGCTGGCTATGTAAACGGTGGTGTATTTGGTAACTATGATATGGTGGTAGAAAAAATGGACGATAACGGAACAGGCCTTGCCCTTGGTGAGTTTACCTATGGTGATGCTCGTTTGGATTATGGTATTGCTATTGACCAATACAACAATACAGGATCTGACGGTATTAGCTTTTTTGGTTTCCGTGAAGGAGCAGCACCACCAATAATTAATGGTAACTACGATATGTTTTTGGTAAAAGCATATTTTAACGGTGTAACCGCTTGTAATTATAAACTTACAGATGCTAAAGACCAACCGGGTCCAAAATATTATAATTCAGTGGGTGTAGGTGTTGTAGATATGATAAATCCTGATGTAACATTTAACTGGAATGTAGCCGGAGCACACGATTTTAAAGTATGTTTCAGCACAGCAGTTTCAAGCGGCAGTAACGCACGTGTAGCACCAGTAGAAACAGGTGATAAACAAGCCGTTGTATCGCCTAACCCTATGCAGGCAGGTAGTAATGCTATTGATATAACTATTGAAAGCGAAACTGCCACCACTGCTAGTGTAGCCATATACGATATGCTAGGCAGAGAGTATTATAATGGCACTATAAACCTTGCCAAAGGTGCTAATACTATGCCTATTGATATTAGCAAAGCTAATATGAGCGCAGGTACATACACGGTGCGCTTAAACATAAACAATGAAAACAAAACTATGTTGCTAATGGTGAAATAGCAACGAGCAAATATTTTGGTACTTTAAAAGGTCGGCTATAAGCCGACCTTTTTTTGTTTTTAGGGATTGAATTAGGGGCTCGATATTTGTCAAATTTTGAAAATTTGACAAATATCGAGCGGCAGCGAACGAGGGCGGGTGTGCGATTGCTGTCATACTAGCGCAGTCGAAGTACTGTGCAGTGCGGCTGCCCGTCATTCCCTTGTAAAAGGGAATCCGTGCGGAGGGACAGGGCTAAAAAGCATCGCCTATCACACATCCCGAATACATTCGGGACTCCTTCGCAGGAATGACCGCCCACCGCACTATACTGCCATGTAAATAGGTACTTGCAATTCACCACAAAAAAAGGTCGAGGCTACTCGCCCCAACCTTTTTTGTTTTTTAAAGTGTGCATATATACTTTACAAATTTGTAAAATGTCATTACATATTTGTAAAATGTAATAACATTGTGGTTATTACTTAGATCAATTTAAATTGACCGATACATTACTAAAACATATAAGCGCATATTATAATACGGTAAAGCAAGCACAAAGCGAAGCCGCTAAGAAAGAGGCTTTAAAAGATTTGCTAAATCGACAATATAGCAATAGCCCTGAAGTGCTAAAGCAGATTGACCGTATTACATTAGGAGCTGAAAAAGTAGTATTTAATATTCCCAAAGCAGGGAATAAAAAAACAGGTAGGGCAGATACGCTTTACAACAATATTATTATTGAGTTTGAAAAAGACCTGCGCCGTTCGGGCGAACACGCAAAAGAACAACTTGCCGAATATTTTTTGGGTTCATACCACAGTGGAAAAGAATATAATCTCACCTTAATAATTACCGATTGTATTACATGGCGGGTGTATGTGCCCTCATTAGAAACTTTTGAAAAGATAGAAACAGTTCAGCCCCACGAGGTTGTTCTGGATGAATTAAAAGGGGGTGATTTTACCTTAACCGAACACAATGGCAAGGATTTTTTCTATTATATCGACCGTTTTTTGTTTCGTAGTCAAAAGCAAAAAGCTACCCTTGCTTATATAGAACAAGATTTTGGGTTACAATCACAAGTATTTATAAACACATTTAATGCATTAAAATTACATTTTAATGATGTTAAACAATTGGGCGAATTGCAAGTATCGTTTGAGCAATGGCGAAAGTTTTTACACATTGCCTATGGTATAAAAGATTTACCCGCTGATATTTTTCTTATCCATACCTATTTAAGTGTATTTGCTAAACTATTGGCATATACAGTACTTACCGATGATGATTTTATTGACGATAAAGAGCTAGAACAAATAGTACATGGCGATATTTTTGAAACCCTAAACGTAAAAAACCTTACCGATAACGATTTTTTTTACTGGGTAAAAAGCCCGCGCAGTTTTCCAGTGCTTAAAGCAGCATTTAGGGAAATAGCCCACCAATTGGGCAACTATACTTTTAAAGATGTTGATGAGGATGTACTAAAGGGTGTTTACCAAGAATTAATTGATTTGGATACCCGCCACGCACTGGGTGAGTATTATACACCCGATTGGTTGTGCCAGAAAGTAGTAGCAGAACTGCCCATTAAACAAAACCAAAAAGTGCTTGACCCATCGTGCGGTAGTGGCTCGTTTTTACGTACGGTGGTGGATAAACTAAAGGCTGAAAACCCTGCAATAACTGCCGAGCAACTGGCTACACAAGTATATGGTATAGATATACACCCCCTAAGTGTGCAAATAGCTAAAACTACTTTACTGGTGGCTATTGGCAAAAACCTTATACGCAATGCCCGTAAGCCCATATCGTTAAACGTTTTTTTATCCAACACTATACTTGTGCCTGATGGTGTAGATAATTTATTTGGGGGCGATTTTAAAGTAAGTATTGATAGCGAGAAGCATATAGTAAGCACCAATGTACTAAACGATATGCAAATGTTTGATGAGGCCATGAACGTGGCCGACACATTGGCTGATTTGGTGATAGGCAAGCAAGCGCACAATACAGAAACGTTTTTTAATAATCTGAAAAAAAGCTACCCACAAGGGGCTTTTACCAATGCTGATATTGAAAGTTTTTATAAAATATACCTAGCACTTAAAAAAGTAAAAGAAGCGGGGCGCGATAGTATTTGGAAGTTTATACTGCAAAATACCTACAAACCCTATTTTTTGCGTGAGCAGTTTGATTTTGTGGTAGGCAACCCCCCGTGGTTTACTTACAGCAGTGTAAAAAACGAAGAATACCAAAACGAGTTATATCAATTGGCTGATAAATACGAGGTATTGCCCGGTAGCCGTGCCAATATGCCCCACCTTGAAATTGCGGCTATTTTTCTTGCCCATGCCTCAGCATATTTTTTAAAGCAAGGCGGGCAACTGGCTTTTGTATTGCCCCGTAGTTTTATGAGTGCCGACCAACACGAAAATACCCGCAGCGGCAAAGCTAAGGGTTTCACCATTACCCAAATATGGGATATGCAGGGGGTTAACAACCTTTTTAGAGTGCCTTGCTGTGTATTTTTTACCCAACGCAACGGCAAAAGCGATTATAAAAAAGGAATTGCAGGCCAATTGCTTAGTGGTAATATTAAAAAACACAACAGCAGCTATGCCGAGGTGATGCAAGGCAGCGGGCTTAAAAGCCAAGCAACAACGTTTTATTATGCCACTTTGGGAAAATCGAGTGCGTTTAGTATTACTGAGCAAAAGGGAAAAAACAAAGTAAGCCACTATAAAAAACTGTTTAAGCAAGGGGCTACCATAGTGCCCCGCAATTTTTATTTTGTTGAGCTGGCGCAAGATGCACCGCCCGACTGGGACGAACGCCTGATAAGCGTGAAAACCAGTGCCGAAAGCATAGCACAGGCAAAAAAACCTTGGAAAGAAATAGAAATGCACGGAGCTATTGATAGCCGCTTTTTTTTCCGTACGGCCATAGCAAAAAACATATTGCCTTTTGCACTGCACCACCCCGAACTTATTGTGTTGCCTGCCGAAGTAGATATAAACAACCGCCTGCAACTGCTAACCCACGAAGAAATTTTGAGGCAAGGATATTATCATAGTGCTAAATGGTTTAGTGAGGTAGAAAATTATTGGAATACTTATAAAACCGAAAAGAATAAAAAAATTAATAGTGTCGATTATGTCAATTGGCAAAACAAACTTACTGTTCAGGATTTAGATAAAAATCATTTAGTTTTATATAACTCGTCTGCTAAAGATGCTAATGCAACAGTTGTTAATAGAGAAGATATTGACCTTACTTTTATTATTGAAAGCACAACCTATTGGATTGCAACAAATAATTTAAACGAGGCTAATTATTTAACAGTCATTCTTAACTCTGACAAAACCAACGAGATAATAAAATCATTTCAAGCAAAAGGTTTATTTGGAGAACGTCATGTTCACAAAAAAATATTAGATGTGCCTTTTCCTCGCTATGCTGAAAGTAATAAAACCCACCAGCAATTGGCTGCACTGGGGCAAAGCTGTCACCAGCTTACCCAAGAGTTTTTGGCAACACAAAACTTACCTGCTCACCTAAACCCCCGTGATTTGGGTAGGTTGCGTACCCAGATAAAAAAGCACCTGCAACCTCAATTAACCGAAATTGACGAATGTGTAGGGAAGATTTTAAAATAACCCCTCAAAGTACATTTAGTACTGTACACAATTTATGTGCGGCTGTCACTCTGAGTGGAGTCGAAGAGTGTGCTGTGCGGTTGCCCGTCATTTCCATTTAAAATGGGAATCTGTGCGGAGGATGTAGTTAAAAGAGATGCCTTACGCACAAATTCCTGCCTTCGCAGGAATGACAGCCTACCGCACACAGGCGTATAGTTTGCCCCAATCAATAAAAACTCCAATTACTTTTCTATACGAACGTTCTTTGAATGAGTGGGGTGTACAGTGGCTATTTATTTTTGGCAAAACCGCGCAAGCCCTTGTGCAGCACGTAACAAAAATAACACTGTAACAGCGTAACACTGTAACAAGGTTGTTCTTGTATTAGTATAACCCCCTAAAGTGGCTATTGTTAAATGCTAAATGAGAAATGTTAAATGGCTACCGCAGTGCCTTCAACTTGCTTCTCTATAGAAGTATCGTAGGTTTCTTTAAACTCGGCAGTCATACCATAAAACTCACCATCAACCAATACTTTACCATCGTTTACTTTACCTATAATGCTATAGGCTTGGTTTGCGGCTTTCAAATCGGCCTCAATAGCAGCAAGGTCTTGCGGGCGGCAGCTAATAGCTACACGGCTTTGTCCTTCGCCAAACAAGGCTGCATCTTTGCGTAGGTTAGTATCAGTAGTAAGCTCAAAGCCCAAGTTGTTTTGCATGGCACTTTCAAGCAAGCTAATAAACAAACCACCTTCGGCAATATCGTGTGCCGATTGTACTTTGCCCGTTTGTATCAGTTTGCGCAGCGTGTTTTGCATTGCATACTCCTCGTCCAAATCGAAATAAGGGGCAGGCGAAAAGTTTTGTTTGTGCCAGTAGGCCAAGTATTGCGATGATGAAATATCGTTGTGGTTTTTGCCCAACAACACTATCGTATCGCCATCGTTTTTAAAATCAAGCGTCATTTGGCTTTCGCCTTTTTCTATAATACCCACCATACCAATAGTTGGGGTAGGGTATACCGCCGTACCATCAATGGTTGACTGGTTGTAGAAACTTACATTACCGCCCGTTACAGGGGTTTTAAACTTGCGGCAAGCTGCACCCATACCTTTTATCGAGCCTACAAACTGCCAGTATACCTCGGGGTTGTAGGGGTTGCCAAAATTAAGGCAATTGGTTATTGCACTGGGTGTGCCGCCCGTACAGGTAATATTACGCGCAGCTTCGGCAACGGCTATGGCTGCACCCTTTTCAGGGTCGGCAAATACAAAGCGGCTGTTACAATCAACCGTCAACGCCAGTGATTTTTCAGTGCCTTTTATTTTTACCACAGCAGCATCGCTAACGCGGTTAGTGCTTTTGTTTACCGTACCCACCATACTATCGTATTGGTTGTATACCCAGCGTTTGCTGGCTATATTGGGGTGGCCAGCTAAAAAGAAGGCGACTTCGGTAAGGTTTTCAGGTTGTTCAACCTTGTCTATACTATAATCAGCTATTTTAGCTAGATAAGTAGGTTCTTTATACTCGCGGTGGTATACAGGTGTGCCACCTCCCAATGCCAACGATTTGGCGGGAATATCAGCACACAAATCACCATCCATATAATACTGCACACGGCCTGTATCGGTTACTTCGCCAATTTGGGCAAAGGTAATATCCCATTTCTCCAACACTTTCTCCACTACTGCTTCCATGCCTTTTTTCACAATCACCAGCATACGCTCTTGCGATTCTGAAAGAAGTATCTCCCAGTCTTTCATGCCTTGTTGGCGCATGGGTACTTTATCCAATTCGATACGCATACCCGTGCCCGATTTCGCGCTCATTTCGGCAGTGCTACAGGTAATACCTGCTGCACCCATATCTTGCATACCTATAACTGCATCCGTTTTTAGCAGTTCCATAGTGGCTTCAAGTATTAGTTTTTCCCAAAAAGGGTCGCCTACTTGCACGCTGGGCAAATCGTCAATAGAATCTTCTGAAATATCTTTTGATGCAAACGCAGCACCGTGTATACCGTCTTTACCCGTTGCCGAGCCGTATATATACACTGGGTTGCCTTTACCTTCGGCAATGGCCGAAACAGTTTTACCCACCTCAGCTATACCTACCGACATAGCGTTTACCAAGTTGTTGGTGTGGTAGCACTCGTCAAAATAAACCTCGCCGCCCACGGTGGGTATACCAAAGGCGTTGCCATAGTTGCTAATGCCTTTTACTACGCCTTTTAGCAGCCATTTGGTGCGGTCTTCTTTAAGATTACCAAAACGCAACGAGTTGAGCTGCGCAATGGGGCGTGCGCCCATGCTAAATATATCGCGGTTAATACCGCCTACACCTGTTGCAGCACCTTGATAAGGTTCTATTGCGCTAGGGTGGTTATGACTTTCTATTTTGAAACAAACGGCCAATCCGTCGCCAATATCAACAAGGCCTGCGTTTTCTTCGCCGGCTTCGGCAAGCATGGCAGGGCCTTCTTTGGGAAGGGTTTTTAGCCACACTATGCTGTTTTTGTAACTACAGTGTTCGCTCCACATCACACTATACACGCTTAGCTCTGTAAAGTTGGGGGTGCGACCCAGTATTTCTTTTATCTTGTCGAACTCTTCAGGCAGTATGCCCAGTTTTTTGGCGGTTTCTACGGTAACTTCCATACGGTGGTTTTTGGAAAGCTGCAAAGGTAGTTATTTTGTTTTTCAACTGTGGTGTTTTGCTATATGTATATCACTAATCAAAAGTAGAAACATAACTTCGTCAAGGATATAAAATTAATAAAAAACGTTACTTAAATCTTGGTAGTAATGCTGATTGGATATTAAGGGATGAACAGGGATGGTTACCAAAACCTGAGCCTATAAAATTTGATACGAAGAAAAGATTTTTACAATTGGTTGAACAGTAAATCAATTACAGGAATTTAGATTAATAAATTAAAAATGATGAAAAAAGTTTATTTAATTATGACCGCTGTTTTCTTTTCAAGTTGCGAGCTTTTATTCCTACTTAAAGATGGGAAACCTGAAAAATCAGATTTTCAACTTTATCAAGAAGGATTTGTTAATACAACCAATATTCCTAAATTCAATGGAATATACATTATGGAGGATAAGTGGGATGGTGAAATCTTTTACAGGTATTACAAATTTTATGATAGTGGTCAAGTGTTATATGGTAACTTTGATTTACATAGTGATTCAGTTTCAGTTAATTTAAAGTTTTCTCAAAAAGGCTATTATCAAATGATAAAAAAGGATTTTTTAAAATTAGAGATGTTTGCTAATGGTTATCGATTTTACTATTTTTTGGATGTAGACATAAATTCATCAGCGGACACAATCACTCTTAGAAAACAAACTATGCGTGATGGTTCAAAACAAGAGAGGCTTAATAAAAAATATGTTTTTATTAATAAAACCCTTTTAGGGGATTACCCGACGTGGTAGGCAATGGTCAAAAATGGTCGCTACCCTTGCGGGCTGTCACCCTGAGTGAAATAGGAGGGTAAGCGCGTAAGAGGAAGGAGTATGAAATATTCAATCAGAGCGGACGCTCTATTATTTTTGGCACGAGCGGACGCTCGAGCCAGCTTTAAAGCTTTATTTCAGCCTAAAGGCTTCTATTTCTTTATCAAGCGTGGTCAGTTGTGCCGCTATTTCTTTTTCAGCATTGTGTACTACGGGTATAAAAGCCAGTGTTTGTATCCCGTTTAGTTCGGGCTGTTTGGCGCGGGTTAATCAATAATAACAGAAGGCGGCTGAACATAAATTTTTAGCAAAAAATTAAAAAACAATGTTAGTGTTGTAAATATAACAAACCAATAATCAAAACATATATGCTATGAATGATTTAAATGAACTGTTATCAAAAATTCGATTGAGATTGTCAGAATATCGGTTTCACAAAATAGGTGAAGTTACAAGTATTCATATAAATGCCATTGAAATTGCTGTTTGCTTAACAGAGTATGCATTAGAGGTTAAAAGACCTATTAATAAGGATGAGAAAAGGTGGTTTGATGCATTATGGCAAATAACACATGTTCTTGAAAATAGTGATTGGGAAGACTTAATAGATTTATATATAAAATTAGTTGATGAAGTCGAAAAAAATAAATTTTTCAGATAGCCTAGTAGGTCGTGTAGCAAATTATCTCCTTAGCATAAAAATGTAAAAGAAGTTCAGAGAAATTGGAGTCTAATACTTTAACCTTATTGTTTCTTACTTTCTATTTTCAACATCAGCTTCTTATCTTTCGCCTTGAATTATCCCCTTGAGGGCTGTCATCCAAAGGGGATGAAGGTCGAAGGATAAGAGTGTAAGAGGAAGGAGTATGAAATATTCAATTAGAGCGGACGCTCTTTTATTTTCGGCACGAGCGGACGCTCGAGCCAGCCTTCAACATTTTATTTCAGCCTAAAGGCTTCTATTTCTTTCTCAAGTGTGGGCAGTTGCGCAGCTATTTCTTTTTCGGCATTGTGTACTACGGGTATAAAAGCCAGTGCTTGTGCCTCGTTTAGTTCGGGCTGTTTGGCACGGGTTACTACTCGGTTTATAGAGTATAGTAGTTTTTCGTCTATCAGATAGTATTGAAGATACTGTGCTTCTAAAAAGCCGTTCCAAAATTTGCTAAACCTATCGCTACCATCTTTTCCGCTAAGGGCTAAAAAATCGACTACGGTTTTTAAGCTGCATTGGCGCAGGGCAGTGTAAAAATCATCCAATTTTTGCGGGTGTTGTTGTATCAATACCCTATCCAATATCAGCTCAAACAAAATATGACTTAAAAACCAAAACCGTTGTCCGTCTTTAGGGAAATTGTGTTTTACAAATAAGTCTTCTATAAAGTGGGTGCAATGACCAAAAAATGGGGTGTTATGAAAAAAGCCATCGGTAGCGTAATGTTGTTTGCTCCCTTCGTTTAGATTAAAGAAATCAGGGTTTACATCACTTCTGTGGTTTAGCGATATGTTTATGTGCTTATTTCCAGCGGCACTGCGTGCAAAATCGGGCAATACCAAGCCTGCATTGTAGTAGGGGTTATCCTTTTTATGGTCGAAATAGTAGTGGGCGAAGTAATTCAATTTTTCTTGTATAAAGTATTTAAGTAAAAAGTATAAAGTAAAGAAAACGTTTACTTCTCTTTACTTTATACCTTCTACTTTATACAGGTATCTTACGCTGTAGCTGTAAGTTTTTTGCGCAAGTTGGTATCCAACAGGTTCAAAAAGTCTTCGGTATACAGGTAGTTTTCAGGTTTAAGGTCTTTACCGTATATGCAAAGGGCAAGGTCTTTGGTCATGTGGCCGGCCTCTACAGTTTCAACACATACTTGCTCAAGGGCGTGGCAAAAGTTCACCAAAGCCTCGTTACCGTCCAATTTACCTCTAAATTCCAAACCACGAGTCCAAGCAAAAATACTTGCAATGGGGTTGGTGCTGGTTTTGTTTCCTTTTTGGTGTTCGCGGTAGTGGCGGGTAACTGTACCGTGGGCAGCTTCGGCTTCCATTGTTTTACCATCGGGGGTAACCAATACACTGGTCATTAAACCCAGTGAGCCAAAACCTTGTGCTACGGTATCGCTTTGTACATCGCCATCGTAGTTTTTGCAAGCCCATACAAAATTGCCGTGCCATTTTAGCGCGCTAGCCACCATATCATCAATCAGACGGTGCTCGTAGGTAATACCTGCTGCTTCAAACTTAGTTTTGTAGTCTGCTTGGTATATTTCTTCAAAAATATCTTTAAACCTACCGTCGTATTTTTTAAGAATGGTGTTTTTTGTGCTTAGGTATAAAGGCCAGCCTTTGGTGAGCGCTTGATTGAAGCACGAGTGTGCAAAACCGCGTATCGATTCATCGGTATTGTACATAGCCAATGCTACTCCGTCGCCTTTAAAATCGTATACATCATAGCTTTGTGGCTCGCCATTTTCAGGCGTGTAGGTAATGGTAAGTTTGCCTTTTCCTTTGGTTAAGAAATCAACTGCACGGTATTGATCGCCAAAACCATGACGGCCTACACATATAGGGGCAGTCCAGTTTGGTACCAAACGAGGTACGTTTGTACAAACTATCGGCTCGCGGAAAATAGTTCCACCCAAAATATTGCGTATAGTACCGTTAGGCGATTTCCACATACTTTTTAGGTTAAATTCCGTCATACGCTCTTCGTCAGGCGTAATGGTGGCACATTTTATACCTACGTTGTATTTGTTTACGGCGTTAGCCGCATCAATAGTTATTTGGTCGTTAGTTTCATCACGACTGGTTACGCTTAAATCGTAATATTTAATATCAAGGTCTAAATAGGGAAGTATTAATTTGTCTTTGATGAATGTCCAAATAATACGGGTCATTTCATCGCCATCCATTTCTACTACGGGGTTGGCTACTTTTATTTTCTCCATACTGTGCAGATAAATTTAAGTTGAGTGAGTTGTTTCTAAAAAATCGTTGCGCAAACTTAGGCTAATATGCAATTAATTCAAATAGTAACTCGTAATGAGCGTATAGGCATAAATGCCTATCTTAATTCATACAAGAAAGGTGAAAAATACTCTATTTTACCTTTAGGTATGATTAGGGTCGGGTTTCAACCCGATATTAAAATATAATTTACTCCCCCGCTTCGCTATCAAAAGCTATGCGCACGCCGTTTTCTTTGGCCACTATCCACGCATCTTTAAAGCCCATTTCACGCACATCAGCCAAAAAATCTTTAGCAGTGTTTAGGTTGGTAAATCGGCCTAGGGTTAGCTTATCCGTTCCGTCAATAGTTGTTTCAGCGTGTAGTTCCTTTAGTCCGCGTTGGTATTTTTCAAGGTCAAAGTTTTTAAACGCACCTATTTGTATTTCGTAGTATATACCTGTGTTGTCGTTACTGCTTTCAATCAATAAGGTGTTTAGTCTTTGCAAGCTGTCGTTAACGCTTACAAGACTATCAAAAGCTTGTTGGTTAGCGCCTTGCTTTAAGAATGAGCTATCCATAGATGGTGCGCCATTCATAGTAATTTTTTTAAGCGCAGGGAAACTGTCTTGCAGAAAGGGGAAATACCATATACCACCTACCACTATAATAACAAAAACGAAAAGGAAGAAACGCCCGTTAATGCTTCTTTTCGCTTTGTTTTCGCTGCCGCCCTCAATTTCGCCGGCTATTTCAAATTTTTGCTCGCTCATAGTGCTATTCAAACCTACGTGGTTTTGTTTTAAAAGCAAATGCCTGCTCTCCACCGTTTTGGTGCTTGTATTGTTGAAAACCTATTTACTATATTGCTAAATTATACACTACAATTAGTGGAACAGTTTTTGAACATTTGTTGTAACAATGAAATTTTCAGCTAAAATAATAGCACTTACGCTTGTAGCCCTTGGGGCTGTGTCTTTTACGTATAAAAGTGCACCTGCCGAAGAGTTGGCTTGGCAAAATTGGAATGATGGATATAATTTGGTGAAAAAGGAAGGTAAAATTGGTCTTATAGATGTGTATACCGATTGGTGCGGATGGTGTAAAAGAATGGACAGGGATACCTACGCCAAAAAAGAGATTATTGATAAAATAAATAAAAATTTTGTTCCTATTAAATTTAACCCCGAAAAACAAGGGGTATATTATATAGATAGTACTGCATACAGCGGCCCGCAATTGTATGCCATGCTATCAAACAGTAAATCTACAGGTTATCCAACCACTTTTTTCTTAATACCAAAAGGCGATGTAATGCACGTGCGAAGTGTGGCCGGCTACCAAGCTGCCGAAACTTTTAGCTCATCTTTGGATAAGATAATGCAATACGCTGCCGAACTTCCCGAACGTTAAAATAAGTTTATCCTCTCCCCTTCTTTTTCTTTTAAGTATTTTTGCGCCCATAAAAACTGTTGTCTGATTTTGGGAGCGAATAAAATTCAATTTATAGAAAATTTAGAAATACTAACGGCAGGTGCCGAAGGTAATTGTATAGCCCGCCACGAGGATAAAGTGGTGTTTGTGCGCAACGCCGTACCCGGCGATGTAGTAAACGTGCGCATTGTAGGCAAAAAGAAACGCTTTTTAGAAGCCGAAATTACCGAGATAATTACCCCCTCACCACAACGTATACAGCCCTTTTGCCAACACTTTGGTGCGTGTGGCGGTTGCAAGTGGCAACAAATGGACTATGCCACACAACTGCACTATAAAAACCAAGTAGTTGTTGATGCGCTAGAACGTATAGGTAAAATAGAAGTTGGGGAAGCTTTGCCCATAGCTGGCTGCGAAGAAAACAGGTTTTACCGCAACCGTATGGACTATGCTTTTAGCAACAAACGCTGGCTTGACAAAAGCGAGATGGAGGATGAGGACAAAGGCGAAATGAATGCTTTAGGCTTTCACGTATCGGGTAGGTTTGATAAGGTGCTGGATATTGAAAAATGCTGGCTGCAAGATGATTTTGGCAATACCTTGCGCAATGGCATAAAGCAATTTGCGCTGGATAACGGTATTACTTTTTTTGATTTAAAGGAACAACATGGCGTGCTTCGCTCGCTGATAATACGTTGTAGCACACAAGGCGAGTGGATGGTGATTGTAATGTTTCACGGTAGCGATAAAGAAGCTATGGATAGTGTGATGCAGTATATAGAAACTACTTTTCCGCAAATTACCTCGCTGTTATACGTTATTAACAACAAACGCAACGATACTATATACGACCAAGATATATTGGTATGGAAGGGTAAAGACCACATGCTGGAAAAGTTGGGTGAGCTTACGTTTAAAATTCGCCCGAAATCATTCTTTCAAACCAATACCCGCCAAGCAGAAACACTGTACAACATTACCAAAGATTTTGCAGGACTAACAGGCGATGAGGTAGTGTACGATTTGTATACAGGCACAGGCAGTATAGCCAATTACCTTGCCCGCACTGCTAAAAAAGTAGTGGGTGTGGAATATGTAGAACAAGCTATTGACGATGCCCGCGAAAATGCGGAGCTAAACAATATTACCAATACTGTTTTTTATGCCGGTGATATGAAAGACGTGCTGAACGATGATTTTATTGCCGCCAATGGCAAGCCCGACATTGTAATTACCGACCCACCACGTGCAGGTATGCACGCTGATGTAGTGAAAAAAATATGCGAAATGGCTGCGCCTCGTGTGGTATATGTTAGCTGCAATGCTGCCACACAAGCCCGTGATTTGGATATGATGCGTGATGTATATCGTGTGGTGAAAATACAACCCGTAGATATGTTTCCGCACACTGCCCACGTAGAAAACGTGGCTTTACTAGAATTGATTTAGTACTATTAATCTTCCCACTTTATAAACATTCAGCCCATAAACGAACTAAAGTTCGTTTGTGGGCTGAATACTTTCAGAGTATAATCTTATTCGTTTTTTTAGAAAGAAACTCCCAAAGAAAGTCCTGCCTTTGGGTTAATGCTGCGTTTGTATGGGTTTACAACATCAAGGTTTATATTTTCTCCATTTCCACCTCCTATGGGTAGTGTTGGCCCTCCCCCTATAAAATAATCTATAAAAAAATTATCAATAATATAATTACGCATACCTACCATTAGTCCAAAACTTAAAGCACTCCCTCTCAAGGTTTCGTAATTTTTTAGTGTTGGGCTAATCTTATGATCAATTTTAATAGTTTTAAGAACAACAAAACCACCTACATAGTAACGTGCAGTTCTATCAATAGGCTTGGTAAATAATCGTTGAAACTCAAAACGTGCACCTTCCATATTTTTAAAATCATCGCCATAAGGAGTGGCATCTTCAGAAAAATAGTAGCCTGCATATCCTCTAGAAATGCGGGTGTTTTCTTTGTTCGTTACCCCATACCCCATTTCAAAACCGCCTACAAAAAAAGAAAAAGGGTTTAGCAATACCTCTTTATGGCTGTTGTTTAAAATAGAATCTTTTTGACGCTGTGCGCAGACACTAACAGAGGCAAATAAAAAAAATAGCGGAAAAATAATTCTGAAATGGCTCTTAATCATTTTGGTAATTTTTTATAAAGATAATAACTATCACTAGAAAGCATAGCCTATTGTTACCCCTAGTCTTGGGTTTATACTTCTTTTATAGGGGTTTAATACATCCAAATGCACATCATCAATATTAGAACCACTAAATGGTATAGTAATACCGCCCCCAAGATAATAATCAACAAAAAAGTTATCCGTTAAATAGGTTCTTAAACCCATTAATACCCCAAAACTTCCTGATGTTCCTTTAGCAGTATAGTTAACCGTTTGTGTAACTGTTGATGATGACTTATCAACCCTAGATACATCCATACTAATGGTTTTAAATATAGCATAGGGGCCAAAGTATAACCTAATATCTCCATCGGTAGGTCTCATAAAAAGGTATTGTCCTTCAAGCCTGAAACCTTCCATATTTCTATAAGTAACGGTGGTAGTAGTATTTGTTGTGCCATTATTACCTTCTTCATCATTATAATAGCCTGGATTATCAGAATAGTAATAGCCTGCAAAAATACGATGATTGCGTTGTTTTGCATTAATTTGACCATACCCTATCTCAAACCCTCCGACGAAAAATGGTAATGGATTTAGCAAAAATTCTTGCTTGTATGAGTTTCGTACGCTATCTCTTAAACGTTGTTGTCCGAACGAGGAGAAAACAACAGTAAATAAAATAGCAAAAAAGAGATACCTTTTCATAGTTTAATGTTTGGTTTTATAAATATACAATAAAACCAAACACTACCCCCAAGTATACGTTATTTTATTGTTGCAAAAATGGCATTTTGCGTACAGTGGCCTTGATGGCTTTATCACGAATATTGATAAAGATGTCGGTACCTGCTTTTGCAAATTCGGTTTTTACATAGCCCATGCCAATGGCTTTTGAAAGGCTTGGCGATTGTGTGCCCGATGTTACTTCGCCTATTTCGTTGCCTTGGGCATCTTGTATTTTATAGTGTTGGCGTGGTATACCTCTGTCTATCATTTCAAAACCAACCAATTTTTTGGTAGCACCGTTTTCTTTAATGGCTTTGTGATAATCAGCTTTTATAAAGTCTTTAGTAAACTTGGTTATCCAGCCCAAACCTGCTTCTATTGGCGAGGTCGTATCATCAATATCATTTCCGTACAAGCAAAAACCCATTTCAAGGCGAAGGGTATCGCGTGCGCCCAAACCTACGGGCATTATATCATACTCTTTACCTGCTTCAAACAATGCTTTCCAAAGTTTTTCAGCATCATCATTCATCACGTATAATTCAAAACCACCTGCACCAGTATAGCCTGTGTTTGATATAATAACGTCTTCTAGCCCTGCAACACTACCTACTTTAAAAGTATAGTAAGGCATTTCGGCAAGGTTGGTATCAGTTAGTTTTTGTATGGTGTGTATGGCATTAGGACCTTGTACTGCCAATAGGCTATATTGGTCGCTAAGGTTTTGCATTTCTATACCAAAAGTATTTTGGCTGCTTATCCAGTTCCAGTCTTTTTCAATATTACTGGCGTTTACTACAAGGTAGTACTCGTTTTCTTTAAAACGGTACACCAAAAGGTCATCAACAATACCTCCTTTATCGTTGGGCAGGCAACTGTATTGTACTTTGCCATCCACCAGAGTTGCGGCATCGTTGCTGGTTACTTTTTGTATAAGGTCAAGTGCTTTTTCACCTTTCAAATAAAACTCGCCCATGTGCGATACATCAAACACACCTACCGATTTGCGCACTTGCAAATGCTCTTGTATAAGGTTGGTATACTGTACAGGCATATTATACCCTGCAAAGGGTACCATTTTAGCACCAAGCGAAATATGTAAATTGGTAAGGGCAGTGTTTTTAAGGGCTAGTGTATCCATAGTGTGCGGTGTTTTTTATTGTAACTGTGGCGCGAAAATAGCAAATTTATTTGGGCAATTGTTTAGACTGCCACACACAAGTAGGTTTATGAATAAAAAGGGAGTGGGCTATTGCGAAATATGGCCTGTCATATCAAATTTTAGCCATTTTAGCTCATAGCCGTTTTTCTTGCTAAAAACAGCCTCAAATTTGTATAAGTACCCTGTGTCTATTGAAAAACTACCCCAAACACATAGTACTTTGCGTTTATCTTTAAACTCTGAAAAATATATTGATTTAGAAAAGATAACATCCTCAATCAATACCCTTATCTCTTCTTTATCTTTATTGCTAAGTTCTTGTTTTACCTTTTTCTTTTTGGGCGATTTAACTTCTTTTTGAGGAACTGAGGAGGGCTTAACTGTATCAATAGCTGCTGTATCTGCAATGTGTAGCGATGCTGTATCTAACTCTTGCATCAGCTTAACATTTAGTGCCATATCCTTACGTATCTCAAACTTAACAACGCTTGAATCGTAGCCGTCAGCCCAAATAATAAGATTGTTGGTGCCGGGTATCAGTTGTTCTATTTTGTATGTGCCTTTATCATTACTAACTGCTTTGTAGCTAGTGCCGGCTACAACAACGGTTGCGTTTTTTACAGGCAGTGCAGTAATAGAATCGTATACCTGCCCAGTGAGGGTATATTTTCGGCTTTGAGCGTGTAAGCTGTCAGGCAGTGCTAAAAGCAGCAACACCATAAGTAAAACAGCATTTCCAAAATACTTCATTATCAACAAAGTTAAACAAACACAATAAAAAATGGGTGTTACTTATGCCGATTTTAATTAGGACACAATTATTTATCCTATAAAGGGTTGATAAGCCCTTTTACGGGTGTCTTAAAATAGCGACGGGTTATTCGTCTGTTTCAGGCTCTTCGCGTTGCAATTGAGGGTTTACAGTAAAGTTAATACTGCTACTATTTTCAAGGTCAGACTTCAGCTTTAATGTCGAGCGATAATTACCATCGTAGTAAGCCACTTCGTAAGTATTGGGAGGTATACTACCCAAGTTTAAGGCGTGTATTACCAAGTTGTTTCCTCCGATAGGATTTAGGTCAACTGTAAAACAAGTTTCAGCACGACCTAATGATACAGCCCTAGCTATCTCTACCCCATTTAGTTCTACTAAAATGCTATCACCATCAACCGTTTGGTCGTCTCTAAAACAAATATCAATACGAGCATTTTTTACTACTATTTCTACAGGCATTTTTTTAATTCGCTGCGGAATGGTGGCGTAAGGGTCAAAAATAACAGGTTCTTTGTGTTTTTTGTGTTGGCGTTCTCTTTGTTTCACTTTTATACTGCCTGATGCAAAAAACCATTTTATATTAAGACGAAAGTGCGAACCGTTGGATAGTATTTTTATATAACTATCGGTTTGATAATTTAGGGCATAATAGCGGTGGTCTATAACATTTTTAAACCCGTGATGGTACTCAATACCATACGTAAAGGGGCCTTTTGATTGCAGGTAGGCAATTTCAGTTCCAATAAAAACAGTAGGATAAAATGTAGGGTCTTTTTTAATATCTAAAACATCAAAGGTAAATTTAGGTACTGATGCAGCTCTATTTATAGCCGCGCCCACATGGTTGCGCCACCGCCAATAGCTACCCAAACGTGAGGTATGAGTATAAAATAAAGGGATATTAATATTGCGATACATAACAATATAATCGTCGCTTTGGTCGCTGCGTATACCATATCCACGTGCACCAATTTCAAAACCTGTACTTATAGAGTGTTGGCGGGCTAAAATCAACTCAAAAAACAAGCTGTAATTAAACTTTCGGGCAAAATTTTGCAGCGGAGTATATTGTGGGTTGGGTCGTCCCCATAGTATCGAAAATAAAGGGTATAAATAGTGTGTGCCAGTAATATTTGGTGTTGCAGCAACAGTACTGCCATTCTCAAATCGTGCTCCTGTGCTCACACTGGGGCTAAGGCTAAAATGTAGGCGGTAATTGAGCAAACGATGCTGAC
This sequence comes from Bacteroidia bacterium, assembly GCA_037968475.1. Lineage (GTDB taxonomy): Bacteria > Bacteroidota > Bacteroidia > UBA8524 > UBA8524 > SB11. The sequence goes on from JBBKVO010000040.1 coordinate 65,919, forward strand.
TTTTAAGGCTTGTGGCCGAAAAAAGTAATAATAGCAGGGTAGTGTATAGTAAACGTTTGCGCATATTTACAGCTGTTGAAATAGTAAACGCAAATTAGCCAAAAAAGGTTGTAGTGCGACGCGAGTTTTAGGTTTTAGGTCTCTGGTTTTTTGTTTCCTATTTCCAGTCTTTAGTTTCCTATTTTTAGGCTTCAGTCTTTATACTTTATACCTCTTACTCCGTACTGTTCACGCCACTAGCTAACGCCTAGTTTTTGAAGCTCAAACAATTCTTTATATAAACCTTCGGTGTGAAGTAACTCAGTATGCGTGCCTACTTGCACTATGCGGCCTTTTTGTACCACCACAATTTTATCCGCATTTTTTATGGTGCTTAGTCGGTGGGCAATAACAATACTGGTGCGGTTTTGCATTAATCGGTTTAGGGCTTCTTGCACCAATTTTTCACTAGTAGTATCCAATGCACTGGTAGCCTCATCCAGTATCAAAATATCAGGATTTTTTAGTACAGCGCGGGCAATGGCTATACGCTGGCGTTGACCCCCGCTAAGTTTGCCGCCACGTTCACCAATATTAGTTTGATAGCCTTTTTCAAGTTGGGCTATAAATTCGTGGGCATTGGCTACACGCGCAGCATCTTCAACATCTTGTGCGCTAACGTGGTTGTTGCCAAAAGCAATGTTATTAAACAGTGTATCGTTAAACAAGATGGATTCTTGCGTAACAATGCCTATTATACTGCGTAGCGACGCCATTTTGTAATCGCGTATATCAATACCGTCAATGCTAATGCTGCCAGCCGTTACATCATAAAAACGGGGGAGTAAATCGGCCAAAGTACTTTTACCTCCTCCCGATGGCCCCACAAGGGCTACCATTTCGCCTTTTTTTATACTGAGTGATACATCGCTAAGCACATTCTCTTTGTCGTAGGCAAAGCTCACAGTGCTGTACTCAATGCTATTAGTAAATGCGTTTATTAGTTGCGCGTCTTTCTTTTCGGTTATCTTTTCATCTATCACAAAAACCTCTTCTAAGCGGTCTTTGGCCGCAAGCCCTTTTTGCACGCTATAAAAAGCTGATGAAAACGATTTTGCAGGAGCTATAAGCATACCAAACAGCATAAGGTAAAGTATAAATCCTGAGCCATCAAGCCCTGCATTTTGACTAAACACAAGCGTACCACCAATAAATAATATTAGTGCGGCTATGGTTATACCCATAGTTTCGGCAAGGGGAGAAGCTATGTCGCTGCGGCGGTTAATACCTATGGAGATGCGGTTGAGTAGTTGACTTTGTTTCAAAAATCGACGAAGAAAAAATGGTTCACGGGTAAATGCTTTTATAATGCGCATACCGCCCAGTGTTTCTTCAAAATTGCTTACCAACTCGCCCAGCTTGTTTTGTTGGCGGGTAGTTTGTGCTTTTACTGCCTTGCCCACTTTAACTATTATTAGTGCCGCAATGGGCAATAGTATAAATACAATAAGGGTTAGTTTGGGGCTAATGTATACCAGCGTTAGCAAATGCAGCAATATGGTAAAGGGCTGTTTAAACACCGCATCAAGCGAGGCATTTAAATTGGCTTCTATTACCGTAACATCTCCACTCATACGTGAGATAAGATCACCTTTGCGCTCGTCAGAGAAATAAGAAAGTGGTAAGCGAAGTACTTTTTTGTACAGTTTATCACGCAAATCGCGCACTGTGTTTTGACGAAACTTTATCAGATTTACTAAGCCCAAATACACAAAAAAGTTCTTGAGCACCGTAAACACTATTATTATAATACAAATTAAAATAAGCGCTTCGCGAGGATTGCCTTGTACTAGTCCACCCATTTCGTACATGGCCATATCTTTTAGTTCTTTAAACCCTAAGCCTGTTGCCTCCGGTTTGGTTAATATGGCTTCATGGGGCTTAAAAATTAAATCTAAAAAGGGCATTACACTGGCCAACGAAAACAAGCCGAAAACTATGCCTAGCAGGTTAAAAAAAATATTAAGGAAGGCGTAGCGTTTATATGGTTTTCCGTAACGGAGCAGTTCAATAAATTTCTTCATTTAGCAGTAATGGGCTTGCATTGTGGGCAATTGTGCAAATATAGTGCTAAGTGTGCTTATACCCGAAAATGTGTCAGTAGGCTTATTTTTTCTTGCTAAAAAATGCCCTGCTTACCAAATACATAGTACCGGGCAGTATTACAACCCACAACCGCCAACTGGCTGAGCCTTTTATCTCTATTCCACCAAAAGAATCAGGAAAAAAATTCATACCCAATAGTGTGGCGGTAAGCACTAGAAAGACTACGGCCAATATTTTTCCGCCCACTCCATCGAAAAAACTTTTTTTAGGTTTTACTTTGATAGGTTTTATTGCTGAAACATTGGTAATTGCTGCGTTTTCTGGCTGATTTGGAACGGCTATCTCTTCTGTGGTTTTATGTTCTACCGACTGATTTTGTGTTTGCTCAACGGGAGTGGTTAAATAGTCTTGCGGTTGCTCACCACCATCAATTAATGCGTTAAAAGCTATTACAAATTGGGCAAAATTTTCTTTCTCAACAGCTTCATTGCCTGCATTAATATGCACTAGGCGTTTGGGGTTTTTAAAATACAGTTTCAGGTAGGGGCGCAGGCCATAGTAACGTGTCAAAGTGGCATCTTGCAGGTAGGTTTCCAAATCAGCCCACGCGTAGGTGTTTTGTTTGGCCTTTATAAAAGGCATAAAACTAAGCTTGGGTTTAAGATCTTCCTCTATCCTATCGTTATATATCCAATATTGTGCGGTGTATACAAAACTGTATATGGCTAAGTATATTATCACCACAAATAAACCAACGGTAAGCCACGTGGGTAAACCCAGCCAAATAAAGGCAAACATAAAAACCAGCGAAAATAATGTAGCACCTATAATAAGGGGTGCAGTAGAACCCGCATCAATACTATTGGTTTTTAGGTAGGCATTGGCATCCATAGGCAAGCTATTTTCTATTTGGGTTAAAGTATTTTTTCAGTTTTTTCTGAAACTTAGTAATTACTTCACCTGTATTTAATAAGCCATACGCGTTTGAGGTAAACGCAGGGAAGGGATCTTTTATGTTTTTAAACTGACTGTCGTATATCACCAAACCATACATGCCACTGGTTTGGGTAGTTTCATAAAACAATTGGGCAAACTCGGCAAACAAATATTGTCTTTGTGGCAATTGTATACTGCTATCACGTTTCAAATCGTCGTTAAGCAGTATACCTTCAAAATTTCCGTTTAGTGCCTCTTTGCTATCGTTATCATAAAAAAACAATACGGGTATGTAGGTAAACTTTTGTTTAAAGGCGTTTACAATAGCCAAATTATCTTCTCGGGTATTATTCTCTTCTTCGTTGGCTTCAGCAAAATATCCTTGCTCTCGGAGTGTGAGTATACGGCGCAAATTTTCTTTTAAACGTACAATAATTACTAAACTGTCGGCTTGATAGGGTAAGTACACATCTGACGACAATCTTTTTTTGTCCGCTTCTTTTGTAGAACCATTATTAGGTACAAGTTTATAACTTAGTCGTATTTGCAGAGTGCTTAGTCTGCCCGTAATATCAAGTGGACTTATTTTATTGGGCAAGCCCAAATTATATTGTAACCCTAAATCTATTTTTTTACTGAGTGGAGCACTAAAGCCCACATTGACCAAAAGACCGGGGGCAAAACTCTTTTTATTATCCAAAGTAGCTTGGGTGATGTTAATGCCCAAAATATCGGGTTGGCTGGCACTTCGTTGTGCCAATAACGAAACACCTAAACCAATAAACAGTCGTGCACTATTTTCGGCAGGTGAAGGCGAAATACTTATTTGGCCTGTTAAATCAAAATAGTGCTCTATAATTCTGCGACGTTCTGTAATGCCTGAATCAGTAGTGTAATTTTGGAAATAACCGAAATTATTGTATCCTAAACCGGGGTGAAAACGCAGCGTATTGTTTATTTTGTATTCGGCATCAGCCCAAATACCCCACCCTGTGCGGGCAGAAAAAGTATCTGTATTTGAAGTAACAAAGGGTAAATTTGCAGCCAATCCAACACGGTAGCTTAGCGGTGTATTTGTCTGTGCAGTGCTTGTACAGGGTAATAACAATACAGAAAACACCAAAAAAATAAAAAGGTGAGGTTGGGTTAGTAGAGAAGATGTTTTCATTTGCATGATGGGCAAAAATAAGTAATAAGTAACTTTACACTTGCATTGTTATAAACGTTGCAAAGCTATTGAACGTTGTTTGTAGCACAATAGGTTGAAATTATTTAACACCACTTATGATAAAAGTCATTTACCAAATCGTTTGTAATGCTTAATTTTACTGTGAAAAAACAAAACACCCTATGAGTATAAAAAAAATAGTAGTGCCCACCGATTTTTCAGGCGTGGCACAAAGTGCGCTTAATGTTGCAGTTAGCATTGCCAAAAAAGCCAATGCCGAATTACACTTACTACACGTAGTACATGTGCCCGTAATAGACCCTTATACCCCTGCCGAAACTATAAACACTATAAAAGAGGAAGAGGAAAAAGTGGCACAGCAAGAGCTGGCTAAACTTGCCCTTACTCTTGATGGTTTAAAACTACAAATACACGTAAAACTTGGTTTTGCGGTGGATGAAATTGTTGATTTTGCCGAAGAAAACAATGCCGATCTTATTGTTATTGGTACAACGGGTGCTAGTGGAGTTGAAGAAGTCCTGTTAGGTTCAAACGCATCAGGCGTGGCTGAAAGAAGCCGTGTACCTGTACTTTGTATACCCGATGAAATGAAAGAATTTAAAGCCAACGATATAGTTTACGCTACCGATTTGGAGAAAAACGACATTGAAGTGGTAAATAAATTGCTAACTGTGGCCAGGCTATTTGGTAGTAATTTTCATGTACTACACGTGCATAACGACGAGATGGACTTTACACACGGCAAACCTGACGAAACTTTTAGAGAATTGGTAGCAAAAACAGGCTATAGCTCAATATCGTTTCACCAAATAGAAGGCGAAAATACCCGCGAAGCAATCAACCATTTTATTGAAACTATGCCTTGCGATATTTTGGCAATGGCCACACACCACCGTAGTTTTTTTGGTAAACTGTTTCATAGCAGCTTAACTAAAAAAATGGTAAACCACAGCCATGTACCAGTGCTTACCTATTACAAGTAAAAATATTTGTTCATTATAAATAAAGGGCGCAAGAGAAGAAACTTCTCTTGGGCCCTTTGTTTTTTTTCTCTGCCCCCACCCCCTCTCTAGGGGGTACCGATACCTTGTTACACGTATGGGTTATTTTTTAGTTAACTCACCCCAAATAATGAGTTTAGTACAAGCGTTCATTATTCCCCCTCTCTTTTTTTGTAAGAGAGGGGCGCTTTATGTGGTTTCGGCTTTCCCGTAAAACTGGGGTGAGTTAAAACCAACTACTATTTTTTAGGTTGCGTGTAAATGGATATAGTTACCCACTAGGGGAATATTGCACGCCGCAAAGGTTTTAGTTGAGCGTATCAAAGGAGTGCGATTGTGTGGCGCGTTCCCCCTCCTTTTTAAGGAGGGGTTGGGGAGGTCATAAAACAAAAAAAATCGCACAAATCAGCCTGTCAACCAATTGCAAACCCTTATTTTTGCAGTTCAAACCAAATCCGCTGGGTTTACGTTTGTTTTTTATACCGCAAGAGAAATGAGTGAGATAACCCGCCAACAAGTACTGCACGCCCTTGGCCATGTGCAAGATCCCGATTTACAAAAAGACCTTGTTACACTAAACATGATTAGGGATATAGCCATTGATGGGCAAAAAGTATCGTTTTCGGTAGTGCTCACCACACCCGCTTGCCCACTTAAAGATTTAATACAAAACGCCTGCATCAACGCCATAAAACACTTTATTAGTAAAGATGCTGAGGTAGAGGCAAATATGACCTCAAACGTAAGCACCCAAAGGCAAGGCGCAGCCGTATTACCCGGTGTAAAAAACATTATAGCCGTAGCATCAGGCAAAGGAGGCGTAGGTAAATCGACAGTATCGGCCAATTTAGCCCTAGCACTAGCCGCCAAAGGTGCAAAAGTAGGTTTGTTAGATGCCGACATATATGGCCCATCCATCCCCACACTATTTGGTTGCACCAATCAAGCCCCCGAAAGTATAGAAGAAAACGGTCGTAGCATTATGGTACCTATCGAAAAATACGGCATCAAACTGCTATCCATAGGCTTTATGGTAGCCCCCACACAAGCAGTAGTATGGCGTGGCCCCATGATATCATCGGCCATGCGCCAGTTTGTAAACGATGTGGCTTGGGGCGATTTAGATTATTTAGTAATAGACCTTCCCCCCGGAACAGGCGATATACACCTTACTATGGCGCAAATAGTACCCGTTACAGGTGTAGTAATAGTAACCACCCCACAAGAAATTGCCCTTGCCGATGCTCGCAAAGCACTGGGAATGTTTAAAATACAAGGCATTACTTTGCCCATATTGGGTGTGGTAGAAAACATGGCCTATTTTGTTCCGCCTGATGACGAAAGCAAAAAATATTACATCTTTGGTCAAGATGGAGGTAAAAAGCTGGCGCAAGAAAACAACGTGGCGTTTTTGGGCGAAATACCCTTAGTGCAAAGCATACGCGAGGCAGGCGACGAAGGCGTGCAACTAAGTGAAAAAGATGCCCCAACTGCGCAAGCTTTTAAACGCTTTGCCGAGTTGGCGGCGCAGCAAATAGCCATAATAAACAGCGCCCCTGTAAATAGTGCCACAGCACAATAAAAAAGTGTAAATTGCAGCCTTAATAGAGATATGAACGCAGAATTAGCAAAACGAGTTGAAGCAGTTTTAGACACCATGAGACCTTTTTTAAATGCCGATGGTGGGAATGTAGAACTTGTTGATATAGCCGATGATAAAATTGTAAACCTCCGTCTAATGGGCGCGTGCAGCAGTTGCGAAATGAGCCACATGACCATGAAGGCTGGTATTGAAGAAGGAATAAAAAAAGCTGTGCCCGAGATTGAATCGGTAATAGCTATCAACTAATTGCATTTGCTATCGTCTAACAATGATACTATTACAGCTATGTAAGCATTGCTAATACATAGTTTATTAAAAAAAATAAAAAATAAATATTTTTGCCCACTAGATAACCAACCCGAAAAAGGAGGACATGAAAAGGATACTATTTGTACTATTGCTTACAGCAGGGCTAGCACAAGCCACACAAGCCCAAAAAACCTTGTTTAACTTTGGCAAAAATGCCGCTACTTTAGACGAGTTTACCCGTCAGTTTTATAAAAACAACCCCGAGGGTAGCATTACAAAAGATACCGCAAGGTATTACCTAAATCTTTTTGTAAACTTTAAACTAAAAGTACAACAAGCCAAAGATTTGGGTATGGATACCGCTTCTGATTTTGTATCAGAAATGGGGCAGTACAAAAAACAATTGGCACAACCTTATATGGTAGATACATCGGCAACAGAAATGCTTATTGATGAAGCCTACAAACACTCTACCCAAGAGGTAAAAGTAAGTCATATAATGGTTGCCATAGGTTACGATGCTTTGCCAAAAGATACCCTTGAGGCATACAATAAAGCGCTTGACCTGAAAAAGAAACTTAAAAGCGAATCTTTTGACTCTGTAGCTGCAAAATATTCAGAAGACCCATCGGCAGTAAACAACTTTGGTCAATTAGGTTATTTCACCGCTTTTGATATGATATACCCTTTTGAAAATGCGGCATATAATACCAAAGTAGGCGAAATTGCAGGCCCTATACGCACACAATTTGGCTACCACATTATAAAAGTATGGGATAAAAGAGCTTGGCGCGGAAAAATGCACATAGCCCACATACTTATACGTGTAGAAGAAGGAGCAAAAGACGATGTTATTTTACGCGGAAAACAAAAAGTAGACTCAATATCAGCAGAAATAAAAGCAGGTAAAGCCACCTTTGATGCAATGGTAGCCCAATACAGCGAAGATTTTAGCAACAAAGATAAAAACGGCGAAATAGGCTGGCTTGAAAGTACCAATCGCAACTTCCCTGAAAACTTTAGAGAAGCAGTATTTGCACTAAAAAAAGATGGAGATATTACCCCTGCTATAAAAACAAACGTAGGCTGGCATTTAATAAAGCGTATGGAGTATCAAGGTGCTCAACCTAAAGATAGTAACTATGCTGATTTGAAACGCAAAATATCTAACCCAAAAGACGAACGTTTCGCCCTAACCAAACAAGCGGTTATTACTCGCATAAAAAAAGAATACGGTTTTACTGAAGATGCAAATGCACTTACCAACTTTATAAAAACCGATGCTGATAGCACCATACTGTTTGGTACTTGGAAGGCTGATAATCACCCTGACTTAAAAGGCCGATTATTTATAATTGGAGCTAAAGACTATAGCAAAAACAAATTCTCTAAATTTATAGAAACCAACCAACAAAGTGCCCTTAATCAAGATTTGGGCATGGTGGTAAAAAACCTATACAACAGTTTTGTTGAACAACAAGTGTGGGAGTATGAAGAAAACAACCTTGTAAACAAATTTGATAAATACCGTTACTTAGTTCAAGAGTATAACGATGGTATTTTGTTATTCAATCTTTCAGAAAAAAGAGTGTGGAACAAAGGTATAACCGATACCACAGGGCTAAAAGAGTTTTACGAAGCGAATAAAACCCGCTATATGTGGAACGATAGGGTACAAGCACACATATACGAGTGCCAAACCGAAGATATTTGCAAAAAAGTATACAAATGGGTGAAAAAAGGCAAAGCTGATACTACCATATCACGCATGGCGCACGATATACACCCACTTAGCCTGGCCATAAAAACTGGTAAATTTGAAAAAGCCGACCACCCAGTACTTTCACATATTAAATGGAAAAAAGGTCGCCAAAAAGTAGAAATTGATGGTAAACACTATATTATAGTAATAAAAGAAGTGTTATTGGCACAACCCAAAGCCCTTAGCGAAGTGCGCGGCCCCATCACATCAGAATATCAAAATGTATTAGAGAAACAATGGATAGAAGAACTAAAAAGTACCTATCCTGTAACTATAAACCAAGATACTTTGGATGCCTTTTTAAGCACCTTGCCTCGATAAGCATCTTAAACCAATACAAAAAGGCCGCTTGAAAAGGCGGCCTTTTTTTTAAAAAAATATTTTTGCACTTTTATCGTTAAAACCTAGGTGCTAGCATATTTTTTGTATAAAGTTTACCAACAACAATTTACTTTAGCCACCCAAAACAATATAAACCCAAAACACTGTTGAAAAACGCAATAAAATATATACTACTGTTACTATGTACCGTGCCCTTTGCAGCGCAGGCACAAACCGATAGTACCACTATTGATACCTCTACCACAAAGTATAGCGGAAAAATAATAGACGAGATAGTGGCCATAGTAGGCGATAACTACATACTTAAGTCGGATATTGATAAAGAGTTTGAAACTCTTGAAGAACAAAGTGGAGAAGACTTTTCAATCGATGATAGGCACGCTATACTAAACTCGCTGATAGCAAAAAAAATACTGCTGTATCAAGCCCAATTAGATAGTATAGTGATAGCACCTGAGAGGGTTGATGGCGAAATAAATCGTCGTATGCAATACATACTAAGCCAATTTCCGGGTGGCGAACAAGATTTTATTAAATATATAGGCAAATCTATAGAGGAGTTTAAAGCCCAAACTCGCGAACGCTTGTACTCTGAAATGTTGGTGCAAGAAATGCAGCAAAAAATTATTAAAGACATAAAAATCACCCCTACTGAGGTGAAAAAATACTTTAATGGCATACCTAAAGACAGTCTTCCCCCTATTGATGCAGAAGTTGTAGTGGGGCAAATTGTAAGCAAACCCAAAATAACAGATGCCGAAAAAGAGTATGCTCGCAGAAAAATGGAGAGTATACGTCAATCGATTATTGAAGGTGCCGATTTTGCTTTTACGGCTGAGTTAGAATCAGACGATCCGGGTTCAGCAACAAGGGGCGGAGAAACAGGCTTTTTTGGTCGCGGACAAATGGTGCCTGAGTTTGAAGCAATGGCCTTTAAATTAAAATCGGATACGGTTTCAAAAATTATTGAAAGTCAATTTGGCTTTCATATATTAAAACTGATAGAAAGGCGAGGTGAAAAAGCAAACGTTCGCCATATACTTAAACGCCCTAAAACTGTTCCTTACGATTTGGTTTTAGCACGAGATTTATTAGATACGCTTCTTTTATCAATAAAAGCAGGGAAAATTTCTTTTGAGAAAGCAGCCTCACTCTATTCGGATGATGAACGCACGGGCGGAAACGGCGGTGTATTTGCCGATGGTTTAGGTAATACCAAAATACCTCTTACCGAGCTTCCAAAAGATGTTTTTACCGCAGTAAACCAAATGAAAGTAGGCGATGTGCGTGGCCCTGAATATGCGAAAATGCCCGATGGTGGCGATTGCTATAAAATTTACTATTTAATAGGCATTACAGAGCCTCACATAGCTAACCTTGATCAGGATTGGGTGAAACTACAAAACGCCGCCCTAGAGAAAAAGAAGGCTGAAGCCCTTGAGATTTGGATAGCCAAACACAAAAAAGAATTTTATATAAAAATAATGGATAGATATGCAAGCAGTCCCACCTTGCAACACTGGATACAGAACTAGTTTGTAGCCCGCTATTTAGTTGTTTATAAAAGAAAAAATTAATCAATGGTAGAGTACAAAAACGACGTTGAAGCTGCTGATGCCTTTACAGGTGTAATAAAAAACTTAAATACCGAAATACATAAGGTAATAATTGGACAAGATAAGGTAATAGAAAACGTACTGATTAGTATGTTTTGTAATGGACACTCGCTGTTAGTAGGTGTGCCCGGCCTAGCTAAAACCCTTTTGATTAAAACCATTGCTGATGTAATGGATTTGAGCTTTAACCGTATACAGTTTACGCCCGACCTTATGCCTAGTGATATTACAGGTAGTGAGATACTGGACGAAAGCCGCCATTTTAAATTTATTAAAGGCCCCATATTTGCCAATATCATTTTGGCGGATGAAATAAACCGTACACCGCCCAAAACACAAGCCGCCTTGCTAGAAGCCATGCAAGAAAAAAATGTAACCGCAGCAGGGCAAATGCACGTTTTGGATAAGCCATTTTTTGTATTGGCAACCCAAAACCCTATTGAGCAAGAAGGAACTTATCCCTTGCCCGAAGCCCAACTGGATAGGTTTATGTTTAATATCATACTGGATTACCCTAGTATGGTTGAGGAGATGAACATAGTAAAAGCCACTACTTCTGATAATGAAGCAAAGGCAAATACCATTATCTCTAAACAAGAAGTACAGTACTTTCAGCAATTGGTGCGCAAAGTGCCCGTGCCTGATAATGTAGTAGAATATGCTGTGAAACTGGTAGGAAAAACACGCCCCAATAGCGATAGTGCCAGCGAGACTGTGAAACAATACCTTGAGTATGGCGCAGGCCCACGTGCCAGCCAATATTTGGTGATGGGTGCAAAATGCCATGCCCTTTTCCGTGGCAAATACTCGCCCGATATGGAAGATGTGAAGGCTGTTGCTGAGCCTATACTTCGCCACCGTATAGTTAAAAACTACAAGGCGGAAGCCGAAGGTTTATCAGCCGAAGACATTATCAAAACTTTGTTGTAAGTAATTTACTCTAGCGGTTTTTTCCCTTATTTTCTGATTAGTAACTTGCCTGTTTGGTTCGCTAAGTTTTCAGTAGAAATAGTATAAGTATACACGCCACTTGGTAGTCCGTCGGCACTAATATCAAAAACACTTTCAGTAGTGGTTAATTCCAACACTTTTTGTCCGTGAAGGTTATATAGCTCAAGTGTATAGTTTGAAGAGGTAGATTTATTGAAGAAAATTTTGCCTTGTGTGCTTATAGGGTGCGGACGTACTTGTGTTCCACCATCACCAGTGGCATTAACCAAAATTTCAACCATTGGCGAATAGCCTTGAAAACCAAATTGTATTCGGTAATAAGAGATGGTGTTTTTTATTGGGTTTTCATCAACAAAAGTGTAATCAACAGGTTGGTCTACGCTACCACATACGCCAATAATTTCGCCAGTTTGTGTTAATTGCGTGCTATCAGTACCCCTAAAAATTTGTATACCGTTGCAAGTATTGCCTGCCGTTATTTGCCAACTAAGCAATACCCTGCCTTTATTTTCAGTTGCCTTAAAAAAACTAATAAAGTCAGTTTCTTGTGCTTTTGCTGAGGTAAATAGTAGAACTACAGCTAAAAAAACAAAATATTTTATGTTGTTTTTGAGGAACATGCTATTGCTTTGGTGGGCATTTTACTGTGCCATAACTGCAAAAAACACAACAATCGCCTGCTTTAGGTTTTATTATTTGTTTGCAGTTTTCGCACTGGTGAAAAAACGTACACGAATCCGTTTCCATTGTTTCATTTGTTTTGTTTCCACAAAATGGGCAACTAAGTATAGAAGTAAGTATGGGTTCTTTCATTTAGCTAAAAAACTCGCTTTGGCAGCTTTGGCATCTTTCAAAAAATTATCAGCAGTAGAAAACCCGTATATATTACCTATTGTAGCCCCCTCAGAATTTAGAAACAACAAGGTAGGATAACCATTAACATTGTATTTTTGTGCAAGTTTAGGGCCTTCGCCTTTCTCCATATCCATTTTTAGGTTTATAAAGTTTTCGTTTAGGTAGGCTATCACATTAGCATCAGTAAAGGTCTTTTTATCCAATTCCTTGCACCAATGGCACCATGTAGTATACGAATCCATAAAAATAGGTTTCCCCTGTGCGGCTGATGCTTTTAGGGCTTCATCAAAAGTGCCTTTAAAAAAAGTAATGCCTTCTGTCTCGGTTTTTAGTGGGGCTTTTTCAATGGGTTTAAAAGCCATTGTTGCAGCTATACCCATAATAGCAATAAAATATAGTACTGTCTTTTTCATGTTCTTTATAAAAATATAAGACGCCATTTATTTGTTAAAAGTAATGCACGCATTTTGAATTATTACACCACAATCGTGCCTTTTTTGTAAAAGTGAACTAGAAATACTGTTTTATCCAATACTACACGCACAAAATTTTTTGAGTCTTTTTGTGCCTCCCCCTATCTATTAGGTGTAAATAAATTTTTTAACCCTTTAAAAACAGATTTAAATATGAAAAATCAAACTGAAATTGTAAACAACAACGATTGCTGCGACGGAGACGAAAATTGCTGTATTTGTGCCCCAATATGTGGCACAGGTTGCTGCTAAGCCGTGTCAAAAATCAGAACTAAACCCCGCCCATAGTGGTGGGGTTTATAATTATAATTAGTGGCAATAGGTGGCAGCACAGTACCCATTGGGTTTTGGAGTATAGTCAACAATATTACCGTAGTTATCGTGGTTTATATGGCAACATTGCTGCATAAGTTGTTTTAGTTTTTCACGACCGCGTTGCACCCTTGTTTTTGCACCTGAGTAGGAGATATTTAAACGTTTTGCCAGCTCGGTTTGCGGCAGGTTTTCAATCTCCGCCAATTGCACAGCTTGGCTATATTTTGGCGGTAGTGCATTTATAAATGTATCAATACATCGTTCAAAATCACCATTAAGCACAAGTACTTCTTCGGTATCATCATCAATGTGCAATTGTTGCAGTTTCTTTTTTGCGTTAAAGTGCGCGTTCACCTCATTTCGGGCAATACTATATAACCACTGTTTCAGTTTATTTGTGTCGTTTAGGCTATTATAGTGTGTATAGGCTTTTAAAAAAACCTCCTGCATTATATCGTGCATATCATCAGTGTTTTTTACCACTGATAGTACATATTTTTCTATGTGATGTTGTTGTGCGCTCCATTGGTGCACAAATTGGGCGTTGGTATTTATAGGCATACTATACATAGATGATGATTGAGCAAAAAAGACGCAAGTTTTAAGAAAAAAACTACAAGTTTTATGCCATACCTCTCGGGTAAATTATCCCGACAGGTATGGCATATTGTAATTTGTTTTCCAAAATATACTTAGTAGGTTGAAGTAACTTTTACATCAAGCTCTTTAGCAATGTTTGTTGATGGTTTTCCATCGCTAAAAGTAATGCCATAATCAGCCAATTTTACTTTCATTTTTGTATTTACCTCTATACTACCTCCCTTAACGGTTACTGTGCCCGTTTCTGTTACGCTTTTAGTAACATCTTTTAGTGTTAGGTTGCCTGTAACGGTGGCTGGGTAAACCCCATCTTTGTTAAAATTAATCGAACTTAGGTTGGTTATTTTACCTACAAATTTTGATTTTGGGAATTTTTTTGTGTGCAAGAAACTTTTACTGTTAAAGTGTTTTTGCATCAATGCTTTTTCAAACTCAAAACTTTGCATAGGCACTGAAAATACAACCTCGCCTGTGGTTTTGTCAATTGTGCTAACAGCCTTGTAGTTATCGGCTGTGATATCTTCTACATCTGTATGCGAAAAGAAATTAATGTGTACGTTTTTACTTACCAATTTATCGTCGGCAGTTTTAAAAGCCATAAAGGCAGTAGCTATTGCTACTAATAAAATGATTGCTGTTTTTTTCATGATTATATATTATTGTTTGATTATTTAATGATGTCGCATTTTTCAAGTATTACATTTTCGTATAACTCAAGGTCTTCATCGTATTGAGCACCCGAACGTATTACACCTTTTACACTTGCTGTTTCGCCTACTTTAAGTGTAGCAGCATTGGCATTTGTTTCAGGCAGAAAAGTGCAGCTAACGCCTGCCTTATCTGTACCCGTTTTTAGTAGTACTACTTTTTGATGGTTAAGATCTTCTGTTATTGAAGCTACTGTGCCTGTTACTGCAAGAATTTTTGATTCGCCTTCATCGTCCAAATACTTCTCGTTTGCTGCATCAGCATTTTGTAAGTATTCAGCTACAATTGCAGATGCTTGAAAGCTAAAGTCGACCTTGCTTGCCTGCACATCCCTGTGGGGCATATTAAACATATAGTAGGCAATGCCAGCGGCTACAAGTAGGCCAACTGCAAAAACAATAAGGCCTATTTTGATAATTTTTTTCTTCATTTTAGTGTTGTTTGCCTGTATAGTCGGGGGCAACACTAAAACCTGACAGAAAGATTATATTTTTTTTGAAAATTATTTGTTAACGATTGATAGATAATGTGTTGAGTGGCTATTTTAAATTATCCAAAATTGCTTTCTTTTGTTCATCGGTAAGTATTTCGCTTTTCTGAATATCCTCTTCCATTATCTTTTTAAGACCTTCATCAATGGTTTGGCTTTGTTTTTCGTATTCAGCGCACAAATCGCACATTTGTGTATGCGCTTTAAGTCTTATTTTTTCAAAAAAGGTAAGCTGCACAACCGTCCTTTTTTCTATTAGTTCCGATGCTTTTTTGCATGAAAGCATTAAAAGGTTTTTCATAGATTTAGTTTTTAAACCAGCCCAATTCAATACATTTTTTTAGCAACAGTTTTGCCCTATGTATTATTTGCCAGTAATTAGACGGACTAATGTTTTGTTCCTTACAAATTTGTGCTCCTTCTTTTCCCCAAACATATTTTGCCATTATTGTGGTGCGCCAATTGGGTGGCAAATCGTTTATACAATCTTTTAATACAGCAACAAACTCTTCGTTATCTAATAAGTGCCCATCGTTCTCCCATTGCACAAAACTTTCTCTTTCCCATCGTTGGTCGTTACCAAACATAGCCTCTGTATTGGCATACGCTTCATTTTTAGTAATGGAATCAAGATTTATATAAGCCTTGGCACTTTTGCGGTAATAGTCTATTATTTTATTATTTAATATAGCATTTAGCCATGTTTTGGGACTGCTTTTCTCGTTAAAATTGTTGTATGATTTATAGGCGGCTAAAAAGGTTTCTTGCAGTAAATCTTCGGCAACAGCTTTGTTTGATGTTTTATACAAAGCCCAAGAGTAAAGATCGTTGCCATACTCGTTTAACCAGTTTTTAAAAACTGCATCTGTGGTGCTTTTTTCACTATCAACCATTGTAAACAAATATAATTGTGTTTTTTGCTTATAGAAAGTCTCTGTACTTTATTATTTTTGGGCAAAACACATTGCCCATTGTCAACACTATTTGCTCTTGTAATAATTGTTTTTATTGTCGTTGGCTTTGTCAAAAGGGCACAAACAGCAGCTATAGAAGAAGAAGCCGCCAAAAAGCGGTTTGATGAAAATATTGCCTTGATAAAAGAAAACGAGGATGTACTTCTTGATAATTATAAGTTTTATAAACTACTAACTACACCCGAAAGGCGAAAATTTATCATCCGATTGCATCAGTTTATGGATTCGCGAAAGTTTGTTGGTCGTGAAATTGAAGTACAACCCCACATGAAAATGATGATTGGTGCGGCGGCAATTAAGTTTAGCTTTGGGTTGCAAAATTTTCAGTTATCATCATTCAAACAAATATTGGTTTATCCCGAAGAATACTATTCAAGATTTTCGCGCCAATACCATAAGGGTGAAGCTAACGGGATGGGTATGTTAGCCTTTTCGTGGAAACATTTTCAAGAAGGACTGGATAGCCCTAATGATAATTTGAATTTAGGCATACACGAGTTTGCTCATGCTTATTTTTTACAACAAACCAAAATGGATGGTGAGTGTCCGTTTAATGATAACTTGTTTACTAAGCTACGTAAGCAAATAAACAAAGCGGAGGTGTTGGCCGACATTAAACAGCGTGCTTTGTTTCGCGATTATGCGTTTAGAAATGAAATGGAATTTTTTGCTATTATGAGTGAGCATTTTTTTGAAACCCCAAGCGATTTTAAAGCCGAAACTCCTGTATTGTATACCAAGTTTGGGCAAGTATTGCAACAAGACCCTACGCGATTGGGAATGTAATGGAAGGACAAGAACTAGAAAATACAATAGTATATATTGGCTTAATACCCGTCATAATTGTAGCTATTATTGTTGCAGTAGGAGTATTAAAGGAACAGGTATTGTATAATTTTTACAATTGGGTATATGTTGTTTTTGGAATTTCTATAGGCAAGTATTTCACTTTTGGTGTGTATAAATTAACTGATGAGCAAGAAGATTTGCTGCACAAGCGAATACGGTTTTATAGAGTCTTAAATCCACTTGAAAGGACACAGTTTAACCACAGGGTTAAGAAATTTATTAAGAATAAAGAATTTATTGGCAAAGGTGATGTTGAGGTAAACGAAGATATGAAGCTATTTCTGGCTGCCAGTGCAGTAATGCTTAGCTTTGGTTTTGGCAAATACGAGTTGTATGGTTTTACTAAGATATTTATTTATCAGCGCGAGTATTATTCAACAATAACAAAACAATACCATAAGGGGGAAATGAACCCAAAGGGTGTTATAGTAGTATCGTGGCAACATTTTGAAGCGGGTATTGAAAATGACACCGACAACATAAATTTAGGCATACATGAGTTTGCACACGCATATTTGCAAGAAGCTAAAGCTGCTAGTGCGGATGAACCGGATGATTTTGGCGAACCCTCTATGGTGCATAATTTGCTTGCCTTTACCGATATGTTTGCTAACCCAAAGTACAAAGAGAGGTTACAAGAGGTTGAAGCACTTCGCGATTATGCCTATACTAACCTTGATGAGTTTTTTGCTGTTACTTGTGAGTATTTTTTTGAAACTCCAAAACAGCTTAAACAAAATGCACCACTCTTGTATGATACTCTTAGTAACATGCTCAATCAGGATACGGCAAAGCTATTAAGGTAGTTTTACAACGGGTTTAAATCGTCAATATCAACAATGCTATTTTGTATGGCAAATATTACCAACCCTGCGGTGTTTTTGCAGTTGGTTTTTTGCAACAGGTTGTTGCGGTGCCCATCAACTGTGCGGGGACTTATAAATAATTTATCGGCAATTTCTTGGGTAGTGTATTGGGCACAAATAAGCGTGAGAACTTCTTTTTCTTTACGGGTAAGGTATAAATTATCAAAAGTGCTTTTTACAGGGGTTTTGTTACCTTGTAGCAGGTTCTCGCTTATCAGCTTCATCACCTCATCGTTGTAGTAATACCCTTTGTTGTATACTTGGTTTATGGTTTCTACAAACTCTTTTTGGCTGCTGTCTTTCGCCAAATAGGCCGCCACGCCTGCATCAATCATATTTAGTATAAACGATTTGCTGTAGTAGCTGCTAAGGGCTATAATTTTTATTTGAGGATATAGTTTGCGTATCTCGCGAGTACTTTCAACGCCGTTTAGTTCGGGCATTTTCAAGTCCATTAAAATAATATCTGGTAAATCTGCCGCATAGGCTTCAAGTTTTTGCAGCAATACTCTGCCATTTTCGGCTTCAAACAGTAGTGAAATATTTTCTTCAGTTTCTAACAGACCAGCAACTCCCTTTCTAAAAAGGGTCTCATCATCAGCCATTGCTATTTTTATGATTAAGCCGCTCATGTCGTATTTTTTATTAATAGTAATGCGCCCATGCCTTTACCTTCTTCGGTTTTAAATTTGATGCTTCCGTTTAGCATTTCGGCGCGGTTTTCAATATTTTTAAGCCCCAAACCACTTGATGCTTTTGCAATGTCAAAACCTTTTCCATTATCTTGATACGAATAATAGATCCCTTTTTCAGACTCTACCATTTCAAGGTTTATTTGTGTAGCTTTTCCGTGTTTGATACTATTATTTATCAGCTCTTGAGTTATTCTAAAAATATGCAATTTTTGGTCATCTGTTAAGCTAGTTTCAGTTATTTGCAGATGGCAATTCATTTCAATATCACCTGCATTACCCACATCCTCACAAAGTTCTTCTAAGGCGGCTGATAATCCAAACTTTTCAAGTATTGGAGGTAATAATCTATGAGAAATTTGTCGGGTGCTTTGAATAGTTTTTGAGGTGAGTGATACAATAGTGGCCATGGTTGATTTACCGTCGGCATTAAGCCCTTCTGCCATTTTATTGGCATTAAGATGTATAATGTTTAGGGTAGAGCCAATATCATCGTGCAAATCGCGTGCTATGGTGCGGCGCTCTTCTTCCTGTGCCATTAATATGGCGTGCAGCATTTGGGTTTTGTGCTTTAGTTCTAGTTCATTACGTTTCACCTCTTCACCCAAAATTCGTTTCTTAGAGTAGGTAAAAATAAAAATAACCGTAAGTGCCAATAGCAGTGCCATAAGCACAAAAAAAAAGACAAGACTTATTATGTTTTCGGGTGTGGGTGCAACGTTCTCCATACGTCAACAAATATCAGTAATACAAACAGCATATGTAGAATTATATTAAATACCCAAAGAATCATTTGCCCTTCAAAGCCTTCTAAATAATAATATTTTGAGAACAAGAAAATAACTGAAGAACAAGAATAGTAAATCAATATTGCAGCATTTATCAACGGATGTTTAGGCTGAATTTTACCCATTAGCATCAATATATAAAACAGCACTGCAAATGCCACAAAAAATACTGTTGACGTGAAATAGTACAAGCCCCCAATTTTACTGGTCATCTCAACCCAATCCGTTGCATATTTCCATATTGACAAGGCAAAAAATCCACCTGAAACAATAAGAATACTTTTATTATAAGCCCACTCTTTAAGCAAGAGATAGTAATGTATAGCAAACCAAATTATTTGAACAAAAAACAAAACATGAAAAAGAGGGGTATTGGGGATATAAAATTTAGCCAACCCCAGTGATAGAGCATTAATTACAAATACAAAGCTTAAAAAAAAGCTAAATACTTTTAAACCCCACGGTAATTTTTTTAAATTAATTAATAAGAAAACCGTGAGGACTAAAAAAAATAGAATATCAATGTAGGTTAAAACCTGAAAAATTATTGATACTGTTCGCAGCATCTATATATCGTTGTTACTTTCGCGTGGGGTCTCTCCGTAAGGCTTTATGCTGGTCAGTGGCCCACTACCACACACGGGTGGGCATGGTTGCGTAAAATCATAAATATGTTGATTAAATATCGGATTCACCATGGTTTGACCCGTATCGTCAACACCTACAAGCATAAACTTGTATTCACCTTGAGGGGTAATGCCCAATACTCCTCTTGCATTTGCTACTCCCATTTCATTTATTACTTGTTGTAAATCGGCTAGGGGAATTAAGAAACTTCTGATTTTTGTTGGATCGTTTGCCAAATTTTCGCTTGCAATCCAATTGTCTTGCCATACTTCTGCTGTGGGTAATGGAATAGTGTTTACTGCCATAGTTGTATAAATTTTTATCAAAGTTATTGTTTCTTTTATCCTATTTCAATTCATACTTCTTAACAATAGCGCGCATTGTGCCCATTTATGTCTACTATTCAAAAATTAAACTTATTAATTGTTTAGAAGCGTATTTTTTTTGTAAAAACAGGCATTTATACCTGCTTTTTCATTCAGGTATTACTGCGCTGTTATTACCCTGTTTGGGTTACTTTCTTTGTACTGCAATTTCAACTAACAATCAAGTCTATCAATCTCATTATTTTAACAAAACAATATTACAATGGCAACTTTAGCAGATAAGTATTCTTTTGCTAAAGTATGCTACAGAGTAGCGCTGTTGATTAAAGATACCCTTTTGATGAAGTACAGCACATCTAAGGTTAAACGCAAAAAGCCGCGCTTTGCGCGGCTTTTTTTTATAAATTGTCTCGTCTTGAAATAAAGCACCCAATTTCAAACAGCTGAGCGGACGCTCAATTATTTTTGGCACGAGCGGACGCTCGAGCCAGCTTTTAATTCTACAATCTAAATTATCATAGTGTTACAGCCGCGCACTTCGCTAAAATCCATTCTTCCCAAAACTTCAAAACTCCCATCTGCATAAGCTCTGCCCAAATCGGCTGTTTCTATAAAACTGCAACTGTTAATATTGGCAAGGTCTATAATGTTTAGTGCGCCTGTTTTTCCATTGGCAGCATAGTTAAACGGGTCGTCGGCTTCGCGCACCATCACCTTCATCCAAGGCGGGCAATAAAACAAACCGTTGCTTTTGGCATAAGCTTGTGATAGTAGCTCGGTCATACCGTATTCGCTGTGTATTTCATTCACCCCAAAACCCTCTTTTAATGCTGTGTGCAATTCAGCACGGGTTAGTTCTTTGCGACGACCTTTCATACCCCCTGTTTCCATCACCATAGTGTGTTTTAGTTGTTGAGGGAATGCCGCAACAAAATCGAGCAAGGCAAAGGAAACACCTAGCAAAAGTGTTTTTTGCCCTTTAGCCTCGTTGTGTTGCAACACTTTTGCCAGTTTTTCCCACTCGTCTAAATAAAAACCGCTATCGGGGTGTTGGCTTTGGTGTATTAGGTGCTCGGCCATATATACCAATGACGAGCCTGTACGCTCGAGGTACGAGGGTAGTAGTGCCAATATGCAATACTGTTTAGGGTCGCCATAAAAAAGGTCGAACCCTTTGGCAAACGAGTTGTGGTATACCCCAACATCGGCTACTAAATGCCTGCTTTGCCCTGTGCCTGTGGTGCTGCTGCTAAGAAATGCTTGTTGCACCTCGTAACCTTCGGCTAAAATATTATGTGTTTTAAAAAAAGAAATGGGCAAAAAAGGTATTTGCTCTATATGCTGTACGGTTAGTGGATTTATGCCCAATGCACTGATATAGTTTTTGTATATTGTGCTGTTTTGTGCCTGAAATTTAAAGACCTGCCAAACGCTTTTTTCAAAATTAGCGTTATTTGTAGTAAATACTTTTTGGGCTAAAGCCTGCATCTATATATGAAATTGTTTAAACCTTTATATTTTGTTTTGTTTTGTTGCTTTGTAGTGCTTGCTTTTGAAGCCTGCACTAAGGTGAGCAACGAATCGCCAATACCTTCATTAGAGTATACCGGGTACAGCAAATTTAAGGCTGTAAACGGAAAAGACAGTTTTATTGTGATTAATATGAATTTTACGGATGGAGATGGAGATGTTGGTTTAAGCGAATCGGACTCTGTACCGCCATTTAGGTATGGTAGTAAATATTTTTACAACCTATTTGCTGAGTTTTATAGCTACGAAAATGGAGTGCCATCAAAAATAACTTCGTCAACCATCTCGCCCGATACACTGTATAAAGACACTGTGAATTACAGTCAACGATTGAAAAGTCTGACTCCTGAAGGGAAAAACAAGGCAATAAAAGGAAAGATTGAACTGCTTACGCCATTTTTTTTAATAGACTTAAGCAGTTCTAAGCCCGATTCGGTGTATTACGAAATCGTTCTTTTTGATAGAAGCCTAAACCAAAGCCAAATTATAAGAACACCTATAATACAGCTTGATTTATGATAAACGACTAAAAATCGTCGTCGTCATCATCGTCATCATCAAAGCCACTAAGGTTGTCTACATAGCCGCCGTCCTCATCTTCAAAATCATCATCGTCGTCATCATCATAACTACGTGGTTTACGCGATTTGGTTTCAGGGCGTAATGTGCTTTTGGGTTTTCCTTCAAACCCTTTGTTGTTGCTTGCAGAACCTTTGTGGTTTCCGGCTGGTTTTTTCATTGGTGTTTTTAGTTGATAATAAAATCTTACACTAATTTAATGCAATTGTAAATTATATACACAAGCTGAACCCCTAAATTTTTTAAAAAAATATTCTGAGGGCTTCTTTAAAGGTATTGCAATGGGCATCAACAATGTGCGATATGCGGGGCGAATAGCCCCCGCCCATGCTTACTGCTACAGGTATTTGGTGGTGGTGCAGGGTTTCAAAAACGTAGGCATCGCGCTGTTTGCAGCCTTGCATGGTTAGTGATAGCTTGCCCAGCTTATCGGTGGCCAAAACATCAACACCTGATAGGTAAAAGGCGAAATCGGGCTGTTGTTCTTTTATTAACTTTGGAAGGGTTTGTTTTAAGATTTCAAGGTACACATCGTCAGTTGTATAGGTGGGTAAACCAATATCGAGGTGCGAGTTTTCCTTTTTATGAGGATAGTTTTCTTGCCCGTGTATGCTAAAGCAAAAAACATCTTTTCGACCACTAAATATTTGGGCAGTGCCATTGCCTTGGTGCACATCAAGATCTACAATCAGTATTTTTTTGGCTAGTTTTTTTTGCAACAAATAGTTAGCCGCTATGGCAAAATCGTTTAGCAGGCAAAAGCCTTCTCCCCTATTGGTATAGGCATGGTGTGTGCCGCCTGCAACATTCATAGCTACTCCATATTGCAATGCAAATAATGCACAATCAATTGTGCCTTTACAAATCACCTGTTCACGTCGCACCAACTCTTCAGAAAGAGGGAAACCAATTTTCCGCATCTCTTTGGCAGTAAGCTGCAAGGTTTTCATTCGGTGCCAATAGTCGGCATCGTGGGTTTGCAGTATAGTAGCCTCATCCAAAGGTTGCGGCTCAAAAATATTGTCTTGTTTTATAGCGCCCTCATACAACAATTGCTTGGGTATAAGATCGTACTTATCCATTGGGAACCTGTGCCCATCGGGCAAGTGGTGGGCATATATTTCACTCCAAGCTATTTTTAGCATTATATCCTATAACGCTGCAAATAAAGTCTTGTTTTTATTGCTGGCCTAATGTTGGCAAGCCAAAAAAATTAGGGAGTTGGTTTTGTATCATCAACAGGGTTTAATTGGCGAGGTGCTGGTAAGTTATCCATTACCCTAACGCCATTAAAAAAATAGGCTGTACCACTAACACGACCTCCGTTTATAGATATACCTTCGGCTGTACTAACAACAGCAGGGTGCATATTGGCGGTGCTATACACATCTGAGAAAAATGGCTGAAAGGTTTGATAGTAGGGTTGCGTATGTATTGGGTTTGCAATAATAGGGGTAATTACCTGCTCGCACTCGGTATAGTTACTATCGTTGGTTTGTGCGGGGACTTCTGTTTGTGCGTTTATAGCTGATACACAAAAAGCCATAAGGGCAAAAGCAAGTATGTATTTTTTCATAATAATATAGATAGTCGACGTTTATACTATTTGTAAGAACTGTTATTCAATTGATTGCGGCAAAAATCCTTCCAAAACTCTTACTCCGTTAATATAATATGCAGTGCCTTCTGTTCGGCCTCCCAATATCGATGGTGTTGAGCCATCTACACTAAACACACCTGCTTGGGTATTGACCATTTGATTTACATTTTGAAAACGGAAAGCATTAATGGGTAAACCGCCTAAAAGACTATAGTCTTCGTGATTTACGGTTACAACGGGCGGTGTGGTTTTAACAATTTTGTTAGATATTATTGCCAGACAAGTGAATGTATAGCGAGGCCGTGTTGGTTTTAACTTCTGAGTATGACCGTGTGAAGAGTCTACTGTAACTATTCGTGTGGGGAGTAATTGAATGCTATCACGTTGCCCAAAAGCACTGGCAGTAAATAGTAAACAGAAAAGAAATAAAGTACAATACCTCATAGTATTGTTATAACGCAAAAAAGAAAGTTGGGGTTGTAAGTGTGCTTATTCTTCGCCTAAAATTTTCACTTCCAGCCCGTCCATTTCTTCGGTTATTTTTATTTGGCAGCCTAGGCGACTGGTGGAGGTAATATTGGGCACGGTATCTAACATGGCCATTTCGTCGTCGTTTTCAGGGGTAAGGGGCACATCGTTTAGCACTTCTACATGGCAAGTAGCACACAATGCCATGCCACCACAACGCGCCTCAATGGGGTAGCCGCTGCCTTTCAGCACATCCATAAGGCTAAGCGCCATATCGGTAGGGGCTATTACGGGTTCTTTTTCGCCCGCATCGTTTAAAACATATACTGTTATATCAGTTTTCATTTTCCATTTAGCATTAATCAGTTATCATTTAACATCAAGGTTTAATTCCCTTTATTTCGGTTAATGCGGGTTGTTTTTAAAATTGAGAAAAGTATTTTACTTATTTCATCACAATCTGCATAAAGAGGTTCAAAGTTATCCAAAGAAATATATCCCGTATCTTTAAGTAATGATAACCAATATTTAGTTTCTAGCGACTCTTTGTAGGCAATACTTATTTTGGCTGAAAAATCGGCGGTAGATATTGCTCCATTTGCTTCAGTAATATTTGCCCCAATTGAAGTTCCACTTTTTAAAAGCTGGCGCGATAAAACAAACTCATTTTTTGCTGCTAATGCCTTATACAAATCAACAATTTTAATGGCAAACGAATAGGCTTTAGTAAACGTAACATTCTCTTTCTTACCATTTAGTTCCATATAGCTTAATACGTATTACCCTATATAGTAAATGGTTAATGATAAATGTTAAATGTTAAAACTCCTGAATCCCGTTTACTGTGGTGTACTTCAAATTAAGAGGTTTGCCGGGGTTAATATAACGGTATACTCCGTGAGACATCAGTGCAGCCTCGTGGAAACCGCTAAGTATAAGCTTTAGCTTGCCGGGGTAGGTATTTATATCACCAATGGCAAATACGCCTGCTATATTGGTTTCAAACTTTTCAGTATCTACCTCAATGGCTTGTTTGTCAATATTTAACCCCCAATGTTCCAAAGGGCCTAGTTTTGGGCTAAGGCCAAACAAGGGGATAAAATAATCGGTTGGTACTGCGTGCGCTGTTTTGGTTTTATCTTGTATGGTAAGGCTTTGCAAAACTCCGTTGCCATTAAGCTCGGTAATATTACTGCTTAGGTATAATTTTATTTTTCCTTCCTCAGCCATTTTCACCACTTTTTGGGCACTATCGGGCGCACCCCTAAAGCTATCGTTGCGGTGTACTAATGATAATTCGGCAGCCACATCGGCCAAGTATATTGCCCAATCCAGCGCGCTATCGCCGCCACCCGCCAATACCACTTTTTTGTTGCGGTATAGTTCGGGGTCTTTAACCATATAGGTAATGCCTTTGCCTTCAAAACGGTCTATACCTGCAAGTACAGGTCTACGGGGTTCAAAACAACCCAAACCGCCTGCTATACAAACTGTTTTAGCGTGTATTTGTGTGCCATCATTAGTAGTAACCATAAACGAGCCATCGGCTTGTTTTTCCATACCGTCCACACGTTCGCCCATCGTAAATGTGGGATGAAACGGAGCTATTTGCTCCATTAGGTTGTCTACCAGCTCTTGTGCAAGTATGCTGGGGTAGCCGGGTATATCGTAAATGGGTTTTTTAGGGTAAATCTCGCTAAGCTGACCGCCTACTTGAGGCAATACATCAACAACGTGGCAGCGTAGTTTTAACAAGCCTGCCTCAAAAACGGCAAACAAACCCACTGGGCCTGCGCCAATTATACATATATCGGTGGTAATCATTTAAAATCGTTCTAAATAACACCGCAAATGTACAACAAGCGTTAGTTTAAATAAAATGACACTTAGCAGCAAAAAACAACAAGCCAATTTCGGTTTTTGCATTTTTTGCAACTGCTTTTGTTTTTCACTTGTTCCATTGGCACATAATGCCAAAAAAATATAGCCGTGTTGCGGTATCTGTTTTTTGTGGGTGATTTGATGGGTCAATCTTTGCCTCATCAAAAAAACAATGGGCATGAAAACAAATCACTTTATAAAAACTATAACCACCACAGTTATCATGCTGTTAAATGCGGTATTCTGTATTGCACAAAAGGCAGATACTGCTTGGAATGTGATGATAATAAAAAAGGGGGAAACGCATAGTGAATATGCCCTTAAGTCTTCATTATTCAATCAGTCTGGTTTTTATCTATACAGAAATGTAATGTATTTTTTTGTCCTAAATGATGGTACAAGGATTAATGGCTTATTGCTTGATGTGAAAAAGGATAGCATTGTGATTTCAAACCATCTTAATGCAGCTGTAGCCAATTCAGATTTTGATACTCTTAAAATATTAACCCTTCACTATACAGAATTAAAACAACTGAAATTAATTGCGGATAAGTCTTTCAATATTTTTAAAAGCATTAATTTAAAAAAATACGATTTCGCCTTTACTGCCGACTTTATTGCCTTGCAGGCCGATACTTTAAAACGGGCTTATTTTACATCAGATACTGCTAATAATTGTGCTGATTGTATGAACTGTTTTCTGAGCTTAGGTAATAACAGGCTAGATATTATTTACGAGAAAAATGGTTTTATAAACTATTATAGAGGGACAACAGAAAAAAGGACTTACCATGATAGTACTGACTCTGCTTGGCGAACACATAATGTAGTATGGTTTGCCCCTGTTGCACACAATACAGTAATAAACGGTTGGGCAATAAGTGCAATGGCCTGCCCTGCATACGGGGGAGATACATTGGTAGTAAATGGCATTAATACCGAGATAGGTGGCGGAATGTTTTTTCTCCCTTATCTATTATTAATGTCGCCTGACATTTCTGTTGATGATTACGATACAACGCTTAAAAATGAAGAAACTGTTGTAATTAATGGTGTTTCAGTAAGTTGTTTAGGCCATATATCAGCGTCTCGTATTAATGGTATTTCATTAAATGGGTTTTGTGCTTTGCATACACGTTGCGATGGCGTTGTTGCTTCTTATGGTGGAAATATTATAGGGGAGTTTAATGGATTGGTGCTAGGGGGAATTAGGAACCACTCAACAGTTGGGCGGGGTGTTCAAATCGGGCTTTTCAATTCATGCACACAATTAAAAGGTTTCCAGTTTGGCCTACTAAACAGAAACCAAAAACGCACATTACCCTTTATTAACTGGTGTTTTAAATAGTTATGAAAAAGATTATTTACCTGCTTAATACATTGTTGTGCATTGTCTTGTTGGCATCATGCAGCAGCCGATACAGTCGTGTGCCCAAAGTAAGGGCTAAGACAAAAGCTAAAACTACTTTAACTCAGAAAGTAAAAACAAATACACAGAGAATACAAAGCATACCACAAGTGCTTGCTGTAAAAAAAACCAGTATTACTAGCCAAGTAACTATTGATTTAAAACAAAAAAGCATACCAATAGCTCCCTTGCAAATAGCAGTAGAAACAACTTTTGCTAAAAAAGAAACAGACCAAACAACAACCTACAAAAGCGACAAAAAAGAGCATTACAAGCATACTAGGCAGGTAGCTGCAAAAGCACAAAAAAAACAAGCCGAAACTGACTTTTGGGACACCGATTTGGGGGAGCTTTTAGAAGAATTATTGATTGGTCTTATTTTGTTATTAATACTAATTGTAGGACTGTGGCTAATAAAAATTGGTTTAGGTTGGTTAGTCGCTATAATATTAATAGCCATCGCAATTTTTGTTATTGTAGCCCTAGTTGATTTTTTTGACGGCTTCTTTGAGGATCTTCCTAAATTTCTTTTTTGGGGACACTAAAATGCAATCCAATAAAAGCCTCAATTCTTCGTTACCTTTGCACAAACAAACTTTGAATGAGCAATATAAAAATTCTTTGGGCCGACGACGAGATTGATGTTTTAAAACCCCACATTATCTTTTTAACTAATAAAGGGTATGATGTATCAACCGTTACCAATGGTTTAGATGCTATTGATGAAGCGAAGAAAACACCTTTTGATATTATTTTTTTAGATGAAAATATGCCCGGTATTAGCGGGCTGGAGGCCTTGAGCCAAATAAAAACCCTAATGCCCGATGTGCCTGTGGTGATGATAACCAAAAGCGAAGAAGAGCACATTATGGAAGATGCTATTGGTAGTAAAATAGCCGATTACCTTATAAAACCTGTTAACCCCAACCAAATTCTACTGTCAATAAAAAAACTGATTGACAATAAGCGTTTGGTGAGTGAGAAAACTACAATGGGCTACCAGCAAGAGTTTAGGTCGATAAGCATGGCGTTTATGGACGATATGAACTTTGATGAATGGAAAAACATTTATCGCAAACTAACTTATTGGGATTTGGAGCTGAACAGTGCCGAAGAAGGCGGAATGAAAGAGGTGCTTGAAACCCAAAAAACGGATGCCAACCACAATTTTTCTAAATTCATAAAAAGCAACTATATCAATTTTCTTAAATCAACCGATGATGAGAAAAGGCCGATAATGAGCAACACACTGTTGCGCAAAAAGGTATTGCCCCATTTAGAGACTAATGACACTGTTTTCTTTTTACTGATTGATAACCTGCGTTACGACCAATGGAAAACGATACAACCCATAATAAACGAACTGTTTAGGGTGGATGATGAAGACCTATATCTAAGTATATTGCCTACTACTACTCAGTATGCGCGTAATTCTATCTTCTCTGGCTTATTGCCAAATGAAATGGAGAAACGTTTCCCCAATATGTGGAGTAACGACGAGGATGAAGGAGGCAAAAACCTGCACGAGGAAGACTTTTTGAAAGACTATTTGCAACGTTTGCGTAAAGACATAAAAATAGGCTACAATAAAATTACTACGCTTGATAAGGGTAAAGAATTGGCCGAAAATGTAATGAATTTGTTTAACAATCAGCTAAATGTAATTGTATACAACTTTGTTGATGCCCTTAGCCACGCCCGTACCGATGTTAGTTTGATGCGCGAATTGAGCGAGGACGAAGCCGCTTACCGTTCGGTAACAAAATCGTGGTTCGAGCATTCTCCTTTGTTAGAAACACTGAGAAAAATAGCGGAGAAAAAAGGCAAGCTAATTATCTCTACCGATCATGGTTCTATACAGGTAAAAGACCCTGTAAAAATTATTGGCGATAGAAATACCAATACCAACCTTCGCTACAAACAAGGTAAAAACCTAAACTACGATAAAGGCGATGTATTTGAAGTGCGCAAGCCAGAGGATGCTGCCTTGCCCAAATTGCACGTTAGCTCGTCGTACGTATTTGCTGAGAGTTATAGCTTTTTTGCCTACCCCAACAACTACAACTATTATGTAAATTACTACAAAGGCACTTTTCAGCATGGCGGTATAAGCCTCGAAGAAATGCTTTGCCCTGTGATAACCCTTACAGCAAGGTAGTATAAGTACAATTCAATAACTTCAATACAAAAAAAGAATAAAGGTGGTTTTTTCTGCCCAAACCGAAAACGATTTACTACCTGTGGTGCAGCACTTGGCAAGCCTTGTGCAGCAACATACTGTATTTACTTTTACGGGGAATTTGGGAGCAGGAAAAACCACTCTTATAAAACACTTTTGCAGGCACTTGAGCGTAACGGGCAATATATCAAGCCCTACGTTTGGTTTGGTAAACGAATACGAAACGGCTAACGGCAACACTATTTATCATTTTGATTGCTACCGCATGAAAAGCCCTGCCGAAGCCTACGATATTGGCTTTGAAGAGTATATTGATAGCGGCAATATTTGCTTGATTGAGTGGCCTGAAATTATTGAGGAATTTTTACCCTTAAACTATATTAGTATCAACATAATGCTATTGCCCAATGGCGATAGACAGTTTGAGGTGCAAAGTCTGTAAGTGGGTTAATCAAGCCCCTATTTCATTTCAATCCTTCTTTGTATTTCATCCCTCGATAAAATAAATAGTTGCATGGGCTGGCCATCCGTACCTTTATTTCCGCTATACCCATCTGTACCACTATAACCATTATTAGTGCCCAATAGTAATTCTAAAAAGGTAGTCTTTTCTTTGCTCCCGCCTCTCCCCTTTTTTCCTCCATCTCCGCCCGTGCCTGCTTCGCCACCACTATTATCAATTTGTATTAAACCTAAATAGGGTCGTGCTGCTTGGGTAGTATACACTGTAACCGCCCCTCCATTCCCGCCGTTTCCACCACTTCCTCCTGCTCCACCATTTCCGCCACAGCCGGCTCCTCTTTTTTCGGTTTCATCTCCGCCATCTCCCCCTCTGCCCCCATCTCCGCCCTTTCCACCGCGACCTCCTTTACAATCAATACCAATCTTCCCCCCTTCCATATTTATAAAAACTGTTTTTGTTTGGTTGGCTGCAATTATTTTCACCAACAAAAAACTAGCATCATCCCTATACACTATATCAGTATATATCAATACGTTTTTCCCGTTTCCTCCATGCCCTCCTGGGTTTCCGCTATTACCATCTTGCCCATTTTTAGTATTACCGCTACACTTATAGCCGTAAACATCACTACCATCCCAACCCTCTTGCCCCTGTGCGCCTGCATAGTTAAACGCATAACTAACTTTATAATCTAGTGGCACAAAAGTTTCGGCTGTAATTGTATCATTATACTTATAGCGCACACCTACGCGTGTTCCCTCTATTAATTTAGGTGCAGGATTAGCTACCCAAATTGTATTGCGCTTATCTGTTTTTCCATCGTATTCCAAATCAAACAAATCCCACAAAAAACTGCCGTCGCCTTGGGTTGATGACACCATATATCCATTATCGTACAGCACTCTAAGTACCATTTTTATGGGTTGTTCGGGTGCTAATACACTTTGGTGATTATAATCTAAACTCACCTGTACAGGTCGCGGCACATCAATCAAAAAAGTATCAGTATAGTTGGCGTTGTTGCGCGGCCGCACAATCAGCTTTATTTTTTTATTGTTGGCTAATACATCGGCAGGGTTGTAGATTAAGTTTCCCTTTTCAAAAGTAGCGTTCTCGGCCTGTACAATAAACCTACGCCAACCCCACAACCCATTAGCCAACCCTTGTGTAGCTCTTGTTTTTCCATTATTAAGTTGTATCGAAAAGCCTGCGGAAATAAAACCACTTTGCCTCACCATTGCAGTAGAGTCTAACATCAAAGCCACCTTTACCACGCTTCGTTTTCTTAGTTTATTGGGCGAGCATTGCGAAAATAATATGCCACCTAGCAGTGCAAGTATCAGCAGTTTACCTTTCATAGTTTTAGGGTATAAACGTCTGATAATTGATTTACAAATACAGCACCAAAAACATTTTTTTAATCGATTAACTACTATTTAATGTGTTTAGAATAACAATTCTTTTGACTACTTAAAACGATAATGACAGAGCAACTGCTGCAATATATATGGAAGTTTAGGCTGTTTGATACGAACGGATTAACTACGCTTGACGGTGAACCGATAGTAATAGACAAAACGGGTGAGCAAAACTTGGATAGCGGTGCCGATTTTAGCAATGCACGATTAAAAATTGGCGGTATACAATGGGCGGGAAATGTTGAGATTGAGCTTGAATCGGCTAATTGGGAAAAACACGGCCATAGCACCGATGCTGCACATAAAAACACGTTGGTATTGGTATGTATTGAACATACTGCAAAAACACCTGTAGCCATACCTATTATTGAGCTTAAGGGGCGCATAAATCCATCGTTTATAAATAACTACAAGCAATTGATGGAGACGGGAAGTTTTATTGCTTGCGAAAATTTTATAAAACGGGTAGATAATTTTACCCTGCAAAGTTGGTTGCTACGCATACTTACTGAGCGATTGGAGCAAAAGGTGATGCCTATTACTACATCATTACAAAACAATAAAAACAACTGGGAGGAAACTTTTTACCACGCACTTGCGCGCAATTTTGGTTTTAATACCAATGCTGTACCGTTTGAGTTGGTGGCAAAAGGCCTACCCCTATATGTATTGGCAAAACACAAAAACAACCTTGTACAGCTTGAAGCACTTTTTTTGGGTCAAGCAGGCTTAATACAAAACATTAAAGAGCCTGATAATTATACTACAAAGCTACAAGCTGAATATAGTTTTTTGGCGAAGAAGTTTAACCTTGAGCCTATTGATGGGGCTTTGTTTAAATTTAGCAAAACAAGACCCGCCAATTTTCCCACCCTGCGTTTGGCACAGTTTGCTGCACTGGTGCATACCTCAACTCACTTGTTTTCAAAACTGATGGAAACACCAAAGCCAACCGACTTAAAAAAGCTGTTAGAAATAAAAGCCTCGCCCTATTGGGATAACCACTACCGCCCAAGTATAGCGGCTGAAAACGGTAAAAATATGTTGGGTGATGATGCTGTAAACAATATTTTGATAAACACAGTTGCGCCTTTCTTTTTTGCATACGGACTTGTAAAAAGTGATGATGAATACAAATACCGCGCTATGGATTTGCTAGAGGCATTGCCCAAAGAAAACAACCGTATTATACGTGGCTATGAAACTATGAAGATAACGGTTGCTAGTGCTTCCGAAAGTCAGGCGTTATTACAAATGCACAAACATTGGTGTGTGCCTCAAAAATGCTTGCAATGTCGCATTGGGCATAAAGTATTAAGCAGTTAATTTATTCAATTAACGAACACAGGGTTTAACATTTACGAAACAATTATATATGTATATTTGTATGTAAATAAAGTAACGTTATGATAGAAGCCATCAAATATTTTTTCGAGAAAAAAGCATTTGGGGTTTGTACGTACTTAGGCGAAAAAATAGGTATCGGTTCAGGGCGTATACGTATCTATTTCATATATACCTCATTCATCACTATGGGGTCGCCGCTAATTATTTACCTCATTTTAGCTTTCTGGGTCAACCTTCGCAGCTATATCTATAAAAAACGCTCATCCATTTGGGATTTATAATTTTTAATAAGCACATCATCTTCAAGGGTTATATTTGCCCCGTTTTTATTCTATAATCCCTCTGTATATGCGCACGCGTTCGCCGTTGGCTGTGATGTTTTTCACAATATTTATTGATTTGATGGGCTTTGGTATCATCATTCCTATTTTACCTAATCTCTCAGTTGATTTAACAGGAAACACATCATCATTGGCAGTAGCAGGTGTGTATGCTTTGTTCAACTTCATTTTTGCTCCTTTGTGGGGCAGCCTTAGCGATAAACATGGCCGTCGCCCTATAATATTGGTCAGTATTTTGTTAACCGCAGGGGCAAACTTTTTGTTTGGCTTTGTAGCTACGTTTTGGATGCTAATAATACAACGAGCTTTGGCAGGTATAGGTTCAGCCAATATATCGGCAGCTAATGCCTATATAGCCGACGTTTCTACGCCTGAAAATCGTACAAAAAACATGGGTTTGGTGGGTGCAGCTTTTGGTTTAGGTTTTGTTTTTGGCCCTTTCTTTGGCGGTATAGTATACCACAGTTATGGGCTAATGGGCATTGGTATTTTCTCGGCAGGTTTATCAGTGCTCAATTTTATAATGGCTTATTTTCTTTTACCTGAGTCGTTAAAAGAAAAACAAAAAGAGATAAAGTTTCAGCTAAAACCTATTACGCAGTTGATGGGAGCCATGAAGATAAATGTAGTGCGCGAACTGTTTACCCTAAATTTTGTGTTTACCCTAGCCTTTAGCATGATGTATATTACTGCTGCTGTACTTTGGAAAGACCGATACGGCCTAAATGAACTGCAAATAGGTTATGTGTTTTCGTTTATAGGTATAGCCTCAGCAGTTGTACAAGGCTTGCTGGTAGGGCCAATGAATAGGTTATACGGTGAGCGGAAGTTGCTATATGCCGGGTTAGTATTTGGGGCAATAGGGCTAATCTCTATGCCGTTTGTACCCACCAATATGTTTTGGTTGCAATTAGTAGCCCTTTCGTTTATTGCCTTGGCAAACGGTTGCGTTACCCCCAGTATATTAGGTTTGTTATCCAACTCTATTAGCGGTAGGGAACAAGGTCGTATGTTAGGTTTAAATCAGTCTATAGGTGCGTTGGGGCGTGTATTTGGCCCTGCCTTTGGAGGTGTTCTGTACGATTTAAACTTTAGTGCTCCCTATATAGCAGGAGGTTTAGTTTGCCTAGCCTCGCTATAT
>JBBKVO010000041.1:0-25854 GCA_037968475.1 Bacteroidia bacterium
CAAGCAAAAATGAAAGTTAATGATCACAAAACCGAGGAAGCCCAAAAATAAACAGCCTAAAAAATGTCCATTAGAAAGAAATGATATCAAAAACAGCCTAATTTTTGTCCATTACTCCTGTTTTGTGATTAAAAAGTGCGGTTGGCAGTCATTCCCTTGTAAAAGGGAATCTGCGCGATGAAGCGATAAGTATTTACCCACCCATAGATTCCTGCTTTCGCAGGAAAGACTGGCAACCGCACACCCTAATAAGAGTGCTTTGACAACATAGGATGACTGCCCTCGAACAGATTCCAAATCAGTTCGGAATGACTCTCCCTGCAACAAAGATTAATCTTGTTTCAAACTATCAGGAGTTTGCTTTTTATCAGATGGAGCAGATAGCGGTGCGGCTTGCCCCTTCTTGTTTTTCTTTTCAGCCTTTTTCTTTTTTGCCTCTTCGCGGGCTTTTTTGCGGTCGAGCACCAACTGTTTTTTGGCGGCCTTCGCGCTATCGCGCTCGGCCTTTAGGCGTTCTTTTTCTAACAGTCTAGCTTGTTTCACGCTATCGCGGGTAGCCTTTTCAGCTACTATTTTTCGCTCTTGCAAAGCTTTTGCAGTATCGCGCTCGGCTTGCTCTTTGGCTTGTATACGTTCCTTTTCGCGTTTTTCACGTCGGCGTTCTAGCGCTTGGTCAATTTTGTCATAGTCAGGCGTTTCCTCTAGCTCACGCTCCATCATGC
This sequence comes from Bacteroidia bacterium, assembly GCA_037968475.1. GTDB lineage: Bacteria > Bacteroidota > Bacteroidia > UBA8524 > UBA8524 > SB11. Next base: position 723 of record JBBKVO010000041.1, read on the forward strand.
GTATATCTTCACCCAAATACCACACATTATTTAGCTCTATCACTGTATAAAAAAGTGTTGCTCCTCTTTTTTTGTAATGGCAGTCCACCTCTACATTGCTGTATTTTTTGCCCTCGTAGGTTTGTACTAAATGGCGCATCTCACCCTTTTCCATTTTTTTCAAGGGTATTTTTAGTCGGTCAGCCTGCTTTTTAAAACTTTTAAACGATTGTTTAAGCGAGTATTCAGCCCGTTGCTGGGCTATTAAAATTTGCTGTGGCTGGCGCTCCATATCCAAGCTATCGTACACCACTTTTAAATCTTTGTAGCTGGGTATAAACTTTTTTAGGCTATCGAAACTTTCGTAGTGCAAAGCCTCAAAAATAGAATCGCACAGTCCTGTAAGGGTTTGCGCACGGGCAGACCATCCCCCTAAAAAAAGAAATGTAAGTAGTATGTAGCGGTAAAAAAGTTTCATCAAAGCACACAAAGTTAGTCTTCTCTGTGTTTATATGTTTGCTATTGTAAACGTAAACAAGCCAGTTAAAATTATTATAAAAAAAGGGCACCTATACTTTGATTACACATAGGGTAATTTTTTAGTTAACTCACCCCAAATAATGAATTTAGTACAGTCGTTCATAATTCTCCTCTCTTTTTTTGTAAGAGAGGGACACTTTATGTGGTTCCGGCTTTCCAATAAACAGGGGTGAGTAAAACCAACTACAATTTTTTAGCTTGCGTGTAAATGGGTATAGGTAACACAAAAAGGGACTATTAGCCCCCTCCTCTGATTTTATAGTTTTCAATTTTATTGAATATAAAACTCAACTAAAATTTAGTGTTATTTTATTACTGATACACGCTGTACAGTTCTGTATCTACTACCGTCGGTGAGCTGCACATAATATATGCCAGCCCCTTGGTTACCAAGATCGATAGTGTAGGTGGCTATGCCGCTTTCAAGCGTACTGTAGTATATTTCTCTACCCAATATATCGTTTATACGTAGCACTAAGCTACCATCGTATTGGTCTAGATTACGATTTATGTTTATTTGGCCTTTAGTTGGGTTAGGGTATATGCTTACTGCCAGTTCTCTTTCTATTTCACGTACACCAATAGAGTTTTTAGTAGAGTCGCGCACGGCATTTAAAAAATTAAACCCACCTCTAAAATTACCCAAAAGCACAACCGGCTTGCTACCAAATGAGTCGCTTAGTATCGCTCCTTCAGGTACTATACGTGCACCCAAATTAATGCCACCAAAGATTTTGTTAATGTTATTGTGCACAAAAGTATCAATCTCAGTAAAAGTGCCGTTTATATTCCCGTCTATATTATTAAACAACCACAATTTACCTTCATCGCTACCTACTAAAAGTTCGCGTTTACCATCAAGGTCTATATCGCCAATATACGGTGCAGCATAGCCTACGTTATTATAGGTTTTTACAGAGTCGATAATCACACCCATATTATCCGTAATATAATACCAGTAATAGTTGTTAATAAAGATTTTACCCAATGTATCAATAGTGGGCAGTGAATCAAACTGGGGTGAAGTTTTAGACCCTTTGTTTTTAAAATAACTGATAATACCTGCGCCTGTACCAATAACAAGGTCGGGCAGTTGGTCGCCGTCCAAATCGGTAATTTGCGGTACTGCGCTAACGCCTATATCAATTTTCATGTAATTTTTAACTCTCGGGGCAAACGAAAGGGTATTACCTATTGAGGTATTTTTATAAAAATGCAAACGTCCATCAGCATCCCCAATAAGCATATCGGGTTTACTATCCCCATCCAAGTCGCCAAAAGAGGGCTTCATATCTCGTATGCTATCGTTTATTAAGCCCAAATAATTTTCAGTACTATGTGTAAATACAGCTTTGGTTTTTGTGCCTGTATTTTCAAACAAAGTAATCCTATCGGCACGGTTTAGTGTCAATTCAAAATCTCCCCTGTGTGCTGCTATCAAATCCAAATCACCATCACCATCCACATCAATAAAACGAGGTGTTACGCCTGAACCAAAATCAACCGTCCACTCTTGCAAAAAGTTCTTTTTACTAAGCTGAAAAACAGGCATTGTGTTAGTGCCGCTATTTTGATACAACCATATTTGGTTTTGGTTACTTCCACCCGCTTTTACATTGGGTGCAACTATCAAATCTTTTGAAGCCGAGCCAATACTGGCATCAACATAAAATGGGGCAGGAAATGTATATATTTTGGCTTTAGTAGTGTTTTTAGGAAAAACAGTATCGTATGCTTGCATGGTATCATAAGGCCACGAAAAATCTTTTTTGCCGTTGGTAAGTAAAGAAAGTTCATCATAAGAAGCATCACCTAAAACCAACTCTTTATCACCGTCGTTATCCATATCCAGTAACAACATGGTCGATCCTGCGTGTTTCCCGCTTTTGTAATAGCGGCTTCCAAAACATGGTACTCCTAGTGCAATAGAGCGATCGAAAAAGCTCTCGCGAAAACCGCCCCAACATTCATCATACACCCTAAAATTTAAGCTATCCAACGACCACGATTTTTCTTTAGATATATTGCCATACATGGTGATAGAAGCCGCCGAAGCATCAAAACTTAAAATATCCAAATCGCCATCACCATCCACATCGTCAATAGCCGATATATCATCAGTTATCCAATATATAGGCGCCTCTGGCAAACCAACTATATTTTGATCAGCAGTTAGTTGTGGCTTCACCATTTCAAACTGGGGAATATTACCCGTAGAAACATTTTTGTATACAGCAACTCCTTGCGGAAAAGTAAAAGGATCGCTGGCAGTAAAAATATCTTCTTTTCCATCGCCGTTATAATCGGCCAATAATGCCCACGATGTCATTTTAGGAAAAGCCATTTCATAATCGGGAGCATATACCCAGCTTTCGCCATTAGGCCCCATAGCATTTAAAAATGTAAGTACTTTATTACCCCCCCTATCAAAAATAAAAAGGTCTTTTTTGCCGTCGTTGTTTAAATCAATATTAGAAAATTGAGGCGATAAAAATCCCCCAACAAATGGATAAGGAATGGGTTTGCCATTGGTAGCCCTAAATTCTAAAGAATTTTCTATGTAAAATTTTGGCCCTTGCGCAAACGTGCTTAGACATAATGCAATAACAGCTATAAGTAAAAGGGGCTTTTTCATAAAAAACAATATAGGTTTTATAATATAAGAGAGTACTATTTTTGGGGTTTTGTTGCCCCAAAGTAACAAAAAAAGACGTACCCAATTTTTTGATTGATAAAACAACCGCTAATCTTGCACTATAAATGCAACTGCTAACTACCATTGAACAATTGTATGCACTGTATACCCAAAGCTATACCGTGTGTACCGATACTCGAAATATATTACCCAACAGTATCTTTTTCGCGCTAAAAGGGGCAAATTTTAACGGCAATACCTTTGCACTTGATGCGCTGGGAAAAGGTGCTGCCTACGCTATTATTAATGAAGACATTAACACTGCCGATACGCGTGTATACAAAGTAGAAAATGTATTGCATACTTTGCAACAGTTGGCTACTTACCATCGCCAACAACTGCAAATACCTTTTATAGCCATTGGCGGTAGCAACGGAAAAACGACCACCAAAGAGTTGCTACTAGCTATATTGGCCAAAAAATACCGCATATACGCCACAAAAGGCAACCTAAACAATCATATTGGTGTGCCACTAACCCTACTAGCCATAACACCTGATGTAGAAATGGCGGTGATAGAAATGGGCACCAACCAACCGGGTGATATGGAAGAACTATGCACCATAGCCCAACCCAACTATGGCATTACTACCAATATTGGCAAAGAACACCTTGAGGGTTTTGGCAGTATGGAAGCCATAGCAAAAGAAGAAAGTATTTTATACCGTCACTTACTAAAAAACAACGGACTAGCTTTTGTAAATGCAAATAACGAGTGGCTATGCCGCATGGCTGCACGACTGGAAAGGGTATATAAATATGGCTATTCTACTGCTGATAAAGAGGTTTTTAGTGCCGATTATACAGGTCATTTATTACAAGCCAATCCCAATATACATTGCCAATTGCCAGACACTACAGGTGAAACAGTGGCACAACTTAGCGGCGAATATAATTTTGAAAATATAATGACCGCTGCTGCCATAGGCCATTACTTTAAAGTTGAAGCAACGTTGATACAAGAAGCAGTGGTAGGATACACGCCTACCAACAATCGCTCGCAAATAATGGTAAAGGGTAGCAACACTTTGTATATGGATTGTTACAATGCTAACCCTAGTAGTATGGAGGCTGCACTAAAAAACTTTGCAGCTTACCAAGTCCCTAATAAAGTAGTAGTTATGGGCGATATGCTAGAACTAGGCAGCTTTGCCTCTGCCGAGCACGAAGCAATGGCACAGCTTTGTAGCCAATTGGGTTTTGAAACAGTGTATTGCGTAGGCCCTTTGTTTGCCCCCTATGCCTCACTAATGAATGCCCAAGCCTTTGAAAATACAGAAGGGTTAAAACAACATTTTATCCAACATCCGCCACAAAACAGCTACATATTGTTTAAAGCATCGCGAGGTATAGCCTTAGAAAAAGCGGCAGCAGCTATTGTTTAACTATTAAAAGCTGGTGGGAGCATCCGCTCGTGCCAAAAATAATAGAGCGTCCGCTCGGTGGTGAAGTGCTATTGCTTGTTTTTTTCATCCCCCTGCCCCCTTCGCTTACGCGCTACACGTATGGGTAATTTTTAGTTGAATCACCCCAAATAGTGCGTTTAGTACCAACGTTCAAAGCTTCCCTTCTCTTTTACTTTTAGATTTAATTCTTTTCTATCGGTTTGAAAACCGATGCTATTCATACCTATCGGCAACCCCGATAAGGTATAAATAGCGGCAGGTTTTAACCTGTCGAGAAAAAGAGGCAAAGTTGTTTAACTCATCCCAAATAATGAGTTTAGAAACAGTGCTCATAATTCCTCCTCTCTTTTTTAAGAGAGGAGCGAGTTACCTACATCTAATTACTACCTTTGTTTTTCAATTGCTTAAGGCTAAAATAAATTATGTCACTACAAAATATACTATCGCAATATGATTCCATTGATAAGAAAGATTTTGATGAACATATAGTCGAAGCATCATTACGTTCATTATCTACTAGTGATAACATTCAGGAAACAGACCCCGAATTGTTTACTGAAATAATGGCTTTTCGATTTTATGAAAACAGCACAAAGAATGACTGGGGCACTTATTTTGGGCCAATGGTCGTGTGGAACAATGATGACGGCACAGTAATAGAATCCCCCTCACTAAGCGTGGTAACTGAAAGTATTATCAAATATTGGGAAAAAAGAGGGTTAGAAAGTGTAAATCCAATCTTAACCGCTCGGTATTTGGGTCTTGTATGGGATTTTCACTATAAAATATGCGATTCCATTCCTTCTTACACAATCGGTACTGCTTATATACAGTCATTATTAAAAATTGCCAATGAAGATTATCATAAACGTGAAGTAGATGTGATTGAAAAGCTTAAACGAGCACTGACTCTTTCTATATCCTTTAACAATCTGGAACTTATTAATGATTGCAAATTAGCTATCATAAGTTATGACAAACGGCATTCAGTCGACTCTAAACCTGGATTATGGGCACGTGCTTATGATTTGTTAATTGATAATAAAAAATTGCATTTAACGGAAGAAGAAGAAGGAAGCCTAATATTAGAACTAGAGAATAAACTGGCGAGGATGACAAGCGGGGAGAAAGTTGATATCTGGGGAGCGGATATTGCCGCAGAAAGGCTTGCCAATTACTATAAAAAGAAGAACCAGCAGGATCAATTATATAGAGTCCTAACAACAATTCTGGACGCATATGAGAAAACTATGAATGAGAAAACCTCTATGCAAGTTTCCGCTGGCTTGGAGCATCTTTATAAATTATTTATCAAATTTAATTTTAAGGAAGAGGCTGAAAAAATATTGTTAGAGTTACGCGCGCTTGGGCCAAAGGTAGCCGCAGAGCTAAAACCAATATCTGTTTCGCATGATTTGCCTCAAGATGAAATTGACAAATACATAGGCCAGATGACTTCAGGCTCATTAGAGCAAGTATTGTATAAAATTGTCGCAGAGTTTATACCTTCAAAAGAAGAGGCAAAGAGGCTCGTGTTGCAATATTCAAAAACACACCCGTTACTGTATATAGTTGGTTCCCAACAAATACAAGATGAAAAAGGACGGGTTATTGCGACTATTGGTTCTATCGAAGACGATTTGGAGGGGCATATTGTGCAGCAGATTTCACAAAATTTATCCATGTCTTCAATATTTCTTAGGTGGGTAATTCAGGAAACCATACAAAAGCACAATTTAGATGTAGAAAACATTACTGACTTTATTTCAAAATCTCCTGTAATTGAAGAAAATCGCCTTACCATTATTAAAGAAGGCTTGAATGCATACTTTAATGGGAACTTCCTTAGTGCAATCCATTTAATTATCCCACAAATAGAAGAAGCCATTAGAAATTTAGTTGAAATGGTAGGAGGTGGAGTCTTAAAGCCATCGCGAACTGGCGGATATAATTTAAGGACATTTGATGATATTTTAAGGGACAAACTAGTTTGTGAGGTCTTTGGAGAAGATATAACAAATTACCTTATAGTTCTGTTTACTGACCAAAGGGGGTGGAATCTTCGCAATAATGTTTGTCATGGGCTTGCAAACCCAAACACCTTTGATTATCAAACCGCAGACCGTGTTTTACACGCGCTGTTATTTATTGGAACTCTCAGAACTAAAGAAAGTTAACTCTTGGCGCTTAATTATTATGGCTTAAGACAGGATTTTATAACCTCCAAATCAATAAATCTGCAATTTGTTACCTTTGCTTACAATGGAACACCTTAAAGCGCAGATAAAAGAATTAGCAGCCAAGTATAGCAACGATACTATTGATAACCGTCGCCATTTGCACAGCCACCCCGAGCTTTCGTACCAAGAGTTTGAAACCGCCAAGTTTGTAGAGGCTAGGTTGACTCAATACGGTATTACCCGTTTTGAGCGCAAAGCTGATACAGGTGTGATAGCTATAATTGAAGGGCGCAACCCACAAAGCAAAACTATAGCCCTGCGCGGCGATATGGACGCGCTACCCATTACCGAGGCCAACGAAGTTCCCTATAAATCGCAAAACGAAGGAGTGATGCACGCCTGCGGGCATGATGTGCATACATCATCACTACTGGGTACGGCACGTATACTAAACGAGTTGAAAGATCAACTGGAAGGCACTGTGAAACTGGTTTTCCAACCCGGTGAAGAAAAAATACCCGGCGGTGCTTCGCTATTGATAAAAGAGGGAGTGTTGGAAGCCCCCAAAGTACAAAAAATGATAGGCCAGCACGTTTTGCCGTTTTTAGAGGCGGGCAAAGTGGGCTTTCGCAATGGTTTGTATATGGCCAGTGCCGATGAATTGTATATAACCGTAAAAGGCAAAGGCGGACACGGCGCACAACCGCAACAAAACATAGACCCTGTGCTTATTGCCAGCCATATTATTGTGGCCTTGCAACAAATAGTAAGCCGCAACAGCAGCCCGCTTGACCCTTGTGTGCTAAGTTTTGGCAAGGTGATAGCCAATGGAGCTACCAATGTGATACCCAACGAGGTAAAGATAGAAGGTACTTTTAGAGCACTGAACGAAGAATGGCGCGCCGATGCCCACCAGCGTATGGTGAAAATGGCCACAGGCATTGCCGAGGCTATGGGTGGCAGTTGCGATTTTGATATACACAAAGGCTATCCTTTTCTTAAAAATGATGAGGCGCTAACCAATGCTGCACGCGGCTATGCACAAGAGTTTTTGGGCAAAGAGAATGTGGTGGATTTGGATATTTGGATGGCATCGGAAGATTTTGCGTTTTACAGCCAAGTGGTGCCCAGTTGTTTTTACCGTTTGGGTACGGGCAACACAGCAAGAGGCATCAATTCATCGGTACATACCCCCACGTTTGATATTGACGAAACCGCCCTTGAGGTAGGCGTTGGCCTAATGACTTGGATGGCTGTGAAAGAGTTGACACAGTAGCTTGTTTAAGCCCACTCTATTTGACAAATTTTTAAAATTTGTCAAATAGAGTGGTGCCTTGCTTTAGTCTTGCTGAACTCGTTTCAGCATCTCGCTATACATTATACATGAATTGGCGAGTGAAATCCCGAATCCCGAATGCATTCGGGACGGGATAACTGGTTGACTACCGATAATTTAAAAGCATAACTGTAATCGCGTTGTGTTCGCTTAACATACTTAATCTCTTGGTTTTCTCTCATAACATTACTTTTTACGTAACGCTATTTCAGGACAGGACAATTCTATTAGTCCTGATTGGACAGATGTATGCCCTAAAATTATTTCGGGTGAAATTGAGGTATAGCGTTGAGATTGCCTCGTCAACCTAAGAAGGTTTCCTCGTAATGATACCCTTTGCGTCCCTAAATCAACAATTATTAACTTTTGTTTACATAGCAATTGCTGAAAGACATAACGTGCTATTGGTGGTGAACAAATGAATTGGCCTTCATGACTGTTCGTCTGAGCGGAGGCTATAATCACTTTTTCTTTCTTTACTAACATTTCTAATAATTGAAAAGCCATAACTATGTGTAGTTTGATGGATTATTATTTTTTGTTTGTTTTATAGTTTTTTTGTATAAATTTGATTTTTTATAAGTTTATTAAGTATTAACGAAAAGTAAGTGCAAATTTTATGAAAAGCGGGCTTAACACCCGCTTTTCTTCTTTTTGTGAACTAGGTAAAACCTTTCCAACTTTTCATAAAGCCCATAATTTGGCTTTCATAGCGGATTCCTTCTAATTCGTATGTTTTAAATAACATTTTTTAAAGTGTCCCTTCTTATATATCTTTAAAAAAAGGAAACATTTAACGTCGCAGAATTTTAAGAACCATTAAATCTTCAGCATAGCCTCTTGACTCCGCTAGATATGGCAATGCGCATTTTAACTCACCCCTGAATTATAAAAATTTGTACAATACCTCAACATTTCCCCTCTCTAATTGCAATTAGAGGGGCGACTGTGGGAACGTCGGGCTGTGGATGTTAGTTTCTAGGGTGAGTGAAAACGGCTTCGGTCAAACCGCCCTCAGTCCCTCCTTAACCTGCGCTTCTATCCTTCGACAAGCTCGGTATTTCATTGTCAACAACTATGGTTGATACTTATGAGATCCTGAAACAAGTTTAGGATGACAGGGACATTAGAACGTCCGCTAATGAATAAAATTAGGATTGTGGCTTTGCTGCACTTTAAAAAGTATTAGTGCTGCCATGTGTTGGGAACGGGTTTTTGCCTCGTTGGCTTTTTCGCCTTCAAAAAGGTTGTCTATGGTTTGGGTAAACAACTCCAGCCAACGGTTAAAATGTTCTTGGGTAAGAGGTTCTTTTTTATTTAGCTCAATATGCGGCGACATAGGGTTGCCTTTGTAGGCTACTCCACCCAGCAATATGGTTTCCCAAAAGTTGTACATAATGGGTATATGCACCTCCCACGATAGCTGCACCACATCGTTAAAAATATAACCTATTACGGGGTCTTGCTTCACCAATCGGTAAAAACTATCTACCAGCAGTTCTATATCGGCACGTGTGGTTATATCGTTTTTCATAATGGGTATAAAAAATATAAGCCGTGCTACCACAGGCGGCACGGCTTTGTAAAAACCTGTGTTTATTTTTAAGGGTTAGACATACAAAGGAAAGCCTTGCATCATTGCGTTTACACGCTTGCGCACATCGGCTATCACGGCTTCGTTTTCGTGGTTCATTAGCACTTCGTCTATCAAATCAACCACTTTTACTGCATCGCTTTCTTTTAAACCACGGGTAGTAATGGCGGGCGAGCCTATACGCATACCGCTGGTAACAAAGGGCGATTTATCATCAAACGGCACCATGTTTTTGTTAATGGTAATGTCTGCTTTTACAAGGGTGTTTTCGGCAAGTTTACCGTTAAGTCCTTTACTGCGTAGGTCTATCAACATCATGTGGTTGTCTGTTCCGCCTGATATTACTTTGTAGCCTTTTGTCATAAATGCGGCAGCCATGGCGCGTGCATTTTTTATTAGTTGCTCACAGTATTCTTTGTATTCATCGGTAAGGGCTTCGCCAAAGGCCACTGCTTTTGCTGCAATAACGTGCTCTAAGGGGCCGCCTTGTGTGCCGGGGAATACTGCACCATCTAAAATGGCACTCATTTTTTTGATTTCGCCTTTGGGTGTAGTTAAACCCCAAGGGTTGTCAAAATCTTGCCCCATCATTATCAAACCACCGCGAGGGCCACGTAGGGTTTTGTGGGTGGTAGTGGTAACTATATGGCAGTGGGGTAGTGGGTTGTTCAAAAACCCTTTAGCTATAAGTCCGCTGGGGTGAGATATATCGGCCAATAGTAATGCGCCTACTTTATCGGCTATTTGGCGCAAACGGGCATAATCCCAATCGCGGCTGTACGATGATGCACCACAAATAATTAGTTTGGGTTGCTCACGGTCGGCAATAGCTTCTATTTTATCAAAATCAATAAGTCCTGTTTCTTCTTCTACTCCGTAAAAAGAAGGTTTGTATAGTTTGCCTGAGAAGTTTACAGGCGAACCGTGCGTTAAGTGTCCGCCGTGCGAAAGGTCGAAGCCTAGTATTTTATCGCCTGGGTTAAGCACACCCAACATAACGGCTGCATTGGCTTGTGCACCACTGTGTGGCTGTACGTTTGCCCAAGCTGCACCAAATAATTGTTTTATACGGTCGATAGCCAAGTTTTCTACCTTGTCTACCACTTCACAACCACCATAATAGCGTTTGCCCGGAAGGCCTTCGGCGTATTTATTGGTAAGTACGCTGCCCATAGCTTCCATTACTTGTTTGCTAACAAAGTTTTCTGATGCTATTAGTTCTAATCCGTGTTCCTGACGGTTTCCTTCTTCGATGATTAAATCAAAGATTGCATTATCGCGTTTCATTGCTTGTGTTGCCATACGGGGTGCAAGATACGGCTAATTTGAAGATTTGAAAACGGGATTGCATCTATACGTTTGACAAATTTTTAAAATTTGTCAAACGTATAAACAAGCGCTACCCCTGTATCAGCAAGCAAACGCTGTCTTCTTTTGCTTCAACGGCGTGTAGCAAGCCAATGGGTATACCCGTTTGGTTGTATTTTTTTAGGGTAATTTTCTCTTCGCCAATCCTATATTCTATTTCTCCATCCAAAACCAATAGAGTGGTAGGTACACTAGTTTTGTGTTCTTTTAGTACCATCCCTTTTTTAAAGGCCAAAACAAGCGTTTTGCAGTGGGCATCGTTGTGTATTATTTTGGCAACAGGGTGGCTTACATTTTCTAATTCTTCAAGTGCTGTTTTGATAACCATAGTAGTGTAGATTTATGTACACCACAAAGTTAGCCCGCCCGCAATAGCAATACTATGATAATGGTCAGTTTACGGTTTGTTTATACGGTGAATTATTTACGGTGTTTGGCTACCAGTTTTTCTACAAAATCGGCTGTTTCATCAGGGTAGTCTATACTTATGGGTTTGGCATATTCTATCCAACTGTTTAGTTGGTTTATAAAGTTGCCGTTTATATCGGTAATTACTGTACAGCCTGCTTTTTTAGCACCTAGTGCATTGCAATGCTGCTCGTATTGGCCTATCATGGGTACTATCATCACTTTTTTGTTTAAAAAGATGGCTTCGGTAGGTGCTTCAAAACCGCCTGCGGTTATCAGCCCCAAACAACCTTCAAGGCTTTTGGTATATTGCTCGCTATTTATAGGGTATACGTAGGTGTTTTCTTCTACATAAGGCTTATCGGTATGTTTACTAAATACCTCAAACTTTACGTTTTTTACTTTGGTGAATTTAGTTACCAAAAATTTATCGTCGTGCGCGGGAAGGTATACCGTAACGTGCCCCAAGTTTTGAGAGGTTAGTTGGCGTATATCGCGACGGATGACGGGGGTATGTATAAAATCGTCGTACTTCTCGTAGTGGAAGCCTATGGCTTCTTTACTGGGTGCGTAGTTGCGAAAAACCATTTCGATAAAAAGATTTTTCTTTTTTGGGCGAGGGGTTTTTGGCGATAAAAACGCCGATTGGTGGCTCATGGCTACACAATGCTTGCCCTTTAGTTTGCACGCCCACGCGCTTATAGGCTCAAAATCGTTGATGATAAGGTCGTAATCGTTTACAGGAAAACGCAAAATATCTTTAAACAAGCGTATGGTGCGCATTTTCTTCCAGCTATCCCAAAGGTCGACACCTCCTTTTTTGCCAAAAGTGAAACTCCACCCGTGTAGTTTGTATTTTACAGGGTAATCAACATCAACCTCGCTTTGTGTGCCGCTTATCAGCACATCCAATTCGCCATGTTTTGCTAAATGGGGAATTATTTCGCGGGCACGGCTTACGTGGCCGTTACCTGTTCCCTGTATAGCGTATAATATCTTCATATATAGTTTCAATCTTAGGAGCTATCATGCTGTCAATTTCATCCTCATCAAGCTCCGTTTTTTCATCTTCTTTTGTTTGGGCAGGCATATCTTTATAAAAGCTAAAAATGCGCCATTCTCCATCGTTATACTCTAGCGAGGTAAGGTTTTCTACCCAATCGCCACTATTTAGGTAAGTTACCTTGCCTTTTTCGTTTTCTACATCTTTTATTGTCGGCTGGTGTATGTGGCCGCAGACCACAAAATCATATCCGCTTTCTATTGCAATTTCGGTAGCGGTAAGCTCAAAATCATCAATAAACTTAATGGCTTGTTTTACGCCGTTTTTTATCTTTTTTGATAATGACACCTTGCCTTTGCGCAGTATTTTTTCTGATATAAAGTTTACAACACGGTTTAGCAATATTAGCATATCGTAGCCCCAACCGCCTAGTTTTGCCAGCCATTTACTGTGTTTCATGGTAATATCAAAAACATCGCCATGAAAAAACCACATTTTCTTACCATCTATTTCCAGCACCAACTTATTGTCAATAATAAAATTATTGAGTCGGAAACCCGCAAAGCGGCGCAGCATTTCATCGTGGTTACCTGTTAGGTAATAAATTTGCGTGCCTTTGTTTATCATTTTCACAATACGCTGCACTATTTTCATGTGGCTTTCAGGCCAGTAGCGTTTGTTAAACTGCCATATATCTATAATATCGCCGTTCAAAATCAGTACCTTAGGATCTATGCTCTTAAGGTACTTGTTCAGTTCTTTGGCGTGGCATCCGTATGTACCAAGGTGTACATCAGATACTACGCAGATATTTACTTGCCTTTTGCCCATTGCTAATATAATTTGCGAAACTGATGCGAAGTTTTAAAGTAATTCTTACCATTGTGTTACGCTTAAGTGAATTAAACCAACTGATTAACCCCAAGGCACGTGGATAAGCCCTATACCGTATATAATATACTGCACGAAATATTCAAAACTTTGATCTTCAGTAGAATATGGGTGGCGTTGTGTGTGCTGGGCTATACACAAACATCGTTTTTATTGTTTGATGGTGAACCCCAAATACACATATACGCCATAATGCTAATGTTGGGGGGCTATGTGCTGTATGTGCTACCTTTTTTGTATTTCAGTTTGGTGAAAAAGGTTACTAAAGCTTATACTGACCGCCAACGATGGATACAAGGCCACTTGCCCCGTTTTTATGTAACATCGGCAGTGGTAATACTTATTTTATGTGTTTTGGGGCTGTTTAATATGCCCATATTTTTTAGGTTGGTGCTGCACGGCGTTGTAGTGGGCATAGTAACAGTTTTGTACGAGTTACCATTGATACCTTTACCCCACAAAAAACGTTTGTTTGCCCTACGCGAAATGGGCTTGATAAAACCTGTTATCCTTACTTTTGTGTGGTGGTATTTGGGTGCGTACGGCATAGCGCAAGGCTGGGCTACTATTGGTGATGTTGAAACTGGTATTACCCCAACACAATGGGCTTTGCTGGGCATACAGTTTGTTTTTATGCTGATACTGTGTGTGCTGTTTGATGTGCGTGATTGCGATATTGATGCTCCCCGAAACATTATTACATGGCCTGTGCGCTGGGGTATAAAAAATACTAATATTATTTTAATAGTTCTTTCTATTGTGGGTATTGCCGCAAGTTGGGGTATTGATGTGCCCCTATTTATAAGAGCAGCCAATACGCTAAGTTTTGCCATGCTGATTTTTTATAGCAGTGGTGCTATTAAAAAAACAACGTGGTGGTTTCACGATTTTGCTGTGGATGGGATGATGCTATTGCAATGGGGCTTGCTGTACCTGTTTTATGTGCTGCTATAACGTAAGTTCTATTTAAGAAAATTATCAAGAAACTAACATTAATCTATTAAAAGCTGGCTCGAGCGTCCGCTCGTGCCGAAAATAATAGAGCGTCCGCTCAATGATGTGCTATTGAGTGTTCTTTTTCATCCCTCTGCACCCTTCGCTAACGCACTTATTTTTCGACTCCGCACTCCTTCGAGAGCCTCAGGATGACAGCCCAAGAGGATACCTTTACCTTGTTACACGTAACACGTGTGGGTAATTTTTAGTTAACTCACCCTAAATGATGAGTTTAGTACAGGCGTTCATTTATGTGGTTCCTGCATTCCCGTAAAACTGGGGTGAGTTAAACCAATTACTATTTTTAGGTTGCGTATAAATGGGTATGGCTGCCCCACAAGGGGAACAATGCAGTGCTTAAGTTTTGTAAAACATGAAACCCAAAGGGAATGGCGCGGCTTCCTTGCTATGTCATCCTGAGCGAAGTCGAAGGGTTGTGTGTCGAGAAGGAGGGACTGAGGGTGTAGAAATTGGCGAATAAATTTTATGATTTTCTTATCAAAACGTACCTCAACTAGGTAATGCTTTCGGGCGGTTTTTTGCCGCTTATCATTGTGCCTACAGTAAGTGCTACAAGTGATAGAACGATTACTATAAATAACACACCATCATTAACATCCACCAATTTATGTTTATCAGGCAATTGAAGGAAAAGCAATATGGTAATTAACCCGCGAGGGGCAATTAAGGTTAGTATATTAAGCGGTTCGGCTTTTACTACTACCATGTATATATAGCGCACCAAAAGCACTACTCCAAACACTAAAACACCCAATAGTAATACTGTACCATTGCCAAGTGTGGCTAGTGGAACAAAAAAGCCAAACACCACAAAAAAGAAGGTACGGATAATAAAGGCACTTTCAGAGGTGATAAGCGTAAACTCTCGTAGGTGAAGATCAAACCCTTTTGTATTGAAAAACCGTTTTATTTGGGGGATAATAAATAACTCGCGGTTGCTCATTAACAAAGCAAAAAGAAATACCATTAATAATGATGGAAGGTGCAATATCTCTTTACCTAATATGTACATTATTATTAGAAGTGCTAGTATTAGGAAAAACTTAACCTTATGGGTGATTTTCTCTATTAGCTTAAACAATAGTAGTGAAAAGGCTGCCGACATTAGGGTTACCAATACAATCTCGCCCGAAAGGCGGCCAAACGCACCAATGCCTATGCTGTCGTTTTTTACTACAAAGGTGAAAAGTATAATGCCCAATATGTCTGAAAATGTTGATTCGTAAACGATAAATTCTTTATTTTCAGGAGAAAGAGCCTCTGCGCTGGGTATGGCAATGGCACTACTTATTACCGAAAGGGGAACTGCGTTTACAAAGCAGGTATAGTATGAGGCATCAACCAACATATACAACACCAATGCTAATAGAAATGATGAGGCTAACAACACCACAAATGATGATAGCAAGCTGCGCAATATAAACTGCTTTTTGTCTTTGGTTATATGTACATCAAGTCCACCTTCAAGCACAATAAGTATAAGACCCATTGTGCCTAATATTTTTAATAATCCATCAATACTGGCCTTTGGTACTACACTTTCAGGCACTACAAATTGCAGCCCAACCCCAACCATCATTAGTAGTATTACTGATGGGAAACGGGTTTTGCGCGCTACTAAATCGAAAACATACGATAGTACGACTAAGCAACACAGTATAAGCAGTGGTAAATACGACTCCATTCCGCGTAAAAATAGTACAAAGTTGGCAATGGGCAAGCGTACTGTTAATAAAATGGTTCGGGAGGGCTGGCGGGGGTATTGGGTTTAGCTTTATTTTCTGCGATTTTTTTAGCTGCTCCAAATTTAAATCGGTAGCCTAGATAAACACCCCTATACAAATTGTTTTTTTGTTTTCCGTTATTAAAAAACTGGATGTGCTGGTTAATTACATACTCAAAAGAAAGATTACTTCTTGGCGAAAGGTTAATCTTAAAACCAATTGGGAAATAAAAACCAACGGCTATATTGGGTGTTGCAAATGCTGAGTGTTGAGGAAATATACTAATTAAAGTATCTCTTTTTGTTGCATATCGGCTATAATTAAGGCTACCCTCAAATGATGGTGTACTATACAAATTGGTACTCACATTAAATCCACCATACATACCCACACCACCATATATAGCTAATGAACCACCAATGCCGGGGGTTTGTATTGTATATAACAAATCGGGGGTTATGGTATTTGATGTAAAATTATACTCAGAACTGCTATAACTACCAGTGCTATCAGTAGGTTCAGAATATCCCCGCAAAATCATACGTGTTGTTTGTTGCGACAAACGAATGCCGGCATTAATTTCGGTATAATCAATCCATGTATTGTGGGCTGTTTTTTTTGGTTTAAAAGTAAAGCGTGTAGATAAGGTATTTAGCGAATTATACTGCTCGATAATGGAAACTTGGGTATGGCTGTTTGTAGCCCATATATCGTAATTATATTTGGCTTTGCCTTGTTGGTTTTTGGTGATTTGATAAAAAAAGGGCAACCAATTGTCTTTCCCGTTGCTTTGCATTGTGCTAATAGCAACACTAATACCCTCGGCTTTCCACCTACCAAAAAAACCTCTTTTAAAAGTTTGTGTGGAACTATCTGTTTTTTGAGCGAAAAGGGTGTTTGCGAAAACGGCTACCCACAGCAAACAACTTATTTTTTTTAGCAAGTATTATAATCTTTTTTTTTGAAAACGTAAAAATGCACAAATAATTTTACTATGGTAAAAAGTTTGTAAAACAGGGTGTTTTATTGTAAGTCTTGCGTTGCGCTAAACACCTTACTTAGTTCATCAATGCTAATGGGTTTTATTAAATAATCGGTTAGTTCTTCATATTGTTTTGCCTTTTCTATATCGGCAGGGTTTATTGATGAACTAACCATATATATTTCTATTTTCTTATTTATTTTTGGGTTTATTTTGGTAAATTCATCCAAAAACTCCCACCCATCCATAACGGGCATATTCAAATCAAGTAAAATAATATCGGGTAATTGTTCACTGCTTAATATTATTGGGGTAATATAGTTTAATGCTTTTTCGCCATTTTCAAAAACTAATATATTTTTACATAAATTATTTATGGTAAGTAACTTTTTTAATCCAAAAACATAAATTTTATCATCATCAACAATAAAAGCAATATCAATTTTTTTCATTTAAATAGTATTTTAAAGGTTGTGCCTACATTTATTTCGCTTTCCACTTCAATTTTGCCCTCCATAGCCTCTACTTGATTTTTAGTAATAAAAAGTCCTACCCCTCGTGCATCACTGTTACCATGAAAGGTTTTGTACAAGCCAAATAGTTTTCCTTTGTATTTTTCAAGATTAATACCTATACCATTGTCAGCAATATTTAGCACCAACTTATTATCAACCATTTTGGTGTCTAAAATAATCTGGGCAGATCTTTCCTTATGCCTGTATTTCATTCCGTTTGAAATAAAATTTAACAATATACTTTCTAAATAGGCCGGGTTATAATTAACAAAAACATCTGCTGCAACATTGTTATGTACGATAGTATTATTTTTATTAAGCTCGGCACGCAACACATCTGTAACCTTGTTTATATAGTTTTTTAACGATAATTCTTCTCTAAGAATACTGGTATTTATTTGTATTTGCACCACATCGTTTAAATGTTTTATGGTTTCGTTTAGCGATTGTGCGTTTTCCCTTAAAAAAACAATCATTTGATTTTTTTCTTCTTCATCATCTTCTTTTGCAAGCAAATCGACCAATAACTGAAAATTACCTGTATGAGAACGAAGATTATGCGATACTATATGCGCAAAATTCATTAATCGGGCATTTTGTTCACTTATTGTTTCTACCGATTGGCGCAGTTCTTTTTCTTTCAACTTTTGCATGGTAATATCACTATGTGTACCAATTACCCTGCTAGGTCTGCCCTCATCATCTCGTCCAATTACCTTACCCCTATCCATTATCCACTTATACTTGCCGTCTTTACATAACAACCTGTGCTCGTTCAGATATATGGGTGTTTCCCCTCTCATGTGTTTTCCTAAATCAGCATTGCATTGTTCAATATCATCAGGATGCACTCGTTTACTCCATTCCTCTAAACTATCGCCAATCTCATCATCTTCATAGCCAAGTAAGCTCTTCCATTGCCTCGAAAAGAACACTTTATTTGTTTTAGCATCCCAATCCCACACCCCCTCACCAGCACCCTCAAGTGCAAATTGCCAACGTTGCTCGCTTTCTTTAATGGCTTTATCTGCTTCTTTTCTTTCGCTTACGTCCTTTATTTGTGAAACAAAGTGCAGTGGATTTCCATCCGCATCTTTAGCCATTGATACACTAAGCAGCACCCAAACTATATGACCTTTTTTATGAAAATATCGTTTCTCCATCTGATAGGTTTCTCTTTCACCCCTCAGCATTTCTCCCAAATACTCAAGATCTAAATTCAAATCATCCGGATGTGTTATATCCTGAAATGTAGTACGCAATAGTTCTTCTTCACCATATCCCACTATGTTACATACACTTTTGTTAACTTTTAACCAGTTACCTTCGGTAGATACCAACGCCATGCCAATAGCCGAATATTCAAAAGCACCTTTAAACTGCTCATTACTAACTTTAAGTTGATTGTATAGTTTACGTGTTTCTGTAACATCGCGAACGGATGCCAGTATTATACGCTTTCCATCTATTTCTATGGGACTTAGGCTTATTTCAGCATAAAAAGTCGAACCATCTCGGCGTTTTGCTACCAAATCAAGTCCTTTACCCATTTCGCGGGTTTTAGGTTCTCGCAAAAAATCAGCACGATGTTTTTTATGCGCTTGCAAGTATTCGTCTGGCATTAAGGTTTCTAAAAACTCACCCTTTAATTCCTTTTTTGTGTAGCCAAACAACTTTAAAGCCCGTTGGCTTGCATCAACTATTGTTCCGCCTTCTTCTACAACAATTACCGCATCAGGTGCAAAATCAAAAAACGTTTTGTGCATCTTTTTTTAAATCTATTACCCTTGATACCGTTTCATATATAACACAAACAAGGGAGATTGTATTATACCTGTTTTAACTCTTTATAAAATACTAAACCGACGTTTCTTTTACAAGATTAAACACCCTTAAGATAGCTTGTTTTCTTGTTACAATAGCTAAAAACACGCATAATATATGAAATGTTTTACATAATTCTTAAAGCTTTGTGCTTTTTTTGTATCGCAACATTTTTCTAAATTATACGCAAGAATATTTCTTTTAATGAATTTAGAAACAGAGCTGTATCAGTACCAGCAAAGCCACATACCACATGCAGGGCAACACATTTTAGCCCAACAAACCAATGGGGCTAAAATTGTTTACCAAGCGTTTAATCCGTTAATAGCAAAATATGCGGTTGAGCACCAACAATTTGGTGGCAGCGCGTATAGTTTTAATCGTATGAGTTGGATTAAACCCAATTTTTTATGGATGATGTACCGCTGTGGTTGGGCACAAAAAGAAAACCAGCAACAGGTACTTGCCATTTGGATAAAAGCTGACGATTTTGATTTTATACTATCACAAGCCGCCTATTCATCCTACAAAGAGGGTGTGTATGAAAACAGGGAAACGTGGAAACAACATTTAGAAAAAACGGCGGTGCGCCTGCAATGGGACCCTGACCACGACCCACACGGTAAGCCTTTGGAACGCCGAGCTATACAATTGGGCATGAAGGGCGAGGTATTAAAAACATTTTGTACCGAAATGATTTTGAAAATTGAAGATATAACCCCTTTTGTAAAGCAGCAATACCAATACATTGCCAATAATGAGTTGGTGTCTCGTCCTAAATAAGCGATACAGATTATAAATATAAAATATTAAGTAGCATCGGACACTTGTTCGGTGCTATTTTTGTTTTTATATTTTTTTATTTTGATACGACTTTGTTGGTGCATAAAGACCGGAGTATTCATCCAGCAGCTCCAGTGCGGCCTATCGTTGTTGTAAATATAAATAGTTTGTTCAATTAGTTTTTTCATCAGTTCCAAATCTGAAGTTGTAATACCTAGTATAAACTCCTGTTTCAAAATGCCATTAACTCTCTCGGCTACAGCATTTTGATAAGGATCATAACTTTCTGTCATGCTACAAGTGATTTTGTGTTGACTGAGTAGCTGCTGATAGTCATCACAGCAATATTGCAGCCCCCTATCTGAATGGTGTATGAGTTGCCTTTGATCATAGCTGCGATTGGCAATAGCTCGTTTTAATGCAGATACCGTTCCTGAAGCATTTAAACTAGTAGAGACATCGTAGCCCATTATTTTCTTTGAATACGCGTCTGTAACCAATGATAAATACATTGGATTGGCTCTGGTTCCGATGTATGTAATGTCCGACACCCAAACTTGCTCGGGTCTTTTGATACACAATGAATCAATTAGATTTTTGTGCTTTCTGAATCGATGGTGAGAGTCTGTGGTGATATGATATTGCCTCTTAGGAACTATCTGAAGGTGATTGGCCTTCATAATCGCAAACAATCTATCCCTGCCTACTCCTATTTCCTGAAGCCGATCATAGAGTAAATGATATAATTTACGCGTGCCAATACGTGGCATCTTCATGCGTACTTGCTCTACCATAACTACTACTTGAGCAGCTATTTGCTGTTTGTGTTTTGTCTCTTTGATGGAGCGGTAATACACCTGTCTATTAACCCCCAACAGTCTACAGGTCTGTGTCAAGCCTTCTTTTTGTTCCATTTTGAAGCGATTAACTGTTCGGGTAAAGACTTTTTTCTGATAGGAATTTTAAGCTCTTCTTCAGCAATATCAATCATCATATCAAAGAAGATGGCTTTCTTGTCGGCTGTCTCCACTTGCTTTTCAAGTTCTTTCTTCTGTTTCTCAAGAAGACGTACTTTCTGTTCAAGTTCAAAGAGTTTTTGGTCTTTTGATTGCGGCATCTTTAAGGTGGATTTGTTCTCCCAATCGAAGTTACCGTATTTTCTTAACCAATTCGTTACTGTCGAGTGTGACTGAATACCATACTTGCGCGCGGCGGCTTTTATCCCTAATTCTCCACGCTCTACCTCGGCTACTACCGATAATTTAAAAGCATAACTGTAATCGCGTTGTGTTCGCTTAACATACTTAATCTCTTGGTTTTCTCTCATAACATTACATTTTTACGTAACGCTATTTCAGGACAGGACACCTCATCAATAAAAAATACCACTCTGCTATAATGGCAGGCTTTTTTGTTCTATCCCCTTGTTTTGGCAGATGAAGCAAGCATTCGTCCCCCATAAAACTACGTTTATCGACAAAGCAAATTGCTTGGATTAGTTTTTGAGTGATGGGCTGTGAAAGTTTAACTTTTTTAAACCCGATTTTAATAGATATTTTTGAGGGTTTGTTAAACCTTTCCAAACACCATCCGTTACATCCAAAAAGACAAAGATCGAAATAATGCAGGAGAAGGAAAATTTGAAACGCCCACAGGAAAACGATACTAAAAATCGCAATACCAACCCCTTTAATAAAAAACCAGTTAAAGGCAAACCAGCAGGCCCAAAATTTAACTTGTATTGGGTTTATGGTATAATAGCCACTTTACTAATGCTTATGTTGTTTTTCCCTAGCTATAACAGCCCTGCGGAAACCAACACAAAAGAGCTTTTAGAAATGCTAGATCACAAAGACGTAGAAAAAATTGTGATTGTGAACGAGAAAATGGCGGAGGTATACCTAAAAAAAGAAGCGTTAGATAACGAGAGGTATAAAAAACAACTGAAATCGAAAGGGACTGGTTTGTTTGGAGAAAAAACGCCCCATTTTCAGCTAGACATTGGTAACTACGAAGTATTTAGCAAACGTATTGACGAGGTTCAAAAAACCTTTACGGATAAAGAACGAGTATATGCAGTTAATGAAACGCGCCGCAATGTATTATTAGAGTTGTTGCAGTTTTTAGGCCCCATAATACTTATACTGGTAATCTTCTTGTTTTTTATGCGCCGCATGGGCGGTGGTGGTGGAGCAGGGGGCGCTGGTTCGCAAATATTCAATATTGGCAAATCAAAAGCTCAGTTGTTTGATAAAGACACCCAAGTAAATGTAACCTTTAACGATGTGGCAGGACTTGAAGAAGCCAAAGTAGAGGTGATGGAAATTGTTGATTTTCTTAAAAATCCACAAAAATATACCAAACTGGGAGGTAAAATACCCAAAGGAGCGCTACTTGTAGGCTCACCTGGAACAGGTAAAACCTTATTAGCAAAAGCAGTAGCAGGCGAGGCAAACGTACCTTTCTTCTCACTTTCAGGATCTGATTTTGTGGAGATGTTTGTAGGCGTTGGTGCTTCTCGTGTTCGCGATTTATTCCGTCAAGCAAAAGAAAAAGCGCCTTGTATTATTTTTATAGATGAGATAGACGCAATTGGCCGCGCCCGTGGTAAAAACATGGTAACAGGCGGTAACGATGAGCGCGAAAGCACGCTTAACCAATTATTGACTGAAATGGATGGCTTTGGTACCGATAGCGGAGTTATTATACTAGCTGCTACCAACCGTCCCGATGTATTGGATAGTGCATTATTACGTCCGGGTCGTTTTGATAGGCAAATATCTATCGACTCACCCGATTTAGTAGGCCGTGAGCAAATATTTAAAGTCCACCTAAAACCACTTACACTAGGGCCTGATGTTGATGCTAAAAAATTATCAGCACAAACCCCTGGTTTTGCAGGTGCTGAAATTGCCAACGTTTGTAACGAAGCGGCACTTATAGCTGCCCGAAGGGACAAGAAAAGCATTGAAATGGAAGATTTTCAAGATGCTGTCGACCGTGTGATTGGTGGTCTTGAAAAGAAAAACAAAATTATATCTCCCGAAGAAAAGAAAATAGTAGCCTACCACGAGGCAGGGCACGCCATTGCAGGTTGGTTTTTAGAATTTGCCGACCCTTTGGTAAAAGTATCTATCGTTCCTCGCGGTGTTGCAGCATTAGGCTATGCCCAGTATTTGCCCAAAGAACAATACCTGTATCGCCAAGAACAGTTGATTGATATGATGTGTATGACCCTTGGCGGACGTGTTGCTGAAGATATAATATTTGGCAGCATTAGCACAGGTGCACAAAACGACTTGGAGCGCATTACCAAAATGGCTTACGGAATGGTAACCCTTTATGGTATGAACGAAAAGGTTGGTAATGTATCGTTTAACGACCCACAAGGCGAATACGGCTTTGGAAAACCGTATAGCGATAAAACTGCTGAACTGATAGACATTGAAGTGCGTATACTTATTGCCAATGCATACGAGCGCACCAAACAACTATTACAGGATAAAAGAGGTGAATTGGAGACAATAGCCAAAGAATTATTAGCCAAAGAAATAATCTTCCAAACTGATTTGGAACGTTTAATAGGCAAACGCCCTTTTGATAGCAAAACCAGCTACGAGGAGTACATGGATAACAAGCAAACTAGCCCTGTGCCTCCAGTACTTCCTACGGTTGAAGAAGTAGAAAACACCCTTAAAACACCGGATGTTACAGGAGAAAAACAACCTGATATAGAGGCATAGTTTCTTCTTAAAAAAACAATATGTAAAAGCCCTGCATTGCAGGGCTTTTTTTTGTAACAACACACTAATAAACAGTAGTGCAAAAAACTATTTCGGTTAAAACAGCCCCCATTTATTACTTTTGCTATTGGCAATGGATAATATCACCCCAAAAGAGCGCATACTAAAAAAAATACGGGCAGGCTTGCTGTATAAAAACCCCGCCAAGCACCCGCAGATAGATCTTGAAAGCTCTGTATACGAAGATATAACTGAGCCTTTGGCCGAAGTTTTTGCCCAAAATTTCACGCAAGCAGGGGGCAAACTGGTATTTTGCCACAACAAGTTTGATTTGATTGATAACCTGATTGACTTGCAGGAAAACAAGAAATGGAACAACCTGTATTGCTGGGATAAAAAACTAAAAACCGAGCTTGAAGATATAGAGTTGGAGTATGAGCCTAGCGGCAATAACCTTGAAAAAGCGGAGGCCACACTAACCACTTGCGAGTGTCTTATAGCCCGCACGGGCAGCATAGTTACCAGTTCGTTAAAAAACAGCCGCAGCCTTGTAGCCGTTCCCCAAGCACATATAGTAGTAGCATGGATAAACCAAGTAGTACCCGATATAAAAGACGGGCTAAAACTACTGGGCAACCACTATGGTAAAAAACTACCCACAGCTATAAACTTTATAACAGGCCCCAGCCGCACTGCCGATATAGAAATGCAATTGGTAACGGGTGTACATGGCCCAAAAGAGTTGTATGTGTTTTTAGTGAACGAAAAAACCAAATTGTAACGTATCCTTTTGTCTACTCTTCATCAAAATAAAAAGACATTACTTGCTTTCGGTTTTCACTTAGGAGTGCCCAGCTATGATAAAAGTTTAGCTCGCTAAAAGTGATTTCTTGCTTGGAAAGGGTGAAGCGCGATATACCTACCTATTAGGCAAACTGGCCTAACTTAACGTGAGTTCGAGATAAGAAACTCCGTTTACAGCGGGTTAAATACCCACTGCTGTTCCTATTACAGCCCTCAAGACGACTTAAGTCGTCTTGAGGGCTGTAATTTTTGATAGAATAGGTTTTTAACCCTATTTAAAAAACATTAATATTCTTATAAACAACACATTATATAATTTATTATGTCGAACTCACGTTAA
>JBBKVO010000042.1:0-52859 GCA_037968475.1 Bacteroidia bacterium
GCACCAACAAAGTCGTATCAAAATAAAAAATTATAAAAACAAAAATAGCACCGAACAAGTGTCCGATGCTACTTAATATTTTATATTTATAATCTGTATCGCTTATTTAGGACGAGACAATTCTTCTTTAGATTTTAATTCTTTTAAAGTTAAAGATGGGCTACCACCAACCCCATGCCCAAAAATCATCTTCGCTGTATACACCAAAGTTATACGCACCAAAATACTTAACAAAACCTCCGTTTAGATAGCCGTTTACCTCTACCCTATACTCACCTATTACAAAAGCATTTAACTGTATCCAGTAGCCTGTGTAGTTGGGTGTAATAGGAAACTCAAACTCACCTTGATATACCCAATAGTCGTAATCTTTTTTACCATTTGTGCTGTCTCTATAAAAAGCTTTTACCTTTAGCTTGTTGCAAGTGATGGGTTTTACATCATCAATAATTACATAAAAAGGGGTTTTTTCTTGGCTATCAAATAAAAATATATCACCGTATAAGGGGTTACTAAGGCTATCTAAGCCATACGCAACCGTAACAGATGATTGCGCCTTAGCGGCCACAAAAGAGAATGCCACAAAGGCTAATAGTAATATTCTTTTCATAGGTAAACACGATTTGTTTCCAAAACTATAATAATTTTTCATTTGTTTTTAATAATTTGGTTTGATAAGCATTAATAGCCCAAACATTAAAAAGGTAAATAGGTATATGGAAACTATTTGCCGTAACATACCAAAGAGTTTTGTTTCCTTTTGCTCCCCAAAAGAAAGAAGACACTTTAACGTGAATTTGGTTAAGCTAACTTCACTTTTTAACGTTTCAATACTGTTATTTATCTATTGAAGCTGGTGCGAGCATCCGCTCGTACCGAAAATAACCGAGCGTCCGCTCGGTACTGAAGTACTATTGTTGTTCTTTTTCATCCCCCTGCCCTCTTTGCTTACGCACTTATAGTTCGACTCCGCACACTATGGCAACCAACAAGGGGGACAATGCAGTGCTTAAGACTTTGACAAAGTATGTCAAACCCAAAAAGTAGAGGCATGGCCACCCTCCTTGTAATTATTACTGGCTTTGCAACAACACCATTACCGTTTTGGTATGTGGGGTTATTTTAAACCTATCGTCCACCCGCAGGCCGGCTATACACACCAAATGGTCGTTGCTAAATAGCAAGGGATATTGGGTTTTATCAAACAGGGGTACTTTTTGGTTCACAAAAAAATCGCTCACCTTTTTCTTCTTACGCATACCCAGTGGGTAAAAATAATCGCCTTGCTTCCACGCCCGCACTTGTAGTGGAAACTCAATTTTATCAGCATCCAATTGAGCTATTTTAGGGTCTTGCTTCAACTCATACCCCTCATAAGGCACAAATTGTATTTTGTAGTTTTTTCCTGCAAAAGAAAATCCCTCTGCCCCTTTTTCTAAACTAAATACTTCTGTTGTTGCTCCGTCATTTTTCGGCCTCACCAAAATAGTATCACGGTCTATCAATGCCTCACCTGTTTCGCCATAAAAAATTGCACCGCTTTGCCCGCCAAGTCCTTGCGCCATTTGCGCCACCACATCGTTGTTAAATCCGTAAGGTTTTAGCCATTCGTACAAATACAAATGCAAGTAGGGCAAGGCCAGCAAAGCATTTTTATCAATTTTTAAGGTCTCCCCTTCCCTTTTGGTAATCTCTTGTGTTTTAGCCGCAATAGTATCAGCCAACAGCAAACGATACTCGCCCACCAGTTTTGATAGGTTTGCAAAACTTTCCTCGTAGCGGGGGTTTAACCCTTTTAGCACAGGCAACACCACATGGCGCAGCTTGTTGCGACTATACTTGTTTAGGCTATTGCTGCTGTCCTCACGCCATTTTAGTTTTTTGGCTTTGGTAAATTGTTCAATCTCGGTTCGGGTAGCGGTTAGCAAAGGGCGTATCAGTTGCCCTTCTTTCGGTTTCATGCCTTGCAGTCCTGCCAACCCCGTACCTCTATTGATATTAAACAACATGGTTTCTACTTGGTCGGTTTGGTGGTGGGCAGTGGCCAATAAGTCATAGCCTTCTTTTTCCATCAACGTATAAAACCAATTGTAGCGCAGCTCGCGCGCAGCTACTTGGGTTGATATTTTATTTTGCTTGGCATAGTGGGGCGTATCAAATCGAATAGTAAAAAAAGGCACTTTTAGCTGATGCGCAAAATTGCGGGCAAAATCTTCATCACCGTCGCTTTCGCTTCCCCTCAAACTAAAATTGCAGTGGGCAAGGGCAAAGGCGTAGCCAGCCTCTTTTAATAAAGTGGCCAGCACCACGCTATCAATTCCGCCGCTAAAAGCCAGCAAAACCTTTTGGTTTGCGACTATTATAGCCTCTTGTTCTATATACTGCTTAAAAAATTGTAAACTTATTGGCATAGTTTATGGGCAAAGGTGATATAAAAATTACTTTTGCCAAAGTAATGGCATTAAACCCTATGGGTAAACACATTTTTAAAACTTTACTTATCTTTTTTTTGGTGGGCTGTGCTATTAATGCCAACTCGCAAACTAAAATAGAAATAAAACACGCCGACTATGGCGATTATAATAAGAATGCCTACGGCGATGTAAACAGGCTGATTGGCAATGTTGAGTTGAAGCAGGACGATATTACCATGTTTTGTGATAGTGCCTATGTGTACCGCGAAACCAACTCGTTTACGGCCTTTAACAACATAAAGATATATCAGGGCGATTCGGTATCCATGTTTGGCGATAGCTTGTTTTATGAAGGCAATACCCGCCAAGCCTTGCTAAAGGGTGAAACTGTTACCCTGCACGATGGGCAAATGACACTTACTACCGATGCCATACGCTACGATGCGCTAAACGGCATTGGCTACTACACCACAGGCGGTACTATTGTGAACCGCGAAAACAATTTGGTAAGTAAAATTGGCACTTACGATACCAAAAGCAAAACCTTTGGCTTTAAAAAAGATATTATCCTAAAAAATCCTGAGTATGTAATGTATAGCGATACGTTGCAATACAATACGGTGAGCCAAATTGCTTATTTTTTTGGCCCTACTAACATATATGCCGAAAAAGACTCTACCCATATCTATTGCGAAAACGGCTGGTACAATACCAAAATAAACTACTCGCAGTTTAGCATCAACTCGTATGTTGAAACTAAAGATAAAAAGCTAAGTGCCGATAGTATGGTATACACCGGCAAAACAGGTATAGACCAAGCCTACCGTAACATACTATTGGTAGATACTACTAACAAAATAGAAATACGCGGTCAACTGGGGCAATACAACCGCAATACCAATATTGCATGGGTTACTCGCGCCCCTAATGCACAAATGATGGTAGAGGGCGATACCTTTTTTGTAACTGCCGATACCCTAAAAACATGGTTCGACAGTACTCGACAAAACCGAACGCTGTATACCTACCACAACACCAAGTTTTTTAAGAAAGATTTACAGGGCGTTTGCGACTCGCTGCAATACTCGTTTAACGATTCGGTAATAAATATGGAGGTAAACCCTGTGGTATGGAGCGAAAGCAACCAAATAACGGCTGATACCATTAGGCTGTATATGAAGAATGGGCAAATGAGTAGCATTAAGATGTTTAAAAATACCTTTATAGCGGCTGAAAAAGATAGCGGCCTACGCTACAACCAAATAAAGGGACGAAATGCCGAAGGTTTTTTTGCCTATAAAAAACTGCGCCGTGTGGACGTAAACAACGATGTAGAAAATATTTACTACGTAGAGGAAGACACGGGAAAATACCTAGGTATGCAAAAAATAGCCTGCGGTAACCTGAGTATAATAATAGCCGACAGTAAAATAACCGAGGTGCGCTACTACTTAGAGCCTCAAGGTGATTTGCACCCTATGGATCAGATACCTGCGGGTGAGGAACAACTAAAGGGTTTTACTTGGCTGGCCGAACGCCGACCAAAAAACCGCGCCGATGTTACCCCTACCTACGTGCCCCCCATTGCAAAAGCCGAAACACCCAAAAAAGAAAACAAAGGCGAAAAAAAACCAAAACCAAAGGGTAAAAAGTAAGTAAGTACTCACTACTATTTGTTTGTTTACAAGCACTTTTAGGCCAATAATGAGTGTTCACTCACTTTTGGTTGGATTGAAATCCAACCCTTTTGAAATTACAAACCAAAGGAGGACTTAAGTCCTCCTTTGGTTTGTAATGCTTAACAGAATAGGTTTTTAAACCTATTAAAAATAAATTCTGTAACTTTTAGTGGCTTGTGTAATTATAAGGGTATGAAACAAATTTCACTCGCCCTGCTGCTGTTGCTATCCATACAGCAAGCCACCGCACAACCCAAAATGGTTGATAGTACCAACTACCACTACAATGCCCCACAAATGGGTGATTATATTACTTTTAGAATATTGTTTGAGTTTTCTCTACGGTTAAGACCTGATGCCCTTCAAGTACTAGACTTGTATATTGTTCCTGTACTAAAACAAAACCCCGAAATAAAGTTCCAAATAGAATACCATACCGATTGCAGAGCAACTGCTGAATTTAATAGAGATTATAGCCCACGCTTTGCTGATAGTTTAAGAGCCTACATAATTTCGCAGGGAATTGATAGTAGCCAAATAATAGCCAAAGGCATGGGCGAAGACGACCTATTGCTTAAAAAATGCGATTGCGATTTAAGAGATTATAATTATAAATGCACTGAAACTGAGCACCAACTAAACCGCAGGGCAATTTTGCGCATAATTGGCCTTGTGGAAGAAGAAAATTAATACACCGTAAAATAAAATACTGATATTGTGCATTATATACACATGAAAAAACTAATACCTATTCTTTTCTTCATAGCCCTATTTACTACTCCCGCTTTGGCACAACGCTTTTACCAAGATTGGCCACAGATAGAATCTAAAACCTCTCACGAAGAGTATAGCAAATGGGCGCAAAAAGACCGCGATAGTATTGTTCAAAATAACATTCATACCGCAGTAACTTACGTGCAACAGTTTGACAAAAATGGGAATATTGAAGGTTCACAACTAAGAAAAGAAGAACACTACGATAGTATTGGTGATATAAGGGTACGACTAGTATATAATTACAAAGGGCAGTTTAGATATAAATACCAATATACTTATAGCCCCGCAGGTATTCCTATCGACCAAAAAGTATACGACCGAAAAGGCAAGTTTGTACGCGGCTGGCACCTTACCTTAAACAGCGATGGGTTGGTAATAAAACAAGAGACATTTCGGAAAAATGAAGATAAAACAGCTTGGGGACAAGAGTTTGAATACAATGCTGATGCAAGAGTAATTAAGAAAAGGCTTTTTGATAAAAAAGGAAAAACAACTGTAACTGTTGAATACGATTATTACCCCGATGGCAACAAACAAGAAACCCGTACCTACAACAAAAAAGGAAAACTAGAAAATGTAGTTAAGTACGATTGCCTGCCCACAGGCACGCTAAACAATGGCCGAAAAGCCGATACTACCACCGTTTGCAACAAAAGCGTATACGATGCTGATAGTAACCGAATAGAAACCTACGAAGTGATAAAACAAAATGGCAAAGTATGGCGTAGCGTAAACACAGTGAACAAAAAAGGGCAATATATTGCCTATGCCTACATTGACCCTAAGGAGAAAACCGTTTACGACTATACAAGAAACTACAACGACGAAGGCATTGTAACAGAATTTGATATACACTATTACAGCCGTAGAAGTAAACATTGGAGTTATAGAGAAACCTATAAGTATACCAACAACGGTAAAAACGAAATTGCCAGCCACTACAATTATAAAAACCAATTGATATATAAAGAATATACGGTGGTGTATTAGTCTCTGCTTGATTTTAGGCATAAAGCTGGCTCGAGCGTCCGCTCGTGCCGAAAATCTTGAAGCGTCCGCTTTACGAAGAAATATAAAGCCTTAGGGCTTAAACCTCTCTTAATCTCTCCTTTCCCTCCCACAGACTTAGCAAGGAGAGAAACCTTACCCAATCACCTAAAAGAAGTCAACAGCTTTATTTTCACTTTGAAGCTCCTTATCAATTTCTGCCTTCATTTCAACACATTTTGTATACTCAAAAACAGAAATAGAATCGAATAAAAAATCAATACTAAATCTTAATAAGTCTAATGTCTCTTGTCTGTAACCATTAGAAAAATCTTTTGACAATTCCTTAACAGAATATTCACCAAAATATGTTTTAAAATAGAATTTATCTAAAAAAGTCCAAGTTTTATCTTTTAAATTTACAAATTCTGTGTCAAGCTTTGTATGAGTACTTTTTACAAAAAGAAGTGGAAATCTAAGTTTCAAAAGGTTGTGCAACTCCTCTTGTTCTTTATTTTTAATTATTATAGTTGAGTTAACTTTTTTTTCATCATTAGTAGATACTAAAGTTAAATGATTTATTGATAAAGACCTCTCCTCACTATATTCTCTAAATGCGTTATAATATTGTCTATCGCTATCACCTTTTTTATGAAAATACCCAATGAACAACGAGTAATCAATATAAAAATTGATGTAATTCTTTAAGAGTTGTTCATTTATTATATTATCTAACCCTGATGAAATATGTTCATATTTCTTTATAAACTCATCGATAGCACTTTTTACAACAATATGTTTAAACTTTTTTGGAGCCATTGATGATAAAAAATCCAACACATTTATGTTAAGTGCTTCTTCCTCAAATAATTGCCTAATTGTATCATCAATCTTACTACCAGAATCATAAATAATGAATCGAGTAGCAAAATAATCTCGATAAGATTTATGTATCCACTTATAGTTAAGGCCTTCAAGTCTAAAAAGTGTTACCGTATTTGTTAAATCTTTTAAAAAATCACTTGCACTAAAATTCAAACCAATACAAAATCTTTTTGCTCCGTTAATTATTTCTAAAAACTCAGTTTTTGAAAGCTCTACTTTTTCTAAACGCATTGTTTTGTATCCAATACAGCGTAATACACTTTCAAAATCGTCAATTCCTAGCCCGCAATATTTATCTCGCTTGTAATAACCTTCTTTACTTAAATCATGATCCTCATACAAAGCGTCATAAACTTTACGATAAAATTGTTCTTTTTGTTTTGGAATATCACGCTTATGGCTAAAAGTCTTATATACAAGTGAGGCTAAAAAGGGGTTTTTTAAGAAATGTCTTACATTTTCAAGTTCTTTAGATGACAACAACTTAATTAAATCATCTGCTATCTTTTCGAAACTATATTTATCATAATTTCGAAATAATTGAAATGTTTCTTCTTGCTTAAGATTATTGACAGTAAATTGCTGAAATTCTTTGAAAGAACTCGTTATACTTTCTGATCTTGAAGATATCAAATACAAATTATTACCCGATTTTTCAATGAATTTAAGAATATTACTAACTACGTCTTCTCTGTTCTTAAGAGGTATTTCATCCAATCCATCAAATAAAAAAACAAAATCTCCTCTTTCTATCAATTTTAACAATAACTCTTTATCCGCATCTTTCCTTAAAGTACTAAACTGACTTATTATCTCATCCAAAAGTAGATTTGATTTATTAAGCTTCCTTAATTCAACTAATACTGGGATGCCTTTATTTTCTCTAATACAAGATAAAAATAACTTTCTGAGAATTGTTGATTTACCCATACCTGCATCATCTTGAATTAATATTCGCTTATAATCGGGCAAAAAATCATCTCTAAAGCTATCTATAACGAATTCCTTTTCAGCAAGCCCGTCTATTCCATCTAGACCATTAACTGTTAAAGGATAATACAAATCATCAAAAGAGGTAGGATAATTTGGAAAAACAAGTGTTTCTAGAATAAAAAACTTTGAATATCTATTTGATAAATAATCTTCAAACTGATTCTTGTAATAATCATGTTTGATTTCTTTTGTATTAATACTAAGTTTTGTAGTTGAACTATTTAACAGATCTTTTACCTTAGGTAGTACCCATTGATAAATTAACGGAGTGGCTAATTCTAACCCTTTTTGAAGCAATTCTTTTTTCTCACTCATAATATTGACAGTATTATTCCAAAACAAGTATACAAAAAATGTAATACTACTTCTCCACAACCCCAACAATAGCCTCAGCCACACGTTCGCCATCCATAGCGGCTGATACTATACCACCTGCATAGCCTGCACCTTCGCCGCAAGGGTATAAACCTTTTACTTGTGGATGTTGCAAACTATCCTTATCACGCGGTATACGCACAGGTGATGATGTACGCGACTCCACTCCCACCAACACTGCTTCGTGGGTAAAATAGCCCTTCATTTTTTTGCCAAAGGCTTGCAAACCGCCTCGCAATCGAGTGCTAATTTCGGCAGGTAAAACCTCGTCCAACTGCACAGGCGTTACCCCCGGTATATATGATGTTTCAGGCAACGTAGCTGATAGTTTTTTATTTACAAAATCGGGGACACGTTGTGCGGGGGCACTTAAATCACTACCGCCTTTTACAAAAGCCAGTTGTTCTATTTCAGCTTGCAAATACATAGCCGCCAACGCACCGTGTTTGGCATATTTTTGCCAGTCCTTTTCCTCCACACTCACCACCATACCGCTATTGGCAAACTTACCGTTGCGCTTGCTGGGGCTCCATCCGTTTACTACCACCTCGTTGGGTGCAGTCGCGGCAGGGGCTATTATTCCCCCCGGGCACATACAAAAACTAAATACGCCGCGCCCGTTTACTTGGTGCACTAAGCTATAACTACTGGGCGGCAGGTATTCGCTGCGTATATCGCAGTGGTATTGTATCTTATCAATCAACTCTTGCGGGTGTTCTATACGTACCCCAAGCGCAAAGGGCTTGGCTTCTACCTCAATACCTTTTTTGTGTAATAGTTCAAAAATATCGCGGGCACTGTGCCCCGTGGCCAATATTACGTGCTGGGTAGCAAACTCTTCACCATCAGCCGTGTGCACACGGTGCATCTCGCCATTTTGGGCTACAATATCAGTTACCCGTTTATCAAAAAACACCTTGCCTCCAAAACGCTCAATAGTTTCGCGCATTGCGCTAACAATAGCAGGCAATTTATTCGTCCCAATATGCGGGTGGGCTTCGTACAAAATATTTTCAGCCGCGCCATGTTCAACAAATACCTGCAATATTTTGGCTACGTTGCCACGCTTGTTGCTGCGGGTATACAACTTTCCATCGCTATAGGTACCTGCCCCACCCTCGCCAAAGCAATAATTGCTATCGGGGTTCACAATACGGTCTTTGCTTATGGCTGCCAAATCGCGGCGACGTTCGCGCACATCTTTGCCCCGCTCCAATACTATGGGGCGTATTCCAGCTTCAAGCAAGCGCAAAGCGGCAAACATTCCCGCAGGGCCACAACCTATAATTATGGCTTCGTTTTTGGCGTTGGTACAATCAATATATTGGGTTGGCGTATCAAAAAGAGGTAAAGTGGGTAATTTTCCTGTATTTTCTTCTTTCAGCACATATTCTATCACCAAACGGACAAGAATATTTGATTTTCGAGCATCAATTGATTTTTTTCTAATCTTCCAATCAGAAATCTTATCAACATTTACACCCAGCTTTTCAGCCAGCTTAAGTATTGTTTTTTCGGCAAAAAAAGCCTCTTCAGGCGACAAGTATAGTTCAACGTTAGTGTTCATAAGTTAGGTTTCTATCCTAAAACGGTACTGCAATTTTAATTAAAATTTTAAAAAGCCCATTTTTGCACCAAAAATCCCGCCATGAGAGATATTGAGCATTTAAAGAAAGTAGCTTCACAAGTACGTCGCGATATAGTACGTCAAGTACACGCCTGTAAGTCTGGCCACCCCGGTGGTTCACTAGGTTGTGCTGATTATTTGACCGCATTGTATTTTGATGAAATGCAACATACACCACAGCCTTTTGATATGAGTGGAAAAGGTCAAGATGTATTTGTATTAAGCAACGGCCACATTTCGCCTGTGTTCTATTCGGTATTGGCACGTAGCGGCTATTTTGATGTAAAAGAGCTGAGTACTTTCCGCAAAATCAACTCACGTTTGCAAGGCCACCCTGCCACACACGATAATTTACCGGGCGTACGTATAGCTTCGGGTTCGTTAGGTCAAGGCTTATCAGTAGCTTCGGGCATAGCCTTAGGTAAAAAATTAGAAAACGAAAAAAACTTTGTATTTGCTCTTTGTGGTGATGGCGAGTTGCAAGAAGGCCAAATATGGGAGGCTGTAATGTATGCAGCACACAACAAGGTAGATAACCTTATAGTTGCTGTTGATTTTAACGGACAACAAATAGACGGTAGCACCAAAGATATTATGGGCTTTGTGAGCCTGAAAGAAAAGTTTGAAGCCTTTGGCTGGAACACACTTGAAATGGATGGCAACGTAATGGAAGAAGTTATTGCCACTATTGATAAAGCAAAAGCTATGGCCTTTAACGGAACACCCACTATGATAGTGATGAAAACCGAAATGGGCGCAGGTGTCGATTTTATGATGGGCAGCCACAAATGGCACGGTATAGCCCCCAACGACGAGCAATTGGCAGCCGCTTTGGCTCAATTGCCTGAAACACTGGGAGATTTTTAGTTAGTGGTTAGTGATGGGTGATTAGTGATTTATTTCGTATTTCACTTCTAACCACCAAATACAAACAACTAAGCACTAAACAATAAAAGGCACACTATTTTCATTGATAGAAGGTAAGAGACAGATACTTAATGGATAAATGTAAGAAATATGTACTAGCTACCCTGCTATTGTTGTTTGTGTCGTCGGCATTTGCACAGCAAAAAACACGCATTTTATTTTTGCTAGATGCTTCGGGCAGTATGTGGGCACGTATGGAAACCGATAACCGCATCAACGTGGCCAAAAACCTGTTGGGCAAAATGGTAGATAGCCTGCAACAGTTTGATTTTGTTGAGGTAGGTTTGCGGGTATACGGCCACACTAGCCCAAAAGCTGCGCAAAACTGTAAAGACACTCGCCTTGAAGTTCCCTTTGCCAAAAACAATGCCGAAGCCATTAAGCAAAAATTAGTCAACATACGGCCTAAAGGCACTACCCTTATTGCCTATTCGCTCACCCAAGCCGCTTACGATTTCCCGCAACAAAAAGGCTGGCGAAATGTGATTATATTAATTACGGACGGATTGGAAGAATGCGACGGCGACCCTTGTGCCGTATCAGAAGCCTTGCAAAAACAAGGCGTTATACTTCGTCCATTTGTAATTGGCGTTGGCGGTAACGACCAATTTGCGGTTGAGTTTGAATGTGTAGGTCGCTATTTTGATGCCCGCACCGAAAAAGATTTTGAAAACATATTGGGCAATGTGGTATCGCAAGCACTTAATGCTACCACAGCACAAGTAAACCTGTTGGATATAAACGGCAGGGCTACCGAAACCAATGTGAACATGACTTTTTACGATGCCAAAAGCAACAAAATGGTATACAACTACATACATACCATGAATGATAGAGGCGTACCCGATACCTTAACACTTGATCCCGGGTATAAATATAACATTACCATACACACCATACCCCCCGTATACAAAAGCGATATTGAAGTATTGGCAGGCAAACACAACATAATAGCGGTAGATGCTCCACAGGGTGATTTATTACTAAAAATGGAAGGTGTAACCAACTACGAGAAACTGCACGCCCGTGTAATGAAAAAGGGCAAAACCGAAACCATAAACTATCAAATGTTTAACAATCAACGCAAGTATATTGTGGGTAAATACGATTTAGAAATCTTTACCACCCCTCGCATATACTTAAATAATGTTTCGATAGACCAAAGCCAAACCACTACCGTAAACATACCCCAACCGGGCAAACTTATACTATCGGTACGTACAGAAGCTGTGGGCGGTATATTTACACTTAACAAAAACAACTTGGAGTGGGTGTGCGATTTTGACCCCGCCAACCCCAAACAGACTATAATATTGCAACCGGGCAAATACAAATTAGTATTTAGACCCATGCGTGCAAACCTAACTGTATTAAGCTCTGAACGTAATTTTGAAATAACTTCGGGCGGCTCTACGCACCTAACCTTAAATTGACGATTATTGATTTAAGATTTTATGAATTTAAAAAAGAAACAACCTATAAACCTGCTATTTATTAATCATAACTCTTAAATCTCAATTCATAAATAAGAAAAATGAAACACTACGATATACTGGATAAAAAAGACACCCGCTCAGGCTTTGGAGCTGGTTTGTTAGAATTGGGACAAACTAACCCCGATGTGGTAGCCCTTTGTGCTGATTTAACCGGCTCATTAAAAATGGATGCCTTCCAAAAAGAATTTCCCGAAAGATTTTTTCAGGTAGGTATTGCCGAGGCCAATATGATTGGGCTGGCAGCAGGTTTGTCAATCACAGGTAAAATACCTTTTACAGGTACGTTTGCCAATTTTTCTACCGGCCGTGTTTTCGATCAAATACGCCAATCGGTAGCCTATTCAGATAAAAACGTAAAAATATGTGCTTCGCACGCAGGTTTAACACTGGGCGAAGACGGTGCAACGCACCAAATACTTGAAGACCTTGGGCTAATGAAAATGCTGCCCGGTATGACGGTGATAAACCCTTGCGATTATAACCAAACCAAAGCAGCTACTATAGCCATAGCCAACTATAATGGCCCTGTATACCTGCGTTTTGGTCGCCCTGTGGTGCCCAACTTTACTGCCCCCGATCAAAAATTTGAAATCGGTAAAGCCGTAATGCTAAACGAAGGTACTGATGTAACCATCATTTGCACAGGCCATTTGGTATGGAAATGTATAGAAGCAGGCCACATTTTGGCCGAAATGGGCATAAGCGCCGAAATAATAAATATACACACCATTAAACCTTTGGATGATGCAGCTATCTTACAATCAGTTGCAAAAACCAAATGCGTAGTAACTGCCGAAGAACACCAAATGAATGGTGGCTTGGGAGATAGTGTTTGCCAACTATTGG
The DNA here is from genome assembly GCA_037968475.1 of Bacteroidia bacterium. Lineage (GTDB taxonomy): Bacteria > Bacteroidota > Bacteroidia > UBA8524 > UBA8524 > SB11. The sequence goes on from JBBKVO010000042.1 coordinate 13,007, forward strand.
CGCGCAATACCCCTGCCCCTGTAGAAATGGTAGCCGTAAACGATAGTTTTGGCGAAAGCGGCACACCCGAAGCATTAATGACTAAATACGGACTAGACACCCCTAATGTGGTAGCCGCCGTACAAAAGGTTTTGCAACGCAAAGGGTAATATTCCATATTCTTCTTATATTGCAGTTAGCATTCGTAGGACAAAAATTTATTGTGTGCGGGCAATATTGCTGCACCTGAATCAAAAGGTTAGGCTTTATGCCTTCCCGTTGTGCTTTATTATTTTGCTCTGTATTGTTCTGATGCTTGGCAAAAAGTAGAATTTACTACGAATGCTTTTTTTATATGACTGCTATCAAGTATAAAAGTAAAGAACATTTTTTATCCTGCTCTTCTGGTAGAGATTTATCTTTTTTTTTGGATATTGAGTACTCATCATTAATTTATCACTTATATAAAGTTCCAGATGACAAAAAATATAAAGTCTTTTCTATCCCTAAAAAAACTGGAGGTATAAGAGATATTTGCGCTCCTATATCAAACTTAAAATTAATTCAGAAAGCCCTATCAACCATACTATATGAAATACACAAACCAAAAAGTAGTTCACATGGCTTTATCAAGGGACGAGATATTGTAAGCAATGCTAGGACTCATGCTAGAAAAAGATACGTTTTAAATATTGATCTTAAGGATTTCTTTGCTACAATTAATTTTGGTAGAGTTTTAGGTGCATTCAAGAGTTACCCATTTAACTTTAACCAAAATGTAGCTGCCCTGCTGGCTAATGTGTGTTGTTATAAAAATGCGCTACCTCAAGGCTCACCAGCATCACCAATAATGTCTGATATTATTTGTGTAACGTTAGACAAAAGTTTAATACAGTTCGCTAAAGAACATCATTTAACATACACTAGATATGCAGATGACATTACTTTCTCTAGTAATAGGAAAATATCATTTGAAAATGTGGTTTCAACCTTAAATAATGATTCTATTATTAGCACTGAGCTAGAATCAATAATTCAATCTTGTGGATTTAATATAAACCATGATAAGGTTCGGTTTCGAATAAATAAAAGTCAAAGAGTCGAAGTAACTGGTCTTACAGTAAATCAATTCCCTAATGTTAGACGAATTTATATTAGAAACAAAATCAATGCTGTTTTACATGCTATAGATAAACATGGAATTACTAAGGCACAACAAAAATTTAACAACAAGTTTGATGAAAAACAAAGACTTAAAATCCACCCTAATTTATTTAAAGTAGTTTGTGGGCGAATTGGGTTTATAAAACACGTTCTAAAACAACGACCTCAAAAATATAGACCTGTACTTAGTATAGATAAAATAATCAACAAATATAAAAACCTATATTGGAGAGAAAATATTTTCGAAAGTATTGAACAAATAGCCGTAGGATATGATGCTATTATAGTTACTGAAGGTAAAACTGATTGGATGCATTTAAAGGCAGCACTTAGTCGATTAACAAAAAAAGACAAGTTCAATTCTCTAAATATTAAGTTTTACGAATATCACAATAATATGGGTAATACTACATTAGAAAAGTTCTGTTTATTATCTCAAAAAAGGGTTATTGATACTAAAATTATTTGCATATTTGATTCAGATGTTTCCGAAACAAATAAAAATGTCAATAACGTTGATGGTGCTCCTAGAAAGTGGTCAAATAATTTATTTTCATTCAGCACACAACTACCTCCCCATAGAAATTCAATAGAAGAAGGTTGTATTGAATTTTATTATACTAATGATGAAATTCTTACTTTTAACGAAAATGGTCAAAGGCTAATCTTTGAAGAAGAATTGAAAGTACGTAAAGAAAAAAAATACATTATTGACTCTACTCCTGATATCTCAAAACTTAAGAAGAAAAAGATATTAGACAATAAAGTTGGGCAAATTATTAATGCTAGTGGTCAAGGAATTGGGCTTACAAAAAAAGATTTTGCTGAAAGCATTCTTGAATCAAGGTTAGGATTTGAAAATTTCAGCTCAAAATCATTTGAATTGATTTTTGATACTATAAGTAAAATTGTAAATGTTTAATCCAGAGATTAGCAAAAAAGTATAACGTCAAAAACTTATACAGCAATTAAACCTTCACTTTATTAGTCTATCTAACAAGTCAAAACCGCGTTAACAAAAACCTAAACGCTTGAGCGAAGAACAACACGTAATAGCTGACGATATTGATTTGGTGCGCCAATTTAAAAATGAGCGCACCCGAAACTATGCCTTGCACCTTATCATAAAAAAATATGAGAAAAAGGTGTATTGGCATATCCGTAAGATTTTAATTGACCACGACGATACTAACGATGCCCTGCAAACCACCTTTATAAAAGTGTGGCAAAACCTTATCAACTTTCGCGAGGATAGCAAGCTGTATACATGGATATACCGCATTGCCACCAACGAGGCATTGGCATTGCTAAAGAAAAAACGCACCAAATTCTTTTTACCCCTTGTTGATGTTGAGGCCGAGCTAAGTAGCAAAATTGACGATAGCAGCCACTACACAGGTACTGACATTGAGCGCCTGCTGCAAAAAGCCATTTTAAAACTTCCTGAAAAACAACGCTTAGTATTTAATATGAAATACTTTGACGATATGAAATACGATGACATAAGCGAGGTATTAGGCACTAGTGTAGGCGCACTTAAAGCATCGTACCATATTGCGGTAAAAAAAATAGAAAAAATTTTAGTAAGCGATTAAACCTTAGCACAATAAAGTAATCATACTTGTAAATGAACGCCAACGAAAAACATATACGCAACCTTACGGGCGATAAAAAACCCGAAGACAACTTTAAAGTACCCACAGGGTATTTTGATAGTTTCTCTTCGCAGGTAAAAAACCGTATTGAGGCACAACCCCAAAGAGGGTTTAGTTGGGAGCAACTGCTTCGCCCTGTATATAGCATACCCATTGCAGCAGCCATTGTATTGTTAGTAGGATATTTCGTTTTCTTTAGCCAAAACCCAACTGCAACACAGCCGCAAACAGCCAGTAATGCTGCCATTGATACCACAGGCCTAAGCACTGCCAGCATTGAAGAATATTTGTTACAAGATGTTAGCCTAATAGGTATTGATGAAGAAGTAAGCCAAGATTTATTTGCTTTGGTTTTTGATAGTGATACCGAAGCAGAAACCACCTCACCTGCTACAACTAAACAACCCAATAGTAAAGATACAGCCACACAACCCAGCGACGACGAAATAGAAGAGTACCTGCTGTATAGTATTGATGAAACCCTTATTGAAAGTCTTTAATTCTTAAAAAAGTATATAGTTATGAAAAAAATAATATTAGTAACTCTTATGGCCATTTTTGCCCTATCGGCGTTTGGCCAAAAGAAAAAGTTTGAAAAAATACGCGAAGCCAAAATAGAATTTTTGAAAAAGAAACTTGCTCTTACTGAGGAAGAAGAAAAGAAATTCATCCCCCTGTACGAGAAATTTATGGACGAAAGCGACGAGCTTAGAAAAAACTTTAAAACGGATGTTGATTTATCGGGAGTAGACCTTACCTTTATGAGCGATGCCGATTGCGAAAAGTTGATAAACAACACCATAGAGTACAAGCAAAAAGAGGTTGACCTGATAAAAAAGTATACAGCAGAGTTTAAAAAAGTGCTGCCCGTGAAAAAAGTAGCCATGATTTACAAAGCCGAAATTGAGTTTAAACGTAGCTTGCTCAAAAAACTTCACAAGAACCATAAAGGTAAAATGGAAGATAAAAGCAAGGATAACAGAGACGATGACAAAGAATAACAACTTTCATTCACAATCATAAATTTTATACTACCCTTTCCTCAAAGCCCTGTAATCACAGGGCTTTTTTATTTACAAGCATCTATTTTTAGCAACAGTTTTGCACATAACAGTTTTTAGCCAAAAAAAAAGGTGGTGATGTTAATTTTTTATTAGTTTTGCGCGGGTTAAAAAACTCCATCACAAACTTTAATCATTATCATCTGTTAGCCCAAGTAGGCTACCTTTTTGATAACAAAACATGGGTAAAACTATAAAATTAAAGAAAGGGTACAACATCAACTTAGTTGGTGAAGCGTCCCCCGTTGTTGGAAGCGCAGATGCGCCCAAAACATACGCCATTAAGCCTGCCGACTTTAAAGGGCTTACCCCAAAACTGAAAGTAGAAGTAGGTAGTGAAGTAAAAGCGGGTACTCCCCTTTTCTTCATTAAAGAAATGCCCGATGTTATGGTTACATCACCCGTTAGCGGTGAGGTAATAGAAATTAACAGAGGTGCTAAAAGGGTAATACTTGATATTAAAGTACTGGCCGATAGCAAAATGGCTTTTGAGCAATTTACTTCGGGCAACCCCGATAGTATGGATGCTGCTACGGTGAAACAAACATTGCTAAACAGCGGTGCTTGGGCTACCATTAAGCAACGTCCGTTTGGTAAAATTGCCAATCCTGAAGATGCTCCTAAAAACATCTTTATATCAGGTTTTGACAGTGCACCCCTTGCCCCCGACTATGGTTTTATTTTAAAAGACCGTATGGAGCATTTTCAATGGGGTATAAACGCACTTAAAAAGCTTACAGCAGGAAACATATACCTTAGCTTGCCAACAGGTGTTAACACCCCCTTATCATCAACCAACAATGTAGAAGTGGTAAACATTAGTGGCCCACACCCTGCGGGTAATGTTGGTGTACAAATACACCACATAGCACCACTAGGTAAAGGTGATATAGTATGGGCAGTAAACCCTGAAGGTGTTGCTAATATTGGTAAACTGTTTAAAGACGGTATATACGATGCCATACACACCGTTGCACTTTGTGGTTCAGAAGTAAACGAAGGTGCACGCAAATACTACACCCTTAAAAACGGTGCCTGTTTAAACACTTTAGTAAGCAACAACCTTAGCGAAGTCAAAAGCCGTATTATTAGCGGTAATGTGCTTACAGGTACTAAAGTAGAGCAAAACGGATACCTTGGTTTTTACGATAGGCAAATAACGGTGATACCTGAGGGTGATGATCCTGAGTTTATTGGTTGGCTTATCCCTTCATACGCTCGTCCAAGTATTTCAAAAACATTCTTGTCATTCCTTATGCCAAACAAAAAGTATAAGGTAAATACCAGTATGCACGGCGAAGAGCGTGCCTTTGTGGTAACGGGCGAATATGAAAAAGTATTGCCTATGGACATTTACCCCCAGCATCTTGTCAAAGCTATATTAGCTAATGATATAGAGGCTATGGAAAGTTTAGGCTTGCTAGAGATAGACGAAGAAGATATAGCCCTGTGCGAGTTTGTTTGCACATCAAAAATGCCTTTGCAACAGATTGTGCGCGAAGGTTTAGACTTAATTGAAAAAGAAGGTTAAACCATAAACTGAAGTAATATCCAACAATGAAGTTTCTTCATAAACAATTAGAAAAAATAAAGCCCAATTTTGAAAAAGGGGGTAAGCTCTATTTTCTGCATTCAACATTTGATGCAATAGAGACTTTCCTTTTTGTACCGGGCGAAACAACACACCAAGGCGTACACATACGTGATGGTATAGATTTAAAACGTACTATGTTTACGGTAGTAATAGCAATGTTACCCGTAATGCTATTTGGTATGTGGAATGTAGGTTACCAACACTATTTAGCGCTAGACCCTGCCACCGCTCCTGCCTTAATGGATTGTTTACTTTACGGGCTAATACAAGTATTGCCAATCGTAATAGTATCGTACGGAGTAGGTTTGGGCATAGAGTTTTTCTTTTGCCAAATAAACGGGCACAAAGTAAACGAAGGCTTTTTGGTTACCGGTTTACTTATCCCACTTTGTTTACCCCCTACTATCCCCTTGTGGATGGTAGCAGTAGGTACTGCCTTTGCCGTAATAATTGGTAAAGAAGTATTTGGTGGTACAGGGATGAACTTATTAAACCCCGCACTTACAGCCCGTGTATTCTTATTCTTTGCTTACCCTGCATTTATGTCGGGCGAGTATCGTGCTGATCAAGAGTATGTTTGGTTTAGTGCCAACCGTGCCGAAGTGGCCGACGGTTTTAGTGGTGCTACCATGCTTTCACAAGCAGCCGAAGGTAAAGATATTACCCACAGCGCGTGGAGCGCTTGGGATGCCTTTACAGGTATTATCCCCGGGTCTATTGGAGAAACCTCTACCCTAGCCTGCCTTATAGGTGCGCTAATATTAATAGCTACAGGTATTGGCAGCTGGCGCATTATCACCGCAACATTTTTGGGTGGTGCAGTAATGGGTTTGCTACTAAACGTACTTGGCCCTATTGTAGCCCCTAATAATATGTTTATGCAAATGCCCTTTTACTACCACCTTATTATTGGCGGTTTTGCTTTTGGAGCAGTGTATATGGCTACCGACCCTGTTTCGGCCTCACAAACCAGCAAAGGTAAATGGGTATACGGCTTCCTTATCGGGATACTCTGTGTACTGATAAGGGTATTTAACCCCGCCTACCCTGAGGGTATGATGCTTGCCATATTATTTATGAACGTAATGGCACCATTGGTAGATTACTTTGTTATTAACGCAAACAAAAAAAGGAGATTAGCACGTGCAACGGTCTAATACATACATACTATTATATACCCTAGCCCTTACGGTGTTTTGTGGCGTGGTGTTATCGCTTACTGCAATGGGTTTGCGCCCATTGCAAGATGCTAATAAAGAGCAAGAGCGAAAAATGAATATCGTTGGTACTGTGGTGAAAACCGAGGGTATGGAAAAAAGCGATATTGTAAAAGCCTACGATAAAATGATTGATGGTTTTGTTGTAGACTTTAACGGGAAAGTGGTAGAAGGTATGAAACCCGGCGCCGTAAATATCCCTAAAGAATACAAAAAACCTTTAAAAGAGCGTGTATTTCCTGTATACACTGCAAAAGATAAAAACGACTCTACAAAAACTGAGTTTTATATATTCCCTCTATACGGTTTCGGTTTGTGGAACAATATCTCAGGATATGTTTCTTTAAAATCAGACCTTAACACTATTAACGGAATCAACTTTGGGCACGTAAGTGAAACACCGGGGTTGGGTGCACGTATTACTGATGACCCAGCCGTTTCTGAAAGGTACAAAGGCAAAACCTTGTTTGATGATAAAGGCAAACTACAATCAGTAGTGATGCAAAAAGGTGAAGGTAATAAATACGACGATGCCCCCCACAAAGTGGATGGCATGAGTGGTGCTACCTTAACAGGTAAAGGTGTAAACAATATGTTAGATGACTATTTTACAGCCTACCAAAACTATATTAAATCAATAAAAAACACCCAAACAACCCAAAAGTAATATGAGCACTGAAACCCTAACTGCCCCTGCTGAAAAGGTTAAAGAGCCAAAAGAGCCTTTGTTTTCTAAAAGAAACAAAAAGCTTATCTCTAATCCTTTGGATATTGATAACCCTGTTACCGTACAGGTATTGGGTATTTGTTCGGCACTTGCCGTTACAGTTCAGCTAAAACCATCGTTTGCAATGGCTTTGGCACTAACTTTTGTAACTGCATTTTCTAACTTGTTTATATCTATGCTGCGTAATAGCATTCCATCGCGTATACGTATTATAGTACAATTGGCTATCGTATCACTTTGGGTAACCATTGTTGACCAAGTATTACAAGCCTTTGCTTACGATATATCAAAACAACTTTCTGTATTTGTATCGCTAATTATTACCAACTGTATAGTAATGGGTCGTTTAGAAGCCTTTGCATTGGCTAACAAACCTTGGCCTTCATTTCTTGATGGTTTAGGTAATGGTTTAGGCTACGGCGCTATACTTATGGCAGTTGCCTTTTTCCGCGAATTATTAGGCTCAGGCTCACTATGGGGCTTTAAAGTATTCGAAGGTATGGGCTTAGCTTACCTAGGCAATGGCGTAATGCTTATACCCGCAGGTGCTTGCTTAGTACTTGGTATATTAATTTGGGCACAACGTGCACGTAACGGCTATTTTGAAACTGAATAATTAAGCAGCAAGCAACAACAATGGAAAACTTAATTAACATATTCGTAAGGTCGATATTTATCGACAACATGATATTTGCCTACTTTTTGGGTATGTGCTCTTACTTGGCCGTATCTAAAAAAGTATCAACCGCCTTTGGTTTGGGTTTAGCCGTAATATTTGTATTAGGTATTACAGTTCCCATAAACTGGCTTATAGTAGAATACTTTTTGAAAGAAGGAGCTATGAGTTGGATTAGTGCTGATTTTGCTACTGTAGACCTTACTTTTCTAAACGCTATTGTGTTTATATCAGTAATAGCATCAATGGTGCAACTTACAGAGATGGTTGTAGAAAAATTCTCACCATCACTTTACAACTCACTAGGTATTTTCCTTCCACTTATAGCAGTAAACTGCTCTATATTAGGTGGTGCACAATTTATGTCAATCCGTCCCTACAACTTCGCCGAAGCCACTGTTTTCGGCCTAGGCTCAGGTATAGGTTGGTTATTAGCAATAGTAGCTTTAGCCGCTATACGCGAAAAAATGAAATACTCTAACGTACCAAAACCATTACGTGGTTTGGGAATCACCTTTATTATAGTGGGCCTAATGGCATTTGGGTTCCTTAGCTTTATGGGTTTTGCAATTTAAAATACTGAAAAACAATACGCTATGACATTATTAGTAATAGATCCTTCTGTAATATTTGCCAGCGCAGGTATTTTCACCGCAGTTATTCTACTGTTGGTAATAATACTTCAAATTGCAGCCAAAAAATTGGTGCAACAAGGCGATGTTAAAATAGAAGTAAACGGTGAGAAAGTGATAACCACAGGTGCCGGCGGCACACTACTTTCAGTATTATCAAACGAAAAACTATTTCTTCCTTCAGCTTGCGGTGGCGGTGGTACTTGTGCCATGTGCAAATGCCAAATTTTTGAAGGTGGAGGCGATATACTTCCTACCGAAACTGGGCACATCAACCGTCGTCAGCAAAAAGAAAACTGGCGTTTGGCTTGCCAAGTGAAGGTAAAAAACGACATGAAGATAAAAGTACCTGAAGAGGTATTTGGTATCAAAAAATGGGAATGCGAAGTGGTTAGTAACTACAACGTAGCATCGTTTATTAAAGAATTTGTGGTGAAATTGCCCGAAGGCGAACACCTTGAGTTTGAAGCAGGCGGATACATACAAATAGATGTACCCCAATGTGAAGTTAGCTTTAAAGACATCGATATTACATCTCACCCACGCATGGGCAAACCTGCCGATGAGTTTCAAGGCGAATGGGATAAATTTGGTTTGTGGGATTTGAAAATGAAAAATCCAGAGCCTATTTTCCGTGCCTACTCTATGGCCAACCACCCTGCCGAAGGAAACATAGTAATGCTAAACATACGTATTGCTACCCCACCTTGGGATAGAGCAGCCAATAAATGGATGGACGTAAACCCAGGTATATGCTCATCGTACGTGTTTGGTTGCAAACCGGGTGATAAAGTAACCATTTCAGGCCCTTATGGCGAATTCTTTATTAAGCCTACAAAAGAGGAAATGATATACATAGGTGGTGGTGCCGGTATGGCTCCATTACGTTCACACCTATTCCATTTATTCCACACACTTAAAACTACCGATAGGCAAGTAACCTTCTGGTATGGTGGTCGCTCAAAACGCGAGTTGTTTTACCTAGAAGATTTTAAAGAAATAGAAAGAGAGTTTCCAAACTTCCGTTTCTATGTAGTGCTTTCAGAACCTATGGAGCAAGACAACTGGAAAGTGAAAACAGGTATGGACGACCGTGAAGGTGATGGCTTTGTTGGCTTTGTACACCAAGCCCTTATAGATAATTACCTAAGTAAACACTCAGCACCTGAGGATATTGAATACTATTTCTGTGGCCCTCCAATGATGAATGCTGCCGTTATTAAAATGTGCGACGAATGGGGTGTTCCTAAAGAAAATGTATCGTTTGACGATTTTGGAGGTTAATCTCTAAAAACCATTATATTGTAACCCCTTTGTACTAGTACAAAGGGGTTTATTTTTTTTATACTATCTACAAGTTTTACTAATGAAAAGACAGTTAAACATAGCGGTAAGCCTATCATTTGCGCTAATCATTTTTAGTACACATTATCTTAATGCCCAGCCAAGTTGCATTGGCTTTAAAGCTGATTTTGAATTTGAAAACGATAGCACACAAGGTGCTACACTAAAATTTACCAATACATCTACTTGGACGGACTCTAATACACACTACCTGTGGTATTATGGCGATAATACCCAAAAACTTATTGAAGAAGAAAGCCATACATTCCCATCAAACGCTACCTATTCGGTTTGCTTGTATATTTATAAACTAAATTTTGCTGATACTGTGTGCCGAAACACTACGTGCAAAACAGTAGTGGTAAACAATACGTCATCAGTAGCAGAAGAAGCCTCCGCTACATCAGTTAGCATATTCCCCAACCCTATTAGCATAAGTTTTAGCATAATAGCCAGCCCATTCAATACCTTAAACTACACAATTACCGATATTATAGGTAGGATAGTACAAGCAGATTTATTTACACACCAAACCAGTATTGATGCCAGTGCTTATGAAAACGGTATATACTTTATCACCATTGCCAATGATGATAAAATACTTCATCATCAAAAAATAGTAAAACAATAAGCTCAGTTTGAGCCAATAAAAATTATACAAGCACCGTTTTTTCATTCACCACAATTAATTATTTGCACTTACTTTTGAAAGTGTAATACAATGAAAAAACTACTATTCCTTCTCCTTCCCTCCCTATTTATAATTTCTTGCAAACAAGAAACAAAACCTACAAAACACAGTTTTCAAGGTGAAACTATGGGTAGCTATTACAGCATCACCTATTTTGCACCAACACAAGTTATATCACAAACCCAAATAGACTCTTTTTTAGCTGATTTTAATAAATCACTATCTACTTGGGATACTACCTCTTTAATTACAGCCATAAACAAAGCAGAAACCGTTTGCGTTACCGATAGCCTTTTTAGGCAGTTGTATAGAATATCAAAAGAAGTAAACCATTTAAGCGGCGGGCTTTTCGACCCTACGGGCACTCCCCTGTTTGAAGCATGGGGCTTTGGTCTTAAAAATGCCGAAACGATGGATAGCAGCATGGTAGATTCGCTATTGCACTACGTAGGCATTGATAAATGCTATTTGGCAGGCGATAGCCTGTATAAAACCCAAACGGGTATTAAATTTAGTTTTAATGCCATTGCACCCGGTTATGCTGCCGATTTAATAGCACAAATGCTATTGCAACACGGTGTAGAAAGTTTTTTGATTGATATAGGCGGCGAGTTTTCTTCGCACGGAAAAAAAGACGATGGTACTAACTGGATAGTGGGTATAGAAAAACCTATTGAAAACAAAACCCAACAAAACGAAGCACAGGCTTTTATCACCCTTCAAAATAACGAAGCCTTAGCCACATCGGGCAATTACCGTAAGTTTTATTATAAAGACGGTAAAAAATACAGCCACACTATCGACCCCAAAACGGGCTACCCAGTCAATCATAATTTACTTAGTGCTACTATAATTGCTAAAGATGGCGCAACGGCTGATGCCTACGCTACAACCTGCATGGTACTAGGGTTTGAAAAAGGAAAAGAGTTTGCTGCCCAACAAGGTATAAAAGCCTATTTTATATACGATGATAATGGCGAACTAAAAGAATTTGTAACCGAAAATCTAAAAACACAATTTACAAAATAAACTATGAAAAAATCTTTTAAAACTGTTTTAGTAACACTATTTGTTGCCATCTCATCATGGGTTAGTGCACAATACAATATTGTTGGCGAGTGGATTGAAGTTGAGGGGAAAGACACATCAACATTCACTTTTCATAAAAATGGTTTTGTATCAATTAATGCTCCCGTCGATGATCTGCATATTATTGGGGAAGGATTTGATTTAGAAGGTTTTAATGCCTGCGCCAAATACACCGCACAAACAAACGGAAAAATATGCAAAGCCAATATATATGTCATTTTGGTTGATATGGATAGTGCTATAGCCATGGTTGCTCCTGCATTGATAGAATTTATTGATGCAAACACCATAAAAATGGCTTTAAATATGGAGCATGAAGAAATGGGAGACCTTTCGGCTGAAATGTTAGAAAAACTTCGTCCAAAGGATTTTACTGACCCAGAGGAAACAGTAATACTAAAAAGGTATATTAAAAAATAAACTCACAACAATATGGCAACTATAATGCTTGAAACGATAATAAACGCTCGTATTGAGATTTGTTTCAACCTTGCCCGCAGTATTGATGCGCATCAATACTCTACCAATCAAACCAAAGAAAAAGCAGTGGCAGGCCGCACCAGCGGCCTGATAGAAAAGGGTGAAACTGTAACATGGCAAGCCCGCCATTTTGGGATAAAACAGTACCTTACGGTGCAAGTAATAGAAATGGAATATCCTTTCTTTTTTAGTGATGTGATGCTAAAAGGGGCATTTAAAACCATGCGCCATAAGCATAGCTTTGAACAGCTTGAAAATAACCAAACTAAAATGAAGGATGAGTTTGCCTACACCGCTCCACTAGGCATATTGGGCAAATGGGTAGATTTTTTAATTCTTAAACGATATATGACGCAGTTTTTGCTGCAACGCAACCAAATACTAAAACAAACTGCTGAAAGTGGAGCATGGACTCGGTTTTTTGATATTTCGGTTTAAAATAAGCTCTTCAAAGGGTCTTTGTCGTCGTCTTTAAGGTATTTACCAAATTTACCTTCAATATCGCCTAGCATATCGCCCCCAAGTGTTTGCATAATATCGCGCAATTGCTCCTTTCCTTCATCAGTTTTGGTAACAAGGCTTCCCATCACACCGGGTACTATTTTGCCAGCCAAAAGCTCGGCCTCAACTTCTGATATTTTTAGTTGCTCTGAAAATGTACTTTTTAACTTTGTAATAGCTTCACCCAAAATAGAATTATCGGGTATAGGTTCTTTGCCGCTTAATATCCTCACCACCCTGTCGTTTTTGCCTTCAGCAATAGCTTTTTTAAGGGTTTGCATCAAAGTTTCTACCGTTTGCTGTATAGCACTTGGTTTTTCTTGCTCAGGAATTTGAGGGTTGGCCTCTACCTCTTTTTTAGCAAAGTTTTTTATTTGGTTTATAATGCTCTCCATTAGTTTACAATATAACTATTTTTAAAACTTTTGCCAGTTGTAGCGTATGCGGTATGGATCGCCTTCGCCCAAAAAAACAATATCGTTTACTTGGGCATGGTATATTATCAAATCGCCATTAATCCAATAATCCGTTACCCGCTCGTGCGAAATATTTTTTACCTCGCCATCTTGGTAGCGCATCAAGTGGTTGTATTGGTCGTAAAAACAAAGCGTGTGGTTAAATACCTTTATACCTTTAGGCACAAAAAACGACACAAAATGTATTTTCCCTCTATCAAATACTTTTAGTCTGTTATTCTCATCCACATAATACACCAAACCATTATCAATATAGTGATTGGTGGGCAAAAAAGTCTCCAACAAATATGAACTATCTTTATAAAAAGCCTTAAACTCTTTATTACGATTTTGCCAAACTACAATATCATCGGCCACAGTATAAAAAGTAGGGGTAAGCTCGTCCAAATCGTACACCTCACCACTATTATAGGCCTTTAACCGTCCAGTTTGGTCAAGATACCCCACAGTGTTTAAGCCCACTTGGTAATCCGTAACTTCATATTTTTCAAGCGTACGCATTTTTCCACGCAAAAACACCTTAAATATATAGGCATTGGTATTGAAGGCAGCAATATTGCGCACCGCCTTATAATCTCGTACAGGTATGTTATTTATATTGTACGTAATACCATCATAAAAAATCTTAAAGGCATTTGCCCTATCTGTAAAACAAACTATGCTATCGTGTGTGCTGTAATCAGTAAAATAAAAACTTAATCGGGTTACCCTATTCTTCCAGTAAACAAACAGACTATTGCTTTGCTCGAAAGTGAGCATACTGCGTGAAAAAGTCCATTTTTTTGGAGCTATCTCAGCTATCACTTGGCTGCCTGTACCAATGGATATTTTAAACTCGCTTAAATTATTTACAAAAGCTACGTCTTGCGTACCAAAACTATATTGTGCTATGGGCTTATCATCCATACGGCGTATATAACCTTCGTTATAGGTATACAAATAACCAAAAGTATCACGATACGAATAGAAATGCTGCGCTGAAAGTGGAAAGACTATTACCCAAAAAGATACCATCAATAGCAACTTAGCAAGCTGCCAATGGATGATTTTAAATTGATATGTGTGTGAAGAAAACAGCAGCAATACTATTAAGTAGTAGCGTTTTCACAATTTTCCTGCACATCTTTTCCGCAAACGGTGCAAACAATACCATCTTTTAGTAATAATGGATTTTTTGATGCACAACCACCTCTCACCTCTGCATCTTTAAAAAAGAATAAACGTATGGCAAAAAGTGCAAAGCCAATACCCAAAACTGCGAGTGCTAAAAATATTGTAACCATACTACAAAAGTAGCAAAATAAATGCCACGTATACACGTTTGTCAAATAGTAGTTTAACGTTGTTAACAAAAGATGTTAGCATAAAATTTTGTTTTAAAAGAAAAATTGTCTATATATTTGCAGTAATACTTACAAAATGAAACTTGCAAAAGCATCCATTAAATTCATTTTTCACCGTAATATATTGATATTGCTTGCAGTGGCCAATATTGGTGCCTTTACTTTTACACACAGCTTCTTCTCTAATGTAGCGGCAACTGAAGAAGGCCAACAAAAAGATTTAGTATCAAAAATGTATACAGGCTGGCAAATGCTAGACTGGAGTTTTTCGCTTATCGATTATTTTCGCAACGCGGGCGACAGGTAATACTAAACTTTAAAAAGTTTAGCTATTTTTCCTAAAAAGTCCTGCTACAATGTTCCCTTCAAAATTTCCCAAGTATAAGCTAGAGCATATATTCTTTTGGTTTTTCTATGCGCTGTTTTGGCTATTAGTTTCAGGCAGTTTTAGAGATTACACCCAAATAGTAAACACACTTATTGTGGTGTTTTTTCATGCTTTAGTAGCCTACTTCAATATATATGTCTTAGTCCCCAAATTACTTCAAAAAAGGCTTTACATAACCTATGCCTTTAGTCTTTTATTTTCTATTTCCTTAATCTGTTTTCCATTAGCCATTATTATATACTTGCTTAGTCCTGAGAGTGCTGCTGAAAAACAGTATAATATATGGACATTTGATTTTTTTATTACCAATAGCTTTTTTACCTCATACGCTGTTGGTATAACTATGATTTTAAGATTGGTACTACAATGGTACCAACGTGAGAAAGAAAAATCAGAATTACAGCGTATAACTTCTGAAACAGAATTAAAGTTTCTAAAATCACAAATCAATCCCCATTTTTTATTCAACTGCCTAAATAGCATATACGCGCTTACTCTAAAAAAATCTGACGATGCTCCGCACACAGTTTTAAAACTCTCTGAAATGCTACGCTACTTGCTGTACGAAGCAGGTGAAGAAAAAGTAACCATCGATAAAGAGATAAATTATTTAAACAATTACCTTGATTTGGAACGAATAAGACTTGGAAACAGGGGAAAAATTTTATTTGAGCATACAACTGATAGTGATGATTATTTAATCGAACCTATGCTACTTATGCCTTTTGTGGAAAATAGTTTTAAACATGGACTGAATACACAGGCAACTGATGGTAGGGTATCCATCATCTTAAATATAAATGATGGGAAATTACACTGTACTATAAGTAATAATAAAAAAGAAGGCACTACAGAAAAAATAGGCATAAAAGTTGGTGGTATTGGTATTGTAAACGTAAAAAAGAGATTAAACATACTATACCCTAATAAATACACGTTAAGCATTAATGAAACGGATAGCACATTTGAGGTAGACCTGTTTTTAGAAATTATTTGATTTTTTGTATTAATTTTACATACTTTTCTACGTTTTAGACGTTATTAATAAAGCTATTATCAGTACACATATACTAACAAACCTGCCGCATGAAAATCAGTTGCCTGATTGTTGATGATGAACCACTTGCACAAGATGTGCTTGAGGCATACATCAAAAACACGCCTCAGCTAAACTTGGTTGGCATTTGCAACAATGCCATTGAAGCATTGGAAAAAATGAAACTAAGCCAAGTTGATTTAATTTTTCTCGATATCCAAATGCCTGAAATTACCGGCATTGATTTCCTTCGTACCCTTAAAGATCCACCAATGGTTATTTTTTCTACTGCATACCAAAACTATGCTGTAGAAGGTTTTGAACTAAATGCCATTGATTATTTGTTAAAACCTTTTTCGCTTGAGCGATTTCAGAAAGCCGTAAGAAAAGCCGATGAGCTTGCTAAACTAAAAGAAGAACACCTGCAAAGAGAAGACGAATATATCTTTATTAAATCTGACCAAAAACTACAAAAGGTACATTATAATGATATACTTTTTATTGAAGCACTTGCCGACTATGTAAAAATACATACTCCTGACAAACGCTATATTACCCTGCAAACCATGAAAAACATGGAGGAAAAACTGCCCGACAAGTATTTTAAACGCGTACACCGTTCATTTATAGTATCGCTTGATAAAATAATGTCTATTGTAGGTGGCTCGGTAGAAGTAGGCGACCAACGTATTCCGATTGGTAAAAACTATAAGGAATCATTTTTTATTGCCTTAGAGAAAAACAACATTTTAAAATAAGGTTCTCAAATGGTTAAGAATATCAAAAAAGCCCCAAACAGGGGCTTTTTTGTTTATATCTACTTCACTTGCCACTTTTATATTTTTTGCACCTTTGTAGTATGAATGATGAACGACTGATAGCTTTTGAACGACTATTGACTATAATGGACGAATTGCGCGAGCAATGCCCTTGGGATAAGGAACAAACCATTGAAAGTCTTAGGCATCTTACTATTGAAGAAACTTACGAGCTTTCTGATGCCATAGTGAACAACGATATGGAGGAGATAAAGAAAGAACTGGGAGACGTATTGTTACACATTGTTTTTTATGCCAAAATTGGACAGGAAAAAGGAGCTTTTGATATAACAAGTGTAATAAATCAATTGTGCGAAAAGCTGATAATACGCCATCCCCATATATATGGTGATGTTAAAGTAAGTGGTTCTGACGAAGTGAAACAGAATTGGGAGCAGATTAAGCAAAAAGAAAGCAACGGCACAAAATCGTTATTGGCAGGCGTGCCCAACAGTATGCCCAGTTTGGTAAAAGCTTATCGTATGCAAGAAAAGGCCGCACAGGTAGGTTTTGATTGGGACACTAAAGAACAAGTTTGGGGAAAAGTTGAGGAAGAATTAAACGAATTAAAAGAAGAGTTTGGCACAGAAAATGCAAAAGGCGAGTTTGGTGATTTACTCTTTTCATTGGTAAACTTTGCACGTTTTGAAGGCATTAACCCCGACGATGCGCTAGAGCTAACCAATAAAAAGTTTAAAGCCCGTTTTGAATATATTGAGCTGAAAGCAAAAGCACAGGGTAGAAACATGAAGGATATGACACTGGCTGAAATGGATGCGATATGGAACGAGGCGAAAACTAAGGTGTAAACCACTTTAAACATTTAACTCTACTTTTTTTAAAACTATGAAAAAAATCACAATGGCTGTGGTTGCAGTGCTTCTTGCTGCATCAGCTGTAAATGCACAAACAACAGAAGGTACAATTGTAACAGGCGGTAGCATTGGCTTCAACTCGTCGACCTCTAAAACTACAACAGGAGGCACAGCGGTAAAAGACTACAAAAACTCATCATTCAACATTTTAGCTAGTGGAGGTTATTTTATTGCTGACAAAACAGCAGTAGGACTTAACATTGGTTTCAGTACTTCAAAAAAAATTAACTACGGTATTAACAACAGTAAAAGCACCACAACGTATTCACCAATAACTGTTGGCTTATTTGCTCAAAGGTATTTTATGTTTCAACCACAATTTGGCTTAACAGGTTCATTTAATGCTTTAATGGATTTTGGAACATCAAAAACAGAAAATCTTACAAACAACATTACCACTATTACAAAAAGTAGTGATAGCAATTTAAATTTTGGTTTTAATGGTGGTGCAGTTTGGTTCCCCACGCCACATATAGGCATTAGCGCTAATGTTGGTATACTTAATTATTACATCAGCACAACTAAATCTAAAGATGTAAAACCCGAAGTAAAGAAAAAAACATCAGGTTTCGATTTTGGTTTAAGCTCATCAACAATAAACCTTGGCTTTAACTATTTTATCTTTTAATCAAACATTATTAAGTATACCAGTCCTCTTTGCTTTTAGCAAAGAGGACTTTTTATTATTAAGCGCAGCAGTAACTATTTCATTTTTTAACACTCGCTAGATAAATAACATCGCTTTTTACAAACCTTTATCAACAATCATACGTCTCCAATACTAAATACAATAGTTTTTTCGATTACTTTTGAGACCAACAAACACTACTTAGTGAAAAAATTTCTTCTACTTCTTTTTTCAATCAGTTCAGTTAGTGCCTTTGCACAAATAGGCGGCAATGGCGTATACCAAGTATTAAACGTAACCCCATCGGCACGTATAGCCGCACTTGGAGGCAACCTTATTACAGCTTATGATAGAGATGTAAACATTGGTTTCCAAAACCCCGCAATGCTTAACAAACAAATGGATAAGCAGTTGGCTATAAACTACCTTAACTACTTTGCCGATATTAATCAGGGCTACTTTGCATACGCCAAACACTATGATAGTGTAGGCACATTTGCCGCAGGCGTGCAATACCTAAATTATGGTAATTTTGTAGCAACTGATGAAGCAGGGAATATTACAGGCAACTTTGGAGCTTCGGATATAGCTTTTCAACTAGGATATGGCAACAGCAAAGGCCATTGGTCGTATGGAAGTAACCTAAAAGTAATATACAGCCAATTAGAAACGTACAACTCATTAGGCGTTGCTTTTGATATTGCAGGTGCTTATGTAAATACCGAAAAATTGTTTACTGCAACAGTAGTAGCCAAAAACATTGGTACCCAAATAAAATCATACATACCGGGCAATAGCGAGCATTTACCCTTTGAAATTCAAGTTGGGCTGTCAAAAAAACTTGAACACGCACCCTTTAGATTTTCACTTATCGGGCACAACCTGCAAACCGCTGATATATCATACGTAAACCCCAATGCACGCAACGTACAAATAGATTTTGCTACACAAAAACCAATACCTCAAAAAATATCGACTGGTGATAAAATAATGCGCCATTTAATAATCGGCACAGAGATGGTTTTTAGCAAAAATTTTAATATACGTCTTGCCTATAACCACCAACGCCGAAAAGAAATGAGCTTGCCCGATAATAGAGGCTTTACGGGTTTCTCGTGGGGTTTTAGTCTAAAACTGCTAAAAATGAATGTTAGCTATGGTAATGCAGGCTTTTTCCCAAAACACGGTAGCCACCACTTCTCATTGCTTATTGATACTGAAACGTTTTTTAAACGCAAAACAAAAACAGCAACTTCTGCCCCTACCCTTCCATAGTTTGCTACAATGGCTATATTTGCGCCAAATATTACGTAGTGAAAAAAATTATTATTGCCATTGATGGTTACTCATCGTGCGGAAAAAGCACAATGGCGCGTGCGCTTGCTAAACAATTGGGTTATGTTTTTATAGACTCGGGTGCGATGTACCGTGCTGTTACACTGTATTTTATCACTCACACAATTGATATTACTAATGCTGAACAAGTGGCCGACGCTCTTAACCAAATAACTATACACTTTGAGTTTAATCCTGAAAAAGGAACGGCTGATACCTACCTAAACGGTGAAAATGTGGAAACAGAAATACGCACTATGACTGTTGCACAACACGTTAGCAACGTAAGTGCACTATCACCAGTGAGGCGTTTTTTGGTGAAACAACAGCAACAAATGGGTGATAGGAAAGGTATTGTAATGGATGGCAGAGATATTGGTACTGTGGTTTTCCCTCAAGCTGAATTAAAAATATTTTTAACTGCCCGTCCCGAAGTACGTGCCAACCGCCGATTGAAAGAATTGCAAGAAAAGGGCGAAAACTTGAGTTTTGAGGAAGTTTTGGAAAATTTAAGGGAAAGGGACACTACCGACTCTAATCGTGCCGACAGCCCTTTAAAACAAGCCGACGATGCTCTTATATTGGACAATAGTGATATTACCCGTGATGAACAGCTAAACCTAGCTCTAAATTGGGCGAATGAACGTATAAACTAAGCCGTTGCTTCTTCTTGTATAGTTGATGCAAGATTGGGCACTTCTATAGTAAAAGATGTGCCTTGCCCTTCTACCGATTGTACATCGATTTTACCCTCTAGCTTATCAATAGATTCTCTGGTTACATACAAACCAATACCCGAACCTGCATTGATAAATGTAGCGCGATAGAACATATCAAAAATATGCCCAAGGCTTTCTTGTTTTATACCTATACCATTATCTGCAACTTTTAGTACTACCCTATTTCCGTCAATAGTACCTGTAATAGTTATATTTTTATCAGGATTATCGGCGCGTTGAAATTTTATAGCATTGCTAATCAAATTATTAACAATTGAGCGAACTCTGAAGCCATCGCTCATAAATTTGGTAGTTTGCTCAATATTAATATCAAACTTTATGGTGTTTGCACCAAGATAGTAGCGTAGGCTACTTACCGTTTGATCTATCATCTCCACAAAATCAAGCACCTCAAGACGGGCTTGTTTTTTATTGTTTATATAATAGTCAATTACGTTATTGTTCAGCACCTCCATACGCTTCACACTTACCTCCACCATGTGCAAATACTCGTGCATTCTCACATCGGTAGTTTCTTGCTCAGCCAAATTTACTACACCTAAAATTGAAGTTAAAGGCGCGCGCATATCGTGCGAGGCACTATATATAAACCTATTTAGCTCGTCGTAGGCTTTTTGTAGCTCATCAGTACGTTTGCGTAATTCTCTGCGCGAAACAGCTAAATCAACACCGTTTTTAATGGCTACCATTATATCCTCATCTTGCCAAGGCTTTGCTATATAACGATAAACCTGCCCTTTATTAATGGCATCAATAACTGTATTTATATCGGCGTATGCCGTTACAAGTATTCTAACTGTATCTGGGTATTCATCTTTTATAGACTCACAAAACTCAACGCCGCTCATCTCGGGCATACGTTGGTCTGTCAGCAATACATGAAAAGGCTTTTCGGCCAATTTTTCTCTTGCCTCGTGGGCTGTTAATGCCACCTCGATGTCAAAAATTCTTCTGAACTGAGCCTTGAAACCTGTTAAGTTTCCCACCTCATCATCCAGAAACAATACTGAAGGTTTTTCCTGTTCCAATGCTCCCACCTATAATTATTGGCAAATTATCACAACTCTATCAAAATAGTGCAAAAAAACTCAAAAAATAAAACAATAAATTACACGCTACCCATACTTACAGTTAAGCCATGTATTATTTTATGGCTAAAAAAGAATATTAATAACTGATTATCAATTGATTAACTAAAACAACTCTTCTCTAAGCACCGTTTTCCCGTCAGGCTTATAAAACAACCACTTTCCCGACCTGCGTCCATTATTATACTGTCCTGTTGCTTCAATTGTACCATCCTCCCTATACAAAATACACACACCATGCCTAATAGTTGTTGGCGTGGGGCTTATTGTTGTATCACCAGTTTCTCTATCAATAGTATATCTATAGCGTAAAATGTAGTGGTATATTTCTTTGGCCTTTGTTTGTTTGGCATCATAAAAAACGTGCCCTTCATACTCAAACTGGGCATGAGCTACTCCAAATGAAACAAAGAAAAAGAGGCAAAACAATATCTTCTTCATAAGTAATAATTGCTTAACGCAATCTTAACAAAAATATTCTATTTGTCGGTAAACAAAAAAAGCTGCCCAAAGGGCAGCTTTTACAATATACTTTGTTTTTGTATGATTAGTTCGCTTTGGCCACGCC
Organism: Bacteroidia bacterium; assembly: GCA_037968475.1. Lineage (GTDB taxonomy): Bacteria > Bacteroidota > Bacteroidia > UBA8524 > UBA8524 > SB11. Next base: position 35,112 of record JBBKVO010000042.1, read on the forward strand.
AATAACTTCGGCCATTTTAGCACCAATTTCGGCAGGACTTTCTACTACGTGTATACCACACTCAGCCATAATTTTCATTTTAGCAGCAGCAGTATCATCAGCACCACCAATTATTGCACCTGCGTGTCCCATACGTTTACCTGCTGGGGCAGTTTGGCCTGCTATAAAGCCTACCACTGGTTTTGTACCGTTTTCTTTTATCCAGTAAGCTGCTTCAGCTTCCATGCTGCCGCCTATCTCACCTATCATTATAATACCATCGGTATCAGGGTCGTTCATAAACATTTCAACCGCTTCGCGAGTAGTAGTACCAATAATAGGATCACCACCAATACCTATTGCGGTACTTTGACCCATACCTGCTTTGGTAATTTGGTCAACAGCTTCATAAGTAAGCGTACCCGATTTTGAAATTATACCTATACGACCCGGTTTAAAGATGAAGCCCGGCATAATGCCAATTTTAGCTTCACCCGGAGTAATAATACCCGGGCAGTTAGGGCCTATAAGGCGCGTATTTTTACCTTGTAGATATGCTTTTACAGTTATCATATCTTTAGTGGGTATACCTTCGGTAATACAAACTACAAGGGCTATACCTGCATCAGCAGCTTCCATTATAGCATCGGCTGCAAAAGCAGCAGGTACAAAAATTATTGATACATTAGCACCTGTAGTATCAACTGCATCTTTTACAGTATTAAATACGGGCTTATCTAAATGGGTTTGACCACCTTTGCCTGGGGTAACACCGCCTACAACATTGGTTCCGTACTCAATCATCTGACCAGCGTGGAAAGTTCCTTCGCTGCCTGTGAAACCTTGTACTATAATTTTTGAATCTTTATTTACTAAAATACTCATGTGTACTACTCTAAATTGAGGGCGCAATTTAGCTTATTTTACTAAAAAGGCATACCTATTTTAAAACAAAAAAAGCCACCCGACGGGTGGCTTTGTATTTTAATTAGCATAAAGCTACTTATTCGGCTACAACTTCTACGGTTACCTCTACCGAAACTTCACGGTGAAGGTTAACTGTAGCAGTGTATGTACCTACTGCTTTAGGATCTTCGTTAAGCACCACTTTGCGGCGATCAACTTCAAAACCTTTAGCTTTAAGTGCTTGTGCTACTTGAAGTGCGTTTATAGAACCAAAAATTTTGCCGTTTGCACCAACTTTGGCACCTAACTGCACAGAAACACCGTTAAGTTTTTCTGATAGTGCAGTTGCATCATTTTTAATTTTGTCTTGTTTAAAGGCAGCTTGCTTAAGGTTTTCTGCTAAAACTTTAAGGTTGCTTTCAGTGGCTAGTGAAGCCATACCTTGAGGGATAAGGAAGTTGTTGGCGTAACCGTTTTTTACAGCTACAACATCATCTTTAAAGCCTAGGTTTTTTATATCTTGTTTTAATATAATTTTCATTATTTGCTCCCTCCTCTTATTTTAAACCGTCGGCTACGTAAGGTAATATAGAAAGGTGACGCGCACGTTTGATGGCTTGTGCCACTTTACGTTGGTATTTTAATGATGTACCAGTGATACGGCGAGGAAGTATTTTACCTTGCTCGTTCAAAAATTTCATCAAAAAGTTAGCATCTTTATAGTCGATGTACTTAATACCGTTTTTCTTAAAACGACAGTACTTTTTCTTAACGGCAACATCGGGTTGATTGTTGAACACGAAGTTACCTCTTCTGTTTGGCCTACTCATTATGCTACTACTGCCTCCTTATCTTTTTTGGGTTGGTTAAATTCGCCGTTACGTTTACGTTGGTTGTAAATTACCGCGTGCTTGTCTAAAGCAGTTGATAAGAAACGCATAATACGTTCGTCGCGTTTTAATTGAAGTTCAAGCGCGGCAATAAGGTTACCTGGTGCTTTGTATTCAAATACTTGATAAAAACCCGTTGTTTTCTTTTGGATAGGATAAGCCAGTTTGGTTAGCCCCCAATTTTCTTCGTGCACAATTTCGCCTTTGTGCTCTGTAATCAACTGCCTGTATTTAGCTACTGCATCTTTCAGTTGCTCGTCAGACAGCACGGGTGTAAATATGATTACAGATTCATAATTTTTTAAATCCATGTGCTTGTTTAAAATTTATTTTACCCCTTAACTTTTAAGGGACGGCAAAGGTAATATATTCCTAAATATTTATCAATAAACATTTAGCATTTATAGTAAGAAGCAATTAACAACACTTTTAGAAGTACAAAACTACTATAAACACTGGTATGTACTGATACATGATTTTTTGCTCCCCCCGACAGGTTAAAACCTGCCGCTATTAATACCCTTTCGGGATTTCCGATAGGTATGCGTAGCATCGGTTTTTAAACCGATGACCATTAAAATTTTATACTCTTTTCAAACACATCATTTTACATTAAACAATTATCATTTAACTTTTATATTTGCTTAAATGAACAATTTCTATTCAATAGCAGAAGAAGGAAATAATCCTGAAAGCAATTTCCAGTTAAAAAACATAGGTAATACTATCATTTTTGCAATGACAGGTTATAGAGATAGTCCGACAAGGAAGTATGAAAGAAATGTTACAGAAGATGATTACGATAATCAATTCATTAATAAAATTTCAACTACAAAACCTCCATATGAAATACCTAACTTGATAGAATATCACTTTAACTTTTACAAAAAAACGCAAAGAGATCAAGAAACCTTTATTAAGCATATGAAATATGTGGTTCTGCCAAAACTTAAAAATAAGGATATTTATTATGAAATTGTAAATGAATGGATTAAAGAAAAAGAAGCCTCGCTCTTTCCTAACAAAACAAGTGAAGTAACTAACAATTTCACACTTACTGGTTCACAAAACGTTCAAATAAACCAAAACTCACCTTACTCAAATCAAAATTTTCAATATAAAAGTGAAGATATTAAGGATATCCTATTATTGCTAAAAAAAGACATTGAAAACCTCAGCAAAGAACTCAAAGAAGAAATTAATGACGACATTGACTATGCACTAAAACAGGTATCTAAAAACAAGGATATTACACCTCAACTTAAAAGCATTGGTTCATTTGTTTCAAATATAGGAACATCATTTTTTGTCAACTTAATTTCATCATCAGTTTATGATTTAGCAAAAGGGCTACTGGGTATATAGAGTTATTTCACCAATACCACTATATAATACTTAAAGTTGAATGATAAATGCTAAATGTAAAATGAAAAATTTTTATCTCACCCTATAAACCCGTAAAATTGCAATGGGTAAAACAGAGATGGAAAACTTTATAGTTTCAGCGAGAAAATACAGACCGGGTACTTTTGATACTGTGGTGGGACAAAGCCATGTTACCAACACACTTAAAAATGCCATAAAAAACAATCACTTAGCACAAGCTTTTTTATTTTGTGGGCCACGTGGCGTTGGTAAAACTACCTGCGCACGTATTTTGGCAAAAACCATAAACTGCCAAAACCTACAACCAAACACAGAGCCTTGCAACGAGTGCGACAGTTGCCGTGCTTTTAACGAGAGCCACTCGTTTAATATATACGAGCTGGATGCGGCCAGTAATAATAGTGTTGATGATATACGCGGCTTGGTAGAACAAGTGCGCTACGCACCCCAAGGAGCTAAATACAAGATATATATAATTGATGAGGTGCACATGCTTAGTAGTGCAGCCTTTAATGCTTTTCTTAAAACGCTTGAAGAACCACCTCCGTATGCTATTTTTATATTAGCGACTACTGAGCGACACAAAATACTGCCCACTATATTATCGCGCTGCCAAATTTTTGATTTTAAGCGCATACAAATACAAGACATAAGCAATCACCTGCAAAGTATTGCTACCAAAGAAGTAATAAATGCTGAGCCTTTGGCTTTGCATATAATAGCCGAAAAAGCCGACGGTGCTTTGCGCGATGCCCTCTCTATATTCGACCAAATGGTTAGTTTTGGTGGCAGCTCGCTTACGTATGATGGGGTAATTGAAAATTTAAATATTCTTGATTACGATTACTACTTTAAGGTAACCGATGCCCTAAATACAGAGAATGTGCCCCTTGCGTTGAACTTGTATAATGAAATACAAGAAAAAGGATTTGATGGTTTAGTGTTTCTTGAAGGTCTTGCCCTGCATTTCCGTAACTTATTGGTATGCAAAGACGCTAATACTTTAAAACTGTTGCAGGTAGCTGATAATGTAAAAGATAAATACAATGCGCAAGCTTCAACAACCGAAACGGGATTGTTATTTAATGCGCTAAATATAGCTACCCAAGCAGAAGTAGGGTATAAAGCCAGCCGTAACCAACGCTTGCATGTAGAATTGGCGTTAATTAAAATGTGCCTCATTACCCAAGCTATTAAGGTTGACGCGGGCATAGAAGCCCCTAAAAAAAAAATGATATAGCACCCGATAATGCTGTAATCACTGCACCATCTCCATCAGTAGTAGCCAATATACCTGCACCTACACCCACTGTTATTCCAACAGTTGATAACAAAGTAAAGGATGTTAAAGCTGCTTACGATACTAGCAAAATACCTTCGCTAAAAAGTTTTAGCAAAGCAACTCCTCCCCCTGTTTCAGATTCACCGAGTGAAGAGAAGAATAACGAACCTGTTTCTGCTTTACCTGAAAATAATGTTGACGATAGTATAGTGCCATTTGAACACGCATGGATTGATTTTTTGAACTCGATGCGAGGAAATGGCAAACGTATGCTGATAAGTTTGCTTGAACGAACACAACCTGTTTATGACGGGGCAAATGAGTTTGTAGTGCAAGCACCACACAAGGTAGCTGCCGATATGGTTGAGGATGAAAAGCAGGATATGCTTATTTATCTTAGGCGTAGAACCGGCAATAGTTTGCTTACTCTACGCATTGATATTCTACAATCCGAAGCATCAATAACTCCCTATACTAACAAAGAAAAATTTGAAAGCATGGCGCAAAAAAATCCTCAATTGAGGGATTTGAAAAACGCGCTTGATTTAGAAATTGAATAGTTTTTTTTAAGCTAACGTGAGTTTAGGTTCAACCCCACTATGGATAGGGGTGAGTGGGCTGTCATCCTGATCCCGAACACTTTCGGGACGAAGGGTGAATGCCTGTTTGGCCTGCCCCGCCATGCTTCAAGAGCCTTAACATAAACAACAGCCGCACACCAACACATTCATTTTGAGTTAGTTTTATTCCAAACTCACGTTAAGCTAGTCTTTCTTTTCTAAAATCACAAAAAGCTCGTTACCTTGACGTTTGGGTATAGAATTATAGCAAAGCTCCATTGTTCTTACTTCAAAATGGTTTTGCATTAACTTTTTATAGTCCACAGCATTTCCTCCAAAAGGTGGCCCTTCATTTTCAAACTCAATACCAAACATCACCCCCGCTATTTTACCCTTAGGCTTTAACAAGCTGTGCATTTTGGGGTAATACTTCCCCCTCAAATCTGGATTAAAAGCACAAAAAAACGTTTGCTCAATCACCAAATCATATTGCCCTTGATGGGTAAAAAAATCCTCTGTTATAACCCTCACATTGGGGTAAGCTGCAAAACGGTCTTTTAGCTGTTGTGTAATAGTATTTGCCAAATCAAGCAAAGTAATATTTGTGAACCCTTTCGATACTAAATAATCAGCCTCGTGTGCACTGCCGCAACCGGGTATTAGTATCTGTATATCTTGTGGTAGCATTTGGTCGATATACTCTTTTATAGGTGTTGATGCCGCACCAATATCCCAACCGGTTTCACCCGTTGTATATCTATCGTCCCAGTATTGTTTATTTAATTCCATAATATATTACAACAAAAAACCTTGCTCTATTAATAAGAACAAGGTTTTTAAAAATATGTTTAGCTATAACAGTTTAGTTTAGTTGAACTTTAGGAAGCGTCATTAAAAACTCCGTTCCTTCTCCTTTTACAGAGTTTACTTCTATTTTTCCGTTATGGCTTTCGTGTATAATATTAAATACTATTGATAAACCTAAACCTGTACCCTGCCCCACTTCTTTAGTAGTAAAGAAAGGTTCAAATATTTTAAGTCTGGTTTTCTCATCCATACCCGTACCATTATCTTTAATGCTTATGGTTATGTTATCGCCTGCATTTTCGGTAGTAATAGTAAGTACACCCTTAGGGTTTGCATTACGGTTGGCTCTTATAGCATGTATAGCATTGCCAATAATATTCATAAACACTTGGTTTAGTTTACCCATGTAGCAATCAATCTCGGGCAAATCACCATAACTTTTAATCACATTAATATTATCCAGTTTGTTGCGCAAAAGCATCAAAGTACTATCAATACCAACGTGTATATCACCGCGTTTAAGATCTTGTTCATCCACACGCGAGAAGTTGCGCAAACCTTTTACAATTTCTGAAGTACGTTGTGCCCCATCATCAATAGTTTTTACCAAAAGGTTGATTTCTTCTTTAACAAAGTCAAAATCAATCTCTTTTTTATAATTGGCAATTTCTTTCAGTTGGTCTTCTAACCTATCAACATTGCTAATATCCTCATACATTTTTATCAACTCCATCACATCATGTATATCGCGATGAAGCGGTTTAATGTTTGAAGTAATAAAGTTTACAGGATTATTAATCTCGTGTGCTATACCAGCTGTTAACTGACCCAGTGATGACATCTTTTCAGCATCAACCAGTTTTGTTTGTGCGTTTTTAAGATTAGTAAGAGCACTATTTAATTCTGATGTACGCTCGGTTACCTTCTCTTCCAACATCACGTTTTGTTCACGTACTATACGTTCGTTTTCTTTTACTGCTTCAAGTGCTTTCAGTTGATTTTCCTGATTTTCTGTAGTTAGCAGGTTTATTTTATTAGCAAGTGCAAACGATAGTAATGCTACTTCTAATGCCGAGCCTATAAGCAGCGAGCTATTTGTAAACAGATTATAAGGTAATACACCAAAATCTTTCAGTACATATATTATTATGCCCACCATAAGCAAGCCCCAAGCCAATAAATAAAATTTTGCAGGGGCAAAGCCTTTGCGGTATATAAACCAACCTGTATATAATATATAAAGCGCTACTAATGATTGTGTACCTAATATTAACTTATAGGTAAAGGCATGAATGCCCAACAGGCTCATTACGGTATAAACAATATATAAACCCGAGAAAATATAAAGCCCCTTGTGTAGCTTTGGTGCATTCTCTTTTGTGTGTAGGAATACTTTTAAGAATTCTATACCTGCCAAACTGACCAGACACGTAAAAAGAAATATACTGTTATTGGCCATCCATGTTGAGTTTGGCCACAGATACTGGAAAGCATAACCTTGCAAGCTGGCTTGCGTTAAACCCACAAACAGGGTATGCAATACATACCACATATAACTTTTATCGCGGGTACTGGCCCAAACAAAAAAGTTATAGAAAAACATCACCAAAATAATACCAGCATACACACCAAACAGTGTGCGTTTATTATTTTGGCTTTCAAATACTATTTGCCGTTTACCTATTGATAAAGGTAAAAGCAACTGCTCTCCACTATGTATGCGAACATAATAGGTAGAGCCTTCTGCCTTAGGCTTTATATCAAAAATGTAACTTTCTTCTTTATACGTTCTATCGCTAAAATCAAACTGTTCACCAGCTTCAATCTCTTTATACCTTCCGTTAGAATCAGGATAGTAAAAAGTAAGCTCATCTAATACAGGTTGCGCTATATTCAGAACTAAATCAGTAATATTATTTGGGTCATTTACGGTAAAGCGTAGCCAAAATACCGACGAAGAAGTATTAAGATTAGGTACTACATCATCCAGTTTCCTAAATGTATTGGCTTTTTGTATTTCTTCAAATGTTAATGCTCCATCGGCATCTTCTATCAAATACAAGTAATTTCCTATTAACGCAGGTTCTTTTTCTGCCGAAAAAACAGCAGTAGAGTTTTGCGCGTTTAAGTGAAAAGAAAGTATGAATAGACTAACGAACCATAGATTGGTTAAAATCCTCTGTGGCATGAAATGGTAGTGGGTTAATTTTTTTAAGTTCAAGGTCAAATTCAATATTCAATGGTCCGCGCGATGTATCTTCAGTAACTGTTTGGTGCGGGTTATTGCGTAGCTCTTGTATTCTTTCACGGTCTATTGCATCAGCAGTAGTTAGCGTAGCCGGGTCGCGCACCACAATTGAGGTGGCAATAAGGTCAATTTTAGGGTAAAAAAACGTCCCCCTATTTCCCAGTCCCATTTCAATAACAAAACCTTTTTCTACACTTATTTTAAGAGTATGCTCAGCACAAAGTGCATATAAAGCATTTAGCTTTAGTTGCGATGTAATGGCTATACCTGCCCACATTAAAAATATAGTACCTAAGCCATAACCTGCTACCTCGCGAGCATTCCACAGACCGCAAAGTTCGCCTGCACCAGTTTTAGCTTTTTCATTCATAAACTCGTACACGTTATCCTCTACCTGCCCTATAGCAACTTCCATAGGCAATGGTATACTACCATTTGATACATGAACACGTATACCACCAACGGCTGTGCCGTCAGGTGTTTCTGCCAAGCATACATACACATCGGGGTTATCCATCCACTCATTACTAGCTGATGTTACTTTAGTAACACCGTAGGCATTAAGCACATTAGAATGCCCTTCTGCAAATTTTTTGCAGGCATCTCTTTCATCTATCGCCCTAAAGGCTCTTATTTTAATTTCGTTGTTCAAAAGTTTTAAAAATAAAATAGAACATCGTTTAATTTTCGCCTGAGGGATTTTACTTCGGGCTCTTCAGCCCGTCCCAAACGGAACATAAATATATGACCTTTTTCGTCAAATCCCTGCAAAATACGGCTGTAATCCTCTTTAAGTTTGTTTAAGTTTTCCATATCCTGTACTGAAAAACCTACACCCTTACCTTCAGTAAGCCTCCTAAACAAGAACAAAGGCACTGATACTGGCTGAAAAGCATAGCCCAATTTTGTAGCCATTAGCCACGCTCTTTCAACAGCTCTACCCCCAATTAAATAATCTTTTGCCGTTGCGGTTGGCAAACTGATAAGACCTATGCCCGAAGATACAGCAGCCACTTTCATAGTCAATTTTTCAAAGGCGGCACCTTTACCCCACTCTTTCAAATAGCGTATTGCCCTATAATCTTTAGCCATGCTAAGCCCAACGGCTTCGCCTGCACTAACCCCTACCGTAGCTATATCTATACCATCACGTGTGCGCTCAGCTTCTTCTTCATTCCAGCGCATTTCATCAAAAAATGTATCGTGGTGGCCTTGTTCGTGCATCATACGCACTTTATCAGCACCTGCTACAATTGCACCAATTTGGTTTATTTGCTCCCTATCGGTAATAAACTGCATTGTTGCACCTTCTATGCCATTTATTGATGCCTTTAGTTGTGCTTTATCGTCCTCACTTAAAGGCGAATACTCTCCCCTATTTCTGTTTGTATACCTTGTAGCTATATAATCAGTAAGCGGGTCTATTTTCTTTTCACCTTCAGCTATATCAACAATAGCTATTAGTTTGTCATTAGCCCCGTCAGGTAAATACTGTATAGCGGTATTGTAGCCCAAACTATTGGCTTTCAGCTCTATATTTTCAAGCGCAGCGCCTAAACCTACATACGAACCGTAGTTATTAAAATCTAATAACGAGAACGAGTAATGTATATCATGAAACAAATACAAACTATTGTTTCTACACACCCATTTCCAAGGTTGCACATTACCGCCTGATGGAGCTAAACCGGCAGCAGTAACCAATTGGTCTATAATATCGTGTGCTATGGTTTGACTTGTAGTGCTCGAATTTATTTTTTGCACCAATTGCCTCAATTCATCCTCTGTAAGCAAAGCAGGTTTTTTTGGAATAATTGGCATTTGTAGCGGTTGCTTGTTTCCAATCAATTCTTCCAAATCAATATAATACCTACCTGAATCGTGGTATTGGTTAAGCAAAATTCTACGGCTCACATCAGCACTAACTGCCCCACCTAGTATTACAGAGGTAGCCAGTTGCGGCCATGTATTAATACTCTCTTCCACCTCCATCATAGAAGCCTTTAATCGTGGTGAAATATTTTCGCCACCTATCATGGGTAGTATATATGGTATTTTTTGCTCGTTGGTCAGTCCTTTTATCTTGCTGGGGTCTACATCACCCACCAAGCCGTGCAATAATGGCCTGTTTGGTTCAAGGTCAAAACGCTCTACATCAAGCATTCCCCTATCGCTGGTATCCATTATTACTGGTATTTGCAATGCTTTGGCTTTGTGGCGTAAGCGTATTTTCATATCCAACCCATCACACTCATCCACCAATAAATCTAATTTTCCTCCTTCAGTAAAAAAAGCATCAATATTTTCTTCGGTAAGCCCCTCATCATATATGGTAAGCTTAAGATAAGGATCCAGCTCGGCAATTTCACGCGCCACAGCCACTACCTTTTTTTGCCCCATATTATGCAATGGGGTACGTATACGGTTTAGATTACTTAATTCTAAATCATCAAAATCAGCCAAACGAAGCTCCCCAAAACTACGTTCCATGGCCATTGTAAGTGCAATTGACTGCCCAACCGATAAACCAACAATACCAATTCTCTTTGTACCCAAAGCATCGCGCTCTTCACGGGTTATTTTATATTGGTTGCGATTAGTACGTACTTCAACAAATTCTTTTTCATCAAGCAAATGCACCAACCTATTAGCCCATGGGTAGTACACCCACACACCATATATATCAGGGTCTACACCATTTAAATGGCTCTCGATAGCATCTTTTAACTCTTGTTTATTAAATTTGCGACTGGGATTTAAACTTTTTATAAGTTCTCCTAGTTGAGAATATATTGTATCAAAAACAAAAATATTGGTATTTTTGATAACCAATTCGTTAAACGTAATAATGTCATTTTCATCAGTAAGCCTATGGAAAACAGGGATATACGACGAATCAGAAGCTAAAGGAGGTAACTGCACGTTTGCTTTCATTTGCAGGTGCAATATAAAATTTTTTAAAGAATTATTTTAAATTCCGAATACTTTTATTGAAATTTACGCTCGCTAAAATACATGGAAAACCAAAAGATTAGAATCCTTTACGTAGACGACGAAGTGGGGAACCTTGTGGGTTTTAAGTCTACATTTCGCCAGTTGTACGACATTAAAACCGCGGTATCAGGTAAAGAAGGTATTGAAATATTAGACGCAAACCCTGATATTGAAATTATTATTACTGACCAAAGGATGCCGGAAATGACTGGCGTAGAATTTTTAAGTGCCATTAAAGAAAGGCACGCAGAACCAATACGTATATTATTAACAGGATATACTGATTTTTCTGCTCTTGTTGAGGCTATTAACAAAGGTCAGATATACCGCTATCTGCAAAAACCCTGGAACGAAGAAGAGATTAAAGTAGTGGTAAACCAAGCCTACGAAATTTTTGATTTGCGAAAGAAAAATAAAGAATTGATGAAAAGCCTTGAGCGCGCCAATGAGCAACTTGAGTTTTTACTCCGACAAAAACTTATTTCGTAATAATAACGTACTGTTTGCTGTATCATCAGCAACCTATTATACACATTTGTGACTAAGTATAATGCCCCGTTTGGGGCATTATTTTTTACTTTGTATATTAGATTCCTACTCTCTTTAAAAAATACAGTTTTATGAAAAAAATATTTTTAATACTATTAATAGTCCCTTTTACTTCTTGCGTGGCCCTAAAAAAGCACCAAGACCTTGAAAAGTCTTATAACGATGCGGTTGAAAAAAATAAAAACTGCAATACCCAACTTACAGCATCAAATGCTGAAAACGAAAAACTTAGAGAAGAAAATTATTACCAAGAAAAAGCAATAGGCAGGCTGCGTATTGACAGTGCAGAAAATACTAACCGATTAACAAAAACTCGTGAGGATTTGAAGCAACTGAAAGAATCATACGAATCATTGCAAAAAAATCTTGAAAAAGAGAATTCGCATATGGACAGAGAATTACGTGAGTTAGAAGCTAAACTAAACCGTAAAGAAGTAGAATTGAACAAAAAAGAGCAGGACCTTAGTGATAAGGAACGATCGATAGGCGATTTGCAAAGCAACCTAAAACAAAAAGAAATGCGCGTGAATGAGTTACAGGCCATACTGAATGCCAAAGACTCAGCAGTTAATGCACTAAAAACAAGCCTTACAAAGGCACTTCTTTCATACAAAGACCAAGGCTTATCTGTAAATGTTAAAAACGGAAAAGTTTATGTGAGTATGGATGAAAAACTACTGTTTGCCAGTGCAAGTATAGCTGTTGATAGCAAAGGAAAAGAAGCCTTGCTTGAATTTGCTAAAGCCATTAACCAGCAACCCGAAGTAGGCATTATGATTGAAGGTCATACAGACAATGTGCCCATTAAATCAGGTCAAATAAAAGACAATTGGGATTTGAGCGTATTAAGGGCTACATCAATCATTCGCTTTTTAACCGAAGAGGGTAAAATAGACCCTACCCGCATAATAGCATCAGGCCGTGGTGAATACTCACCCATTGTAGAAAATAAATCTAAAGAAGATAAGGCAAGAAATCGCCGTACCGAAATAATACTTACCCCAAAATTGGACGAACTTTTCCAAATACTGGGTAATTAAAAATAGCTTTAAACATATATTTACGGGCGGTATAGCTATGCTATACCGCCCGTATTGTTTTGTTACCCATAAAGGCACTTAAAACCTTAAATTTGCAACCTTGCAAAACAAAAATATAAAAGTACTTTTTTTGCCTGCGTGGTATCCTAACAAAACCGATAGTATGGCGGGCTTGTTTGTAAAATACCATGCACTAGCCCTTTTGCCCTATGTGCAGGTGGCAGTTTTGCATAGTATAACTGTTAGTACTAAGCAAAATAACACCATAGAATATAATTATAGTGAAGATGGCCGATTACCCACGGTTATAGCCTACATACAAAAACGCCCTAATAACTTTTTAGATAAATTTTTATACCCGTTTAGGTATTTTTTGGCCAATTATAAGGGCTATAAACTTATAAAACAGCACTTTGGGCAGCCCACCCTACACCATGTGCACATACTTACCCGCAGCGGTATATTAGCACTATACAAAAAAATTACAGCAGGTACGCCTTACCTCATCACCGAGCATTGGTCGCGATACCTGCCACAAAACAGCACTAGTTATACAGGTAGTTTGCGCAAATGGCTCACACGTAGGGTAGTTAAAAATGCAGCCGCAGTTACCACCGTCTCAAAACACTTAGGTAAGGCCATGCAATCGCACGGTTTAAACAATACCTACTACCAAATATCAAACGTGGTAGATGTAAACTATTTTAAGCCTCTTAGCCCAAAACCTGTTAACACTAAGCCTGTATTTTTACACGTATCGTGCTTTGATGAGAAGCCTAAAAATGTAAAAGGTATTTTAAACGCTACCAAAACATTAGTTGAAAAGGGTTTCGATTTTGAATTAAGGCTAATTGGCGATGGCAAAGACCACCAAATGTGTGTGGACTATGCTAATACCTTGCAACTGAAAAATATAGTTTTTACAGGATTAAAAACAGGCGATGATTTGTTGAAAGAATACCAAATAGCTGATGCTTTTGTTATGTTCAGCAGATTTGAAAATCAACCTGTGGTATTACTAGAAGCCTTTGCGTGCTCACTACCCGTTATTGCTACCAAAGTAGGCGGCATACCCGAAATTGTACAGCCTGATTTTGGGCTTTTAATAGATAGTGAAGACGAAGCAGCACTTACGCAAGCAATGCAGCAAGTGATTGAAGGCAACACGACTTTTAATAAAGAAGCTATGCGGCAACACGCTGTAAAAAATTATAGCTATGCAGGCGTAGGGCAACAGTTTTACGATATTTACCAAAACATAGTAAAGCAATAGGTTTTGACGGATAAAAAACTAAAATTCGGGATACTGTGCAATAGCTATGTATTGCAGCAATGGCAAGCCAATGCTATACAACAGCTTTTGCAACACCCAAATTTTGAGCTTTGCCTTATACTTCAAAACAATAGTGAAGGGGGTAAGCCTCTAAGCCTTTTTAACAAGCTATTCTCACGCACACTATTATTTCGCCAATACGAAACCCGTTTTTTAAAAATCACTGCCAAACAGCCCGTAGATATGTCGGGGGAGTTTGTAACCACGCCTACATTAAAAATCACCCCAAATAAAAAAGGAAGATACAGTCAATACTTTAGTGCTGATGATGTTGAGACCATAAAAAACTATGAACTAGACTTTATTATCCGTTTTGGTTTTGGCATACTTAAAGGTGAAATACTAAACGCTGCAAAACAGGGTGTGTGGAGTTACCACCACGGAGATGAAAACCACTTTAGAGGTGGTCCCCCCGGTTTTTGGGAAATATTTTACAGCAAACCCACCACAGCAGCTATACTGCAACGCCTCACCCCCACCCTTGATGGTGGCGTGGTGATGAAAAAAGGTTATTTTAAAACCATACACCATTCTTACTCCGAGCAGGTTGATACTTTATTCACCCATACATCGGGCTGGATTAAGCAAGTAGGCTTGGATATACTGTATAACGATAAAACGTTTTTGCCTTCATTACCCACCAAAAGCAAAATATACAAAGCCCCTACCAATACTGCATTTTTAGTGTTTCTGATAAAACTGCTTTATAATAAGGTTGCTTTTAAACTCAATTCACTTTTTAGGGTAGAAATTTGGAGTATCGGACAACTGCAAAATTCAGTCGACGACCTATTAGTCAATAAAAAATTAAAAGCAAAGTGGTGGAATGATAACATAAAACTAAGCTACCGTGCCGACCCTTTTACAAAAGAAATAAATGGCAAAAGAGCTTACTTTTTTGAGCGTTTTAACTACAACACATACAAAGGCCATATTGCAATGTCATTAGGTGATAACAGCGAGGAAAAAGCTGTTATACAGAACGAAAAGCATTACTCTTACCCCTTTCTATTCTCACACGAAGGAGCTACCTATTGCCTTCCTGAATGTTTTGAAAGCAATGGTATAGAAATCTATAAAATTGAAACTGACGGCACATTTAGTCTGCAAAAAACCTTACTACAAGGCTTGCCAGTAGTAGACCCTACCCTACTATACCACAACAACAAATTTTGGTTGTTCTGCACTCAAAAAACATCACTACCCAATGCAGAACTGTATATATACCATGCCGATAGTTTATTGGGTGATTATATTCCTCACACACTTAATCCTGTAAAAACAGATATATCATCAGCACGGCCTGCGGGTAGTATTTTTAATAATGGAGGAGATAGTATACGGCCTGCACAAAATTGTTCAACTACTTACGGAGGTAGTTTGGTACTAAACCGCCTTGTTATCCTTACCAAAACGGAATTTAAAGAAGAGAAAGTAACCGAAATTTTGCCCTTTGATACACAACTTAACAAAGGCATTCACCATGTTTGTGTTGATGGTGATACCATAATTATTGACGGGAAAAAGTATATTTACTCACTGCAACAAGCCCTAAAACGTATAACTGGGCAATAGCCGCCATGAAAAGTAAAATACTTGTAACCTTTCTTTCTCGCTTTGGCAGCGCAGCAGCGGGCTTTTACATAGCTATATTATTATCACAATTTTTAGGTGCCGAGGGTAAAGGTCAAGCATCATTACTTATACTTAATATATCATTTATAAACCTACTTACTAATGTAATGGGAGGTGCAGCATTGGTATACCTTGTGCCCCGTTTCCATACCTTTACGCTGTTTTTAGTATCATATATTTGGGTACCCTTAGCCGCTACAGCCATTGGTTTTGTCTATTACCTCACAGGCTTTAATGTACAAGGCTTTGATATACATACTATATTATTGGCTATAATTTTGGGTTGGTTCCACACCAATACCAACATATTACTGGGCAAGCAAAAAACCCACACCTATAATATATTAACAGTAATACAGGTATTCCTCACACTGTTATACCTTTTATTTGCCTTTTATGGCCAGCAACTCGTACCACACAGCTATTCACAATACGTTACAGCATTGTATGCAGGCTACGGCTTGTCGTTTGTAGTAAGTTTATTTTTTACGTTGAAAGAAATTGATTCTCGCTTTGAAATAAGCGAGCTAAAAGAAATTTTATACAGATTTATTAGGCACGGAGGCTTTATACAATTAGCCAATCTGGGGCAACTGCTTATATACCGTACCAGCTTTTATATAATAGGTTATTATCACAGCCTAAAAGCACTAGGTGTATACTCTAATGCAATTGCTTTGGCCGAATCTATTTGGATAGTAAGCCGCAGTATAGCCACCATACAATATGCTGAAATTGCTATTGAGAAAGACATCGCAGTATCAAAACAAAAAACCATTAAGCTGCGTAAAACCAATGTACTTATAGCCATTGGCCTAGCATTAGCTATCTGCATACTGCCCGATACATTTTATACCTTTATATTTGGTAGAGACTTTAAAGGCTTACAACAAATTATATGGTTTTTGGCTCCGGGTATAGTGGCTTTTGCCTATGCCAATATAACCACGCATTTCTTTTCGGGCATTGGCAAAAACCACTACAACACTATTATATCATTTGCAGGCTTTGGTATTACAGCCATAGCCGGTTTCATACTTATCCCTATATACAGTGGCATTGGTGCTGCTATAACAGCTAGTATAGTCTATATTTTTACGGCTTTCTTTTCGCACTACTTATTTATCAAGACAGATAAAATTCAGCACTGATTGATTAAAATTTCTTTTGCTACCCTTAATCAAATCACTGTAAATCATTTACTTCTCAGTTTAATACATTAGTTACAATTTTGCAAATAAATAACAGAAAAAAATCTGTGGTCTACACCCATCAAAACAGCGTCTTCACCAAACTTGATAGCTATAATATATATATGATTTGATTTCTACTAGAGGTGTCAAAACTAAGCCTTTACTAAGTTACGGAGCCAATAAATATTATAAAAAAGAAGTTAAAAAATAGATAAATATAGAACCAAACCAGTAAAATAGTTACGACTATATAAAGTATATTTTAATACTACACTATTGGTTTCATTCTAAAAAAAGCAACCCCAAGCCAAACCACTGATACCGTCATAGCAATAGCTCCAACCAATACCAAAATTGGCGACAAGCCAAAATACACCTCAGCCAAAATCCCAATTGGCATCAATAAACCTATTAAAGCAAGCAAAGAAATAGTTTTTACATTTCTTAGGCTAACCTCAAAGCGAAGCAATAAATAGCCTATAAGAATATTAAGAAAAGCAAAAAGATTGCCATGCACGTGGGCAAGTCGCGTTTCAAAATGTTTACCAAAACTATAAGAGTTAACCCACTCCTCTTTTCCTGGAGCAAAATCCCGAAGGTAAATTAAAAGAAAACCATAAGCCATAAAAAAACCCATAGTCAAGAAGCCAATTGCAATATTATTTTTCCCGTTCATATTAATCTGCTTTATAGTGTCAAAGACACTTTAACGAATATATCGCAGTTATTTAGAACAAAATATGACAATGGTCAGTTGAGCTATTATATTGAGATATAAGCAAATTGATAAACACCTATACTTATCTATTCCTTACTAAGTCATACCCAATCCCCAATAATGTGAAGTATAGAACTGTATAAACCATCAGTATTGGGAGTTTTATTGTGTGCTTTGATTAAGCTAGAAGCCACTTTGGACAGTGGCTATTAATAGATATTTGATTTT
>JBBKVO010000043.1:0-23744 GCA_037968475.1 Bacteroidia bacterium
AACATACAAAAATGAACCTTAGGAATCACAAAACACAAGAACACAAAAAATAAACAGCATCAAAAATGTCCATTAGAAAGAAACAACTTTAAAATAGCATCAATTTTGTCCATTACTCCGAAGTTTTACAATACCACCTTCTTGCCTATGAAAAGTTTACACACAACATTTGTGATGCTTATAGCATTAGTAATTAGTATCCCTCTATTCGCGCAGAAAAAAACAAAAAGCAGACAAGAAATTTTATCTCAATACAAAGATTATGCTCCATTTGCAGCTAATGGCTTGGCTGTGGTATGCAAAAAAGACACTGAACATTGTGGCTGCATAGACACCACAGGCAAAGAGGTAATCCCCTTTCTTTATGGCATGAATTTCTTTTATTTTATTAAAGAAAAACCCATGTTTAATAGTGTAAACCGCATGGTAGCTGCAAAACCGCTTACTGTTACCAATGCTGTGTACGGAATAATTAACGAAAAGGGCGAAACTATTTTACCTTTTGAATACCTAACCGATTACCACAATTTTCATCCGCTTGACCCCTACCATATTTTCAAAACATTCAACGAACCTCACAAATACGGTGTGGTGGACTCTTTAGGAAATGTGGTGATACCTTTTGAGTATGATAAAATAGAAATAGTAGAGAAAAGCAATTTCATTCTCAAAAAAAACAACCGCTATGGTTTAGCCAACACAAAGGGACAATTAATATTACCCATAAAGTATACTAATGCTGAGTATCGCCCATTAATAAAGTCTATTATTATTGAAAAAGAAACAGCTTGGGGAGTTTATACTACCGATGGAAAAGAAATATTACCCATTCAGTTTGATGGCATTGCTAACAGTAACAACCAATACCTAATCACAATAAAAGACAGCCTACTTAGCTTTTGTAGTCTTGATGGAAAACTGTTAAAACAAGGCAGGTATGAAACAGATAACGGTAAATACTTTGCCCACAATACTCCTGTTAAATTTCCTTTTATATTAAAAAAAGAAGGAAAATATGGAATGCTGAACGACAAGCTAGACACCATAATTCCTTTCGAGTACGATATACTGACAAAATCTTTTAATCTGCTGCACCCCTACTATGACTCTCTTTTCGCAGTAAAAAAAGGAGGAAAATACGGCTATATTAATGCATACAACCAAAGCAAATTAGGGTTAATCTTTACTAAACTAAACACTAGCGGTATAGTAATCCAAAATGGGAAATACGGTTGGGTAAACAACAAAGCAGAACTTATTCTTCCTTGTGTTTTCGACAGTATAACCGCTATTATTAGTAACAATAATGATTTTCATGGAGGGGTGGGTGGCAGTCTTTTTCTGATTGTAGAAAAAGACGGTAAAGAGGCATTGTTTACTACAACTGGCGAAACAATTTCAGCATACAATAGCATCGACTCGTTACACTCCATCTACACTCAAAACAATAAAGAATACATTATTGGTGAAAAGAATGGAAAGTTGGGAGCGATAAACTTAGACGGAGGGGTGATTGTTCCTTTTGAATACGATACTGTAAAAACCGATTTTGATTTGTTTATGCGGTTTGGCAAAGGGCACTATTTATTTACCAAAGGCAAGAAAAATTATTTTATAGATTGGGATAAACGAGAACTAATTGAAGCCCACGACTAAATAAACCTCAAATCTCCAAAACAACAAATCAGCTAAAACTGCTACTTTTGCACTATATGCAAGGCGAACTAAAAATATACAATAGCTATACCCGTAGTTTAGAAGTTTTTAAACCCATAAAAGCTCCTTTTGTAGGCTTGTATGTGTGAACTTAGCGTGTTTTCACCCCTTGCTTGAAAGTCCTGCCTTTAAAAAGAAAATGAGAATTGCTTTGAGAAGATAATGACTTGAAAACAGAAACTGATAACAAGCTGTTTTACTGCGTTTTAAGTTTCTATTCTGCAAACACCTCTGCTAATCACTTCGATTTCCCACTTATTAACCCATAATGTCCATTTATTAGAAAACACCTCCCACTTATATACTGGGGCTTTGGTACATGGGCAGTTAGCATTAGCTTTTCGGTTTTTTAATAACAATTAAATCTATGACGTTAATTAACAAAATTTATCCATTACTGGTTGTACTGGTTTTTACAGCCTGTAAAAAAGACACCGACATCACTCAACCTGCAAACACCAACAACAATCCTCCTGCATCCAACATTTTGTGCGAGGGGATAACCAGCCAAAGCAATTATCCGTTGGCAATAGGCAATATATGGGAATTGAATGCTGAAGTGGGAAACAATTGGGTAAAAATCGAAGTAAAAGGTACCGAAACACTTGGCGGTAAAGAATATTTAAAAGTAAGCATTACCGAATCAGGCGCAGGCTTTACCGATTATCTTCGTATGGATGCCAACGGCGATGTGTACCGTTATATTGACAACCTGAAAAAGGAATTTTTGGAAATACCTGCCTCGCCTACCGCCAACCAAGAGTGGGATTACCCCACAGGGGTAAACGGAATGGGCAAACGCAAAGTACTTTCTACCACCTTGCAGATAAAAACTGCTAAATGCACTTACACTAACTGTATTTCGGTTCAAGAAATTGATGGCTCGGGAAATAAGCAGGGCACGTTTTATTACAAAAAGGGTTTGGGTTTAATTAAAAAGACCATTTTTTCATCGCTCGTACTTACAGGGGTAACCCTTAAGTAAGTAGTCGTTTCACTAGTACAATATAAAGTCTTTCCTGTCAGGAAAGACTTTTGTTTTTTATGTGTAATTATCTGCAATCTGTACTATTACTCGCCTGTAAATCCCCTCAAAACTTCTATTTTTGCACTATATGCAAGGCGAATTAAAAATATACAATACCTATACCCGTAGTTTAGAAGTTTTTAAACCCATAAACGCTCCTTTTGTAGGCTTGTATGTGTGCGGACCTACGGTATATGGTGCGCCGCATTTGGGTCATGCCCGTGGGCCTATAACTTTTGATGTAGTACACCGCTACTTACTGCATTTGGGTTACCGCGTGCGCTATGTGCGCAACATAACCGATGTAGGGCACCTTGTAGGCGATGCCGACGAAGGTGAAGATAAAATTGCCAAAAAAGCCCGCCTTGAACAGTTGGAGCCTATGGAAATAGCGCAACTGTATACCAATAGCTACCATAACGAAATTGGCAAACTAAACGTATTGCCGCCTAGTATAGAGCCGCTTGCATCAGGCCACATACCCGAGCAAATAGAGATGGTGCAAAAAATACTGGCCGAAGGTTTGGCGTATGAATCGAACGGTTCAGTGTATTTTGATGTGAATAAATACGCCCAAAACCACGACTATGGCAAACTAAGCGGACGTATTCTTGACGACCTTATGGCTGGCGCAGGTAATGAATCGCGCCAATTGGAAGGACAGGACGAGAAACGCAACCCTGCCGATTTTGCCCTTTGGAAAAAAGCCTCACCCGAACATATAATGCGCTGGAACTCGCCTTGGGGCGAAGGTTTCCCCGGTTGGCACCTTGAGTGCTCGGTAATGAGTACTAAATACTTAGGACAAGAGTTTGATATACACGGCGGCGGTATGGATTTGCTTTTCCCGCACCACGAGAGTGAAATAGCACAAAGTACTACCTGCAACCACGTACACCCTGCCCGCTATTGGATGCACCATAACATGATTACCGTTAACGGGCAAAAAATGGCAAAATCGCTAAACAACGGTATTAACCTTAGCGATTTGTTTACGGGCGAAAATCATTTGTTAGAGAAGGCTTATAGCCCAATGACGATGAAGTTTTTTGTGCAGCAAGCGCACTACCGCGGTACTATTGATTTTAGTAACGAAGCTTTGCAAGCTGCCGAAAAAGGGTTGAACCGACTGTTTAATGCGTATAAATTGGTGGATGGGCTTAAAACCTCTGCCACATCAACATCAAACATACAGCAGTTGATAGATGCTTGCTATGCCGATATAAACGAGGATTTTAATACCCCCAAGGTAATTGCTGACTTGTTTGAAGGCGCGCGCATAGCCAACAGCGTAAACGACGGTAAAGAAACCCTTACTGCCGAAGATAAAACCTTGCTAAAAACCCTTTTTGATACCTTTTTGATTGAAATACTTGGACTACAAGAAGAAGAAAAAGGCAACGAGGCATTGGTAGAAGGTTTAATGCAACTTATTATCACCCTGCGTAAAGACGCACGCGATAAGAAAGATTTTGCAACATCAGACATTATCCGCGACCGATTGAAAGAAGCAGGAGTACAACTAAAAGACGGCAAAGAAGGCACTACTTTTAGTGTTGAGTAACCTCCCTTTGTTTAATACATTTGACAAACCTTTAAGATTTGTCAAATGTATTAAACGGGTCTTTACGGGTTCTATTACCTAAAAAATCATACACGTTCAATATACCCTGCTTGCGGGAGTGGATGGCGTTTCCCTCTCCTACACCTTCCAAAGGGAGGATATTTGCGTACAAACTATGGCATTGATAGCCACCGTTTAACCGTTAGGTACACCGTATCAGGTGAGCCAATGCGATACACTGAGTTAGAGGGCACAACACGAAACTCGTTTACTGCTTCTGTTTTCCAATCGCCAAGAGTAATTTTATACTCAAAATCATTTTGTACATTTTGCACCACAGCACACAATTGGCCATTACTGTTTCGTTTAAAACGGTATTTGTGGTCTTGCTCATCCCAATTGTTAAATGTACCTGTTAGGTATACGCTGTTGATAGGTGTGTTTGGCGGGTAGTTATTCAACACCAATACCACGTCGTTTACCTTTTTTATTTTAGTATAATCTATCCAGTTTACCACTTTTATGGTAAAAGTATCCTGTTTCTCTGTGTCAAAAATACGATCCTCAACACGCTTAAAATCAGCATCTACTTCTTCGGTTTCCCAGCCACCGCGGGTTATTTTAAACGTTACTTTACCCAGTGTTTTTTTATTAGGCGGCGGCGGAGGTAGTATAAAAAACCACTTGCCGTTGGGGGCTTTATTAAATGTAAACTTTTTATTGTAGGGATCCCAGTTGTTTATGCTGCCTGCAAAGTACAAATCAGTGTTAGGGGGAGTGTAGGCGGGTAGCTTATCAATAATAATTACCTTTTTGTTGCTTATTTCACCCTTTATCAAATCACTCCAGTTCTCTATTTGGAAGAACAAAGTGTCTTCAGTACCAAAATTTAATTTGCGTGTGGGTATTTCAAGACCATATTTATCTACCTCTACTTTTTGCCAACTGCCTCGGTTTATTTTAAATTCCACCTCTTTGTCATCCCCTCGCTTGTTAAATGTATATACGTACCTGCCCAAACTATCGCGTCTGAAACGGTAATCGGTACGTTTGTTTAACCAATCGTTAAAAGGCCCAGTAAGGTATATGCTATCACTGTTGGGCGTGTTAGGTGGCAGTTTATTCAATACCAAAGTAACCCTTCCGCAATCCTCGGGTTTCATATCGTGCCACGAGAATATATGTGGTACGCGCACATTTTTAGATTCATCGTATAGCAATTCCCTATCTTCTATATTTCCGCCACAAACATCTGTTTCTACCGTCGTCCAATCGCCGCGAGTAAATTTATACGTCAATCTGCCTACACCCAATGGCAGCGTAACACGGTATACGCTATCCTTCTCATCATACTTTAGCACATAGTTAGGGTCGCCGGGGTTCCAGTTGTTAAAATTACCCGCTACATATATTTGTGCACCACGCGGAGTATTGTCGGGTACTTCTTTTACTTCAATAGTTACTTGCCTGCAACCACTGCCCAATAGCAATACCAAAATGGCTATCGGCCACCAGCGTGTTATTTTAAGGGAGCTTTGCATTATTGGTCTAACCAGTTTAAAAAATCATCAACTTTCAGCCGGCTCACCAACACTTGTTCGTCTGTTTTAGGCAAAAGCTCAAGCAAAAGCCGACTATTAAAATACTTATGTACTTTTTGTACTGCTTTTATATTGACAATGAAGCTGCGATTTGCCCTAAAAAAATCTTGAGGGTCTACCATCCCTTCAAGTTCTTCAAGTGTGGCATTTACAATGCTTTTGCTGCCGTTTTGCCCTACAAGGGTAACGGTATTGTGCTCGGCAATAAAAAAGGCCACCTCATCGGCTTGTGTGTATTTAAATTGATCGCCAACGCGAGATAAGAAACGGTTTTTAAACCCTTTTTTACCTGTATCTAATAGTTTCATCAATTCAGGAGGAAGCTGAAATGGTTTTTCTGTCGAAAGTTGGCTACGCATACTGGCCAGTTTGTCAAAAGCTTTTTGCAGTGCTTTTTCTTCAACAGGTTTTAGCAAATAATCTATACTATTCAGCTCAAATGCGTTAAGGGCATATTCGTTATAAGCGGTAGTAAATATTACAGGTTTTTTAAAAGGTATACGGTTAAAAATCTCGAAGCTCAAACCGTCAGAAAGCTGTATATCAAGAAAGGCTAAATCAAAATCAGTATTAGCACTAAGCCATTTTACTGATTCCTCTATTTCATCCAATTCTTTCACTACCTCAATAGCAGGGTCTATTTTTTTTAATAGCCTTTTCAGCTCTTGTCTTGCGTATGGTTCGTCTTCTATTATTACTACTTTCATTAGCGGTATTTTTATAACAGGGGTACACCTACTCTAAAAATGCGTTCGTCTTTAAAAATCTCTACTTTTTTATCGGTTAAAAAAGCATAACGGTTGTTTATTATTTGCAAGCCCAAGCCGCTTGAGTATTCTTTTTGCAGTTTTAATTGTAGGTTGTTTGATACAAAAATATAATCGTTATAAACAAATATTTTTATCGAAAGGGGTTTGTTTTTCGAGGCTATATTATGTTTTATGGCGTTCTCTACCAATAGCTGCAAAGTAAGTGGTATCACATTTTTTTTAAGTGCAAAATCGGGTATACGCAAGTCTATGGATAATACGTTTTCAAACCTAATGGCCATTAGGTTGCGGTACGAGCTAAATATCTCCAATTCGTCATCCAAGGTAATGGCATCTTTGGCTCTTTTATCTAAAATATTACGAAAAACTGCCGAAAGTTGGCGCACAAAGCTGCTGGCTTTGTCTTGACTTTCGTATACTAATGATGATAGGGTATTAAGATTGTTGAACAGAAAATGGGGGTTTATTTGTGTTTTTAGCATCTCAAGCTGAAACTCGGCTTTTTCTTTTTCAAACCGTTCTGCCTCCATTTCCGATGCGTGCCAGCGTTGTAGCAGGTTTTGCCCAAACTCTATAACTACGTTTGTTTGTATAACAAATGCGGTGATAAAAAACTGGATAACGGCAAGTTGAAAACTAATAAAAGTGGGTTCGCCCAAAACACTAAACCTAAAATACTGTGCCATAAAGGCCAGTAAACTTTGTATGCCTCCTGCCAATAATATGCTGTATAACGATTGTAGAAAAAACCTGTTTAGTGGGTTGCTACTCCAAGGGTTTTTCTTGTCCAAATCAATACGAATAATGGCCATTATTCTGAAAATAATAAAAAAGCCTACCCATACGTATGCTATCTGTTCTACCATCATCTCAATAGTGGGGTAGAACTGATAAAACAGTAAGCCTTTAATTACATTATCTATTAACAAATACAAAAAAACCGACGGTAGCACAAGCAGCCGTCGGGTTTTTTTGGGACTGAAATTAAATTTCATAAAACGACATCAGATGCTTCACAGCACCCAAAGTTAATTAGTTTTGCGCAGAAACTTTGGTAAATTCCCTTTCGAACTCGGCGTTACCCTTCACCAATTTAACGGTGTATGTTCCTGTAGGAAAAGAACTGATGTCGTAAGTAATTTTACCGTTTTGGGTATTGCGAAACCAATCTTTAAAAAGCAATACGCCATCACTGTATATGTATATTTTTAATTTTTCTTTATCGGCTTTATTAAAAATCAGTTCTAGTGCATTGTTGTTTTTCATTTTCACCAATGCTTGCACCCCATCGGCTACAAATAGTTGTGCTTGTGGCGAGCCTCCTTTGGTGGTATCTCCGTTGCCCGCTTGTGCTATGCTAAAGGTAAAAAGAGCAGTCAGCAGGGCTATAATTATTGCTTTGTGTGTCATGTTATTTAAAAATTAAAGGGTGTTTTTTAAATGGTACAACACAAAGGTATTATCCTCCCATACACGGTCTAAGTGCTTGAGGCTGAATTGCAACATTGCCATTCCCAAATGCAAGTAGGTAGGGCTGAATATTTGTAATGATGAAGGTATAAAACAAGAAAGAGGGCATTAATGCCCTCTTTCTTGTTAAAATAGTTAGATGTAAGCGGATTACTTCACTTTTGTTTCTACCACGTTTAGTATCTCTGTATCGCGATGAACGTAAAATATAATATCACACATTTCAGCTTTCCACTCTTTAGGCAATACTAAAGAAAATGTTTTTTCTACCACACGTCCTGCTTCGGGCAAAGTAATGCCTTGTGGCAATAGGTTTTGCTTAAAGGCAGGCATAATGCGTAGCAAGTGGTTGTGTACATAGTTAGTATCTAAGCCTTGTTTCACAGGGTCGTTAGCTATTTCTTCGTCTTTTTGTAAGCTCACAATACCGCTTTCGGTTATCCCAATGCTAAAAAAAGGAGGTGTGCCTAAACTATCGGTAAAGGCAGCAGTTACTTTTACACTAAGGGTACGGCTGGCATCATCGTATTGTTTTTCAATGTATACGTTTACCTTGCTTTTAGCAGAAAACCTGTCTACTACCAACGTTTCCCAGTTATCAGCCGTTGATGATTTGTGTATCCTATCAATTGCACCAAAGGGCAGCCCTCCGGGTTTACCTATAATTTGAAATATTTGTTCACCGTAGGGGCCTCTAAAATCTTCGTAGCCAGAATAAGGGGTAGTAAACTGGAAAAAATCTTGCCCGTGTATACTCATTGCTGAAACTTTACCCGGAAATTTTGTTCTTATTTTGTAAATGGCAATGTGGCCTTTGGGGCAATTGGCGCAGCGCACACCTGTAAAATCTTCTATAAGTACTTTTTTAGTTTGGGGTGTTTCGGGCGTAGCAGTGTAGGTGGTATCGCTAAAAGTTACCAATGGTTTTTCAAGTATTATCCCTGGGTTTTCTTCTTTGCAGGCTGCAAAAAACAATACCAAACTTAACAGGGCTATATATTTTGTGGAACGCATAATTTATTATTGATTACGTATATATAAGACTAACAAAATTAGAATGTTGTTGTAACAGCTAAATGTACACCATTAAAAGCGGGCTCTACACGGCATATACCACCTGTACAGTTTACACCGGCAACTTGCTTTTTATATTCGGCTGTAAAACGGGTTGTACCTTCGGTATACGAAGTGAAAACAGTGTAGTAGTGTATTTTTTCGTTCGATATTAATTCTTGGGGTGTGCCGGGGGTACGCACGGGCGCAGTATTTACCATATCACCAATAGCAAACGAAAGTTTAGGGGCTATATTATACTCTATAATAACGTTGGCAAAACTACCTTGGTCTTGCTTGGTATTTAGGTATTGCCACTCTATACGCAGCGAGCGTTTTCGGCTTATTTTGTAGTTAAACTCGCCAAATGGAGTGTAGGTAGTTACATTAGGGGCTTGTGTATTTAGCTCGTATATCTGTTGGTTGTAGTATACGCTTTGGAAACCCAATGCTACTTTAAAATCTTTACTCACCTTGTATACACCATCAATATAATACTCTGTAAATAGTTTGGTGTTTTTGCCCGGTACTACAGCATCGCTTTGTACATACGAGTAGTTTCCTGTAAACGACAGATGTTTGCTGGGTGTCCATACAAAATCGGCCTGTATGCCTTCTTCTCCCAATTCTTGCGCAAAAGGATTGTAACGCGCCAACAAACGGTAGCTATTTTGGCGGGTAAGGGCAGGCAGATAGGTGATGATACCGTTTAGTAATAAATCGTATGGCGAACTACGGAATTGGAACTTTTCTATTTTACGCCCTTGTACATTTAAACCAAAACCTTTGATAGCAAATGATGCGTTGGCCGAGTATACATTGCCCGCACTACCAAAAATTTTGCTTGATAAGGGGTTGCGCAATGCCTCAGTAGTTTTGTGTGCATACTCAAGATACAAGTTTAGTGTTTGGAATAAACTTATTGAAGTATAGCCCGTAAAAGCATAAGCATTGTATTTGGGTATAAAACGCTCTTCTAACGGTTCGCTATTTATACCTGATATCAGCTGATTCATTGTGGCATCATCTAATGTGCGGTTTACTGCACCTGTACCCAAGTTTATGTTTATTTTTTCGCTGATTTTAAAATACTTTTCAAAATTGATGCCCGATAGCGCCTGTTTTGAAAACTGAAAGCGGGTATCTTCAAAAGTTGTAGGGTTGTAAAATCCTTTCTGATTACCTACAAAAGCCTTTGCGGTAAAGGTTTCAGAAAATTTATACTTAACACGTGCACCTTGCACGGCATAGTCAATACCAATCAGTCGGTCTTCAAACGCACGGAAAATAAGCCCTGAGCCTATTTGGTCGTAAAAACTACCTACGGTAATGTTTAGCTTATTAATGTCTTTACTAATGCTCCAAAAACCTACACCGTGGTTACTATATGCCGAGAAGGGAGCAAGTAAATTAGAGTTAGAGAAAAAATCGTAACGGAAGTTGAAATCGAACCCGCGCACTTTATAGTTAAGAAACAAAAAACTTTCGTTGCTTGAAAGCTGGCGTTTGTATTGGGGAGGTAACTCGCCCAACTTACTATCTTTAACAAAAAAGTTGCTGTTGGTTTGAAAGTTGCCCGAAAGGTGGCCATAATCAGGTGCGTTGTTTTGTGCAACAACACTGGTGAAACAGGGCAAAAGTAAAAATATGGGTAGTAAACGTTTTAGCACTGTGGGTTAGTTTTGGTTTATACAGACTTTCAATATTATTGATTTGTTATAAAAAAACACTGTTTTATGTGTTTTTATCCTCCAAATAGTATTTTGAAATAGAATAACGGGTTTTGAAACTTGGCGCGCATATCCAAATCTTCAAACATACACGAGAGGGTTTCTTGTAGGGTTTTGTTTTTAGCGGCTTTGTTTACCACCATATTAAACAGCCATGGGTATTTGCATAGCTTTTGCATAGTGTGGCTTAGCTTTAGTTCGCTCCACAAATAGCGGTATACATCCTCATCGTATTGGGCTAGTGTGTTAGCACTAAAATCGTTAGTGTCTAGGGCTTTTTTTATGGCTTGTGCGGCAAAGCGTCCGCATATCATAGCGTTGCCTATGCCTTCGCCCGTAAAGGGGTCAATAAGGCTACCTGCATCGCCCGTTAGCAAAAAGCCGTTACCGCTAAGTGGTCGTTTTTTTGAGCCTAAAGGCAAGCCCCAACCTTGTATTTTGCCCTCCAATTTTGCATTGGCAAAACGGGGAGCAATTTGTGGGTTTTCGGCTATTATTTTAAGCATCCCTTCGCGCAAATTCACCTTCTTTTTACTGGCCGATTTGCTTAAAATACCTGCACCAATATTTGCACCTCCATTGGGTAGAGGGAATATCCAAAAATAACCTGGTAGCAACTCGTCTAAAAAGTGAAGCTCTATATAGTTTTGCGGGTGCATATCCTCAACACCTGTGTAGTAGGCACGTATGCCTGCACAATAATGTTCAGGCTCCATTTTTATGCCGCCTAGTTTTTTGCCTATTATGCTTCTATCGCCTTCGGCACCAATTACCAGTTTTGCAAAAACGGTAATCTCTTTTCCGTCTTTTTTAAGGTGAAGCACATGGCCGCCATCAACAGGCAAAACTTCTTTTAACTCGGTATTTTGCCAAAAAGTAGCGTATTGCGGGTTAATTTTGCTCACCAAAAAGTTGTCAAAATCTACTCGTTTGGCTATAAACCCGGGGGCGTGTTTTTCTTTACTTATATCGCTTTTAAAAGGAATATCGATATACTTATAGTTGGGCGCTATAAATTTTACACCCCAACTGGGCGTATACTCGTTAGGGTTGGCGGCAATTTCATCCACCAAAGCAGGGTCTAGCTTTTTAAACACCTCAACCACTTTGCCGCTAAGGGCATCGCCGCATATTTTATCACGCGGGAAGGTGGCTTTATCAATAATAATATGTTCTATGCCTTCTTTGGCAAGAAAAAGCGAGGTGGTAGCACCTGCGGGGCCTGCACCTGCTATAAAAACATCGGTGGTATAATCGTACGTGCTGATGGGGGCAAAAATAGGCTTTGCAGACTTTGTATGCTAACCTAAATTTTTTTGATTTTTAGTAAGCGTTAAATCTAACGCACAGCATTTCAGCTCCGCTTGATGTGATACCCTTCAATGTATTTTAACTCACCCCAGTTTTATTGTACAGCTAGAACTGTATATCTGCGCCCCTCTCTTACAAAAAAGAGAGGGGAAAACTGGAATAACCTAACAAACTTCAATTATTCAGGGGTGAGTCAAACAATACGCTTTGCCTCTTCTTCTCGACAGGTTAAAACCTGCCGCTATTTATATCCTATCGGGGTTGCTGTGAGGTATGAATAGAGTCGGTTTTTAAACCGATGGAGGATTTTTAACTCACCCCAGTTTTATTGGATAGCTAGAACTGCATATCTGCGCCCCTCTCTTTTTTGTAAGAGAGGGGGAATTATGACCATTGTTACTAAACTCATTATTTGGGGTGAGTTAAACAATACGCTTTGCTTCTTCTCGGCAGGTTAAAACCTGCCGCTATTTATATCCTATCGGGATTGCCGAGAGGTCTAAATAGAATTGGTTTTCAAACCGATGGAAGAAAATTTTAACTCACCCCAGTTTTATTGGATAGCTAGAACTGCATATCTGAGCCCCTCTCTTACAAAAAAGAGAGGGGAAAACTGGAATAACCTAACAAACTTCAATTATTCAGGGGTGAGTCAAACAGTACGCTTTGCTTCTTCCTTTCGACAGGTTAAAACCTGCCACTATTTATACCCTATCGGGATTGCCGTGAGGTATGAATAGAATTGGTTTTCAAACCTATGGAAGAAGTTTAACTCACCCCAGTTTTATTGGATAGCTAGAACTGCATATCTGCGCCTCTCTCTTACAAAAAAGAGAGGGGAAAATTGGAATAACCTAACAAACTTCAATTATTCAGGGGTGAGTCAAACAGTACGCTTTGCCTCTTCTTCTCGACAGGTTAAAACCTGCCGCTATTTATACCCTATCGGGATTGCCGAGAGGTCTAAATAAAATCGGTTTTCAAACCGACGGAGGAAAATTTTAACTCACCCAGTTTTATTGGATAGCTAGAACTGCATATCTGCGCCCCTCTCGTGCAAAAAAGAAAGGGGAAAATTGGAAAAACCTAACAAACTTCAATTATTCAGGGGTGAGTCAAACAGTACGCTTTGCCTCTTCCTTTCGACAGGTTAAAACCTGCCGCTATTTATACCTTATCGGGATTGCCGTAAGGTATGAATAGAATCGGTTTGAAAACCGATGGAGGATTTTTAACTCATCCCTATTTTATTGTACAGCTAGAACTGCATATCTGCACCCCTCTCTTAAAAAAGAGAGGGGGATTATGAACACTGTTTCTAAACTCATTATTTGGGGTGAGTTAAACAGTACGCTTTGCCTTTCTTCTCAACAGATTAAAACCTGCGCTATTTATACCCTATTGGGATTGCCGTGAGGTCTGAATAGAATCGGTTTTCAAACCGATGGAGGATCAATATCCTCCTATAGAGAGGTGCACGAGGGGGAATTTCCTCCCCCTGCCACCTCACAGCGGGGGACATCGCACGTCAAATGATTTTTTAGTAGTTGTCCTTTCATCCGATAAAAAACAATTTTTATAGAATACTATCCTAAAACAGGTACTATGTATTGCATAGTATTATAATTTTACTTTCCTTTGTACTGTGAATTTAGATAATATACAAGCTCAAATGCGTAAAGGTGTGCTAGAATACTGCATACTGGCAGTAATTGCTCGCGAAGAAATATATGCTTCGGATATTTTAACTCAACTAAAAGAAGCCAAGCTGATTGTGGTAGAGGGAACACTATACCCCCTGCTAACCCGATTGAAAAATGCTGAATTGCTAAGCTACCGATGGGTAGAAAGCCAACAAGGTCCACCACGTAAGTACTATTCTATTACCCAAAAAGGAAAAGATTTTTTAACAGAACTTGATACAACATGGAAAGACCTTAACCAAGCAGTGCAGGTAGCCATAGGCAGCCCACAAACTAACTAACCCAAAACCAACAACAGCTATAAACCCAAACAAATGAACAAGATAATAAGTATAAACCTAAAAGGCCTTGTATTTCAGGTTGAAGAAGAAGCTTTTGAGCAACTGAAAAAATACCTTGAGCTGCTAAACCAACACTTTGCCAAAGAAGAAAGCCGTTTAGAAATAATTGACGATATAGAAAGCCGCATTGCCGAAATGCTGCAAGAAAAACTTAAAACAAAAGCAGCTATTACTGCCGCTGATGTTGAAGAAATAATAGGCATAATGGGCAGACCTGCTGATTTTGGTATTGATAGCGAAGAGGATGAAGAAGCGGAACCAAAAGAGAAAAAAGCAAGCTATGATATACCCAATACCGAAACGAATAAACGCTTTATGCGGGATACCGAAAGCGGAATATTTGGAGGCGTATGTGCCGGTGCAGGACACTATTTTGGTGTAGAGCAATTGTGGGTTCGCCTTATATTTTTATTTCTATTCTTTTTTATGGGCACGGGCGGTATATTTTATTTGATTTTGTGGGTGATAATACCCGAAGCCAAAACGCCTACCGATAGGTTGCAAATGAAAGGTGAACCTGTAAATATTGACACTATTGAAAAAACGGTAAAAGAAGAGTTTGAGCGTGTAAAAGAAAACATAAACACCTTTGGTAGAGATAAAAAAGACCCTTTTGTGCGTAGCGTTTACAAAGTAGGCGGCATAATGCGTGATATAATACTAGGCGCAGCCAAAGTAATATCAAAAATTATAGGTTTTTTTTTCCTAATATCAGGAATACTACTACTAATAACGCTGATAGGAATACTGATAAAACTAAGCACTGATGGCACTTTACCCCTATTATCGCTAGCTTTTGAAAGTAGCGCAGCATTTTGGATAACCGTTATTGCGGCTGTAGTATTACAAATTACACTGGTTATTGGCCTAATAGCGGCAGCAGTAACTCTTTTCAATCCACGTAAAAAAATACTTACCAAAAGTGTTGGTATTAGCTTAGGCATATTAAGTGCTATAGCCTTTTTTGCACTGGTAACTATGGGCATTAGCTTTGGCTCATCTTTCTCGCAAAAAGAAAGTATTAAAACCAACCGCGTTTTGCCTGTAGGTGATACGCTTACCATTAGCTCGTTCAACCCAGTATACAGCGCCCTTTTTGGCGAGTATGATGCCACTAATACCTACGACTATCGCTCAACCGATTTCAATTTTTTACGGATGAATTTTAATTACATAAAAACATCATCAATGGCCATAAAAAACGACTCGTTGTGGTGTATGGCAAAATTTGAGGTGCAACGCAGCAACGATAGTGCGTGGGAGCTTGAAATAATTCGCACGGCTTATGGAAGAGATGATTATATGGCACAGGTATATGCAGAACGAATACCGCTTGGTGCAACCCTTAACGATAGTATACTTACACTAACCACCCATTTTTATATTGGTGAAAATGTACCCTTTCGCAACCAACAAATTACCTACCGCTTATGGGTGCCACAGGGAAAGGTTGTGAAGTTTGAACAAGGGGTTACTGAAATAATGCAACATGGGCTAAAACGCAGAATTACCGACCCACACTACTACGGGATGATTTGGGAAATGGGAGAGAATGGATTGCGCTGTTTAGACTGTAAAAGTTTAAAAGGTAGCCTAAGAGACTCAAAAAACACAATACGTTACCACGAAAATGATTTTACGGATATTGAGATAAATATTGCTGCCGAAGTAACTATTGAGCAAGGGGCCGACTATGAAATATATGTAAATGGTTCTAACCAACTACGAGACAGGTTAGACATTTTTAAAACCGGCGACAAGCTGGTAATTGATATTGAAGATGGGTTGTTTGATATTTTTGATAGCCATGGCGCAGACAATCTTTTAATAACCATCAAAACTCCAAATTTAGAATACTTGGAAGCTAATGGGGCGGCAAGGGTATACCTAACAGGCATAAGTAACCCAAAGCTTAAAATAGATGTTAGCGGAGCTGCTTTGGTTGAAGGAGATGTGAATGTTACCGAGCTAGAGATGGGGCTTTCAGGAAGTGCTACCGGAAGACTTAACGGACGTGCTATGCATAGCAGTTTTGATATAAGTGGAGCCTCACGACTATCAGCTTTTGACTTGCTAACAGACGATTGCAATATAGAAAGTTCGGGAGCAAGCCATGCTGAGGTTTTTGTGCAGCGAAAGCTTGATGCAGAATCGAGCGGTGCAAGTAATGTGCTGTATAAAGGCAGCCCTCGTGTGCAAAGCAGTGCTAATGGCGCAGCTAGTGTGAAACAAGTACAGTAGTTTTTTTTGATATAAGTGTAGCGGTAGGGTTTTTAACCCTGCCGCTTTTTATTTACACGCAACCTAAAAAATAGTAGTTGGTTTTAACTCACCCCAGTTTTATGAGAAAGCTGAAACCACATAAAGCGCCCCTCTCTTACAAAAAGAGAGAGAGGGAATTATGAACGTCTGTAATAAACGCATTATTTGGGGTGAGTTAACTAAAAAATTACCCATACGTGTTGCGTGTAACAAGGTTTAGGTATCCTCTATCTAGATATATATACCTATCTGATTTTTCAGTTATAAATGCTCTAGTTCATTATTTGCATAACAAACATCTTTGTATTGTTGAATTGAGACGCTTCAAAAAAAAATGTCAACACCAATTTTAATATAAATGTGGAAGCCAAAAAATCACACAAAAAAAGGGGTCTGCCCCACGCAGACTTTAAATGTGGGTGCGTAATCCGAAAAGCAAACGAGTAGGAAACTTAACCAATAACTATCATGTCAAATACTATCGACGTCCTTTGCATAACTGACGCAGCAACTTTAGCAGCAAATGTAGCCAGTGGAGCTATATCTCCAGGTTCAGCAAAAAATCCAACCCGATTAGTTTCTTTTGCTAAAACCGATGTTTTCGTTTCTATGCTAACTCAAGGTAGTTACATTACAAACGATAGAGACAGATCAGAACTTACTATTACCTGTGATGTTGGCGACAACATTAGGTGGACAATTGCTAATCTCGGTGAAGGAGTAAATTATAGCTGTATGCTATACCACTTTTCTTCACCCGCTATTGGTACAAGTGTTTCACCACCCATTTGTCTTCCTCTTTCTGTTAATTTATACATTAACGATGCAAATCCAAACACAAGTACACCCACGCCAATAGCTTATACCAGCTCAGCTTGGCAAACCACCGCTTTGGCAGCTAGCTCAAGAGTTCAATACTCATGGGCATTCCAGCTTATTAATCAATCAGGCAAAGTGCTTGGTTATTTCAAATGGGATCCGTTTATTATCATAAACATTTAATCCCTGAATAAAAAAACGGTGAACAAGAAAACGTGCTCGCCGTTTTTTTATATAAGCTCACTACCACTCGTACAAACGCGTAGCAATACTAATGTTAACGTAATCGGAATAAAACTAACTCAAAATGAATGTGTTGGAGTGCGGCTGTTGTCATGTTCGAGGCTCTCGAAGCATGGCGGGCAGGCCAAACACGCATTCACCCTTCGAGGGCATTAGGATGACAGTCCACCCACCCCTATTCATAGTGGGTTTGAACTTTCTCTTATCCGAACTCACGTTAATTTTACCACCAAAACCTGTTTTTGATATATGTATAGCGGTAGGGTTAAAAACCCTGCCGCTTTATTATTTAACCC
Organism: Bacteroidia bacterium; assembly: GCA_037968475.1. Lineage (GTDB taxonomy): Bacteria > Bacteroidota > Bacteroidia > UBA8524 > UBA8524 > SB11. The sequence continues at coordinate 17,907 of JBBKVO010000043.1, forward strand.
CATGCATACCATAAAAACACCCCCCCTAAGCAGATATAAATATCTTATTTAGTTTTCAGGCATAAATACTCTGTTTTAGCCTTTGCCTATGAAAGATATTTGTACTGTTGAATCAAGAAGCTTCAAAAAAATTTCAATGTTAATTGCAATGCAATGTGTGGAAGCCAAGAAACCACATAAAAAAAGGGGTCTGTCCCCACTCAGACTTTAAATGAGGGTGCGTAATCCGAAAAGCAAACGAGTAGGAAACTTAAATAAATATTATCATGTCAAATACTATCGACATTCTTTGCGTAATTGATGCAGTTACATTAGCTGCAAACGTAGCCAGCGGTGCAATACCAAAAGGTTCTCAAGCTAGCCCAACTTCATTGGGTTCGTATTCACAATCAGACGTTTATGTTTCTATGTTAACTGAAGGCAGTTACGTAACAAACGACAGAGACGGATCAGAACTAACCATTACCTGTGATGTTGGCGACAACATAAGGTGGACTGTTACTAACCCCGGTGCGGGTGTAAACTATAGCTGTATGCTGTACCAGTTTTCATCAGCATCTATTGGCACAAGTGTTTCACAGCCAATTTGTCTTCCGCTAAGTGTAAACCTTTACATAAACAGCGCAAGCCCAAACACAAGTACACCCACGCCAATAGCCTATACCAGTTCAGCTTGGCAAACAACAGCATTGGCAGCTAGCTCAAGTGTACAATACTCATGGGCTTTCCAACTTATTAACCAATCAGGCACAGTACTGGGTTATTTCAGCTGGGATCCGTTTATTATTATAAACGTGTAATTCATTATTTTGAATTTTGATAAACAGCCACCAGATTTTGGTGGCTGTTTTTTTATGCTTATAAACGGGCGGCTACACTAATATTACCACCAAAACCCGCTGTTTTTGAAGGGAAAATAATACCCTCAACACCATAAATACCCAGTGAAGCAAAGTAACGCTTGTTTATTTTCCAGCCTACTTTTTGATATATATCTAAGGGGCCAAAACCACCCAATGCAATACCCGTTTGCGAGTACAAACGTTTATTAATAAAGTTTAATGATTCTATATTTAGCTGCGCCCTAAAATTGCTAAATGCAATCATTTGCAAGCGTACGTTTAAATAATTCTTTTTAGTAAATCCCATGTAATACGTCAAATTGATGCGTGCAGGCAACATGGTGGTAAAACCACTATTGGCATCGTAAGGGATATTAAAACGAGTTACAATACTATCGCCAATACGTTGCGAGTAGGATGGACTATTAAGGCTATCAGGCGATACCACAAAAACCCCGTCAAATCGTATAGAAGTATCACCTCTATTGTAGGTAGTTGCATTTTTACTCCAGTTAATAAAACCCAAATCAGTAATACTAATTCCCACTCCCGATTTTTCGCTCATTAACAAATTAAACTCAACATTGGCCAATGCGCCTAAACCTGCTGCATTAAATGGTTGTATCTTAGTTTTAGCCTTCTCGGCCTCCATGCCCAATTGCACATCTACATAATCGCCATCTTTCTCAGTAAAAAGTCGTAATTTCTTTGCATTCAGTCGCCAATAATCAAACCCGCGAGCTATACCTGCACTAACAGCAATTGTGGCTCTTTTCCCCTTAATATCAAAAATATTCATCCACCCAAATTGCAAGGCATCATAGCGCATACGTAAATAGCGCAAATCGTCGCCAACCATAGTATCGCCTGCAAATTGCTTGTTTCCTTTAAAAAAGAATTTTCCAAAATCATCGCTAAAGCGCACACTTTGGTGGCTTCGCACGCTATAATTTACAAAAAAGAAGTTGTTGTATTTTTTTGTTGGGAAAACGTATTTAATGCTTGCATTGCTTTCGCGCCCACCAATATTAATTACCGATAGCTTATCCACCGTTGTATTAATAGCCTTTGGGTGTAGGGGGTTTTGCAAATAAAAATCGTAGGCAAGGGTATTTACCCCGGCATTTGAGCTATACTCTAGCGAAGCATCAAACTGCAACAAACTACCCTGAAAATTATTGGCCATAGGGTGCATATAAAATATGCCAAAGCCATCAAAAATATTAGGCTGTGCCGTTGTGGTCGTATCGGCTGTTTTTAAAGTATCAGCCTGCTGTGCAAACAACGGGCTAAAAAAAACTAAAGAAAAACAAAAGGTAAGGGTGTGCCTAAAAGCGTTGTTCATATACAAAATCGCCGGTAAGTTTAATATCAAATTTATAATTACTGTATATTTTTACTGGGGTAGTATTGCCCACTGGGGTATTAAATGTTGCCTTCATTAGTATGCGGCGTGCATATTTAAGTTCTAACATTCGCTGGGGACTAAAGTAGGCTTTTAACACAGAACGTTTTGAAGTTACTACCTTACCCGTATTCAAATCTATATCTCCAGCCAATACCAAGTTGTGTTGTTGCAACATCACCGAGTCGGTTATAGCCCCTGAACCATCAAGAATGTACATCTGCACATTTGCTGAAAGCGGAAAAGAATTATCAACTATAATATTAAATGTGCCTTCTTTCACACGGGTTAGGTTGCCTGTGCTAAACATCTCAAAAGGCAATGTATCAGTAAGCGACAGATTACTTGCTGTAAACGATAATGGCATTGATACTTGTAACTTGGCCACAAGTTTAGAGTAATCATATATAAAGTCTTTCCAAAGCCTCACGTTACCATTGGGGTTGGTAGAAACATCCATATCGTACTCAATCTTATCGGGCAGGTTTTTTATAAATGCCTTAATGTTTGAGTTATTCTCATCAATATCAAAATTAATCCTTGAAATAGTAAAGGGATTATCGGTAGCAGGTGCAATACTTATGGGCGAACTGAGAGGAGTAGCATTTAAAGGAACACTAGTGCCCGTGCGACTATTTAGTGATGATATGCTTTTAATGTTTATACGGGCATCGGCACCAATACCATTAGTAATATCAAGGTTTAGTTTAATTTTATCAAAATCGATAGAGCCTCCACTGCCGTTAAAAAAATCAAAATCGAGCGTGTTTTTTCCGGTAGTCAAATTTTGTTGTGCAAAGTAGCCTTCAGCCCACTCAGGGGTCATGTCTATTAATCCAAAGTAAATATATATACTATCGTTAAGCGATATGCTGTTTATCTTGCCCGATGAATCAAGGGTAACATCGCGAATATTCCAAAACGAGTTTACCAAATCATCCACCGTAGGGTTTTTTCCTCGCATATCAATAGTATACCCATCTAGCGGTATATCTCTAAAAACATCAGAACTACCACCCGGAGGTGCAGGGGGAACTTTCATCACCTCATGCACTGATGCTCCATTTTTTACAGCATGGGGAATACTATAATTCACCGTCATGTTTTCTTGTATAGTACTCACAATATGCAAGCGAAGTTTACCCGTTTTAAGGCGCATTTTCTTTACCTCGGCACCTTTAAAATAGTATAGCTCGTTTTCGTCTCTTGTATATACGCTTTGCGAGGGGAAAACCGCAGTGGCCGATAATGGCCTTAAACCTCTTACGTTAATTACAATATCAACTTTATCGTTTGAGTTGATGAGCACAGGGTTGGATGTAGCATACGTTTTTAGGCTAATTACCTTTATCTCCATAGAGGCATCTACCTGTTTTCCCGCCAAATCGGTAGTAACCGATTTGCTTTCACCAGGCAAAATATTAGTCATTTTACTTACTACCAATATATTGCCCGTTACTTTATTAATCAGGTTAAACTCAACCTCTTCAATAGTTACAGGAAAACCATTGTGCAAGCTCACATCCATATAGCCTTCTTTTAAAACAGCTGTTTGAAAAAGCTCGCTACCGTCAATGGGTGTAGCCGGTATAGAAGTGATGTTTTGTGCAGGTATAGCTAACGATTGGCCGTTTAGCAATTTAGACGCAGGGTATATATCACCAAGTGTGATAGACTCGTTTATGGTTTTGTCCGATAACTCTAGCTTTTCAAGCGTAAGAGTTGTCTTTAACTCTGTATCAGGTACAATAAAAAAGTCTTTAACATCAGCAGTGTACAACTCTTGCTCAAACACCAACTGTAATGAGCTATCGGGATTTTGTCGTACCGATGAATCTTTCAGCAAATCTTTTATAGTAAGTGAAGTATTTGCTATTGGTGTTAGCACTCCTGTATCCCACGATGAATAATCCTCGTCGCGGCGGCAGCTCGAAAGTGCTATAATTACAACCAGTAATGCACCCAAATATTTAGTATATGTTTTCAATATGCAAAGGCGGTTTAAAGGGTTAAATATACGTTAATTTAAAATATAGACTACTGAAATGACAAATGGGTTGGTTAGTAGCCCAACTTACTTTAAATATTACTTTTGCTATTATTGCCTCAATTTATGTCATCACATCATATTGTTAAAGACAAACAAGAGCCTGCACTGATTATTGCCAATGGTGAAGAGTGCAGCCAAGAGCTTATGGGGCAGTTGCTTGAATGGCAACCAACTGTAATGGTTTTAGACGGTGCACTAGACCGTGTTTTGCCTCTAGGTATTAAGATAGATATTGTTTTGGGCGATTTTGACCGCATTACTCACCTTGATGAAAAGCTAAAAAACCAACAGCCTGTGCAGGTAGTACACACACCCGACCAAAACAAAACAGACCTTGAAAAAGGGATTGAGCATTTTATAGCATTGGGCTACCCTGCGGTGAATATAATATGGGCAACAGGCTTGCGTGCCGACCATACTATTGCCAATATCACCAATTTGGTAAAGTTTAAAGACAAAATAAACTTAGTGATGTGGGATAATTACTCAAAAATATTTCCACTGAATGGGCATTTTGAAAAATGGTATGCAAAAGGCACACCTCTCTCTTTAATCCCTGTAGGCGAAGCAAAAGGCATAAGCACAAGCGGATTACTATATAACCTTAACAACGAGGCACTTGCCATAGGCAGCCGTATTGGAAATAGTAATGAAGCTGAGATCAACGGAATTGTAAAAATAAATTTTACTGAAGGGCAGCTTTTGTTAATGGAATGCCATGATTAAAAAAACTCTATAAAGATGTATAAACTAAGCAACACCAGAAAAATTATGGATATAATAACCCAAAAAGTAAATTGGAGTTGTTTTTGCTTTTTTTTATGACGTTCCCAGGAAGAGGTAGGCTTCTTTTTTTTCATAGGTTAGCGACACAAAATAAAGCATTATTTATCAATATACGCAACAGGTAAAATTATGCTTTTATAAAACATAACAAAAACTTAGTATACCTGCCTACTATTAAAAGGTTTGATGCCTACTAGCAATAAGTTTTTTTTGTCTTGGATTTTTAGTTAGTTCATACGCTTTTGTATAACTCTCTTATGCACTTGGCTTATTATCCTCCGATAATATGGAAATATTTTTTGCTATGATTTAATGTGAGTTCCTTTAGACTTGTGTTTGAAAACATGTAAAATTTGTGTTCTATCCCTTTATCTTTCATATCGATGGCTGGCTCGAGCGTCCGCTCGTGCCGAAAATAATAGAGCGTCCGCTCGACAATGAAGTGCTTTGGTTGTTTTTTTTCATCCCCCTGCCCCCTTCGCTTACACACTTATTTTCGACTCCACACTCCTTCGTCCCGAATACATTCGGGATCAGGATGGCAGCCCACAAGGGGGACAATGCAGTGCTATATCTTTAGCAAAATACACGAATTCCAAAGGGTAGTGGCGTGGCTTCCCTCCTTGTGCCTTCGTCCTGAGCGAAGTTGAAGGGTTGTGTACAGATAAGGTGGGACTAGGGTGGTATAAGTTGCGTATTGATTTTATGCTCTTCTTATCCAAAACTCACATTATATTAACATAATCGGGTTAAAC
>JBBKVO010000044.1:0-232763 GCA_037968475.1 Bacteroidia bacterium
AAAAAGAGAGAGGGGCACGCCGCAGGCGTGCCCCTCTCTCTTTTTAGGATATAAATATTACTTTTTCAAACCGTAGTAAGTAACATTATTGTTTTTATCGTCAAGTACAATTTGTGGAGGTGTAGAGTTGGCTATTATATAAAATGAACCATTAAAAGCACCTTGTTGGTGGTATATAGATGTATCACCTTTAAATACCTCAATATCAATTTGTTTTACAATTGTATTATTAGCAGCAGGTGTAATACGTATTTTAGAATCACTAATTTTAGTTATAGTAATTTCCATATTGCTTGTGCTTCCGCCCGTTGAGGTGGTTGCATCGCCATTGTATGTGCCAACTGCTTTTGCCCAAACATCAATTGGAGTATTTCCACCCCCACTTGGGTTATTGTTATTGCTGTTGTTATCATCTTTGCTACATGATGCAACTGTGAAGGCCATGAGACCTGCCATAAATAATACGTAAATTTTTTTCATGGTGTTATTTCCTGTCTTTTTTAATGAGATGCTTTATAAGTTTAAAATGTTGTTGCAATATAAACCGAATTTTAAATTATAGTAGTCAATTTAGACCAATAACAAAAAACCCGCGTTGCAAAATTGCAACAGCGGGTCTTGATCAAATTTAACGAAACGTATATAAAAAGAGAATCTTAATCTATACTGTCTTTTTCAGTTTCACTGTCAGTGCTGCTTTCACCACTTTCAGATGGAGTGAAAGAAGCATTATTCTCTACAGCTACTATTTGTGATGGTTTAATACCTTTAATAAAGCGTTGTATGCGTTCACTTATATAAAACATTACAGGTACTACCACAAGAGTAAGGAAGGTGGTAAACACCAAACCAAATATGATGGTCCAACTCATAGGTGCCCAAAACACGTTACTATCACCACCCAAGTAAAACTGAGGGTCATAGTCGCTTAGTAAAGTAAAAAAGTTAATGTTTATACCAACAGCCAAAGGTATCAAACCAAGAATTGTTGTGATTGCTGTTAGCAATACAGGACGCAAACGTGTACTACCTGCAGATATTATTGTACTTCTCAGTTCATCAAGTGATAAGTAATCATCTTCTCCCAAGCCCAGTTCTTCTTTACGACGTACACGGGTTAGGTTGGTATAGTCAATAAGTACTATGGCATTGTTTACAGCTATACCTGCAAGGGATATAATACCAATACCACACATTAGTATAGAGAAATCCATTCTAAAAATACCAAAACCTAAAAATACACCTATGGTACTAAATATTACCGAAAGCATTATAATAAGTGGTCCTACTACACTATTAAACTGAGCTACTATTATTAAGAAAATCAACATAAAGGCTATCATAAAGGCATTGCCCAAAAATGCTGATGAGTTGTCTTGTTCTTCTTGCTCACCTGTAAATTTAAACTCATAACCTTCGGGCATAGGAAAATCAGCTAATACCTCTTTATAACGTGCCACAATATCATTTGCTGTATATCCTTCTTTTAGGTTTGAGTATATAGATACCACTCTATCCATATCCTTACGTTTTATCGAACCAAATGAAGTACCGTATTCTACATCAGCAACGGCTGATATAGGCACTTGCACTATTTTTCCACTGGATTGATTACGGAAGGTAATGCGTTGGTTTAGCAAGTTGGTTTCGCTATAACGTTCGCTATTGCGCAAGCGTAGGTTAATAGGGAAATCATCTTCACCCTCTTTGTATTTTGATATTTCTTTACCAAAGCTACCTGTACGTATTGTATTTGCAATACTAAAGGTTGATACCCCAAAACGACGGGCAGCTTCACGGTTAATTTTCACCACTAACTCGGGCTTATCAATATCTAAATCACTTTTTAGTTTATCCACACCCTGAACATCTTCTTTTTCAAGTATGGCTTTCATCATGGTGCTATATTTAATAAGGGTATCGTATTTCTCTCCACTTATTTCAATATTAATTGGCTTACCGGTTGGAGGGCCATCTTTATTTTTCTCAACTGTTATGCTTGCGTCGGGTATGTTTGCTAAAGCTTCACGCACCGATTCCATTACTACACCTGTTTTTCTTGCTCCGGATACGTTTACTCTTTCGGCTGTTTTAATAAACGATACAGTAACACGTGCTTTGTTGGGCGATGAGCCTTGTTGTACACCTTCGGCAGGGTCGGCAGTGCCTTCACCTACTTGTGCAAGTACGGCTTCTATAATTAGGCTATCGTTTTTAATGGTTTCTTGTATGCGTTGTTCTACCTTTTTGGTAATTGCATTGGTTTTTTCTATATCAGTGCCAATAGGTGTTTCAATAAATACATTAAAATATAAAGGCTCGTTTACAGGAAAGAATACCACATTGGGGGCACGCATTCCAAAAAACCAAAGGCTAAATATTAATAAACCGAATGTTGAAGCAATAATCAAACCTGCACGTTTTAGTGCACCGTTAATTACTTTTAGGTAAAATTTCTCCAACTTCACTAAACCGCTTTTTTGGAAACGTTCTGAACCTGGTTTAAATACATAGCGGGTTAATATTCTCAATAAAGCAATAAGCATTAAAATATTGCCCAATGTGGTACTACCGCCACTAATTACAAGTAAAAGGCCTAATACAAATAGTACCGCATTAATAGCCCAAAAGCGTTTCGAAGGAGATTGGGAGTCTTCGCCTTCTTTTTGCAAATAGCGTGATGTAAGCACGGGGTTTACAACCAATGCCACAAATAGTGATGATGACAGTACTATAATAAGTGTGATAGGAAGGAATTTCATAAACTCACCCATAAGAGCTTTCCAAAACAATAGGGGAAGGAAAGCAGCTAGTGTTGTAAGAGTTGATGATATAATGGGTATGGCAACCTCGCCAATACCGTATTTTGAGGCATCTTTTTTAGAATATCCTTCGTTGTGCAAGCGGTATATGTTTTCTACTACCACAATACCATTATCTACCAACATACCCAGTGCCATGATGAGCGAAAATAAAACCATCATGTTTAGCGAAGCACCCATCATATATAATATGATAAAACCCAATAGCATTGATAAAGGTATGGCTATACCTACAAACAAGGCATTGCGTACACCCATAAAAAACAATAGTACCAATACTACCAGTATTATACCCGATATAATACTGTTTTCAAGGTTATCTACATTATCACGGGTTTGTATTGATTGGTCGTTGGTAAAAACTACCTTCATATCGGCAGGTAGTTTTGATTTTTTTGCCTTCTCAATTACCTTCTTCACATTGTCAACCCCATTAAGCAAGTTCTCACCTGATTTTTTCATAATATCTATAGATACTACGGGTTTTCCATCCAATCGGGCAAAGCTGGTCGGTTCTTCGGCGCCAAATTCTATTGTAGCAATATCGCGCAGGTAAACAATGAGTTGGTTTTCATCCTTCACAATTATGTTACCCATTTTTCGGTAGTCTTTAAACTCGCCTACAACACGTATGTTTCTGCGGTTTAAATTATCACCGTCGATACTCAAAATTTCACCACCAGACATGGTTACGTTTTCGCTGGTAATGGCATTTTCAATATCTTGAAAGCTAATTTCTAAAGCTTCCATTTGGTTTTTTTCTACCGAAATTCTAACCTCTTTATCCAGCAATCCCCTCAAGTCGGCCTTGGATACTTCAGGCAATTTCTCAAATTCATCTTGCAAATACTCTGCATTTTCTTTTAATACATCGTAGTTGTAATCTCCTGATACGTTTACGTTTAGTACAGGAAAATCAGAAAAATTAAGTTCAAAAATATTAGGATCTTTGGGTAAGTCGTTTGGAAGTTCAGATTTCATTTTGTCAAATGCATCCTTCACATCCTGCAAAGCTTCTTCAGGGGTAACATCAATTTCAAACTCAACAATAATGGTGGAGTAGTCTTGTATAGATGTTGAAGTAAACTTTTTAATCCCTTTTAACGATTTTATTTCCTTTTCGATAGGCCTTGTAATCAAGTTTTCCATATCGGCAGGAGAGTTACCCGGATATACAGTACCTACATATATAGTAGGTTGTTTTATCTCCGGAAAACTTTCTTTTGGCATGGTGGTATAGCTTACCAAGCCTACAATAACTATTATAAATATCAGCACATAAACACTTATGCGGTTATTTATAGAAAATGTAGAAATGCCAAATTCTTTATGTTTTTTTTGTTCTTTGTTGCTCATAACTTGTTATTGTTGGGGCTTATTTAATTACCATTACCTCTGCGCCTTCGCTAAGGTTTTTATAGTTTTCAGTAATCACATTATCGCCCTCACTAAGTCCTGATATTATTTCTGTTAAAGCACCCGATATGTTGCCTGTTTTTACGACTCTTTTCTTAGCCACCTTTACATTGTTTTTATTTTCTAAAACATATACATAACTTTCTGTACCTGAGCTTAGTATTATGTTTGATGGTATGGCTATTGCTTTAGGATTTATATAATCGTAAATGGTTACCATTGCCAATAAATTGGGTTTTAAAAGCCCGTTGCTTTTGGTAAGATTTATGGTCATATCAAAAGTACGGTTAGCTTGCTTTATTATTTGACCTATTGATGATACTTTGGCATCCATCTCTAAATCCAAACCGGGAAATTTTACTAATACATCATCACCTTTTTTTACTGCACGTATGTATTTTTCTGATACATCAGCCGTAATTTTTAATTGACTATTGTTTACTACACGAGCAATGGGCATACCGGGAGCAATGTTTTCGCCACTATTTACAGGTACATTATCAACGGTACCGCTAACTGGTGATGTTATGGTGTATTTAGCATATTGCGAGCGCAAAGTTTCAAGTTGTTTTTTCAAAGCATCGCGTTGATTTTCTGCTTGTAGCAATTGCATTTCTGTGCCCACATTTTGCCCATAAAGACTTTTTTGTTTTTTGTAGGTAATCTCGGCTAGTTTTAAGGCATTTTCTACTTCGTTTATAGAGTTGGCTGCAATGCTTCCGTCAACCCGTGCAAGTACTTGACCTTGACTAACGGTTTGACCTTCTTTTACTAATACTTCTACTATTCGGCCTGCAACTTCGCTGCCTACAAGCACGTTTTTATCACTTTCTACCATACCTTGTATTTCTACTGGACGTTTAAAAAGTGTTATTTTAAGTGTTTCTATACGTATTGGTGTTTGGTTGACTTTTGTTGTGTCAGCACCTAGAACTTCTTTTTCAAGTGCAGTTATTTTATCCCCTAAAGTTCTATACTCTGTTTTAAGTTTTTCAAGTTCTTTCTGCTTGTTTTCGGGTTGTCCGCACGATACGGCCACTATTGCAATAAGGGCCAATGCAAGTATTTTTCTCATTTTGTGTAGGTTGTTGTACTTTCAGTTAATTGTTTCAAATAGTTTGTTTAGTTCATTAGAGCCGAACCGGTGGCTTTGCGATAATCTAATTCTGCCATCATCATTTCATATAAAGCAATTACTAGGTTAGTTTCTGATACATTGCTTTCGTTTTCAGCAGTGGTATACTCTAATGAAGTACCTAGGCCTTCTTGAAATTTTAGTTTAGCAATACGTTTTATTTCATTCGCTAAGTCAACATTTTTCTTTTGCAAATTGTAGCTTTCAACAGCACGTAAGTAGTTGTTTTGTGCTGAGATTACCTCGTTTTGATAGGCTTGCTCAAACTGCTGTTGACTTAGTTTGTATTGGGTTAATCTTAAATCGGCTTGTGCTATTTGACTTGATGTTTTAAAGCCTTTAAAAATAGGAACATTTAGTGTAAGACCCCAGCTTGTACCCGGAAACCAAGGGTTACCTAGTTGACCTAGTTCTTGTTTAGCAGCAAATGTGTTTTGTTGGTGGTTTAAAGATCCGTTTAGTGTAGGCAAATAGGCCATTTGGTAACGTTTTTTATCTAAAATGCCTAGTTTTACTTGTTGGTTAAGTAATTTATATTCAACACGATTGACTATGTTTCCGCTGGCACTTACATCTACTGCTCTTAGTGCTGCTTCAAGGCTTTCTGTTGTCTCAGTTAATTCAATAGGTTTTGATACATCGTAACCCATTTGTAATTTTAACAAGTTGGCCATTACCCTGCGTTGGTCTTTCAAGCGGGCTTTTTGTATGCTGAGGTTTGATAAAGACAATGCCACACGAGCTGTATCAACCATTTCGACAAAACCTTCTTTTGCTAAAGCGCGTAAACTGTATAGTGATGAATCGAGGCTTTTTATATTGTCATTAATTAATTCAATACGTTTGTCAGCCATTAGCACCGCGTAATATGATTTGATGGTGTTTGCCTCAACATCAATTTCGCTTTGTTGTATTTGGTATTCGCTAATTTTCACAAATTCTTGTGCTGCTTTTAAGCCTAAAAAGTATGTGCCATCAAATATCAATTGAGTTAGTTGGGCATTTACCGTTAGCGAGTTAGCTACACCAAATTGTGCATCAATAAACTCAGGCCCGCGAGGTGAACCTGCCGGCAAAGCATCGTTTATAAAGTTGGGAAGCCTTTGGGTGGCTATTTGTATATTGTTGATATAGCCAGCCCCCGCACTAATTTGCGGTAACCCTTGGGCAAAGGTTTCTTTTACTTTTTTGTTGGCAATGTTTTCTTCAAGGCGGGTGCTTTGAAGGCTAAGGTTGTTTTTCTTTGCAAAGGCTACAGCTTCTTTAATGCTGAATTTTGTGTTTTCTTGCCCAAATAGTGTTGCTGTAAAACCAGCCATCACCATAAGTAAAACTACAAGCCTTTTAATGTTCGACTTCATAAATAATTAATTGTGTTTGTTTTTTAAATATTCTTTTCCCTTTTGTGTTGCTATACCGTGTATATGGTATAAAAGCATTTGACTAACTACTTCTTCAAACTTAAATTGGTCGCGTGGAAAATAGCTGCTTTCTAAAATTGCATCTGTTAATCCAATATACAGGCGGGGTATTATCGTAACATCAATATCGTTTCTATAATAACCTTCTTCAATTCCCCTGTTAAGGTTTTCCTGTATTTGCTTCATAATAGTTTCAAAGCGGTACTCGTCTAGTTTCTTCCATGCCCCTGTGTGATATTTTCGTAAATCAAACATCAATGAGGGGTTGGTGTCTCTCATGTGTTGGCTAAAGAAATCGCCTATAGCCATCATAGCATCTATTGGGTTTTTTTGATCTTCAATTAATAACTCGCAAGTATGTTTGCTGTGTTGTAAATGAAAATCAAGTGTTTTCTCTACCAAATCATTTTTATCACTTACGTATTGGTAAAGTGTTTTTTTGCTCATACCCAATTCTCTGGCTACATCATCCATCGTTAAACTTTTGATGCCGTAGCGAGAAAAAAGATGCTCACTTCCTTCTAATATTTTTAATAGTGTTTGCAAATCGGAGGCAAAGGTAATAAAAGTTTACACACAGGAAACATTTTTTGCAATAATTGTTTCCTGTGTTTCTTGTTGGGTCTAATATGCTGATTTATAGATATATAATTTTATGTAAAAACCTTTTTGTATGATTGTACTTTATACCATAGCATGAGTAAAGCACTTTGTAGAGCATTTTTTTTGGGATTGTGCTGCATCAGTTTCGTAAGTATGCGTGCACAAACTATTATGCGATTGAAAAAACCGTTGGTATACTATACTACGGGCTATGGTTTATTATCTACAAGTGGAGGGTATTTACTTTCGACTAAGGTTAACGGACTTAACAGCGCCGATTTGGCTTTGTTATCGGCAAATCAATTAAGCAGCTTTAATAGGGGAGCCGCCCGCCAGTATAGCACAAGTGCAAATACTTTTAGCTATGTAAGTGTAATTTCTACTGCGGCGTTGCCTGCTTTGATGAGTTTACACAAAAATGTACGTGGTGAGTTTTATACGTATAATAATGTGTATGCGCAGGCTATGCTTTCAACTATAGGGCAGGTGCTAATTGTGAAGTCGTTAGTAAAAAAGGAAAGACCTTTTTTGTATGGTGATGCTGCACCTATGAGTGAGCGAACCAAGGCAAGTGCCCGTTTTTCGTTTCCATCAGGGCATACAGCTATTGCAGCTACTGCTTGTTTTTATGGGGCAATAACGTATGGATACTATTTTCCTAAAAGTAAATACAAGCCTTTAGTATGGGCAGGTGCTGTAGTTTTGCCTTTGATTACAGGGTATTTGCGCTACAAAGCAGGTAAGCATTTTGTGGGCGATATTGCAACTGGATATGCCATAGGCGCTGCCAATGGAATAGTTTTTCCTTTGCTGTTTAGGGTAGGGAATAAGAAATAAATAAAATTTTCTTAGCGAATTAGCTGTACTGTTCCGTTTAGCTTGTAAAGGCGGTTGTCAATATCAGTAATATTAATAACGTAGGTATACATATCACCGGGCATAGTAGTATTGTTATACCTACCATCCCACATTATTTTAAGGTTTATGGTAGAAAATAATTCTTGCCCCCAGCGATTAAAAATCTGCATCTTATAAGAACTAATAAATTCTACCCCTTCCATACCAAAAAAGTCGTTTATACCATCGCCATTGGGGGTAAAACTGGTGGGAACATAAGCATCAAATGGGGGAACAATTAGTACACTTTTAGTAATGCCTGCTGTACAGCCTTTATCACTAGTACCTACAAGGTTTACTGTGTAGTAACCTGCTTCTTTAAATTTAATGTTTTCTTGTGGTTGCGTGCCTTTTTTGCCATTGCCAAAACTCCATGCCCAAGTATTAACTGGTATTGTTGCTATGGCAGTAAATTTTAGTTCTGTTTCATCAAAACCCCAATACGTTTTTTCGCTTTCAAAACTAATAACAGGTATAGGTGCTATTTGTGCACCATTTGTAAGTGTAGCAGTATATAAACAACCCTTATCTGAAGCTGCTATAGCACTTAAAGTGTAGTTACCTTCAGCATTATAGATATGGTTGGGTTGGGCTGTTTTGCTAAAATTTCCATCTCCCAAATCCCAATCCCATTGCACTAAAGGGATAAAATTATTATCAGTTTTCACTTTTAATTTAACGGGTGTGCCTGCACAGCCTTCTACGTGTGTAAGATTAAAAACAGGTATTGGGTTTACTATTAATTTTTTATCAAATGTATTGCTACAGCCATTTTCATCGGTTACTTGCACCTGTATGTAATATTCTTTAGCATCCTTAAATGACACACTTGCTGTATTTAGCATACTGTTACCGTTTCCATTATCAAAATCCCATACAAAATCAGTATTGGCTATACCATTATGGCTTATAGGGGCGGTAAGTTCAAATAATGTATTGCTATTTAGGCATTGTTCACTTGTATTAGCTACTAAATCACCAGTAGGATTTGGATAAACTTTTATGGTTGTTGTAGCAATATCTTTACAACCAAATATAGAGGTAGCTTCGAGTGATATGGTATGCTCGCCTGTAGTAGCAAAATTAATCATTGCAGGGCTTTGAGGGAGGATAGCGCTACCGCTTGGGTTTGACCATACTAATTGTGCTATTGAAGCTGTAGGGTTGGTATTGGTATAGCTAATTTCAAAAGCATTATTGCCTTCGCATTGGTTTTTAGTATTAACTACTATTTCAATTTCGGGTTGCTCAAAAGTGCTTATGGTTTTGCTAGCCGAAGATTGACAACCTTTTTCATTGGTAGTGATAAGGCTAATAAGATATTGGTCTTCTTTAGTGTATTGGTGTGTTGGGTTTTCTTGTGTAGCCTCAGTATTATCACCAAACTGCCATAAATACGATGTTATGGCTAAATTACTTTTACTGTTGTTATTAAACTGTATAGCCGAGTTACCCAAACAGTATTGGTTTCCTGTATTGGTGCTAAAATCTGTTGTGGGGTTTTCAAATACCTCTACTTGTTGGCTATATGCTATTTTACATCCCGATGTATTGTTCAGTTCGGCATTTATGGTATGAGTACCTGCTGTACTAAACGAGTAACTGAAATGTGTACTAGCAGGAAGAAATGCTTTGCCATCAATTTGCCAGTTTAATTTTTCATAAGATTTTAGAGGTCTTTCAAAAACAATATCAAAATTGTTATTGTCTAAGCATTGGTTTGTGCCAATTACATTAAATGTGGCATTAGGGGCGTGGAAAACGGTAATTTTTTTCTCAACAAAATCTTCGCATCCGTCGCTGGTTTTTACCAAAAACTTAATAGTATAGTCTCCCGGTGTAGGGAAACTTATTTCTAAAGGGCTAATATTTCTATATGTTCTACCGTCAGTGTTTACTTCAAAGGTGTAGACACCTGCATAAGTGGTAGCATTTTCTATTTTAAAGCGATTGTTATTTCCACAATTATTTATGGCAGTTACAGTAAATAATGCTTTGGGGCTGTCTAAAACCTTAATCTCTTTGCCAATAGAGTCTGAACAACCTAAAGCAGATGTAACAGTATGCGAAATTTGATAGGTACCTGTATTTGCAAAGCTGTATGTCAACTGTTTTCCACTGCCCTTTGTAGCAGCATCAATAAACCAATAGGCAGTAGAGGCATTTACTGCATTAGAAGTAAATTCAAACGCATTTTTATCAAAACATTGTGAAGTACTGTTAGCTGTAAAACTAGCTTGTATTAAATCGTAGGCTATATTTATACTGTCTCTAACGGTGCATCCTTGCAAGGTTACATCAACAAAGTGACTGCCGGGGGTGGTTATTAAGTATTTTCCACCGGCTTTGCCATTGCTCCATTTATATGTAGCGGCAGGTATTGAAAAATCAAATTTTATGCTTTGTCCTTTGCACAAAGTAGTATCGTTACCTAATGTATATTGGGGCAATCCTTCCACTTTAATTGTTTTTGCAAAAATTTCTGTATAGTTGCCACTATACATTGTTGCTTTAATATTATACAATCCGGGCAATAGAAAAGTGTATGTGGGGGCAAACCCTACTTTTGAGATTATTGCTGTCCCGTTTGTTTCTGTAAGTTCCCAATGAATGGAGTCAACTTCATTAAGTGCTAACCTAAAAAGGGTGGGTTGCATAGCGCAAGTATTTTCTGCTATTATAAAGTTGTCAGAAAATAAATGTCCCATAAAGTTGGGAAGACCTTGCACAGCAGTCCGTCCGTTTAGTAAAACAGCATTATCTTGAAAATCGACAGTGCTGGCCTCATTGTTAGGTTTGTTTATTACACCTATTTTGTTACTGTGTTTACACACATACATTTTATTGTTGTGAGCTAATTGTAAGCTCCAAACACCCGCATCAGCAGCTATTGGTTTTTGAGATATGGTTAAAAGCGTACTGTTCTTAATTTCAGGTATTTCGTATTGGTAGATGGTATTTCCTGCTGATACGTATAAGTATTTACTATTTGGCGAAAACTCAATACCATAAGGTTTGTCGGTTGTAAAATCAATACGCATGGGGTTTGCCAACTCTCCCGATTCATCATCAAAATCAAACAGTTCAATAAAACTACCTGTACCGCCAACAGCGCACGCTGCTTTTTTGCCATTGGGTGAAAATTTTAGATAACCTGTTCCTCCTGCATTTGGATGAAGGCTTCCAATATCAGAAATAACCGCCGTAGATGCAGGGCCACTAGAAGTAACTTTGTAAGCGTAAAACTTTTTGTCATTAATTCCGTGTACCAATACCCAGTAATCAGTCCCGTTACGATGGCGTATTGCAGTAAGTTTTTCTGTTAATGTTTGTTGTAAAAGAATGTTTTTGCTGCTAGGCACAATATCACCCTTACCTCCATTCAAACTCATATCTACTTCTGAGTAAGTAAGACCGTTAGGGCCTCCTTGCTCATCAAGGGCAAAAACATAATAACGGTTTTTTTGGTCGGGGTGGGGTACAATAACTGCTGATTGGGTGGTAGATTTTCTACCCAATAGAAACTGGCCGTTAGGCATTGGAGTATTGCTTCTATCCCAAATTGTTTCTCCATTGGTATAAAACAAAAGCTGTCCACCCGGGTTACACATTACTGCAGAACCTTCTTGTGAAACTAGCGCACTATTATTAATTGCGGTAGGAGGGGTTGTGTTAAAGTCAATACCGGCATTTATACCAAACATCCAAACATTGGCCTGATTTTGACCAAACACTTGTAATGACAATAAAACTAAAACCCAGGATATAAGTAGATGTCTATTCAAATAAATGCGTGTTTATATAATTCAACCGTAAAGATAAGAATTAAGATACAATAATATCAAAAAAAGTTTTTATAAAATCAACATTAAGTTTATATTATACAAGCCATTATGGGGTTAATTGGGGGATTTTATTGTTTTGTTACAAGGTTTACAATAAAAACATACATAAGCCGTATTTTTGTATATATTTTGAGGTAAAGTCTTTTGATACATAGGGTAGTACTTACATTTTTATTTCTAATACTAACGGGCAATGTAAAAGCACAATGTGGAAACATTGATTTTACTGCAAGTGAAAACACGGTATGTACTCCAAAACTGGTTAGGTTTTATGCGGAAAATATACCTGTGGGCAGCACTATTACTTGGGACTATGGCAATGGTGCAACATTAGGGAAAGACACAGGACAGAAAATATATACAGTTGCAGGAATCTATACTATTATTCTTAAGGTTACACTTAGTGATGGGGTTACGGAGTGTGTGGTTACTAAGCCTAATTTTGTTACGGTTTATGAGGCTCCTATACCTATATTTTCGGTTAGCAGAAGTGTATTGTGCAATGGCGGTGATACAGTAACTATTAGCGACAAAAGTATTGGCGGAAATGGTAGGAGTTGGGTTATAGAAGGCTTGCCAATAGCTGATACTTCAAAAAGTTTTGTGTACTCATTTAATTCATCGGGTTATAAGGAGATTTTATTAGTGCTAAACTCGGCCAACTGCCCTACGGCCTACAAAAAGATTGATTCGGCGGTTAGGGTATACAATACTTTAAATTTTGATTTTGCTGCTGATACCAATAAAGGTTGCGCACCTGCTAATTTCACTTTTTCTACACGGCAAGCTACCGAAGGGCATTCCTTTGGTACTTACAACTGGGTTTTTACGGGAGGAACACCCTCAACATCAAACCTATCCAGTCCTTCCGTAAATTATGCCACAGCCGGCACATACTCTGTCGGTTTAACACTTACTAATACCGATGGGTGTAGTCATTCAGTGTTTAAAGGAAATTACTTTCAATTGGGGGATACGGTTAATTTTTCAGTGATTAATTCAAAGAATAATGCGTGTAGAAACGAGAATATTGATTTAGTAATTTCAGATCCAACATTACCCGGAACTTTTATTTGGGATTTAGGTAATGGTACGCCACAACAAGGTTCTACACCCACACATCAAATAGTTAAGTTTAATGATACAGGCTACCAATACTATAAGGTGAGTAGAAGTTTTAATGGTTGTGTATCAGAACGAACATATACAAAAAGTGTTTTCATCACTCCACCTCAAGCAAATTTTACTATACTAAATTCTGTTGAGTGCGACCCTAATGCCAGAGTGTATTTATTTAACACAACCAAAATAGATCCCAGTGCTACGCATTCCTATACGTGGAATTTTTATGCAGGTAACAATCTCTTGGGCACTTCAAACGATTCCATTCCTGTATTTTTCACCAATGGTAATGGTTATTACTCTCTAGAGCTTATTGTGCAATCGTCAAAAGGATGTACAGATGTTTTAAGGCTTGATAACTCCATATTACGTTCAAATGGTGTAAGTAGTTTTAATGCTATACCAGAAGCAACGTGTGTAGGTGGGCAGGTTAACTTCATTTCTAATTCGCCATCATTTTCATCGGGCGAACCTAATGTGCATTTTTGGACAGTATATGATAAAGATGGCACAACCGTGTTGACTACTAAGAATACGGGGATAATACCTAGTCTTAAATATTCATTTAATGATACGGGAGAGTATAGTGTAACTTTAGTAGTATACAACTCAAAATGTGGTGATACGGTTCGGAAGGTAAAAATTGTTAAAGTAGTTAGACCAACTACGAGCGTTTATGTAAGCAATACCAGACCCTGCGTAAAAACACCAATAAATTTTAGTGCCTCTAGTCTGCCTTTGGTGCCAGTCTTGCCAGGGTATAACTACACGTGGATATTACAAAATCCCAGCGATACATCTGTACATTTTACTACACAAGGTCAAAATGTTACATTAGTACCTGATACACCGGGTATTTACAATTTATATACTATAACAAATTGGGGCGCAGGGTGTGCCGATACTGTTTTGCAAACCAACTATGTACAGGTAAGTGGCCCTACATTTACTATAGCATCTAGCAACTATAATGACTGTGTACCAATGTTAGCCAATTTATCGTCAAACGTAGTATTCAATCATAATTATAAAACCCCTGCAAATACTGCAATAACCTATAATTGGTCGGTTACACCTTCGGGTGGGGTTACTATTACTGCGCCAAATGCGGCAAATACGCCCGTTACTTTTAACTCTAAAGGAACTTATACTATACGATTGATAGCTCAAAACGGTAGCGGGTGCAGAGACACTGTTTTTGATGGCGAAAATGTACAAGCCGGATTAAATGCTAATTTTTCTATTTCAAGTCCATCAGTTTGTGTAGGTAATGCATTAAAAGTAGTTAATCATACGCTTTATGAGCCTGATGGGTACCTGTGGTTATCAAATCCGGCAGGTGCTATCTTTTCACCAAGCAATACCGCTACCACACCACAAATTCAGTTTCCTGATTCGGGATTGTTCTCCATTAGCTTAGTTGCATCAAAACGTAACACTTGTTTTGATACACTAACAACAACTGTGAAAGTAGTAAAAACCATTGCAGGTTTTACTAGCACAGATACCCTAAACTATTGTGCACCTCTTACGGTAAACTTTAACTCGCAAGCCGTAAACGCTGATACCCTAATTTGGGATTTTGGAGATGGGAAAATACAAGTAACACCAAACGTAAGTACTTTACCATATATATACTTTAAAAATAGCGGGTTACCTGGCTTTGACGTAAAACAAATAGCCATAAATGAGCTAGGTTGCAGAGACTCTATAATTCGCCCGGGTTATATTCGGATAGATGGCCCTGTGCCCGATTATAGTCTTGATATTAATAAGGGGTGTGAACCGTTGGCGGTTACAATTACCGATAGAAGTCTATCGCACAGCGAGTATTATTTTGATTACGGTGATGGTAGTATATTTGATACTACGGGCAACCCCGGTACACATATATATGTAGCAAATGGATTAACAGAACTTAGTAGCTACCAGCCTCGTTTATTTTTGCTAGATACTTTGGGATGTTTTTCAGAAAATATATATCCTCTTGCGGTTGAGGTTTACCAAAAACCACAAATAAAATTTATGGCAGATACCTTGCAAGGGTGTGTGCCACTTACCGTTCATTTTACCGATTCATCTCGCTTTGTAAAACAATACCAATGGGATTTTGAAAACGATGGGAGAATTGATGACACCGCACGCAACCCTACATACACCTATACCAGTGCCGGTTTTAAAACAGTTAAACTAAATGCACGCTCGCAATATGGATGTATTAAAACAGATTCAGTACTTAACTATATAGAGGTGTTTAATTTGCCTCAAGCAGCTTTTACCTATTCGCGATTTGATTCTGATACAGCCAATATTTTTTACGATTTTCAAAATCAGTCTTTAAACTTCAATACTATCAAGTGGTATCTTGATACTTTATTGATAGGTACTAATCCCGATTTTAGATACCCGTTTAAAGATACAGGCTACCAAAAGATAAAATTGTTGGCAATAAATGCACAAGGTTGTTTAGACTCTGCTGATACAACAATTTTTGTTACCCCCGATTACTTCTTCTATATACCCACTGCATTTACCCCTAACCATAGGGATGGAAACGAAACTTTTGGCCCCTACGGGCCTATATGGGCACGTAAGTATATTATGCGTATATTTAATCGTTATGGACAAAAATTGTTTGAGACTAATAGGGTGGAGCAACAATGGGACGGTACTTTTAAAGATGTCCCTTGCCAGCAAGATATTTATTTATACAGTATTGAGTATTTAGATATTTTTAGTGCTTGGCACGTATTTAACGGTACTGTAATGCTTATCAGATAAATTTATTTTTCAATTCGGGTGTGGGAATCATACACACCTCCTGTTTTCCAAAAAACTTATAACGGTTGTTAGCTACCAAATTGTAAAAAAAATTACGGATAGGAGCGGGGATAATCAATAAAGCATAAAACAATCGCCACAATCCGTTTAGATGTTTGCTTAATCTTAGTGCAGCTGTAGAGCGTAAGCTGTGTCTACCACCCTCAAAATATACAAAGGTGCCCAAAAAATCTAGGGGAAGGCCTGCCTCTTTCAGCATTTTTTGTCCTGTTTGCGATTGAAGGGCAGCAAACCTAAAAAAGTCATTTTTATCGTGCTTAATTATAAACTGTACACTACTATTGCACAAATTGCAAACACCATCAAACAACACTATGCCGTGCTTGCTATAATCTTCGTTCAAATCCATAACTTTGTACCTGCAAATTTACAATTAAATAATGTTTGAGAATTTAAGTTCGAAATTAGAGAAAGCCTTTAAGTCGCTAAAAGGACAAGGTAAAATAACTGAACTAAACGTTGCCGAAACCGTAAAAGAAATACGTAAAGCACTTATAGATGCCGACGTTAACTATAAAATAGCCAAAACATTTACTGATAATGTTAGGGTTACTGCCCTCGGTTCAAACGTGCTTACCAGCGTTTCACCCGGGCAACAAATGATAAAAATTGTAAACGATGAGCTTACCCAACTTTTGGGTGGGCAAAAAATCGATATAGATATTAGTGGCAATCCTGCCGTGATACTTATAGCAGGTTTGCAAGGTTCGGGTAAAACTACCTTTAGTGGTAAGTTAGCTCGTTACCTAAAATCAAAAGGCCGCCAACCATTATTGGTAGCGTGTGATGTGTATCGCCCTGCGGCTATAAACCAACTAAAAGTATTGGGTGAGCAAGTAGGTGTGCCTGTATTTACTGAAGAAGATAGCAAAAATCCTGTACAGATAGCCGAAAACGCACTAAAATTTGCCAAGCAAAACGGCCACAATATTGTGATTGTGGATACTGCAGGCCGTTTAAGTGTTGATGAGGAGATGATGACCGAGATAGCCAATGTGAAAAAGGCTATTAAACCGGGCGAGATATTATTTGTAGTAGATAGTATGACAGGGCAAGATGCTGTAAATACTGCGGCTGCCTTTAACGAGCGATTGGATTTTAGCGGTGTTGTACTTACCAAACTTGATGGTGATACACGCGGTGGTGCGGCACTATCAATAAAATCGGTAGTAAACAAACCCATAAAATTTGTGAGCATGGGCGAAAAGATGGATGCACTAGATGTATTCTATCCTGAGCGTATGGCGCAACGTATTTTGGGTATGGGTGATATAGTATCGCTGGTAGAGCGCGCCCAAAGTGTTTTTGACCAAGATGAGGCTGATAAACTGCAAAAGAAACTAAGTCGCAACGAGTTTAACTTTGAAGACTTTTATAGCCAATTGCAGCAAATCAAAAAAATGGGTAACCTAAAAGATTTGATGGGCATGATACCGGGTATAGGCAAGGCGATGAAAGATGTGGATGTGAGCGATGACTCATTTAAGCATATAGAAGCCATAATACAATCTATGACCCCTACAGAGCGCCAGAACCCTGCTTTGATGAACGGTTCGCGCCGTAAACGTATAGCCATGGGTGCAGGCCGAGATATACAAGAAGTAAACCAACTGATGAAGCAGTTTGAAGATATGCGTAAGATGATGAAAACCATGAACAAACTGCAAGGTGCAGGCCGTAGCATGAAAGGCTTACCTTTTAGAAGATAAACCAATTTCAAATTTGATATTTTAAATTTCTAATTGATGAAAACCCTTTCAGAAATACGCACTGATTACCAAGCGGCAACACTAAACGAAAGTGATGTGCTTTCAAATCCTTTTAAGCAATTTGATAAGTGGTTTAGAGAAGCTCTTGAAGCCGAAGTGCTGGAGGTAAACGCTATGGCTTTGGCAACGGCTACACCTGATGGAAAACCATCGGCGAGGATAGTATTGCTAAAAGGATTAGACGAGAAAGGCTTTACATTTTTTACCAATTACCATAGTGATAAAGGGCAAATGCTTGCCGCCAATCCCTACGCCGCCCTTACTTTTTTTTGGCCTGAGCTAGAAAGACAGGTGCGCATTGAGGGAGAAATAGAAAAAGTATCTCACGAAGAATCTGACGAGTATTTTGCCAGCCGACCCAAAGGGAGCCAAATAGGTGCTTGGGTATCAGAGCAAAGCCATATAATAAAAAGCCGTGAAGAGCTGGATAAGCGTTTAGAAGAACTTACCGTCCATTACGAAAACGAGCCCGTAATACGTCCCCCACATTGGGGCGGGTATAGATTGCTGCCCACATCGGTAGAGTTTTGGCAAGGCCGTGCTAGCCGCTTGCACGATAGGCTAAAATATACCAAAGGCAATGAAAACTTTTGGAAACTAGATAGGCTATCGCCTTGATGAACTAACTATACTTGATTTTCTTACAATAAAAAAAGCCGTAGAAACGAAACCTCGCTTCACGGCTTTATAAATACCGTATTACGTTAAAAAACGTAATTAGTCTTTCTTAATGGTTTTGCCTTTAGCGTTTTTTTGCTTGTGAGGCTTGTGAGGGCGAGAGTTACCGTATGAACCCATTATTATTTTACCCTTTTTTGTTCTTTTATCACCTTTACCCATGGTATTATCGTGTTTAAATTTTTTAATGACTGCAAAGATGGTGATTTTATCAATAAACATCAAGTGCTATTTACACTATACATCTTATACAAGCCATTTATTTTTCTTAAACTTGTGCCATAAACAATAAAAGCAATGGCTAATAATTTATTGAAAGGAAAGCGCGGGATAATCTTTGGCGCATTAGACGACAAATCAATAGCTTGGAAGGTAGCTGAACGTTGCCACGAAGAAGGAGCTATATTTACACTAACTAACGCCCCAATAGCCCTACGTATGGGTACTATTAACGGCTTGGCTGAGAAAACAGGCTCTAAGGTAATTGGTGCTGATGTTACTTTGGTTGAAGATTTAGAGAAACTGGTTGATGAATCACAAGAGATATTGGGTGGTAAGCTTGATTTTGTGTTGCACTCGGTAGGTATGTCTTTAAACATACGCAAGGGCAAAACGTATACTGATTTGAATTACGATTTTATGCATAAAACTATGGATATATCGTCAATATCATTTCACCGTTTAATGCAAACCTTATACAAAAAAGATGCAATGAACGAGTGGGGAAGTATTTTGGCGCTTACCTATATAGCTGCTCAGCGCACATTTCCTGATTACAGCGAGATGGCTGATGCTAAGGCATTGCTTGAGTCGTTTGCCCGTAGTTTTGGCTACCATTTTGGTAAAGCCAAAAAAGTAAGGGTTAATACCATTTCGCAATCGCCAACACTAACTACAGCAGGGCAAGGCGTAAAAGGTATGGATGCCTTTTTTGAGTACGCTGAAAAAATATCGCCACTAGGCAACGCGCCCTCAGAAGCTTGTGCCGAATATTGTGTAAGTATGTTTAGCGATTTAACCCGATACGTTACTCAACAAAATCTTTTCCACGATGGTGGTTTCTCTTTTACAGGAGTGAGCCAAGAAGTTGTTGAGGGCTTTGGTAAATAATGTGTGAAAGTAATAGGATTTGAAATCCTATTTTATCCGAATTATAACGCAAAAGAGGACTTAAAGCCCTCTTTTGCGTTATAATTATAAAAGGCGGTTGGTTGTTTTTAACCTGCCGCAGGTATAGAAAAGCAAAATCTACTTTTCGCTAATTTCTTATTGCGATTGCTGTTTGCTCAATTTATCCTTAAATACTTTTTTAAACTTATCTACTTTAGGTTGTATTACAATACGGCAATAAGGTTCGCTACCGTTTTGGTTGTAGTAGTTTTGGTGGTAATCATCTGCCTTATAAAAAGAAGCATACGGAGTTACTTCTGTAACAATAGGGTTAGGGTAGGCTTTGGCCTCGTTTAGTTTTTGTTTATATTCTTCAGCAGTTTTACGTTGCTCATCGCTATGATAAAATATTGCTGAGCGGTATTGAGTACCTATATCAGCACCTTGTTGGTTTAAGGTTGTTGGGTCATGCGTTGTCCAAAACACCTCAAGCAATTCATCAAAACTTAATATTTTAGGGTCGTATACTATTTGGCAAACCTCTGCATGACCTGTGCGTCCGCTACATACTTCGCGATAAGTAGGGTTGCTAATGCCGCCCCCACTATAACCACTAGCTACGCTTATTACCCCATTCAAATCCTGAAAAATGGCTTCTACGCACCAAAAGCAGCCTGCACCAAGTGTGGCAGTATCGTAATGTGTTGTTGTATCACTCATATTGGCTTTATTTTTTTCTTTGGCAGTAGTAAATATTACTTTATTTGTGGCACTGCTATCAACAGCATCAACTTGTGTTTTGGTTTGGCACGAGGCAGCACTGCCTAGTAAAAACACAAAAACTAAAACAATGTTTAACTTCATACCTATTATTTATCAATAGGCTTGCCAAAAGTTATTATGTAGCCATTATTATCGTGTATGGCAAACTCACGCATACCGTATTTAAAATTTTCGATAGGATAAACCACTTTCGCTTTGTCTTTTACATATTTCCAAACGGTGTCAACATCGTTGGTATATATATTTATCTGCCCCGTAAGTTTTGGTTCTTTATCCGCTTTTTGCACACGTGGTTCAGCAAAAATTAGCCATACATTATCACGTTTCAGCATAGCCCAAAATGGCCTGCCTTTGTTTTCCATTTTGCCATCAACAGTAAAACCCAATGTATCAACATAAAAAGAAAGTGTTGCAGCTATGTCCCATGTTTCAAGGGCAGGTACTAATCCTGTATATTTTACCGGAGAATTCATAAAACAAATGTAAGTTTAAATGTTTTAAATGATAATGAGCAATATAATATACTGATAGAAGTGTTGTTTATTAAGGATTAAAAGCCTTGAATACGGGCTTTTAATTTCTTTAAAGTGTCCGTTAATCCTTCAATAGGTTCGGGGGTAACACCTGTAAATGGTTTACCGCGTTTTAAATATTTAGTGCTTAATAAGCCGGGGGTGATACCCCATTTTTTTATAAAAGTTTTATAGCCATTGTTCTTTTTCACCCGCAAGGTAGATTTTGAACCAAAGTGATATACACGACTGGCTCCAATACCTTTAAACAAGCGCACACCAGCGTGCCACAGTTTCATGCTAAAATCAGGGTCGCTATACATACCCGGTGAAAACTCAACACTATATCCACCCACTAAATCCCAAGTTGATATATGTACAATGTTTGGAGGCCATGTTGCCCCCATCCAGTCGTTAATAGTGTAGGTATTATACTCGTTTAATAATTTTTCTTCTTCAAAGGCATCTAAAGTAGTACCGTAATCGTGTGGTGCTATTACACAGGGGTTAGCATGATAGTGTGCCTCAATCATGGTTGATGAAAAGAAAAACATGGTTGTACCCGCTTTTTCAATCTCATCCATTAAAACTTTATCCCAGTGGGGAAGAGCATACATATCATCGTTCATATACACTATATAATCAGTGTAAGCCAATGTGCGAGCAGCATTTAAGGCATAGCAAATGCCTATATTACTTTTGCTGTAACTGTAATCAATTTTTTCTTTTTCAAGCCACTCAATAGTACCGTCGCTGCCTTCGTTTACATGAACTATTATTTGGTGTTTATAGGTAGAGTTTTTGTGTATACTTTCTATACACTTTTTAAGAAAAGGCAGGTTATTCCAACTGGGCAGCAGTATGCTAAATTTTTCTTGGCTGTGTTGAGTATGGCTATGGTAAGTAATCATTTGCTTTGGCAAAAATAACTTTATTTTTTTGTGGGATAAATACAATACAAGGCAGCTAAAAACACAATGTTCTTCATTATGTATTGCCCAACAAGCGAAAAAGAAAAAGGAGGGTGAGAAAAGCTAATTGCAGGAAAAGCAAACAATGCTGAGAATGTGAAACAAAGGTGAACAAAAGCCATTATAATAGCAGGCTTAATCAATACATTAAAAACTAGCAAACCACCAATAATAACTTCACCTACCGCTAAAATTTTTATAGATAGCCAAGGAGCAATAGCGCCAAAGGTGAGCATAGAGATGGTTTCAGTGGCTAAATCTTCGGCAGGGCTTTCTCCTTGGAAAAATTTTAAGGCTCCAAACCACATAAAAAGTATGCCAATACTTATACGTAGCAGAGCTATTTTGTTTGCAGTTAATGTTTGCATGTATGAAAATGAGATGGGCGCAAACATACTAATCTTTATAAAGTACAAGGTAGTAGTTCGCTAACTTTTTAGTAAACAATTACATAATAGTTTTATAAATAGTAAAAAAAAATAAAAAAATACAAAACGAAGTTTATATTTGTATGTTTAGTTGGCGTTTCAGTCGACCTGTTTGTAAAATTCACTTTTTCAGTAGGCTGTCTCTTCTTCTAAAATTTTAAAGTTAATTAACAGCCAAAAAAATGACAATTTACGTAGGTAACCTTAGCTATCAAGCCAGTGAGCAAGATTTAAGCAACCTTTTTTCACCATACGGTGAAGTTTCATCAGTTAAAATAGTAAAAGACATGGAGACAGGCCGTTCACGCGGTTTTGCTTTTGTTGAAATGGAAGACGATTCTTCTGTAGACCGTGCTATTGAAGAATTACACGAAACAGAATTTTTAGATCGCACACTTATTGTAAACAAAGCTCGTCCAAAATCGAACAACGGTGGCGGCGGAGGAGGAGGATTTAACCGTGGCGGCGGTGGAAGATACTAATACCATATTAACACTTTGAAACCTTTATAAAAAGCCCTTGCACATTGTGCAAGGGCTTTTTATATTTTGTCTCGTTCTAAAAACCATATTAGCCCCCCTTTGGTATAGGGTGCTGTTTGATGATGGAATGAAAAGGTAGATAAAGTTGAAGAGGAAAAGTAATAAAACGGAAATATTAAAAATAACTGAAGCCAACTCAATTTTTGGGTTGGCTTTTCACGTTTACACAAAAAGTATACACGTTCACACGCGTTTTATACACCCACCTACAATAGCTGATAATGTTTACATGGTATAGTTGAATTTGCCCCTGCAAAACAAAAACAATGTTTTGTGGCGGATGCCGAAAAGCCCAAAAGAGTAGGCGGAAATTTAAGACTATCATTATGAAACAAAATTTTATTAAAATCTTTCTTCTTATCAGTTTCATTTCAACAATCAGTATTTCTGAGGCTCAATTTTGGCAGCCTTTGATTGTAAACCCTACTACAGCACCTCCTAACAATGGTGGTTTTGGTGCCGCCGGCCCCTTGCCTACTACTTTATTACGTGTAAATGAAGGCTCAGTATTATTTGATGGATATACCGGCACCACCCCTGTATTTGGGTTTGGCCGTAGGTTGATGTGGATTCCTGAATCAGGCTCTTTCAGAGCAGGTGGTGTAAGTAGTACCCAATGGGATATTATTGGAACAAACTCATTTGCCGGTGGTTTTGATACAAGAGCGGAGGGTGTTAACTCTACTGCTTTTGGAGGTGGTTCAGCGGCTTTAGGGTTTGGCAGTTTTGCAGTAGGTAATACTGCTACAGCTTCGGCAGATGGTACTGTTGCGTTAGGAACTATGGCAATGGCTTCTGGACAAGATGCAGCAGCAATAGGCTATAATGCACTGGCTTCAGGCAACTCATCGTATGCAATAGGGGCTTTTTCTCATGCAATAAACTTTAATGCTTTGTCTTTGGGACATGATAATACTTCGAGCGGGCAAGGATCTGTAACTTTGGGGGCATTTGCCACAGCCACAGCAGATCACTCTATGCTTATTGGTGCATCAACGGCTACTACACCTATGACCAATTCAAATCCTTTTTCACTGTGGATGGGTTTTGAAAGTGATACTCCCACGCTGTATGTAGGCCCGGGGCAAGGTTCTGGTACTTTTGGTAACGTAGGTATAGGTACTTCAAGTCCTACAGCCCCTTTACATGTTTTTGCCCACTCGTCAGATGCGGCAACTTTTATTCCTGATGGTGCACTGGGTACCAATCCTTCTGTACATATAGGTGATCCTTTTGGCTATCCCGGTATGTTTATGGTTCGTAATGGAAACAGGGGAGATATACGTTACAGTGGTGATGCTGTTGAGTTTGCAGCAGGTACAGGAACAAGCGGGCGAGGTGCAATGTTAAGGCTTACCAATGGGAATGCGCTAGAACTGTCTAACGGTAATTATACCGATATGGATTTAGGTGGTGGTGGTCTTACAGGAGCATCTATTAATAATTTAGGTGAACTTATCCGTACCCCATCGGACATACGTTTGAAAGAAAGTGTAGTGGAATTGAGCGATAACCTTGCTAAAATAAAGTTGTTGCGCCCAGTTTCGTATAACTTTATCGACAAAAATAAATACGGTATTGGTCGTACCATAGGATTTATTGCCCAAGAGGTAGAGCAAATATTACCTGAAGTGGTAAAACAATCTGCCGATGATTTTCATTTACGTAGCCTTAATTATGTTGAAATAATACCTGTATTAACAGGAGCAATTCAAGAACAAGCTAAAATTATTGAAGACCAAAATACGTTGATTGCAGACTTGCTGAAAAGAGTTGAAGCTCTTGAAACAGCTTCAGCTAAAAATCAAAGTAATCAAAAATTATCTGCAAATTCTGATGGAGCATATCTTAAACAAAATGTACCCAACCCATCGGCACAAAGCACAGTAATTAAGTTTTACTTGCCTAGTAATGTTGCATCGGCAAATATTAATTTTTATGATATGAACGGTAAAGAGATTAAATCAATAACTATTAATACTCGTGGCGAGGAAGCCAGTGTAACCATTAATGCCGGTGAATTAACCGCAGGTATGTATATGTATTCTTTAATTGCCGACGGTAAAGAAATAGATACCAAAAAAATGATTATTACCCAATAGTATATTAACAATATACCAATTGTAATTTGAAGACTGCCTTATAACTAAGGCAGTCTTTTTTGTTTAACGTGAGTTGGCTCGACGTTCCTTCAAGCGTCCACGCTTGAAGTTTATTATTGTTCGAGTCCACTCGAAATCTTGTTTGTAGCGGAACGCTACCATTTACTATCTCGAAGCGAGGACGCTTCGAGGAACGGGGGTCGCTCATTATCACACACAAGCCCTACAAGAAGGGAAGCCACGCCACTGCCCTTTAGTTTTACATATTTTGTAATACGGCACTGTATTGTCCCACTTGTGGGCTGTCATCCTGAGCGAAGTCGAAGGGTTATGTGCAGATAAGGAGGGACTGAGGGGGGTAGAAGTTGCCTATTGATTTTATGCTTTTCTTAATCCGAACTCACGTTTGTTCATTAAAAGCCATCTTTTTTGCCTCACAAATTCTGTGCTTTTTATATACACTTCTAGTTGTTCTTAAAACATGATAAAAGTCATAAAGCTACTTGACTGCTATCATATTAATCAGACAAAGGGAATATGACTTTTGCAATGCAATAGCGCACGCTATGCAATAACAACCTTAACCCTAATAAACTATATGAGCCAAGTAGAGCAGTTTAGCTACGACAACCGAATCGTCAGGAATTTTGCCATCGCCACAGTGGTGTTTGGTATTATTGGCATGACGGTGGGTTTGCTTATAGCATTTCAGTTGGTAAGCCCAACACTCAATTTTACCCAGTACGGTACTTTTGGACGTATTCGCCCCTTGCATACCAATGCTGTAATTTTTGCCTTTGTGGGCAATGCCATTTTTGCAGGGGTATATTACTCGCTGCAACGTTTATTAAAAACCCGTATGTTTAGTGATACACTAAGCAAAATACATTTTTGGGGTTGGCAGCTCATTATTTTGGCGGCGGCTATTACCCTGCCTTTGGGTTTAAGTACATCAAAAGAATATGCTGAATTAGAATGGCCTATTGATATTGGAATTACCCTTATATGGGTAGTGTTTGGTATCAATATGTTTGGTACAATTATCAAACGTCGCGAGCGCCACCTATATGTTGCTATTTGGTTTTACATTGCCACTTTTGTTACAGTAGCCGTATTGCACATTGTAAACTCATTCGCGCTTCCTGTTTCACTTTTCAAAAGCTATTCTTGGTATGCGGGCGTGCAGGATGCACTGGTGCAGTGGTGGTATGGGCACAATGCCGTTGCGTTTTTCTTAACCACACCATTTTTAGGGTTAATGTATTACTTCCTACCCAAAATGGCCAACCGCCCTATATACTCTTATAAATTATCTATACTACACTTTTGGGCACTTATATTTATTTATATATGGGCAGGCCCTCACCACTTGTTATATTCTAGTTTGCCCGATTGGGCACAATCGTTAGGCGTTGCCTTCTCAATTATGCTTATTGCTCCATCGTGGGGAGGTATGCTAAACGGGTTGCTAACCCTGCGCGGTGCATGGGATAAAGTGCGCGAAGATCCTTTACTAAAATTTATGGTGGTAGGTATTACCTGCTACGGTATGGCCACTTTTGAAGGGCCATTGCTATCATTAAAAAACATTAATGCTATTGCCCACTTTACCGATTGGATTGTGGCACACGTACACGTAGGCGCATTGGGTTGGAATGGTTTTTTAACCTTTGCCATGCTATACTACATTATACCAAAAATATACAGTACCAAATTACACTCAGTAAAATGGGCTTCAACCCACTTTTGGTTGGGCACACTGGGTATCCTTTTCTACGCCATACCTATGTACTGGAGTGGTTTTACCCAAGGTTTGATGTGGAAAGAATTTACTGCTGATGGCAGGTTAATGTACCCTAACTTTTTAAGTACAGTTACCCAAATAATACCCATGTATGCCATGCGCGGTATTGGTGGTGCGCTATACCTAAGTGGGGTGATACTAATGACGGTGAACCTTGTAAAAACTGCACGCAACGGCAAATTAGTAGCTAACGAAGCCGCTGAAGCACCTGCGCTTGAAAAAGCATACGCACCACAAGGCAGCGATAAGTACTGGCACCGTTGGGTAGAACGTAAACCTATGCAAATGCTGTGGTTATCATTAGTAGTGATACTTATTGGTACTGCTATAGAGTTAGTGCCCACCTTCCTTGTAAAATCAAATGTACCTACCATAGCCAGTGTAAAACCCTATACACCGCTTGAGCTTGAAGGCAGAGATTTGTATATACGTGAAGGCTGCAATAACTGCCACTCGCAAATGATACGTCCTTTCCGTAGTGAGACTGAACGCTATGGCGATTATTCAAAATCAGGAGAATATGTATACGACCACCCGTTTCTATGGGGTAGTAAACGTACAGGCCCCGATTTGCACCGTGAAGGTGTGGGTAGCTTAAAAAAAGGAAACGATTGGCACTATAGCCATTTGGTCAATCCACAATCTACCTCAACAGGTTCTATAATGCCGCCCTATTATTGGTTAGCCACACAGGCATTAAGCACATCATCAACCAAAGATAAAATAAATGCCATGCGCACCTTGGGAGTTCCTTATCCCGATGGGTATGAAAACTTGGCCTTAGCCGATTTGCAAAAGCAGGCCAATGAAATAGCCAAATCACTAACTAAAAGTGGTATTCAAGGTGAAACTGATGATGACGGTAATATTATTACCCCACTAAACAAAACCGAAATAGTGGCCATAATAGCCTACTTGCAACGCATGGGCAAAGATGTATCGCCAGAGGGGCAAACCTTTAAAATGAGTTACCAAACACAAACTAGCAGCAACTAAACCCCTACCATTATGTTTAAGCAATTTTTAAAAGTAGTAGAAGGTGCCGATGTGTATTTGGTGGCCTCGTTTCTAATATTTCTGTTCTTTTTTATAGCGGTATCGGTTTGGTTATTACAAGTTGATAAAAGCTATATAGAACGAGCAAAGCAAGTTCCGCTTGATGATGAAAAACCTGTAACCGAAAACAAACAATAACCCTAAAAAAGAACACGCAATGAAAAAGTATATTTTTCCCTTCCTGCTGTTGTTGGTTATACCCGCACAGGCGCAGCATTTGGGCAACTCCGATGTACCCTTTGGCTTTAGCAATTTGGTTAATGGTATGGGCGATACCTTGCTATACATCATATTATCAGTAGCACTTATAGTATTGTTTTTGGTAGGTGTAGTATACCTATCGGTACTAAGACTACGTGATAAAATATTGGCCGAAAACAATCCTGTATTCGAGGCGCGCGCCAACCAAGGTCTTTGGGCACGAGTTTTTGGGCTAACTCCTGTTGCTGAGGATAAAGACAAAGTACTAGACCATAACTACGATGATATACATGAGTTGGACAATCCTATACCGTCGTGGTTTATGACTTTGTTTTACGGTACGGTAGTTATTGCAGTTATATATATGCTAAACTACCATGTGTTTGATACAGGTAAACTGCAAATGGCTGAGTATACTGCCGAATTGGAGCAAGCTGAGATTGACTACCAACTATACCTAAAAACAGCAGGCGATAAAATAAATGCTGAAACTGTAACTCTATTAACTGCCAAAGACGAGCTAGGTAAAGGACAAGAACTATTTGTTAAAAATTGTAAAGCTTGTCATGGTTCATTGGGCGAGGGTACACAAATAGCACCTAATCTTACTGATGAGTTTTGGCTGCATGGCGGTGGTGTAAAAAATGTATTTAAAACCATTGTTGAAGGTGTGGAGTTAAAAGGCATGAAAAGTTGGAAAAAAGACTTTTCGCCAGTGCAAATACAGCAAATAGCCAGTTATATCATCTCGATAAAAGGAAGCAATCCTCCCAATGCCAAAGAACCACAAGGTGAGAAATGGACAGGGGATGGCAATGATACCAGTATGAAATAAAAGAAACTAAAGCAATAGCGTTTGTGGCTTGCCTCAAACGTTCTAATCACCGGGTCGCGTTCTATTAGGGTTGTTACGCGCCCGGTTTTTATCCTTTCACAACAACCCGAAAATTTCATAAAACAACCCCCTCATGTCAAAATCAACTGTATTTGATACCCAATCGACTGATA
This sequence comes from Bacteroidia bacterium, assembly GCA_037968475.1. Lineage (GTDB taxonomy): Bacteria > Bacteroidota > Bacteroidia > UBA8524 > UBA8524 > SB11. The sequence continues at coordinate 29,067 of JBBKVO010000044.1, forward strand.
GCTTTCGTAATCAGTTGGGCAATACAGGCGAAAAAGGTAAACGTCAACGGATTTACGCTAAAATTATAAAAGGTAAATTCTATCGTTACCGCACCGTATTGTCGTATATCCTCTTAGCAGTTCTATTTGCTACCCCTTATATCAAAATAAACAGTAGGCCAATAATGCTGTTTAACATTTTAGAGCGCAAGTTTATACTATTTGGCGTACCCTTTTGGCCGCAAGATTTTATCTTGTTTGGTTTGGCAATGCTTACCTTTATTGTATTTATTGTACTATTTACCGCAGTATACGGGCGTATATTTTGCGGATGGATTTGCCCGCAAACCATTTTTTTAGAAATGGTTTTTCGAAAAATTGAAAACTGGATAGAAGGCAATGCCAACAAACAAAAAAAACTGGATGCCCAACCTTGGAACCAAGAAAAAATACTGAAAAAAGGAAGTAAGCACATACTGTTTTTTGGTATAGCGTTTCTTATCAGCAATACATTTTTGGCTTATATAATTGGGCGAGATGGGTTGTTAGCCATTATTACCGATAACCCTGCCGACCACATTGGAGGCTTAGTAGCTATGGTGGTATTTACTACCCTGTTTTATTTAGTGTTTAGTAAAATGCGCGAGTTGGTATGTATATGGGCTTGCCCTTATGGCCGACTGCAAGGCGTTTTGCTGGATAAAGATAGTATAGTAGTAGCCTACGATGATGTGCGTGGCGAACCTCGCGGAAAAATCAGAAAAAATGACCCAACCCCAAAAGGCGATTGTATTGATTGTGGCTTGTGTGTAGATGTATGTCCTACGGGGATAGATATACGCAACGGAACACAACTTGAATGTGTAAACTGTACTGCTTGTATTGATGCCTGCGATGAAGTGATGGTGAAAGTGAATCGCCCCAAAGGATTAATACGCTATGCTTCGCTTGAAGGTATAAAAGCAGGTAAAAGTTTTCACTATAATACACGCCTAAAAGCCTACACCACAATGCTTGTATTATTAGTGGGTGTATTTATTTTTCTTTTAGCCACCCGTACCGAAATTGAGGCAACACTATTGCGTGCACCGGGTCAAATGTATCAAGAAAACGAAGCGACAGTAACCAATCTGTACAATTTTGAGTTGGTAAATAAAACCTTTCATAATGTGCCTGTAACATTAAGTTTAGAAAAACTGGAAGGCGCAAAAATTATAATGGTAGGTGTCAACGGAGGTAAAATAAACGTAGATAAAGAAAGTGTGTACAAAGGCACATTTTTTATTGAGCTGCCTAAAGGAAATGTAAAACGAAACAACAGTGTAGTAATTATAGATGTAGTGGCCGATGGTGAGCGAATAGACCGTATAAAAACCAGTTTTTTAGCTCCTGTAAAAATCGAAGAATAAGTAACAATAACAACCCTAAAACAACATAACCATGAAATTTAACTGGGGCACAGGCATAATAATAGGTATGATACTCTTTATGGGGTTTATCACTACCCTTAGTGTAAAAATGATAGGCTCGAAAGTAGATTTGGTAACCAAAGACTATTATGAGCAAGGTATAGCGTTTGAAGAGCATCTAAACCAAGTAAAGGCTGCTAATGCACTTAGTCAGCCCGTAACAGTTGATGTAAATTATACAGCAACACAGGTGCAAATAACACTACCTACTGAGTTTAGTAAGCAATCTGTTGAGGGTACAGTATTGTTTTTTCGCCCAAGTGAAAAAGACAAAGATTTTAGCGTAGCCTTAAAACCCGACTCTAATTTAAAACAAGACTTTCCTTTAGAGAAACTGGATAAAGGTATTTGGTGGGTAAAGTTGCAATGGAAAGCAAATGGCAAAGACTATTATTACGAAGTAGAGGTAGTTATTTAAATCTCAAATTTAAAAATGTGAGTGTTCCTTGTGCGCTAGTCATCCTGAGCTTGTCGAAGGGCGCGTGAGGTCTAATATTAATTAAAAATTAAATGCGATGCTTTACTTAACAGCATTTCTTACCGGTCTTTTGGGCAGTTTTCACTGCTTGGGTATGTGTGGCCCTATAGCTATGATTGCCCCTCAAGGTCAATCTTATGGACTGTTTATTACTGGCAGGCTTATATACAACTTTGGCCGAATAACTACCTATGCTACCATAGGCTTACTATTGGGCGCATTTGGAAGGGGCTTGCAGTTGGCAGGTATACAACAATATATCTCAATTGTAATGGGTGTATTGTTGTTGCTGATAGCTCTATCAAAAATTACAGGTATTGGTACATTAGGCAACAACAGTTGGTTTAGTGGCTACAAACAAAAAATAGAAAAACAATTTTCGCGTTTTATTACCCAGCCCGGCTTGGGTGCACAATTTGCAGTTGGGCTGCTTAATGGGCTTTTGCCCTGCGGTTTGGTATACCTTGCCCTTGCAGGTGCGGCTACCACCACCCATGCTACACAAGGTGCATTATATATGGCATTGTTTGGCTTGGGCACACTGCCCATGATGTTTTCAGTATCCATAGCCTCGCGATGGATAACCTTTAAAGTGCGCACCACAATTATGAAAACCATGCCCTATTTTGTTATGGTGGTGGCCGTGATGTTTATTCTTAGAGGCTTAAATTTAGGCATACCCTACGTTAGCCCGCAAATAAACAATAACAACCAAATGGAGTGCTGCGAAAAGCCCTAAACTCCTGTATCTCTTTTTAGCTTTTAGTATTCAACGACGTTGAGTAAAGCGTTAGCCATGAAAATACTAACTTTGTATTGCAATGGACAGTACTGATACATTAATAGATAGCGATTTATTAGACTTTCTTTCGGGTTTCCCTGAGTTAGACAAAGAGGAGAGGATAGCCATAGGGCAAAAAATTCCTGTTAGAGAGTACAAAAAAGGGGATACGCTGGTTTGTGAAGGAGAAATACCCTCTGAATGCTATTTTGTATTGAAAGGCTGTGTACGCCAATATTATTTGATTGACGGTGAGGAAAAGACAACTGCTTTTTTTACTGAAAGGCAAGCTGTGGCCGCTACCAATTTTATCGATCAAACGCCATCGAAATACTATTTAGCCTGTATTGAAGATGCTAAACTAATAGTAGGAAGCATACACCAAGATAAAGAGATGTATAATCAGTTTCCTAAGTTGGCTAATATTACCCGAGTGATGATTGAGCAAGATTTTAATAATACTAGAGAAGATTTTGCCTCTTTTATTACTTCATCGCCAGAGAAACGCTATCTTGATTTACTCGAAACTCGTCGCGATTTACTAAACCGCGTGCCCCAACATCAAATAGCCAGTTACCTGGGCATCACTCCCGAATCTCTAAGCCGAATTAGAAAAAGGATTATTTCAAAAAAATAATCGGGCATTTGTTTATACCATTTTCGCTTTACCACCTTTTATCCAAAGCCATATTGCCAAGCCAATTTCGCCCAGTGCCATTGGCAGGCTAAGTACCATTTCTACAGTAGCTATTTGGTTTTGCGGAATAAACTGTTTTGAGGTAGATATAACAATGTATCCAAATGCTGCAATGGCTAGCAATATGCCCAAAAATTTGGGTACAAAGCTTGATTTTAGTGATAAGTAGGCCAATACAGCCAAGTGCAACCCAAAAACAATAAGGCCAAGCGTCCAAATGTGGGTAAACGCATTTATAAAATGCATTACTTCATGGTTAAACTCTGTAGTACTAAAAGCAACCGATTTAGGGTCGTTAATCACAACCACCACCATGTAAAGTTTATAAATTGCAGTTGCTAAAAATGCTGTGTACACCACCCTAAGCAATGCCGCCAGTAAAGAAAAACCATTGTTTATCGGCCTAAAAAAACGATACAATGCCCATGCTACTACAATATCTAAAATAAGAATAAGCAGCCAACCCAAAATACCTAGTTGAAACAGGAATAGTGATGTTTTTATAGCCTTAACGGAGGCAGCGGCATCATTGGGCACTATAAGGCTATTAAATACCCACCCGTAGGCAAATGCTGCGGCCAACGCCATAAGTATAAGCGATGCGCCTGCAATAATTGCTGCTTTACGTTGTGAAATTTTGCTTGAATTCATTTTTACCTTTAGTTTGATGGTGCAAAGGTGCCAATCGATAATTTTAATAACGTTGACTTTTGGTAAGAAATGAAAAAAGTAGGAGAGGTGGCTAGTTAAATTTATTGCTCTAAACCGCACCTTCTTTTTAGTTCGGTATAATATTTTTTGCCAATAGGTATTTGCTCGTTGTTAATAGTAATACCATCAGCATTAAACGATGAAACTTGTTTTATATGCACCGCATACGATTTGTGTATTTGGCAAAAATCGCCCATGTGTACTTGGTCTAAAAACTCTTTTAACGATTGACGAAGAATAAACTTTTGGTTTTGGGCGGTAAACAATTCAAGATAGTTTTTGTCAGTCTTTACAAAAGTGATATCGTGCACAAAAACCTTATTTAAAATGCCGTTTTGGCGAATTAATATCGATGGTTTTTGCGTATTAATATTAGCTGCCGCAGCTGTTGCAATTTCTATAGAAGCATAAACATCGTCTTGATCAAACGGTTTAATTATATACCCTTTAGGCATAGTGTTTTTTGCCCGTTCCACTGTGTGTTTATCAGAGTGTGAGGTGATAAACAGAAAAGGTAATCCAAAATCTTGGTTAATTGTATGCGCTAAATCTATACCGTCTTTTTCTCCTTTTATCACAATATCCAATAGGCACAAATCAGGTTGTTTGGTAATAATACATTCAATTGCTTCGTAGTAACTCATTACAATATCTACCACGTCGTACCCCAAATCGGTAAGTATGTTTTTTAAGTCTTCGGCAATTATAAAATTGTCTTCAACTATTAGTATTTTAAGCCTAGCCATTCTGTTTATATGGTTTCGGTAAACTGCACTACAAAATTTGCTTTATCATCAATATAAGCATTAAAATTGCCGTGTATTTGGCGGCTTAGGCTTTTTACCAATTTTAAGCCCATGCTGGGCAGTTTGTCAATATCAATATCGTTCGATAGTCCTTCGCCGTTGTTGCTTACCTTCAATTCAAAATGTTTATCTGTATCAAGCCTTGTTATCGATACCTCAATTTCGCCTTCATCAATATCCTTAAACGAGTGTTTTATGGTGTTGGTTATTAACTCATTCAAAATCAATCCTAAAGGGATAGCCGTGTCTAAATCAAGAGCTATTTGGTTTGCATCGGTTTTTAACGATATGTGCTTATTAAGCAGGTTAAAATTTTTAATAATGTATTGTGCTAAATCGTTAATGTAATCGTCCATTTCTATTTTGGTCAACTCATCGTGCTGATAGAGTTTTTGGTGCAATAGCGATATACTTTTAAGCCTTGTTTGCCCTTCTACCATTGCTTTTTTCACAATGGGGTTGTCTGATGAACGGGTTTGTAGGTTTAGCAAGCTACTTACCGTTTGCAAGTTGTTTTTTACACGGTGGTGAATTTCTTTTAGCAGTATTTTCTTCTGCTCTAATAAGGTAGCCAGTTCAGTGTTTTTTTCAGTTAGTTCTTTAGCCGATTTTCGGCTTCGTTGTAGCAACCAAAAACTTGAAACGGCTAATGATAAACCTACAATTAGTAAGAGAATAAGCCAATTATTACGTAGTTTAACTTCGCTTATGTATTTCTCTTTTAATAAGTTTTGGGCATCAGCTTCGGCTAATTTTTGCTCTTTTAGTTCACTTTCGTAGCGAATTTCCATTTCGGCAATAGAAATAGCCATATCCTGATTGTATGAGCTGTCTTTGGTTACAAGTGCTGTAACCAACAATTCTTCTAGTTTTTCGCTATTGCCAGTGGCAGCATAACTTTTACCCAAAATAGATGATACACGTACCAGCTTTTCTCTAAAATTATTGGCTTGTACCAATGTCAACGATTTTTCAAGATGTTTAATAGCCTCAATATGATTGTTGCTTAGCTGGTAGCCCATACCTTTTAGCAATTCTATATCTGCTTCAACACCAAGCCCTGTATTATCGCCAAGTGCTTTTTCAGCATTATTAGCGGCTTCAATAACCTTTTCACCATTTTTTAAATAGTAATAGGCAAAGCCAATATTACTCCAAATATTACTTTTCCTATTGCTGCAATCACACTGTTCAGTTTCTTTCAGCGATTTTTTATGGTACTCTAATGCCTTCTCAAATTCTTCTTTTTGGGTATAAACATTGCCAATATTCATTAAAAGAACACCCGCTGTTGAGTGGTCTTCTTCTTTTAGCGATATTTTAAGTGCCTCGTTGTAGGTATCTATTGATTTTTGCAGCTGATTACTCTCGCGGTATACTCGTCCTAAATCTACTAGGTTTTTGGCTTTCTGTGCATCGGGTAGCTTATGCTCGTCAATAACTTCTAAACTTCTAATTACTAATTCTAATGCCTCATTTATTCGCCCTTCTTTTTCTAAACAATATGCCGCACCCGAATAGCTAACTACTGCTGCATTGTAGTTCTCACTTTCCTCCAAAAGCCTTATTGATTCTTTAAAAGTTTTTACACCCTCTAGGTTATTACCTAATGTTTCAAGCGCAAAACCTAACATTTGCAGCGCAAGCCCTTGTCCGTTTTTATCGTTAGCTTTAATAAAATAGCTGTTAGATTTTTCGGCATATGCTATCGATTTAAGGTTATCCTTAGCATAATATTTTAACGAAATTTTCCTGCAAATAGCTCCGCGTGCCGAATCTGTTTTGGCTATTTTTAAAGTATCTGTTAAACCCTCAATGGTAGACTGGGTTTTACCCAGTTGAAAAAGAGCAGTAAGGGTAAGAATAAAGAATATTTTTAAACGCATTGCCTAAATTAAAACTTATTTGATTAATAATAAAACCTTTATGGTGCAGGTAGGGGTGGTGTTTTTTGTTTCCCTTTTCTTTTTAGCTAAATAAAAAAGTGATAACCAATTGCTTGGTTATCACTTAGAGAAGAAAAACCAGATTACTGTTATTTTAAGAGTTTGTTTACTGAAACAGTAATGCCTTCGTTTTTAATGGTTAAAACATAGTTTCCCTTTGCCATAGTAGCAGGCAAATTAATTTCGCTATTAATAGTATTTATAGTGCCGTTTGATATATTTCTGCCATAAATATCTATTAAGTTATACGTCCAATTACCAGTTTGGTTAGTAGGCAACTCAATATTAATAGTGTTATTGATTATAGGGTTTGGATAAGCATTAATTGCATTTTGCAATGATGGATTGTTAATGCCTACCAGCTCGTATTGCTCAATCCTATTTTGTTGAATTTCTACATTGCTTACATCTTGGTAAGGGCTTTGTTGGAAATCAATTCGGATTAGCTCATCAATCTCATCTTGGCTAATAAAATCAACAAAATAATAATCAATATTACCTCCTTGTGTCAAACCAAAAGCATCCAGTAATGGCTGAGGTGCAGGGTTACCTCCTAAAAAGAAACTATCCGAAACTGTTACATGATGGCGTACTTGCAATACAGGTATATTGTCGTAAGTTTTCTTAGTAGAAATGCCTTTAATTTTTAAAGTACCCCAACCTACAACAGTATCTTTTACTGTTCTGTACGATCTTCTAACCCCCGGTACCTTATTAAGAGAATATGCAGTTACTGTTAAATTAAATTTAGTGTCTTGTATTTTGGTTGATGTAAAAGAACTTCCCAATGTTATAGGAAATTCTCTTTCTATCTGAGGTTCTGAATAGGGCATATTTTGTATTGGAAATATCAACTCATCGTTTGTGTTTCCTGTAACTGAACCTAAAGGCAATATTTGTTCAACCACTACTTCTTCGCCTATTGTTACTATTGAGTTACTTGTTATATCATAATATTGAAGGGCTTCATAACTTAAGCCACCTGCAAATGAAGTAGTGATTTTGTGATTTAGTTTTGAAGCAGGATAGTTTGAAGATGGGGTTGTTGTACGCAATGTAAAAAATTGAATAGTAGGGTATTGTGCAACTGTAAAGTCCCATTTAGCATTGGTTTGTGATGTAGCCATTGCTTTAAAATCAGTAGCATTGTCTGGCCGTGCAAAAGTATCAATTTGAGATGCTATTGATGCTGGTGGTGCGGTGATTGTAATTTGAGCATTAACTGCCGCTACTGCTAATAGACTAATAATGGTTAAGTAAAATTTCTGTTTCATAAATAAATATTTTTGAACAAAAAACGGATGATACTATGATGATTTTGAAATTGTAGGGATGAACGAATGATTTATGTATATGAAGTTTGGTGTTAATTAGCTTAACAAGCTGTAAGCTGTTAAAATGTTATTTTTGTAGATGAAGATATAGCATATAGCTATACGCAAACTATGAGAAATAAACTTGTGGACTATTTTGCTAGAATTATGCCGCTTACTGATGAAGAGGCAAAGGCAATAGCAGCTAGTATGCTGATTAAGGAATTTAAAAAGGGTGCTGTATTGCTAGAAGAGGGACAGATTTCTACAGAGGCTTATTTTGTTTTGGAAGGTTGTGTGCGACAGTATTATTTGGTGGATGGGGAAGAAAAAACAAATAATTTTTTTACCGAAGAACAGTGGGTTATATCGCTATATAGCCTGTCAAATGGCACACCTGCTAACCATTTTTTTGTATGTAGCGAAGATACTATACTGGTGGTAGGCAACGAGGATAAGGAGAGCGATTTGTATACACGATTTCCCAAGTTTGAGACCATATCGCGCAAGGTGATGGAAAAGGTATTTATGGAGCAGCAACAACTGATGGAACTATACCTTACCGATACACCTGAAGAACGCTATTTAAAATTGCAAAACTCTCGTCCTGATTTATTTCAGCGAATACCCCAGTACCAGTTAGCAAGCTATATAGGTGTAAAACCCGAATCGCTAAGTAGGATTAGGAAAAGAATTGCTGTGAAAAAATAACATCATCAGTTATCGGTGTCATTATTTAACCCTTTAATAAAAAGCCAAAACACAAGCCCAATCTCAAACAATCCTCCCGGTATAGATAAATATATACTTATAGGGTAACCCAATATTTCAAGCAAGCCGCCTATACTTAACAAGCAATAACCAATTATACCTAAAATGGACAAAAATTTGGGTATTAATTTGTGTTTGAAAAGCACATAACAAAAGCCAATGCTACCAATGCCCAAAATGGTCATAGCCATTTGATAAGCCCAATAATTATTTTTGTTTGCTGCTTGTATTAATGCCTCAAAAAATAACAGATTGGTTTCGCCTCCTTCTATATAGCTTTTGCTGATGGTGATAAAGGATAATAAGCTAATTAACCCCACAATAAGCAGTAATGCTTCAACTATGCGTGCGCACAGATAGGTAAGGGCTGTTTTTTTATTAAACTCTTTTATAATAGGATAAAATAGTATCCCAATACCCAACACGCATATAGAATTTAGCAGGATAAGAATTGCACCAAAAGATAATTGTAGTGTGCTTTCAGAGATGTTCGAGAGGTAATTTTCACTACTTAAAACGGATGTAAATACCCCACTGCCAATACCGTAAGCAAAAAAAGGAATTAATATTAACGCGCCAATTATACGTGCATTTGTTTTGTTTGAAGCTGTGCTAACCATGTTATTGTTTTATGGGTAGCAAAATTAGTTTAGGTATTTTGGGCAGTTGTTGATTTGAGTTAAGAAATGAAAGGTGTAGGGAAAGAAGATCTTTTATTTAGAAAAGGTTTTATCCATCAATAAATTAGTAACAGCATCTAGCGTATATAAAGTTTCAATATTGTCGCACGCTTCTTTCATTATTCGTCGTATCTCGTTGGCTGTATCAGGTAGTTTTTTGCCTGAGTTTTCCCACGTATTTTTATCAGGCCATTGTGCATAGGCTATATAGTTTAGCTCGTCACTTTTGTGTAGGCACGAGCCTAAGCTGCCCTCAAATTGGTATATAAGGCGGGTTAAATCTTCCCAAGCCTTTTCAAAACTTTCTGCTTGATGGGGCTTTACTTTAAACGAGTATATAACAGCAAACATATTTTTATGGGTTAAGTAATGCTTAGTAGGCATAAAGCTAACAAAAATGCGAAAAAGTAGGCAATGTTATTTTGCCAGTTTTTCTTTTGCTTCTTCAATTGAGTTAACAAAGTTTATACGGCTGGCTTTATTGCTTTCAAAAATAAAATCGCTTAGACTTTTACTTTCATATAAAGAGAAATCGCCTACAATGGCCAAGCGCATTTGGTAGGTTGAAAATTTTTGCAATACCTCGCCGGCAAATTGTGTTTTCAAATCAAAAAAAGAGGCATCAATAGTGTGTTGGCGAAGTATTATTCCGTCAACACCTTGGTAGTAGCAATTGCCTATAATATCAACGGCATCTTGTATACTGCTTATTATTATGTGCGGGGCAGTTACTATGGCTATGCTTTTGCCGTTGCTATTTACAATTTCAATATCCATAGGGAACTTTTTTTAAAACAGGCTATAAACAAGAAAACCCAAGCATTTGCTTGGGTTTTCTTTTGAAGCGGAGAGAGAGGGATTCGAACCCCCGGAGGTGTAACCCTCAACGGTTTTCAAGACCGCCGCATTCGACCACTCTGCCATCTCTCCGTAAGTGGTTCCGATTAGGGAGTGCAAAAATATACTTTTTCGGCATCAACGCAATAGGGTAACGAAAAAATATTTTTAAAAGGGTAATATTATTTGTAACGCATGTCTTTAAAGGTGTTCTCAAGGTTTTTAGGTGTCAGTTCTTCTGCTGCTACCTTTTGTTCAAGCGCACGATCGATACTTACATTCAACTCAAAACCTATTAAAAGCACCATTGAGTTTATAAATATCAATAGCATAATAACTATTAGCGTACCAATAGAGCCGTACAGTTTGTTGTAGCTGTTAAAGTTATTTACATAAAACATAAACCCATACGTGGTGGTAAGTGATAGTATTGTAGCTAATGTAGAGCCAGCTGAGAAAAATGCCCATTTGCGTTTTTTTGACGGACCGTAATAAAACAAACCCGATATGAGGCAATAGATAAACAAAATAGTAAGTAACCACTTGGTAAACAGCAACGCATAATACTCAAAAGAGTCGCCCAAGAAGTTTCTACCGTGTAAAAAATCTAAAGTAATGTTTCCTACAATAGTTAGTACAATAGTAATAACTACAAGTAGCGCTACGTATAAGGTGAGCCAAAGGGCAGCCAATTGTTGTTTCCATCCGCTACGCACTTCTATTACATCGCTATAATCGTTAAAAGCACTTATAAGTGAGTTAATACCATTGGTACTAAAATAAAGTGCTAAAAAGAAACCTAATGAAAGCAGCCCACCTTGGCGTTTTTTCAAAATATCGCTAAGGGTACTTTGTATTACCTCAAAAGCGTTTTTTGGGGTGATGGTGGCAATAAAGTTAAAAATCTCATCCTTAAAATTTTCAACGGGTATGTAGGCGATAAGAGTAAAGAAAAATATGGTGGCAGGAAACAGGGCTAAAAAAAAATTGAACGCAATGGCTGATGCTCGGGTATTAATATCTTTACTACTAAAACCTTTTATAAAAAAGCTAAGTGTGGTATACACCCGTATACCCTGTAGCCCGGGCAGGGTAATTTTTTTAAATACATCCATTAACACCCTGTATGGGGGCAAACGTTTTATTAGCCAGTTGTGTATTTTTTTAAACATTAGCTAAAGTATGGGGATAGGCCGTCAATAAATATTTGTGGGCAACGGGTGGGGCGGTGTGTTTGCATATTAATGAAAACCAAAATAAGGTGGGCTTTGGTAAGCAACTCACCTGTTTCGCTATATACCTCGTGGTGTAGTTTTAGTTTGCTGCTGGGCAGTTCGGCTATTTCAGTTTTTATAGTAATCAGGTCGTCGTATTTCGCAGGGCGTTTATAATCAATACTCATGTGAGCTACAGGCATACCCACACCACTTTCTTCCATCATACGGTAGGTAAAACCTACTGCGCGAATGGCCTCAACACGAGCTACCTCAAAGTAGCTGGCATAGTTGCCATAATACACGTAGCCCATTTGGTCGGTTTCACCATAGCGTACCCTTATTTTAGTTTCTGAGGTAAACATACTGTGCAAAAGTAGTAAATAGGCAGCATTGCCTGTTATTTAATCCCTAGTTTGTCAAGTGCAAGACGGTATCGGGCAGCATTTAAGTTGTGTTGAGCAAGCGTAGTAGCAAAATTGTGGTAGCCGCTAAGGTCTTCCTTTGCACACATATAAATATAATCGTGCTTTGATGGACTAAGCACCGCCGCTATTGCTTGTTGAGACGGCAAAGCTAAAGGGCCGGGAGGCAGACCTGTGTGCAGGTAAGTGTTGTATGGCGATTCAATTTTTAAGTCGACTTCGTACACTCGCTGTTTAGCACTATTGCGCAGCGCAAACTTCACCGTAGGGTCGGCTTGCAGCATAATACCCTTATTTAGTCGGTTTTGGTAAAGCCCCGCCACTATGCTCATTTCGTCGGTTTTGTTGGTTTCACCGTCTACTATAGATGCTAAAATACCTACTTCAATAGGTGTAAGGCCAATAGCATCAGCCTGTCCTAAGCGTTTTTTAGTCCAAAAGAGATCATATTCTTTTTTCATCCGCTCCATAAATGCAGTGGCGTCAGTATCCCAATAAAAGTTATAGGTATTGGGTATAAACAGGCACAAAATATTGTCTTTATTAAAGCCGTACCCTTGAAGATAGGTACTATCTTCAAGCATATTTATTAGTACTATACTATCGGCCGCTAAGTTTTTGCCTACAATTGATGCTAATTGGCGAGGAGTTATCATGGCATTTATCACCAGCTTCACTTCCTCTTGTTTGCCTGAGCGTAATTGACGTATAACGTTTATGTAGGTTTCACCCTTTATAAATTTATAGCGGCCTGCTTTTACCTTGTTGGGGTAGTTGGCACGCTGGGCTAAAAAATCAAAAAGTGAGCTATCACTCACTATACCCTGTTGGATGAGATGCGCTAATACATCGGTATAGGTTTCGTTTTTAGCAATGTAAAACAAGGTGCTATTGCCTTTGACAATGTTGATGCGGGTGTTGGTTACTTTATTGTAAAAACAGCCGCCAACCAAAACAATAAGGGCAAAAATTGCCACAAGGGTTAGCCAAAAACTACGCTTTTTAAATAAACTTTTCTTAGGCACAGGTGTGTAATAATCGTGCAAATATACAACGTGAGCAAAACCAAAATAATTTCAATCGTTAAATTATTTGTTCTTGTAGATTTTGCAGTGGCATTGAAGGCTGCAAAAAGGTAGCTTTGCCTTTTCACCCATAAATAGCATTTATATTGAAAATAGCACTTATTGGATACGGAAAGATGGGCAAAATTATTGAACAAGAAGCGGTAGCACGTGGACACGAAGTAGTTTTGGCCATTGATATGATAAATAAAGATTATGCTGCCGAAGTATTAAAGGGGGCTGATGTAGCTATAGAATTTACACAACCCGAAGCTGCTGTAGAAAACATGGGCAAGTGTTTTGAAGCAGGCATACCTGTAGTTGTTGGTACAACAGGGTGGTATGATCGCTACGAAGCTGTGAAGCAAAAGTGCGAAGAAATGGGGGGTACCTTGTTTACAGCTACTAATTTTAGTATTGGTGTAAATATTACTTTTGCGGTGAATAGGTATTTAGCCAAAGTAATGAGCGATCAACCTGATTATAAAGCGTCGATGGCCGAAACACACCATGCCCAAAAAGTGGATGCACCTAGCGGAACAGCCATTAGCCTAGCTGAACAAATTATTGATGAACACCATGTATATACCATGTGGGGTTTGGCAGGGCGCGATAATGCTAACGCATATACATTGCCTATAACTGCCCACCGTGAAGACGACATACCGGGTACACACGAAGTGATATACAAAAGCGAGATTGACGAGATTAGTATACGCCACAGTGCCTTTAACCGTAAAGGGTTTGCACAAGGTGCTGTAATAGCTGCCGAATGGGTGGTACAGAAAAAAGGGGTGTATACTATGGGCGATATGCTTAAATTTTAATTAAATATTTGAACTGATTTACTAATGACAGGATTTATAATTTTTCTAATAATTGTATTTGTAGCTCATCAGGTGGGCTTATGGCTTTTGTTTGCAAAGGCGGGGCAAAACCCCATATTATCGCTAATACCTGTTTACAATTATTATATACTTACAAAAATATCAAATCGCCCTTGGTGGTGGACTTTGCTATTGTTTGTACCCATTGTACAGTTTATTACTAACTATAATATACGTACTGATACTTTGAAAAATTTTGGCAAACTGCGCTTTGTTGATGAGGTGTTGGGCGTAATGTTTTTCTCGTTCTACATAGTGTATTTGGGTTGGGATAAAAATGCCAAGTACATTGGCCCTTGCAATACCGAAGAGTTTAAAGAGAAAAATCCTATAAAGAAAACTACTGTTAGAGACTGGAGCGAAGCGCTGTTTTTTGCAGCCGTTGTGGCTACCCAAGTACGTGGTGCTTATATTGAAGCGTATACTATACCTACCCCATCTATGGAACGTAGCCTTATGGTGGGCGATTTTTTGTTTGTGAGTAAAGTACATTATGGTGTGCGTATACCTATGACACCTGTTGCATTTCCGTTTGCACACCATACTATGCCCCTTGTTGGGGGTAAAGCCTATACTGATGCGGTACAGTTTCCCTACTACCGTTTTCCAGCTATAGAAACCATTGATAATAACGACATTGTTGTGTTTAACTTTCCCGAAGGGGATACTGTACTGCTAAATGCACCAGAAGCCAGTTTTTATCAGTTGACGTATGGTTATTACATACAAAACAAGGTAGCTGCCCATGGTGTTAGTTACGATGCTTATAAAGAAAGAGTGCTTCAGCAAGAACCTTATGTGGTTCGTCCGTTAGATAAAAAAGATAACTATATAAAACGTTGTGTAGCTATAGGTGGTGATACCTTGCAGGTGATAGATGCCAAGGTGTATATTAACGGAAAACCTTTGCAAGAGCCTAAAGAAATGGCGCACAGCTATAATGTTACATTTACTAAAACGCCAAGAAGAGATGAACTTTCTGAATTAGGTATATCTACCGATGCTAATAATTTTAGGGGAACGACTATGAGCCTAACCAATGAAGCTTTAGCTAAGTTGAAAGAGAAAGGCATTATATCTAGTGCGGTACCTAATAAATACCCAAGCACTTTTGTTGATAGCACAGCCTATCCGCGTAGTGCATACTATAATTGGAATAAAGACTTTTTTGGCCCTTTGTGGATACCTAAGAAAGGTGCAACTATTACCTTAACAAAAGAAAACTACCCATTGTATGAGCGTACAATACGTGTGTATGAAGGCAACAATGAGTTTACTATTAACGGTGATAAATTTGTGCTTAATGGTGAGCAGGTAACTACTTATACCTTTAAACAAGACTACTTTTTTATGATGGGTGATAACCGCGATAACTCGCTTGATTCACGTTTTTGGGGTTTTGTTCCTCATGACCATGTTGTGGGCAAGCCTATATTTATTTGGTTATCACTAGACTATGAAAAGAAAGGTGGTTTCTTGGGCTTAAACAAAATACGCTGGGAACGTTTGTTTAGTGTTATAGACTTTGAGTAGATAGTGTTCCTCTATCTAAGAATAAAAGAAAAGGCCATCCTATATAATAGGATGGCCTTTTTGTGTTTGGATTAAAAGAACACTATTGTTTCACTAAAACAGCAATAAACATAGTATCGGCTTGGTGCGTGTAACCTTCAATAGCCTCGTGTTGCTCTACCTTTAATCCCAAAGTTTCAAAATAGGGGAGGTGTCCTTCGTTCTCCGCCTCAAATACCGAGCAGGTAATATAATATAGCTTACCGCCTTTCTTTAAAAATGGGGCTACGTTTGCCACAATTGCTTTTTGCTTTTGGGCAAAGGGCTCTATTTGTTTCTCGTCAAAATAGTAGGCTTGTTCAGGCGTGCGCGACCATGTACCACTGCCTGTGCAAGGCACATCAGCTACTATGGCATCAAAATATTTGTGCTTAGCTGTTTTGCGCTCGTTTTTATCTTCAAATACCCATTGTGTAGGGGTTGATGCTATAATATCGGCAGCAACAGTATAAGGTGCAGGCAAGCCTGAAAGTTTAAACCTTTCAGCAAGGTTTTGTAATATTTGTGGGCGAGAATCGCTGCAATGCAGTTCTATTTTAGGCTCAATATCTTTTAGCATCAAGCTTTTACCACCTGCGCCACAGCAACAATCCCAAACCTTTTGCAAGGGGTGCAATTCTATATAGCTACCCGTTAGTTGCGATGAGGCATCTTGTACCTGCGAAAAATTGTGCAGATTACGTCCTAAAACAGTTTCTACATTGGTGCTTTGTGGCAAACCAACACCGTTGGGCAATTGTGGATGCGCTTGTGATTGTATTTTCTCCTCGGCAAATAAACCTTCAACACGTTCGCGTTTGTTGTGCCTAGCCCTTAGCCATACCAAAGGTTGTTGCAATTGCGAAGCAAAAAATGCTTCTTTATCTTTTAAGCCTGAAACCGATTGAGTTGAGGGGAACAACAATGTAGTACTAAAACTATAATGCTGTTGCAACAATTCTATTTTTTGGGCTAATGGTGCGGCGCTAAATTCATCGCCCAAGGCAGGGAAATTTTCAAGCAGTAGTTTCTCCCAATGCTCGTTTATAAAATCGGGTTGGCAAAGAAAAAGACCAATAAGCATTTTATTCTCAGTGCTTTGTTCGGGCAGATTTTTGCCCATTCGGAAATATGCGTAGCACAATGCCGATATGGTTTTCCTATCTCTGCTGCCGTGCTTTTTGTTGGCAGCAAAATATTTTTTAATGTATAAGTGAAAAGGTTGTGGGTATGCGTAGCCTTCTACAAGGTTTTTTGCAACACTAAGGTAAGTATGTAAATAATTCAAATTGGGGTGGTTTATTTTACTTTTATAAACCTGTAATCAACAAAACGTATCACATTAACTGCTTGGTTTTCCATGGCTTTGCCATTAAACCTGAATTTGAAATTGTTGTGCAGGCCTTTATACTCAATAGAGTCGATAGATTCGGCAAGGGTAGCGGCCTCACCATTATAGTATGCTTGCCCTATAGCCATTATATGGTCGAAACCTCTATAGGCAAAATTGCCTGGAATCGTTCCATATTTTTGTTTGTACAGGAGTTTAAATTTCATCACTTCGCTATCTGTTTCATCAATAAAAAAGTGAGTAAGTACGTGCAGGTTGTTTTGCTGCCACAGTTGGTAGGTTTGGTAGTTTATATTATCAAATCCCAACCAGCTATCTTGTACAAAAAGTATATTATTTTTTTCAGGGTTTTTTAGTTGGGTAAGCAGCAGCATGGCTATGCGAACATTATCAGTAGGTGCTATAATAATGTTTAGTGCACTATCGCCTTTTTTAAGGTGTGGGGTAATATCCCAACCTGCTTGGTAGGTAATATCTTTCCATTCGCTTAGCCCAAGCTCTTTTGCAGCTAGTTTAAATCGCCACAAAAAGTCTTTGTCTTCTTTGGTATCATCGTTAAACAAAAGAATGTTGGCTTTTGGGTATTTTTCTTTGATAATTTTTGCTAAAATGGCTGTTTCTGATTTTTCATCAGGGGTGCAGTATAGGGCACAATGGTTGCTATCCGTCCACATATTAGCATTTGAAAAAGGAGAGATTAATGCAATCTTACGGGGTTTAACGTATTGTAGTAATTGTGCATGACCTTTTTTAAAGGTGGGGCCAATAATTGCATCACTTTTTGCAAGTTCTTCTTTCCAAGTAATTCGTTTCACCGTTG
Organism: Bacteroidia bacterium; assembly: GCA_037968475.1. GTDB lineage: Bacteria > Bacteroidota > Bacteroidia > UBA8524 > UBA8524 > SB11. Next base: position 46,847 of record JBBKVO010000044.1, read on the forward strand.
CCGAATCGTCTTTGGTGTCGTATACATTTACTACAACATCCAATCCCATGTGTTTTAGAGAGTCTAAACCCATTAAAATACCCTCGTAGTAATCGGCAATTACATCAGGCATTTTGTATTCGCCTGCGGCAATGTTAAAGGGCAGCAGGATAGAAATTTGCAAAGGCCCTGTATCTTTAAGAGCACGTTTTTTTGCAACTTGTTTTTTTGCCGTGTCTGACGGTGGGACAACTACTTTAGGTATAGTAATAGTATCAGCATCTGTATTTATAGGTGCAGGCTTAAAAACACTTGCATTACTTGTGCTGCCACAACCTGCAAGGGCTATAATTATTACAACCAAAAAGCGAAAGTATATTTTCATTGCTTAGTGCAAAGGTAGCAAAATTTGCTGATAGCTTAAGAGACAATATCGGCTTAGTGTTTAGTGGCGGGTTGATGTATTATATAGCAAGCTCGCCCTGCATAAAGGTTTTTGCTTGTCCACTTATTAGCACCCGCTCACCACTTAGTAAACATTTTAAAAAACCACCGCGTGATGAAAGTTGCTTAGCGGTAAATTCTGTTTTGCCCAATACCTCTGCCCAGTATGGGGTAAGTGATGTATGTGCCGAGCCGGTTACTGGGTCTTCAGTCAACCCTGATTGGGGGCCAAAAAAGCGTGAAACAAAATCCACATCGTTGCCTTTTGCCGTTACAATTATTCCCCTGCAATCCACTTTTGCTACTTTATCAAAATCGGGTTGCATGGTTTTTATCTGTTCTTCGGTATCAAACACTACTATATAATCGGTTTTGCCTTTGTATGCTTTTATGGGTATGTGGTTAAAACCTGCCCTTAATTCAGCCGTTAACACTGTTTCTGTTAAAGTATCCGCAGGAAAATCAAGTGTGTACCAATCATCGTTTTTTACCACTCGTAACTCACCACTTTTAGAGTTAAACACTATTTCATTGCCAGCATAGTTTTCGTGAGCAAACAAAACATGGGCTGTGGCAAGGGTAGCGTGGCCACATAGGGCTACTTCCATTTTTGTAGTAAACCAGCGTATATCAAATCCATTGCCTTTGGGTACATAAAAAGCAGTATCGGCCAAGTTGGTTTCCATAGCTATATTCTGCATCAAATCATCAGCAATCCATTCAGTCAATGGACAAACGGCTGCGGGGTTACCGCCAAATACTTTATTGGTAAAGGCATCTACCTGATATAGTTTGGTTTTCATGGGTAAGGGTTTATCTGTGCAAAATAAGCATTGAGTAGTTGTTTGTGTTCAAAAAAATGGAGCAAGCAGGCTGCAAAACAATATTGGTAGGGTGTAGGGTGATTAATAAGTGTCATTTTTTTATTTTATTAATAACTTATTTAAAATTTTTTATTGATGTGTCAAATTATTCCATATCTTTGATGCCCCAATATCAATAATGACTATCATATTGCAATTAAGGCAATGTTTTTTAAGCCTAAATATCTTGTAATAAGTTAGTTATGTTTTTTCTTGGCACATATCCCCTCAGGACATTTACCCTGTGATGGTAATGCTTTGCAGGTTTTGAAGTAAATGGTTTTTTATAAAACACTAAGGGGGGCAATAAGAATACAGTAGATATGGGCTGTTCAACGGTAAAGATTTAATTTAAAAAACAAATATTTTTTGATAGCTTTGTATTTGCGGTGCGAATTATGAACTTTATAGAGACAAATAAAAAATAAACAAACTATTATCAACACTAAAAACTTAAACTTTAAAACTAATGGAAAAACCACTCTTAAAGTTTCCTATTTTCCTTGTCAAACATGACGGGAAAGGATACACAGCCTTTATTAAAGGTCTCGACGGTGTGGTTGCGCAAGGAAACACCAAAGACGAGGCTAAAACTAATCTATTTAAAGCATTGGATGTATTTATTGAACTAAAAAGCGAAGATGTACGCTTAGAAATGAATGACGATAATGTAAAATATGAGCAGGATGAACTAATTTTAGAAGTAGCTGATTAAAAAATATTTTCAATATGGAGGAAATGTCTCAAGCGGCTTTTTTTGCATACTTAGAGTGTATGGGCTGTGAAGAATTTAAGAAAACAAAGCATGATTTTGTCGTGTATCGGAATGTGCAAAATGGTAAAAAATGCGGCATTCAAAATTCAAGTGAATATTTTGCGGCTACTATATGTAAGTATTGCACAGCCCTTAGAATTTCTCCTCCTCCAAAATTAAAACACTTATCCGAAATGTTGACCCGCATTGAAAACGAGGCGGAGGCAGAAGAATAAAAAATATGTAATCTAAAAAACCACTAGTAAAACTTTTTACTAGTGGTTTTTTAGATTTATTGGTGATACTACTTATATAAAGGTATGTATGGGTAGGTTGATATATTGTGTTGATACGTTATCTATAAACTATATAAGTTTACCACTCTTCATGCTATAATAAGCCTTTTCTGATATTATAAGATGGTCTAGCAATTCTATTCCTAGCAATTTGCCGCCTTCTTGTAGTCTATGTGTGATATTTATATCTTGTGCACTGGGTGTAAGATTACCCGATGGGTGATTATGCACTAAGATTACTTTAACTGATTTCTTATGTACTGCTAGATTGTATACTTCCATAGGAGCTAATACAACTTCGTTTGTTGCTCCTAATGCTACCAGTTCTATATATAGTATAATATTAGCTTGATTAAGCCCCAAAACCCAAAAGTGCTCAGATTTCCTTGATAGTGAGTTTTCACGCAATAGTATTGATTGCATAATCTTATACACTTGCTCACTATTAGCTACTTGTATCTTCTGTTCTTTGGATAGACGGACTTGCATGGCTCAAATATATATAAAAGCACTCTAATGTGGATAACCCAGAAGAAATTTTTTAACTGTCTATTTGTTATCTGGGAAATAATATTATATTTGTAAGCATGAATATAGCTATAGAACTTTTAGAAAACAAAATATCATCTGTGGAAGATGGTATTAGGGCTAAAGAAGCTGACTTAGCAATAGAAAGGGATAGTTTAAAGAAACTAAAGGAAGCGTTATCTATTCTTAGTAGAGAGATTGACACGCCATCCATTAATAAAACAGTTTTTAAAATGCCTTCTATTGATAAGGAAGTAGTATATGCAGGAATAGTAACTAATGGTATTTTTATACATAGAAAAGAAGTTCATAAAAAAGTATACGATAAAGATATGTATGGAAGTGATACGGTTACTTTTGGAGCAAGATTATCTAATGTTCTTAGCGACCTTAGGAAAGAAGGAAAATTAGTTAATTATAGTCCCAATAATGCTAAGACTAATATGTATTGGGGACTACCTGAATGGATGAATAATAATGAACCAAAACCAGAGTTCGCAAAAGATATTAAATAAAAAAGACCGTATTCGTAGTACGGTCTTTAAAATGTTTATAGTAAATAAGGGGGTAAAATGGTAGTCGCTGCGGCTTCTCATCCAATAGCGTGGGGGTTCGAATCCCCCTACCTCCACTTTAGTTGTCCTTACTTCAAAGGTAAGGACTTTAAGTATAAAATAAAAGTGAAACTTAATAGTAGTCCTTATGGCGAAGTTAACGATACAAGAGTTTAGGAAACAGTACCCAAATGATAGTGCTTGTTTAGATAAGCTATTTGCTATTAGATATGGAAATATAGATAGTTGTCCTGACTGTGGACATAATGCTGATTTTAGAAGAGTAACAACAAGACAATGCTATCAATGTAGGTTTTGTTACTATCAGATATACCCTTGTGCGGGTACTATATTCGAGAAAAGCACAACCCCTCTTACTTATTGGTTTTATGCTATGTGGCTAATGGTAGTTACTCGCAATGGAGTATCAGGTAAAACACTTGAAAGGACATTAGGGGTAACCTATAAAACGGCTTGGCGAATGCTTAAACAAATACGGTTGCTTATGAGTATTGATGGAGAGAATACAGGTTTATTGAGTGGTTTTGTGGAGCTAGACGAAACCTATGTTAATAAGGCTAAAGGAAAAACAAAAACAGAAGGCAAGGGAATAACGGGTCGTAGTGCTGATGATAAAACACCTGTATTTGGTATGGTAGAGCGTAGGGGACGTGTAGTAGCAAAAGTAGTAGAGAATGCTAGAAAGAATACCCTATATCCTATTATAGAAGCAAATGTTGACAAAACCGCTAAAGTTTCCACAGATGAATTTAAAGCCTATATCAACCTACATACATTAGGGTATGAACATGGAATGATAAGACACGACCTAAAGATATATAGAGAAGGTTCTGTTAGTACTAATACAATAGAGGGATATTTTTCACAGATAAAAAGAATGATAAACGGTACTCATACATGGGTAAGTGAAAAATGGTTACAGAATTATATAAACGAAGCAAGTTTTAGATACAACAACAGAGCACTAGGTAACGAAATGTTTAATCTGCTTATCAACTCGCTTAATAAAGAAAAAACCGACTAACGGACAAGGTTAGTCGGTCTCGGTAATGTGTTTACACCTAACGTTAAAGTTAAACACATCATAAAACCATAATTAACTAAGATTAACATGGCAAAAACAGCAGATGGTAATAAGTACGTTGTAGTACGTCCTTATACCCGTGAAGATGGAACTACAGTTCCTAAACACGTTCGCAGTACTCCTTGTTCACCTAAAAAAGGTTGCTAAGACAACTTAAAGAACAAGTACGGGGCTAATCCGTTAATTAGCAAATCTTCACACAGGGAGTAGTTCGCGCTACTCCTTTTCTTTTTTATCGGCATCCTTAATCGCCTTCTCTATCAAACTATCAAATAACTCCTCACTATTATCTTGCGCCCCTTTTATCCATCCTGAACTCTTTATAATTTGTTCAGCATCTTTTGTAAGCTCGTTAATATTTTTCTTTGGTTCAGTTAATTCAGGCTTTGGTTTTGGCCCCCTTTTTCGTTTCATCCATACAAATATACATGAATTTTAAATTACCTAAAAAAGTGCCTTGAGGGGATATGTGCCTTTTTCTTGGATAAAATTGTTGTTTGGTGATAAAGTGCTTTTTAAAAGTGTTTTACTGCTAAGCACAACTATTATTTTGCTTTTTTTATTCCATTTTTATAACTGTAATAATTGTGTTTATATGCTTGTAAGTTATTTTTTTAATACTACTAAAAGTAATCACTTATCTACTTACTATCAATGGTTTAAAATAATTATTTTTAAAAAATAAAACTTCAATAACTATCAAAATTAAAACAAAGTGTATGAAAAAATTAATAACAAAATTTTTCGGAAAAACCAGCTGTGTAGCTCTTGTCATTTTTAGTCTGTTTTTATTTCAATCGCAGCAAGCAAAATCACAAACTACACTTGTTACCGGTGATGTAGCCTTTTCGGGCTTTGGTTTCGACAATACTGCTGATAGTTTCAGCATTATCTTTTTAGTATCAGTAAGCAGTGGTACGCAAATTACTTTTACTGACGATGGGTATTCTGATTTATCAGGGTTTTTAACCGTTGGTGGCTTAATTGATGCTGAGTTTGTATGGGAAGCACCCGGTGGTGGTGTTGCCTTTGGCGAACAAGTAACTTTTTGGAACAATAGCGGTACAGCAATGACTTCAAAGGGCTCTATTGTTAGTGGCGACGGGCTTAGTTTGGACGCATTGGGCGATCAGATTTTTGCTGTACAGGGTACATTGGCTGCGGGTACAATATTAGCAGGTGTGCATAGAAACTTTATTACTGGTACAAGTTCGTCAAACTGGGATAATCAAGGAGCTATATCCTCAGTAAATGAATCTGATTTGCCTGATGTACTCACAAATGGTGTTAATGCATTGTACTTTGGTTCTGCGGCTGATAATGCGCGGTATAATTGCTCTATTACATTAACTACTGCATCGGCTGTGCGGGCTGCGGTTAATGATAGCAATAATTGGAGTAAAGACCCAACGACCCCTTTTGACCCCACTGCTTGCCAGCCTACATATTCAACTTGGGATGGAACGGCTTGGAGTAACGGAGCCCCAACAACAAATTTAGATGCTGTTATTACTTCAAATACTACACCCGGTACTTTTACAGGTAAAGATTTAACCATCAATTCGGGCAGTGCGCTTACTATTGGTAATGGTGTAACTGCAACAATATCAGGCGATATAGCAAACAACGGAAACGGTATTACTGGTGTGGGTACAATAGCACTTTCAAAAGCGGGTACATCAACACTTAGTGGCAATGCTTTTACTTTTGGAGGCGTAGTTGAAGTTGGTACAGGAACTACTTTGGCCACAGGCGGGTTGCTTACTATTGCCAGTGGCGGTAGTCTTATGCACGGTACAGGTACACCTAATGGTGGTGGTGCTGTATCGGGCAATATTACTTTTGAAAAAAACATAGGTAGTGTAGATAAAGGATGGCGTGGGTTTTCGATACCCGTAGTAGGTACGATTGATAATTTTGAAACAGGGATAAATACTTTGTGCTCAAACCATACACCTGCCGAAGAACGTAATGTATATTACTGGGATGGAAGTGTTAGAGGCGGTAGTAGTAATAACGTTGCTGTTGGATGGGTGCAGGCCAGTATTGCAGATAACCAAGATAAGGCATACTCAATTTATATAGACAATACTTCACACGGGGCATGGGATTTTAGCGCCACCGTAAGTATGACGGGTGTTCCAAATGATGGTACAAAGGTATTTCCACTAGAGTATACTTTCGATCCCGAAGGTGATTCATCAACCGCCAGTCAGCGTGGATGGAATTTTATTCCCAATCCTTTCCCAAGCAATTTTGATGTTACTGATTTTATTGCAAGTGCGGGTTTCGATCCTGCTTATAAAGCCATACACATTTGGGATCAGGGTACTAAACAAATGAAAGCCATCAATATATCATCAATAATAAACTACAACACGGGTGGGGGAACTATTTTGGGTTCGTTTAACCATATATCGGCATTTACAGGTTTTTGGGTAAAAGCAGATGCAGTGTCGCAAGAAGTTGATGTTACTAATGCACATAGAACAGGATTGAAAGATTCGTTACCCCCTGATACTTATTTTAAAGCGGGTTTTGACATTTTTAGACTTACCGTAAAAGATGCTAAAGATAATATTGATCAGTTATCGGTTTGTTTTAAAGACGAAGCCACTGAGACAATGGATAATAATTTAGATATTTATAAATTTAAGTCTTTTGATGAAGAAGTGCCTACGTTATACTCAGTAGCTGATGGAAACAACCTTAGTCTTACTGCTGTGCCATATTTGGATAATCGTATTGTACCTGTTTACCTTGAAAATAAAGCAAACGGTATGGAATTCACATTCTCAGCTCAGGTGGCTGAGTATAGTATGCTATACGATGTAGTACTTGAAGATAAAAAAACGGGTGCTACCACAAATATGCTTGAAAACGATTACACGTTTATACACGATAAAACGTATGCTACAAACCGTTTTGATTTAATATTTAAAAGAAAAAGCGGTGTAGGTATTAGCGGGTTGGGTGTTGAAAACAGTACCCCGTATGTTTATAAAGATGCTTCGGGTATTCATATTGTTAATAGGTCAAGCAATCCCACAACCAATTGCGATATTATTATATACAATACCCTTGGGCAAAAATTGCTTGAAACAAAAAATGTATCGGCAAATAATGTAATTAACTATACTCCTAGTAACACTGTTCAGCAACTATATATAGTTCATATTGTTTCTAAAACAGAAAGTAAATCGTTAAAAATTATTTACTAATAAAACTAAGTTAAACCGCCTGCATAATGCGGTATGCAGTGCACATTTAAAAACCTCTTTGAAGGCAATGCCTTCAAAGAGGTTTTTTTTGTTGAAAAAACAACGTTTGCGACAGCGTATGCAAAAAACATATTTTTGCATACCATGGAAACTGTAATAATTTTTAATGAGTTTAAAGCCAATGCCGTTTTGCGCATGGGCGAAAATATACCCCGTATAGAAAAATGCCTTGCCTTGCTTAGTGAAGATGAGGTATGGCATAAACCCAATGCAAACCTTAATAGCGTGGGCAACTTGTTGTTGCATTTGTGCGGCAATATCACCCAATATATTATAGCGTCATTAGGTGGAGAACCCGATAAACGTGTGCGTGATGAAGAATTTGAAGCCAAGGGCGGCTATACCAAAGCAGAATTGTTTGATAAAATAAGCAGCACTATACACAAAGCCTGTGCGGTGATAAACAATGCCTCGCCCGAGGAACTAATGCGCGTGCGCAGTGTGCAGGGGTTTGACTATAGCGGTATGGGCAATGTGATACACGTAGCCGAGCACTTATCGTACCACGTGGGGCAAATAGCATTTTTAACCAAAGTATTAAAAGATAAAGACTTGGGTTTTTATGCAGGACAGGATTTGAATGTGAAAAATGTGCTGTAAGTGTGGATTTACTATTAGCATACATAAAGAATATAATACCTGTTAGCGATGCCTTGCAAAACGATTTGGCATTGCTATTTTCACCCGTACAACTTAAAAAAGAAGAATACCTTGCTATTGAAGGCAGGGTAGAAACAAAACTGGCTTTTATAAACCGTGGAGTATTGCGGGCATTTTTTCGTGGTGCCGACGGCAAAGAGTACAACAAAACTTTTTTTGATGCCGCTGCTTTTGTAGGAACCTATAATTCTCTTATCACAGGTAATCCTAATAATATAAACATACAAGCTCTTACCGATTGCAGCTTGTTGGTAGTTGATTATAAGCAGCTAGTGGATTTGTACGATAAGCACCCCATGCTTGAGCGAATGGCACGCATAATAGCCGAAACTATTTTTGTGGTGAAAGAAAAGCGTGAGATTGAATTAGTTACCCTTGATGCTACACAACGCTATCAAATTTTTAAGCAAGAGCATCCTACATTAGAAAATCTTATACCCCAATACCATATAGCATCATACCTTGGGGTAAGTGCAACACAATTAAGCCGCATACGTGGTAAAAAATAACATATAAATGTGTGCGGCGGTAAAGTCATTCCTGCAAAAGCAGGAATCTATGCAAAGGTTTTACCCACCCTCAGGTTCCCTTTTTCAAGGGAATGACCATTAACCCGCAATTTCATTCTAAGGGGTATATGATTTATTTACCTATGTAAATGCTATTCGTTTTTTGACAGTGTAGTTTTGCGGCATGAAGTATACCATACTGCTGCTAATGCAGGCTACGCCCGCGTGGTTATCATTAACAAGAAAAGAAAGAAGTATTTTTTTTGAGGGGAAGTTATCGCCCATAATTGATAAGTTTTCGCAAGACTTAACTGTGCGTTTGTTTGATGCTGAGTTTTTTAATGCTGCCGTATCAGACTATATGATGGTGGAAACTGAAAATTTAGAAGCGTATGCTGATTTTATAGAATACCTGCGCGATTCCGATATATTTAGTGTGCCGTATTTTGAGATAAAAGACATTATTACGGGTGTAGAAAACCGTTTTAAAACTTTTGACGAGCGATTGAACAATGAAAACAACGGATAATACTATACTTATTACGGGTGCTACGGCAGGTATAGGGCTTGAGATGGCAAAGACCTTACTTTTGCTAAATAACACTGTAATAGCTACGGGTAGAAATGTAGCGGCATTGGATGTGTTGCAACAACAATACCCTAATACTCTTTTTGTGTATGCTTGTGCGTTTGATAATAGGGAAGGGGTGCAACAGTTGGCACAACAACTGGCAACACTGCACCCGCAACTAAATGTGCTGATAAATAACGCAGGGGTACAATATAATTACGAGCTGTTGCAAGAGGCTTACCCTACCGAAAAAATGCTGCAAGAAGTAGAGATAAATATAAATGCACCCTTACAATTAATAGGTATGTTGTTGCCGGTACTAAAACAGCAAAAGCAAGCAGCCATAGTAAATATATCATCAGGGTTGGCATTGGTGCCAAAAAAAACGGCAGCGGTATACTGTGGTAGCAAAGCGTTTATTCATAACTTTAGCATAGCACTACGCTATCAGCTAGAAGGCACAACAATAAAAGTGTTTGAAATACTACCTCCGTTAGTAAATACTAAAATGACGACAGGGCGCGGCAAAGGCAAAATTGAGCCTGCTCAATTGGTCGCCGAGTTTATAAAAAACTTTGAAGGTGATGTATACGAGAGTTATATAGGCAAAACCAAGCTGCTAAAGCTATTGCTACGCATCAGTCCTGCTATTGCCTATAAAATGCTTAAAAACTCTTAGTGGGTCTATTCCCACTCAATAGTTGCGGGGACTTAAATATTATTGTTTCATCAGCCTGAAATAAGTCATCTTGTTGTCAGCCGTTTCAACCAAAAGGAAGTACAATCCTAATTTTTCGTTTGATAAATCAACATTAGTTGTACCATTAGCTGAAAGCACCAATCGGCCTGTTATGTCTACTACAGCAAAGGAGACTATCTCACTGCTGCTTTGCAAAGTAAATATTCCATCCGAAGAAGGGTTTGGGTATACCTTCATTTGTGGCTCTTTTATATCTTCAATACCTATGGATGATGAGCAGTTTTTTACCAAAACCGTAAGTGTGTCTGTACCGTCTTTGCCTGCACCTACATAGCTTGTTGATGCCTGAGCTATTAACTGTATTTCTGCAGTTGAACCTAATGATATAGTCGGGTTTGTGATGTCGTACCAATTAAAGGGGCCGTTCCCAATCAGTAACACCTTAAAGGTATCACCTATACAAAGAGTATCTTTGGTATAACTTTTTACAACAAAAGGAAGATTATCGCCCCAATTAGGAGTTTTGGTTATTAACTGGTTGCCATCGTTCAAGGTAATTTTAGCAGTATTTGTAATTACCGGGGCATTAAAATCGAAATAGATGCCTGCTTCGTTTTTAATCTCGGTATTAATCGGCAGCCCTTTTTTGTGTTGTATGTTGAAATAGAAGAACCCGTGGCTACCCAGTTCATCTGTAGTGCTATCAGGCAGAAGGATATTGTCAAATGTAACTTCAAGCACTGCATTGGCTTTACCCGTTATTTTGTAAGTATATGAATGTGATGCCGCTCCTATGCGTAGGGTAGCTATGTCCAAATTGTTTGGAAGAGAATCTCTTACTACAACTTTAAAGGCAGTATCGTTGCCCGTATTTTGAAAACGGATACGATAGATGAGAGGAGTTCCGCGTTTTACATCATTGTTGGCACCTGCCCCTTCGGGATAAACAGTTTTATCGTTAGGGTCATAACTTGCCTTGATGGTCTGACAATCTACCGATTTTTTGAGGTTGAAATCATTTACAGGCAGTTTATTTACAAAACCTGTGCTGGCTGTGCCTTGTCCCTCAGTCATACAACCTTCAATAGTGGCCTGTGTATATAATGATAGAGGATGTCCTTGGGTTTGATCGGCTTCTATCCTAAAGGTTGTTGAATCACCTTCAAAAGTAATATCAAGGGTATCGTTAGCATCTAGTTTATACTTACGGGTTTCGAACAGTTGTGCATTGCTGAACAGGCGTATTTTCGAGCTGTCGTTCATACCAAAAGCAGTCGAATTAATTAACCTGAAACTAACCCAACCGCTTAAACAGTCTACACCAGCCTTAACCTCGCTTTTGTCCCAATAAACAGTGTCGGTTTTATAGTTGCTGCTATCACAGTCAATATAGGCTTCAGTGCAAACGGTTCTACCCATAAGGTTTTTACATCTTACAGAATCTGTTATAATAATAGTTCCACTAGAAAAAGGAGGTACAGTACCTATATTGAAAACATAATTTCCATTACCATCTACTGTATATGTTTCACTGGCTTTTACCAATACTACTTCGGTAGGTAGTTTCACAGTAACGGTGCTGTTTTGTGCAGGCCTGAAAGCATTATTATAATAATGTACAGTGGTGAAACTTCTTCTGCAAATTCTTCGCATATTGCTGCCTATGGATATTTCGAGGCGGGGGTGAAAATTTACCGGCTTTAAAATAAAATGATTATTGCCAGATACATTCCCTGAGTCAATAAAATTCACATTTAACATACTACTTGCCGGCGTGCCGAATTTCATAATAGCATCACCCGCAGGCTTAAAGTTAGTAATGGTAAAAGTACCTATGCCTGCTTGGAAACTATAATTTCCATTATTATCAGTACTGGTAAAATATGAGCCAGGTTCTAATTGTAAGGTGGAGTTTGCAAGAGGAAAATCTATGCCTGAATCAAATACATTATTGTTGTTCATATCCACAAATACTTTTCCGCTTACTGTATTGTTACCTGTGGAAGCAGTTCCATAGCGGTAAATGTTATACGTATTTGCAGAAACCTTGTTTACCAAATAGGCAAGAGAGGGGCTTGCTGCACAAATTGCAGAGCGTGAAGTAGCGCTTATACTATCATTGTTCAATCCGATAGTATCTAACTGAAATGTTAAAAGGCTTTGTGCATTAGGTTTAAGATGGTAAACTTTATTTCCTTCTGAAACTACCCATCCGTTAACATCATCTATAAATGAATAAACAGAGTTTCGGGTTAAGTAACCCGGTCCCGGGTTAAGCCCATCACCCCATATTTCTCCCCCACTGTTGGTTATATGCGGAGTACCGTACTGATCCAGCATAAATCCTAGTTTGTTGCTGTGAGTGAAGTACATTTTTTGCATATAAAGATTAGTTAATCGATTGTTGTCAAAAAAGTTTGTGTCTAGCCAGTTTTTGCCTCCATCTTTAGTGAAATATCCGTGAGAACTAACATCAGTTATTACAAAATAGTTGGAATCATTGTACATATTAAGAATACCAAATTGGGGTCCAGAACCAGGTGTTGTAATGGTCTGCCATGTTTTAGCTCCGTCATTAGTTCTGTAAATCTTGTTATATGCACCGCTTATGCAAAAATTAAGGCTATCAGCAAAACTAAATTGCTCAATACCAATAACGTAGGGTATGCCAGTAATTGTGTTTATACGACTCCAGTTTTTACCCCCGTCAATAGTACGAAACATAAGACCCCAAGCCTCTGCAAAACCATTTGAGTATTCAATAGAGTCGCCAACTATGTAGCCCAAATTTTGGTCGAAAAAATGAACTGCGTATGGTGTAAAAGGAAAATTGAAATTGGCGTTTTTCCATGTTACCCCGGCATCTTCGGTAAGTATTAATGTCTTTTCACCAAAAGCATATAAGGTTGTTTGATTTTTGGCACAAAGCTTTTCGATAGTTACAGTATCAGGTTTTCCATTAGGAAAATTTAGAGAGGAGGAACCTATTTTTGTCCAGTTTTGTGCAAATAATCCTATTGCAAAAAGAGATAGTACTCCTATAAGTATAAGTTTCTTCATCAGAACAATATTAAATATTACAAAATAACCACTTATATGCTAAATAAGCTATTTATGGTTATTATTTTAGATGAAAGTAGGGCTAATACTATACAATTTGCAGCATACTATGATAAGCAGATGTATTATTTATGTAAGCAGAGATTGGAAAGAGGGTATTGTTCTTATTCCCACTCAATAGTTGCGGGAGGTTTGCTGCTTATATCATATACCACGCGGTTTATACCTTTTACGCGGTTTATTATTTTGTTGCTCACACGGGCTAATAGCTCGTAAGGTAAATGACTCCAATCAGCAGTCATACCGTCTAAACTAATAACTGCACGAAGGCAAATTACGTTTTCGTAAGTACGTTCATCACCCATTACTCCAACTGAATTAACAGGAAGAAATATTGCGCCTGCTTGCCATACTTTTTCATACCAACCGCTTTCTTTCAACTCACCAATAAAAATAGCATCAGCTTCTTGGGTAATACGTACTTTTTCAGGAGTTATCTCGCCCAATATACGTATAGCTAAACCCGGCCCTGGGAAGGGGTGGCGTTCAAGTATGTTTTTATCAATACCCAAAGCATAGCCCACTTTACGTACTTCGTCTTTAAACAAACTACGTAAAGGCTCTAGTACCTTAAGATTCATTTTTTCGGGCAAGCCGCCTACATTGTGGTGGCTTTTTATAGTGGCCGAAGGCCCTTTTACCGATACACTTTCAATCACGTCAGGGTATATAGTGCCTTGTGCCAACCAGTTAGCATCTTCAATTTGTTTTGATTCAGTATCAAACACATCAATAAACACTTTGCCTATCGATTTGCGTTTCTTTTCAGGATCGCTTATTCCAGCAAGGTCGTCCAAAAACAAGTCGCCTGCACGCACACCTTTAACATTAAGCCCCATGTTTTTATACGATTCTAGTACACTGTCAAATTCATCTTTGCGCAGCAGTCCGTTATCAATAAAAATACAATGCAAGCGGTCTCCAATAGCTTCCTCAATCAATACAGCAGCAACGCTACTGTCTACACCACCTGAAAGACCTAATATCACTTTATCAGTACCCACTGTTTGGCGAATTTCGGCAACAGTAGTTTCTATAAAATGTGCTGGAGTCCAATCACCTTTACAACCGCAAATATTGTTTACAAAGTTTTTAAGCAAAATCAAGCCTTGCTCGCTATGAGTTACTTCGGGGTGAAACTGAATACCCCAAACTTTTTTATCGTTTAATCTATAAGCAGCAACAGGTATGCTGCTTGTATTGGCTATAAGTGTTGCGTTTTCAGGAGCTGAAGTAATAGTGTCGGCATGGCTCATCCAAACGGTGCTGTTGGCATCAATACCATTTAGCAATTCGTCGTTCTGTAAAATGTTTAAATGTGCACGACCATACTCGCGGTGGTTGCTGGGTTGTACTTCGCCTCCATTTTCGTGGGCGTATAATTGCGCACCGTAGCAAATGCCTAATAACGGCACATTGGCAGTTAGCAAAGCCAAATCAACACGGGGTGATGCGTGGTCGCGAACTGAAAATGGGCTACCTGATAGTATAATTCCTTTAACACTACTGTCAATTTCGGGTATGTGGTTGTATGGGTGAATTTCAGAATACACGTTCAACTCGCGCACACGACGGGCTATAAGTTGGGTGTATTGTGAACCAAAATCGAGTATCAGGATTTTATCAGTCATAGCTAAAAAAAGAAGGTGCAAAGATAGGATTAAAGGCTGAATGTAGAATTATGAGCACAAAGATTTCTATTAACGATTTGTGGTAAATCTCTCGAACTATTCTGACGACTGCGTGATGCTTTCTTTGCCAAAAGACACAATAAATTTAGTGCCTTTGCCTACCTCACTATCAATATGTATTGTGCCTCCAAGTGTTTCTATTTGTGTTTTTACCATAAATAGACCTAATCCTTTGCCGTCGGCATTTTCGTGGAAACGTTTGTATAGCCCAAATATTTTGTCTTTATACCTTTCGGTATCTATGCCAAGCCCATTATCTGTAAAAATAAGTTCTATGCCATTTTCTAAATTGCGGCTTTTTATTTCTATAGTAGGAGCTACATGAGGTTTACGGTATTTTATACTGTTTGATATTAGGTTGTAAAAAATGCTATAGAGATACGTTTTTAGGGTGAATAGAGTGTTTATTTCAGTAAAATCAGTTTTAACCTCTACTTGCTCTGCAACAATCAGGTTGTTAATACTTAGTTTAATGTCTTCAGTAAGTTTTGATAGGGTTACCAATTGCTTATTCTCACTTATGTTTTGACGTACTTGCAAAATTGTATTCAAATCCATCACAACATCATCAAGTTTTTTTACTGACGAGTAAATTCCTTCCCTTAATTGTTCTTTATCATCCTCGTCAAGCGTTTTTACTTTTAATACTGTAGCTGCGCCCATAATGTTTGCAAGCGGCGCACGTAGGTTGTGCGATACTATGTAGGCAAATTGTTCAAGATCTTTATTTCGTTGTATTATATCATCGGTGGTCTTTTTTAGTTCCAACTCAGATTTTTTCTTTTCCGTAATATCAAGGCAAGTAATACTAAGCCCAATTATTTTATTGACATCGCGCATCATTGGGGTAATGCTTATATAAAACCAGTATTTTTCTTTGTCGTTGTTACCCGGTGCTTCGTATTCTACCTTTTCACCTTTTAATGCTTTTTTAAATGAATTGTACGCACGCTCTCTTCTTGTGCCACTGAGTATCTTTGTATAGTCAATACCTTCTTGCAATTGTTTACCTGTTTCTTCATACACCCATTTTTGCATACGGGTGTTGTAAGTAATAATCTCCATTTTGGTATTTAACATCAGATACCCAATAGTTGAGCTTTGAAAAAGTGCAACTAAGTTTGCTTTTGTTTCTTTTAATGCCTTATCGGTAACATACCTTTCGGTTTTGTCTCTAAAAAACCCTAGTGTACTTATAATTTTTCCTCCTTCATATTGGGGTACAGAATCTCCCTCTACGTAAACCTTTCTGCCGTCTTTGGTCAAAAAAATTAATTCTATATCTCGTAGGGTATGGCCTTGCATTACTTGTGCAAAACCTTTATTACATATCTTTTTAGATTCTTTTGTAATAACATCATTAAGGGTTAAACTTTTTAAATCTTCATTAGTATAGCCGAAGGTTTTTTTCCAGGCATCATTTGCAAAAATAAATTTACCTTCAATGTCAATACTTTGTATTAGTTCATGGCTCCCCTCAACAATTTGGCGGTATTTAGCCTCACTTTCTTTTAAAAGAACTTTGGACTTTATGATTTCTGTTATATCTCTAAAACTGCATACAATTAATGTAGAACCATCTGTATGAAACTCACTTAAACTAAAGTTTACAGAAAATTCTTCGCCGTTTTTCCTCAAACCTAAAAATAATCTGTTTGATGCAACAAGCTGATTGTGCTTTTTGGCAAAATACAGGTATGCAAATAATCTAACTTTCTTGCGATATCTTTGAGGTAATAGTGTAAGTGCTGATTTACCTAATACTTCGGTGTCCTTGTAACCAAAAATTTGTTCGGCTTGCTTATTAAAAATAACAACCTCCGTTTTATAGTTCAGAGCGACAATAGCATCAGAGGCTGTATCTAATAATCCTTTTAGTAATAGTAGGCCTTTGAGTTTGGTCATGAAGGAGATATGATGGTGTTAACGCCCATTAATTTAGATATTTTACTATATAATACAATCTTTTCTGAAAAAATGTGGAACATTTTTTTCATAGAGGAAGTTTTTTTTGTAACAGATGAAGAGTACTGTTTATAGTTCTGTATATAAATAACCCTATTTAATTAAAAAAGCGTTTGATTGTTGGCAACAGGTGCTAATACAAACGGGGTTAAGTTTTTTAGAAATAGAAAAGAAATCAGTGGGTAGTATTGCAGGTTATTTCTTTTTATTCGCACCCACTTCAGTAGCCGTTTTTATTAAACCTTCACCAAATCTATTTTTTATGGTATCCATTGCTTTGTACAAATCCTGACGAACGGGTGTATTATCAAACATATTTACCTGACCCAAGCCGTGTACTAAGCTGCCAAAGCGTACCCCAATAAGTCGTATTAATCGTTTATTGTTATATGCATTTTTAAAAATATCACGCACTTTTGTAAGCAAAACATTGTCGGCATTAGTATGTACCACCACACTTTGTTGCGTGTGTGTCTCAAAGTTTTCGTAGCGTATTTTTACCGCTACGTTTCCTGTAATAAAGTTTTCGCGTCTAAGTCGGTAAGTCAATTCCGATACCATACCCGCCAATATCTTATCCAGAAACTGTACATCATTCGTATCGGTATGGAAGGTGTTTTCAGTACTTATCGATTTTCTTTCACGGTAGGGGGTTACCACACTATTGTCTATACCATTGGCACGTTTCCAAGCATAGCTGCCATACTCACCAAACTTAGTTTCTAAAAAACTTTCGCTTAGGTTTGCCAGCTGCCCAATAGTGTGAATACCGATAGCATTTAGTGCCTCTTGCATTTTTTTGCCAAGCATGGGTATTTTACCCACAGGCAAAGGTTTTAGAAAAGCTTCAACTTCATTTCGAGGTATATACAACTCGCCATTGGGTTTGGCTTGGTTAGTGGCCATTTTGGCAATACTTTTATTTATTGATAGCCCAAACGATATTGGCAAACCGGTATTTTTTATAATAGTTTGGCGTAACTCCTTTGTCCATTTATAGCAACCAAAAAATTTATCCAATCCTGTTATATCAATATAAAATTCATCAATAGAAGCTTTTTGCATTAAGGGAGCACGTTCTTCAATAATTTGGGTAACTATTTTAGAGTGTTTACCATACTCGCCCATACTGCCTTTTACCACCACTGCATTTGGGCAAAGTTTTAATGCTTGTCGCATAGGCATTGCCGAGCGTACACCAAACTTACGTGCCTCATAACTACATGAAGCTACAACGCCCCTATCACTATATCCGCCTACCACAACCGGTTTACCTATAAGCGAAGGATTTAATAGTCGCTCAACCGACACGAAAAACGAGTCTAAATCAATATGTACAATATGCCTGTCTTCCACAAAATAATATCGGTACAAAACTACGCATATAATATGTTTGGCTACTGCTTTTAATTTTAATGTAGGAGCGATTTAACCATACTTTCATTAATTAAAAGGTATTATACAAGTGGCAGATATATAAGTGCCTGTCAATAATTTTTGTAGAGGAATAATTTTTAATCTAAAATGCTGATTTTTAAAATAGGTGATATGAAAGGTGTATAGAGTACAATAGAAAAATATGACAATTGGGAAATCAGCTTTTAATATTTACTTGTACTGTTTTGCGTTATTTATTTGCAACCGCATTGTTTTTGTAGCTACAATTATTTTTATAATAGATAAAATCTGCCCCTATTTTCTTTGTATGTGTCATTATTAAAGATGTTTGAAAACAATCTTTAAAAAACGTTGTTAATATTTTTGTAGCATACAAAATTGTATTTGCACTTTAAAAATGGAGTTTTCAAAATCCCATAAAATATGTTTATACATATTTGAGTTAAATCGTAAGTACATTATTTATAGGTGTTTACATTATTTTATTTTTTTGTCTATAACCTTTTAAAAAACCAAGTAATAAATTTGTATTATTTAATATAAATATTAACTTTGCACTGTTAAAATAATTATGAATACACCATCAGAGCGCTTTAAAGCTGTACGTAAAGAGCTTGGGCTTACACAAAATGAATTTGCTAAAGAGCTTAATATATCGCAAGTAGCTGTATATAAGCTAGAAGAAGGGCAAATTAAGAGCATCAGTCAAGAAGTAACTCAAATTTTGGAAGAGAAATTTGGGATAAATAAAATATGGCTTCACTTTGGTGAAGGTATGATGTATCTTGATGATACTACCAATATGTATTCTGTTTATAATAAACTTGAATACTTGTCAAAATTGTGCGAAAATATTTTAGCACGTTTGGGCGGAACTGTAATTCCTTCATCAGAAAAACGTGGTCGTGGTCGTCCCCGTAAAACACCATTGCAAGTTGATCCTAATGCTTCGGTGGCAAAACGTCGTCCAGGTCGTCCTCGTAAAACACCTGTTGAAAGTAACGAACCTATAGAAAAAAGAAGCCCTGGTCGCCCTCGTAAGAATCCTATAGTTGAAAATGCGGTTAGTGTGAGACGTGGCCCCGGTCGCCCTCGTAAAAACCCTATTGAAAATAATACAGTAGAAGTAAAACGTAGCGTTGGTCGCCCTCGTAAAAATCCTGTAGCTAACGATACTAGTTCAGTTAAGCGCAGTCCAGGTCGTCCCCGTAAAAACCCTATTCAAACTATTTCAGTAGAAGTAAAACGTCGTCCCGGTCGTCCTCGTAAAAATGCAGTTGCCGATGTGCAAGTAGTAAAAAAAGCGGGTCCTGGTCGTCCTCGTAAAAACCCTGTAGAGCTTGCAGCTCCTACAACTGCAAAACGTAGTGTAGGTCGCCCAAAGAAAAACAATACAGTTGTTACTCCTAAAGTAGATACAAAAAAACGTGGACGTGGTCGTCCAAAGAAAAACTAAAAAATAGTTTATACTTTATTTAGTAAATAATTAGAAGCTGCTTTAAACAAAGCAGCTTTTTTTGTTTTAGCTAAACCTTAAAAATAAGTAGTTTATCGATAAGCAAGGCTTATGTTAATATTTTCGTTTATTTGCCTTCTGAAAAAGAGAACTAATCACTTACAATGAAACTAATAAATATTGTTTTAGCAGGGGCACTATTGGTGTTTACCCAATGTAAAAGCCCGAAAAAGGCGGCAAAAGCCAATGCTACAAAATCTCCTATAAAAGAAGCTACTGCTACACCATCAATAAAAAGCAAAACTAAAAACTGCAAAAAAGTTGAAGGTTTGTTTACCCTTTATCAAGATACCCTTACAGGTAAAGCCTATATGGTGATAAAAAAAGAACAACTAGGCAGTGAGTTTATTTATTTTAACTATGCCGAAAACGGTTTAGTTTTAACAGGTAGCTTTAGAGGTGCGTATAGAGATAACGATATATTCAGCATTCGTAAAACATTCGAACGTATTGAGTTTGTAAAAGAGAATACCAATTTTTATTTCGACCCTGCAAATGCTATTAGTAAAGCTGCCGAAGCCAATATTTCGCCCTCAATATTAGTAAGCGAAAAAATAATAGCTGAAGATACTGCCAAGGGTGAGTATTTACTGGATGCTAATGCTATTTTTCTTTCCGAAGATTTAAGTCAAATTTCTCCACCGTCATTTCCGGGTGCGTCGCCACTATCATTTAAATTGGGTAGACTAAGTAAAGATAAAACCCAATACGCATCAGTACGCAACTACCCTGATAATACAGACATAATAGTTGAGTATGTATACGATAACCCATCACCAATAAATGGTGGTGGTGCAGAAGTTACCGATGCACGTTCAGTAACAATAAAAATACAGCACAGCTTTTTGCAAGTTCCTGAAAACAATTTTGTAGCTCGTATTGATGACCCTCGCGTGGGATATTTTACCCACCAAGTAACTGATATGACTAGTGAAAGTGCAGTGCCTTATCGTGATGTGATACACCGTTGGAATTTGGTGAAGAAAGACCCTACAGCAGCAATTTCTGAGCCAGTTGAGCCTATTACATGGTGGATTGAAAATACAACCCCTGTTGAATACCGCCAAACTATTAAAGATGCAGGCGAGAAATGGAACTTAGCGTTTGAAAAAGCAGGATTTAAAAATGCTGTAAAAATAGAAATCCAGTCTGATACTGCTATTTGGGAAGCGGGCGATATCCGCTACAATGTGTTGCGCTGGACATCAAGCCCTAATCCTCCGTTTGGAGGCTATGGCCCTAGTTTTGTAAATCCACGCAACGGACAAATTTTGGGTGCTGATATTATGTTGGAGTATATTTTTATCACCAACCGTCTTAAACAAGAAAGTGTGTTTGATATGGTAGGATTAGAAGGTTACTTAACCGAAATGGACGAACACCATACTGAACAAACTGGTCATTTTTGTGAGGCTGGACACTATTTACACCAAAGCACTCTTTTTGGTTTGTATAGTTTAATGGCACAAGGTGCAGCACCACAAGATAGGGATGCTTTTATAAAACAATCGTTAAACTACCTGATTTTGCACGAAATGGGACATACTATGGGACTAAACCATAATATGAAAGCATCACAGTTGCACAGCCCTGCACAATTAGCTGATAAAAACCGCGTTGCCGAATTAGGTCTTATCGGTTCAGTAATGGATTATCCTGCAACTAACTTCCGTCTTAATCCTGAACAAAATACTCAATACTTTACCAACAAACCAGGCCCTTACGATAATTGGGCAATAGAATTCGGCTACTCAACAGCCGTTGAAGATGAAACCTCAGAAAAAGTAAGGCTGGATAAAATATTAGCCAGAAGCACCGAGCCTAACCTAACTTTTGGTAATGATGCCGATGATATGCGTAGCCCCGGTAAAGCTATCGACCCACGCGTAAATGTTAACGATTTAAGTAGCGATGCCATTAGCTATTCAACTGAGCGTATGCAGTTGGCTAATAAAATAATGGGCACTATAAAAACGAAGTATAGCAAAAAAGGTCAGTCGTACCATGAATTGCGCGGAGCTTTTTTAGTGTTAACATCAGAGTATGCCAATGCAGCCTCAACCATATCACGTTATATTGGCGGTGTATATGTTGAGCGTGCAATGGCAGGACAAGCAGGCGAAACACAACCTTTTACTCCTGTAAAATACGAAGACCAAAAACGTGCAATGAAAGCCCTTACAGATAATGTGTTTGCCCCCGAAGCACTATCAGCACCTCAAGATTTATACAACTACCTGCAAATGCAACGTAGAGGGTTTGGTTTCTTTGCTTCAACCGAAGACCCTAAAATACATGATCGTGTATTAAATATTCAAGGTTTGGTAATAGCGCATATACTGCATCCTACAGTAATGAAAAGGCTAACCGATAGCCGCCTGTATGGTAACAAGTATAGTGTAAACGAAATGGTAACAGACCTTTCTGATGCCGTGTTTAAAGTGGATATAAACGGTAGTGTAAATACCTTTCGTCAAAACTTGCAAATATCTTATGTAGAGCAACTTGTTGTTATAATGAACGATAAGTCTAAATACGATAATGTGAGTCAAACGGCTGCATTTGCATCACTTAAAAATATATTAGGTCAGGTAAAAACTGCACGCGCCAAAGGCGATGCTGATAGCCGCGCCCACCGCGAACGTATTATATTTATTATAGAAAAGGCAATGGAAACCAAATAAGGCTTCTAAATTAAATTATTGAGGTACGGCCTTGCTGCGTAGCAGCAAGGCCGTATTGTTTTCAACACCTTTCAATCCCTTTTTTATTGTTTGTATATTTGGGCATTACTATGATTAAGAAGAACAACAGCCGTAGGGATTTTATAAAAAACACCGCTATTATTACCACAGGGTTGGCCATTGCACCAAGTTTGGCTTGCAAAACAACAAAGGTATCGGCCATTGTAAAAGCGGCTACCTACCCAACTGCTGACGGTTATGTACAAACTCCATTGGGCTATGCTTATACTGCCTTAGAGCCTTATATTGATGCTCAGACGATGGAGATACACTATACCAAACACCATAGTGGGTACATTAAAAATTTAAACAAAGTTGTTTTTGCCCACGAAAGCATGATGGGTAAATCGCTTGAAGAGCTGTTGCAAAAAGTATCAACACTTCCTGATGACGTGCAAACTATAGTTCGTAACAATGGGGGAGGGCATTGGAATCATACTTTTTTTTGGCAGATAATGACCGATAAGCGCGATACCCAACCTAGCGATGACTTGCAAAAAGCCATCACAAAAAAATGGGGGAGTATTGACACATTTAAAACCGAGTTTGAAAAAGCTGCCACCTCACGCTTTGGTTCAGGTTGGGCATGGTTGGTAAACACAACTAAAGGGCTTGAAATAAGCAGTACACCAAATCAGGATAATCCGCTTATGGATATTGCAGAGGTGCAAGGAATACCTCTTTTAGGTATAGATGTTTGGGAACACGCTTACTACCTTAAATACCAAAACAAACGTGCCGATTACCTTAAAAATTGGTGGAATGTAGTAAACTGGAATAGAGTGAATGAACTGTTTGTGAAATAAATGTTGAAAATCGAATTTGAAATGTCGAAATCAATATTATCTTTGCAATCCTTTAAAAATACACGGTGGTTGTAGCTCAGTCGGTTAGAGCATCGGTTTGTGGTACCGAGGGTCGCGGGTTCGAGCCCCGTCTCCCACCCAAAAAATTAGAAGCCTTCGCAATAGCGAGGGCTTTTTTGTTTTAATCCCCCTCTAAATATTTTTCTTTCATTTGATTTTCAGGTTGTTATAGGTTTTATCTAAAAATATTTCTAAATTTATTTGCGTAAGCAAATACTTACATATAATATTGTGTAAGGAATCGCTTACGTATTAAAAGAACAAACATGGAATCAATAAATAAAAGAAACGGAAAAACACTCACCATCGAGAGGATTTTTAACGCTCCTATACATTTAGTTTGGCAAGCATGGTCAAAACCTGAATACATTGTTAAATGGTGGGGGCCCAACGGAATGAAAGTAAATATTGTGGAGCATAATTTTAATGAAGGAGGAACATGGAGGTATAGTATGACTATGCCCAATGGGGGTGAGTTTATTAGTGAAGGAGTGTACTCAGAAATTAAAGAACCTTATAAAATTGTTACTTCAGCCAATTTTAAACCAATGACAGAGGGTGTGGAAATGGAGATGCTTTTTGAGGATAAAGGAGAACAAACCAAGTTTACGTTTAATGTTCTACACGTTACCGAAGAATATTGTAAACAACAAGAAGAAATGGGCTTTTTCAATGGATGGGGTTCTGTTCTTACAGGTTTAGAGAAATACCTTACTGAAGTATTAAACAAAAAATAAGTAAATGAGAAGAGATGTGTTTCAGGCAATAGCCGACCCTACACGTAGGGAAATAATTAGTTTGTTGGCCGATAGTCCGCAAAACCTAAATGCCATTGCAGAAAATTTTGAGGTGAGTAGACCTGCTATATCGCAGCATATAAAAATATTAGAAGAGTGCGGTATTGTAGTTATTGACCAAAAAGGGCGTGAACGCTACTGCTATGTTCAGCCTCAAAAAATGAAAGAAATTGATGATTGGTTAGCTCCATTTAGAAAACTATGGGAACAAAGATTTGATAGGATAGACAACCTTTTAAACGAAATGAAAAACAATAACTAAAACTATGACAAACAAAACAACTGTAACTGCCGAACCCAACAAACAAGAATTATTTATTACTCGTGAGTTTGACGCGCCACGCGAAATGGTTTTTGAAGCCTTTACTAATCCCGAAATATTTATTAAATGGTGGTTGGCAAAAGAAAATGAGATGAAAATTGATGTTATGGATTATCAGTCAGGCGGGAAGTATCGGTACACTTTTACCATTGCTAAAGGAGCTAAAATAGGTTTTAATGGGATGATACATGATGTTACTTCACCCGAAAGAATAATCCAGACAGCAGAAATGGAGGGTTTTCCTGTAAAAGGTCATGTATGCTTAGAAACAATGCTATTTGAAACATTAGAAGGAGGAAAGACTAAACTGATGATACAAGATGTATTCCAATCGGTTGAAGATAGGGATGCAGCGGTAGCAACAGGCATGGAGCACGGCCTTGAAGAAGGATTTGGAAGATTAGAATCAATATTAAATCAAAAACAAACCAACTAAAACTATGACAAACAAAACAACTGTAACTGCCGAACCTAACAAACAAGAGTTATTTATTACTCGTGAGTTTGATGCACCCCGCGAATTGGTATTTAAGATATTTACCAATCCTGAATTAATGGCAAAGTGGCTAGGGCCAAAAGACATGGAGGTAATATTTGATTATTACGAAGGGGGAAGCGGGGGCAAATACCGCTATTATAGTGTTGATTCAAATGGAAGCCAATGGGGTTTTCATGGTGTGATACACGAAGTAACAGCGCCTGAAAGATCTATTCAAACTTTTGAGTTTGAGGGATTGCCCGAGCGTGGACACGTAAGTTTAGAAACCGCACTATTTGAAGTTATTGATGGAAATAGAACCAAAGTAACTATACAATCGGTGTTTAAATCGGTGGCGGATAGGGACGGTATGGTAATGTCGGGGATGGAAAGGGGCGTAACTGAAGGCTTTGAAAAAATGGACGAAATATTAGCCGGCCAGTTACAACAGAGTAATTAACTTTATAAAACATATTAATCAAATTGTATAAAACAACTAAACTAAAAAATCATGGCAAAAGAATTTTGGCTAAATCTTCCTGTAAAGGATGTGAAAAAATCTAAAGAGTTTTTTACTCAACTGGGTTTTACATTTAATAATGGTCCCGGAAATACTGATACCTCAGCAGGACTTTCATTAGGCGAAAAAGGTGTTACCGTTATGCTTTTTGAAGAACCAGCTTTTAAGGGCTTTATAGGTAGCAGCGAAATTGCCGATACCACAAAAGCAACCGAAGTTTTACTGTCTTTTGATGCACAAAGCAAAGAAGAAGTAGACCAAATGGCCGCAAAAGCAATTGCAGCAGGCGGAACAAGTACACACAAACCCTACGATATGCAAGGTTTTATGTACGGCTGTGTATTTGCTGATATTGACGGACACAAATGGAATGTGATGTATATGGATATGAGTAAGATGCAGCAAGGATAAAATAATGGTAAAAGATATAAATAGCCCCGAAGAGGTAACGGCACTTATTGGAAAAATGGAGCCTGACTTGGCATCGTTAGTCCAAAAAGTGAGGGAAATAATACTTGGCACTGATAAAGAAATTGGAGAGCAGGTAAAATGGAACTCTCCTAGTTTTTTCTATACAGGAGCGATGCAACCCTTCGACCCTAAAGAGTATAAAAGAGATATAGTAGTTATCAATCTTAGCAAGGGCTTTCCTTTATTGGTATTCCCCACAGGGGCAAAAATAACCCAAGCTACTACCATACTTGAGGATAAACGAAAAGACGGTAGGTGTTTTATACCTTTAAAGAGTATAGAAGATGTAGAAGCCAAAGCCAACGAATTGCAAAAAGTACTAAAAGAGTGGCTTAGTTTGGTAGAGAAATAGATTGTTAAAACACTCCGTATTTGCGGCAGGTATGAAACCAACCGCTTTGTAATTACAGCCCAAAAGAGGACTAAAGTCCTCTTTTGGGCTGTAGTTTTTAACAGAATAGGCATTTAACCCTATTTTTACTGTGCATATTAAACATAGTAAATTCAAAACCATTAATTTTAAACCCGTGAAAACAGCTGAATATTGGATTGAAAAACTAGGGCTTGAAAGCCATGTTGAAGGCGGAGCTTTTAAAGAAGTATATCGATCGCCATTAGTATTAAACAACTTACCCGCTACTTTTAAAGGCGAACGAAATGCTTACACTGCGATTTACTTTTTGTTGAAAAGTGGTGATTTCTCTGCCTTTCATCGCATTGCATCCGATGAAGGTTGGCACTTTTACGAGGGTACATCACTAACCGTTTACGAGATTGACGAAAATGGCAATCTTATCACCCATCATTTGGGTAGGGATATTGAAAATAGACAATCGTTTCAAACAACTATAAAAGCAGGAAGTTGGTTTGGATCACGTTGCGATGATGAAAACGGCTATGCTTTAGTGGGCTGTACCGTTGCACCAGGCTTTGATTTTGCTGACTTTGAATTAGCTGATTGTGAGACTTTATCAGCCCAATACCCTCAACACAAAGAGTTGATAAGGGAATTGACGAGGGGGTAACAACTTATTAATTAGGTATATCAATAAGCTGTTTATCACTTCCATCTTCATTCATCAAATAGAGAACATTTTTTTGATAAATCTCTCCTTTCTCATAATTTGGAGTACTAAGTACACAACCAACAATTATTTTGTTTGAAAGCTCTGAATAACTGAAAAAAATGTAAGTTCGGCTATCACAATTTTTAGCAATACATGAATTAGAATTTGTAAGTGTATTAAAATTGAAAATCCCTCCTTTGGAACTTAAAAAAAACTGATTTGAATCTTTTGCCGAAGTGCAATAAAGAGAGTAAATATCATCACAGAAATTAAGATTATAGCTTTGTGTTTGTTTGCTGTCAGGATTATAAAATAGAATACTATTGTTAATTGAACCACCCAAAATAGTATTGCTTTTATCCCAAAAGCTAATTGTACCAATTCCTAAATTTTGGGTGTAATCCATTTCGCTGATGGTATAACCATTTTCATCTGCAATTATCCCAACCCCTAACGCTGTATTTCTACCATTCAAAACAGTGTCGATTATTTTTCCATAGCAAAAACGTTTTCCATCTGGTGCCCATTCGGGGTAAAAGTTTCTGTCTTTAAAAGTGAGCTGAGTAAGATTACTTCCATCGTCTTTAATTTTCCATATTTGGTTACCGGTACCGGAAAAAATTACCCAACCTGTACTGCTCCATTTTGGTTGAAAAAAGACCCTGCCAGTATATAAAATCTTTTTTTCCTTAGTAGCTATATTGTATTTAACCAATTGTTCTGAAAGCTGCCCTTGCTTCACAAATACTATTTCTGATGAGTTTTTAGGGTTAAAACAAGGTCTAACATTTTGCGCTGAATCGTTAATATATGTCCAACCAACAGTGGGTCTGTCCGTTTTTTCAAAATTGTAACAATCACCTTCATTTGGGCAATTACACCTGTTCGTTTCTTCGCTAGGTATAGGAGCACTATTCTTTTTACACGATACAAGTGTTACCAATACCACAAATACAATTAAGACAAGGATTTTGTATATGTAGCTTAACGTAAACCAATTGTTAACCTTATTCATATTTTAGTTTAAAGAAAGTTCAATTGTCGAAATCATCTAGTAGACAAAAGATTGTGTAGGGCAGTATAAAACTAATATAATCCTTTAAGTAAATCAGCATTTATATTATTCGATGAAAGTTGATAGGTAAAGTGGTACAAGACTTAAGTTCTGTGGACAGTTTTTTGCTATCTTTGCACTATGCAAAACGATAAACTACAAACTGTAGAACTTGAGGTGGAAGGCATGACCTGCAACAGTTGCGCAATGAGTGTGCAAAAAGTGCTAGAGCGTGGCGGAGCAAAAGATGTAGTGGTGAGTTATGCTACCAACGAAGCCAAATTTTCGCGCGACAATTCTGTTGCTATAGATAAATTGATTGATGATATAGAGGGGCTGGGATACAAGGTAGTGAAAGACAAAGCTGCTAACGCCGAAGAAAAAAAAAACGTTTCTTAGGGCTATCTAAGCTCGAAATCAAGTTTCTTATATCTCTTATTTTCACCTTGCCGCTATTGCTGCACATGGTGTTGCCGTGGCATTTTTTACATATACCCGAAGTACAGTTTATACTGTGCCTGCCCGTAATGTTTATTGGTGTTACCCATTTTGGCAAAAGTGCCTATCACTCAGTAAGGGTAGGTGCGCCCAATATGGATGTGCTTATTTTTTTAGGCTCGGTATCGGCATTTATATATAGTATTTGGGGCTCGTTAGAATTTGACGGATTGCCTGAGCAGGCCAATTACCTGTTCTTTGAAACAGCGGCTACCATCATCACTTTGGTGTTATTGGGTAATGTGTTTGAAAAACGAGCAGTAAAACGAACTACCACCGCCATTGCCGACCTTAACCGCCTGCAACCCGCAAAGGTGAAAAAGGTAATAAACAACCTGTTAACCAATAGGGTAGAGGTACAAAGCACCGACCTTAAAAATATTGTTGTTGGTGATATAATTGAAGCTACCACTGGCGATAGCATAGCCGTTGACGGGGTAATTATAGAAGGTGATGCTGAAATAGACGAGGCAGCCATAACAGGAGAAAGTATGCCTGTGTTTAAAGATAAAGACAAATCGGTGGTTAGCGGTACTGTGATTAATCACGGAAAAGTACATTATAAAGCTACCGCTGTGGGTAAAGACACATTACTTTCAAAAATCACTCAAGCTGTAAAAGATGCACAAACACATAAACCACCCATCCAAAAATTTAGTGATAGAGTTAGTCTAGTATTTGTGCCCATAGTGGTGGGTTTATCGGTGCTTACCTTTTTGCTTTCGTATTTTGCGTTTGATGTGGGAATGACCAGTTCACTACTGCGTTCCATAGCTGTTTTGGTTATTTCTTGTCCTTGTGCAATGGGTTTGGCAACTCCCACTGCTGTAATGGTAGGCTTAGGTCGTGCTGCTAAAAATCAAATACTTATAAAAGGAGCAGGTACTATTGAAGAGCTGGGCAAGATAAAAACCGTAGTGTTTGATAAAACAGGAACACTTACCACAGGACGTTTCCGCGTTAAAAATTTCACCACTTATAACTATGCTGATTTTGTTGCCAAATCGGTAATATATAGTTTAGAAGAAGTGAGTAATCACCCCATTGCCAAATCGATTGTAGAAGACTACAAAGACTGGAAGTGGCAAAAAATGAACTTTAGTAAAGTAGAAGAAATAAAAGGCAAAGGCATAATGGCCGAAGATGCCACAGGTATAAAATACCGCTTGGGAAACCGCGATTTTGTGGATGATAATACAGGCGATATAAAATACGATGCAGATATATACCTAAGCTATAACAAAATGGTAGTGGCATCATTTGATATAGAAGACCAAGTGCGTCCCGAAGCCAAAACTGTAATTGACTTTTTGAAACATAAAGGTATAAGAACCCTTATGCTTAGTGGTGATAACGAAAAGAAATGCCGCTTTGTAGCCGAACGTTTGGGTATAAAAGAGTTTCACCACAGTCAAATGCCCGAAGAAAAATTAGAAAAACTAAAAGAGCTTGCCCAAAAAGGTAAACTAGCTATGGTGGGCGATGGTATAAACGATGCCCCTGCACTTACCATTGCCGATATTGGCGTTACCCTATCAAACGCTACTGATGCAGCACGACAAAGTGCTAACATAGTGCTAATAGGCAACCAATTGGATAAACTAATTGCAGCCTATTATATAGGTACAAAAACATACAGCACCATAAAACAAAACCTGTTTTGGGCATTGGCATATAACGTAGTTGCTATACCCTTAGCGGCTATGGGCTTTTTAAGTCCTATGCTAGGGGCACTTAGTATGGCCTTTAGCGATGTGGTGGTAATAGGTAATTCGCTACGTTTAAAGTGGCGGAAGATTGGGTAAATAGTTTAAAGTTTAGAGTTTACAGTTTTAGGTTGAAGAATATCGTCTTTGCGAGAAAGCTGTTTTCGGCTGGCAAAGCAATCTTTTTGAAATAAGAAGAGTTAATGGAGAAAATAATAGTTGTTGATATTGAGGCAACGTGTTGGGACACAAGTCCTCCCAAAGGTGAAGAGAATGAAATAATAGAAATAGGGATTTGTGTGTTAGATACTAGCACAGGAGATATTGATAAAAATGAAGGTATTTTGATTAAGCCTCAACGATCAAAAGTTAGTATTTTTTGTACGCAGCTTACTACACTCACACAAGAAATGGTGGATGAAGGAATAACTTTTGAAGAGGCTTGCCAACAGTTGGAAAACGAATATCAGGTGAAAGACTTTACTTGGGCAAGTTATGGTGATTATGATTTGAACATGTTTAGAAAACAATGCGAAAGTTTTGGTGTAGAATATCCGTTTGGTAAAAAACACATTAACGTTAAAAATCTGTTTGCACAAAAACACCATTTAACATATAAAGGTGTTGGTATGGCTGCAGCTTTAAAAAGGTTAAATATACCTTTAGAAGGTACAGACCACAGAGGGGTTGATGATGCTAAAAATATTGCTAAAATATTGTTTACTCTAGTGGGTGGTAATAAGTGAAAATAAGACTATTATGGTAGTAATAGGAAACTCGTTACGCTTAAAATGGCGGAAGATTGGGTAAACAGTTTTAAGTTTAGAGTTTACAGTTTTAGGTTGAGGAATGTCGTCATTGCGAGAAAGCCGTCTTCGGCTGGCGAAGCAATCTTTTTTTGAATAAGTAGATAATTGAGAGAATAAGAAAATATGGGAAAAATAATAGTTGTTGATTTAGAATCGACTTGTTGGGAACACAAACCACCCGAGGGTGAAGTAAGTGAAATTATTGAGATTGGTATTTGTGTTTTAGATACTGAAACAGGAAAGATTGAAAATAATAAAGGTATTATAGTTAAGCCCGAAAAATCTACAGTAGGTAGCTTTTGTACACAGCTTACTACCCTAACGCAAGAAATAGTGGACGAAGGAATAACTTTTGAAGAGGCTTGCCAACAGTTACAAAGCGAATATCAGGTGAAAGATTACACTTGGGCAAGTTACGGGGCGTATGATTTGAATATGTTTAAGAGACAGTGCGAAAGTTTTGGGGTAGAATATCCTTTTGGAGAAGAGCATATTAATGTAAAAACACTTTTTGCAGAAAAAAATAATCTGAAGAAGCCATTGGGTATGTCGGGGGCTTTGGCCAAAATGTATATACCTTTAGAAGGTACGCACCACAGAGGAGTTGACGATGCTAAAAATATTGCTAAAATATTGTTTACTCTAGTTAGAGTTAGGAAGTGAAAATAAAACTATTGTGGATAGGCAAAACTGCTGATAAGTATTTGGAAGAGGGGATAGTTAATTCGCTATGTTTAAGATAGCGCGAGATTGATTAAACTTCGAGTTAAATAACTTTAAATTGGAAAGAGTTACTCCATAAATTGGAGAAGTTCGATTTTATTTTTATTTCCTATTGCAAGTGTTTTAAAAGCATCATTATAGCTGAAATAAGAGTTATATCCAATAGGACTTTTTTTAATTGGCGAACTTTCTGTACTACTATCTATATCTTCAAATTTAAGTTCAATTATACCGCTACTAATGTTTATTAATTTCGGGTATCTGTAAATATCCCAAGCGTAATTCTCATTTATTACAATTAAGTTTAATCCTTTATCAAAAGCATTAAAGCGAGATATAATCTTTTCTTCTGTTATGTCCCAAATACCAATGTGTTTTGGAGGTAACAAATCTTCTTCAGCATCATAGTCTTCATCACCATAGTTATATGAAAGTTCGTCAGAGGTACCTAATAAGATAAGATTATCAGAAATAAAATCACCTGCGCAAACTTCAGTAGAAGAGTGGGGAAGCTGACCATGGCCGTCAAGCAGTAAAGGGTTTTTTAGGCAATCATCAATATTATACATTTTGACAAACTCAAGAGGATGCCAAACCCAACCCCTACTCAATAAAAGTGTATTTGAAGCACTAACTTTAAGGCGTGAATGAAATAAGCCTATTGGATTCCTTCCTAGAGTGTCTGTTAAAATCTCACCACTTTCAGCATCTTCAAATTCAATTCTTCCGTATTCTTTAGGGCAGTGGATTAAAAGAGTTTTACCATTAGCGTGTTCAAAAAACTCAATAGGATATTCATAAACTTCAGCACAATAGTATGAGCGATTCAACTCTCTTAAAAGCTCGCCATTTTTTAAGAGTAATGCTTTTGTGCCTGAGTGTTCATAAACGACAGCGTAAATACCATTTTTTGAAGTTTTTGCTGCATCAAACCTATATCCGAAGCCAAGAAAGTATTCTTTTTTGATAATTTCTCCCGTGAGTTTATAAATCACACCTCCAGATATCCAGTCTACTAATTCATCTTTACGCCAATTAAGTGATTGTAAATTATCAGCTAAAAGCTGCTTTCTTGTTACTTTCATTTCGACTACTTTGTGATAAATATATAGCTTTGAACCAACATATATTTGGAAATTGAAAATAAAACTATTGTGGATAGGCAAAACTGCCGATAAGTATTTAGAAGAGGGGATAGGCATATATGCCAATCGACTGAAACACTATTGTCGTTTTGAAACGCAAACCTTACCCGATATTAAAAATGCTAAAAACCTTAGCAAAGAAGAGTTGAAAGAAAAAGAGGGTAAACTGATTTTAGATACCCTTTCGCAAGGTGAGATTTTGGTATTGATGGATGAAAACGGAAAGCAGTATACCTCGCCACAGTTGGCTGATTTTGTGCAGAAATTGCTGAATAGAGGCAGCCAGCAAATAGTGTTTGTTATTGGTGGGGCGTATGGCTTTAGCGATGAAGTATATCAGCGTGCCGATGCCAAAGTGTCGCTTTCTCCACTTACATTTTCGCATCAAATGGTGCGGTTAATCTTTGCAGAACAGTTGTACCGTGCCTTTACCATTCTGAAAGGTGAACCTTATCATCACGTTTAGGACTCCCTTTAGTCACCCTGAATTTATTTCAGGGTCTCGCTCTGCATTACACATGATATTGGGCAACGAGATGCTGAAACAAGTTCAGTATGACGGGATGGAATTATTTTTTCAAAAGTGTTTACTTTCTTTAGTCACCCTGAATTTATTTCAGGGTCTCGCTCTGCATTACACATGATATTGGGCAACGAGATGCTGAAACAAGTTCAGCATGACGGGATGGGATTATTTTTTCAAAAGTGTTTACTTTCTTTAGTCACCCTGAATTTAGTTCAGGATCTCGCTCTGTAATACACATGAATTGGGCAATGAGATGCTGAAACAGGTTCAGCATGACAACTTAAAACCGACTAGAAAAGTCCGTTTATTTCTGATTCTATTTTGCGCAGCACTTCACCAAAATGCTCTTGGTTATCAATAAAGTTAAGATTATCAACATCCAACACCAATAGTTTGCCGCCTTTATAGGTACTAATCCAAGCTTCGTAGCGTTCGTTAAGTCTTTTCAAGTAGTCTAGTCGTATGCTATCCTCGTAGTCGCGACCACGCTTTTGTATTTGGTTTACCAGTGTGGGTATGCCTGTGCGCAGGTATACTAATAAATCAGGGGGTTGTATAAACTCGTTTAAGGTATTAAACAAGCGGGTATAGTTTTCAAAATCGCGGGTACTCATTAGCCCCATTGCGTGCAAGTTGGGGGCAAAAATGTAAGCATCCTCGTATATGGTACGGTCTTGTATCACATTACGCCCTGTTTGGCGTATTTGCATTATAGAGTTGAAACGGCTGTTAAGGAAATAGATTTGCAGGTTGAACGACCAACGGGGCATATCTTCATAAAAATCGCTTATATAAGGATTGTCTTCCACATCTTCGTAGTGAGGCTCCCAGTTGTAGTGCCTTGCCAGTAGAGTAGTTAGCGTTGTTTTTCCCGATCCTATATTTCCTGCTATCGCTATATGCATATCTTCAAATTAAAACCTAAAATGGTATATTGTGCAACTCTAATTTTTAAAAAAGTTTCTTAACGGGTTTCAATATAGTGAAAATCTTGGGTAAGCAATTGGTACTCACTGCTCCAAGTTTTATCTTCATTATATATATATAAGTGTTCTTGCTTCTGTTGCAAGGGTTTTTCTTTGCAAAACTCCATTACACGCCTTATAACAGCTCCATCAGCATAGCTGCAAATATAAACTTGCCTTTTGGTTTGTAAGTTTTTTTGTGCTGCCAATTGTATCACGCGTTCACATTCCTGCTCAGGCAGTATTAGTCCCAAAGTTCCATTTGCCCCCAACAGCTTATCCGCATAATGTATAAGCGTTTCATGGTCAAGTGCCACAGTGGTGCGGGCGTGCACTCTATCAGGGCGTGTAGTGGGCGAGGGCTCAAAATAGGGCGGGTTGCATACTATATACTCATACAAAATAACATCTATATTAGTATAGTCTTGTATAGGCTCGTTATATAGTGTCAGTTTATAATCCCAAGGGCTATTTTCAAAATTATCTTTGGCACATTGTGCAGCGGCGGGGTCTATTTCTACCGCATCAATAATTGCATCGGGGCAGCGTTGTGCCAACATTAGGCTCAGTACGCCCGTGCCTGTGCCAATATCTAAAATGTTTTGGGCATTGTGTGGTTGTGCCAATGCACCTAGCAGCATGGCATCGGTGCCCATTTTCATGGCACATCCCTCTTGATTAAGATTAAATTGTTTGAAACGAAAAATCTGGCTCACAGCCCACGAAGATATTTAGCATTCTTCATTTATCAATTATCATTTAACATTCGCAAGTCTTAGGATTGAATATATAATGAAGTAAATTAAGAAGTAACCTAAAAAAGAAGCCCCTTCCGTCTCGGAAGGGGCTTACGAACCTAACTATAAGCAAATCAAGAGCTAATAGTAAACTATCAGTTTATTAGTCTTGAATTTTCTTTGCCATTTTGTCTACTACGCTAACGTAGTCGGGTGCTTCGGCATAAATTCTATTTAAAAAGCTAAGGTATTTTTCCTCCACTTTAAAAGCGTTGTCTTGCCACATTTTATAATCTTTTACCGCATCTACCCAACTAGCATATACAGCGTAGGTAGGGTATTTAAGGTATTTTTTTAATTCTTGGTGGTTGCCATATATAATAGTGTCTTGACCTTGAAGGTAAACACCAATGGCTGTTGTTTGCCTACGACCAGGGTAGCGCATACCAAAAAGGTTGTTTGCTTTGCGGCATAGGTGCGAGGTAAGGTGCAGCGATTCTAATTTGGCTTGTGCCAACACGTGTTTTTCGCAAATAATACCTTGTGTTTTTATTTCGGTAAGCAAATTGTCTTCGTTTAGTGCAGGTATGCTATCAGTAGTTTGTTCTACATCAAAAACCACTGGGGCATTGTTTTTGCCAAAAGGTAATTTTGGGCCAAAGGCTAACAATAGTGTTGCAACGGCCAAAAAACTAAGACCTAATAAAAACTTACGGTTGGTAAGTACATTTATTGGGACAAGATTGTAGCACCTGTCATTTCTGCAAATAACCCATTTACCATTCTGATGGTAAATATGTAAGCTGAAATTATTTGTGTTCGTCATAATTATATAAATTAAACTTAGTTTTCACTAAGACTATGTGCCTATAACAACTTTTATGCCGTTTTTATAGTGGTTTGTGTATCAGTATTTTGTGTATAACTACATATTGAGCTAACTTGGCAGTAACACAGGGTTTATATACTGCTTACTATTTAGTAGGTAAACGATAGGAGAGGGCAAAGTCTTGTGCATAAGTCTGTTGCAAGAAAGAGACCACTGTTGGGTCAATAAGTGCAGTTTTGTATACAATTGTCTAGGTTTCATGACAGAATTTTGTAATTTGCCAAGCTGTGCCAGAAAAGCACTGGTTACATATAATGCTCTTTTTGGGTTGAAGTAATCTTGTATATTTTGCTTCTCCGTCTTTTTCTAAAAAAAATCCCTTCTATAAAATATTTTTTAAAGTTTTTGAAACACAGCTAGTTAAAGCATATTTGTGTGCCGAAAACCTTAATTTGTGTATAACTTTCAACTCAGTACTTCTATATTCGATGGTTCACAAGTGAGTTGATTATGTTGAATTTTGATGGGAGCATTGCTTCTAAACTACCCAAACACGGCACTACTATTTTTAGTGTGATGAGTGCAATGGCGCGCGAAGAAAATGCTATTAATATGGCGCAGGGTTTTCCTGATTTTAATTGCTCGCCCAAATTGATAGAGTTGGTTACTAAAGCTATGAATAACCAACACAATCAATATGCACCTATGCAGGGTATACCTGCCTTGCGTGAGAAAATTGCTGAGAAAACTTTTGAGCTGTATTCGGCACAATACGATGTAGAGAGTGAAATAACTATTACTCCGGGTGCTACCCTTGGTCTTTGGGCTGCTATTACTGCGGTGATTAAAGAAGGGGATGAAGTGATTGTGATTGAGCCTGCTTACGATAGTTATTTACCTGCC
Source organism: Bacteroidia bacterium (assembly GCA_037968475.1). Classification (GTDB taxonomy): domain Bacteria; phylum Bacteroidota; class Bacteroidia; order UBA8524; family UBA8524; genus SB11. Next base: position 83,941 of record JBBKVO010000044.1, read on the forward strand.
ATTTTGATAAACGGTGGCAGACCTGTTTTTACTTCTTTAAAATATCCTGAATATCGCGTGGATTGGGATGAGGTGCGCAAGCTGATTACCTTTAAAACCCGCATGATTATTATTAATACCCCGCACAACCCAACAGGTACAGTATTAAATGCTGCTGATATGGAGAAGCTGCAAAAAATATTGGAGGGTACTGATATTATAGTGTTGAGTGATGAAGTGTACGAGCATATAATTTTTGACGGATTAGAACATCAAAGTGTAGCTCGCTATCCTAAATTGGCCGAGCGTAGTTTTATTATATCATCGTTTGGGAAAACTTTTCATACTACAGGGTGGAAAATGGGGTACTGCTTGGCACCAGCCAACCTAATGGTACAGTTTAGAAAAATATACCAATACATGGCTTTTAGTACCAATACGCCAATGCAGTATGCTATTGCCGATTTTTTAGAGAATAAAGACGAATTGAGGCAATTGTCATCGTTTTATGCCAAAAAGCGTGATCATTTTGCAGCAATGCTAAAAGGAAGTAAATTTAGGTTAATGCCTTGTAGTGGTTCTTATTTTCAATTATTAGGTTACGATAAAATATCGAAAGAAGGTGATATGGAGTTTGCTGAAAGGCTTACCCGTGAGCATAAAATTGCGGCTATACCCATTTCTGTTTTTAGTATAAATGGAGAAGACAATAATGTATTGCGTTTTTGTTTTGCCAAAAGCGAAGAGACACTTGAAAAAGCGGCAGAAATTTTGTGTAAAATTAGCTAATGGGAAACGAAGAATATCTTACCGTATCGGTTATTCAAACTGAATTGGTTTGGGAAAATGTAGATGCCAACCTGCAACAGTTTACCACGCTATTGCAAAATGTAGCACCTGCTGATATTTATGTGTTGCCCGAGATGTTTTCGACAGGTTTTAGTATGCAGCCTGAAAAATTTGCAAGCGAATCACACACCAAAGGTTTGGCTTGGCTAAAACAAACAGCAGTTAATAAAAATGTTGCTATTGTGGGTAGCCTTATGGTGGATGATGGAGGGAAATACTACAATCGTTTGTTTTTTGTAACCCCCCAACAACAGGTGTATACTTACGATAAAAAGCATTTGTTTAGCTTGGGTAATGAGCAAAAACATTATACAGGCGGTAATGAACTTTTGATTGTTGACTATTTGGGCTGGAAAATATGCCCTCTTATATGTTATGATTTGCGTTTCCCTGCTTGGGCGCGCAATAGCCACAATTACGATTTGCTGATATATGTGGCCAATTGGCCTGAAAGACGCGCCTACCATTGGCGTAGCTTATTAATAGCACGCGCTATTGAAAATCAAACCTATGTTGCGGCCTGCAATCGCATTGGTGCTGATGGCAATGGTGTAGCACACAATGGTACTAGTATGCTTATTGATTGCAGTGGCCAAGTTATAGCAGAAAGTATCAATGCTGATTCTATACTTACTCATACATTTTTTAAAGACGAGCAACAAAAATACCGTAATGCATTCCCTTTTTTAGCCGATAGGGATACTTATTCTTTTTAAAAAGCTCTACCAATCATCTTTTTGTTTATTCTTTCCGTTTAATCTATCGTTTGTAAAAAATGGTTAATCTAAACCTATTCGTTGTTTAAAAATGCTCGATAGTTAAAGCACAGCGTTATTTTTTAGACCAAAATACATGTTATTTTAAATTTTGAGTTGCTTTTTTGCTCATCTGTTAAAATTATTATCCTAAGTCGTAATTTATAATCAGTATAAATAGTGTTTTAATTCATTGTTTAACAGATTTTTATAGAACTATTTTTCTGTTTCTCATTTTTACTATTTAAAAAAATATCACTCAATTTACATTAATATGTAAAAAGTTTTAGAAATTTGATGCGTTGAAAGAGTTGTGATAAATCCAAAATTTTAGAAATTACGTATAAAGTTATAAGATTATCACAAACAACTGGGGAAATAAAATTCTTTTTTAACACAAAAATTAAAACTTATGAGTGGAATTTACAAATTGTTAGTAGCTAAAAATTTAGCCCTTTTAATTGCATTGTTAACATTTGTAGGCCTTTCGGGTCAATCATTCACTCCATCAAAGGCAAATTTTGTTCAGGATAAAACCAAAGGTTGCTTGCCTTTGGTGGTTAATTTTACAAATACATCAACAGGAAGTATAGCAAGTTACTTTTGGGATTTTGGAAACGGTAATACTTCATCACTTAAAAATCCGGGTGCTATTTATAATCAAGCAGGCACATATACAGTACTTTTAATTGTTACTGACGATAACGGTGATAGAGATAGTTTACTTAAACCTTATATAATAGAAGCACTTGCCAATCCACAAGCTGGTTTTGCTGTTTCGGCAAACGGAGGCTGTATCAATCAAAATTTTACTTTTACTGATACAAGTAAAGAAGCTGTAGGCAAGTTGACCAAATGGCAATGGAACTTTGGCGATGGTGCTGCTGATACTAATGAAAATCCTATACATAGTTTTGGAGCTGCGGGTGTTTATGGCGTTAGCCTTATAATAACTGATGACAACGGATGTAAAAATTTTGTTAACCATACACAACTTATTACTATAAGCACTCCTGCACAAGTTGCATTTGATGCTGATAATAGCGGGGGATGTAACGTGCCTTTGCATGTGAAGTTTAAAAACAATACAACAACTGTAAACGGGCAAAGCTATACTTACCAATGGCAATTGGGAGGCAGTACTACATCAACACAAGAAAACCCAACATATACATATAGCAATTTTGGTCAGTATGATGTGCAGCTAACTGTTACCGATGATAATAACTGTAGCCAAACACTTACTAAAAGCAAGTTTATAAATATTGGTAAAACTAAAGCCGATTTTAAATTAACCCAAAACAAAGGCTGTGTGCCTTTTGTGCCCATTATAGAGGATAAAAGTATCGGTGTTCCTTCAAACGCCACTTGGATATGGTATTTTGGCAATGGCGATTCGGCAGTAGGCCAATCACCAAACTATACCTACACACAGGCAGGTACTTATACTATAACATTATCAATTACATCTCCCGAAGGATGTAACGATATTGTTGTTAAAAATGCTGCTCTTGTTGTATTACCTGCTCCTGTAGCCACTTTTGGTCATAATAATCCTATTAGCTGTACCGCACCGTATACCATAAACTTTAGCCCATCAAACCAACAAGCTACTAAATGGTTTTGGCAATTTGGCGATGGTGAAACATCAACACAAAAAAATCCAAGCAAGGTGTACGATACATCGGGTGTGTTTTCAGTAAGCCTTACACTTACAGATATTAACGGTTGTGTAGGTTCTTTCGAGAAAAAAAATATTGTAAAAGTTAATACTCAAAAAGCTCAATTCACACCTACTGTAAAACACGGTTGCGTTCCACTTCAAGTTGGGTTTACCAATAACAGTTCCTCTTTCTTTGGAATTAATAGTTACACTTGGGATTTTGGCAACGGTCAAACAGCCACAACTCAACAAGCGCAAACAGTATTTGATCAAGAAGGAACCTATTATCCTAGTTTGATAATAAGCGATAACAACGGTTGCACTGATACTATGGTGTTCGATTCAATAATGGTGGGTGTAAAAACCAATCCTAATTTTTATACCAATTTAACAAAAGGCTGCAAAAGAGATATGCAGTTTGTTGATTTTCATAATACTACCGATACCATAAACCAAAGGGTTGACGGATTTTTTTGGGATTTTGGTGTACTTACCTCAACAAAAAGCAATCCTATAATTGATTATCGCCAATACCCAAGCACATATACCGTTAGGTTGGTTGCCTTCTCAAACGGTTGTGCTGATACGATGGTGAAAAAAGACTATATCACCATATTAATGCCTCATGCTAATGCTGAAATTGTAGAAGATCCTTGCAAACTAGATACTGTTACTTTTAAAGATAAATCGGTTGGCGTAAATAAATTTAATTGGACTTTGGGTGGTGTTAGTATTGGAGAAGTGCCCGAGGTGAAAAAGTTTTTAGAACCGGGTAGCTATGCTCTTGATTTGATGGTGCATGATACAAACACTGGTTGCTGGGATACAAAAAGCTATGTGCTAGACATACACGAACCTTTGTTGCCCGGTTTCACTATTAGTGCCGATTCTGTTTGTGCCAATGTGCCTTTTCTACTAAAAGATACCTCTGTAAACGCGGTAAAAACTACTTTTTATATAGGTAGTAGCGACCCAATAGTGGCAAAACAAGCTACACCAGTAATAAGCCAACCACTTACAACTTCAATTAAATTGGTGGTAGAAGATAAATACGGTTGTATTGAAACATTAACCAAAACCAATGTTATAAAAATTTTAGGCCCCGATTTTACCCCAAGCATTACACCTGATAAAGGATGTTTTCCGCTAGATGCTAAATTGGTAAGAAGTGGATATTCTACTCATGGTGTAGCCGATGCTTTTTGGAGTGATGGTAAAAACAGCTACTCAGCTATAAACGATAGCGTACCATACTTGTTCAATACACCTTCAGCCACTATGCACACGCAAGGGGCTAACATAACCCTTACTGTTGAAGATAACTTGGGCTGTAAAGTTAGCCGTGTTGCCAACGTAAAACTTTCGCAACCCGTTGCCGATATTAAATATACCACCAACCTATTGTGTGCTACTACACAAGTTAATTTTGCACACGATGCCGCCAAATCAAAAAATATAGGAGCATTAGAATATTCTTGGGTTGTTAACCAAAATCAAACATTTAACAAGTCGGCAAACAGCTTTAACTTTACTACTGAAGGAAATCAAAACTTAAAACTGGTTGTACGCGAAACGGCTTTGGGCTGTACTGATAGTACCGAAGTGCAAGTTTTCACTGCACTTAAAAAAATAAAAGCAGATTTTAGTATTGATAATACTGCTACTACTTGCCCCCCGTTGGTATCTACTTTTGGAGATAAATCAACAGTAAAAAATACAAGCATAAAATCGGTAGAATGGATGTTTGGTGATGGTGCAGTATCAAAACTAACTCAACCCGTAAAAAGCTATTTCTACCCCGGTAACTATGATATTACTTATAAAGTAACCGATGTTGATGGTTGTTCTGACTCGATAATGCTAAAAAGCAAAATTAAAATTGGTGGCCCCATTGGTCAATACTTTAAAGATGCCGATAAAGGTTGTATACCTTTTAAAGTAAACTTTTCATCGCAAAGCCAAAATGCAAAAACTGTAAGTTGGGATTTTGGAAACGGTATATTGTCGAATGCCCCAAGCGCAACGGCTGAGTATGTAATAACAGGAACATTTGTACCCACTATGGTACTTGAAGATGCCTCAGGTTGTAAAGTGGCATACCCTGTTGATCCTATTAAAGGCTATGCCTCACCAAAACCGAGCTTTAGTACCAAAGGCAATTGTTTATACGATGTTTTTGAGTTGGAAAACCAAACTGATACTAACACCCAGCCTATTAAATTTGTATGGTTGTTTAGCGAAAGCGATAGCAGTGTAAACTATCATAGCAATAAAGTATTTGCTAGCGCAGGTCAACATCAAGTAATACTAAAAGCAATTGCTCCCAATGGATGCGAAGCTTCTGCTACACAAACAGTTGACATTAAAGCTCTTAAAGCAGCTTTTGAGGCTAAAGAAAATCCTGTTTGTCGTTTTGATTATGTAAACTTAATAGATAAAAGTATAGCCGAAGCAGGCATAGAAAGCTACCAATGGAGTTTGGGCGATGGTAGAATTGATAACGTACAAAATCCTTTTTACTACTATAATACTCCGGGTGAGTTTAGTGTAGGTTTGATAATTAAAGATAAAAAAGGCTGTTTTGATACCCTAGCCCCTAAAGGCCAAATAATAATATTTGATACCCTTACCCCACCAACGCCTCTAGCACATAGGGTTACAGTGGAAGAAAACAATACTATACGTTTAGAGTTTTCTCCTTACCTAAGCCGTGAGTTTGGCAGCTATGTTGTATTTCGTAGTACACTAGGTAAAGGCTTTGAACTATACAAAACCATAGAAGGACAATTAGATACTGTGTTTATTGATGATGCCGTAAATACTTACACACAAAACTATACCTACAAAGTATATAGCCAAACCAAGTGCGATAAACTATCAGCAATTGGCGAAAGCGAAGAGCATACAACTGTTTTGCTTAAAACAACTGCCGATACTAATAGGGTTAAACTAAACTTTACCCCATATACAGGTTGGGATAATTTGGGTAGTTATACCATACACCGCCAATCGCCTGATAATACTTCGTTTGAGCAAATAGCTGTTATAGCTGCTGATGAAACCACCTATACTGATAATGATGTTATGTGTGGCTACACATACCACTATGTAGTGTATGCACACCAAAACGGGAGCAATCCTTTAGTTTCACGTTCAAACAATTCAACCGCAGCACCTATACACAAATCAACGGTACAACCCGGCCAATTGGTGCGTGCTACCGTGCAAGATGATAACCATGTTTTAGTGGAGTTTTCTCAACCTGTATTTCAAAAAGCGCCTGTTGATTATTACACCATCGAAAAATCATCGGATGGTGTAAACTACCGTGATATTTTTACTACTAAAGAATGCTGTAAACCTTTTGAAGATTTTGCAGTAAATGTGCACAGCAAAAGCTACTACTACCGCATACGCACTGCTGATGTTTGCGGAGATATAAGTATAGCGGGAAACATTGGTAAAACTATTTTGCTAAATGTAGAGGCTGATGATAACGATAATGTAAATGCTAACTGGAGCCACTACCAAAAATGGGATGATGGTATAGCTAACTACCAAATAGAGCTAAAAGATAATAGCGGTATGTATAGTTGGACAGGTGAAAATATGGCTGATGATACTACTTATACAGACGAAAGCAATATGTACAACCAATTGCCACAAGTATGTTACCGTATAAAAGCTACTAGTAATAACGGTACAATAAGCTACTCTAATACTGATTGTGCAAGAGGACGCTCAAGCTTGTTTGTTCCCAATGCGTTTACACCAAATGGAGACGAAAGCAATAATAAATTTGTAATTATGGGCACTTTTGTTAAAAAATTTGAAATAAATATCTATAATCGCAGCGGCGAAAAACTGTATACAAGTTATAGCCTTGAAGATAGTTGGGATGGAATGTATAAAAATGAAACAGCACAAGAGGGGGCGTATTTGTATGTAATTAATGCACAAGGCATGGACTACAAATACCACAACTATAGCGGAACAGTAACATTGTTACGCTAATTTTAATACGGCTGACACGTAAATTCCATATATAGTTAGTTAGCAGCGGTGGTTCCCCAGGACCATCGCGAACAAAAAGGGCTGCCGGGAGGCAGCCATTTTTGTTTTATGGGGATATATAACAGGTTTTGAACGCCTATTCTGTATACATTAACGAGAGTTTGGGATGAGAAGATTATAAAATCAATACGCCAACTTCTCTACCACCCTCAGTCCCTCCTTATCCACACACAACACTTCGGCTTCGCTCAGTATAACAGCATGAGGAGGGAAGCCACGCCACTGCCCTTTGGGTTTTACATATTTTGTCAAAACCGTAGGCATTGCATTGTCCCCCTTGTGGGCTGTCATCCTGAGCGAAGTCGAAGGAGTGCGAAGTCGAAACATAAGTGCGTAAGCGAAGGGGATAGGAGGGTGAAAAGAAACACCCAATAGCTAATACCAGCGAGCGATGCTCTATTATTTTCGGCACGAGCGGATGCTCTCGCGAGCCAATAGTGTGGTAGGATTTGAAATCCTTTTCTATGAAAAATTACGGAGCAAAGTGGGGCTTAAAGCCCCACTTTGCGCCGTAATTTAACAACGGTGGGTTTTAAACCCGTCGATTTTTTAAAACTATACTACTTCATCAACACAGGGCGACTGCCGCCCAAACCTACCAACAAGTTCAGGGCAGCAATAAGGTTGCCGCCATATTGGGTAGGGCTATTAAAATTTTTACCTACTGAGAAGTTTAACAAAGTGTTCTTATCAACCGCATAGCTAAGGTTAATAGTATAGCGCAAACGACCATCAATAGCACTATTATTTAGCGTAGTGCGGTAAATACCTTCACCTGCCATTCTAAAACGGCTTAGCCCGCCTTGTGGAGTCCATTCTATTTTCGCGCCCGCATCAAAATTTAGGTTATCGCCCGTACGCAAACTATCGTTTTTATCCTTGTACATCTCGTTTGGGTTCAGCATCAAACGGGTAACACCTAAAAAGTTCACCGCCTGTTTGGTTTCATACCCACCTGTAAGCCATGCGCCATAGCGGGTTAGCAAACTGTAATCAAAATTTTGGTTGGGGTAGTTAAGCACAATACCTCCTGCCAAATCTAGTTTCCACCCATAACGTCTAAATTTAAGTTCGCCCGCCAGTTGTTTAAAAATACCCATTTGCACACTTAGGCTATCGTCAAAATGTTTCACGGCAGCTTGGCGCACATTTTCGTTGCGCATATTCAAGTAAGTGCTGTACGTAGTTCTTTCACCTTCCAATTGGCTTTGGCGTAGCATAAAAGAAGCATCGCTGGCCAAAGCAGGGTTTTGGCGCACACTATCTTGCTTTTGAGCTAAGGCAATAGTAACAGCCACCAGTTTATCGCTATATAGCTTCAATTCACTATCGCTATTTATGGCACTGGCAATGTAGTTGGCCACAGCAAAGTTTCTGTTTTTTAGTATGGCGCGCATACTATCCAATTGCTGGCGCGAGCTATCCCAATCCACATCCATTTTATTACCTCTAAAAATAGAAGTTTTAAAACCAATACCCATTTGGGTAAGGTTGCTATCAGCACCTGCTGTGTTGGGTGTATTGGTAGCAAAAGAAAAACGCAATGTTTGCCACATATTTGGCAAAGGTTTATCGCCCTTTTGGTTTAAAAACGATGCGGCACTTATTTTACTTCTAAAAACCCAAGCAGGAGCAATATCAATAGCATAGCTACGGGGCAGGGTGCTAAAATTATTAGTAGCATTGCGCAGCGATACCAAAACATCAGTAGGGTCTTGCGGAGTTTCAATATTTTCAGGCTCAATGCCCAACAAAACAAAACCGGGCTGGCTGGGGGCACGCAAAATATCAAGCGATATGGTAGAATCGGTCTGCGTAAAACCTTTCACACTAGCCATTGCAATGGCAGCAAGCAGTAATAGTTTTTTCATAAGCTTAAAAGTTTAGTAAAATCGTATGGTAGCTAAAAATTCAACAATATCACCTTGGTTCAAAACACCTGAAAGAAGGTCGCGAGAATACTTATTACCACCACCTGTTAAAGTATAGCTAAGTCTTACTACATTGCTATCGGGGTTCACGTCAGCCAGCGAAGTAGTTACAGTAATCATCAAGTTAGCTAAGTCGTTATTTTTACCGATAATAAAGCCGTTAAAGCTGCCCATTTTTGGGTCTCCAACAGTGCTTGTGCCTAGTTTCACAGTGGTTGTGGCTTCAATATCATTATTGGGCACCTCTGTAAATTGTCCCGCATTATTTGGGTCAGCCTTTAATTCTGTAATAGTAATCGCTAAAGTTACATTGTCGGTTGATGTGTCAATAACGCTGTACACATCAAAAAAAGAAGTACTAATTGGCATTGGTTAATAGTTTTTTTCAAATCTACGCACATATAGGCAAAAGGGAATAGGTTAAAACTACCATTTTATATACGTGTTTTTCACCCGTAATATTTTAAATCATCACCATTTACAAAGCAGTTTTACCACTTTTTTCAATAAAAATGCGTTACAATATGCAATACACCCATAATTATCTTGGCACTAATGTATATACTCAATATTTTTGCACACCTTGCACAAAAAACCAGCGATTTGATAAGAAAAACTCAAAATAGCATCCCATCTACCTTGCTTTTGGCATTTGCTTTCGGCTTGTGTTTGCTTTTTGCCCAGTGCAAAAGCAATACTGACACGCCCAAAAATGACCAAAGTCTTGAAGATAGCCTTACAGAAAAGTATGGTAAAGGTTCAGAAGTTATAACACAACTAAATACTGATATAGCCAACGAACCTAATAATCCCGAGTTGTATTACCGCCGTGCTTTGCAATGGGCAAGAGAAAACAACCCACAAAGGGCTTTTAGAGATATTGAGCGTGCATTGCAAATGCAGCCTGAAAACCCTTTATACTATTTTGCCAGAGGCGAGATTAGTTTTATGATGGATAGCGTAAGCAATGCTATGTCATCGTTTGAAAAAGCTGTAAAACTAAAACCTGATTTTACCGATGCACTAATAAAATTAGGCGAGTTGCAAATGATATTGTTTCAGTTTGACGAAAGCCTTGCTACCTTTGACAAAGTAATAGAAATTGATCCACTTAGCTCTACTGCACAGTATTATAAAGGCCGTGATTATTTGGGTAAAAAAGATACTACACGTGCCATTGACAGCTATAAAAAAGCAGTAGAGTACAATAATGACTATTATGATGCTTATATTGGCTTAGGCAAACTTTATTTCGAAAAAAAGAAACTAAAACTTGCTGAAGACTATTTCACTAATGCCATACGTATAAAAGAACTAAGTGCAGAGGCATTTTATGCTCGCGCTCTTGTTTATTACGAAGCGGATGCTTTGAAAAAAGCAGTTGATGATTATGAAATGGTAATACGTATTGACCCTGATGATTATAGGCCATACTCAGGCGTTGGGCTTATTAACTATAACCTTGATAGGTACGAAGATGCGGTGGAGTATTATGATAAAGCACTGTTGATGAATCCTGATTATGTAAGAGGGTATTATTACAGAGGTTTGGCACATATGGCAAAAGGTGATAAAGAAAACGCAATAAAAGATTTTAGAAAAGTATTAAAATTAGACGATAGCTATAATATTGCAAAAGATTTTTTGAAAGAGCTTGGAGCAAAAGACATTAATTAACCAATGATAAAGATAACTTTTCCCGATGGGGCAGTGAGGGAGTACCAACAAGGTATTACTCCTATGGAAGTGGCAAAATCCATTAGTGAAGGATTGGCACGCAATGTATTAGCAGCAATGGTAGACGGTATACGTACCGAAACCAGCACGCCAATTAATGCAGATGCAACACTTACCCTATATACGTGGAATGATAAAGACGGTAAAGAAGCATTTTGGCACTCATCGGCGCATTTGTTGGCCGAGGCAGTACAAAGTGTTTTCCCAAAAGCGAAATTTGGTATAGGGCCTGCCATTGAAAATGGTTTTTACTACGATATTGATTTTGGTGGTGAGGTTGTAAATGCTGAGGTTTTGGCAAAGCTTGAAACCAAAATGAAAGAATTGGCAAAAGAAAACAACGCTTTTGTAATGAGCGATGTGAGTAAAGCGGATGCCATAGATTACTTTACCAGAAAAGGAGATAACCTTAAACTTGATTTATTACAAGACTTGCCTGATGGCGAAATAACCTTTTGTACACAAGGCAGTTTTACCGATTTGTGTCGTGGCTTTCACATCCCCTCAACAGGGTATGTAAAAGCAGTTAAACTGCTTAATATAGCAGGTGCATACTGGCGTGGTGATGAAAAAAACCAACAACTTACCCGTATATACGGTATCACCTTTCCAAAACAAAAAGAGTTAGAAGAATACCTGCATTTGTTGGAAGAAGCCAAACGTCGCGACCACCGTAAACTAGGTAAAGAAATGGAGCTGTTTATGTTTAGCGAAAACGTAGGCGCAGGCTTGCCCATGTGGCTGCCTAAAGGCACCATGATACGCGAAAGGCTAACCAAGTTTATGCAAAATGCGCAAACCGATAGAGGATATTTACCTGTTATCACCCCGCACATAGGTCGTAAAGAACTATACGTAACTAGCGGACACTACGAGAAATACGGTAAAGACTCTTTTCAGCCCATTAAAACACCTAATGAAGACGAGGAGTTTTTGCTAAAACCAATGAACTGCCCGCACCATTGCGAGGTTTATAAATTTAAACCTCACTCATACAAAGACCTGCCGTTGCGATTTGCAGAGTTTGGTACTGTGTACCGTTATGAGCAAAGTGGCGAGCTAAACGGGCTTACTCGTGTGCGTGGCTTTACCCAAGACGATGCGCATATTTTTTGCCGCCCCGACCAAGTGGTGGAGGAGTTTAAAATTGTGATTGAATTGGTGCAGTATGTATTTGCTAAACTGGGCTTTGATAAATACACTGCGCAAATATCATTAAGAGATAAAGAAGATCGCAGTAAGTATATAGGCAGTGATGAAAACTGGGAAAAAGCAGAAAGTGCAATTATAGAAGCCGCCAAAGAAAAAGGACTTGAGACTGTAACTGAATACGGCGAAGCCGCATTTTATGGCCCCAAGCTAGATTTTATGGTAAAAGATGCACTGGGTCGTCAATGGCAATTGGGTACCATACAGGTGGATTATAACCTGCCTGAACGCTTTAAATTGGAGTATATAGGCGAGGATAACCAAAAACATCGCCCTGTGATGATTCACCGAGCACCTTTTGGTTCGCTAGAAAGATTTTTTGCAATACTTACAGAACATTGTGCAGGAAACTTCCCGCTATGGCTTACTCCAGACCAAGTTGCCGTGTTGCCCATCAGCGATAAATTTTCGAATTATGCAAACGATGTTTTAAATTACTTAAAAAAGTACGATATTCGCGGCTTCGTGGATGAACGTGCTGAGAAGATTGGTAAGAAAATTCGCGATGCAGAAGTATCTAAAGTACCGTTTATGATTATCGTGGGCGAGAAAGAAGTTGAAAACAAACAAGTTTCAGCTAGGAAACATGGCGAAGGCGATGTGGGCACTTTTTCACTTGATGAGTTTGTAGCGTATTTTAACGGACAGTTAGATAATAATTAACGTACACTTTTAACGGAGGTAACTATTAGCATTAAAAAGAAACCGGGGAGAAAACCTTTCAGGCCCCGGACAGTAGAACCCGAGCACAGGATAAACGGCCGCATCATAGCACAAGAAGTGCGTGTTGTGGGTGAAAATATTGAGCCCGGCGTATATCCCACAAAAAAAGCCATCGAGATGGCTCAAGAGTTGGAGGTAGACTTGGTAGAAATTTCTCCCAATGCTACGCCCCCTGTTTGCCGTTTGGTAGACTATAAAAAGTTTCTTTACGAGCAAAAAAAGAAACAAAAAGAGATAAAGGCCAACGCCGTGAAGACGGTTGTAAAAGAAATTCGTTTCGGCCCTAATACAGATGAGCATGATGTTGACTTTAAGTTAAAACATGCCATCAAATTTTTAGAAGAGGGTTCAAAAGTGCGTGCCTATGTATTTTTCAGAGGTCGCTCTATTGTATACAAAGAAAGAGGTGAGGTATTGTTATTAAAATTTGCCGAAGATTTAATTGATGTAGCCAAAGTAGAAATGATGCCAAGGCTTGAAGGCAAAAAAATGATAATGATGCTTGCCCCAAAACAAAAAAGCAAGTAACAATAACTTTTAACATTAAATAGACAGTATAATGCCAAAGATGAAAACAGTATCGGGCGCCAAAAAGCGTTTTAGGGTAACCGGTAGCGGAAAAATAAGGATGAACCATGCGTTCAAACGTCACATCCTTACTAAAAAAGGTACAAAACAAAAACGTAACCTTACTTACTCAGCATACGTATGCGATGCAGATATGAGCAACGTGAAGTTAATGCTTACCATCGGAAAATAATTTTAATTTTTATACAACAACAGGGATTTAGCCCCAAAGTGTCCCATAAGCGGGAACGCTAAATACCAAAATTTAAACACTATGCCACGTTCAGTCAACACTGTAGCATCTCGCAGGAGAAGAAAAAAAGTACTTTCAATGGCCAAAGGTTATTGGGGAGCACGTAAAAATGTTTGGACAGTAGCCAAAAACGCTGTCGAAAAAGGTTTGCAATATGCATACCGTGACCGTAAAACCAAAAAACGCAACTTCCGTGCTTTGTGGATTCAGCGTATCAACGCTGCCGCTCGTCAAGAAGGTATGAGTTATTCAGTATTTATGGGTAAAGCACACGATAAAAACATCGGGCTAAACCGTAAAGTACTTGCCGATTTGGCAATGAACAACCCAGAAGCATTTAAAGCTGTAGTTAACGCAATTAAATAAGTCGTTTACTTTACAACTATACAAAACAAAAAAAGGGGCTTTAGCCCCTTTTTTTATGTCATTACGTGATTTTTGTTTCTGTTAAAGGAAATTTTTTTCAAAAAAATTAAACTCTATTCTTGCCTAAATCAGTTTTTATATTTTTCTTCGTTATACAATTGCTAAAATATCATGCATGGCTTTATCAAATTGTAGAGGTATTGTCTGAACCTATAATCAGATGTATTAAATAACTATATAAAATTTATTTTATGCGAAAAGTGATTCTTTTAACATTTATTTCTTTAGTATGTATTGCTAAAGCAAATGCACAAACAACCGTTCACGGCTCATCAGTACCTGTAACATTGTACGACCTCACAGGCGGTTACTTTTTTAAAGTGGTAACTACCGATATTTGGATGTATGCCAATGGAAGCGTTGGGGTGGCAACTCCCTACACATTGCAACAAGTTACACCACCCACTATAAACGGTACACCCGTGGTTGATTTTAGACCCATGACCTGCTACGAAGGCAGGGTTGCTTGGGGACAAACTGCTGTTAAATGTGGTCCTTACAATGTATTTGTACAAGGGGGACAAAATGTACGAGATTGTGGTGATACAGATGATACAACTTGCAAAGTGGAATGGACGGATGAAAAAGGTTTTCATCAAATTTACAATGTACAAATACCTTAATGGTGTTAAAATGCTAACGGGTAATAGAATTTCTATTACCCGTTTTAAAAAAATATACGGATGAAAACAGGCTTATTTATTATTAGTATTATACTAAAAGGTATTGTTATAGGACAAACCATACCAGGGCATTTATTGCAGCGTAACGGTATAGATAGTACTGCAAATACCTTATTAGTAAATATATATGCTGCAAGCTGTAAAAACTGCATTTATTCAAATCAAGAGGTTTTTACCAATGCTGTATTGGCAGGCTATAAACCTTATTTTAGTATAAGTGGACTTGCCAAAGAAGATTTAGAAGTCTTTAAAGAGGAAAATAGTTTTTCTACTGATTATCCTGTCGTGCTAGATAAAGAACTGAGCCAAACCATTGAGTTGGGTTCTGTTTACCTACTAAAGGGTACTACTGTGCTACACCACACCGATTGTAATTATATCGAGTCGCTAAACAAATATTTTACTAAAGAACCCCCAAAAGAGACACAAGCAAAAGAAAAACACAAGGTAGATTCAATTCCTGTTGATACTTCCTACAAATTTTATTCGGGCAGTGCGGCCTATTTAAACAAAGAGTACTGTTTGGTGATGGATTTAAGGTACACTAAAAAATTGCATAAGATTAGTATGCTAACGGGTGAAATTGCCCAACAGTTTACAATTGACGAAAAACAATGGGCAGAGAAAATATACTCAGTACTATACAATGGTGATAAAGATAAAATTTCTAAATCATTAAAAGCAAGGCAACTGTATCTAAAGAAAGATAGGATTTTTGGTAGCCAAGAATTTGAACCTGAAAACATAACTGTAAAAAACAAGCGTACTATATTTTCAGTCAAGTTTCATCTCCCGTACATCAATGCAGAAGGGGATACACTTAGAAAAAATACTAAGGTATTGTTTCAATTAAACGACAGTTTACAAATAATAGATTATTGGGTAGCCCCTATACAACATTTAGTAGGAGATTTTTATATTCCTCAAAATACAGATATGACAAAGCTATTGTTATTAGGTGATACAGTGTGTTTGTCTGTGTCGTATATACATTATGGGAAAACACCATCCAATAAATACAATTACGCCAAATTTATCTTAGATAAAAACCATACTATACAGTTTCACTCCTACCTTCCCTTTACCGTACCTGATGATAAAGGGGGAATAACGGGCGACTATAATGTTTCCCATATGTATTTGTTTAAGTACGGCGAGCAAATTGCAGGCAGTTATATAACCTTTCCCGCTATTTATAACCTCACTACCAATACAAAAATTGATGATATAGAGCTTATAGGTAAATCCAAACGACTGAAAAGTAGAATTGATTCCATTGTGTTTGCTAAAGACATTAATAATTTGAAATTTATGATATACTATTTTGATAGGTATAACGATAAATACTATATTATGCAATGCAAAAATGCCAATTGGAATACTTATATTTTGTTTGATAATAATCTTAACAGTGTTCAAACAGTTTATGAATCACAAGTACCAAAAGATGAAGGCACAATTTTTTATACAAACAATGGTATGGTATACATTGTTAAGTTTGGCGTAAAAGAAGAGAGTGATGTATATATACTAAAGCAAAGTGTGAATAATATTTTTAGTATGGAGGTGGATTAGTAAACATGATTTTTATCAGTTTATAACAAGCACAATCAGTAGTATATTTGCCCTATGCCGTTTTATTATAAACTGGGTACAATACCCCAAAAACGCCACACAGTATACCGCAAGCCTGATGGCAATTTGTATGCTGAAGAGCTTGTATCTACCGAAGGTTTTTCAAACATATACTCATTAGTATATCATTGCCATCCACCTACATTGGTAAAAGATATTGGTGAGGAATATAGTGTAGAGCCTAAAGTGGCTATTGCTAAAAATATGCGCCACCGCAGTTTCCTCACTTTTGATGTACCTGCCAAAGATGATTATTTAGAAAGCCGTGTGCCTCTTTTGGTAAACAGCGATTTACACATAAGCAGTGCTGCCCCAAAAAAATCTACTACCGATTATTTTGTAAAAAACAGCGATGCCGATGAGGTGATTTTTGTGCACGAAGGGACGGGTAAACTAAAAACGTTGTATGGCGAAATACCCTTTGAGTATGGTGATTACTTGGTTATCCCTCGTGGAACTATACATCAATTTGAGTTTGACGGCGAAAATAACCGATTGTTTATTACAGAATCGTTTAGCCCCATAGTACCACCAAAACGCTACCGTAACAATTTTGGACAATTGCTAGAGCATAGCCCTTATTGCGAGCGTGATATAAAATTGCCTGAAAACCTAAAAACCCACGATGAAAAGGGAGAGTTTAAGGTGATGATAAAAAAACAAGGCATGATGTGGCCGTATACCTATGCCACACACCCTTTTGATGCCATAGGCTGGGATGGTTATGTTTATCCCTATGGTTTCTCAATTCATAATTTTGAGCCCATTACAGGGCGTGTACACCAGCCGCCACCGGTACACCAAACTTTTGAGGGACATAACTTTGTTATTTGTTCGTTTTGCCCTCGCTTGTTCGATTACCACCCGCAGGCAGTACCAGCACCCTATAACCATAGCAATGTCGATAGTGACGAAATACTATACTATGTTGATGGTGATTTTATGAGCCGCAAACATGTAGAGCGTGGTATGATAACCCTTCACCCAAAAGGTATTCCACACGGGCCACACCCTGGAACGGTTGAAAAATCGATAGGTGCAAAAGAAACTCACGAATTGGCAGTGATGATAGATCCTTTTCATCCCCTGCAAATTACCGAGCAAGCGCTTGCACTTGAAGACCCTGCTTACTGGAAAAGCTGGACTGAATAAGTTTGATTTAACCTGTAATACAATATTGAAGCCTCGAAAGAGGCTTTTTTTGTATCTTTTAGTACTATGTTTATTATAAGTATAGATGAGATTATTGATTATACTATTTCTACTGTTACCTACTTTACTTTTTAGCCAAGACTATCATGTAAGAGGTTGTGATAGTAGGTTTTATAAAACGAAGACTTACAGGGTTTTGACCGGCGAAGGTGTAGTAGAAGACAAATCTTGCGTAGAACGTCGGCGGTGGCCGGATGGTAAATATTATTTTTATTATGATACTGACACTGACACGTTTTTACAAAAACCGTACATATATCAAGTATTTAAAAACGGGAGTTCTACATACAGAAAAAAAGTAGGGAACAGAAAAGAAGAGGTGAGTAGAGAGTTTGCATACCTGGGATATTATGAAAATGGGGTGCTTAAATCAGAAGAAGGATCTGATTCAGGGGCTTTTGATTGGAGACGAAACTTAAATAGATATTACGATAGCTCAGGAAATTTATATTGGAAATGGAGGCTGAGTTTAAAGGGTATTGATGAACATGGGAATGTTTTAGAAAATACAGAGTTGCTTATACTAAATAAAGGAGATACAGTTAGTTATACTTTAAGCTATGGAACAGGAGAACATGCATATAACGGATATTATTATTCTACTACAAAAATTAAAGAGAACGATACCATAACAAAAAAGCAGATTATAGAAAAACAGATCACACATATTGATAGAGGAACAAATAATTTTTTTGATCATTACTGGTTAGATGATACAATTACCTTTAGGTATAGTGAAAAAGGAGAAGTTATATCTAAAACTCAAAGCATATTTGCTAGTAGCCATATATACAAAAAGAATGTTAGCTACATAAACGATAGCTTGGTGTATTATCATTTTGAATTAACACAAGATTTCAATTTTAATGATAGTGATTGTAACTATGCTGAATTTCATAGTAACGGAATGCCAAAGTACTTAAGAATGAGTTATTGCCAGCAAGATAGACTTATAACAAAATACGATAGCACGGGAGAAGAAACCTATAGAGAAGAATTTTTTGTTATAAAAGATAATAGAACTAATAGATTAACTTATTTGTATAAGCCTAACCGAGAAAGGTATTTAATTAAAAAAGAGGTTTGTAAACGTAAGCGATGCAAATATTGGCTGTATAATGAGAATGGAGAGTTGGTGAAAGTGAAACGATATAGGAAAAAAGGAAGTATTATAAAATACCAATACTCTCAGTAGTGTTGCGCGGCTACTTTTCAAAAAAAACGTACCTTTGCACTCTTAAAAAAAGATTAAGATAGATGGAAACAGTAGCACTAAAAGATATTGATACAACCCAAGATTTTCTGCCCCTAAACGGTACCGATTATGTAGAGTTTTATGTAGGCAATGCCAAACAAGCTGCACACTATTATAAAACAGCATTCGGCTTTCAAAGCCATGCCTATGCAGGCCCCGAAACTGGTGTGCGTGATAAAGCATCATACGTTTTAGTTCAAGATAAATTACGTTTTGTATTTACCACTCCGTTGGATGGTAATAATGAAATTGCTGATCATATATACAAACATGGTGATGGTGTAAAAGTATTAGCTCTTTGGGTAGATGATGCACGTAGTGCATGGGAAGAAACTACCAAACGCGGTGCAAAAAGCTTTTTCGAGCCTCGTGTAGAGACAGATGCGCAGGGCGAAGTAGTGCGCGCAGGTATACATACCTACGGCGATACTGTACATATTTTTGTTGAACGTAAAAACTATAACGGTTTGTTTTTACCCGGTTACAGAGAATGGAAATCAGCATACAACCCAACCGAAACAGGCTTGTTGTATGTAGACCACTGTGTGGGTAATGTTGATTGGAACGAGATGAATACTTGGGTAGAATTTTATGCCAAAGTAATGGGTTTTCAACAAATTGTATCGTTTGATGATAAAGATATCAGCACCGAATATTCGGCTTTGATGAGTAAGGTGATGAGCAACGGCAACGGACGTATTAAATTCCCTATAAACGAACCTGCCGAAGGTAAAAAGAAATCGCAAATTGAAGAATACCTTGATTTTTATAAAGGTCAGGGTGTACAACACGTAGCCATTGCTACAAATAATATTGTTGAAACCGTAACCGAATTGCAAAACCGTGGTGTTGAGTTTTTAAAAGTTCCTGCAACGTATTATGAAACTGTTCTTGATCGTGTAGGGAAAATAGATGAAGACCTTGCTCCGTTAGCCGAGTTGGGTATTTTGATTGATCGCGACGATGAAGGTTACTTGTTGCAAATATTTACCAAACCTGTAGAAGATCGCCCTACTTTGTTTTATGAAATAATACAACGCAAGGGTGCTAAATCGTTTGGTAAAGGCAACTTTAAAGCACTTTTTGAAGCTATTGAACGTGAGCAGGATTTGAGGGGTAACTTATAATGACTGATAAGAAACCGCACAGCAAAGAAGAGTTAGAGCTGCTTGAAGGGCCGCGCAAACGTCTTTCAGACTTTGGTCTCGCTTTTAAAGTATTTAAAGAATTTGTACGTGGCTTTAGGGTACTACATTTTGTAGGCCCTTGTGTAACCGTATTTGGTTCGGCACGCTTTAAAGAAGACCATAAATACTACAAATTAGGCGTTGAGGTAGGTAAAAACCTGGTACACTTAGGTTTTACCGTAATGACAGGCGGAGGTCCCGGTGTTATGGAAGCTGCCAATCGTGGTGCTTTTGAAAACGGTGGGCGCAGCGTAGGTTGTAATATAGAATTGCCTTTTGAGCAATACCCCAATAAATACCTGCACAAATGGGTGGGTATTAAGTACTTTTTTGTGCGTAAGGTATTTTTGGTAAAGTATAGCTATGCCCTTGTAGTATTGCCCGGTGGCTTTGGTACTATGGATGAAATGGCCGAGGTGCTAACTTTAATACAAACCCAAAAAATAGAAAACTTTCCTGTAGTACTTATGGGGAAAGAGTATTGGGCAAAGTTTTTAGAGTTTGTTGATTTTATGGCTGTTGAGGGAACTATTGATGAGGCTGATAAAGACTTGTATTTAGTTACTGATGATATGCAAGAGGCTATGGACTATATACAAAAGCACGCGGTTGTAAAATACGGCTTGCGAAAAATAAAGCCCAAAAGCAAATGGTGGCTGGGCGAAGACAAATAAACCGATGGATGCAGTACAAGAGTATATAGCTGCACTGGAAGAAGAGAAGAAACTGATTGCAAGCTATTTGTACGAGATAGTACTAAGCACCTCACCAAAATTCGAAACAAAATTATCATACGGCGTACCCTATTTTAGCATTAATTATAGGGTATGCTTTATATGGCCGGCATCATCGCCATTGGCTATTGAAAAAGAAGGTGTGCAATTAGGCTTTTGCAAAGGCAGTTTGCTTGCCAATCAACAAGGCTTGCTTGATATGGGCAAACGCAAAGAAGTAGCTATTGTAAACTATACTCAACTTAACCAATTAAACGAAGACTTAGTGAGAGAGATTTTATTTGAAGCTATTGAAGTTGACGAATTGGTGTATAGGAAACGGAAGATTAAGAACGGTTAATTTAACGTGAGTTCGAAAAAAAACTAACTCAAAATGAACGTGTTGGAATGCGGCTGTTGTCCTGTTGAGGCTCTCGAAGCATGGCGGGGCTGGCCAAACGCGCATTCACCCTTCGTCCCGAAAGTGTTCGGGATCAGGATGACAGTCCACGCATGCCTATCCATAGGGCGGTGAACTTTCTATTATCCCGATTTCACGCTAATTTAAAATAGTAACAGTGCCTTTGTTTAGGTGTATACTATTGTCCCAGCCTGTGTAACGAACCAACCAAATAAAAACATCATCGGCAGGACCTTTACGAGAATATGCACCCGTCCATTGTTCGTTTTTATCATAACTTTCAAATACCTTCTCTCCCCAGCGATTAAACACCTGCATATGATATTCTTTTACAAAAACATCTACTTGTCCCCAAACATCGTTTAGGTTATCACCTGTGGGGGTAAATGCCGTAGGAACGTGCAATAAAGGAGCTTGTATCAACTTTACTTCATTTGATTGTGATTCAGCAAGGTTACCTTCACTTTCGTGAGCAATTACCTTGTAC
The DNA here is from genome assembly GCA_037968475.1 of Bacteroidia bacterium. Lineage (GTDB taxonomy): Bacteria > Bacteroidota > Bacteroidia > UBA8524 > UBA8524 > SB11. The sequence continues at coordinate 105,700 of JBBKVO010000044.1, forward strand.
CAATATGCACCCCAGTCGTAGTCAAGTTTGTCATCATCATGGTTTAGAACAGCAGGAGCACCTTGATATACCTGTGAAGGATTTTTGCGATCGTCCCAACGGATTAATTCATAATTATCAATACCTATTTTCCAATCTTTATAATCGTCCCAAGTAAGTTTGTGTAAATAGGGTTCTGATATACCTCGTAACACAATGTTGCAACCAATATTGCTAAAATTACTTATGTGTCCACATTTATCGGTTACTTGTATTTGGTAACAAAACGATTGATTGTTTACTTTTACTTTTTCATCAATAAACATAGTATCAGTACTTTGGTTAGTACTGCCATAAAACATATAGTTAGGTGCATGGCCACCACTGGTGCGTGGTGCACGGTATATTAAGTAGGTGTCAAAGTCGTCTTCTTTAGTATCCAACCAAACCAGTTTTACATTTTTATTGTTTTCAACTGTTGCAGTAACAATTTCAGTAGCTTTTATTGGGGCATTAAATTGGTCTTTAGTACAAATTAAATATGAATTAGCACCCTTTACTCCACATACATTTACTGAATATATATAATAGCAATAGTTTTTATTTCTGTAGTCGCTTACAGCAAGGTCGGTATACTCAAAAACATCACTTTTGTTAAAAGGGCCTAGGTTAAAAATATTTCCCTGTGGGTCGGTTTTAACTATTATAAAGTGTGAAAAGTAAGGGTTGCTAGTATCGGCACCTTCCCATCTTATTTTCAGGCTGGTGGGCGAGTTAGGAACAACACACAATACACTTGGAGGAGGAATAACAGGGGGAGCGAGTACTAATATTTTTATGGTAGCACTATCGCTTTTAGTATCGGGGCAACCTAAATCGTGTATTTTCACACGCATATATAAGGTATCGCCAGTAACGTGTTCGCAACCGGGTATCCAATCAAAACCTAGCTGAACTTGTCTTAATCCTTTACTAGGGTGAGTAATTGTTGGTTTTGTACCCGGGAACGTAGGTTTGCCAAAATCACCCATATCAACATCAAAATATAATGTATCATAACGGTCTACGTCAGTTCCAAAATAATTAAATTTTATTGGGTTATTGGCTATTGCTGAGTAGAATACATCGTTTACAACCGGTGCGCGATTTAGGTTTTCAAAATCGAGTTTTAATATAGCGTTGTTGCAGTTATTACTGTTGTTTGTTTGAGAGTGCGCACCAGCGGTAGTGGGGAATAGGCTATTACCGCCACAACCTGCACATACCGATTGATATATAATGCCTTTTTTATCAAAACGACTGGTACCCCCGTCAACGTGCTCGCCTTGCGCAGGGTTAAATCTTACACCACCAAAAAAGGTAGCATATAAAAGTGTATCCAGATTTTGTGAAAAAACAGCTAAATAAAAGTCTGAACCATCCGTATTTTTTTGATAGGCATCAGTAGTTACAGGCATTTGTATTGTATTTCCCCCGTGTCCCGCAGGAGCATTATTTACTAAACCTCCCCAACCACTTACAAATATCCTTTCGCATTCATCCACTAAAAAAGCTGAAGGTGAAATTTGAGGGCGTATAGCACCATGTCCGTATATCATAGAGCGTAAACGTACTTTTAAATCAGGCGTATATTTGCATATAAATTGCCCGCCATCTGTGTGGCTATATATAGGGGTAGTTATAGGCCACACACCATTGGTTTGGCCTGTAACATAAGGATTGTCGTATTTATCTACTTTAACAAAATAGGCTTGGTCGTATAAGCCTGTGCCAACATAAGTAGCATTAAGAACCTGATTTCCTGCGGGAGAAATTTTTACCATAAAACCATCACCAACTCCACCCTGATAGGTAGTTGTTTCGCCCATTCCTGCATTTATAACATTAAGGCCTGATGTAGTGCCGCCTGCAACCAAAATATTGCCTTTGCTGTCCAAGTCTAGCCCATTGCATACATCAACAGCAGGGCCACCCAAATAGCTGCTCCAAACTAAGTTAGTAGCATCTTGGTTAAGCTTAAAAACGCAACCGTCCTGTCCGCCCGCTATTGTATTTTGAAAGGCATTTTTTAAAGGAAAACCAACTGCCGATCGCGTACTTGTGGCCACATATATATCGTCGTTACCATCAACAATTACCTCGCCCCTATATTGGTCTCCGTAGTTGTAAGCAAGAGGTGTTCCAGCAGGGTTTGCATCACCGTTAAGCCCATCTACACCAGTACCACCAATAAAAGTAGAGCCAATCATCCTTTTTCCGTCGGCACTAAGAACAAATACAAAAATATCTGCCTGACCATTAAAACTATTATCAAACCCATTAGGATCAACAGGAAAATTGTTTGAAAACGTTGTTCCAAATACTATTAGCTCGTTACGACTGTTTACCACCATACTATGTGGCTCTTCGTTATGCGTACCTCCTAAATAAGTGGCGTATATAAGTGTTTTACCGTCGCTACTTACTTTATATACAGTAGCATCACGAGCTAAATCTTCGTCCACACCACCTACACCATTTCTAAAATTGGTTTGGAAAGCTCCGGGCGTAACAGGGAAGCTACCGTCTGAACCTGTATAGGCATAAGCAGCCCCACCACTATAGGCGTTACCTGTATTATCCCATGTGCCGGTAAAGCCCCAATTATCGCCAAAGGCGCCAGAGTACGTACTGAAAATAAGTTCGGGGTCGATAACAAAACTTTTACGACGGTTGTATTTTTCTTTAATATCAAACGTAAGCAGGTTATCTTTTAACGAGTAATCAGTTTTAACGTACTTAATACTTGTATCTGCCAATTGGTAGCAAATAGGAGCTAACTCGGTAATATTCCCTACTGAAGTAGTAAGGTGCAGTTGCCCACCTCTAAGACTCATGTCATCCAAACCCTCGTAGCGCATTTTAATCACGTCGGGGTTGGCATTGGGGTGTATTATTAAATTATACTTTAAAGCATTATTACGAGAGCCGTATATTTCAAGGTCAATATTCGGGTATAAATTTTTAACCGTTATTTTCCCATGTCCTGCAATACCCGTAGCCCATTTGCTAGGGTCGTTACCCAAATAAAAATTATAATAGGTGGGTACTGTTAGTTCTGTTTTATAAGTAGGCGAGGGGTTGCTTCCCTCAAACACTACCCTAAAATAGTGCATTTGCACAGGTTTATCATACGTGTGCTTGTCGTGCATCTCCTTAAAAGGCTCAGGGTCGGCCAATATATAGTGCAGTGCGCCGTTGGTAATAAATAGTTGCCCGCTAGGTATATCGGCTCTAAATTTTATATTATCATTCCATTGCCCTTTATTTTCAATAAAAGTAAGTTGGCCAAAAGCTGTTGCCCCACCCAAAAAAATGAGCGAAAATACAAGGCAAACTGATTGATATATTAGCTTTAGTTTCAAAAGTGGTATATACGTTTTACAAGTTATAAATATAGAGTGTTTTTGCTAATGAAATGTTGCACGTACTTTTGTAAACGTAAAGCAAAGGCCAAACGTTGCTATTGAGATGTTATTTTATTGATAATTATACAAAAACGAAATTTTGAAGATTATATTTTTTGGTACTCCTGATTTTGCAGTGGCATCATTGCAAAAAATGGTAGAAGATGGTTTTGATGTGGCAGCTGTAGTAACCGCACCCGATAGACCTGCGGGGCGAGGATTGAAGCTGCAACAATCGGCGGTGAAACAATATGCGGTACAAGTAGGTTTGCCTGTGTTGCAACCTGAGAAACTTAAAAATCCTGAGTTTATAGAAGCCTTACAAGGGTACAATGCCGATTTGTTTTTGATTATTGCCTTTAGAATGCTACCCGAAATAGTTTGGAATATGCCTCCTTTGGGGTCTATCAATCTACATGGGTCGCTATTACCACAATATAGAGGTGCTGCGCCTATAAATTGGGCTGTGATAAATGGAGAAAAAGAAACAGGTGTAACCACGTTTTTTTTGCGACATCAAATAGATACGGGCAGTATAATATTGCGCCAAGCTGTGCCTATTGAAGAAAATGATACCGCAGGCACCGTATACGATAGGTTGATGCATACGGGTGCTGATTTGATGGTGAAAACCTTACACTCGGTTGAAGATAAAACTTATGTGCTTGAAGAGCAGGATATGACTAAGGCTACGCAGCACGCTCCCAAGATTTTTAAAGAAGATTGTATTGTTGATTGGAATAAAACGGTTGAAGAGAACTACAATTTTATTCGCGGACTTTCGCCCTACCCAACAGCTTGGACTAAACTAGGCAAGTTGACTTTAAAGATTTTTTGGGCTGAAAAGAAATTTGCCGAACCTGCAACGGCTGGTGAAATAGAGACCGATAATAAAACTTACCTAAAAATTTCGTGTAGCAACGGTTGGCTTAGTTTGAAAGATATACAGCTTGAAGGTAAAAAAAGAATGGGTATTGAAGAGTTTTTGCGTGGCTTTGATGCTTCGGTAGTATCAACAGCAGGCTAAAGGTCGTCAATCTCATATACCACCTCACCTTTTAGGTTGATGAAATAGTATATCACATAGCTAAAATCGGTATCGGGTTTGGTGATGATAAATTTTAGCTCATACTCTTTTGATAAGTCGTTAAAACCTAAAAATTGCATATCGTACAAAACAGCGTTATTAATAAATTCTTTGTTAAAGTCTTTAGTAAATGTGTGTTTGGTTATCCGCTTTTCACCACCTGTATATTCGGTAGCATTGGGTTTTAAGGTGTATTCAAAATCAAGATAAACATCTTTTATCACCTTGCCTTGTGCTTGGTGCACAAATACTACCATGCTGGTATCAATAGTTTTTTGGGTGGTTACAATGCCATATCTTTTATTGTCGATAACAACGGTAGTGTCTTTTACCAAATTTACAGACTCTTCAGGAAAATTATGCTGTACTTCTGCCGTTGCTTGGGCATTTTCCTCAATCATAGGAGGAAGGCTATCGGTAGTTACTTCTTGTTTAGTATTGTTTTTACAGCTTGTAATAGCACCTAAAACTATTAGCGTAGCCATTATCAATACTGTTTTTGTATGCTGCATAAAATTTTTACTAAGTGCGTTGTTTGGTACACAAAGGTATAAAGTATAAGCAAAAAAATGTAAAATGTTAGCAGATGAGTTTCAAAGGGTAGATAAAAACAAAAAAAGGCTGTAAGTTTTTCAACTTACAACCTTACACACATATACTTTGGGAAAGTATATACCTTTTATTGGTATTTATAAATTTTTACCTCTTATCAGTCGCATCAAAATTGATATTACGGCAAATACAAGTAGTATGTGTATGATTCCTGAAAGGCTGTAGGCAAATACTCCTATCAGCCAGCCGATAACTAATAATACGGCTATTACATATAATAAGTTACTCATACTTTTTTTCCTTTCTTATTTAGATTTTAAGTGTAATTCATCTTCTCCGCCTTTCTCTTTTAGCCACAGTTCATTTTCTTTCAGGCGAAGTATTTCGTACACCCTGTCGGCATCATTGTTCTCAAAGTCAAGTCGTAGGTCTTCTTTCTTGTTTTCAAAAAGCCAAACCCCTTCAGTAGAGAATGAAAATGTAGCACCACCCGATTTATAATTTGAGGTAAGAGTGGCTTTTCCATCCTTATTCATATAAAGGTCGTATTGGTCGTAGTCCGATGTAACATCGTTTCCGTTGCTGTAGGCATTTTCAATCACCCATGTGTTAGCAATTCGCTCTGTTTTCGAGCGTACACTCAATACAGGGCCGTCTTCGTATTTTTTGCAGCTTGACGCTAGAAAAGTTAATACGGTAAATAAAATGGCAGTTTTTAAAATGGTAGTTTTCATATAAGTAATTGTTGGTTACCTATTCTAGTTCAATATTGTATCCAAAAATGAATAATTTACTATAAATTACTGATAATCAATAAGTAATAATCAGTTTGTGGTGGTATGGAAATAGTTCGTTTTTCCCAATTTGGGAATATTTTTAGCTTAATTGGGAAATTGTACTGATTATTAGGCTATTATCTTTAAAAATAAAGAAGCACAACCCACATAGAAGCAAAGATGTTAGTCTGTTAATTGCGAGATATTCTAAATAACAGTAGTTTTGTCTTGATAACCTTACCGTAATATGAAAAAAACGCTCTTACTTTTCTCAATACTTTCGTTTGCATTTGTATCAACACTTATCGCATCACCCGGAGACACTATCAAAGTACGCTCACACGATGAAGTGCACATGAATTGGTTTGGCAATTTTGACCAAAAAGCCAAGTTTCCCGATGCCAGTAAAAAATTCAACAAAATACTATTACACTATACGCTAGGTTGTCCCACCAAAGGGTGCAGTGAGTGGGATTATACGGCACAAGTACAATTGCGCAAGCCAACAGGCAAATACGACAGCACACAAAGAAGTACTCAAAATTTTAAGGTGGATGGTGCTGCACAAGCCTCTTTGCGCTACAATAGCTTTGTTACTTATAATTACTTTTTTAATAGCGGTACTAAAGGTATAGACTCTACTGCTAACGATACTCTTAAAATTGATTTGTATGCCGATTCACTAACACCATTGGTAAAAACAGCATCTGTTTTGGGTTGGGTTGGAGATTATTACAAACCTGTATACGATTCGGCAGGTGTAAAAACCGACTCTACCTATATTGGTTTTGAAACAGAACTTACCCGTAAAGACTGGACGTATTATACTGTTTTTGAGGTATACGATAATTTTGAGTTGGGACGTATTATTACGCCATACAATGGTAATGTGGGTAATACATGGAAGTATACTTATACATTTGATATAACCGACTATGCCAGCCTTTTGCGCGATAGTGTAGAAATACGTGCCCATTATAGCGGCTATCAAGATGGGTTTACTGTTACCCTTGATTTTGATATGATAGAAGGTACTCCAGCTCGTGAGTGCTACAAAGTAGTATCTTTATGGAATGGCTCTAGTGCATACGGAGGAACAACAACCATAGAAAACTTTTTAGTTTCACGCGATGTGGCTATTGATGCCAATATGAAAGAGGCTAAAATTCGTATCATACAAACAGGTCATGGTTTTGGTGGTGCTGATGGATGTTCAGAGTTTTGCCAAAAGAAACATTTCCTAAAAATTAACAACAGTACCAAATTTGAGAAAACTATATGGCGCGACAACTGTGGTGAAAACCCTGTATTTCCACAAGGGGGAACATGGGTATACAACCGTAGTAACTGGTGTCCGGGCGCTGAGGTAGCCCCCTACGATTACGAAGTAGGTCAATTTCTTACTGCCAACAGCACTGCTACTATTGATTTGGATATGGAACCTTATACCAATCAAGGCAATAACAATTCTTCGTACATAGTTTCAGGAGCATTGTTTTTGTATAAAAACAATGTTTATAAAGATGAAGCTTCGCTTGAAGAAGTAATGGCGCCTAACAATGGCTTGCGCTATGCTCGTTTTAATCCTGTTTGCGATTATCCAATAGTTAAAGTACGCAACAACGGTAGCGAAAACATTAAATCTATCGAGTTTTCGTTTGGCCCTAAAGGGGGTACACGCAATACTTATACTTGGAATGGTGATTTGAAACCTTACGAGTATGTCGAAATAACAATGGGTACTAATATTAACTTTAGTGTTGCCACCCCTACCAATGCTTTTGAAATGGAAATAGTGAAGGTGAACGGCAAAACGGATGAGGTTAGCTTTAATAATCTTATTCAAACCAATTACGATGCTACGCCTGTGCTGCCTAATCAGTTTATTGTATGGTTGCGAACAAACAACCGCGCAAGTGAAAACACGTATACCATTACCGACCACTATGGTAATGTGGTATACAAAAAAGACAATATGGCTAATGCCACTCTATACCAAGATACTATTGATTTGATAAACGGTTGCTATACCTTTAAAATTACCGATGCAGGTGGTGATGGTATAGGCTTTTGGGCAAACCCTAATGCGGGTAACGGACAATTGTATTTCCGCAGGTTAGGTAACGGCCAGTTGATTAAAAACTTTGGTACAGACTGGGGAACATCAACCGTTGAGAGTTTTACCACAGGTTATACTTTGGGTGTGCCTGAGGTTGTTACCGAAAACAATATTGCCGTATTCCCTAACCCTACTAAGGGAGAATTTTGGTTGGATATAAACTTGGGTCAAAGCCCAATGGCTACCGTGCAGGTGATGGATTATAACGGGCGTGTGATATTGAATGAAACCGTTACGCAAGACCAATTTTATGCTCACCGTATAGATATGGCAGGTTTTGCCAATGGTGTGTACATACTAAAAGTAGCCTCGCCACAAGGCGGTGTATTTACTCAAAAACTGATTAAAACCGAATAGTTTTAAAATCTATAAATTATAAAAAAGAGAAGAGTATTTGCGTAGCAAATACTCTTCTCTTTTTTATTTAGTGGCTAGAAACTACAATAAATCAAACTGTTTTAGGTGATGGGTAAAGTGTTTGTTCTGAAAAATTACCCATTCGTCATAATTAAGAGCCCCAAAATAGGGGTGGTTTTCAGTTCGGTTTTTATCAGTACTAAAATGCTGCTCAAACTTTTCCATCTCCTGTTTTAGTCTGTTTATTGCTTCTTGCATATTCGTAGTCCGATAGGGGATAGGGTCGGGAGGAAGTATGGGCGATTTAAAATTTTGCACCAACTCCCTATCGCTAAAAAGCATAATACGTTTAATTTTCTCTAGCTTATCGGGTGGAGTTTCTACTTTCACTTGCAGCGTACCGTTACTGGCACTAAAAACATCTGCTAAATGTTCAACCATGTGTTGCAAAGTCATACCGCCCCATTGTGGAGGCATATTGTAGGGTAATGTAGCCATGTGCTCCAAATCGGTTTTTCTAAAATCTTCAATCAGCATACACTCAAATATAACAAGTTAAAACTTACGCACACACATTGCACAGTATGGTTTTTAGTATTGTTTTTTATCACCTTTGCGCTTTCTTATGGATAACGGCAATCAAAAACTTTTCACGCGTCAGTTTTGGCAACTTTCGGCAGCGGTGTTCCTATTTTTTGCTAGTTTTAATATGGTAATTCCTGAGTTACCCAATTTTATAACTCAACTGGGTGGCGAAGAGTATAAGGGGTTGATAATAGCGTTGTTTACATTGGCGGCAGCTATTTCACGACCTTTTAGCGGTAAACTTGCCGATAGTGTAGGGCGTGTGCCTGTAATGCTGGTGGGTATATTTATGACTGCGTTGTGCGGATTGCTTTATCCCCTTGTGGCATCGTTGGCTTTCTTTTTGTTTTTACGCTTTTTACACGGTTTTTCAACGGGTTTTGCGCCCACAGGCTCAATGGCCTATATCGGTGATATAGCCCCCTCGCGACGTAGGGGTGAGGCTATTGGTTTGGTAAGTATGTTTGGTACGGTGGGTATGGCCATTTCGCCTGTACTAGGCAGTGTTATAGCCAAATACTTTTCTGTTGAGGTGATGTTTTATGTATCGTCTGCCTTTGGGGTGGCATCGTTTCTTATTGTGCGCCCGTTGACTGAATCTTTATCCATCACCAAAAAAGTATCTTTAAAAGAAGTGTTAAGCTCTTTTAATATAACCAAAGACGATTTTTACGAACCTAGAGTATTACGCCCTGCGGTATTGCTTATGCTGGCTTCGGTTGGGTTTGGTGCGGTGCTTACCGTAATACCCGATTTTAGCTTGTATGTGGGTTTAAAAGACGAATACAAAGGGGTGTTTTTTGCTGTATTTACAGGTTCAAGTATACTTACTAGGGTGTATTCGGGCAAACTGTCTGATAAAATTGGGCGGATAAAAACCTTACGTTTTGGCTTTGCTACTTTGGTAATTGCTTTGGTAATGTTGGCTTTTGCACAAGAGCCTATTTTGTTTTTTACAGCAGGTGTATTTTTTGGTATTGCCTTGGGCAATAACTCGCCTACTATGATGGCTTGGACAATTGATATGAGTGAAGATAAATATAGAGGACGCTCGATAGCGACTGTATTTATTGCGCTTGAAATTGGTATAGGTGGCGGTGCAATGCTTTCTGCTTGGTTGTACGGTAATAACCCCGCTAATTTTAAGTGGGCTTTTTTGGGTTGCGCCGCTTTGGCAGCACTGGGCTTGGCTTTGTTGTTTAGGGAAATGAAAGCCAAACCCCTGCCTACTGCTACTGAAAACGAGGGAGATAAGTCTTAAAACGTTTTAACTTTAAATTCTTTATCTATAAAGTAATTGCTTTTTAGGGTATCGGTTTTGCCTTCTTGGGTATGTAAAACTTGGGTTATTACTTTGTAATAGTTGTATTGGCTATCGTCGGTAGTTTTTAGTTTTTCTTGGCAGTCTTCGTATTCTTTGTTTGTTCTGCTTTGTTTTTCCAATGCTTGGTTCAGTGTGTTTTGTTCAGGTTCAGCCAGTATGGGGCTTACTTTTTTTGCGGCATCTACCACCTTTTGTTGTTTTTCTACGTAGTTGTCAACCGCATTTTTCACGTTCAATGTCAACATACAATAATTTTCAGCCGCCATTTTTTCAGTAGCACTATCAATAGATTCTATTATCAAGGTATCTAAGGTGCTGGTTGCACCCAAAGTTGTGGTTTTAAAATGCGCTTCGATGGCTGTATAGCAAGCTGTTTCTATTTTTTGGCGTTCTTCGGCTGCTTTTTTAGCTTCCTCTTCGGGGTTGGTTTTTGGAGTTGATGGTTTGCAGGCTACTGCCAATAGAATAATAAGGCTAAGGGTATATACTACTGTTTTTTTCATAGGGGTTAATATAAAAAATAAATAGAAGGTAAATAGTATAATACGATTATTTGAAAATAATCCCCCCCTATGCGCGTTGCCACTAACAAGGTGATATTGTACTTTTAGATTTGTTTAATAAAATAAAAAAACCGCTACCAATTAATTGGCAACGGTTTCTGTTATTTTTAAATTATATAATTCTCAAATCTTCAAATTGGTAATCTAATTCTTCACACCCATTTCGGTAACTAGGTTTTGGGCGTGGGCTATGTCTTTTAGTACAAACAGCACATAGCGAATATCAACCCCGATAGAGCGGCTATACTCTTCGTTCCAAGCATAATCGTTTATACAGGCCGATGTAGCACGGTCGAAGTTTACGCCCACAAGGTTGCCTTTAGCATCCAATATAGGGCTACCGCTATTTCCACCAGTGGTATCAAGATTATACAATAAACACACTATCGATTTTTGATTGGCACGTTTCAGTACTTCTTTAATCTCACTTTCAAGGTAATAATCACCGCTGGTTTTGGCTTTTTCAAGTATGCCCTTAATGGTGGTGAAAGGGGCATTATACTCGCCATCGTTAGGCCAGTAGCCTTTTACATTTCCGTAGGTAAAACGTAGGGTACTGTTGGCATCGGGTATAAAGTTGGCTTTGTGGTAAAGCTGTTTCACATCTTGCAGTTTTGCGCTAAGTTCCGTTAGCTTGTTACGGCGTTCAGCATCTTTTTGCACAGTTTCGTTATACAGTCCAAAAGTAGCTCCTGCAATATCCACCAATGGATTGCTAATGGCCAAAAATGCTTCGGGGTTTTCGTCAAACAGTTTTAGCATAGCTGCACGTTCAAACATATTGTTTTTTGTGTCGGCAGCATCAACAGTTTGATGTATTTGCTTCTCGTAGTTTGCACCAGCAAAGGCTTTGTTTACCGCTTCAAGTTGTTCGTTGGCAGGTAATTGTTTGCAATACATTAGCAATTGAGCTAACAGTTTTTTATCCAATTCTTTGTAGGTAATAGTGTAGTTTTTTTCTAGCAAAGCACGTTGCTGTGGCAAAACTTCTTTTAGGTATTTAGCCTTGTCGGCATCGTTCAAGTCTTTTATGGCGTTGCTATGGTACGCTATAAAGCTGGCTAAGTAAAACGTGCCGCTGCTATTAAATAACTCACCTAAATAATAATCGCGCTTGGCAGTAGCAAAAATGTCTTTATACAAAGCATTAATTTCAGTAAACAACGAGCCGTATTTGGCTTTCAGTTCAGGGCTGGCATCAATCATTTTTTGCATGGCCGCTTCATCGGCTTTTTTATCGGCAATAATGGTGGTGCGCTCTAAGCCTTGCATTTTGCCTTTGTAGTTTTTGGTTACGTTGGCACGGCGTTTTATATAGGTAGATAGCTGTATTTCAAGCTCTTTATTGTTTTTTGATACTTGTTTGGCGGTTTCTATCTGGAAATCGTACCATTCGCTAACATTGGGTAAAATATAGTCGTATTGGTAATCTAAAAAACTGGCAGGTTGGTGGCGATAGGTACGACCGGGGTAGCCCAACACAAATACAAAATCGTTTTCTTTTACTCCGTCAGGATTTACTTTTAAGAATTTTTTTGGGGTGAAAGGGACGTTGTTTTCAGAGTATTCGGCTGATTTGCCATCGGCACCTACATAGGCACGGAAAAAGGCAAAATCGCCATTGTGGCGCGGCCAAACCCAGTTATCGCTTTCGCCGCCAAACTCGCCAATGCTGCGTTGGGGAATGTATACCAAACGCAAGTCTTTTAGCAGTTGATAACGGAATAGGGTATAGGCTTTACCCACAAACATTTCTGATATTTCTATCTCCAAATCGGGGTTGGCTTTTTCTTCTTCTTGAGTAATGGTTTTAATGTTTTTACGGATAATATCGGCACGCTCGTTAGCATTAGCGGCTTTGTCTGTACCCTCTAATACTTTTGCTGATACATCAATATACGATGCGGTGATGCGGCAAGTAATAGGGGTGCGAATTTCTTTACTTTTATCACTGGCTAAAAAACCGTTGGTGATATAATCGTGCTCGGGGCTGCTTGCATTTGCTGCCGAACTAAAGGCACAGTGATGGTTGGTGATAATAAGCCCTTCGTTTGATACGAAAGAGCCTGTGCAACCGCCTACACGCACCAAGGCATCAACAAGGCTGACGCCGTTGGGATTGTATACATCGGTAGTTTTTATTTTAAGTCCTGCTTTTTTCAAATCAAGCGAACTGATTTCGCTAAGCGGAAACATTCCCTCGGCATAGTTGGCCGCAATAAATAATACAGGGCTAATGGCCACAAGGGCAATAGCTATAATTTTTAATAGTTTACGTTTTACCATAGAAGGCAAAAATAGGTTTTTTGTAGTTTTTGTTGAGATAGATTTAAGAAAAGCTGCCTAGTGAGCAGTTTTGTTGAATATATTAAGAAAAGCGGACGCTTTATGATTTATCGGCACGAGCGGACGCTCGCAGCCAGCATGGTATGTGAAAAGTGTGATATGGTTAGCGCTCTTTAGTCATCCCGTCCCGATAGTTATTGGGATTATGTTATAAACCTGTCAACCTATTTAGGATGACTTCTATTTGTAGAATAGGATTAATTCCTATTACTATAAATAACTTATGGTCTAAAGTTTAGGCTACGTGTTTGGCTGCTTATTTGTAAAAACTCAACAGTTTTGTCTGAGATACTCACATTTTCAATAATAAACCTATTACGACTGGCAAACAAGCCGTAGTGGCCGTTACTTATATTAGTGTATTCGGGTTTTTTCTGAACAATGCCTACGCCCGGTTCATTCACCTTACGATAAAGGTCAAACTCATCATCGGCAGCCCAATAAATAAAGTCAATTTTTTGTGCGTGTCTGTATACACCTTGTTTCACAGGAATTTTTCCTGATAAAAAGGTATAAAAATTCCCTCCTGATATATTACTTCTCACCGTACCCGATACAGAAACATCTTTGTCTTGCACCATAGGCCAATCAACATACAAGTTGCTGGCAAGTAATTGGTTAGTGGTCATATCGTACTCGTTCCAGTAAAAACGCATGGTCAAATCGTGCACCTTCGAGTTCCTTCCGCCTGTCCATTGCAAAACAAGGTTTTTGGAAGTATCAACAAGGTATTTCGTGGTGATGCTACTAGGTGAACCTAAAGTAGGGTCGTTTACCAATAATGTTTCAGATGTAGCTATTTTTCCCGTAGTTGTATTTGTAACCGTCAGTTTATATAGGTAATCAGCACTCAACTTAGCATTAAAACTAAACAAAATATTAGGCTCGTTGGCAAAAATACCTGAATCTTTTGCTACACTGCGGTCTTGTTTTAAAATGTATGTAGCCTTGTAATTTCCGCCACCATCAAACTCATCTATCTTTACTTCAATAGCATTATAGAAGCTGGTATCTAAAACTTTAGCTACTTCAAGCGCACTTTGGTTATTGGTTAAAAAAGCACGGTTTACTCTTACATAGTGAGATAAAGTGCCAGTATCGTTTACATTTAGCAAACCGTATACAATCATTATCTCCTTATAGTCGGCATTGGTATTAATATCATTGTTGCAAGCACTTGCTCCAAAAAGTAGCGAGGCGAGCAACATCAGTATCCATTTATTCATTGGGTAGTTGCGGCGTTTGTATATATTCACTTCAGTAAACGAAACTTTTACTATAAAAGTTCTAAAGGGAATGAAAAAGGATGCTAAACTATCACTTTTTAAGTTATATGCGTAACTTTTAATACTTTTGCTTTAAGAAAAAACCAATAATGGTAAGGATTTTCGTATTACTTATAACACTAGCTACATTTTTTAAACCCGTACAAGCACAACAAAATGTGTATAGCAATTTTGGTGCTTTGATTTGGGCTGATGAATTTGATGGTCAAAAAACTGATTTGTGGCGACAAACCACCAATGCCGACGAGCTTTTTATAGTTCAAAACGGTGAATATATTTTAGTTAAAAAAAGTACCGTCAACTACGGTTTGATATTCCCCAATGAGAATGCTGTTTTTACTGCCCACAAAGCCGAGTTTAGGCTGATGTTGGATGATGAAAACGAAAAAGCAGCTACCGCCGGTGTAGTAGTGATGGCACAGCAAGACGGCAAGGGAGCTTTTTTGATAGAGATAAACGGCAAACGTCAATACCGTATAAGCAAATACAACGGCACTAATTTTAAACCTATTAGTGAAGGTTGGAAAAAAGATAAAGCAATTAATGGGCGCGGTGAATACAACGTGATAAGCGTGAGTATGGAAGACCGTAAGTATGATTTATATATAAACGGTAAATTGATAACAGGTTTTAGTGAAGTATCATACAAAAGCGGAAAAATAGGGTTGTTTGTTGGGGCAGGCAGTAGCGCAAGGGTGGATTATGTACGCGTATATGTGGGATCTGAAGAAAAAGAACGTTTGCGTAAAGAGTTTCAGAAAGAGAAAGAAGCCAAAGACGATCCTGTGCTTACTGCCGTTGTTACCAAACTACGTCAACAAATGGTGCAGTTGGAAATTGAACGCGATAGCCTGCGGGTTATTGTTGCGCAATTGAAACTGGAAAATGAGAAAAGCCAAGGCAGCACCAGTGTGCAAAAACTACGTACCGAAAACAAAGACCTTAAAGCTGAAATAGCCAAGTTGCAAAAAGAGAATACACAACTAGGCAAAGAAAACGCACAGCTTCGCGATTTTAAAGAAACCATAGAAAATGGTGAAAGTGGTGATATAATTATAACCCTTACAAAAGCCTTGGAGACCGAGCGCGAGCGGGTGTCTATACTTGCCGCCGAAAACGAAAAACTTAGCGATGAGATAAAACGCCTGCGTGGACAACGCTAATCAGATTTGACAAATTTTTAAAATTTGTCAAATCTGATTAGAAAAACTCTTTTAAAGATTTTAATTATGAAATTGTTGGTGTTCATTAGCCTTTTCCTGATTTCAAATTCCATTTTTGGTTGCAGTTGTTCTTCGGAATCAAGAGAACTTAATGCAAATACATTATGGAAAACAGATTTTATAGTTAAGGGTATAGTGGTGGGCATAGATACAGTAATATATAATTCAGGGTTAAATAGAGAAGTAAAAATAGCCGATAAAGGGCTAGCAGCGGTGGGGAAGTTAAGAGTTGCTTTAAAAGTGTCGTCATACTTTAAAGCAACAGATGAACTTAAAAGCGATACTATATATGTGTACACAGCTACCGATGGTGCAGCTTGCGGTTATTATTTTGCTTTAGGGAATGTATACATGGTTTATGGAAGCCAAAGAGCAAGACATTTGAGGGATTCTGGTAAAATAGAAATGGAAACCACAATTTGTAGCAGAACAACGTTGAATGCGGAATATGAAACGATACTTCTTAGAACATGGATGG
This sequence comes from Bacteroidia bacterium, assembly GCA_037968475.1. GTDB lineage: Bacteria > Bacteroidota > Bacteroidia > UBA8524 > UBA8524 > SB11. The sequence goes on from JBBKVO010000044.1 coordinate 121,821, forward strand.
AAGAAACTATTTTTGATTGCCATTGTCCAGATAAAAAAGCAATACCCAAAATTGAAGATATAGAGCAAGTAGCATTCATTGTTAAAGGCAAAGTCATTAGTATAGAAAAGACTTTATATAATAGAGAAATAGAAGAAGGAGTGGGCTTGCCAATCCTTGCCAATAAAATTTCACTAAAGGTTTATTCGTATTTTAAAACAAGCGAAGAGTTTACAAGTGATACAGTGTCTATATATACGCCTATTAATAAAAATTTATGCGGTTTTGATTTTCTTGTGGGAGAAGTATATCTTATTTATGGAAAGCAACAAAAGACACTATCAAAGGATAGCAAATTTATAGAAATGTATACCCAGCTTTGCAGCCGTTCTACGTCGCATTTTGAAGTGGAGACTATGATATTAAGAAATTTGGTAGAAGAGAGATTTATAAAATAACATCTATGCGTATAGCTGTATTGAAATATGTGAGCATTTGCCTTTTATTTTTCAGTTGTGCCTCATACCGAAGTGTACAAAAGGGAAGTTATGATATACGCATTATGTCATCAGGTTGCTGCGGGTGCATGGCTTATTATTATAATGTTTATGAAGGTAAAAGACTAACTGAGCAATTTATTGTTGAGAGTTTTTGTGGAGGATGGGAACCTACAAAATACTTTTTAGACTATGATAGTAGTGGGAAATTAGAAAATACGAATTGCTATTTGGCTGTGTATGATTCCACTTTTACAATACCTTTAAGTGCTGCTGATAAATTAATACTTCCAAAGTTGAATGATTACTATAAAGCTCATAAACATGTAGGAGATATTGAAATTGATGTACTTAAAATTACAGGGTTTAAAAAGTCTAAGGGCTCAAACGCTATGAATGTTTTTAGAAAGATTGATAAATAAGTTTATAGCAAATCAATAAACTTTAATCTTTGACCCTATATCTCAAAAAAAGTTAATTATATTAAGTCTTAAAAATAATTACACACCTGTTTTGAGCAAATACACAATTACAATGAGTATGGAGTTCTTTAATGTGTAAATTTCAATAGGAATTAATATAGTATCATTCCATTATATTTGCCGCCGTATGACAACCAACAAATACAAAGAAATTACCCGCGTTACCACCCACGTGCTGCAAGAAATGAAAGAGCGCGGAGAAAAAATCAGTATGCTTACTGCCTACGATTTTAGCATGGCTAAAATTTTTGACGAGGCTAAAGTAGATGTATTGTTGGTGGGCGATTCGGCCTCAAACGTTATGGCTGGGCACATGACTACCTTGCCCATTACGCTAGACCAAATGATATACCACGCATCATCAGTATTGCGTGCTGTTTTTCGTGCCTTGGTGGTGGTAGATTTGCCCTTTGGTTCGTACCAAGGGAATAGTAAAGAAGCCTTAAACAGTGCCATACGCATAATGAAAGAATCGGGTGCGCACGCCATAAAAATGGAAGGTGGCGAAGAGATACTTGAATCTATAAAACGTATACTATCAGCAGGAGTACCCGTTATGGGGCATTTGGGTTTAACCCCACAATCTATATACAAATTTGGCACGTTTGAAGTTCGCGCCAAAGAAGATGCCGAAGCCGAAAAACTAATACACGATGCTAATTTATTGGCCGAGGCTGGTTGCTTTGCTATAGTATTAGAAAAAATACCTTCAAAACTGGCAAAACAAGTAGCTGAAAATATTAAGATACCCGTAATAGGTATTGGTGCAGGCCCCTATGTTGATGGGCAAGTATTGGTAAGCCACGATATGCTGGGCATTACCAAAGAGTTTAGCCCCCGTTTTCTTCGCCGTTATTTGAATTTGTACGACGAGATGAAAGACGCTACCGAGCGCTATATTGAAGATATTAAACAAAAAGATTTTCCTAACGATAAAGAAAGCTACTAGGCTTTGGTTTTCTGAAGTAGAAAATATAAAATTTCTTCAACTTTTGACACCATCGTAAGGTCTTTAAAAGGTATATTTAACTTATGAAAAACGTATACCTATCAGTTTTCTTTTTTTTATTAGCTATTGCTAGCATCGCTCAAACTACTAATATTTTTCCCGATAGTGTTGCTTATTGGCGTGAGGGGGGAATTGGAGGTGATATTGATGGAGGTGTTGTTTGGTTTAATGATTATGTGATGCTTGGTGATACTTTTGTCGATGGGAAAAAGTGTAAAAATCTATATTTAAACAGGCGTAATCTAAAATACTATAAAGGGAGTCAACATCTTTCGCAGCCATACACAGTTAATGATAGGTTTGCACTTTCAAACAAAATAGCTGTTTTAAGGAAAGACAGCCTAAAACTTTTTGTTAGGTTTGAAAAAAACACCAAGTATATAGGACAGTTGGCTATTCATGATTCGATATTAAAGTCAGGAAAAGAATTTTTGGTTTTTGATTTTGGATGGCAAAAAGGCGATACTATTTATAGTGAGCATCCTGAGCATTGGGCACCATATCTTATAGTTAAAAACAAATACAAAATATTTGATACACAACTATCAAATGATACTTTAAATGTTATCACTTTTGAAGGGAAAAGCGCTCAAGGTTGGGCTACTAACTATATGGATAGTAATATGGTAGTTCAAGGTATGGGTTTTACTTCACAATTCTTTTTTAGATTAACACCTTTTGATACAAATTATTCAGTAACACGTTTTAGCAATGGAAGTGATGGTGTGGCTTCTTTTTGTGCGGACAGAAAGTTTTTTTATAGTGGAAAATCATTTTATTCTGATGTAGCGGGTATTGATTGCCAAAATGTTAATATGGAAATTTCTGTTGGGATAGATAAAATTTCTAAAGAATTGATTAAAGCCTATCCAAATCCTGCAAATGGAATAATTGAATTAGAGGGCATATTGGATTATGATATTAACAGTGTGGTAGCAATTGATGTGCTTGGGAAAGTAAGTCAATTGACATATAGATTAAAAAACAGCAATATTACTACCAATGTATCCTCCTTGTCTCAAGGTCTCTATCTCATTTTAATAGAAACCAACAAAAGCACTTACCTTTGCAGGATAATTAAGCAATAGTGAAAGCTACCTCAATAAAAATTTTATACGAAGACAATCACCTTATAGCCGTTAACAAACCTGCTGGTTTGTTGGTGCATAGTGATAAAACAGGCGATGAAACCCTTGCCGATTTGGTAAAGGAATATATTCGCGATAAATACAATAAGCCCGGCGAAGCCTTTTTGGGCGTAATACACCGCATAGATAGACCAGTATCGGGCGTGTGCTTATTTGCACGCACCAGCAAGGCATTGGAGCGCATGAACGAGAAGTTTCGTGAGCGAGAATTGCAAAAAACCTATATAGCCTTAGTGAAGCAACGCCCGCACAACGAAGCAGGTAAACTAGTACATTGGTTGACAAAAGACCACGATGCTAATAAATCTAAAGCTAAGCTAAGAGAAGTGCCTAGCAGTAAAAGGGCAGAGTTGGAATATGAGTTGATAGGTGAACTATCGGGTTATAGTATGCTAAAAATTAATCCGCTTACAGGTCGTCCACATCAAATACGTGTACAGCTTTCAACAGCAATTGGCCCCATAGTAGGCGATATTAAATATGGCTATAAAGAGAAAAATCCTAATGGTTCTATCTGCTTGCACGCATCAGAGCTAAGTTTTTCTCATCCTGTAACAAAAGTACCTATACGCATAACAGCCCCTTTGCCACAAGGCCAAATTTGGGGATTGTTTGAGTAGTTATCCTCTTCTAATTTTTAGCAATCTTTTTTTAGCACATACCCAAGGGCGTGGACTTTATGTATTTATAGTCCATTATTAGCCCTTTTTGTGCATTTCCATCTGTAAAAAAAAAAACTACATTTGCACAGCTTGAGAAAAACAGGCTATAAAAACACCATAAATACCCCTAATTAAATACATGAACGGTTTTTTTAATGTACCCGAAGCTATAAACGAAACGGTGCTAAGCTATGCACCAGGTAGCAAAGAAAAAGCAGAATTGAAGAAAGCTCTTGCCGAAGCTCGTGCTACACAAGCTGATATACCTATGTATATTAATGGCAAAGAGGTGAGGAGCGGAGTAACCAAAGAAATTCGTCCGCCACACGATACCCAGCATTTATTGGGCGTTTTTCACGAAGGTGATAAAACCCATGTAAAACAAGCTATTGATGCAGCACTAGCTGCTCGTGCCGCTTGGGCAAATATGCATTGGGAACAACGTGCTGCAATATTTTTAAAAGCTGCCGATTTAATGGCAGGCCCATACCGCGCCAAGCTAAATGCTGCAACTATGTTGGGGCAAAGTAAAAATGCTTATCAAGCTGAAATAGATTCAGCCTGTGAGATTATTGACTTTTTGCGTTTCAACGTACGCTTTATGTCTGAAATTTATCACGATCAACCTATATCGTCTAGCGGTATATGGAATCGCATAGAGTATCGCCCGCTTGAAGGTTTTGTATTTGCACTTACGCCATTCAACTTTACAGCTATTGCCGGTAACCTACCTACCAGTGCTGCCCTTATGGGTAATGTGGTAGTATGGAAACCCAGCAACACCCAAATATATAGCGCGCAAGTGCTAATGGAAATATTTATAAAAGCAGGTGTGCCCGATGGCGTTATAAACCTTGTTTATGTAAATGGCCCCGATATGGGTGAGGTGGTATTTAACCATCCTGAATTTGCAGGGATACACTTTACAGGCTCAACGGGCGTATTCCAAAATATCTGGAAAACCATTGGTAATAATATACACCTGTACAAAAGCTATCCTCGTATAGTTGGAGAAACAGGGGGTAAAGATTTTGTGATGGTGCACGAAAGTGCCGATGTTGATGTGGTAAACACAGCATTAACCCGTGGTGCATTCGAGTATCAAGGGCAAAAATGTTCGGCAGCCTCACGTGCTTATATACCCAATACCCTTTGGGCGAAGTTGAAAGATAAATTTGCAGCAACGGTAAATGGTCTTAAAATGGGGCCAGTTGAAGATTTTACCAACTTTGTAAATGCTGTTATTGACGAGAAATCATTTGATAAAATAGCTGCATATATAGATGCTGCTAAAAACGATCCCAATGTTGAAATAGTAGCAGGCGGAACTTATGATAAAAGCAAAGGCTACTTTATAGCACCAACTGTGTTGGCGGTAAAAGACCCAATGTATACCACCATGTGCGAAGAAATATTTGGCCCTGTGCTTAGTATATATGTGTACGATGCTAACAAATACGAAGAAACACTTGAGTTGGTAAATAACACATCGCCTTATGCGCTTACAGGTGCTATAATTGGACAAGACCGTTATGCTATTAGCCTTGCTTCCGATAAATTGCGCGATAGTGCAGGTAACTTCTACATCAACGATAAACCCACGGGTGCAGTTGTAGGTCAGCAACCTTTTGGTGGTGCGCGTGCATCGGGTACAAACGATAAGGCAGGTGCTAAAGTGAATTTGCTCCGTTGGACAAGTCAACGCAGTATAAAAGAAACGCTTGTACCTCCTACCAGTTACGAGTACGATTTTTTGAAAGAATCTTAAAAAAGAAATAATCTAAAATACGAGTAGCGCAACCCAAAGGGTTGCGCCGCTTTTTTGTTTCATATCAAGTTACCTCATTTTTTACTCTTCAAATTTTAGTGCATGGAATATAGGTAGCATTAGTTTTTGAATAAGGGTATTATCATCAGCTAAATAAAAATAAAATGCATCACCAACTCCTTTTTTATTAATACAAACCATTAAACAATATTTATAATCTGCGGCAAATTCTTTACTGGGGTTTATCATTACTGATGCACCTATATCAGCATTAAACTCTTCTTTCACGGCTTCGGTATTGAATAAAGAATATTCGGGCGATTGTCCACCCGATATATTTAATATTGTAACTTGAAATATTGCGTCGAAAAAGCCAAATTTATGTGTTCTAATAGCATAGCGAACCTCAAATTTTTCAGTGGGATGTTTATATGCTTTTTCATAATTCATTTGATTATTTTCAATAGGAACAAGTTCCGTATATCCTTTGGGTGGAGTAAAAACAAGTTTTGCTGAATCTAAGATAGCTTCAAAACTATCAGGAGTTGTTTTTAATGAGTCACTTTGAGATTTCGCAGTTGAAACAGTAATTACTAAAATTAAAATTGTAAAAAAGTTCTTCATAATTGTAAGATATGATCTTTAAAACATAAGTTTATCAACTTAACCTTAAAAAAGTTATACTTGAAGTACAATTTGTTTTGTTGATGCAACCCAAAGAACATCGAAAACGTACACTGCTGTTTCTTATACTTGGCTCGTTTTTTTTGTGCAATGCTATATTGGCCGAGTTTATAGGTATTAAAATATTCTCGCTAGAAAGCACATTGGGTATACCACCCTTTGGACTTGATATTTTTGGCTTAACCTTAAATATGGATTTAACGGCAGGGGTGCTACCTTGGCCTATTGTGTTTATAATGACAGATATTATAAACGAGTATTATGGTAAAAAAGGTGTACGCACATTTACCTATATAGCTGTATCACTTATCACCTATTCGTTTTTAGTAATTTATGGTGTAATACACCTTGCGCCTGCTAGTTGGTGGGAAGTGAAAGATTTGGGTGATGGGGAAACTATTAATATGCAATTGGCATTTTCAAAAGTATTTGGGCAAGGACTTTATATTATCGCAGGTTCGCTAATAGCATTTCTTATAGGGCAGGTGGTTGATGTTACCGTTTTCCATTGGCTTAAAACAAAAACGGGTGAAAAATACCTTTGGCTGCGTGCCACGGGTTCAACTCTTATATCGCAAATTATAGACAGTTTTGTGGTGTTGTATATCGCCTTTTATATAGGAAGCGACTGGAGTTTAGGACAAGTGGCTTCTGTGGGTACTAACAACTATATATACAAATTTGTAGTAGCCCTTGCTATTACGCCATTACTGTACTTGGTTCATAACTTGGTGGATAGGTTTTTGGGTAAAGAACTATCAGAAAAAATGCGCAAAGAGGCTCAGGGAGATGAGCAGGAGGGTGTTTAAATAGCGTATAATCTGCCCATTTGACAATTAATATTTTACATTGAATACTAAATGTTAATTGTTCAATGTAAAATGTTTAATGTTATTACCTTTGCTTCTGTATGGATAGTAAGCCCTATTTAGTAGGTATCACAGGAGGAAGCGCATCAGGCAAAACCCGTTTTTTAAAGTCGCTGAAACAAAAGTTTTCGCAACAACAAATTTGCTTCATCTCGCAAGACGATTATTATAAACCCATTGAGCAACAGACCAAAGACGAAAATGGTGAGATAAACTTCGACCTTCCTGAAGCTATTGATTTAGAGCGTTTTCATACTGATTTATTAGAGCTGGCGCAAGGTCATACCATCAAAAAAAAATCATATACCTTTAACAACCCCGAAGCACCGCGCGAGTGGCTCGATTTTCATCCGGCACCTATTATTATTATCGAAGGTCTTTTCATATTTTTTTATACTGATATTTTTGAAACCTTAGATTTAAAGCTATTTATAGATGCCGACGAGGATATAAAATTGCAGCGACGAATACAGCGCGATGTAAGCGAGCGGGGTATACCACAAGATATGGTTACCTACCAATGGCACAACCATGTTAAACCTGCTTTTCAAAAATATTTAGCCCCCTATAAAGAGCTTGCTGATATAATAGTGATAAATAACAGTCACTTTAATAATAGCTTAAACGTAATAGAAAATCATTTTAAAACCTTATTAGAAGGGCAAGTCCCAAAAACGTAAAGGTTTATTATACATTTGTAACAGTATGAATTATAGGTTTGCAGTAATAGGCATGGGACGGTTTGGTACAAAAATCGCCAAAACCCTCTCGCACAGAGGGGCAGAAGTAATTGCTATAGATAGCGAAGAAAGCAAGGTTGACGTGCTGCGCGATGATGTGGCCTATGCCATAACTATGGATAGCACGGATGTAAAAGCCTTGGAAGCCGTAAATATTAACGAAATGGATGCCGTAGTGGTAGCCATTGGTGAAAATTTTGAAGCTCTTTTGCTTACCGTAGCCCATTTAATGGATATGAATGTGAAACGTATTATTGCCCGTGCGGGAAACCGCCAGCAAAATATGATTTTGCAAAAAATGGGTATTAAAGAAATACTATCTCCCGAAGATGAAGTAGGTATAATAGTGGCCGAACGCCTTATACACCCTAGTGTGATGACTTTTTTGCAATTGCCTGATGAATATGAGATTGCAGAAATTAAACCCCCTAAAGGTATTTGGAATAAAACAGTAGGGAATATACAAATGCAGATGAAGTATGAGCTGAACCTGATAACGATAAAAAGAGAGTATGAAGTGATGGACGAAAACGGACAACCTGTTAAAGAAGCACACATTTTTGGTATACCCAAAGACAATACTATTATATACGATACTGATACGATTATTGTGCTTGGAAAAGAGCAAGATATTGAGCGTTTTATCGAAATGAATAGCTAAAACAGTCGTATCATCCTGTAAATCTGTTTTTTATAAAAAATTGTGCACCTTTCAATAAGGCTTTGCACTTTAATCCCCTAACCTCTATATTTGCCGTTCTTCAAAAATTTGGTAAGAACCGCGTAAACTAATATATAAATTAAGAGAACCGAATGAAAAATCAAGGCGTTGTAAAGTTTTTTGCTGTTGCGCTAGTGTTGGTGTGTATTTATCAGCTGTCGTTTACCTTCAAAGCCCTTTCTATTGAAAGTGAGGCTAAAAAAGCTACTAACGATAGTACTGCCTTAACTCGTAAATATCTCGACTCACTATCTACAGAAAAAGTATTTAATCTTTTAGTAAAAGATTTTACCTATTCAGAAGTTAAAGAGCGTCAGCTTAATTTAGGCCTCGATTTGCAGGGCGGTATGAATGTGGTGGTTGAAATATCGGTTGTCGATGTTATAAAGGCTCTCGCAAACAAAACTAAAAACGAAGATTTTAATAAAGCCCTTGCACAAGCGGTTACTCAAAAAGAGAAAAATCCTAATATTGATATCATATCAGAGTTTAAAACTCAGTTAAATGCAATTAACCCCAACCTAAAGTTGGCGGCTTTGTTTTTTAATAAAGATAACTCTGAGTATATTAAATTTACTTCTAGCGACGATGATGTGATAGACTTTATACGTAAAGAAGTCTCGGAATCGGTTGACAGGAGTTTTAAGATTTTAAAAACACGTATCGACCAATTTGGTGTAACTCAGCCTACAATTCAGTTATTATCAAACTCAGGCCGTGTAATGATAGAATTGCCTGGTGTTGATAATCCTGAAAGGGTACGTAATCTTATCGTAGGTGTTGCAAAACTTGAGTTTTGGAATACGTATAGTAATCAAGAAGCTTATGCGTTTCTTGAAAAAGCTAACGAAATAGTAAGAAGCAGAATAGCTGCTGAGGAAGCAGAAAATGCCCCTGCATCAACAGTAGCAGAGTCTGTTGTTCCAACTACTGCGCCTACTATTGTTGGTAATGATACTACCGTAACCAGCGATACATCACTATTAGCAACAGGAATAGATACAGCTGCTGCCGATACAGCATCAGCACCTAAAGAGTTTAAGAAACAATATCCTATATATGCTGAAGGTCTTCAACTTAACTTTAGCCAAAAAGATGGTCAGACATTATTAAATGAAGGCGCTGAAATTGGATATGCTCTATTTAATGATACTTCGGATATTAACAAGTATTTAAATAGTGCAGAAGTAAGAGAAGGCATACCTGCAAACATTCATTTTGCTTGGGGTAAAGCATCAGGAAATGATAAAGCCCCTGTATTAGCATTGTATGCTCTTAAAGCTGAACGTGATGGTAATCCTGCCCTTGCAGGTGATGTGGTTACTGATGCTCGTGCTGTTATAGGTCAAATTGGTGAAAACCAAGTGAGCATGAGCATGAGTCTTGCAGGTGCGCGTAAGTGGGAAGATATTACGGCTGCTGCATCAGCAACTGAACCACACAAACACGTGGCTATTGTGCTTGATGGTATAGTATACTCTGCCCCCGTAGTAAACGGTAAAATTGCAGGTGGACAATCATCGATAGAAGGTAGATTTAGTTCTGAAGAAGCAAAAGATTTAGCTAACATACTAAAAGCAGGTAAAATGCCTGCCCCTGTTCGTATTGTTGAAGAAGCTGTAGTAGGGCCTAGCTTAGGTCAAGCGGCCATTGAAAGCAGTACAATATCTATATTGGTAGGTTTCCTATCGGTAATATTAATAATGTTCTTAGTTTACAATACTGCCGGTTTAATCGCCGATTTAGCGGTGTTGCTTAACTTATTCTTTATTATGGGTACTTTGGCCTCGTTTAGGGCTGCTCTAACTCTACCGGGTATAGCGGGTGTTATATTAACACTGGGTATGGCAGTAGATGCGAACGTACTTATATATGAGCGTATAAAAGAGGAACTAGAGCTGGGACGAAACCTGCGCAATGCAATTTCAAACGGTTATAAAAATGCTGCTTCGGCTATTATAGATTCAAACGTAACAACTTTATTAACAGCCGTAGTACTTGCCATATTTGGCACAGGCCCTATAGCGGGTTTTGCTATCACACTTATCATTGGTATTATAAGCTCGTTGTTTACAGCGTTTTTATTAACCCGTGTATTGTATGAGTGGTTAATGAAACGTGAGAAAAACGTTAAATTCTTCTTCCCATACAGTAAGCAATTACTTAGAAAATCAAACTTTGATTTTGTAGGTAAAAGCAAAATATTCTATGCCATTTCTGGTGTGTTAATATTAGCAGGTGTAATATCAATGTTTACCAAAGGTTTTGATTTGGGTGTCGATTTTAAAGGTGGATGGTCTTATGTAGTTCAAATTGAAAATCCTACCAATGCCCAAGAAATTCGTTCAGCTTTAGCTAAACCGTTTGATGGTGCACCTGAAGTAAAAGTATACGGTACTGATAACTCGTTTAAAATTACTACCGAGTACCAAATAAACAGTCAAGATGAGGGAGCAAGCAAATTAGTTGAGTCTAAATTAGGTGAGGGTATCAATACTCTTGGAAAAGGAAAGTATGAAATACTAACCTCTTACAAAGTAGGGCCTACTGTTGCAGATGATATTAAAACATCGGCTATACTGGCAATTGTATTAGCTCTTGTAGGTATGTTTATTTACATACAATTGCGTTTCCGTCGCTGGCAGTTTGCTTTGGCAACTATTGTGATGTTGGTGCATGACGTATTGTTGGTATTATCACTATTTACTTTGTTGGATGGTGTTGTGCCTTTCACGCTTGAGATAGACCAAGCCTTTATAGCAGCTATACTTACCATTATAGGTTACTCTATAAATGACTCGGTGGTTGTATTTGACCGTGTACGTGAGTACTTACGCGAACACAAAAAAGAAGGTGATACTGATAAAGTAATTAATATGGCTTTGAACAATACTCTTAGCCGTACTATTATGACTTCGTTAACTACCATTATAGTAGTATTTATATTGTTCTTGTTTGGTGGTGAAACTATCAAAGGTTTTGCCTTCGCACTTACTGTAGGTATTATTTTGGGTACTTACTCATCGTTGTGTATCGGTAGCCCACTATCAGCACAATTGATAAAAAGACAAGAGAAAAAACAAGCTTAGTTTTAAATCGAGACTAACAATATAAAAAAAGGGTGTACCATTGGTACACCCTTTTTTGTTTATACTATCAATTTACACACACACTAGAATTTTAACTCACCCCAGTTTTATGGGAAAGTAGGAACCACAGAACTACGCCCCTCTCTATATTTAGAGAGGGGGAATTATGAACGCCTGCACTAAACTCATTATTTGGGGTGAGTTAACAAAAAAAATACCCATACGTATACAAGGTATAGGTACACCCTTTTGTTATGGGTTGATACTTATAAACTTACAGATCAAAGTAGTTGGGGTAAGGTATATTTTGCTCTTTAGTTAGTGCATTAGGTGTATAGTCTGTAGCTGTTGTGGTATAGTGCACTAAACCTGCCCAATGGGGTAAATCGTAATCCTCTTCGTCATCATTAGCTTGGTCGGCGCGTATTTTAGCACTGGCTTCTTCAAGACTAAATTTTAAAACCATAGTTTTACGCATCTCAGCCTCGTTTGGCCAGCGGCAGTCTTTCCATCTGTCAGGTATCATTTTTTCAGTAAATACCTCTAAAGCTTTCATCTTCTCATCAAAATCTTCTACTAACTCAGCTTTAGCAAATGCTACCACTGAGCGATAGTTTACCGAATGATGAAAAGCCGATTTTGCTAATACCAAAGCATCAAGCAAAGTAATAGAAATACATACGGGCACACCTTCTGCCATTTGGCGCATATAACCGGCTCCAACGGAACCGTGTATATATAAATGGTTATCTATACGGCAATGTCCTGTGGGTATGCTATACGGTTGCTCGTTGCTAGCATAACTAAGCGTACAAAATAGGGCTTCATCAACTATGTTGTTAATGGTTTCTTCATCGTATGCCCCACGCTTGGGCAAACGGGTAATGGTGGTTTTTTCTGTTTTCATAATTTTTAAGGAACAATTTATCCCAAAAAAGCTCGTCTAATTTAGTAATATTGCACTGTTAATGAAAAAATTAGTTGCTATAGTATGTGCTCTAATTATCGCTTGGCCAATAGCGATAAAGGTATATATAATAACTGCGTGGCAGCTAAATCGTGATTATATAGCGCAAAATCTGTGCGAAAATCGTGATGATGAAACATCAACTTGTAATGGTAAATGTCAGTTGGTAAAAGAGCTTGAGAAAAGCGAAACCAATGAAAAACCATTTTTACCTATTGCAGGATTAGAGAAGCTAGAACTATCAGCTTATAGTATTTTTAATGCAGATAAATACATGGCTCAGTGCATAGCTAAAGAAAAAATAACCTATCCAATGGGTGATGATGATATTGTAACACCCGATGTACGGTATTCTGTATTTCATCCACCTGAAATAAATGTTTGACACTGATATTTTTCTTTTAAGTCGAACATTTTAACATTATTACATGAAAAAATTAATAGCCACAGCGGGGCTATTGGCGTGCGTATACACAGCCATTGCCTGCGATGTGTGCGGGTGTGCGGCCAATGGTGGCGGTACAATGGGCATTATGCCTCGTTTTGGTCGTCATTTTGTAGGCATACGGTATAGCCAGTCGGCATTTACATCGCAGCACCTCACCCTTTTTGAAAATGAGACACCACAATATTCTCACGAGCGGTTTAATACCTTACAAGTTTTGGGCAGGTATGTTCCGCATCCACGTGTGCAGTTGTTTGCACTAATGCCCTACCATTTTTTTAGCAGAGAAGAAGAGAACAAAACTACCTACTCGCAAGGGTGGGGCGATGCTACTTTTTTGGCTAATTATGTGGTAATAAATTCTGCCGATAGTATGGGCAAAAAGTTTAAGCACGCACTACAATTGGGTGTGGGGGTAAAATTGCCTACAGGCAGCTACACTCGTCAAAATAACGGGGCTTTGCTTTTAGCTAATATGCAAATGGGCACAGGCACGGTAGATATACCTTTTAATGCCATGTATACTCTGCGGTATAAAAAAGCAGGTATAAATACCGAGTTGAATTATACCCTAAATACTACCAATGCCAGTAGCTATCGTTTTGGTGATAGGGTAGGGGCTACAGTGCGTTTTTTTTATTGGAAGAATATTAAAAACACCACGTTTTTGCCTCAAGTGGGTATTAATTACCAGCACATGGCAAAAGATATAAGCTATGGCGAAGAGCAAAAATATACGGGTGGGCAACGTGCTGATATTGTGGCAGGGCTTGACACTTATTTTAAGTCGTTTTCGTTTGGAGTAGCATTAAAGCAGCCTATTAGTTATCATTTAGGCAGCGGACAAATAACTCCCAAAACAAATTTCACTACAAGCATCATTTATTTATTTTAACGTATCTAATAAAAACACATTACAACAATGAAAAATTTTAAATCAATTAATATAGCAGTGGTATTATTATTTGTAGCCACAATAGGTTTAGTATCATCGTGTAAAAAGAAAGATGATAATCCATCGCCAACCCCAACCGATAATTTTTCTATAAGTATTACTTCACCTACCGATATGCAAACATTTGTTAACGGAAGCACAGTGAATATTAAAGCAAGTATTAGTAATAGTGCTGGAATGCACGGTTATGAGCTTACTATTATAAACAAGTCAAACAATAATGAAGAAGTGTTTAAAAAAGAGGTGCACGATCACGGTACTTCATATACCATAGATGAAAATTGGGTGAACAACGTAACTAAGCACAGTGATATGGAAGCTGAAATAACTGTTTATGTAGACCACGAGGGTAATACTAAAACCCAACACGTACATTTTCACTGCCACCCATAGTTAAGACTATTCAATCATAGGTTTTTTAACAATAATCAAGCCTTTGCCACTTATGGCAAAGGCTTTTTGTTTGTATGTTTGGTTTATTTGTGCGGCTTCTGTACCACTTTTTAGTGGTGAGTTGTCTATTTATCATTAAACGAACCCAAAATACAGTTGGTTATCAGCCAAAATATTTTTAACGTATACTAATTAACGTGAGCTCGGAATAAAACTAACTCAAAATGAATGTGTTGGAGTGCGGCTGTTGTAATGTATAGGCTCTCGAAGCATGGCGGGCAGGCCAAACACGTATTCACCCTTCTAGGACCTCAGGATGACTGTCCACGCACCCCTATCCATAGGGGGGGGTGAACTGTCTCTTATCCAGAAATCACGTTAATTAGTGTTATTTATTAAAGCCTTAACCTTCTTTTAGAGTGGGGCTTCCTTTTCCTGTAGTGATAAGGTTATATAAACTTTGTTGGACGTATTGACTCCAAGCATTAGAACAAATATCGAAGCATTCTAAATCGGGGACTAAACCTTCGTGGGTGAAGGTTACTTCAGTTTTTTTGTCTTTTTGGCGTGTTTCAAAAATAATTTTTGTACCAGTTAGTTCCTTTTTGTCTTCTGTAAAATTAAAATAGTTGTTTGTCATTAGCCAAACTACTTTCTGGGCGGGTTTAAATTCTGTTATTTTTATTGTGCAAAGGTGCGAGTCGTTGTAGTGGTATTTAAAATCACTGTTCAGCATACTAGTGCTGCCTTCAATTTCTTGCGACCACCATCCTCTAACATTATTAAAGGCATCAAAAGCTTCTTTTGGTGTTTGATCTACCAAAATGGTAGTTGTAAAATCATGTGTATTCATGCTGTTATTGTACGCTAGCTAATATTATTCGTTTATGCTCCACTTTTCAGCCAATTCAGCATTAAAACCTTCACCTTCTTTGGGGTTGGGGCTTCCTTCGCCTGTAGCTATCAGGTTTCGCAAGCTGTTGTTTATATAATTGCTCCAACCATCGTTGCAAACATCATAACATTCGTTTGCAGGTGTTAAACCCTGTTGAGTGAAGCGGATTTCTGTTTGATTACCTTTTTCAGCTATTTCAAATAGTAGTTTATCGCCCACCCATTCGCTTTTATCTTCAGTAAAACTAAAATAGTTAGCCGTAACTAGCCAAACTACTTTTTGGGCGGGTATAAGTTCTGTTATTCTCATTGTACAGCGATGTACGTCTTTATAGTGGTAATTAAACTCACTGTTTAGCGCATCAGTACTGCCTTCAATTTCTTGCGACCACCATCCTCTAACATTATTAATGGCATCAAAGGCTTCTTTTGGTGTTTTGTCTACCAAAATGGTAGTTGTAAAATTTTGTTGTGTCATGATTTTTATTTTTTACGAAGTGATATTTTAAATTAAACACACAAAATTAGAGGCTTAACAGGTGGATATAAGGGGGTAAAATAGACTTTGTATTGGGGTGATTTAGACATTTTTTATTCTGTGCGAATTGAGCACGGATTTTGCAACACAAGGGTCTATAAAATGGTTGATAAAGGAACACTAAGCAACGAAATTGTTGAGAAAGTAATCACTATAGGTGCGACACCGGCAAAAGTGTGGGAGGCTTTAACAAACACGACGTTGATGAAGCAGTGGATGGCTGAGGAGGAGATAACTATTATTACCGATTGGAATGTGGGCAGCCCGATAACTATAAAAGGCGATAGCCACTGGGTGTATTTTGAAAATATGGGGACGGTTTTGGAGTATGAACCTGAAAGAGTGTTAAAGTATAGTCATTTAAGTTCATTATCACGATTGCGAGATGAGCCTGAAAACTATACTATACTTGAGTTTAGATTATCGCCAATGGATAATCAGACTACATTAATACTTGCACTAAACGGTTTTGCCACTGAGGCTATTTATAAACACTTGGTGTATTATTGGACGGTTACATTTGGGCTTTTAAAAGAGTTTATAGAGAAACAAAAATAAAGTAGCACAGGATAAATACTTTTGCTACGGCAGAACAAACTGCTGATTTTTTTGTGTTATATTAAAATGTGTTAATTATATTGAACGCTGAATGAAAAGTATAAAACTAATAATTGTAGTATTTGCATTGCTTACAGGCTTTAGTGCTAAAGCACAACAAGATAGTGCGAAAGAAGAGGGATTGGTATGGTATACCAGTCTTATGGAGGCTAATGCAGCATCAGTAGCTAGCAACAAGCCCATATTTGCTTTTTTTACAGGAAGTGATTGGTGTGGATGGTGTAAAAAATTACAACGCGATGTGTTTGTAAAAACAGCGTTTATAGATTGGGCAAAAGAAAACGTGATTTTACTTGAGCTTGATTTCCCTAGAACTAAACAACTTAGCCCTGATTTGGTACAACAAAATGCCAGTTTACAGCAAACTTTTCAGGTAAGGGGTTATCCTACCATTTGGTTGTTTACTATGAGTAATGAAGCCGATCCTGCAAATTATGTTATTTCGGCTTTGGGTTCGTGTGGTTATCCATCGGGTGCTGAGGTAGGCAAAGAAGAAGTTAAATTTTTAAGTACTGTTAACGCTTTTCTTAAGAAATAAGGAATATACTTGTTGCCTCCAGCATCAATAAAACACAAAAGGCTTTGCATGGTGCAAAGCCTTTTGTGTTTTACTGTGATAAACAGATAAACGCTAAACTTGTGTGAGCCACCACGTATTGCCAAAAGGATCAACAATGCCTGCGCTGCGGCCATAATCTTTATCATCAGGCGGGTAAATAGCGGTAGCACCTTTGGCCAACGCTTCATTATACAAGGCATCAATATTGTTTACGTATATAAATAGCCCTGCATTGCTCACACCCCATTGGTCGCTGGCTTGCCCCATCATTATAATGCTGGTGCCAATTTTTATTTCGGCGTGCATAATTTCGTTAGTGCCCTCGCGCAAGTGTTTGCTTAGTTCTTCAGCGCCAAAAATATCAACCGCAAAGTGTATAAAATCGGCTACATTTTCAATAATAAGGTAAGGCATTACTGTTTGGTGCCCTGTGGGAATATTTGTTTGTGTTTTCATAGTGATATTATTTACCTGCAAAGCAAATGTAGCAGGCACATTTATAATTGTACAAATACGACATTAGTTTTATTCGGTTTCGAGATACTCTGTGCCTTCGGCTTTGCCACTAAAATATGTTTTGGGATGATGACCACTAAATGCTTTAAAATCACGTATAAAGTGTGATTGATCGTAATAACCGCAATTGTAGGCAATTTCTGTTAGTGGTAGCGTAGTACCGTAGTGTTGTAATGCTTTATGAAAACGTGCAATACGTGAGTATAGTTTGGGGCTAAAGCCTGCCTGCTCTTTAAACTTTCGTTCGAATTGGCGGGTAGATAAATTGAAGCTATAGGCCAATTGGTTAATATTAGCTACTTCATTGCCCTGCAATACTTGTTTTATGGCTAAATATATTGGCTTTGGCTGTTGTTGTAGTAAACGTTTTTCTAAAAATTGTGTGGTAATTGCTATGCGCTGTATAGTAGTTTTTGCTAATAGCATTTGCTCTTGTATCTGCTTACCTGTTTGCCCCAAAAGTGTTTCAATATCAGGGTGGTGATTGGTTGCTACATGGCTGGGTATATTAAACAGTTGTGGCAGTGCAAACGGATATAAATACACCCCAAAAATGCTAAAATTTTCAGTAGCTATAAATCTGCGAAAATGCTGTGATTGGCTGTGTAAATGGTATAATGGCGATGATATAATATTGCCATTGGGGGTTATTTCTTTAAAAGCGCCATTGTAGTGGCAAATAAGTTCGGGGCAACCATCGGCAAACGAACGGTAGGTATACGGTATTTCTTTTGTGGCCTCACCTTGCAGCACCCAAAACGAGCGCACGTATGGCGCAAGTTGTATTGGTGGTGGTATGGTGAGGTATTGCATAACAGGTTAAAGATTCCACATATAGATAAATGCTATTTTAACTTTTATCTATTGCCTTTGATAATTTCTTTAATTCCCTTTTCCCTATACGATCTCCAAAATCTCTACTTTTTGCTTTTTTTGAATAGATGATTTCTCCTGTTTTTACATTTACCACCATTAAGCAAATTTCTCCCCATGCATTATTTCTAACTGGGTATATGAGGTATTTGATTTGATTATTTTTTAGAAGTTTGTTAATTGCATCATAATCTTTCAATACATATCCGTACTTGTATTTTTTGAATGTTTTTGTTTCGCTTCTAGTATTTGAGCTATAAAAATAAGGGCTATAAACAACTAAAGGTTCATCGGTAGTATATAAGGTATCTGTTTTAAGATTTGCTAATTCAGAAGAGTTGTTGATTTTTTTTTGAGTTTCACGATTAAGAATTTTGTTATGTTTTAAATTGTAATCAATCATTTTGATAGTGAGGGCAATAAAATTTGGAGTAAAGTTTTCCAGATTTGCTTTTTCGTTAATATAATTTTTAAAACTCTCATTGTCTTTACACGCAAAATACTCTCGTTTAGGCTTTGCCAGTATTTCCATGTTAGCAAAAGTGAAGTCATCTTTGTGGGCCTTATAATCGTTATAATATCTGAAGTTTAAGTACAAGGTGTAAAGAGTTATTTTTGCTGCTTTAGGAGTAGAGTACTTTTTGTCGGTAATTGAATAGTAGATTTCTTTGTCTTCGCTGGGTTTGTTTTCTTTACAATTATTAATAATTTTCGCTACCGATACATTTTTCTTTGTTTCAAGTATTGAGCTATCACTATGAGTAATAACATGTACCTTTCCATAAGTCCATACTTCACTTAAAAGGCTATTATACTTTTCAGTGAGATAATATTGTGAGTTAGGTATGACTAGATACAAATCAGAGTTTTTAACTAACTCTAATTGTTGCGGTGTTAATGCACTATCACCGTTTCCAACAGAAAGTTGAGCAAAAGAAGGCGCAATAAATGCTATGCAGCATAGTAAAAGAAAGTGTTTTAACAGCTTAGTCATAAGAGGGGCAAAATAGCTATGCAATGGTAAATAAAAAAGCCTTTCAGAATTTCTGAAAGGCTTTTTTTAGTGCCCAGGACCGGGATCGAACCGGTACGAGTTTAAGCTCACTGGTGTTTGAGACCAGCGCGTCTACCAATTCCGCCACCTGGGCTTTTTTCTCATTTAGAGGGCTGCAAATGTAGAAAAACTTTCTTTTAAGCGCAAAATATATTTACTCTTATGGTAAACTTCTTTTATTTGCAGTAATAGTGCGGGTTTGTCGGCATCATTTGCAGCATCGTAGGCGGTGCCCAGTTGTTGCATTTGTGCAATAATATCGTTTTCCCAATCAGTTATTTGGGTTTGTGTTGCCTTTAGCTTTTCGGCATCAGGTTCAAACTCCATTTCCATCAATGTTTCGTTCACCTCCATCATTTCCATTAAAAAATCAGGGGGTAGGGTGTGCTTATCACCTTCGGTAACTAAACCGTGCATATCCAATATATAATGCACACGGCGGTTAAAGTTTTTAAGGGTTTTGTAGGCGGCATTGTTTAGCGAGGTAAACTCCAGCATCTCTGCTTGTTTTTCCTCGCTATCCTGCCCGTATTGGTCGGGATGAAAATTTCGGGTATTCTCGTAGTATTTCTCTTTCAGCAGCTTTTCATCAATGCTAAAAGCTACAGGAAGATTGAAAAAATCGAAATAGTTAATCCCTTTATCCAAACCTATTTAAACAGTTTAAAAATATCGTTACCAAATATAAATACCATAAGGGCTAGCAGTATTATCATGCCTATCATTTGCATTACGTGCAAGAACTTCTCAGGCAATGGGCGACGTATCACCATTTCTATTAATAAAAATACTACGTGTCCGCCATCAAGTGCAGGTATGGGTAGTAAATTCATAAAGGCAAGTATTACCGATAGTAAACCTGTTAGGTTCCAAAAGCGGTGCCAGTCCCAAGTACCACCAAATTGTTGTGCTATACCAATAGGCCCCGAAAGTGATTTTGAAGCATCCGCATTGCCTGTAAATACTTTGCCAAAAAACTTAACGTTTAGTGCAATGTTTTCTACTGCCATAGTATAGCCTTTGCCCCAGCTTTGTCCAAAACTAAAATATTCAGTTTTGCTTTCTAAATCGCTTTTTATCTTAAAGCCAATTGCTCCCTTTTTATCAACATTGGCCATAAGGCTAAGGGTATCGTTACCTCTTAGTACTTTCATGGGTACATCGGTATCATTTACGTTTGCCACTATCAGTTTTAAACTGTGGTAGTAAGGGGTAGCCGTATCGTTAAAGCTAAGTATTATATCGCCTTTTTGCAAAGGGGCTGTTTTATCATTTTTGTTTGCATAAACAGAATCGATAGTAAACTTTTCGCGAGCAATTATAAAGCTGCCTTTTTTATCGGCCATACTATCTATAAAGCCTTTGGGTAGTTCTATATTTACTATTTGTCCGTCGCGCTCAACTTTGTATATAGGGTGTTCGCTTAGGTATACATTAGGGTCAAGTATATCGCTAAAATTGACAACTTTTTTGCCGTTTACTTCTAGTATTTTATCGCCGTCTTTAAAGCCTAAACTTTGTCCAAACTCAAGCGCTGCAATACCGTTTTTAGCATTTTCGATGGGTAAATAATCACGACCATAGGTATAGGCGATAAAGGTGAAAATGATAATACCCAATATGGCATTAACCGTAACACCACCTATCATTACTATAAGGCGTTGCCAAGCTGGTTTAGCTCTAAATTCCCAAGGTTCGGGCTCACGTTTCAGTTGCTCGGTATCTAGCGATTCATCTATCATACCTGATATTTTGACGTAGCCGCCTAGTGGCAACCAGCCTATACCATATTCGGTATCGCCTTTTTTAAAGCTAAATAGTTTAAATCCCCAAGCATCAAAAAACAGGTAAAATTTTTCTACTTTAATGCCAAAAGCGCGTGCGGCCACAAAATGTCCCAACTCGTGCAGTGTTACCAAAATGGCCAGTGATAGTATCAACTGCCCGGCCATTACCAATTCATTCATCTATTATATCAGGTTAAGTGTTGGCTATATTACAATTTTCGAGCCGCAAAGGTAACTTTTTTCGGTAAGCATGGGTTTAGTAACTATTAAAAGTCTATTGTACCGTATTTTCCTGCTTCGTAATCGTATATGGCGGTCTGTATTTCTTTAAAATTATTCATCACAAATGGCCCGTAGGGAACAATGGGTTCTCCTATCGTTACGCCACCATATAACATCACATCTTTGGGTAGTGCACCGGGGTTAAATACTTTTATGGATGGACTATTACCTTCAAAAATCGCCATTTGTTTGCCTGCCACAAGTTCTTTGTCTTCGCCCAATTGCACTTCACGGTCGGGTATGTATGCAAATACGTTAAAATCAATAGGCACTATAAGCTCCACCTCGCTTTTTGCAGGTAGGTACAGGTGGTATACAAATAAAGGGCTAAAGGTTTTTACGGGCGAGATGGTCTCGCCATAAACACCCGCTAATACTTTTATATAAGCTCCGTTTTCAAAGGTATGGCGGGGTATTTCGTGGTCGTTAAGGTTAAAATAGGCTGGAGTTTCGCCTTTGTTTTTGGCGGGCAGGTTTATCCAAAGTTGGAAACCGTGCAAAGTGCCGCCTGTGGCGGCAAATTCTTTACTTTGTTTTTCTGAGTGAACAATTCCGCTGCCTGCAATCATGTATTGCATTCCACCTGATTTTGCTAATCCCAAATTGCCCATGCTGTCTTTGTGCTCAAACTCACCTGATAGAAAGTATGACAAAGTGGCAAAACCTCTATGTGGGTGTGCGCCAGTTCCTTTTTGTTCAGCACTGGGCTCTTGTTCCACAGGGCCCATTTGGTCTAACAGTAAAAATGGGTCGAAATGTTTTATTGTAGGGTGGGGAAGGGGGCGATTGATATATAAACCTGGGGCAAGTTGCTCTTTATTAGCAGTTACGGTTTTAATTACTTTACGGCTCATGGTATTATCTCCTTTGTTTTTGTTATTTGTATATACAAATGTTAGGCCGTACTGCCAAAACATCGCTATACAAAAGGATAGTGATTAGTTGTTAGTGATGCAGAAGAGGGTAGTTTTTCCTTTTGAAAGAATAGGATAACGAATTTTTATATAGCCTATTGAGCGCAAGGCATTTTTCAAATCAATAACAGAACCCATTTTTAGTTCTCGATGTAGGAGTATGTTAAAATAAAGTAGTTGTGGGGTATGATTATGAATTGGAGTTAGCTCTTTTATTAAAGAGTCTAAACTTGTATAATAATTTCCCTGCCAGTAATATAAAACTGAATCTGATCCAGTTTTATAGCCGACTGAAATAGTTTCTGAGACCTCACTTATTTCAAGGTTTTTTTTACAGCTATCGGAATGTATGTTAATAATCATACGGGGAGTAGAATAATAAGAAGGTTTTTCTCTTACATATTTGTTTTCGCCAATTGTCAAACTATCTGTGTCAAACTTTGCTGGAAAAGATTGGTTACCAATGGTTAATGTGTTTTCTATTAAACTTACTTTTTCTTTTACCCGGTTAAGCCATGACGTTATAATAGTGATACTGTCATTTTCAATATTTAGATAATCGAGTGTATAGATTACCCATCCCGATTTGTAATTGTCATTCACTAAATACCATTCTCCTTTTATAGATTTTGGATTTTGTTTAGGCTGTGAACAGCCTAACTGAAACAAACAAAAAAGTAATAGGGGTAATCTCATTGCTTAAATTTCTCCCTTGTCTATTAAAATTTGGGCTTTCAAAACTGCCATCACCGTTAGGCTATCGGTAATTTCGTTATCCATTACCATACGGTACAATTCGGCAAAAGGCAGCTTGCGCACCTCCAGTCGTTCGTCATCATCAGGGTGGGCTTGTGTGTGGGTTAGCCCTTTGGCTATGTATATATAGGCTATTTCATCCGTAGCACTATTGCTGGTGTGGGCAGTAAGCAGCAGTTTCCAATCTTTGGCTACTAATCCGCATTCTTCCTCCAATTCGCGTTGGGCACTTTCAACTGGTGGCACATTAGGGTCGCCGCCACCTTCGGGTATTTCCCAACTGTATTGTTTTAGTGGGAAGCGGTATTGCCCCACTATCCATGTATTATTTTCATCATCCAAAGGCAAAATGCCAATGGCAAGGTTTTTAAACTCAGTAACGGTATATACGCCTTCGCTGCCACCGGGGTTTATTACCTTGTGGTGATTAATGCGCACCCAAGGGGTTTGGTGTACAATCTCTGACGATAGGGTTTGCCAAGGGTTTTCTTCGCTGTGGGATTTCATATTTTTCAAAAATATCTTTTTAGTATCACTTACAGAGGGTTATTTTGGACTAAATACCAACAGCAGTAATGCAAGAGCAAATAAAAAACAATAGATGGGTAAACTATATTGGCGAGGCAATAGCTTTGGTGTTTACAGGTTTGTTTGTACTGGTATTGCAACCTCACTTAACAGTTGATTTTTGGTACGATGAGGTGATGAGCCTTGAGGAATTTATCCTTGTGCCCATTAGTAAAACGCTGACTGATTATCCCGCACCAAACAACCACATTTTTTTTAACCTGTTAATGAATTTTTGGTGCAAACTATGGGGTATAAACACCTTTGCCCAAGCTGCCAACGCAGTTTTTATAGTGCGTTTGTTGCCCGTACTTTTTACATTAACAACTATATTGTTTGTATACCTTACAGGAAAAAAATACTTCAATAAAGGCACCGCTTTTATAAGCATAATAATACTTCTTACAACAATACCCTTCTACAATTTTGCAGCACAAGTGCGAGGCTATGGCTTAAGCCTAATGTTGTGCAGTATATTGCTTTATTGTGCCTTGTGGTTTTATTCAAACCCTAAAGCTAAGTATGGGGCTGTTGTGGCTGTGCTTACAGCTTTGTTGTTATATACCATCCCGTCAAACTTGTATGCTGTTTTAAGCGCAATACTGGTATTATCTTTTATAGTTATAAGCCAGTGGAAAAAATACGATATAAGACTAGCAGTTAGGTTTAATGCGGCAAGGCTAATACAATGGCTTATGGCGGGCATAGGTATAGGTATAGTATTTTATTTACCTGTTGCCAACCAAGTGGTAAATAATGAATACGTACAATCAGAAGGGCTGTTTAGATGGGAAATGTGGAATGACGCAGTGTTGTTTTATAAGCGTTTGTATAACTGGGAAATATGGATTTCAATTCTATTAGCTGTAGGACTATTTGTAGTTATTGGCAAAAGGGAAATTAGAAGCAAGCTATTGCCTTTTGTGGGTTTATTGTTTTTTCCTTTTTTTATAGCATTTGTTCAGGGTACAAACCCGTTTGACCGTACTTTTCTTTGGGTGATACCTATATTTTCTATATCGTTGGGTGGTATAGTTGCTACTATTTTTACTATTAAAAGTAAACCTATACTTTTAGTTACAGTTAAAATTATAGCCTCAATACTTTTATTATTGCAAATAACTAGTGTGTGGCTATCACAAGTTTATTTGAGTAAGGTATATGTTTCTTATTTTTTGAGTGAAGAAATAAAAGCACAAACGATAAAGTATAACTACTACTTAGCCTACTACCACCCTAACCAAAGGTTGGGCGATTTTAAACAGAAATATTATGCCGATAGTATACCTGTTTTTTTGCACGAGGTAGATAAGTATGCCATGCACGGCTATTTGCCCATACACGGTATAAACTGGGTACCAAATACTGACAAGATTGCAGCGGTTGACAGGTATTTTATTATTACTGCATTTGAAGATAGGGCGATTGCTGATTTTAAGCAGTATGACACAACTTTTGAGTTTCATCGCATTAGCGGTGATATAGATTTTGTAAATATTATTGAGGCTACGCGGGTAGAGTAGAGACAACCACATTCGATGGTTTTTAAACCCATCGTTTTGAAATTACGGCGTTTATAAGGACTTTAAGTCCTTATAAACGCCGCAATTTTTATAGAATATGATTTTAAATCATATTACTAATCGTAACAAAAAAAATGGCAACCCAAGGGTTGCCATTTTTTGTACACTAAATATTGGGTTACCCCAACAAGGTTATATTTAGAATGTTGATTTTACACGTATCATATCTTCGATACGTTTTTCTGCCAACTGTGTAGCCGCCGCTTGTGGGTGGGTATTGTTAGCATCAGCGTGTTCGTAAATACTCAAAATGGTATTGTATATATTTTCTGTTTGAGACATTGCTTTTTCGTGGTTGTAACCAGTCCATTCGCTGTATACGTTTATCAAACCACCTGCGTTTATTACAAAATCAGGGGCGTAAACAATGCCTTTTTCTACCAATTGAGGGCCGTGTATTTTTTCATCGGCCTGTTGGTTATTAGCTGCACCTGCTACAATGCTACATTTTAGTTGTGCAATGTTGGCATCGTTTAATACAGCACCCATAGCACATGGAGAAAAAATGTCAACATCAAGACCAAAAATATCATCACCAGGTACTACAATAGCACCAAAAGCTTTGTTAGCTTTTTTAAGTGTAGCTTCGTTTAGGTCGGTAATATAAAGTTTAGCACCTTCTTTATTCAAAAACTCAAGCAAGTGATAACCTACTTTACCAATACCTTGTACTGCTATGGTTTTACCTGCCAAACTGTCGTTACCCCAAGCTTTTTTTGCTGATGCTTTCATACCCATATAGGTACCATAAGCAGTAACTGGCGAAGGGTCTCCGCCGCCGCCCATCCATTCAGGAAGGCCAACTACGTGTTCGGTTTCCATATTCACATACTCCATATCTTTGGTAGTAGTGTTCACGTCTTCAGCAGTAATGTATTTACCGTGTAGGTTTTCTACAAAGCGACCGAATTTGCGGAAAAGCGCTTCGTTTTTTATGGTTTTTGCATCACCAATAATAACAGCTTTAGCACCGCCCAAATTCAACCCACTTATAGAGGCCTTATATGTCATTCCGCGCGAAAGGCGCATAACATCATTTATGGCATCCTTTTCGTTGTTGTATGCCCACAGGCGGGTACCACCCAAACCAGGACCTAATACAGTATTGTGAATGGCAATAATTGCCTTTAGCCCGGTTTGATTATCTTGACAAAAAACTATTTGCTCATGGTCGTGAGTAGCTAATTGTCCAAATAGGTCAACCTCAGTGGCTGATATGTTTTCTTTTGTTTCCAACATATTGGTAATAATTTTGTGGTGTTCCTTTTTTAGAAAAGATGCCGCAAAAGTAGCTTTTTTTGGTAATACATAACTTATTTTTAACAACCCTTTGAAATCACTAAGCTCTCTTAATAAATACCTTTACAAATACCGTTGGCAATTATTGTTGGGTACTTTGTTTGTTACAGTATCTAATGTTTTCGGCGTTTGGATAGCCCCATTAGTTAGTAACGCAATAAATGCAGGCGTTGATATTACAAAGCAGGAAGGCTTTGTATGGAACGACGAAACTATTGCCGAAATCTCACGCATAAGCATCAATTTTTTACTGCTTATACTGGTTACATCGTTGGCAAAAGGCGTGTTTATGTTTTTTATGCGCCAAAAAATTATTGTGGTATCGCGCCATATTGAGTTTGACCTTAAAAACGAGATTTACGACCAGTACCAAAAACTGTCGTTATCGTTTTATCGCAAAAACAACACAGGCGATATGATGAACCGAATAAGTGAAGATGTTAGCCGTGTGCGTATGTACTTTGGCCCCGCACTTATGTATGTGATCAATACCGTTACCTTGTTTGTTATGGTGTTGTACCTGATGCTTTCAAAAAATGTTGAGCTTACGCTATACTCGCTTATACCCCTGCCTATACTGGCTGTTGCAATATATTTTGTAAACAATATCATCAACAAAAAAAGCGATTCAATACAAGCTCAACTATCAAAAGTTACTTCATTTACACAAGAAGCATTTTCAGGCATAAAAATCTTAAAATCATTCTCAAAAGAAAAAGCATCGTTAAATGCGTTTGAGCACGAGTGTGAGGATTACAAACAAAAATCGATGAGTTTGGTAAAAGTTGATGCTTTGTTTTTCCCGCTTATAATGCTTTTGGTTGGGCTTAGTACATTGCTAACCATATTTATTGGTGGTAGGTTGGTTATAGAAGGCAAATTGGAGTATGGCGATATTGCTGCATTTGTGATATACGTTAATATGCTTACTTGGCCTGTGGCTTCGCTGGGTTATATATCATCGTTGGTGCAAAGAGCGGCAGCTTCACAAACCCGTATAAACGAGTTTTTAGATGTCAAACCTGAAATAATAAATTTAACCCAACAGCCTTTTAGCTTTAAACATAAAATAGAGTTTAAAAACGTAAGTTTTAAATACGAAAATGCTATTGAGTACGCCCTTAAAAACGCCAACTTTACCATACAAAAGGGAGAAACCTTTGGTATAATTGGCTCAACAGGTTCGGGTAAGAGTACTATTGCTGCTTTGTTGCTGCGTATGTATGATGTGCAAGACGGTGAAATTTTGATTGACGGGCAACCCATAAGCCAAATAAATCTTGAAGATTATAGGGAAAGTATTGGCTATGTGCCCCAAGAGGTGTTTTTGTTTAGCGACAACATACAAGAGAACGTTGCTTTTGGACTTCGTGAGCGTGAAAACTCATACGATAGTGTGGTAGCTGCGGCCAAACGTGCCGATATTTACGATAACATAATGGAGTTTCCCAAGCAGTTTGAGACTATGGTGGGTGAGCGTGGCGTAACCCTATCGGGGGGACAAAAACAACGTGTTGCCATAGCGCGAGCTATTATAAAACAGCCTGAGATAATGTTGTTGGATGATTGCCTTTCGGCGGTTGATACAAAAACTGAAGCCAATATCTTGGCTCACTTTAGGGAGATTTTACAAGAAAAAACGGCGGTTATTATCAGTCATCGTATATCTTCTGTTATGGATGCTCAAAATATTATAGTTCTTGATGAAGGCGAAATAATAGAAACAGGGAGTCATAAAGTACTTATGGCACAAGGAGGGAAGTATAACGAGTTGTATTACAAGCAGATGGATGAGGATGTTGAGGTAGTAACCGAAAGCTAACTTTACGTTATTGAGCGAAAGTCAAAAAAAAAACGCCTAAAAAGTTGCAAATGATGTAAGGTACTCTATATTTTTACAAAAAATTGCTGTAGATAAGGTAAAACGTAACGTAAGAGAGGATAAAATGGAGGATTTTAACAAGAACGAGCGTGAAGAGATTTTTTCTAAGAAAATAAGGGCAGGGAAGAGAACCTATTTTTTTGATGTTAAGTCTACGCGGGGAAACGATTATTACATCACCATTACCGAAAGTAAAAAGCGGCAGGATAACGGGATGTATGTAAAACACAAAATCTTTTTGTATAAAGAAGATTTTAATAAGTTTATGGATGCCCTTAACGAAACTGTAGACCATGTGAAAAGTGAGTTAATGCCCGAATATGATTTTGAGGAATTTAACCGCCCACAGGGTGAATATGGTGAAGGTGGCGGCTACGGAAGCGAAAGTAGCGAAGACTAATTTTTTATAAATAACCTTTTTAATGTTATCACCCTATGGTGCATAACTATTATATGCCTTTGGTAATGTACTTTTGCCAAAGGCTTTTTTTATTTGCGGAATGAAAAGAACATACATGTGGGGCGCATTGGTGGGGGTGTTTATTTATATAGAAACACTTGTAGGCAATAAACTAGATTTTTTTGCTGATCCTTCAACAAAAATATACGTGCTGATGATAAACCTACTGACACTTGGTGTTGGTATTTATATGGGTTTACGTGATTATAAACAGCGCAACGATAATGCAATATCGTTTGGGCGTTGTATGTTTAATAGTGTAATCATTTCAGCATTTGCTGCTGTAATAACAGCAGTGGGTTCAGTAGTATATTACAATTATATTTTTCCTGAAGGTAAAGAAATTGTAATAGCCGAGAGCGAGCAGTTTTTTGTGCAAGAAAGAGACACCACAGCCACTACAATAGCTGAGTATAAAGAAAACTTTATTAAAAATTACCAAGATACCGTACGCATTACCAGTCAAGATTTGCCTAAAATAAAACAAATGGCAGAAGACACAGCAAAAGCTATTGAAGATAAAGTAAAACGTACTCGCGGAATATTTACATTTTCGGGTTCGGTAATATCATACACAGGGCCATTTGTTCTTATTGGCCTGTTTTTTTCAATACTAATAGCGGCAGTAATAGCCAATAAACGCGCATGACGATAATAGAAGCACCACAAGAAATCATAAATAAAAGTCAGCAAGAATTATATGTTTTTTTGGCCGACTGTAATAATCATCAACAGTTAATGCCCGAACAGGTAGTAAACTGGCAAAGTGATACCAATAGCTGCAAGTTTACCATAAAAGGCACTGCCGATTTATCATTAAGGATAAAAGACGTGCAACCCAATAGCAGCATAGTATTAGAACCTTACGAGAAAGTGCCCTTTCCTTTCACGCTTACATGGAAAATTGAAGCCGCAGGCGATGCAGCAAATGTTGGCGCAGTATTAGAGGCTGATATGAATATGTTTATTAAAATGGTGGCCGCAAAACCTTTAGAAAACTTCTTAAAGTTTCAGGTAGAGAAACTTAAAACCATAATGAATGGGTAGAAAAAAAGCTCCCTTATTGCCTCACCCCAATTGGTTGCAACGTGTACACGGTTGGTGGTTTTTTTTGTGGTTGGGTTTGGGCTTTGTTATTTTATACCCTTGGTTTCTTATCACCCTATCGAACAAAAAAATGTACCCTGCTGCCCATTTTGGGCGTAAAATATGGGGGTGGCTTTTGATGACTTTAAGTGGCCAGTGGCTAAAAGTACACTTTGAAGAACCTTTTGATAAAACAAAAACGTACGTAGTGGTAGCTAACCACGCATCGTACGTTGATATACCTGTATTAACCTGTGGTTTACCTATATATCTTATTTTTGTAGCCAAATCAGAATTGGCAAAAATTCCTGTATTTGGTCGTTTTTTTAGAACGATGGATATTGGTGTAGATAGAAAAAATGCTCGTGATGGGGCAAATGCTTTTAACGCGGTGAATAAAAGATTAGAAGAAGGCCATACCAACGTGGTGATTTTTCCCGAAGGTACAATAGGTACTTGGGTGCCCACCTTGGGTAAATTTAAAGATGGCGCTTTTAAGGCTGCCATTGCAACTGGGGCATACATTTTGCCTGTTACTCTTGCAGACAACTGGATAAAAGTACCCGAGTATGGCCCCATAGCTGCACGAGGTGGAAGGCTAAGAATGTATGTTCATCGTGCTATTTCAACAGCCCATCTAAAACCCTCTGATGCAGAAGAGTTGAAACAAAATGTTTTTCATATTATTGAAAGTAAATTGAATGAGTATGCAGGTAAATGATGAATTGGTAGCACAATTGGCACATTTGGCCAGGCTTGAAGTTAAGCCTGAGGACAAAGAAGCTATGAAAGCCGATTTGGAAAAAGTACTGGGTTTTTGCGAAAAACTAAGTGAGGTAGACACCGAAGGTGTAGAACCTTTGATATATATAACTGATGATACTAATGTGCTACGCACCGATGAGGTGAAAGGGCAAATTAGTAAAGAAGAAGCCTTGTTAAATGCACCTGCAAAAGACAGCGATTATTTCCGTGCACCAAAAGTGATTAACAAAGGCTAAGTCTAAGAATTTTAAATTTCAAATCAAGAAATCGTTATGAATGATTTAATCCGTTTAGAACACATACAACGCTACTACAAAATGGGGGGCGAGTTTTTGTTTGCCCTTAAAGATGTATCGATAAGTATTGCAAAAGGCGAGTATGTGGCACTTATGGGGCCTTCGGGTTCGGGAAAATCAACCCTAATGAATATTTTAGGTGCTTTGGATACACCAAGCGCGGGCAAGTATATACTAAATGGAACGGATGTGAGTGATATGGAAGACAATGACCTTGCGGATATACGCAACCGCGAAATCGGCTTTGTTTTCCAAACCTTTAATCTTTTACCACGACTTTCGGCGTTAGAAAATGTGGCTTTGCCACTAATTTATGCAGGGATTAAAAAGGAGGAAAGGGTAGAGCGTGCATCAAAAGTTTTAGAATCAGTGGGTTTGGGCGATCGTATGGGGCATAAACCCAATGAGCTTTCGGGCGGACAACGCCAGCGTGTGGCCGTAGCCCGTGCGCTTATAAACAACCCCAGTATAATATTGGCTGATGAGCCTACGGGTAACTTAGATACTAAAACATCGGTGGAGATAATGCAGTTGTTTGAAGATTTGTATAACCAAGGCAACACCATTATTATAGTAACCCACGAAGAAGATATTGCCCTACGTGCCAAACGTGTGATACGTTTGCGCGATGGCTTGGTTGAAGATGCAGAAGGTAATATACCTAGCTGGACACAACCTATATTTCAAACAGTATAAGCCTCTATTTTTAGGTATAAGCAAGCCTTTCAACAGTAATGTTGAAGGGCTTGTTTGTTTTTGCAGCAGGCTGAACCTTGCCGTTTTTGCAATTACAGTGCACAGGAGGGCTTTAGCCCTCCTGTGCACTGTAATTTTGGCAGAATAGGTTTTCAACCCTATTCAATAAAACGATTACGGTTTATTTTGTGCGGCTGCACAGTCATCCCGAACTTGTTTCGGGATCTCGTTGCTCCGTCACCCTGAATTTAGTTCAGGGTCTCGTTGTCCAATTCATGTGAAATGTAGACTGAGATGCCGAACTAAATTCGGCATGACTGCCCAACGACGGTTGCTTATTAAACCACCCCTAACCCCTCCTTAGCTGCGCACATACCACCGAAGGAGGGGGATTTTGCCCCACAGACGGACAAATACAACTGCGTTTACTGTTATGCAATAATCATTCGTCTGTAAATGGGTTGTGTGTTTGGCTCCCCTCCTGATGAGGCTTGCAGCGTTGGAAAGGAGGGGCAGGGGGGGGCTGGATTGGGATAACGAGGAAACAAACATTGCTACCGCACATCCCGAATGCTTTCGAGATAATCAAGTTGAGAATGACAGCGCGCTTGTTGCTCCGTCACCCTGAATTTAGTTCAGGGTCTCGTTTTCCAATTCATGTGAAATGTAGACTGAGATGCTGAAACAAGTTCAGCATGACTGCCCAACGACGGTTGCTTATTAAACCACCCCTAACCCCTCCTTAGCTGCGCACATACCACCGAAGGAGGGGGGCGTTGCCCCACAGACTGACTAATACAACTGTGTTTACTGTTATGCAATAATCATTTGTCTGTAAATGGGTTGTGTGTTTGGCTCCCCTCCTGATGAGGCTCGCAGCGTTTGAAAGGAGGGGCTGGGGGTGGTCGGGATTGGGAAACTAGGAAATAAACATTGCTACTGAGCAGATTCTCAATCAAGTTGAGAATGACGGCCACTGCTTGGGATCATCGGCAGCGCTGAGGTTGGTCTTAATATTCTATCAATAAGTGAAGTAGTTTTCGGATAGTATAATTCGTTAATATAAATCAGCGCTTCCGTATTCTTTAAGGTGATTGATTAATTCTTGTACATACCATGATTCTTTAAAATCAATTGATGATAAAATATTTATGCCTTCTTCACCTTTGTGATACGCGAATATAATTGCCGCAAATTCTCTGATTTTAATATCTTTTGATTTGTCAATAATAATTTCCTCTAGGTATAAAAGAAAATTTGGAATCGAGGAAATTATAGCCTCAACTGATTGGCCTAATGTCCCGCGTGAGATCATATTTTCTTCGTCAATGAATAATAACAACTTTTCGATATCAAACTTTTGGAATTCAGCAATTAGTGCTTTACCATAAGCTCTTGATTTTGGAGTATAAGTATCTTTGTAATAGAATATGTCAGGATGCCATGGTATAACAGATAAGTAGTAAATCAACTGTTCTGGTATTTCATCAAAAGAATGTTTTTTAAAATAATCGATAAAAATTTTCCAAACTTCGTTTCTATCTGCAAACTTTTTAAATAACGTATAAAGACCCAAATAAAATTCATCAATGTTCATTGATTTAAACAATTCCTCCGCTAATTCAAAACTAATATCAGGAACATCGTTTGTCAAATGAGGAATAAATTGTGTTATAAATGTTGTTTCATTTATAATATTCGCCAATGTTGGCTCGTAATATATTGTATTATTATTGGGGTTAGCTTTTAGATAATCTTTAATATTAACCCAATATGCATTTCCGTACTCAGGAATATAAACTACTCCGTAAACAGGTAAAGAATGATTACCCCAATAATCTCGATGTTTACGAATTGGAATTTTACAACGATTGGAGTTTTTGTCAAAATAGGATTTTCCTGATTTAATTTGTATAGCAATAAAATTCCCTGTTGGTCTTTCATCTTTGACAAGTTCAATTAGGGCGTCAATACCCACATCATTTTCTTGATCAATTTTTTGGAAAATACAATTATGATCCTCTACTATTGTCCTTAAGTAGTTGACTCCAGTTTTTGCTATTGAATTTGTTTTTAGGTATATAGGCATTTAGTTGTTTCTTATCCTCATCACTATTTCTTTAATCCATATTGGAGTAAAAGAGGGTATGTGGTCTTGATAGAACATACCCAAATATAACAAATAGTTTAATAAAAAATTTCAAATCCACTATTTTCAAATTACACCTAAGCAACCTGTTCTTTGATACTGTATAGCCGTAACAAATCGTAACAAATCCATATACAGGTAAAACCCTTGCTGTATTTGGCATTGAGACCGTAACAACCGTAACACATAAAAAACAATAATTTATAGATACCTTGTGTAAGTTTGCATTTGATATAATTGTAAAAATTATGACCGCTTACAACTCAATAGGACACCAATACAATAGTACCCGCACTGCCGACCCAGTAATAGCGCAAACCCTGTATGATTTATTACAGCCTCAGCCTAATGGGGTGTATTTGGATATAGGCTGCGGCACGGGTAACTACACTGCTGCATTGGCTAATAAGGGAGTGCATTTGCACGGTATCGACCCATCGAACGTGATGCTGGACGAAGCAAAAGCCAAAAGCAATGCAGTGCAATGGCATATTGGTACTGCTGAAAATATAGCCTTTAGCGATGCTTTTTTTGATGGAGCATTGGCAACCCTTACCCTACACCATTGGGATAGTATGGATAAAGGATTTGTGGAGTTGTACAGGGTGCTGAAACCACAAAGTCGTATGGTTATTTTTGCTGCTTTATCAGACCTTACACAAAAGTTTTGGCTGCAACATTATTTCCCTAAAATGATTGATGCGACGGCTAAAAAAGAACCTAAGTACAGTGCCATTGTGAGTGCTGTTGAAGGTGCAGGGTTTAAAATTGCTGCCACTCAAAAGTATTTTGTGCAAGACGATTTGCAGGATAAGTTTTTGTTTGTAGGCAAAAACAATCCCAACTTATACTTTGATGCTCAACTACGCAGTGGTATTTCATCGTTTGCGCAGCTTTCGCTTAAAGAGGAAGTAGCAACAGGTTTAGAAAAACTAAAAGCGGATATAGATAGTGGGGCTTTTGAAAACATACACCGTCAATACCATAGCACTGATGGCGACTATATGTTTATTGTGATTGAGAAGTAGGCGTTTTTACTCAAAAAACTCAAATTTATAGGCTAAATACTCGTGCGCTATACTGCTAGTGCCATATCCACGCGGGTATTGTAAATGGCTTTGATGGTGCACGCTGTTTTTATCAGCATAGCTATACTCCATTGTTTCAAAATGGCCTATGGTTGAGCTCTGCTCACGCTTTGTCAAACGGTTTTTTGCATCGTAGCTATAAGTATCTTTATGTTGCTCTTTACCTTCATACAATTCAGTAAAGCTACTAAGCAAACCTTTTGTGGTATAGGTTAGCACATAGGTATTGCCTCCTCCCCAAGCTGAGGTTGCAGTTACATTCGTTATTCTGTTTTTCTTGTTGTATTCAAATGCCCATTTATAATCTTCCTTGTCGTCTTTGGTATATTTTACAACAGTTAGCAAACGGTTTTTTGTATCATACATATGTAGCTCGTAACTGTTTAATTCAGAGGCCATATAGCCACCATAATAATCAATACGTTCAATAAGCCCTTTTTTATTTACTGTTGATGAAGCGCGATAAGTACATTGGTACTCTTTGCCATCACGTATAGGTGTATAACGTTTATACTCGCTAAAAATGCCTTTATCAGTATAAAAAATAGAATCAATGGTTTGGTAGTAGCGTATTTTTTTATTCCAATCGGTTTTATATTTCATGTATACCGTTTTTTGCCCACTGCTGTTGTAGTGGGTAATTTCGTTATAGCGGGTGCTATCATCAACCGCCCAATTTTCGTTGGTTATATAATTATAAGCCGTTTTTATTTTCATTGCTTTTAGGGCGGGCTCAAACTGACTTTCAATAATTGCATCTCTAGTCCAAAACTGTATTTGGGCATTTAGGGTTGGCGAGAATAGAAATAGCAGCACAAGTAAGCGGTACATCATGGGGTTTATATACTTTTAAGACCAAGATAGTGAATTTAGAGTTATTGTACGTTGCTAAAGCTGCTAATGTAGATTTTGGACTAAATAACCCTAAAACCTATATATTTGCACCCTAATTTTTTAAGATAGAGATAATCATGACTAAAGGACCTATATCGCAGTTTATTACCCACCACTACCGTCATTTTAACGCCGCTGCATTGGTTGATGCTGCCAAAGGCTACGAAACCCACTTGCTAGAAGGTGGTAAAATGTTGGTGAGCCTTGCAGGTGCTATGAGTACTGCCGAGTTGGGGATTTCTTTAGCCGAAATGATACGTCAGGATAAAATAGCTATAATTAGCTGCACAGGTGCAAACCTTGAAGAAGACGTAATGAACCTAGTAGCACACACGCACTACAAACGTGTGCCCAACTACCGTGATTTAAGCCCGAAAGACGAGTGGGATTTGCTTGAAAAAGGATATAACCGTGTAACCGATACTTGCATACCCGAAGAAGAAGCATTTCGCCGTATACAAAAACACATATATAAAATTTGGAAAGATGCCGAAGCTGCCGGCGAACGCTATTTCCCACACGAGTATATGTATAAACTGCTACTAAGCGGTGTGATGAAAGAGGATTATGAAATACCCGTAGAACACAGTTGGATGCTTGCCGCAGCCGAAAAAAATATACCCATTGTAGTACCGGGTTGGGAAGACAGTACTATGGGCAATATTTTTGCCAGCTATATTATAAAAGGCGAACTACAAGCCAGTACCATGAAAAGTGGTATTGAATATATGGTTTGGTTGGCCGATTGGTACCGACACAATAGCGGTGGTAAAGGCGTTGGCTTTTTCCAAATTGGTGGAGGTATAGCGGGCGATTTTCCTATATGTGTTGTGCCCATGATGTATCAGGATTTGGAGTGGCACGATGTGCCGTTTTGGAGTTATTTCTGCCAAATCAGCGATTCAACCACGTCGTACGGTTCATACAGTGGGGCAGTGCCAAACGAAAAAATAACTTGGGGTAAGTTAGATATTAACACCCCTAAATTTATAGTTGAATCAGACGCTACCATAGTAGCCCCGCTGATTTTTGCTTACCTGTTGGGTTGGTAAGGCATTCGCCTCAAAAAAACTCACCCCAACGTAAGCTGTTAATTAAAATAATTAATGTCTTTTTCTGATGAAGATTAGAAAAAGCAGCGAAACGTAAAATATAAATCTCTTTTTAAAATAAAGGGGTGAGTGAAAATGAACAACAAATTTGAATTTGATGCGCTTTTAATTTCCGCAGGTGGCGGAGGTGTATTTGTAGAAGTACCTTTTGATGTCGAAACAGTTTTTGGCAGTAAAGGGCTTATACCCATAAAAGCTACTATTGATGGCGAAGCCTATCAAGGGTCGCTGGCTAATATGGGTACGGGCTGCCATATATTGGTAGTACTAAAAGCTATACGCGAGAAAATAGGTAAACAAGTAGGTGAAAATGTACACATAGTAATGGAACGTGATACGAAAGAACGTACCGTTGATATGCCAGAACAATTGGTGCAGTTACTAGAGGCCAATTCACCCGCCAAAACCTTTTTCAATGGTTTATCGTATACCAATCGCAAGGAGTATGCCCGTTGGATAAACGATGCCAAACGCGAAGAAACCCGCCAATCTCGCCTCACCCAAACACTTGATAAACTATTAGCAGGAAAGAAAAATCCATCTGAGAAATAGTCTTATCATTTGGCAATTAACAATTATCATTTAACACAAAAAGTAAAAGCAAAAAACTAAAGTCCTTTTACTTTATACCAAAATACCATATTTCAATAAATGAATTATCCCCGTAACATCGAAGAGAAATTAGGCTTCGATACGATAAGAGAAAAAATACGCGAAAAATGCCTTAGCTCGCTAGGAGCATCTTTTGTAGATAAAATGAAGTTTACCACCACGCACGATTTAGTAGTGCGTTGGCTAGAGCAAACCGACGAGTTTATACGCATACTGCAAACCGAAAACAATTTCCCTGCCGATAACTATATAGATGCTACAAAGCACTTTAAACATTTGGGTATTGAAGGGTTTTTCTTGTTAGAGCATCAACTGCACGAAATCCGTCAATCGCTTAACACCTTTGGGCAAGTAGCCAAATTTATCAACTTAAAAAAAGACCTTTACCCGCAACTGCATCAATTGTTTGTAGATGTAAAATTTGACGATAGTATTATCCGAAAAATTGACCGTGTGCTGGATAAAGATGGGAAAATGAAACCATCTGCATCGCACGAGTTATTAGATATAGAAGCAGGAATAGTATCGGTAGAGCGTGAATTGCAGCGCAAAGTAAACAGCATTTTTAAACGAGCCCAAAGCGAAGGCTGGGCGGCCGATACCGATGTATCGGTACGCGATAACCGTTTGGTGATACCCATATTGGCCGAGCACAAACGTAAAATAGCTGGTTTAGTACACGATGAATCGGCAACGGGGCACGTATACTATATAGAGCCTACCGAAATATTGGAAATGAATAACCAATTGCGCGAGTTGCAAATTGACCGTAAACGTGAGGTTGAACGTATATTAAAAGCAATTTCAGCAGAAATAACGCCCGAAGTGCCTGTATTGCTTACCTATTACCAAAAACTAGGTATTATTGATTTTATACGTGCCAAAGCAAGTTTTGCCAACACTATAAAAGCCATTGCACCCAAAGTGCACGATAAAACCTCGTTTACGTGGCGCGATGCTTACCACCCCTTGCTGTGGCTAAACCACAAAGCACAAGGTATGGATGTTGTGCCCCTTAGTATAGAGATGACCCCGCAACAACGTATTTTGGTAATTTCAGGGCCAAATGCGGGCGGTAAATCGGTAGCCCTTAAAACACTGGGCTTGCTACAATACATGGTGCAATGCGGTGTGCCCGTTCCCCTGCACGAAAAATCGGCAGTGGGTATGTTCGCTAAAATATTTATTGATATTGGTGATGAGCAATCGCTGGATAATGACCTAAGTACGTATAGCTCGCACCTCACCAACCTTAAATACTTTATCAACTCTGCCGACCGTAAAACCTTGTTTTTGGTGGATGAAATGGGTACAGGTACCGACCCTCAGTTTGGCGGGCCTATGGCCGAAGCCATTATGGAAGAACTAAACACCCAAAAGGCTTACGGAGTTATCACCACCCACTTTAGCAACCTAAAATTGTTGGCCAATAACTCGCAAGGCATGGTAAATGCCAGCATGGCCTACGATACCGAACACCTTAGACCTTTATTTAGGCTTGAGATTGGAAAACCCGGTAGCTCGTTTGCGTTTGAAGTAGCCCAAAAAATTGGCTTACACAAACGAGTGATTGAGAAAGCCCGCAAAAAAGTAGGCAGTAAACAAAAAAACGTTGATGAACTGATAGTGCAGTTGGAGCGTGAACGCAACGATGTGATAGACTTGCAAAGCACCTTGCTGCAAAAGCAAGAACACGTTGATAAACTGATGAGCCACTATGAGCAACTGAAACGCGATATAGAGGCCAAAAAGAAAGACATGATACGCCAAGCCAAAGAAGAGGCATTGGAAATTATCAATCAATCCAACCAAATAGTAGAAACGACTATTAGGGCTATAAAAGAAAACGCTGCCGATAAAGAGAAAACAGAAAAGGCACGCAAAACCCTTGAGGTAACTCGCGAAAAGCTAAACCGTGAGGTACAAGCTGAAAAAATAACCGTATTGCCCCAAAACGGTTTTGAGGCAGGCAACAAAGTGCGCATAAAAGGACAGTTTGTTGTGGGCGAGTTAATAAGCACTAAAGGCAATAAAGCCGTGGTAGCTTTTGGCGACCTACGCAGCAATATTGAGTTGGTAAAGCTGGAAAAGATAAGTGTGAAAGAAGCCAAAAAAATACAAGAAACCGTAAAAGGCATTGATATAACTAGAGAGTTGATGGACTTTAAACCCGAGATTGATTTGCGAGGTTTGCGCGGTGATGAAGCCCTTAACGATGCCTTTGCTTTTGTTGATAAAGCTGTGATAACGGGTTTTGAACGCCTGCGTATAGTGCACGGCAAAGGCGATGGCATATTGCGCAAACTGATACGCGAAAACCTTAAAAAACTAAAAGTAGTAGATAGTATTGTTGATGAGCACGTGGACTTTGGTGGGGCTGGGGTGAGTATTATTACGCTGCGCTAATTTTTGATTTAGCGATTAACAGATTTGTTGATTTTTGACGATGTGAGAGGTGAGATGTGTGTTGTGCTGCCATCATCCCGAGCTTGCCAAAGGGAAATATGTGTAAATAAGCAAATATGCCAATGTGCTAATTGGAAATGATAAATGTTAACTGCTCAATGCAAAATGATTTGTGCGTTGTCATCCTGAGCTTGCCAAAGGGAAATAATGTGTAAATAAGTTAATATGCCAATATGCTAATTGGAAATGATAAATGTTTATTGCTCAATGTAAAATGATTTGTGCGTTGTTATCCTGAGCCTGTTGAAGGGCGGGGAGGGTTGTCATTGTTGGGTCTTACGGAATACTTTCATTTGACAAATCTTTAAGATTTGTCAAATGAAAGTATCAATACAGTAGATTCATATTTTCACCATTTCCTTTGTCAACTTTTAAAGTTTGACAAAGGAATGTATAATGGAAGTTCATATATTATGATTTGGAGTAAACTAAAGAAAGAGATTAAAAGTAGGTTTTCTAAAGCTGTTAAAGATGAAGTTGATTTCTTTATGACTGAGTATGCTGGTTTTTATTCAGGTCGTGCTTGGATTACTATTAATGGTAATGAGATAGTAAATTTCTCTACCGCAAAATCGTATGTTCATTTTGGAAATCCATGGAATGAATTAACAAAAGATTCTAGGTGGTCAAGGCACTCCAAGGTTGCTGATGAGGAGAGGAATGGCGGGTTAATAGAAGAAGGAGAGTTTTCAAGAGGAGATTTTACGGATAGCTGTTATAAGTATCTTACCCTAAGCATTCAAGATGCTCAGAAAAGCGAGCATCCCATTATCCGTTTGCTCGCTGTCTTAGATAAGAGAACTGGCAAGAGGAAACTAAAAGAGTTGGAAGAAGTGGAGGTTAATCCCTTAGTAAAGTATTTTCTCGTATATAGGATGAGTAAGTAATATTAAATTTATTTTCAATAAGTTTTGAAAGTTTAAAAATGTACTTATCTTTGTACTGTGATTTTGAAAAAAGGGCAATGTGCCCTTTTTTAAGAGTATAAAGTTTCAGTTTTTATTGAAAATACAGTATTATGAATTATAACGTCAACGCATACTTTGTATACCTGCCCATAATATTTTACGTGACCGTATACGTGGGTAGGGCATTGTATAAAAGCGGCGAGCCTTTTTTGGTTGATAGTTTTCATGGGCATGCACAAATGGCAAAAGCCTTTAATACCTTTTTGCTCACGGGCTATTACCTGCTCAATTTGGGCTACGCCACATTTTCAATAAGCAGTTGGGATAACATAGAAAACCTTACCCAGCTAATAGAAGACGTGGCCAGCCACCTAGGTATCCTCATTCTTTTCTTAGGCATTATGCACTATATCAATATGTATAGTTTCACCCACTTTAGCAAACAGCTAAAAAACTTGTATCAAAACCTAAATAATCATTCATCATAAAACAATAAAGCCATGAACACCGTAACACCCATTATTATCGCTTACAGTATTTATTTGCCCGTAACCATAGGGCTAACCTATTATGTTGCCCGCGTGTTGTTTCGCAACGGAAAGGTTTTTATGTTAGATATTTTCAGAGGCAGAGAAGAAATTGCCACATCAACCAATAAACTGTTTCAGGTGGGCTTTTATTTGCTTAATATTGGCTTTGCACTGCTTACCCTAAAATCAAAAGGACTTATAGCAAGCACCCAAGGTGTATTTGAGGTGCTAAGTGAAA
Organism: Bacteroidia bacterium; assembly: GCA_037968475.1. GTDB lineage: Bacteria > Bacteroidota > Bacteroidia > UBA8524 > UBA8524 > SB11. The sequence goes on from JBBKVO010000044.1 coordinate 163,651, forward strand.
AAATTGGAGGATTCTCTATCTACTTAGGTATTATGCTATTTATGAACCTGTATTTATTCTTTAGAGGAAAAAAGAAAGCAAAAGAAAACCAACTTAGGGCAGAAGGTAAATGGGTAGAGCCTAAACCTATTGAAAATGATAGACCACGCTATGCGTAAGCAATAAGCCAAACATATATAATTAAATAAGAAGGGTCATTTTGAAACAATACTGTTTGAAAATGACCCTTTTGCAACAAATAGATGCGTGATGATGTCTACTATAGTGTAAATAGAAAAAACACAATAACTTTGCTAAAACCATCACAATGAAAAAAATAGCTACCTTATTATTTTTTAGTGTACTCTCACTAGCCACATGGGCACAAATAACTATTACCAAAAGCAATATGCCCGCCGCAGGCGATACCTTTAGGTATGCCAATGTGCAAGCCATAGGTAGTAATATAAATGTCAGCAATACTGGAGCTAACCTTAGCTGGAATTTTGCCAGCCTAAGCAAAACCGATGAAACGCTACTTGAGTATAAACGCTCGGCACAAACATCGTACGGATTTTATTTTATCAATACATTCGGTACACTAATAGCCGATAATATTGGCTTTGGTCAGTTTGCATTATCTGAGGTCTACAATTTCTATAAAAACACTACTAGCAATTTTACAGCCGAGGGTATAGGCTTTAAATTTAACAATATCCCGCTAGGCGGTTTTTATACCGATAAAGATGAGATATATAAATTTCCGTTAGAGTATGCCGATAGAGATAGCTCAAGTTTTAAAGTTACAGTAGCAATACCCGGTTTGGGTAGTTATAAGCAAGGAGGAACACGCATAAACAAAGTGGATGGATGGGGTAAATTGACCACTCCCTACAAAACCTACAACAACTGTATTCGCGTAAAATCAGAAATTAGTCAGGTAGATTCATTTTCAGTTTCACAGCCTTTTCCTATTTCTTTTGGTTTTCCTTCCACCCGCACCGAATATAAATGGTTATCAAACGAGGATAATGTGCCTGTGCTCGAAACATCGGGCAATACAGTTGCAGGTAATTTTGTGCCTACTGTTGTGCGTTATCGCACACAAGATAAAAGTACTAACCCTAATACAAGTGTGCAAGCAGTGGGTGGTGTGCAAGTAAAAGTATACCCCAATCCTGCTACTGATAAAATTATAGTTACACTACCTAACTACGGTGATAGTCACGTAAAACTGTTTAGTATGGAAGGGAAGGAGCAAACTATAAGTTTTAGCAGAACAAGCGAAGGACTGGAAATAGCTACACAATCATTACCCGCAGGTTATTATATGTTGTTTGCCAAAAGCGGCAACGAGATAATTTGGGAAAAGATAGAAATAAGCAGATAATTGCATAAATAATTATTTAGCATGTTTGGTATTAGTTACATCAAGTTTGATTCGATGACCTATGTAATCCATTTTAAAAATGGAAAAGTGGTGAAAGAAGGTAAAGGGTTGTCGTTTTTTTATTTTACTCCAAATAGTTCGATAGCTGCCATACCAGTTGCCAGTGATGATTTACCTTTCATTTTTGGTGAAACGACTAATGATTATCAGGCGGTTACAATACAAGGTCAAATAACTTATAAAATATCAAATCCAAAGCAACTTGCTGAGGTATTGGATTTTACTGTTGATGTAAATAAAAACTATAAGAAGGCCGAGCTTGAAAAACTTCATCAACGTATTATTAATGGTGCACAAACAGCAATTTCTTCATTCATACATAGTTTAGGACTAAAGGAGGCTATTCGTTCAGCAAAAAATATCGAACAAAATATCTTAGAGGGTTTAAAAAACTCACAACCAATGGATATGCTGGGTATTGATATTTTAGGGGTAAACATTTTAGCTGTAAAGGCGAATCCTGAAATGGAGCGTGCTCTTGAAACTGAAACAAGGGAAAAACTGCAGCAAGAAGCAGATGAAGCTGTATATGGTAGAAGAAACTTTGCTGTAGAACAAGAAAGAAAGATTAAAGAAAGCGAGCTAAACACTGAAATTGCAGTAGAGGAAAAGAAGAAGCAGATAGAGGAGAAGAAGATGGAAACCAAGTTGCAGGCTTCTGAAAATGATAGAAAGCTGAGGGAGATGAAAATGCACGCTGATATTTCGGTGGAAGGTCAACGCCAAGAGTTGATTGAAATGAAGACTCAAAATGAGCGTAAAGAAGCAGATACACAAGGGTTTGTTATAGAAACTACATTAAAACCATATAGAGAAACTGATTGGAAAATTTTAATGGCATTGCAGGGTAATACTGATGCTAAGCAAAATATAGCTCTTGCTTTTAGAGAGCTTGCAGAAAATGCAAACAAAATAGGTACACTGAATATTACTCCTGAGTTGCTGGATTCTATTATGAATGATAAGAATAGTAAAAGTGAATGAAGGTAGAGTATGCTATTGTTATTAAGAACAAGACCCGCCTTGAAAGCTTAACTGAACGATTTAATACAAAGGCTCAAGCAAAGTTTTACATCGAAAGCGTTGGGGGTAATTTTCAAGATTATGTTGATGAACATGATACCTTTCATCACTCACTTGATCTAATACAAAAAAAGCTTATTGGGGTTGTAAAACATAAGTTAGTTGATAGGTCTTTTTTAACCTCTTTTATATTTAATCATGAACACTTAGTTATTGTTGTTGGGCAAGATGGTTTAGTAGCCAATACTGCAAAGTATGCAGATAATATACCCATTATTGGTGTTAACCCTGATATTTCACGTTACGATGGAGTTTTACTTCCTTTTAATACTGACGATTTTTTATTGGGAGTAGAGGATGTTTTGGCGGGTAATTATTTATCAATAACAAGCAATCTTGCTGAAGCACAGCTTAATGATGGACAAAGACTTCTTGCTTTTAATGATTTATTTATTGGCCCTCTATCACATACATCGGCTAGGTATATTATTCAATATAACAACCAAACAGAAAGACATTCTTCAAGCGGTGTAATAGTTTCTACAAAATCAGGAAGTACAGGTTGGTTAAGCTCACTGTATAATATGAGTTTCAATATGCAAAGTTTTCTTAACAAGAATAATAATGCAAAAAAGAGAAAACCTGTTTTAAATGATAAACAATTGATGTTTGTTGTTCGCGAGCCTTTTTCAAGCAAAACTTCTGAAACTAATTTATGCTTGGGTGTAATTACTCATGATAATTGTCTTGAACTTGAATCACTGATGCCTCAGGGTGGTGTGATTTTTAGCGATGGTATTGAAAAAGATTTTCTTCATTTTAATTCTGGAACTGTCGTTAAAATAGGTCTTGCTAAGGAAAAGGCCATTTTGATTCAGAAAAAATAAAGTAGGGGCGTACGCCCCCACCTTTTTGATGGGATATTATTCAATACCCATTTGTATCATTGTTACCATAGTTTCTGGAGCGTCTAAATCCATGTGTATGTATATCTCGCGGTTTTTGCCACTTGGTTTTAGGTTGTTTTGAGTAATGTGTTCAATCAGTTTGCCGTAGGTTTCAGGTATTTTCATCCATCCGCCCTCGTGTATCGTCCAAACACAATTAAAATGTTCGGCACTTTTCACATTAAATTCACCTGTATGGCTTGTCGGCAGGCTTTCAATAGGTAGGGCAATTTCAAGGGTAAATGTTTTGCTTTCATCACCGTCAAAGCCATCGTATAGCCAATAGCACGGGCCAGCAATGCGTAGGTTGTTTTGCAATGCTTCTTTGTAAAGACGGTCGGCAATAACCCCCACATATTGGGCTAGGTCGGTTACTTTGGTTTCTGTGCTAAAGTATAGCAGATTAATGGGGGCAACTTGTTTTGTTTGCATGGTTTCGTTTGTTTTGATAATACAAACAAAAAGCTGCTAACTGACAACCCTATGTCAACAGTAAATTTCTAAATCAAATAATTTTATACTTCTTCTAAAACTGCACTATCAATATAGTGGTTCCGCAGTCGCTCTATAAAATCAAATACTTCGTTTTTTAATTCAGGGGGCGATACAATTTCTATAGCTGTGCCCCAACTTACCACCCAGCTTGCAAAATACTTGTACGATGAACCAAAGAAGGTCATTTCGGTATGAGTTTCGCCCGTCTTTTCTTCAATCAAGCCGTAATAAAACTTTTGCTCGTGAATGTATGGCAAGGCTTTGTTGCTTATGCGTATCACCATCTTGTTCACATCTTGGCGTGATATTTCGCGGTCAAAATAAGCATCAAGCGTATCGTTTTTGCCTCGCACAAAAGTTTCCTCCAATATGTGTAGCGATTTCACCCTGTCCATTCTAAAATCGCGGTAGTCGTTTCGCAATCGGCAGTAGGCAATCAAGTGCCATTTATTGTTGATGTAGAATATACCAACAGGTTCAATTTTTCTATGGGCAAATGTATCGTTATAGGCCGAGTAGTATTCTACATCCAATACCCGCTGTGTGGCTAAGGCATTTTGTATATCGGCCGAGAAATGATTGGGCAGTTGCTCAGGGTAGGGTGTACTGTTTTGGGTATGGAATACCTTTATGCCCCCGTCAAGTTTTTCAAGAAACTCTTTGTCGGTGGTTTTCATCACTGCCCGCACTTTTTTCATTGCTGTTGAGTAGTTTGTCGCTAGCGACTTATCGGTCAGCTTTTCCAGCAATTTTTCACCTGTAAGCAATGCCGCAGCTTCTTCGCGGGTAAACATCACAGGGGGTAGTTGGTAACCGTCGATAATAAAATAGCCCAAACCTGCCTCAGCACCAATGGGCACACCCGCTTCCTCCAATGCACGTATATCGCGGTATACTGTGCGCAAGCTAATCTCAAAACGTTTAGCTATTTCTTCGGCCTTTACCACCCGTTTACTTTGCAGGTGAATTAGCGTGGCTACTAGTCGATCAATTCGGTTCATTATTCTATTTCCAAAATACTGTTGTGGCTATCGATATAGATGCAATCTGCACCCCCCATGAGGCTTACAGATTGGGCATTATTTAACTTAATAATTACCAAGTTAGCATATTCAAAATTCTTTTTTTCAAGAAGAAGTATTTTTTCAATAAATGAATTCTCAAGTTTCGATACGTTATACTCTTTTGAGACAACCCAAGGTTTATTTTTAAAACCTTCATATAAATCTTTAAGCCATTTCTCAATTTGCGGTAACGAATAATTCGGCTCAATAGTAATGTCCTCAGCAAACTTTCCTGTTGAAAAAGTGTATTGCTTACTCTCAATAGTAAAAGTTATCCAATCTAGGCTTTCAAAATCATCAGTAGTATAATAATGAAGTACTATTGAAGATATTGATTTCCCTATTAGGTTTTGTAAAAGCTTGTTGTCATAATTCATATATTATCCAATATCAAATAAATCCTCGTTTTCAATATAGCGCACACCTGTTTTGCCATCATTGGCTAGGTTAATCATGGCTTGGGCTACGGTACGGCTGTGTATTGCTTTGTAATGTTTTAGCTTACCCATAAACAAAGGGTTTATTAATGCTACAATACTTTTACTTATGCGCTCACCCAATCGAAACTCTTTCCTGTCTCCTAATAATAATGATGGACGCACAAAAATAGTATAGGCAATGCCTTGTTGGGCAATATCGTGTTCTACTTCGCCTTTGGTACGCAGGTAAAAGTTAGTACTTTTAGCATTTGCACTCAATGCAGTTATGGTTACCATTGTTTCAATACCATTTGCCGCTGCCGCTTTGGCAATGGCTAGAGGCAACTCATAATCAACTTTTGTAAAAGCTGCTTGGCTGCCTGCTTTAGCAATAGTAGTGCCTATACAACAAAATACATCCCCGTTTATTATCTCACTTTGTATTGAGTTAATATCTGTAAGCGGATTAACCACCACTTGCAGTTTTGCGTGTTGTTTGCCTGTAGGTTTACGTACAAAAAGTTTTACAGTAGTATAACGGTTATCATTTAAAAGCAAGCTTGTAAGCTGCTCGCCCGTTTGTCCCGTTGCGCCAAATACAAGTGCAGTTTTCATATAGGCAAAGTTAGTAAGTGTAGCAGCATTATCTACTGTAAATAAAACTAAAGAATAGTTTATCAGTTTAGATTTTCAACAACTATAAATACCCAATAACTATAAAATTATGCTAAAATCTTAAAGTTTTATGTGGTAAGTTTTTTCTTAATTAATATAGATTTATTCTATATTGCGTCAACACACGTATATACTTTAGACATATTTATTAATTAACCATGAAAATCTTAAAAACTATTCTGATTGTTTTAGTTGTATTAGCAGCCCTGTTTGTAATAGTAGGATTGTTTTTACCTTCAAAATTTCATGTTGAACGTTCGGCTGTAATTAATGTCCCACAAGAGCAAATATTTGGACAAGTTAACGATGTGAAAAATTGGAATAATTGGAATGCATGGAATAAAATGGATCCAAATTGGGAGGTTACATACAGCGAAGCTACATCGGGTGTAGGTGCATCGTACTCATGGATTAGTGCTAATGAGAATGTAGGCAAAGGAAAAGTAACCATTACCAAGTCAGAACCTATGAGTTTGGTTGAAGCGACTATGGAGTTTGAAGGAATGAGCCCTGCTACCATTTATCATAAATTTGAACCTGCCGATGGGGGAGGAGTGAAGGTGATATTTGGTATGGATTCTGATATTGGAAACAACATTATATATAAGTATATATTTAATATAGGTGGTGATAAAAAGGTGGGGGGTAATTATGAAGCATCACTTAAAAGCCTTGAAGAGTATTTGAAGAATAATCCTCCTGCCCCTGTTCAAGCTGAAGAACCGATAGCAACTAATGATAGTACACAAAATGCCGATGCGGCAACTGCACAATAGTAATAGTTGTGATAACCTTATTGCAAAGCCGCTTTTTCAGCGGCTTTTTTTGTTTTGCGCATACCCCTATTTACCATGTATACACCCAAAAGCGTTAATACGGTAGATAAAGCTATCCATTCGTTAAGAGTTTCACTTAGTATTGCCCAGCCTAATAATACCGCTACAATGGTGTTAATATAGTTGTGCATAGATACTACTGTGGCGGGCAGCTTGTTTAGTACATACATAAATGAGCCATACGCTATTATAGATCCAAATATTATTAAATATATAAACGCCCAAATAGCATTGGGTTCAATAGCTCCCATTTGGTATTGCTCGCCCCTAAGTAATCCTATGGGCAAAAACACAAAACCGCCAATAAGCATTTGCCATCCTGTAAAGTACAGCGCGTGCAAAGTGATTTTTGTTTTTTGACGGTATACTGAACCAAAAGCCCAAGAAGCCACAGCTACAAACATGGCGATAATACCCCAACGGTACTCATCATTTTGTAGCGCATCAATATTCTCGTATAAGTTGGCCAATTGACCACCAAAGCCCAGTAGTAAGCCTAGTATCACCCATATATGAGGTTTTTCTTTTAGCGAAACCCAACTGAAAAAGAATACTATAAACGGCGATGTACTACTTATAATAGCAGCAACACTACTGCTAACCGATTTTTCAGCCCAAACAAACAAACCGTTTCCTATTACCAACATTAGCAAAGCCATAACAATAATGTTCACAAACTCCTTTTTGGTGGGTAGAGGGTATCTTTTAACCAAGAAATAGCTAAGTAGAATTAATCCTGCAATAAAGTGGCGTAGACCCGCAAATAACATTGGGGGGAAAGATTGTACGCCTACCCTTATAGCAAGGTAAGTTGTGCCCCAAAAAAATGATACGCTGGCAAATGCCAACCAAGCTTTTTTAGTATCGCTCACTATATAGTATATATAGCGGCAAAAGTAGCCGTTTTGTGATGTATTGCTTAACTATTGAAAATAAAAGATTTAGATATTTTGATATGTATATTTAACTATCTTTGCACCCCTTTGTACGTAGGGGTATGCGTTAGTAATTCGCTGGGCATTTAACCTGCTAGAAACAAAGAAGTAATAATTTTTTAAAAAAGTTAAGGGGCATATTGTTTTTACCTAAAAATAGGTGTACTTTTGCCGTCCTTTTAAAATTGAATAACTGAGATAAAATATGCCAACTATACAACAGCTGGTAAGAAAAGGCAGAAAAACCATAGAGTTTAAGAGTAAATCTCCTGCCCTAGATTCTTGCCCCCAACGCAGGGGTGTTTGCACCCGCGTATATACAACTACACCTAAGAAGCCTAACTCGGCAATGAGGAAGGTTGCACGTGTAAGGTTATCTCATGGAAAAGAGGTAAACGCATATATACCAGGTGAAGGACACAACTTGCAAGAGCACTCAATAGTACTAGTACGTGGCGGTAGGGTAAAAGACCTTCCCGGTGTACGTTACCACATCGTTCGCGGTGCACTAGATACAGCAGGTGTAGAGGGACGTAACCAACGCCGCTCTAAATACGGAACAAAAAAACCTAAACCAGGTGCAGCTCCAGCTGCAGCAGCAGGTAAAAAGAAAAAATAAGTATAGGCAATGAGAAAGAGTAAAGCCAAAAAGAGAATATTAGATCCGGATCCTAAGTTTAATGACTTACTGGTAACACGTTTTGTGAACAACTTAATGTACGACGGTAAAAAACAACTTAGTTTCGCTTTGTTCTACAAAGCATTGGATATAGTTGAAGCCAAAGTACAAGAGCGTGGTATTGATGTTTGGAAAAAAGCGTTAAACAACGTTATGCCTTCGGTAGAAGTTAAAGCCCGCCGTGTTGGTGGTGCTACCTTTCAAATACCTATTGAAGTACCTGCTGACAAAAAAATAGCTAGGGGTATGAAATGGATGATTGATTACTCACGCAAACGCAACGAGAAATCATATCCTGAAAAATTAGCTGCTGAAATTATTGCAGCATCAAAAGGTGAAGGTGCAGCCGTGAAGAAAAAAGACGATACACATCGTATGGCTGAAGCTAACAAAGCATTTTCACATTTCAGAGTTTGATAAAGAAAGTATTAACATTATAAACCCGTTAATTAAAAAAATATGTCACGCGATTTAAAATACGTTAGAAACATTGGTATTGCCGCACACATTGATGCTGGTAAGACAACTACCACAGAACGTATTTTGTACTATGCTGGTGTTAACCACAAAATTGGTGAGGTGCACGATGGTGCAGCTACTATGGACTGGATGGCACAAGAGCAAGAAAGAGGTATAACAATTACTTCTGCTGCTACTACTGTATTTTGGGACTATAGAAATGAAAGATACCAAATAAACATTATTGACACCCCCGGGCACGTTGATTTTACCGTTGAGGTAAATCGCTCATTAAGGGTACTTGATGGTTTGGTATTTTTATTTAGTGCCGTTGATGGTGTAGAGCCTCAAAGCGAAACTAACTGGCGTTTAGCCAATAACTACAATGTTGCCCGTATCGGTTTTGTTAACAAAATGGATCGTGCAGGAGCTGACTTTTTAGCCGTAGTTAAACAAGTACGTGAAATGTTAGGCAGCAATGCAATACCCTTGCAATTGCCTATAGGTGCTGAAGATAACTTTACCGGTGTAGTTGATTTAATCAACTTCCGTGGTATGGTTTGGAATGAAGAAGATAAAGGAATGACCTACCAAGTAGTGCCTATTCCTGATGATATGATTGAGGAAGCCACAGAATGGCGCGAGAAACTTCTTGAAGCAGTGTCAGAATATGATGACAACCTTATGGAGAAGTTTTTTGAAGACGCATCAACCATCACCGAGCGTGAAATATTAGATGCACTTCGCCTAGCTACATTGGATATGAAAATAGTTCCAATGGTATGCGGTTCATCATTCAAAAACAAAGGTGTGCAAACAATGCTTGACCTTGTTATGGAGTTAATGCCTACCCCACTTGATAGGGGAACAATTAAAGGTCTTGATCCTAAAACAGAAGCCCCAATAGAACGTAAAATTAGCGAAGACGAACCTCTTTCGGCTCTAGCATTTAAAATTGCTACAGATCCTTATGTAGGTCGCTTGTGCTTTATACGTGTATATTCAGGTGTAATTAATTCAGGTTCATACGTTTATAATATGCGTTCAGGTAATAAAGAACGTATATCTCGTTTGTTCCAAATGCATGCCAACAAACAAAACCCAATTGAAAGATTAAGTGCTGGAGATATTGGTGCCGCAGTTGGTTTTAAAGATATAAAAACAGGGGATACACTTTGCGACGAGAAAAATCAAATAGTTCTTGAAGCAATGCAATTTCCAGAGCCTGTTATCGGTTTGGCTATTGAGCCTAAAACTCAAGCTGACCTTGATAGACTTGGAACAGCCCTTTCTAAACTTACAGAAGAAGATCCAACCTTCCGTGCTCAAACTGATGTAGATACTGGACAAACCATTATATCAGGTATGGGTGAGTTGCACTTAGAAATTATACTTGATCGTTTGAAACGCGAGTTTAAAGTTGAGTGTAACCAAGGTGCTCCTCAAGTAGCTTATAAAGAAGCAATTACAGGTAGCTTTATACACCGTGAAACATATAAGAAACAAACTGGTGGTCGTGGTAAATTTGCCGATATTACGTTTGAAGTAATGCCTGTTGACGAAGGACAAACAGGATTACAATTTGTGAACGAAATAGTAGGTGGTTCAATTCCTCGTGAATTTATCCCTTCAGTACAAAAAGGTTTCCTACAATCATTAGCAAATGGTGTATTAGCAGGTTACCCTGTGGAGAGCTTAAAAGTACGTCTGTTTGATGGTTCTTTCCACGCTGTAGATTCGGATTCATTCTCGTTTGAAGCAGCAGCAAAATTGGGTTATCGTAACGCTTGTCGTGGCGCAAAACCAGTATTGCTTGAACCCATTATGAAACTTGAAGTTATAACCCCCGAAGAGTACATGGGTGATGTTATGGGAGACCTTAACAAACGTCGTGGACAAATGGAGGGAGTTGATACACGTGCAGGTGCACAAGTTATTAAAGCTAAAGTACCTCTTTCAGAAATGTTTGGTTATGTAACCAGCTTGCGCACAATAAGCTCAGGTCGTGCTACATCAACTATGGAATTCTCGCACTATGCAGAAACACCTCGTAACATTACTGAAGAAGTATTGGCCAAAATTAAAGGAACAGTAAACGCGTAACCGCTGAAATACAAAAATGGTAAGCCAAAAAATTAGAATAAAGTTAAAATCATACGACTACAACCTGGTGGACAAGTCGGCTGAAAAAATCGTGAAGACGGTTAAGAGCACAGGCGCTGTAGTTAGTGGGCCAATACCACTTCCTACCGAGAAAAAGATTTTTACTGTGCTTCGTTCTCCACACGTAAACAAAAAAGCGCGTGAGCAATTCCAAAGTTGCTCATACAAAAGGCTGTTAGATATCTACAGCTCTACTGCAAAAACAGTTGATGCGCTAATGAAATTAGAATTGCCTAGTGGCGTAGATGTGGAAATAAAAGTTTGATAGCACAATGTTAGGAATTATAGGTAGAAAAGTAGGAATGACCAGTATTTTTACCCCTGATGGTAAAAATATAGCCTGTACGGTTATAGAAGCTGGCCCATGTACTGTAACACAAGTTAAGAATAACGAAACTGACGGTTACAATGCAGTACAAATGGCTTTTAGTGAGAAAAAAGAAAAAAATACTCCTAAAGCAATGATTGGACACTTTAAAAAAGCAGGCATTACTCCAAAAGCTAAACTTGCTGAATTTAAAGGTATACGTGAAGATCTTGAACACGATTTAAAAGTGGGTGATGTATTAAATGTAGACATATTTAGCGAAGGCGAATTTGTTGACGTTATCGGTACATCAAAAGGTAAAGGTTTTCAAGGTGTAGTTAAACGCCACGGTTTTAGTGGTGTTGGTATGGCTACACACGGTCAGCATAACAGGTTGCGTGCACCAGGTTCATTAGGAGCCGGTTCATACCCTTCAAGAGTATTCAAAGGTATGCGCATGGCAGGCCGTATGGGTGGTACCCGTGTTATGGCAATTAACCTTACAGTTGTTAAGGTTATTAAAGAGCAAAATTTATTAGTGCTTAAGGGCTCGATTCCCGGTCCCAAAGGTTCGTACGTAATAGTAGAGAGATAAGAAAATGGAACTTAGTGTATTTAACATACAGGGTGCCGATACTGGAAGAAAAGTCACTTTAAGTGATACTGTTTTCGGTATAGAGCCAAACGATCACGCTATATATTTAGATGTGAAACAATTTTTGGCCAACCAACGCCAAGGTACCCACAAAACCAAACAAAAGTGGGAAATATCGCGTACCACCAAAAAATTGAAGCGCCAAAAAGGTACAGGTGGTGCAAGGGCAGGTAGTATGAAATCGCCACTATTTCGTGGTGGTGGACGTACATTTGGCCCTCAACCTCGCGATTATAGCTTTAAACTAAATAAAAAGGTAAAACAATTAGCTCGTAAATCAGCGTTGGCTCACAAAGCCAAACTTAATGAGTTGATTATATTAGAAGACTTTAATTTTGAGGCTCCCAAAACCAAAGAATTTATTGCACTTCTAAACAACCTGCAATTGGGTGGTAAAAAAGCAGTTTTTGTTTTACCAGAGGTTAATACCAATGTAGTGCTTTCTAGCCGTAACCTTGTAAATGCAAAAGTATTAGTAGCTTCAGATTTGAATACTTATACAATTTTGGATAACCAAAGTTTAGTGCTGGCTGAAAAAGCTATTAAAATTTTAGAAGAAACATTTAGCAAATAACCGAAAGCATGAGCAGTATATTAAAAAAGCCTTTGGTAACAGAAAAAAGCCAACTAGCTACCGATAAACTAAAGAAATATGGTTTTGTGGTAGAGAGAAAAGCTACAAAAGACCAAATTAAGGCAGAAGTAGAAAAAGTTTTTGGTGTTAATGTTACAGCTGTTAATACCATGATATATGCAGGTAAAACTAAATCTAAATACACCAAAAAAGGTGTTTTTAGTGGACGTAACGCCTCATTTAAAAAAGCATTTGTTACACTTCAAGATGATCAACACATTGATTTCTTTGAAAACGTATAATTAAACAATGGCAGTAAAGAGACTTAAACCAGTTACCCCAGGTACCCGTTTCAGGGTTGCCAATACCTTTGCCGAGCTTACAGGCCATAAACCTGAAAAAAGTTTGATAGCACCGATGAAATCATCGGGCGGAAGGAACAACCAGGGTAAAATGACCATGCGCAATATGGGCGGTGGGCATAAGAAAAAATATAGAATTATTGATTTTAAAAGGGAAAAACAAAACATGCCTGCTGAAGTAATATCAGTAGAGTATGATCCCAACCGTACTTGCTTTATATCATTAGTAAAATATAGTGATGGCGAAAAACGCTACATTATTGCACCTAATGGAATTAAAGCAGGCCAAATGGTAGAATCAGGTCGTGGTGTTTCTCCCGAAGTTGGAAACACAATGTATATTGATGAAATACCTTTGGGTAGTACTATACACAATATAGAATTACGTCCTGGTCAAGGAGCTAAAATTTGCCGTAGCGCAGGTTCATCAGCCCAACTACTAGCACGTGATGGTAAGTATGCTACAATAAAATTGCCTTCTGGCGAAACCCGTATGATACTGGTTACTTGTATGGCTACTATTGGAACGGTTTCAAATCCCGATCATAGTTTGGTTGTATTAGGTAAAGCAGGTCGTAACCGTTGGTTAGGTCGTCGTCCACGCGTTCGTGGTGTTGCGATGAACCCAGTAGATCACCCCATGGGTGGTGGTGAAGGAAGAGCCTCTGGAGGTCATCCTATCTCACGCACTGGCGTTTTGGCTAAAGGCTTTAAAACCCGTAGCCCTAAAAAAGCTTCAAGTAAGTATATATTAGAAAGAAGAAAGAAATAAGGTAATATATGGCACGTTCACTAAAAAAAGGACCATTTGTACACTGGAAACTAGAGCGTAAGGTGGAGCAAATGAATGAGGGTAAAAAGAAATCAGTTATCAAAACCTGGTCACGAGGTAGTGTAATAACACCTGATTTTGTTGGACATACATTTGCTGTTCATAATGGCAACAAGTTCATCCCTGTATATGTTACCGAAAATATGGTAGGCCATAAACTAGGAGAGTTTGCACCAACACGCACATTTAAAACTCACCCGGTTAAATAAAATACAAAGAGCAAGAAATGGAAGCAATAGCAAAATTGAATAATTGCCCTGTATCTCCCCGTAAAATGAGGTTGCTTGCCAACCAAATTCGCGGTATGGAGATTCAAAAAGCCCTTAACACGCTTAAATTTAGCCAAAGGCGTCAATATGCCATCAGGTTAGAGAAACTGTTATTGTCGGCTATTAATAACTGGGAAAAGAAAAACGAAGGTGAGCGCATTGAAGATAGCAGCCTAGTGGTTAAAACCATATTTGTAGATGGTGGTGCCATGTTAAAACGTATCAGCCCCGCTCCTCAAGGAAGGGCATACAGGGTTAGGAAGAGATCTAACCATGTAACAATAATTGTAGACTCTAAAGAAGATAAAAACTAACACATGGGACAAAAAGTTAATCCGATTGGTTTTAGGTTAGGTATAATAAAAGGTTGGGATTCTAACTGGTACGGTGGTAAAAATGCTGCCGAAAAGTTGTTTGAGGACGATAAAATCCGTCGCTACCTTAATGCCCGTATCACCAAAGGTGGTATATCAAAAATAGTTATTGAGCGTACACTTAAACGTATCACTATAACTATACATACCTCTAGGCCGGGTATAGTAATTGGTAAAGGCGGTAGTGAAGTTGATAAAATTAAAGAAGAGATTAAAAAACTTACCAAAAAAGATGTTCAAATAAACATCCTTGAAATTAAACGTCCTGAATTGGATGCTAAATTGGTAGGAGATAATATAGCCAGCCAAATTGAAGCAAGGGTTTCTTATAAACGTGCCATTAAAATGGCAATTGCTTCAACAATGCGTATGGGCGCAGCAGGTATTAAAGTAATGGCGTCAGGTAGATTGAATGGTGCAGAGATGGCTCGTACAGAAATGTACAAAGATGGTCGTATTCCTTTGCATACACTTCGTTCTGATATTGATTACGCACTTTGCGAAGCTCTTACAGTATATGGTAAGATTGGTGTGAAAGTTTGGATTTGTCGTGGTGAAGTATTTGGTAAACGTGATTTATCACCCAACTTTATGACAAACCAAGATAAAGGACCTAAATCTGACCGTGGACCAAGAAGAGGTGGCGACCGTCGCGATAATAACAGAGACAATAGAGGTGATCGTGGTGGCGACAACAGAGGCGGCGGAGATCGTCGTCGTGGTAAATAATTTGAGAGAAAGATATTTGCAGGGTATATAAATATTTAAAAGTCTAAAGCAATGCTTCAGCCAAAACGTACAAAATTTAGAAAGAAACAAAAGGGTAGGGTAAAAGGTATAGCCCAACGTGGTCATGCAATAGCCTTTGGTACATTCGCACTAAAGAGCATGGAACCCAGTTGGATTACCTCGCGCCAAATAGAAGCCGCGCGTATAGCCGTGACCCGTTTTATGAAAAGGGAAGGTAAAGTGTGGATTCGCATATTCCCCGATAAGCCTATCACTAAGAAACCTGCAGAGGTAAGGATGGGTAAAGGTAAAGGAGCTCCAGAGTATTGGGTTGCCATAGTAAAACCGGGAACCATTATTTTTGAAGCAGAAGGAGTGTCAACAGAAGTAGCTCGTGAAGCGATGCGTCTTGCAGCACAAAAACTGCCAGTAGCTTCAAAATTTGTTGTAAAACATGACTTTATTGATGAAGAGTAATTATGAAAATTAATGAGATAAGGCAACTTTCAATCACTGACTTGGTTGAAAAGCTAAAGGAAGAAAGGGCAATATTGCAAAAGCTAAATTTTAGCCACGCTGTATCACCTGTTGAAAATCCTATGAAAATTAAAGCCTCTCGTAGGCTAATAGCCCGCTATCTTACTGAGTTAAATGTAAGGAATCAGGAAAGAAAGCAGCAGGCATTATAAACAGTAAAAAAGATGGAAAACAATACTGTAGTATTAGAGCGCAAGACGCGTAAAGAAATAATAGGCAAGGTTACCAGCAATAAGATGGAGAAATCTATTGTGGTTTCTGTTGAACGTAGGATGAAACACAAAAAGTATCACAAATTTGTGAAGAAAACTTTTAAGTTTTATGCTCATGATGAGAACAACGAGTGCAATGTAAATGATATAGTGCGCTTGATGGAAACTAGGCCTTTAAGTAAAGCCAAACGTTGGCGCCTGATTGAAATATTAGAAAAAGCTAAGTAATTATTTAAAATGATACAGCAGGAATCAAGACTTAAAGTGGCTGATAATAGCGGTGCAAAAGAAGTGCTGTGCATCAGGGTACTGGGTGGAACAAGAAAACGCTATGCCAGCATTGGCGATAAAATAGTGGTGAGTGTTAAATCTGCCATGCCTTCAGGAGGTGTAAAAAAAGGATCAGTATCTCGTGCCGTTGTAGTTCGTACACGCAAAGAAATACGTCGTCCTGATGGGTCGTACATACGTTTCGATGATAACTCTTGTGTGTTATTGAACGCTCAAGACGAACCACGTGCAACCCGTATATTTGGCCCCGTAGCTCGTGAGCTTAGGGAAAAACAATTTATGAAGATAGTTTCGTTAGCACCAGAGGTACTATAATGGAAAGAAAATCAAACAAAAAACAAAAACTGCACATAAAAAAAGGTGATATGGTGCAGGTAATATCAGGAGAACACAAAGGCTCAAAAGGTCAAGGTCGTGTTCTTAGGATATTAACAGACAAACAACGCGCCATTGTTGAAGGTGTTAACATAGTTACTAAACACCAAAAATCTAAGGCGGCAAACCAACCAGGTACCGTTGTTAAAGAAGAAGCGTCTATACACATTTCAAACCTTATGGTTGTTGAGGGTGGTAAACCTACCCGTGTGGGAAGGCGTTTGGATGAAAACGGAAAATTAGTCCGTTTTTCTAAAAAAACAAGTGAAGAGATTAAAGACAATAATTAATAAATAGAACAATGTATAGCCCGCGTTTAAAAGACGAATATCAAAGCAAGGTGAAACCTGCTATGCAAGAAAAATTTGGCTACAAAAATGGTATGGAAGTACCTAAGCTACTTAAAATTTGCATAAACCAAGGTGTAGGTGCAGCCGTTGCCGATAAAAAGTTGGTTGATGCTGCTGTTGCTGAAATGACACTTATAGCAGGTCAGAAAGCAGTACCAACGAAATCGAAAAAAGCGATTTCAAACTTCAAACTAAGGGAAAATATGCCCATTGGCTCACGTGTTACCCTACGTCGCGAACATATGTATGAGTTTTTAGATAGATTAATATCTACCTCATTACCTCGTGTGCGTGATTTTGGTGGCCTTGCTGTTAAAGGTTTTGACGGACGAGGTAACTATACTTTGGGCGTTACAGAGCAAATTATTTTTCCTGAAATAAATATTGACAAAACTAACCGTATCAACGGAATGGACATTACTTTTGTAACAAATGCAAAAACTGATGTTGAATGCCTTGAACTGTTAAAGCAATTCGGCTTACCATTTAAAACTGCAGAACAAAAATAATAATGGCTAAAGAATCAATGAAAGCGCGCCAACGCAAGCGCGAAAAAGCAGTTGAACGATACGCAGAAAAACGTAAAGCTTTGAAAGAAGCCGGTGATTTTGAGGGTTTGCAAAAACTTCCTCGCAATGCATCACCAGTTCGTTTGCGTAACCGTTGCAACCTTACAGGTAAACCACGTGGTTATATCCGCGAGTTTGGCCTTTGCCGTAACCAATTTAGAGAAATGGCCCTTAAAGGCCTAATCCCCGGAGTTACCAAAGCAAGTTGGTAATTCCATGGATATCGGTTTTATGTTTAACAATTAACAAAAAATTAAAATGACTGATCCTATTTCAGATTATTTAACACGATTAAGAAACGCGATTAAAGCAAATCATCGCATTGTTGAAATACCGGCTTCTAATCTTAAAAAAGAGATTACAAGGGTATTGCACGAAAAAGGTTACATTTTAAACTACAAGTTTGAAGATGATACCAAACCAGGCGTTATTAAAGTAGCACTTAAATACAATCCAGTATCTAAAGTGCCTGCTATCCGTACATTAAAAAGGATAAGCAAACCCGGTTTAAGAAAATATTCAAAAGCCGACGAATTACCTCGTGTAATTAATGGCTTAGGTATAGCAATTATCTCCACCTCTAAAGGTGTGATGACAGATAAAGATGCTCGCCAACATAATATTGGGGGCGAAGTAATTTGCTATGTTTATTAACCACTAACACAGGAGGATTAAGAAAATGTCACGTATAGGAAAATCACCCATAAAAATACCCGCAGGGGTAGATATAAAAGTTAGTGAAAAAAACGTGGTTACTGTAAAAGGTGCCAAAGGTGAACTAACTCAAAAAGTTGATCCGGATATTACTATCACTATCGAAGATGGTGTATTAGTAGTTTCACGCCCTACTGAGCAAAAACGCCATAAAGCGATGCACGGTTTATACCGCTCGCTTATAAACAATATGGTTATTGGTGTTAGCGAAGGCTACCAAACCAAACAAGAGCTTGTAGGTGTAGGTTATAAAGTATCAAATGATGCGCAAATAATATCGTTGTCATTAGGATACTCTCACGAAATTTATTTCCAAGTGCCTGTAGAAGTAAGTGTAACTACTGAAACTGTAAAAGGTAAAAACCCAACCCTTATTTTACAATCGGCCGATAAACAACTTATTGGTCACATTGCCGCAAAAATACGCAGTATGCGTAAACCTGAACCATACAAAGGAAAAGGTATTAAATTTAGCGGTGAGGTACTAAGGCGTAAAGCTGGTAAATCAGCAGGTAAGAAATAATTATTAATCGTATAAAGAGATAATAAGACAATGGCAATTAATAAAAAGGCACAACGCCGTTTAAAAATAAAAACCAGCATCAGAAGCAGAATATCTGGTACTGCTGAGTTGCCGAGGCTTTCGGTGTTCAGAAGTAACAAACAGATATACGCACAGCTTATTGATGATATTAACGGAAACACACTTGTTGCAGCATCATCACGTATAGATGCTATAAACGGTGCTAGTATAACTAAGGTTGAGAAAGCATTTATGGTAGGTAAAGAACTTGCCGATAAAGCTAAACAAGCTGGTATAACTAAAATAGTTTTTGATAGGAACGGATACCTTTACCATGGCCGCGTAAAAAACTTGGCTGATGGTGCAAGGGAAGGTGGATTGGAGTTCTAAAATATAGATAACGATGGTAAAAGCAACAATAAAAAAAGTACGTCAGAGCGACCTTGAACTTAAAGAAAAGGTTGTAGCTATAAATCGTGTAGCAAAAGTTACCAAAGGTGGCCGTACCTTCAGTTTTTCAGCCATAGTTGTGGTTGGTGACGGACAGGGTATAGTTGGTTTCGGCTTAGGTAAAGCCGGAGAGGTAACTGATGCAATAAGCAAAGGTGTTGAAGATGCTAAGAAAAACCTTATAAAAGTTCCTATTATTAACGGTACTGTTCCTCACGAGCAATATGGTAAATATGGTGGTGGTTTGGTTTTCCTTAAGCCTGCATCACATGGTACTGGTGTTATAGCTGGTGGTGCGATGCGTGCTGTGCTAGAAAGTGCCGGTATTACTGACGTTTTGGCAAAATCAAAACGTTCATCAAACCCTCACAACGTTGTTAAAGCTACAATAGATGCATTAGTGAATATGCGCGATGCTTATACAGTAGCACAACACAGAGGTGTGAATTTGAAAAAAGTGTTTAACGGTTAATATTTTAAAGACATGGCTAAAATCAAAATAACTCAGGTAAAATCTATAATAGATAGGTCTGAGCGCCAAAAGAAAACCATGCAAGCGTTAGGTTTACGCAAAATGAACCAGACCGTTGAGCATGAAGAGAATGCTGCTATACTAGGTATGGTAGAAAAGGTGAAACATTTGGTAACAGTAGAAACAGTTTAAAACAATGAGATTACATACACTTAAACCTGCTGCAGGTTCTATAAAAAAGGAAAAACGTATAGGAAGGGGTCAAGGCTCAGGTCGTGGCGGTACTTCTACACGTGGGCACAATGGTGCACAGTCTCGCTCTGGTTATAGCCGCAAAAAAGGCTTCGAGGGTGGACAAATGCCCTTACAACGCCGTATGCCTAAATTTGGTTTTAAAAATCCATTTAGGGTAGAATACAAAGTGCTTAACCTAAGCCAATTGCAAGAAATAGCTGAAAAACACAATGTTACAACCATTGATATAGAGCTATTGCGCAAACACCGCTTAATACAAAAAACTGATGTTGTTAAAGTATTGGGTAGAGGTGAGCTTAAAGCAAGCCTAGAAGTTAAAGTAAACGCTTTTTCTGACACCGCTAAAAAAGCTATTGAAACCGCAGGAGGAACCGCGCAGACTATTTAATCAATGAAAAAAATCTTTATCAAGCTAAAGCAGATTTGGAGTATAGAAGACCTAAGGGTAAGGATAATAAACACCCTTGGATTACTACTTATATACAGGATTGGTTCATTTATAACCCTACCGGGTATTGATCCCAATGCTATTGAAGATTTAGCATCACAAGGTGAACAAGGCTTAGTAAGCCTTATTAATATGTTTGCTGGTGGTGCATTTTCAAGAGCATCGGTTTTTGCCTTGGGTATAATGCCTTATATATCAGCATCCATTATCATACAACTTTTAACGGTGGCAGTACCTTACTTCCAACGTTTACAAAAAGAGGGTGAAGATGGTCGTAATAAGATGAATCAAATTACGCGCTATTTAACAATAGTAGTAACCCTGTTACAAGCTGTAGCTTATTTAACTAACCTTCGCCAACTTGTTGGCCCTGCCATTTATAGCAACGATATGATGTTTAATATTACATCTGTGGTTATTCTTATAGCGGGTACAATGTTTGTAATGTGGTTGGGTGAACGTATAACCGATAAAGGTTTAGGCAATGGTATATCATTAATAATAATGGTTGGTATCATAGCACGTTTCCCAGGTTCATTATTAAATGAATTTAACATTGGTTTTAGTTCAGAAGGTGGTGGCTTGGTAATATTCTTAGTTGAAATATTTGCTCTTATTGCAGTAGTTGCTGTAGTTATACTTTTGGTACAAGGCACGCGCCGCATACCTGTAAACTACGCAAAACGTGTACAAGGAAACCGCCAGTATGGTGGAGCACGCCAATATCTTCCTTTAAAAGTAAACGCAGTAGGTGTAATGCCTATCATATTTGCACAAGCACTTATGTTTATTCCCAGCACAATAGCACAATTTGCTAGCGGGTCTGATGCGGGTTATTTTTTAAGGGTGCTTACTGATTATACCTCTTGGGGTTATAATTTGTTCTTTGGCCTTCTAATAGTGGTATTTACATACTTCTACACTGCCATAATGGTAAACCCAGTACAGATAGCTGATGATTTGAAAAAGAACAACGGTTTTATACCCGGTATTAAGCCCGGTAAAAACACCGCTGATTTTATTGATAATGTTATGTCTCGCATCACATTGCCCGGTTCGATATTCTTAGCCTTTGTGGCTGTGTTTCCTGCCATTGCAATTGTGTTTGGGGTAAACAATCAGTTTGCTGACTTTTTTGGAGGCACATCGCTTCTAATTATGGTTGGTGTAGTATTAGATACATTACAACAAATAGAAAGTCACCTGATGATGCGCCATTACGATGGGTTTGTAAAATCAGGAATAAAAGGCCGCCAAGCTATGACAACACAGCAAACGGCAATTTAAAAATTTATATTTGTATTAATAGAGTAAAAAAAGTATTTTTGCAGCCCATTTTAAAATTGGTATAATTTGGCAAAACAACCTTCAATAAAGCAAGACGGTGTAATAACCGAGGCACTTTCGAATGCAATGTTTAGGGTGCGCTTAGAGAACGGACACGAGATAATTGCTACAATATCAGGTAAGATGAGGATGTATTACATCAAAATTTTACCAGGAGACAGGGTTTCGGTAGAAATGTCTCCTTACGATTTGACAAGAGGAAGAATAACATACCGCTATAAATAAGAACTAATTACTATAATGAAAGTAAGAGCTTCAATAAAGAAACGCAGTGTAGACTGCAAAATAGTGCGCCGCAAAGGCAAGCTATTTGTTATTAACAAAAAGAATCCCAAGTTTAAACAAAGACAAGGATAATAATTTATGGCAAGGATAGCTGGTATAGATTTACCCAAAAACAAAAGGGGCGAAATAGGTTTAACCTATGTGTATGGTATTGGCCGTACTACAGCACGCCGAATATTGGAAGAAGGCAATATTGATTTAGGCAAGAAAGTGAACGATTGGAACGATGAGGACTTAAACTACATCCGTACCTTTATCACTGACAGCATTAAAGTTGAAGGCGAACTTCGTTCTGAAGTACAACTAAACATCAAACGTTTGATGGATATTGGTTGCTACCGAGGTTTGAGGCACCGTAAAGGTCTTCCATTGCGTGGGCAACGTACTCGTACAAACGCACGTACTCGTAAAGGAAAACGCAAAACAGTAGCAGGCAGAAAAAAAGCTACTAAATAATAAGGTATAAAGCAGTATTTGGTTTTATAATGGCAACAAATAAGAAAACAAACAAGAAAAGGGTTGTAAGTGTAGAGTCTCAGGGACAAGCGCACATACAAGCTACCTTTAACAATATCATAATATCACTAACTAACCCTAGCGGTCAGGTAGTGTCTTGGTCATCTGCCGGTAAAATGGGTTTCAAAGGGTCAAAGAAAAATACCCCTTACGCTGCCCAAACAGCCGCTCAAGATTGTGGCAAAGTTGCTTACGATTTGGGTATGCGCAAAGTAGAGGTATTTGTTAAAGGGCCTGGTTCAGGACGTGAATCAGCTATACGTACCTTGCAAACTGCAGGCTTAGAAGTAGTATCTATACAAGATATTACCCCTATTCCTCATAACGGTTGCCGTCCACCAAAACGCAGGCGCATATAATTTTATTAACCTACTGAATAATTATCCATATAAATGGCAAGATATACAGGACCAAAGAGTAAGATAGCGAGAAGGTTTGGAGAAGCAATTTTCGGACCCGATAAGGTGTTGGATAAACGCAACCACCCACCGGGACAACACGGAAATGCTCGCCGCAGACCTAAAAAATCTGAATACGCTATCCAGCTGAACGAAAAACAAAAAGCAAAATATACATACGGTGTTTTAGAGCGCCAGTTTCGTGGTGTTTTTCATAAAGCAAACGTTAAAGATGGTATAACAGGTGAAAACTTGTTGAAATTTTTGGAATCACGCTTAGATAATACCGTATTCCGTTTAGGCATAGCACGCAATCGTAGTGCTGCTCGTCAATTGGTTGGTCATAAACATATTACTGTAAACGGTAGTATTGTTAATATACCTTCATACCAATTGAAACCAGGTGATGTAATTAGTGTTCGTGAGAAATCAAAAACTCTTGAATCAATTACTGAATCATTAGCTGGTGGGCGTGCACGCAGGTTTAACTGGTTGGATTGGGATGAAAAAAGCATGGAAGGTAAATTTATGGCTTATCCTGAGCGCGACCAAATACCTGAAAATATTAAAGAGCAGCTAATTGTAGAGCTTTACTCTAAGTAATCATTTAACCCATATTAGCCCAATGGCAATACTTGCTTTTCAAAAACCCGATAAAGTTATAATGCATAAAGAAACTGACTTCTTTGGTCAGTTTGAATTCCGTCCCCTTGAAAAAGGGTATGGAGTCACCATAGGTAATGCCTTGCGTAGGATATTATTATCTTCGCTTGAAGGTTATGCCATTACATCAATAAAAATACCTGGTGTTGATCATGAATTTTCAAGCATCAAAGGTGTTGTTGAAGATGTAACCGAAATAGTGCTTAACCTTAAGCAAGTGAGGTTTAAAAAAGTATCAGATGCGGGTGATAGCGAAAAAATATTTATATCAATCAAAGGTAAAGAACAATTTACTGCTGGTGATATAAGCCGTTATACTAACGCATTTGAAATACTAAATCCTGATTTGGTAATATGCAATATGGAGCCTTTTGTAAACCTTGAGGTTGAACTTACGGTAAACAAAGGCAGGGGATATGTACCCGCTGAAGAAAACAAACCAAAAGAACACGTTATTGGTTTAGTGCCTATCGATTCTATCTACACTCCTATAAAAAATGTAAAATTTGATGTAGAAGAGTTTAGGGTTGAGCAAAAAACCGATTACGAGAAACTTTTGATTGAAATTCAGACTGATGGTAGCATCCGCCCTGAAGAAGCATTGAAAGAAGCGGCTAAAATTTTGATACAGCACTTTATGCTATTCTCTGATGAGAATATCACCATAGATAGCCAAGTTAAAGCTGCCCCTGTTGAGGTAGACGAAAACTTGCTACATATGCGTAAGATGCTTAAAACACCTTTAGCTGATCTTGACCTTTCAGTACGTGCTTATAACTGTTTGAAAGCAGCTGAAATTAAAACCCTTGGTGATTTGGTAAGCTATGATATAGCTGACCTATTAAAATTCCGTAACTTTGGTAAAAAATCACTTACTGAGTTAGAAGAATTGGTAAGGGAAAAAGGCCTAACCTTCGGTATGGATGTGGCCAAGTATAAACTAAACGAAGAATAGTAGAAAAATACAGTCATGAGACACGGAAAGAAAAATAATCACTTAGGGCGTACAAAAGAGCACCGCCAAGCTATGCTTAGCAATATGTCAAGCTCATTGATAATACACAAACGTATTAGCACTACTTTGGCTAAAGCTAAAGCCCTAAGAGTATATGTTGAGCCATTGATAACCAAATCAAAAGATAATACTACACACTCACGTCGTATTGTATTTAGCTACCTGCAAGATAAGCACGCAGTTAAAGAATTGTTTGGTGATGTGGCTGGCAAAGTGGCCGACCGTCCAGGTGGGTACACCCGCATATTTAAAACAGGCAATCGTTTAGGTGATAATGCTGAAACTGCAATAATTGAATTGGTTGACTACAACGAATTGATGTTGGAAGCCAAAGCAGATAAAGCAGGAAAATCTAAAACCCGTCGTAGCCGTCGTGGTTCAGGTGCAGCCAAAACCGAAACTACTGCAAAAGCTGAAACTAAAACTGCAAAAGTTGTAGAAGAAGCTCCTGCTGCTGTTGTTGAAGAAACACCTGTTGCTGAAACTCCTTCAAACGAAGAAGAAACTACTAAAGAGTAATCAAAGTATTTACTTTACTATATAAGCCCCGCTTTTGCGGGGTTTTTTGTTTTATGGCCTCTTGTTGTTGAACAAAAAGGCCTTTACAGCACAACTTATTCTATAAAGAGTATCAGCAATAGAAATCCCTTTTTTTAGCAGACCCGCTGGAGCTATTATAGCGTTAGTAAACTTTTGTGAACGTTTTAAATGTCTTTGGCTTTAGTTGCTTGCTTTTTTAATTGTAGTAGCAAAATGCAACAAAATTTATAAGGAATAGGAGTAAGAAGTGTTATTCTCTTTTTTCCCTCACCAACATTTGTAGTTGGGTTTCAAAAGGTAAGCTGTCGAGGCTTTTCATCATAGTAAAGCCTACCTTTATTGGAAAGTGAGGGTGTAATAGCTTTTGAGTATTTTTATATGCAAACTCCATTTGTTTACGGGTAAGTTCATCTTTTCTTTCAGGATGCTCAGTAGCTTCAATGGCACGTTGCCACGTAGTTTTTAAAAACTTTTTCATTTGCCTTTTCACATCATTTTTACAGCCTTTTATCAACAAGCCTTCCAGCCAATTAATATTTGGGTCAGCGCGAACAAAGTTTTTTACTATCCTATCCGTTTCCCCTGCCGATATGATAAGAAACTCTTTTTGAACTTTTTTATCGTTGTGGTTTGCAGTTCCGTTAGTTTTAAAATAGTCTAACAAAATAAAGTACAAATCGTGGTTTATATGGGCATTAGTTCCAAGTGCCAGCCATTGTAAATAGCTGCAATTTTTGCAGTATTGGGTGTCAAGCGCAACTTTCCAAGCATAGGGAAGGCTATCGTTGGTTGTATATGCGCTAAGGGCACGCAAATAGTAGTGAGTGAAGTTATTTTGTATATAATCTATCAGCATACTATCCGTAAAATGGCCGTTTTGGTTAGCAGTACACACCTCGCCCACCATTGTGTTGTATAAGGTTGCAAAATAGGTTTGTGGGGTATGCTTTGTTAATCCATACTGTATTACACTATCAATTTGTAGTATAGATATAGAAATTTGAGCGGTATTATTATTTTTTGCACTATTGCTTTGAGCCAACATTATATGTGGTAATAGTAGCAATAGGGCACTTATACACGGTTTTTTTAGGATAAAAAAGAGTCTCATTTATACTATGTAGATAATAATGTAACCCAAAAGGTTGTGTTTGGTTTTACTTTATAGGTGCAATTATGTATTTTCGCACCTCAAAAAACTGCTTTGAGTACTGTAAACAAAATGCCCTCCATCTTACTTCTTGAAGATGGCACCGTTTTTCATGGAACATCAATTGGTAAAATAGGTACAACCACCGGAGAAATTTGCTTTAATACAGGCATGACCGGTTACCAAGAAGTTTTTACCGACCCTTCTTATTTTGGACAGATTTTGGTGATGACCAGCGACCACATAGGTAACTATGGGGCTGCCGAAGGCGAAGTAGAATCTGACGATATAATGATTTCAGGTCTTGTGGTAAAAAACTTTTCCTACAATTTTTCGCGCAAGCAAGCCAAATATTCATTGCACGAGTATTTTACAGAGCATAACCTAATTGGTATTGCCGATGTTGATACCCGTCAGTTGGTACGTCATATACGCCAAAAGGGCGCTATGAATGCCATTATCTCTTCAGAGATACTAGATATTGAAGCATTAAAAGTAAAGTTGCTAGAAGTGCCTAATATGGCAGGTTTAGAACTATCCTCAAAAGTAACCACAAAAGAGCCTTTTTATTATGGTGATGAAAACGCCAAGTACAAAGTTGCCGTGTTAGATTTAGGGGTAAAGAAAAACATACTTCGTTGTTTGGCTGAGCGCGATTGCTACCTAAAAGTATTTCCTGCAAAGACTACATATAGCGAAATGGCTGCTTGGAACCCTGATGGGTATATGTTAAGCAACGGCCCCGGCGATCCTGCTGCTATGGATTATGCAATACAATCAGTAAAAGAGGTTATAGACAGCAATAAACCTACATTTGGTATATGCCTAGGCAATCAAGTAATGGGTTTGGCTAGTGGACTTAAAACCTTTAAAATGCACAATGGACACAGGGGATTAAACCATCCTGTACAAAATTTGAAAACTGGCCTTTCTGAAATTACCAGCCAAAATCATGGTTTTGCCATTGAGGGTATTGAAGCTGAAAATAGTGCGGTAGAAGTAACCCACGTTCACCTTAACGACAATACTGTGGCAGGTATAAAAATAAAAGGAAAAAATGCTTTTGCGGTGCAATTTCATCCCGAAAGTAGCCCCGGGCCACACGATAGCCGTTACCTTTTTGACGACTTTATTAAGATGATGGCTAAGTAAGCTATATGGCAGTTGGCCTTTAGCCATTAGCTTTTTTCAAAAAAGAAACTTAAAGACAAGATATAGCTAACAGCCAAAGGCTAATAACCAATGGCATCTTTCATAACAGTTAACCAATTAATCAACAATGAGTTTAATAGCCAAAGTTATTGCCCGTCAAATTCTTGATTCGAGAGGCAATCCTACCATCGAGGCCGAAGTTATAACCAATAGCGGTGCTGTTGGTCGAGCGGCTGTTCCTTCAGGTGCATCAACAGGTATACATGAGGCGGTAGAATTGCGTGACGGGGATAAGAAAGTATACATGGGCAAGGGTGTATTAAAAGCCATTAAACACGTTAACTACGAGATTAACGATGCTTTACAGGGGATGTACATTTTTGATCAAAATGAGATTGACCGTGTGATGATTGAGTTGGACGGTACTGAAAATAAAGGCAAACTAGGTGCAAATGCTATACTTGCTGTATCATTGGCAAGCGCCCGTGCTGCTGCTGAAGAGTGCGGCATGCCGTTATATCGCTATGTAGGCGGTGTTAATGCCAATACATTACCTATTCCGTTAATGAATATTCTTAATGGTGGTTCGCATGCAGATAACAGCATAGATTTTCAAGAGTTTATGATTGTGCCTGTAAAGGCTGATAGTTTTAGTGAGAGCCTGCGTATGGGTGTTGAGGTTTTTCATCACCTAAAAAACGTATTAAAGAAAAAAGGCTTTAGCACAAACGTTGGTGATGAGGGTGGTTTTGCTCCAAATATAAAAAGTAACGAAGAGGCGATAGAAATAGTACTAAAAGCCATTGAAAGTGCAGGCTACAAGCCAGGCAAAGATATATGGATAGCTATGGATGCTGCCACTAGTGAAATGTATGATGTGAAAACAGGTTTGTACAAATTTCATAAGTCTGATGGGCGCGAGCTTTCATCAAGCGATATGGTAACTTACTGGAAAGATTGGACTAAAAAATATCCTATAGTTTCTATTGAAGACGGCCTAGCCGAAGACGATTGGAAAGGTTGGAAAGAACTTACTGAAACTATTGGTGATAAAGTACAATTGGTAGGTGATGATTTGTTTGTTACCAACGTAAAACGTTTAGGTAAAGGGATAAAAGACGGTGTGGCTAACAGTATTTTGGTGAAAGTGAACCAAATAGGTAGCCTTACTGAAACTATTGATGCTATAAACCTAGCTACACAAAACAGCTATACTAATATAATGAGCCACCGTAGCGGTGAAACTGAAGATACTACTATTGCCGACCTTGCTGTGGCTATGAATAGCGGGCAAATAAAAACAGGTAGTGCCAGCCGTACGGATAGGATAGCAAAATACAACCAACTATTACGTATTGAAGAAGAACTAGGAAACCAAGCCCGCTTTTTGGGTATGGATTTTAAATATGTGAAGTAAAAAGTGATGCTGGACTTGATTCAGCGTGTTATAATAGAAAATAAAGTAAAAACCCCAATCGAGTAGTCGGTTGGGGTTTTTGCTTTTTATGTTTTGTAACAAAATTAATTTTGTATACGCGATTATTTGTTTCGTCTTAAAAAAGACTGATTATTTTTATTGCTGCGTAGAAATTTGAATATTAAGACTTTAACTAAATATTAAATAAAAAATGACAAAAGTAAAATTGTTAATTATTTCAGTGTTACTAGTTTTTGGGGCAAGTTTAATTTCAGGGTGTAGTAAGAGTGAGGAAAGTGCAGACCCTTTAGCAATTCAGAACAACAACAATAATAATAATCCTGGTGATACTATTACACCACCACCCCCACCACCTCCTCCGCCACCGCCGCCGCCGCCTCCTTCAACGGATACAATGGATATGCTCACGTCAAAAACATGGATTGTTGAAAAAGCCAAACCAGGCGGTAATGATTTTCCGGGGCATTCGGCAGAGGGTACAACCCTTAGATTTAATAAAGATGGAACTTATAAGTGGATTTGTGGGCCAGATTGGATAAGTGAAGATGGTACATGGGAATTTACAGATTCTAAGAAAAAGCTGACTAGAACGTATAAGGACAATATTAAAACTTATACAATAGTTTGGACTATTAATGAAATCAGTGCCGATAGATTGGTTGTTAGAGAGGTTGTTTGGGGATTTGTTTTTGAGTTTAGACATTAAAACAGTGCATAAATTTGAAGAATAGATTTGTAAATTATACATAATATATAAAAAGAGACACCCTTACAGTTTACTGTAAGGGTGTCTCTTTTTTGCATTAGTGTTGATAATGAAAACTTTACCGCTTATGTGTGTTGTTTGTTAACAATTTAGTAATATTGTTTATCAATCTAAATTATTGCACGTATGAAAAAAACTATCTACCAATTAAAACACCTGATTCAGGTGTGTCTAAAATCAACAACAACCATTATTTTATTAAGTGTATTTACAACAACATTTGGGCAGTTAACTGACCCACCTGGATTTGATATTGAGAAAGCTAGGCAGGAGTTGTTAGAAAGTGGTACCAGTGAAGATGATTTAAGTAAAAATTTAAGCGAC
Organism: Bacteroidia bacterium; assembly: GCA_037968475.1. Taxonomy (GTDB): domain Bacteria; phylum Bacteroidota; class Bacteroidia; order UBA8524; family UBA8524; genus SB11. The sequence goes on from JBBKVO010000044.1 coordinate 193,667, forward strand.
TATATAGAAAGAAGCCGCATAAACTATAAGAATTATATTAGCTTAATTGAAAGGGGTGGTACGACAAAAACAATACCTAAGCTGGGAATTATTCGTAAATCAGGCACGGGCCCAGTGTGTGAAGGGGATTTTGAAGGTGGGGTTGTACCACCTTGGATAGGTCAAACATCAACTAATTACGGACTGAATACTTTTATAAATAATACAGCATCATTTACAACAGGCATTGTTCCTGGGCGGCATACTATTGTTTCACCAGGATTAGATAATAAGGTTAATGCCATTAATATGGTTCATGGTGGTAATTATAGTTTACGATTGGGCAATGAAAACGTAACAAGTGCTTATGGCGGATATGCAGAGCGGGTTTACAAAACTGTAACTGTCTCAGGTACCTGCTTGTCGTTTTACTATGCTTTAATTTTTGAACATCCTGCTGGTCATTCACAAGATGAACAGCCATTCTTTATGTATAGATTATTTGATAGTGCGGGTATCGTATTAGATAGTTTTGTTAAATCATCATCAAATAATCCTTTTTATACACAACACACTAATTTTATCGTTTATAGAGATTGGACAAAGTATACAGTTGATTTGGGCTGTGAGTATAAAGGTAAAACAGTAACTATTGAATTTACCACGGGGGATTGTTCACTAGGTGCCGACTTTGGATACGCTTATATTGATGATGTTTGTTTTGAAAACTGCGTGTCTTGCTGTAATTCTTGTTCAGATATGCTCAATTCCCCCGGTTTTTTCAATAACTATGATGTGATAGGGTATTTGGGCAGTACAGATTCTACTTGCTGCTTCAAATTTCAGCCGATATTCGACCCTGATATTTTCAGGTGCTTACCTGCACAAATAAAAGTATTTAAAGATGGCGACCCGTCTACAGTTTATTCAAGTTATACAGGCAGTTCGCCCATATCATATGGGTTTAATCCCAGTATGCTTGATTTCTGTTTGCACCGAAATCAATTTACAACACCTATTACTCTTCGGATAGGTTTCTATGATTCAAGCGGGAATTTACTATGTGATACAATTACACAAACCATTGAACCTTGTCATTCCACAACATCAGGGTGCAACTGTGATAACTTGTTTGCAAACTCAAACTTTGCCAGTACTACTATCATTAAAAAAGACACTGCCGCTTCAGATGAGTACGACTGTTGTTTTACCATTGAACCTTTTAGGGATTCTACTATAATAAAATGCCCCTACTACGGTATCAGGGTGTATAAAGATACCTCTACAGGGATAGGTTACCCTTACATTGATTCGTTTAAAACAGGTACACCCATGGGTGGTGCTGGTGCCGATATGAATGATTCGGGAAAATTAAAATTTTGTATCTCAAGTTACGCATTTACCTATGGTGGTCCACAAACCTTGCGAATTGAGTATTTAGACTCCACAGGAAAGGTAATCTGTTCTAAAACAGAAACCGTTAATTGTGAAGAATCATGTTGTGAAAATGTAGTAATAGAGATTTTTAAAGACACTACAGAAAGTGACCCAAATAATTGTTGTATATCAATTTTTGGCCATTTAGGTAATTGTTTTAATTCAGCGACAGTTGAATTAACAGAGTATACTGATAGTGGATGGGTAACAACCTCTACAAAACCTGCATCTCCAACAGGAACATTCTTCTTTAGCAATCTATGCCGTTCTAATGGTGATACTACCCGTTACATGATATTCATAAAAGATAGCACAGGTAAAATTTTGTGTCATAAAGAAGTAATTCAGTCATGCCCCAACTGTTGTGATTTGGTTAGTTACCAAGCCACTTATGTACCACAACCACCAAATTCTCCAATCGATCGTTGTTGTTGGGATATTAATGTAATTCCGGCAGCAACTACGGAATGTAATATTATGAATTGGCAGGTATACGATAGTATAAGCCAAGTACCTGAAACCTACCCGTTATATATGCCCCCAAGCAATCCGTATCAGGGTAGACATTGTACGCCGTATATAAATGCGCCCAACCCTGCGCCAGGCACTTCTGTAACTATTACCTATTGTATAGATAGGTATTTGGCTATTTATGATAACAACGGAAGGTTGCTTTGCATTAAGCCAATACACTTATGTTGCAGCCGCACATATTCTAGCCCAGGAGGCCCTTGCCCTACTTGTCCCCCACATGGGTTACGAGTAGCACCAAACCCTTTTAATGAGGAGTTTACTGTAAGTATGGATGTACCGCAAGAAATGCCTGTAGCCATAAATGTAATTAGTTCGACAGGTTCTATAGTTTTCACAAAAAACTACGGTTTACAACCTCAGGGTGTATTTACAGATGGAATTAATCTAGCAGGTCAGCCAGCTGGAATTTATATGCTTTCGATAAACAATGGTCAAGCGACTATTCAGATAATGAAACAATAATTATTCTATTAATAGAACTACAGTTTAATCCCCAACCGAATTTCGGTTGGGGATTTTTTTTGATGAGGTAGGTGAATACTATACCTACATCTACAAAATACAGGAGGGTATATAAAGCCTCGTAATAGGGGTGTTTTTGCGGCAACAAATGGTATAGGGTGTTCTTTGGTATAAAACTAATTGACACACAATTATGAAAATGAAAATAATGATGCCACTTTGTTACTGTGGGGGAGTACATCTTCTTGCAGTAAAAAGAAGAAAGCCCTGAGCCGTAGCCAAAGCAAGTTGTAGAAGAAAACCCACCACTTCCGCCGGAGACAACAGCTATGTTTACAGATACTGCGTGGATAACCCAAACTGTAAATGCAGATGATACTTACTCGTTAAAGTATGTTGAAAAGGAGGTGCTATAACTGACTTTACAAGGAAGATTGTTTTTTTTGAATAGACTTTAAATACGTGAAATAATAACTCTTTTTACGATACAAAAATGCCATTACAAAAAGCTATAAGGTTTTTTTTGTGCTTTTAATAGTTATGATTATAAGTGTTTTATATTTTTATAGTAAAATGTGCTACTAATTTAGTAATATTGTTTATCAATCTAATTTATTGCAAATATGAAAAAAACTATCTACCAATTACAACACCTTATGCAGGTGTGTCTAAAATCAATTGCGGCCATTATTTTACTAAGTGTATTTACGGCCTCATTTGGGCAGGTAAAAGACCCGCCGGGGTTTGATGCTACTAAAGAACGGCAAAAGGCAGTTGCTAAAGGGGTGCATGGAGATGAAATTGAATCCTTTGTGAATATGCAGCGTTCGTATTACGAATTTCTTAAAGAAGCTAAGGAAAAAGGAAGCTACAGAAAGATAATACCTCCTTTGACATCTTCTTTTACCCGTAAATCATCGATCCCTGACTGTCCCGGAACTTTTGAAAACGGAACAGTATCTCCTTGGTCGGGTTACAAATCCATAAACAACTCGAGCGGATTAGATTCCTTTGTTAATGATCAAAAAGGCTTTACTTCCGGTGGTGTTCAAACGGTAGTAACCACAGGGTTTGATGGTGTAATCACGACACTACCAAAAGTAAGGTCGGGAGGGGGCAATTATTCTTTGAAAGTGGGTGACAATAACAACGGTGGAGAAGTAGATATGGCAGCCCGAACTGTAACAGCCACAGGAACTTGTATCTCGTTTTGGTATGCATTGGTATTTGAACGTCCTGCTAACCACCCTGATCCACAGACCCAGCCGTTTTTTATATTCAGGGTGCGTGATTCGTACAGTAATATTATAGCGTCATTTGTTAAAAGCTCATCGCTGGATACTACATACTTTACTAAGAAAGATTCTTCAGGTTCTGTCGTTTACAGAGGATGGACTCAGCAAACCCTAAATTTAGGCTGTGAATATATTGGCAAAGATGTTACTATAGAAGTAATCGTTTCCGATTGTTCTTGGGGCGGGCATTATGGGTATGCTTATGTTGATGATGTATGTTTTGAAGACTGCATGAATTGTTGCAAAACCTGCGAGGATGTAATAAATATGCCTGAATTATATAATTCGCACCCTGTAATAGTGTATAAAGGCAGTACAGCAGATGAATGTTGCTATGCACTAAACCTACCTCTTCTTGTTGCTATGCCCTTTAAATGTAGTGTTTATGGGCTTAAGATTTATGAAGAAGGAAACCCCGGATCACCATTTTCAAGTTATCAGGATACACAGGATATACAAACTTCTTGGTTTGACCAACGGATAATGGACTTCTGCATCCACAGAGATTCATTTACCACTCCAAAAACTATTGTTTTGGCCTTGTACGATTTTAATGGGAATCTTATATGTGATTCGATAAAACGGGTTATCGAACCTTGTTACACATCAACAGGTTGTAATTGCGATAATCTTTTCTCTAATCCTAATTTTGCGCAAACAACTACAATAAAAAAAGATACAATAGCTTCAACTGAAGGAAATTGTTGCTTTACTTTCACACCTTTTAGAGATTCATCAACAATCAAATGTCCGTATTATGGTTTTAGGGTTTATAAAGATAGTATGGCATGGTCTCCCAGCTTTACTTATCTGGATACTTTAAATCCGACAACTCCATTAGGAGGAGCAGGTGCAGGCACATCAACCGATACGTTTAAATTTTGCCTTGGTAGCTATATGTTTGATAGCTTACCTGTTCCAATAAGAATTGAATATCTTGATTCTACAGGAAAAGTTATTTGTTCAAAAGTTGAAAGTGTATCATGCGAAGAAACGTGTTGCGAAAACATTTCTTATTTCATCAAAAAAGATACAACGGAAACAGACCCCACTAAATGCTGCTACCGAATAGAAGTATGGGCTTTTGCCTGCAACAAAACCTATACAGCAGAGTTGATGAAAGATACAGGTGGCGGATGGGCAACAGCTGGTATGGACACATTTAGTGTTTCACGTCCCATATTTTTTGATGTATGCTCTAACAACGGAGACACAGTGAGGTATATGGTGTTTATTAAAGACAGCGCAGGGAATGTACTATGCACTAAAGAGATAATACAATCGTGTCCTAATTGTTGCGATGTAATAGGGTACACAGCTACTTATGTGGCCCCTCCCTTTGGTTTCGACCGTTGCTGTTGGGATATTAATATAATACCTGCCGCAACTCAAGATTGTAATATCTTGTATTGGCAGGTATACGATAGCTTGCATCAGGTGCAGCCTACTTACTCGTTGTTTTTCCCACCCAGTCCCATATATCAGGGAAGGCATTGTACAGGCATTATCAATCCGGTAAACCCCGCACCGGGCACATCGGTTACCCTTACTTACTGTATAGACAGGTATTTGGCTGTATACGATAACAACCGTAGGCTACTATGTATTAAAACTATTCATTTATGTTGTACCCGTACATATACCAATTCGGAAGGGCCTTGTCCTACTTGCCCACCTTATCAATTGCAGGTAGCGCCCAATCCGTTTAACGAAACCTTTACCATGAGTATGGATTTGCCGCAAGAAATGCCTGTAGCTATAAACGTAATTAATTCGACAGGTTCGGTAGTCTTTACTAAAAACTATGGACAACAACCTCAAGGTGTATTTACACAAGGAATTAATTTGGCAGGACAGCCAGCTGGAATTTATATGCTTTCGGTAAACAATGGTCAAGCAACCATTCAGATAGTGAAACAATAGAACAGAAGTATTAATACCTATTTTAAATCCCCTGCCGAAGAAATTCGGCAGGGGATTTTTTTGTGATTAATATGTAAACATATCTACAATGTATACTAAATACATTATAACGTATAATGTACGGTAACAAGTGGTGTTTTTGTGGCAACAAAGTCAATAGTGTTACATCTCTTCATAGTAGAATCAACTGATAAACAATTATTAAGATGAAAGTATTGATGCCGCTTTTGGCTACATTAGTGTTGTGGGTAAGCATATCTTCTTGCAGTAAAAAAGAAGAAAGCCCCGAGCCACAACCAAAACAAGTAGTAGATGATGACCCGCCACCTCCTCCGCCACCGCCACCTACAACGGATACATCAGCTTTGTTTATTGATAATGCGTGGATTACCAAAAAGGTATATAAAGATGGGATAGAGCAGGCTGGGCATTTTCTTATCAACTCATCGTATAAGTTTAATACGCCCAATACATACATATTTTCTATACCTAGTTTCCCATCAGCAAACGGTACTTGGGTGTTTGATGCAGCTACAAAAGGTAAAGTAGAGGTTACCAATCAGGGTGGTACTCAAATATGGAGTTTGCTAACCATAAATTCCACAACAATGATTGCCGAAGTGCCCAGTAGCAATGGCATTGTTTGGAAGTATGAGTATTCGCATTAGTTGTGTGTAAACGTATATAGGTTTTAAAAGTGTGGGGAATTTCCTCACACTTTTTTTATTATAAATAGTACTAAAAGCAGGTTTTCTATAAACAAATGGTAGGGTAGTATATATGTTATAAAAATGGATGTTTTTTGGGGCTTCACATCAGTAACAGTGAGGCTCTTATATTATATAAACCAATAAATAGTAATACATTATGAAGAGAGCAATTATTTACAAAACAGCATTAGCTATCATGTTTTTGGCAGCATTTTCATCATGCAAAAAAAGATGAAGAAAGTACCCCAAATGATACTAATCAAGACCCTGTGCCTACAAGTATAGTAGGCAATTGGGAAATTGACGGGCAAAACCTACCGCAACAAAGTTGGAGAGATAAGTACAGTAAATGGACGTTTACGGTAAATACTGATGATACCTACTCACTAAAGTATATTGAAAAAGGTGGCGCAATTACCGATTTTATAGGTAAAGTAGTTGTGTGGGCATCAGACGTGAAGCATAGCAACGGCACTTTTATCCAATATATAACCATTAATGTAACACATATCAATGGTCAGCCATTGCCCGGAGGCTGGAAAGGTATTCATGCTTTTGAAGCAGGTAATATTCTGAAACTGAATATCGAACCAAATGTAGGAGGTATTGATGGCCCAACACCAAAAGCAGGTTTTGGTTCAGGCAGTGGCGGCAACAACAGTATCTATAATTTCGTAAAAAAATAAAGTTGAGTTTTCTGTTTAGTATAGTTAAGCACAGGCACTATTGTCTGTGCTTTTATTTTTGTGGCGGGTTGTATTTCCACATATTATTGTTATAGGTATACTCGCCAATGTTTTTATTGTGTTTTCCAAACAAAGCATGGCTATCATCTCTAAACTGTTGTAAATCTTTTAAGCTGTTTTTATCAAGCGTTATACTATCGTTTTGGTATTGGTCGGCAGGGTAAATGGCATAACTGTTTTTACTATTGGCAGTGGTTTTATCTACCCAAGTGAGAAAATAACCCGCTTGTTTTATCTGTGTGCCTGTTGAATCTTTATGTAAAACCAATTTAAACATTGCACCACCATCTTTATAGCGTTCGCGCTGGTTGCTTACAAAATTCCCTAAAGAGTATACCACTACGTTCTCTTTTTGGCGGCTACTGTCGTAAAAACGTTCCATAGGCTGCACTACGTGCGGGTGAGAACCTATTACGTAGTCAGCACCATGCTTTAAACATAAATTGGCATATAATTTTTGGAAAGCATTGGGCAAGTGTTGGTATTCTTCACCCCAATGGGTAAAAACAATAATTTTATCGGGGTTTTGTTGTTGTGCAGCTTCAATATCAGCCTTTATAGTTACAGAATCTATAATATTTACAATAGTAGGCGAGGGGGCAGGTATACCATTAGTGCCATAGGTATAGTTTAGTAGGGCTATTTTTATGCCATTTTTTTCTAGCCAAAGTATGTTGTTTTTAGCTCGGTTTGCTTCATCGGTAAAAGTACCTGTGTGGGGTATACCCAAACTATCCAGAACATAAATGGTGCGTTCAATCCCTTTTTTGTGTCTATCGCAACTATGGTTATTTGCCGTAACCAAATAGCGTATTCCTGCATTTTTTATAGCATTGGCCAATTGGTCGGGAGCACTAAATTGGGGGTAACCGCTAAAGGGTTCACCAGCCAGTGTCAATTCAAGATTAGCAATAGTAAAATCGTTAGCCTGAGCAATGGGAGCGATGGGGGCAAAGCAAGAGGTATAATCGTAGGTATCTAAACTATCAATATATGCTGCCCTGATTTGTGGGCCATGCTGCATTATATCACCAATAAAAAGTATACTCACCTCATTTTCTTCTACCTCAATTGCAGCTTGAATGGTGTTATCCTTTTTTGCAGGTGTTTTACTGTGTGTTTTTTTACAACCAAATGTTGTAGAAATAGCTAAAAGTAGTATAAAAAGTAGGTGAGAGTTATTAAAACGCATTATTTTTGGCTAATATGGGTATGTTATCCTTTAAACAGGCAACGAATTTAAATTAAAAACCGTTTATACAATACAAACAAACTTGCAGGGCTTGATAAAGAAAATGATATCTTTTGTTAAATGGCAGCTTTTATTTACTGCTCTACTAGCCCCTGTATTGCTATATGGACAGCCTTGCCAAATTGTAGCAAAAACAGATGCTTGTGTTGATGATATTGTAACTTTTTCGCTTACAACAACTGGCACAGTTATTAGCTATCAATGGGATTTGGGTAATGGTTCAACATCAACTCAGCCAAAACCAAGTTATGCCTATACCACACAGGGCAATTACTTGGTAGATGTTACTGTTAAATATGCCAACGGTACTACTTGCAATGCCACTAAACAGCTAACTATACACCCCAAACCGATAAGTAATTTTGCAATTGATAACAGTACCAATGCCTGTTTTAGTAAAAATAAAATTTGTATAAATGATGTTTCTACACCAGGCCCATCGGGCAATCCGATAACAAAACGTATTTTTTTGTGGGATGATGGGGCGGGCGATAATACCAATAACCCCGCAGGGCAAAAAACTTTGTGTCATACCTATTTACAAACAGGCACTTATAATTTGTTGATGGAAATTACTGATAGCAAAGGTTGTATTGCCAAAAGCAACAAAATAGTAACTATTTTACCTGATTACGATGTGTCTTTCAATAGCAATGTATTTATAAGCCTAGCCACTTGTAAATACCGTATTTGTTTAGAAAACACCTCAAAACCAAAAGGAGATAAAGACGTAGCTAGTTATGAATGGAATTTTGGTGACGGTACTAGAGTTACCAGCCCAACAAATTTTGATACAGTATGCTATGATTACCCTAAAGACGGTAGTTATTTTCCATATCTAAAAATAACCCATAAAAACGGGTGTGTAGATTCAGCAGTTAAGGCAGTCAATGTTAAAAATCCAGATATACAGTTTAACATGGAAGTTCCCGACAATGTTTGTTTGGGAGATGTGGTTACATTTTTTAACAATGCTGTAAACCCCGGTGCGCAACATCGTTGGTTTATTCGTGATAGTGCTACCAATATTGAAAAAATTGTTGGCTCACCGGCCAATCCTATCGCCCATGGTACAGGTGCCCCTGGTAAATTTTACATCAAACTTAATATACTAAGAGATAGTTGTATAAAAAATGGTTTTGATACTCTTATTGTTAAAGGCCCTGCTGCTGATTTTACGGCATTAAACAATAAACAGTGCACGCCAGGCGATACCACATACTTTTGTGATGCAAGTGATTATTATCGTGCTTACAATGTGAAACGCTTGTGGGATTTAGGGCACGGCGGGCAATGTACTACCGATACTAAAAAGGGACTTAATGTAAACAGCAATTGCAGGTTTTCTGTTGATGTGAACCCTAAACATTTATACACCCACACTGGAGTGAATAATAAATACTCTTGTTTTGAGGCAAAACTGCATTTGGAAGATACAGTTACAAAATGTGAAAGCGATGCAGTACAAAGTGTGCGTTTAGGTATGCCTCCGTTGGATGATTTAAAGATTACACCTAGTTCACTAAGTTATTGTGTTGATATAGGTGATCCGAATGGTGAGAGGTCAGTAACTTTTAAAATAGAGGGGCTAAGCTGTAACCAAACTTGGGATTTATTTCTCAATTATGACTCTGCTTATGATGTAAATGCCTTTAAAAAAATAAGTGCCGACCCGCCTCCATCATATAAGTATCCGGGAATAGCCGACCCTGATGGTAATGTTACCATAGGTTTTGTTGTAAAAAATGGTAAAAAAGATGTGTATGCAGGTTGTGGTAATCAACTGCCAATAATAGGTCAGGAGTGCGCCGATACGGTATGGTATCATAACAAAATTAATGTAGAGAATGTTGTTAACCCTTATGTATCAACATACAGTTATAAAGATTGTGCTCCGTTTAACTTTACGCTTAGAATTGATGATACTATACAGCAACACGTTAAAAAAATAGTATGGGATTGGGGTGATGGAAATAGAGATAGTATTGAGTATGCTACTCTCGATTCGATAATTCCTGTTAAATATCACACTTATTTAAAAAATGGTACTTATACACCGTTTATCACAGTATATAATTCTCGTGGTTGTGGAGAAAGACAATACCTAAGTGTTGCTTTGGGTTATCAGAATTTTGTAGATTTTGATAGCTTAGTATGTGCGGGGGATTCGATAGTACTAAAAGAATATATATCGTACTACGATAAAGCAAATGCTTTATGGTTGGATAGTGCCAGACATTTTAACAATAAAGAACAACATTGGTGGGATTTTGATGATGGCAACGGCTTTGTATATAAAAAACCATCAACCAAAGTAGTATTCCCTACAGATGGACTATACAGGATACGTATGGCATCGCGTGATAGTAGCGATTGCAGAGATACATTTACTTTTTTTATTCGTGCTGTAAAGGCTGATGCGCATATAAAAAATATGGCTGATACCTTTTATTGTAACGATAATATTATTCGTTTCTACGATTCATCGTTTGGTAGTCCGCAAATACCCGGAGATATACCTACAAGATGGAATTGGGGTTTTGGTGATGGAAAAAATGGCAGTGCGCTTAAAGACCCTTTTCATTTATATAGCTCGTTTGGAAATAAACGGGTTAGCCTTATTGTAAAATCAAAGTCGGGGTGCACCGATACAGCTTTTAAAGATATTGTAATAGTAGGCCCGGTGCCATATTTTGAAATAACAACCGATTCTATTGGGTGCGAGCCGCATAGGGTGGTATTTAAAAACACATCGGAGCGGGTAAGAACATGGATTTGGAATATGGGCGACCCTAGTAATACAACTATTACTACTGATAAAGATACCGATATTGTATTTACGTATACACCCGCAGGCACGTATAATGTAACCCTATATGGTGCCGATAGCATCTATAACCCCAGTACGGGTAATACCTATTTTTGTGAAACTACATATCCCGATACACCTTTAGTAAAACAAATAATAGTAATACCCAATTACCCTGTTGGGTACGATTTACCCGATACGCTTTGTATAAACAATCCCTTTATGGTGCGCAGTGTTTCTGCTGCTCGTTACGATTGGTTTAGGTGGTGGATGGGCGATGGGGATAGTGTGTTTACCGATACCTTTCAGTTTCCTTATACCTATCAAACGTTAGGTAATTTCCGTATAGAGTTTAAGCCTACCTATACACCCACCGATAAAGAACGCCTGTGCATTGCCGATACTTTTAAAGATATTGTAGTAGTGCCCATACTGGCCGATTTTGATATTAATGCCTCATCACGAGCCCCTGTGTATTCATTTACGAATAAATCAAGCTATGCAGTACGCTACTTATGGGATTTTGGGCAGCCATCATCGGGAAAAAATAATCACTCTACCGATGTAAATTCTAGTCATAATTATAAATTAGAGAAAGATAGTTTTTTGGTTTGCCTGTACGCTTTTAATAAACTGGGTTGTGTAGATACTGCCTGCAAGCGAGTGCTAAATAATTATGAGCCTCATTTGTTTATACCCAACGTATTTACTCCCAATGCTAATGATACGCTAAACAACCGTTTTGATATTGATATTATTTACCCCCTATATTATCAACTTAGCATATACAACCGTTGGGGCGAAAAGGTTTTTGAAGGTGAGCAAGACGGCAAGGGTAATACCGATGTATTTAACTGGAATGGTAACCATTACAAAACAAATTCGCCTTGCCCTGAAGGGGTTTACTTTGTAGTGTTTGAGTATGAAATATTGGGTACTGATGAGCTAAAACAATACAACGGCACACTAACCCTATTTAGAAATGGGAATTAAAAAGAGTGTCCCCATATTTATAGTCGTTTTTATAGGCATAGTACTTAGTTTTTCTTTTGTTAATGATGAATACTATACCGATTATAGTATTGATGCGGTTGATGATAACTTGCTAATGGTATGGCAAGATAGTAATGGTAATGCCCTCAAAAATTTTGATGCTCTTAAAACCCTACTGGCAGCACAAGGCAAGCAATTGGTTTTTGCTACCAATGGCGGTATGTATACGCAAACCAGCAGCCCGTTGGGTTTGTATATTGAAAAGGGTAAGCAGCTTCAATCACTAAATACTCGTGATGCGGGAGGCAACTTTTACCTAAAGCCTAATGGCGTGTTTTATATCACCCAAAAAAATAGAGCGCATATTGTTACCACCCCAAATATGACGGCTGAGAGGATAAAAGAAGCTAAATATGCTACACAATCGGGGCCTATGTTGCTAGTTGATGGTGAGATACATCCTGAGTTTAAAGAAGGCTCGGCCAATATAAATATAAGAAACGGGGTAGGCGTATTGCCCAACGGCGGTGTGGTATTTTCAATATCAAACCAACCCGTAAACCTATACGATTTTGCTATGCACTTTAAAAACAAAGGCTGCAAAAATGCTTTGTACCTAGATGGTTTTGTAAGCAAAATGTACCTGCCAGCAGCAGGGAAGGTCGGGAGTGAAAAAGACCGTTTTGGGGTGATAATAGCTGTGGTGAAATAAACCTAATCCTCTTCTTCTACAATAACAAAAACATCTTCGTTATCTTTTTTCATCAGGTATTTTTCGCGGGCAAACTTTTCAAGACTATCAGCGTGGGTAAATAGGGCATTGTATTCGCTGCGGGCTATTTCAGCCTGCTCGCGGTAGTAGTCGCGTTCTTCTTGTGCTTGGTTGTATGTTTTTTGCAGGCGCATCACATCCCACCAGTTATTTTTATCAAAAAACAGCATCCACACTATAAACGTAACTATTATCATTACGTAGCGGTATTTGATAAGAAAGTTTTTTACCACAAAACAAAATTACAACAACACAGCCAACCCACGCACAAAATTTATTGTGGATTTGTGGATAGCTTGGGCATTTGGCATTTTACAATTATCATTTAACAGCGTTAGCCATAGGATTTGAAATCCTATTCTATATAAAATTACAGCGCGAAGCGGGACTTAAAGTCCCGCTTCGCGCTGTAATTTTAAAACGGTGGGTTTTAAACCCATCGACAATTAGTATAGTTGATGTAGTGTTTAAACTTAAAACAAGAAACCTAAAACTGTAAACTGAATTTTTAGTAGCCCAAAATGCTTAGCATACTATCTGCTTTTTGTTCAGGGGCAAACAGTTTGTAGGTAAACTTACCATCAACCACATCAATCAAAACGTGTTTTGGGGCAGGGATAAGGCAATGCTGTATGCCGCCATAGCCGCCAATACTTTCTTGGTAGGCACCCGTATGAAAAAAGCCCATGTATAGTTTTTCGCCTGCGCCAATGGTGGGCATAAATACCTGTGTAGTTTGGCTATCGCTATTGTAGTAATCCTGACTATCACAAGTAATACCGCCTAGGTTTATACGTTTAAAAGGATTATCCCAATGGTTTATGGCCAGTAGTATAAATTTTTGACCTATACCCCAAGTATCGGGCAAGGTGGTAATAAACGAACTGTCTATCATATACCACAGTTCTTTATCATTTTGCTCTTTTTGTCCAATTATAGAGTATATAATGCCACCACTTTCGCCAACAGTGTATTGTCCAAACTCACTGTAAATATTTGGCTCTTGTACACCTCTGTCAGTGCAAAAAGTTTTTATATATACAATAATTTGGTCAATCATATACTCGTAGTCATACTCAATCCCCAAAGTATTGTATATGGGCATACCGCCCCCAATATCAAGCCCTTCAAGTTCGGGTGCATATTCTTTCACATCGCAATACACATTTATTAGTCGGGCAAGCTCACTCCAGTAGTAAGTAGTGTCTTTTATACCCGTGTTCACAAAAAAGTGCAGCATAGTAAGTTTGTATTTTGGGTTGTTTTTAATTTTCTCCAAATACAAATCCTTTATCTTTTTAGAACTCATGCCCAATCGGCTGGTATAATAGGCCGAGTCGGGTTCTTCTTCAGTGGCTATGCGTATGCCTAATTTCAGGCTCACATCATACGCATCGTATTTATCTATCTCATCAGGATTATCTAAAACAGGTGTTAGATTTTCAAAACCATCGCGTACCATTTCTATAATCTTCTGAACGTACTCATCAGTTTTGTAACCATTGCATATAATGGCTTTATTTTTAGGGAAATGACCTTTTTCATTTAGCAAACGGATAATATCCAAATCGTATGCCGATGAAGTTTCTAACCCAATATCATTTTTTAAAGCCTCTTCAAGAACAAAGTTAAAGTGCGAGCTTTTGGTGCAATAACAATAATTATACGTTCCGTTATAGCCATTTTTCTTAATAGCATTGGCAAACCTTTGCTGCGCATTTTGTATTTGCATACTTATTTTGGGCAGAAAAGTAAACTTTAGCGGAGTACCAAACTCTTCTATCATATCCATAAGTGGAATGTCATAAAAAGTAAGTTCACTATTTTTCAAATCAAACCCATGGCGTGGAAAATAAAAGGTTTGTTCAATAAGGTCTATATACTTGTTCTTTATCATGCTAATGGGCTTTTGCTTATTATTGCACTATGTTTGTCGTGCAGCAATCAGCATCTATTTTTAACTTATAAAAGCTGTCAGCTTGGGGCAAAAGTAAAGTGTAAAAAGGCATATTTAGAAGGATTTTTTATGAACGGACGAAAAATTAAGATAATAGAAGTAAGCTCTGAATTGGGAGCAGGTACGCGAGGTTCAAGTTTAGGTCCCGCAGCATTACGCTATGCCGACTTAAATAAAGGCCGTAAACGTCTCAGCAAATTTAACTCTTCTCGCGTTAGCGACTTGAATTATGTGCTAGGCAAGCCTACTGTTTATGAAAATGCCAAGAATATTGACTCTATTGCCCAAGTAATAAATGCTATTGCTTTGGAGGTAGAACGATCGCTAAGTGATGGTGATTTTCCTGTGATATTCTCAGGCGACCATAGCAATGCGGCAGGCAGCATAGCAGGTATAAAAAATTTTTACGATGATAAACGTATAGGTGTAGTGTGGGTAGATGCCCATGCCGATATACACTCGCCACATACTACCCCTTCGGGCAATGTGCACGGTATGCCCATAGCAGCATCGTTAGGCATTGATAATAAAAGCAGAGCTATAAATGATGTAGATGCCGATACGCAAGAGTGTTGGGAAGAGTTGAAATATGCAGGCAGTAAAGGGATATCGCCCAAAATATTGCCTCAAGATATTGTATATATTGATATACGTGATTTGGAAAGGCAAGAGTGGGATATAATTGATGAGTTGGATATTGAGTTTTATACACCAAAAGAGGTACAAGAAATAGGTATTGAGAAGGTAGCTAAAGAGACCCTTGATTACCTAAAAGACTGTGATTTGATATATGTATCGTTTGATGTGGATAGTATGGATCCATCAGTATCTGAAGGTACAGGAACACCATATCCTGATGGTTTGAAATTGCACGAAGCTAAAACGTTGCTTTATCATTTGTTAAAATACCCTAAAACGGTTGCTTTTGAAATTACTGAAATTAATCCCTTGCTGGATAATGAAAACAAAATGGCAAAAGCTGTTTTAGAGATTTTGGAAGAAGTACTTTAATAAAAAGATACGAAAACAAGATTAACGTTTAAACGTTTATTCTTAAATTGTCGTCATAAGTAAAATAAACTACACTGATAAAATCGTATATATGAAATTTAAGTTACTAATAGCTGTTGCAGCTATATCTACCCTAGCTTCGTGTAAAAAAGATAAACAAGACGATGCAGGCCCCAGCGTAAATACGCTACCTGAGTTTTATAACGAAGCTCCTTCAAACAACTATGGCAAAAATGCCCCTAATATTAGGCTTATAGCTGATATTAGTAATACGGTGATACAACCTCAAGACCTTGATTTTCACTCACAACAAGCCAATCAACTATGGGTGATAAACAGGGGTAATGAAATACAAGGCGGTTCATCAGTTACCATATTTAATCCTGGAAGCGTTAACCAAAAAACAGAATTTAGAAGAGACGGAAACGCATGGCATTTTATGGCATTTCCATCGGGTATGGCTTTTAGCCCTACCAATGGCAACTGGGCAACTACAGCTAATATAGTTGATGCCAACAGAAGCGGCGGCACATTTACAGGCCCTTCACTTTGGTCGGGTAATATGGATGTATACGCTATGGAATCAGGCGGAAACGGTAGCCATTTAGATATGTTACACGGTAGCCCCTTATCAAAAGGTATAGCTGCCGAAAAAGACAATATTTTTTGGGTGTATGATGGTTATAACGGTTATTTGGTGCGCTACGATTTTGTGAATGATCATGGGCCGGGTAATGATGACCATTCTGACGGACGTATACACCGTTATACTGACGTGCCCCTTAGCCAAGAGGCTAATTACCCACACCACATGGTATTGGATGAAAATGCCGAGTGGTTGTATATAGCTGAAGGCCCCAAGCAACGCATTTTGCGTGTAAACATTAAAACAGGGGCTAAAACAAGAGATATGCCTTTGATAAATGAGGTATTGGCCGAGCATTGGGAAGTGAAAGGCGCAACTGTTGAGGTGGTGTACGATAAAAATATGCAAAAGCCTTGTGGTATAGCCTTGGTAGGCAATCGTTTATATGTAACTGATAATGCAACAGGCGATATTATAGCCATTGACATAAATAGCCGTACCGAAATAGGTAGAGTTAGTACTGGCAATGCAGGTATAACAGGTATAGTATATGGTTTGGGTAAACTTTGGTTTGCCAACCAAACTACCAACGGCATATACGTAGTAGAGCCAAAATAGTTTTTACACTGCTTTTAAAATTTCAAAGCCGATAAGAGTTTACCTCTTATCGGCTTTTTGTTTTCTTTTGGCTTTAATGGTTGATTTATTGCACCACAATTTTGTGGTTGTATACCATGCCTGCATTGGTGGTGCGTACAATATAAATACCTTTGGCAAGCGTACTAATATTTATAGCTGTGCTGCCTGTACTTAGCTGCTGTGCTTGTAATAATGTACCTGCAAGGTTGTATAACTCAAATTGTGTATTGCCTTCAGCAACATCAACAAATAACTGGTTTTGCACAGGGTTGGGGTAAAGGCGTACACCTGTTTTATCAAGCTCTGCTACTGATGTAGCGTTAAATATAAATTGGCTGAGTGCACTGCTTTTTCTATCAGCTATATAAGGTTTCACCCCAAAAGTAGCGTGGCCGTCAATAGCCATATCAAAAGAGTTTTTCCAGTCGGTATACGTATATCCGTAATCTGATGTCCAAAGCCCTGTAAAGTAAGGGTCGACTTTAATATCCGCATCCACCATTTGTTTCCAATTATCAATCAGCGGAAAAAGGTGTGCCTCGTTAAATACAGTATCAATAATTTGTTTTATGTAGCCCTCATAGGCTTTTTTGTAATTGGTAATGGCCAATATGCGTTTGGTAAGAGGCGCTTGCACCCCGTTATTGCCCCATTGGTGTATGTTGCGGTTGTTTATGTTTGATACCCCCCATTGCACCCCAAAAGTGTTATCCATATCGTAGGGCAGGTATACAAACTTATTGGTTACAGGGTTGTGGTATAGGTGGTAGTTGTTTTTGTTGTAATAGTAATTATCCCAATGGCCTATAAGAACTTCGGCAGCTAGTGTTTTAAGATAAGTTTGTACATCAAAAATGGCTTCAATATCGGCTATAAAATTACCTGCGGTGCTGTTGTTTATTACATTTAGCAATTGCACAAAATCAGTATAATCGTCTTCGTCCTCATTAGTTTTAAGCTCGTACGCACGTTCGTTTAAAGGCGATGGATTTATAATGTTTTTATAAGTGTCGGGGTTGTTATCAATCCAACCCAAATCTGCCGGCCACGAGCATTTGTATAAATTGCCATTATCATCGCCAAAGCGTGAATCGATAAACTTTTTATTTACTTGTTCGGTGTGAGTGAACATACCGCTAAATGTACCGTTTATAAACAGTTTTATAGTGTTGGCACGTAGGCAAGGTATACCCGCTTTTTGCATTACATACGCACTTAAAAACTCACGTAACATTGAAGGGTCGTTGTGGTCGCCATTAAGATTAAACGTTTTTAGCTTTTGGTATTTCTGATTATCAAACTCATCAATACTCACCTTTAGCGATTGCTTATGCGCATTGCGTGATGAATTACCTTTTATCCGTATACCCACATTTTTCATGGTATCAACATCATCGTAAATAAATGTAGCCGGAAAATAATGATCCGTCCATCGGTTAGCCGAATCATACAAAGCTTTTAAAGTATCAGCTTCAAAAACCAACTCAATTTTGTGCAATGCACCATCGTACAAAGTTCCATTATCGGGGTAAACTGCCGTTTGGGCTTTGGAGGTAAAAAAAGTACTTATAAATGTTAGAAGGACAGTAAAGCGTAAAATCATTAGTGTGTGTTTCACACTAAGGTAGTATTAATTAACAATCCTGCCAAATTATTGGTTTTTTATAGTCCCATTATATTATGGATAAACAGTAGCGAGTATATAATAGCAAACGACACGAACAACAAATTCATACCTATACCGCCCACCTTAAAAAGCATTTTCTTGGGTACATCATACATGGGATAATAGGCTATTTGTGTAGCTACCTTGCCCACCCAATAGGCGGCTATTAAACCCGTTATTGCACTGGCCAAATGGGTTTGATTTTTAAGATCATCGGCTAATAAAATAGCAATAAGCCCAAAACTAAAATTTAGCCCTTGTATATACCTGCCATAGGTTTTGGCAATTTCTTGGTTCAGCGGTTTTAGCTGTTTCACATCGTTATACCAATCAAACACTTTGTGGCGAATGTATGGGTATATAAGTGCCGTAAATATTTGCCCTATACCGCCAAGTATAATAAGCCAATTGGGTATGTTAATTTTCATTGTGATTATTATTGGGGAGTGAATATAGTTTACTAGCAACACAATATTGGCATACTTAGCGTAAAGTTCGATGTAAGAAAAACATAAAATCAATACCTAATCTACCACCCTCAGTCCCTACTTATCTACACACAACTCTTCGCCTTCGCTCAGGATTTGATAGCGCAAGGAGGGAAGCCACGCCACTACCCTTTGGTTTTTTGCCAAAAATACTGCACTGCATTGTCTCCCTTGTGGGTTGTTATCCTGAGCGAAGTCGAAGGAGTGTGGAGTCGAAATATAAGTGCGAGGGGGATGAAAAAGGCAATCTATAAGCTATAATGTCGAGCGGACGCTCTATTATTTTCGGCACGAGCGGATGCGCGCGCCAGCTTTTAATAGATAAAAAACAGTATTGAAACACGGAAATGCGTGTTCACTCGACGTTCCTTCAAGCGTCCACACTTGAAGTTTATTCTTGTTCGAATCCACTCGAAATCTTGTTTGTAGCGGAACGCTACCACTTGCTATCCCGAAGCGAGGACGCTTCGAGGGACGGGGGTATATTCACCCCTTGTGGGTTGTCATCCTGAGCGAAATCGAAGGAGTGGGGAGTCGAAATATAAGTGCACAAGAGAGGGGGGCAGAGGGATGAAAAAGGCAACCTATAAGCTATAATGTCGAGCGGACGCTCTATTATTTTCTGCACGAGCGGATGCTCGAGCCAGCTTTTAATAGGGTAAATCAAGTTATTAAAGCACACGTTTTCTCTTGCTTTCTTAACTAGAACTCACGTTAGCTTACTATATTTGATATATGCTAACCCAACAAGATTTTAGGCAGCTTGCGCTTTCATTGCCCAATGTGGTTGAAGAACCACATTTTGAAAAAACATCTTTCAGAGTAAATAAAAAGATATTTGCTACTATGGATGAGGAAAATCAGCGTGTTTGTTTGATGTTGAGTGTTGAAGACCAATCGGTGTTTTGTCTACATGATAAAAGCACTATATATCCTGTGCCTAACAAATGGGGACAAAAGGGGGCAACATTTGCCGAATTGGCTACCGCACATCCTGAGATTTTAAAAGATGCTTTAACGGTGGCTTATGAAAGGAAAGTAGGAAAGCCTAAGAAATAGCTGCAATTTTTCAGCATTAGCTTTTATATTTCGGCAAAACTTATGGAAAAATTTATTCGAAATACAATTGCTATAAATGCCTCGGCTGAAAAGGTTTGGGATGCTTTGGTAAACCCTGAGCAAACTAAAAAATATATGTTTGGTTGTGCCGCTATTTCTGATTGGAAAGTAGGCAGCCCGCTAATTTGGAAAATGATATACGAGGGTAAAGACTTTATCCCTGTTAAAGGAGATATTGTTTCTATCGAGCCCAATAAAAAACTAGCCTATACGGTTATAGACCCAAACTCGGCTATTGAAGATATACCCGAAAATTACCTAATGGTGATTTATGAGTTGAAGGCAGAGAATGACCAGACGGTTTTAACAGTAACACAAGGCGACTATGCTACTGTTGCTGATGGCGAAAAACGCTATCAAGAGTCGTATAACAATGGTGAGGGTTGGAACCCTATTTTGGTTGAAATAAAAAAGGTAGTTGAAGGCAACTAAAACCCTAATTCCATTTCACTTCCATTTGCAGGTCGTGTTTCTTTATAAAGTTTGTAATAAAATGAAATTTAAGGAATTTATAAGTCATAGTGAAAAGCAATAACTTCAAGAAAGATTTGTTTATCTTTATCTTGAGGCAAACAAAATATATAGCTTAAAGAAGAGTCCTTACTAACTCCATTTTTTTTGATATAATATTCATGTTTTGGAACTCCTTGTTCGATAGTTTGTAAAGTCTTAGTGAAGTCTTTATTCTTAACAAAAAAAATCAAAGCAGTTTTTGAATCTCTCCAAGTTAAATATCGGTCAAACAACTGTGAAATGGCATTTAACATCTCTGATTCGCCTTGCCAAAATTTACATTCGGCTACAAAAAGATTAGTGCCGTCATTATATTTTAATACGATGTCGGTTTTACCTTTTCTATTAAATGTTTCTCCAGTAGCTGTTGTATTATCATATCTGGTTTCAAGTATAAATAAAAACTGATCTCTTAAAGCCTCTTCATCTTTACCGCTATATAAAGATGGTTTTCTTTCCATACTTTTCCCTGAATCATAAATAACTGTTAATACATCATTATACATTTCTTCACTCATAGTAGGTTCAGACTTGAACCTACTATGAGTATTTTTCAACTGGGGAATTATTTTTTTGTTAATTATTGTAGGAGTAAAAATGGATTGGGTATTTTTATCTACCCTAACATTTATAGCTTCGAAAAAAGCATTCTCATCTATATATTTATTTTTCAATTGGTTAAACTCACGATTTATGGTTGCCTTGATTATGATATTTAACCCATTAACTTCTTTATTAATATTTGTTATGTTAGTAAATGCTTGGTTGTAAGCTGTTTCTTTTAATGATTTAAACTCCTTAACATTTGTATCATAAGTTTTAACCTCAAATGAAACAGTTTTTAAATATTCATTGGTCATAATAACATGACTTGTCATGGTACGAGAAGACGGACTTACTTTGAACAATACTGAAGAACCCAAATAGGTGTAATTCACTAGGAAACAATAAACGTCTCTTTGAGATCTTCCATGTATATTTTCAAAAAATTCTTTTCTGATACTTGGGGTATCTATTTCTTCGGATTCTTTGTTGATTTCTAGCTCTTCTAATAAGTACTTTTCAGTGATTTCTTCTTTAAGTACTTCCTCATCCATTTCCAGAAAGCTATTTTTATTTATAGTGCTGATTTCTGATTTTATCTGTTGAAGAAGAATATTCCTAAAATCATAAATAGAAACTTCACTGAAGGAATGTATTGTCGCCATACCTATATTAATAAGATTATAGTATTAATTCCACTTTACTTCCATTTGTAATTCGTGTTTCTTTATAAAGGCCAACCACTCTTTGTTGGGCACTACTTTATACTGTTTTGAGAAAAGATTAACAGCCATATTTTGCTCCCTATCGTACACCTTTACGTTTAGCGATGCGCCGCCACTTTTGGTAAGGAACGGCTGCAAACTGCTTACCAACTCAGAGCCTACACGGTTTACATCGAGGTTTAAAACTATGGCGCGAAGCATTTTTTCTTTTATATCGGTAAGGGCTTCCAGCTTTTGTATTTTCACTTCCAGTTCGGTGCTGTCTTTTGGCCACTCGCGGGTTTGTACACGGGCGCGCATAAACAAAAAGCTGTTTTCTATAAGATAGTTACGCAGGTTCACGTAGTCGTTACCAAACAACCTAAATTCAAACGAGCCCGAGTAATCGTTAAGTGTAAAAGCGCCCCAAGGTCGGCCGCTTTTGCTCACCCGTTCAATTACGTTATTTACTATACCACCCATTAGCAACTCGCGCCCTTTCATAGCTTGTAAATCGGCTAATTCGGTAACACGGTTTTTGCACAGGTAGTCCATCTCAAACCTAAAATCATCTAACGGATGACCTGTTAGGTACATACCCACAACATCTTTTTCAAACTCTAGTTTCTCTAGCAATCCCCAAGGTTCGCAATAGGGTATTTTTGGTTCTGATAGTGTAACAGCTGTGCCTTCGCCAAATAGTGATGCTTGCGAGGCAGCCTCATTGGCCTGTGCACTTGCACCAAATTTTATCGATTTTTCAATCAGTGTATTATCGTCGTCGTTTTCTTTATAGAAATACTGTGCGCGAGAAGCTCCTTCAAACGACTCAAATCCACCTGCTTTAGCCAATGCTTCTAAAACTCGTTTGTTTACCGTTTTTAAGTTGCTACGTTTGGTAACATCAAAAATGCTGTTATAATTACCGTTTTCGGCACGTTCGTTTATAATATCAAGCGCGGCAACATCACCCACACCTTTTATGGCCGCCATACCAAAGCGTATTTCGCCTTTTTGATTTACTGAGAAGGCCAGTTTGCTCTCGTTAATATCGGGCCCTAAAACGTTTATACCCATGCGCCTGCATTCTTCCATATAAAAAGTAATATCGTCAATGCTGTTGAGGCTATTTAGGGTAGCTGCCATAAACTCGGCAGGATAATTGGCCTTCATATATGCCGTGTGGAAGGCCACAATGGCATAACACGCCGCGTGCGATTTGTTAAATGCATATTGGGCAAATGCCTCCCAATCTTCCCAAATTTTTTGCAGGGTAGGCTCGTCCATGCCTTTTTCCATAGCACCACTGATGAAAAGTTCTTTCATCTTCAACATGGTGTCTATCTGCTTTTTACCCATTGCTTTACGCAGGGTATCGGCTTGGCCTTTGGTAAAGCCAGCCATTTTTTGCGCCAAAAGCATCACCTGCTCTTGGTACACTGTAATACCGTAGGTTTCTTTAAGTAACTCTTCCATTATAGGGAAGGGGTACTCTACGGGTTCTAAGCCATGTTTACGCCTTACATAGTTGGGTATGTATTGCATAGGCCCCGGACGATACAGGGCATTCATGGCTATAAGATCTCCAAACTTATCGGGCTTCAAATCACGCAAGTGCTTTTGCATCCCCTCGCTCTCAAACTGAAAAACACCTACGGTTTCACCTTTTTGCAGCAGCTCGTATGTTTTTTCGTCGGTAAGCGGTATTTCGTCTGGGTCAATATCAATATTAAATTTCTCCTTCACCAAGCGCATGGCTTCTTTTAAAATGGTAAGGGTTTTTAATCCCAAAAAGTCCATTTTTAGCAGCCCTGCCGATTCTACCACACTGTTATCAAACTGAGTTACCAGTAAGGCACTATCTTTTGCAGTGGTAATGGGTACGTACTTGGTAAGGTCATCGGGAGCAATAATTACCCCGCAGGCGTGTATACCTGTGTTTCGCACTGATCCTTCAAGAACAGCAGCTTGTTTTAGGGTACGAGCAGCCAAATCGCTACCGTTGGCTATTTCTCGCATTTCTTTGGCGTTGATTAAATCATCGCCATTAAGCATCGCTTTTAGCTCGTTGTCAGTAGCATTAAGCATTTTTCTAAGCCCTGTAGCAGGCATTAGCTTTGAAAGCCTGTCGGCATCAGACAAGGGCAAATCCAATACCCGCGCTGTATCGCGTATAGATGACTTGGCAGCCATAGTGCCGTAAGTGATAATTTGTGCCACCTGACTTTGCCCGTATTTTTCTATTACCCAGTTAATTACTTTATCACGACCTACGTCGTCAAAGTCAATATCAATATCGGGCATAGATACACGGTCGGGATTTAGAAAACGCTCAAACAGTAGTCCGTATGCAATAGGGTCAATATTGGTAATACCTATACAGTAGGCTACGGCAGAACCTGCCGCCGAACCCCGGCCAGGCCCTACCCAAACACCCATTTTTCGGGCTTGGCTGGTAAAATCTTGTACGATAAGAAAATAGCCCGGGTAGCCTGTTTTTTTAATGATTTCCAACTCAAAATCTAGTCGCTCGCGTATCTCATCCGTTATTTCAGGGTAGCGTTTATTAGCCCCTTCGTAACTAAGGTGTCGTAAATAATCGTCTTGGTCGGCAAACTCTTCGGGTATTTTAAATTCGGGTAGAAGCGGTTTTCTGCTTAATTCAAAAGGCTCAATCTTATCTACTATTTCTTTTATATTGGTTATCGCCTCAGGAATATCAGCAAACAGTTGCTTCATTTCTTCCTGTGTTTTTACATAAAACTCATCGTTGGGCATACCCCAACGGAAACCACGCCCACGCCCAATAGGGGTATCGCGTTTTTCGTTTTCTTTTACACACAATAAAATATCGTGGGCTTCAGCCCCTTCTTTTTCATTGTAGTACGAGTTATTGGCGGCTACTGTTTTTATATTGTATTTGGCAGCAAACTCAAGCAATACTTGGTTTACGTGGTTTTCTTCGTCAAGCTGATGGCGGTTAAGTTCTATATAAAAATCTTCACCAAACTCGCCATGCCACCATTGCAGGGCTTCTTCAGCTTGTTTTGTACCTACGTTTAATATTAGGTAGGGTATTTCTCCCGTAACTGCTCCCGAAAGGGCTATTAAATCACCTTTGTATTGTTTTAGTATTTGCTTATCAACACGGGGTACGTAGTAAAAACCATCTACCCAACCGATAGAGCATAGCTTGGCAAGGTTATGATACCCCTGCTTATTTTTTGCCAATAGCACTTGGCTAATACTGTGGTCTTTTATGGTTTTGTTTTTATGGTCGGCAGCCATATACAACTCGCAGCCTACTATGGGCATTATTTCATTTTTATGGGCTGTACCCACAAAATCGAATGCACCGTACATATTGCCCAAATCGGTCATGGCTATCGCTGCATGACCATCTTTTTTGGCTTTTTGTATCAATGGTTTTATACCGCTTGTAGCTTGCAGTACGCTATACTGTGTATGTACGTGCAAATGTGCAAATGGAGCATCGTGCAGGTTATGCTTTCCAACAGGAGTAATTGGCGCAGCGGGAGTAGCAGGCTTTTTAGGTTCGTCTTCAAAACTGCCCAGTTGTGCTAATATGCTACCCTTTACATCCTCAAGATGTCCCATGATATTAGGGTCTAGTTTTACGCCATCGCGACGTATCACCCCTATATTCATTAGTTTAAAAAAGCAACGTGCCGAAACTTCAACGTCGGCAATAGCATTGTGTGCAGCATCAAACCCACGTCCAAAAAGTTTGTTATGCAGTTCTTCCAGTTTTGGATATTTAAAACCGCCGCTACGTCCACCGGGTATGGCGCAATACTGTATGGTTTCTGTTACTGTATCTATCGATTTTTTTTGGGTGAGTTTTTCTTTAAAGCCCTTGCGTAAAAACTCGCTACCCATTACGTTGATATCGAACTCTATATTATGTCCTACCAAATAGGTGCACTTATCCACAGCAGCTTCAAATTCTTGCAGCATATCCACAAGTGGGATACCGTCTTTTGCAGCTTTTTCTGTGGAGATACCGTGTATTTTAAATGCCTCGTAGGGTACATCAAAACCTTCGGGAATAACCAAATGGCTTTTAGCTTCTATTAAATGCCCTTGCTCATCGTGCAACTGCCAAGCAATTTGTATCGCGCGCGGCCAATTGTCAAAATCGGTTAACGGAGCACGTTTATCGCGGGGCAAGCCCGTAGTTTCAGTATCAAATATTAGGAACATGGACGGTTTTGGTTAAAAGAGTCAACAGACGACGGTCAACAGTCGACAGTTAAAATACTGTGGACTGTTGACTATGGACAGTGGACTGAATGAACTTCAAAATTAAATTACAAGCAGCGCAAAACATTGTTTGTTGAAAAGTCGCATATTTGCCCACATTCTCATGAAAAAGATTTTAAAATATTTACACAGCTATTTTACTGAGGAGGTGAAACCGCTATATTTTATTAGTGTGGTTGTGTTGGTGGCCGTTAGTATATACTATGAGTATACACTAAAAATGGAGCAAAACTATGTGATGAAATATTGGGGCGACATACCCCGTCATTTTATAGCCAACGTGGTTATGTATGGTATACCTTTTATAGGTAGTTATTTACTATACATTGTTTTTTATAAACGCTGGGATATACTAAAAAACAAAAAGTTTTGGGGTTTGGCTTTGTTTGCCCTAGCAGTGTATTGTATGCGCAGCTCGTGGTTTGGATATCGCGAGTGGGTTAGGGTTTTTAGCACCGATGAGAATTATTACTACAATATGCGCACTTTTAACCAAATAGCGCAGGCTATGATGGTGTTTATACCTGTGCTTGTGTATTGGTTTTTTGTGCACCGCAAACAGCAAAACCTGTATGGGTTTAAAACTCAGGGGGTAGATTTTAAGCCTTATTTTGGGATGCTGATATTTATGATTCCGTTAATAGGCTGGGCGAGCTTTCAGACTGATTTTTTAGATATGTATCCTGTATACCAACGCATAATACCCGAAGGGTTTAGCAGCACACTGGGTATTTTGAAAGTGGTGTTTTTTGAGTTGTGCTATGGGGTAGATTTTGTGATGACGGAGTTCTTTTTTCGTGGATTTTTAATATTGGCTTTTGCACCTATTGTAGGGCGAGCCTGCATATTGCCTATGGTGGCTTTTTATGTGTTTATACATTTTGGCAAACCATTGGGCGAAACTATAAGCTCCTTTTTTGGCGGATTGCTTTTAGGGGTAATAGCTTACGAAACTCGCAGTATTATTGGGGGAATTATAGTACACTTGGGTATTGCTTGGATGATGGAAACAGGCGGTACTTTTGGCCGCGAACTGGGCTTGGCGAATAAGAAGTTTTTTTAGTTTTTTTTGATGTCTGATATTAGATGTCAGGGATTTGAATCTGATTAAACGATTATCATTATGCCGACGAAGGTCGGCATCTCATTCTCAATAAACGATAGTTAATACTAATGAGACCCTGAAACAAGTTCAGGGTGACGGGAGGCAAGATGAGTTCCCTTAAGCGTCCAGGCTTAAGGAGTGTTTTGTAGCGAAACGCTACTTTGTTATCTCTTCAAGCGCGGACGCTTGAAGGAACTTGACGTTTAAATACACGGCGTTCGTCATGCCGATGAAGGTCGGCATCTCATTCTCAATAAGCGATAGTTAATACTAATGAGACCCTGAAATAAGTTCAGGGTGACGGGTGGATGAAATAATTTTAAGTAGTAAATCACTTTCTTTTAGCTTCAAACTCTTGTTGGGTTATTTTATAGCATACGTGTGGTATGCCTCTAAAATCAAAAGGTTCTATAAGGCTTAAACCTGCTTTTTCCATTACGTTTCTTGATGCTTTGTGCGCGGCATCCACCATGCCGTATATCTCGTTTAGTTTCAATACATCAAAGCCATATTGTAGCGATGGCAAAGCGGTTTCAGTAGCGTAGCCTTTGCCCCAAAATCGTTTTATAAAGCGGTAGCCAAAATCATAATAATCACTTTGGTTGTTAATGGTTTCGCGTACAAACTTTAAGCCTGTCCACCCCATAAATTCACTGGTATGCTTGTCTACCACAGCCCAGCGACCAATACCATTATCATTATACTGTTGGCGTATATAGGCAATCATATCCTGCGCCTGTTGCAAGGTTTGTATGGGCGTGTTGCCTAAAAAAGTATGTACATCAGGGTCGCTATCCAATTCAAACATGCCTTTATCATCTGTGGGTAGCATCTCCCGCAAAATAAGTCGTTCAGTTTCAGCAAAAATTTTCATTGTTGTTTTGTATTATAAAGATACTGGAACTGCCTGTGGCTTTGTAATAGTAGTTAGTATCAGTTTGCATAGGTGATTAGTAAATTCAAATATATGTTCTCTGTAAATTAAAAAGTCCTTATCTGTGGGTAGATAAGGACTTTTTTTGTCGAAAAATGGGAAATATTATTTCTTAAACACCAACGGCACTGTGAGTTTTATGCTAATATTTCTTCCCATATTAAACACACCATTGCGGCCTGTTACTGGGTTTTGTGCTGCATATTTCAGTCGGCTTAGGTGGTTTTGATAGCCAACATCCAACAAATTATTTGCAGTAAGGTATAGGTTGAAAAGGGTATTGCCTTTTGTATTGGTAATTGCTGCACCAATACCTGCGTTTAGCAATTGATAACCTGCGGTAGTGGTTTCTGTTTGGTTTTCGCTAAGTACTTTGTTTTGTGCAAAGTACACGTCGTACTGCACAAAAACGTAGGGATTGCCCAAGTATTTACCCGCTTTTTTAAAGTTTGCCCTTAGTTCGGCTTGGTAGTGGGCAGGGGGCATAAAGGGCAGGTGTTTACTGCTATCGTTAGTGGCACTATTGTTTATACCTTGTACATAACTAAAACTATTTTGGAAGTGCAACCAATCCCAAGGGTGGGGATGAAAATCAATACTAATTTCACCACCTGTTAGCGTGGCATTACCTTGGGCATATTGGTAGGTAAGCGTAGGGTCGGTAGGGTCAACAATACTATCACCACCATTAACCGAACGCAGTTTTTGCTGGTATATATAATTTTGGATATGATTTTGAAACACCGCCGCATCAATAGTTATATGCTCGGCGGTATAGCTAATGCCCAAATCGGCTTGTAGGCTGGTTTCAGGCTTTAGCTGGGTATTGCCATACTCGTAGCGCAGAGTTCCCTCGTGTTTTCCGTTCGACGCTAGTTCCGACATATTAGGAGCACGGAAACCCCTAGCTACATTTAGTTTTAGCAACCATTTATTGTTTAAGGTATATGTGCCACCAACGCTACCAGTTACATTATTAAAATTTCGGGTAAAGGCAGCAAAGCGGGTAGTGGTTGTAGCATCGGGTTGTGGTACAGGTTTCTCGTCAGCATCTAAATACAAAGCATCAGAGGTAAGGTTTCTCACATCATAACGCACTCCGCCTGAAAGGGTAAGTTTTCCAAAGTTCTTTTTAGTAACAGCAAATGCTCCAAAATCAAACAGTTTGTAGGCGGGGATAATAAATTCTTCGCCCTTGTTTTGGTTTTGCTGTTGCATACCACCAATACCAACGGTAGTTTCCCATCCTTTCATTTCGGGCAAGTAATATTTTATATCGTAGCTAAGGGTTTGTAAAAAAAAGTATAATTCGTAATCATCAGGGGCAAACACATTCCCAAACTCTTTGCGGTGGTTTTGCTGGTACGATAGGTTAATGCCCAATCTGCTTTTACCCAATATAAATAGGTTTTGAAGTGATGCTCGGTAATGGTTTACCTGTTGGCGAGGAACAAACAAAGTGTATGTGTTGGCATCACTATTTTGTATTGTTCTTTCGTCAATAGTGCTATCATCAACAGCAATTTCGCGTATAAAATTGCCCAAACTATCGCGCTCGCCCTCAATCATTCCAATGTTTTGATTGAAAGCACTAACACTAAAATGACTGTAGCCCCATTTTTTGTTTACGCCCACCATACCGTTAAAATCCAACTCGTTATAACCGGAATTGAATACACGGCCATCGTATCTGTTTTTATAGGCAGCAGCTTGTTTACTACTCACTCTTGCCAACCAGTTAATGCCGTTTATATTTCCTGCCGTCATGCCGCTAATTCCTATCAGGCCGTTGTTGGTTTGGTAGTTGGTAAGCACATTACCTATTATTTTGCCATCGTCAATAGGCTTAGGGGCAAGCAGGTTTATTACCCCTGCCATAGCATCACTGCCATACATTAGGCTACCGGGGCCTTTTATCACCTCCACACGGTCTATACTATACTCGTCAATTTCAATACCGTGTTCATCGCCCCATTGCTGGCCTTCTTGTCGCAAACCATTGTTTAGCGTTACCACGCGGTTGTAGCCCAACCCGCGAATAATGGGTTTAGATATTGCTGCACCTGTGGTAAGTTGGTTTATACCTGCTTGCCTGCTAATGGCATCTATAATATTGGTATTGCCTTGTTGCAATAATATACTTTTAGGGACTATTAGTGCAGGTACAGGGTTTTGGCGCACCTCAGTAGCCTTTGATACACCCGTTACTATTACCTCTTGCACTTCGGCTACCGATTCTTCTAAGGCAAAATTATGAGTGGTGTTCCCCTCAATAGTGATGGTTTTTACCTGTGTATTATAGCTTAAATACCGTATTTCAATCAAAAAGCGGCCTTTTGGCAGATTGTTTAAGTTGTAGTCTCCCTCGGCATCGGTTGATGTACCTTGTTTTAAATCGGGTATGTATACCAAAGCACCTAATAATGGGCTTTGCGTGTTTTTGTCGGTTATTTTGCCTGTTAGGCTATTTTGGGCATTTGCAAATAATGCAGCAGCCCATATCAGCACAAATGCTGCTATGTATTTTTTCATTTTTTGGGTGAGATAAGAAATAATTGTTGAGAGTATTAATAATAGGGGATGGGTAGATTTTTACCTTCCCTTAATCCCCTCCTATAAATAGGTGGGGAAATAGTCGCACACATTAGGGCAACTTCTAAAAATCCGTAGATAAGATTACACCACAGGCGGCCCTTTGTTGGTTTGCGAGGGCGAGAATACAGGTGTATAGTTTTTTGAATAGTCTATTGTAAGAAGATTTGTAGCCTCTATACTACCAGTAGTGTATGGCGCGGGCTGTGTATAGTGTTGTTGCGGATGATGCGATAATAAATAACAAAAACTGCAACTTTCGTGCTGCTCAGCGTAGTGGCTGTTGTGCTCACAACGTTCTACCGGTGTATGTTGGTGGTATAGGCTAACGTGGCAGGGTGTAGCTTTTTGGCAAGCATCGTTATCAACACAAATATCATCTGTGTGCGAGTAACTATGCACCCATTCTAAAGGAACAAGTGAGTATAAAAAAACTACAACCAGTAGAGCAGCAAGCACTTTGTTTTGCCTGTTTGCTTTTGGTTGATATATAGTTTTTTTAGCGCGCACTCTTTTGTTCTAGCTGCAAAAATCAGTATAAAAACTTTTAAATGCAATTTTGTTGCAAAAAATAATATTTAAGGTTGATGAAGAGATTAAGAAGTAAAAAGTGCAACACCTATCACCAAAAGTGCATAACTATGGTTTGAAAAAAGAATGTTAAAGCATGACTTTTGCACTTGGTATGAACATTGCGATTAGTTGAGACGTTCTTGCTAGTGCATTACAAAATTTAGAAACATTTAATAATTATAAAGAAATGGCTATTGAAATAACCGACAGCAACTTTGAAGAAGTTGTATTGAAATCAGACAAACCAGTATTAATAGATTTTTGGGCAGAATGGTGTGGCCCTTGCCGTATGGTAGGCCCAGTGGTTGAAGAATTGGCAAGCGAATACGAAGGCAAAGCAGTAATTGGTAAACTTAATGTTGACCATAATCCTGAAACTGCCGTTAAATACGGTATACGTAGCATACCAGCTTTATTATACTTTAAAAATGGTGAAGTGGTAGATCGTCAAGTAGGCGCAGTACCTAAAAACATATTAGAAGGTAAACTTACTGCCCAATTGGCATAAGTTTATCGATAGAGGACAAAAAGGCGGGTTTGCTACGCAAACCCGCCTTTTTTATTTTATTATCCAACACAATTTATAAAAAATAGAACAAGGATCGTTATATCTTATTAAAAGTGTTTCTTATCGATTATTGTATAAAACCATAAGAATTAGTGAGTTATTTTCAGATAAAATAGCCATTATGGAAACGAAATCTAAATTTTTAACAGATACAAGAGTAACGGGCTTGTTGTATTTAGGGCTGGCAATTGCAGGAGCTTTTGCTTTTCTATATGCCAAAACCAATATATATGTAGAAGGAGATGCAGCGCTTACCTCATCAAACTTAATTGAGAAAGTGGCTTTAGCCCGCACAGGTATAGCTATGGAGTTGTTGCTGGTTATTATGCAAGCATTGGCTGCTTTGTGGTTTTATAAAATTTTTAAAAACGTAGAAAGCTTTGCTGCAATTGCCCTAATGGTATTTGGGGTGGTAAATGCAATAGCCATTCTTATATCTTCGGTAGCTTGGGTAGCAGCCCTAAATGCCTCAATTTCAGGTGAACAAGCTTTTTTTGTATATTATTTATTTCACCTGCACGAAGTAATATGGTTAGTGGCAAGCCTCTTTTTCGGGTTGTGGCTAATACCTATGGGCTATTTGGCAGCAAAAGCATTAATGCCAAAAATATTAGCAATTATCTTAGTTGCAGGAGGTGTAGGCTATATTCTTTCAGTATTTGTTTTAGTGGTATTGCCCGAACAAAAAACCTTAGCAGAAGTATTACCCATGTTAGCTACAATAGGTGAGTTTTGGATGATTGGGTATTTACTTGTAAAGCCACGTTTAAATGTGGAGTAAGAAATTATAAGTTATAGGCGTTTACCTTATTGATAAACACAGTATAAGAAATAAAACCTTTATTAGTTTTTAAGTGTATCACAATAGATATAATACTGGTTGGGAGTAATTTTATGATGTCCGTATTCTTCCTCAAGTGTATGGTGTTTATAAAAAATCAAACTATCACCACTTATTCTTGCGTATCCAAAAGAGTTAACCAAATTAAAACTGTTATCGTATTCTAAAACCTCCATTAAGAACTCATCATTTAAAACTGTGTATTTGTAGTGGTATTTATACACTGAATCCATTGATTTATCAGTAAGAGTATCCATATACCTACTAAGGAATACATTTCCAAATGGAGCTATTTTTAAAGTGCTATATTGATACTTTGCTGATGAGTGCTTAAATCTTTTGGTTACATATACACCCTCATATTTTAGTAAAGTGCTATCAGTTTTGTAGTTACTATCATTAATAGTGTAAAAAGAAAACAATATTGAGTCGTATTGTTCTTTTGTTATTTTGCCTTTGTGTAGTTTTTTTTGTTCGCTTTTTAAAACTCGTCCCCGTTTATCAAGAAGGCATGATGATACTGCGACACAGATCGTGAAAATCAACAAGGTGTAATGATATTTTTGTTTTCTATTCAAATCAGCAAGGGATTATAATTTGTGCAAGTTACTTTCTAATGTAGTAATTCATTTACCTTATCGATAAACGCTGTATAAGAAATAAAACCTTTGTACTTTCGTTAACTGTAAACACAAATGGCAGTAATTACACAAAAAGAATTAGAACAATACGGTAGCCTTGAGTTGCTTGCCAAGCAAGTAGTTGAAGGCTTTATAACAGGTTTGCACAAAAGCCCCTTTCATGGTTTTTCGGTAGAGTTTGCCGAGCACCGGCTATATAACAAGGGCGAAAGCACTCGACATATTGATTGGAAGTTGTTTGCCCGTTCGGAAAAACTGTTTGTTAAACGCTACGAGGAAGAAACCAACCTACGTTGTCAAATAGTGATTGATACTAGTAGCAGTATGTTTTATCCTGAAAAGGGATTAAGCAAGATAAAATTTTCTGTTTATGCCGCAGCCGTGCTGATGCACCTGCTAAAGCAACAGCGCGATGCTTTTGGGTTGAGTTTGTTTGCCGAAAATTTAGATTTCCACTCGCAGTGCAAATCATCTACCGTGCACCATCAGCTAATGCTGGCGCAGCTAGAGCAATTGCTACAAAAAGAAAAACTAAACAGCACCACATCATTAGCCAGTGCACTTACAGCCATTGCTGATAGGGTGCACCGCCGCTCGCTTATAGTGGTTTTTAGCGATATGTTTCAGGCAGGACAAAACAACGAAGAGTTGTTTAGAGCCTTACAACGTCTCAAATTCAGTAAAAACGAAGTGATACTGTTTCATGTAAACGACGGTAAACACGAGATGGAGTTTGATTTTGACAATCGCCCTTATATTTTTGTGGATAACGAAACAGGACAGGAGTTAAAGTTACAACCCAACGAGGTGAAAGAGGCCTATTTGCAACAGGTAAAAAACTATATGGCCGAGCTACGCCAACGTTGTGCCCAATACCGTATAGAGTTTGTAGAGGCCGATGTGAACAAAGATTTTAGCCAAATACTAGTGCCCTTTTTTGTAAAACGCGGTAAGATGTATTAGTATTTTTTAATCCGTTATTTGTTGTTGAGTTATTGGCTGATAACCAGTGTATTGCTAAGAAAGCATGAATCTATAAAAAGCTATTTCACTATTTCTTTGTATGTCTCTGTAAAACTGATGTACAAATAGAAAGTTATAATTGGGATAGTGCAGCTTAAGAATATAAACTCAAAATTCTTCATTAGGAAAGGGAAGTGAGCTTGATAAAGATCTAGCAAAAGGTTCATTATAAAAGCTCCCAATCCATAGGTTAGAAGTAAAATATTATATTTCTTACGGTGCTTAGTTTTTTTATACCAATTATAAAAAATAAACTGACTAAATATTTGATATAAGCCTAAGAAAATGCAAATGAAAAATATTGCATTCCTAATATAATTCGTTTCGATTAATAAATATAGTATCAAACCAATTTGTATAATACTATCAATAACCTTTAAGGTTTTCATTTTATAAATCTCTTTTTTGTTCGTTGGCCGATATTATGAGGCTAAAAATTGCCATAATAAAGCCTACAAATAGCATTATGTATAGGTAGTATATTAAAGGGAATGAGGCTTGTGTTTTTTTAGCTATTAAAAATGCACTTACCCATATAGTGCTACCTGCAAATATTGCAAACAAGCATCTATTATAGATTATCCTTAAACGGCTTCTGTAACCCGAAAAGTATTTGATATAATGGCTTATAAATTGGTAGCCTCCCAATATAAAGTAAAAAACCACAAAAGCTGTATATGGTTGACTAGCTGCTACACATATTATTGCTATAAACAAAAGTGAGCTTTGCAAAGCAAAATCAACCTTTATCCAGTTGTATGTTGAAGGGACAGGCATATAATATTTATATACTTTTAGCAGCGGCTCTAAATAGCCTATACTCCTTTACAGATATTATAAAATAGAATGCTGCCATAGCACCTCCTACAAGCATTGCAGGTGCTATACTAGATTCATTTTGAAAATAAAAGGGAGAGGTACAAATAGGTAATGCTACCAAAAGTAGCCAATAATATACTTTTCTGCTTTGTGGCAATTGTATCCATTTGCGAGAAAGCAAATGCACTACTACACTTGAAAGTTGCCATATAGCTAAACCGCCATAAAGTATTAGAATACCATACAAAAGTCCATCAAGACTATCGTTAGTAATTAAAACAACTAGAACAGCAATTACGGGTATTGCTATTTGTACAATAACATCAAACAGTTTAAATTTCATATTTATTTCACTATTTTCATCAAACCGCCCAGCAACCAATTGTCTTGTGCACGGCTCAGTTTATCTAACGCGCCATCGGCTTTGCTTATTACATCTTCAATATTTTCTATGGTTTTTGTAAACTCTTTTGCCTCTTCGCTTTTATCCGTTTTGTCCAATGTTTTCAACTCGCTCATTACTTGCATCAGGGGTTCTAGCTCGCGTTTGCGACGTTCTTTTATTATTTGCATGGCAGCCTTCCACATATCTTTTTCGGCATAAAAAAACTCCTTGCGTTCGCCCGGTTTCAAATCCTTGCGCACCAAACCCCAGTTTATCAAGTCGCGCATATTCATATTCACATTTCCGCGCGATATTTTTAGTTCTTCCATCACATCTTCAGTACTTAGCGATTTTGGCGATATAAGCAGCAAGGCGTGTATTTGTGCCATGGTGCGATTAATGCCCCAATTGCTACCCAAACTGCCCCAACCTTGTATAAATTTTAGTTTCGATTCTTCGTATGTCATACACAAATATACAATACATTACTGAACTTTCAGTTTATTTTGAAAGTTAGAGTGATGTGCTGTTTTGAATGATGAAAGGGTAGGGTACAAAAAAATCCCAGTATTGAATATCAATACTGGGATTTAAAGTCATTTTGGTAAGGTATTAGCCTTACTCGTTATCGTCTTTTGGAGGCGGGGTTTTTATCACCCGTATAAAGAAATATACCATACAGCTAGTAATTATTACTTGGGCTGATATCATTATTATAAGTGCATCGGTATTCATTGTGTTTGTGTTTAAGGGTGAAATTAATTAGCGTTTAACTCTGAATGTTGGCGTTTGCGGTAAGCTATAAATACCAACCAGCTAATGCCTGTAAACAAACCGATAAGCAAAGCACGCGCTATGTATGAGTAAGTCCGATTTTGTTTCAGAATAGCCAATGTATCTACATCAGTAGTATTTTTTATTTCTTCGTTAAGCCCGTTAAGTCGCAACATATTTATTAGCGATTCATTATCCAGTGGCCAGCCATTACCTGCCGTTAAGCTATTAAAAGCTCCAATCCAATCATTGCCTAGAGGGGTAATTAATGCACCTAAAAACACGATAATCAGCATTACGGGTGTAATGTATTTAATAATGTATCGGTATATAATAGGCACTTTTAAATCAGCCCCTGAGTTTATTTCTGCCCAACCTTTTTTCATTCCAAATATCCAAGCAAATAATATCGTTTCAGCCATAGCAAATACCACTAATGATACCGTACCTGCCCAATAATCATACTCGCCAAAGGCTACTAAATTTACACTACCGTTTGCCCGTAAAGTGTAGAGCAGCACCGTAGGTAAGCCCATTATTAAAACGATAAGCCCAAAGGTTATTGCAGCCTTGTTTCGCTTCACGTTAAACTCATCCTGCAAAAAGCCCATAAGCGGCGTACCCATAGCCAGTGATGATGTGATGCCTGCAAAAAAGAGCAAGCCAAACCAAAATAATCCTGCTAGCATGGAGAAGATAGGCCCCCATTTCTCGAAAAGGAAAGGCATAGATTGGAAGGCAAGACCAAAGCCGCTATTACCGGGTTGGGTTAGCCAATCAACACCAAAATAACCTGCTGCAATAGGTATTACTATAGCACCACCCAAAACAACCTCTACAAACTCATTGGTAAAACCTGCCGATACAGCGTTTAAAGCCACATCGTCTTTTTCACGTAAGTAAGCCGCATAGCAATGTACCGTACCCATACCTACAGAAAGGGTAAAGAATATTTGCCCTGCCGCCGCGAGCCAGACTTTGGGGTTGCTGAGGGAGTCGTATTGCGGAGTCCATAAAAAGTTTAAGCCATCTAGTGCATTCGCATCAGGAAACTCAGGTGAAGCACCCGAAGTACCCAGTGTTAGTCCTCTAACAGCCAAAAATGCGCCAAATATTAGCAGCATAGGTATACCTATTTTTGCTGCCGATTCTACTCCCTTTAATCCGCGTGAAAGGATGTAGGTATTAATTATTAAACAGATAATATAAAAAACCACAGCCTCGTAAGGGATGCCTGTGGTACTGCGTGATACATCAAGATATTTAAAAAAGAAGGCCGATACCTCCGTCATGGTTTTACCATCAAAAGTACCTGCTATACTATGGAATACATACGATAAAGTCCACGATTCTATATAACAATAATAGGCTGCCACCGCAATATTGGTGAAGATGCCAAAAACGCCAAAGTATTTCCAAAATCGGCGTTTATCCATACTGTCTAATATAAATGGAGTACTGTGGTTGCCAAATTTGCCCCCAAAACGCCCCATGCTCCATTCAATCCACAAAAGGGGTATGCCCATTAGTAAAAAACATACTAGGTAAGGTATGATAAATGCCCCACCGCCGTTGGCCACTGCCTGTGCCGGAAAACGGAGAAAGTTGCCTAAGCCCACCGCATTGCCTGCCATTGCTAATATAAGCCCTACGCGGCTTCCCCATTTCTCGTTTTGTTTGCTCATGATGCCTAGTACAATTTATATCAAAAGGTTAGTTTCATGCAAAATGCAATTTTTTTAATCCAAAACCAAAGTAAATGGCGGGTGTAGCTGCCTATTTTTGTGTATTATTGTTTTGAGATATTGAGGTATGATAATTTTAGAACACGAACAGATAATACGCACCATAAAACGTATTGCCTACCAAATATACGAACAGCATGTAGAAAATACCGAGCTGATAATAGCAGGTATTGAAGAGCAAGGCTATTTTTTGGCCGAAAAAATTGCGGATGAGTTAAAGCAAATTTCACCGCTAAATGTTGTTTTGGCTAGTATTAGCATAAACAAAGAACAACCTGCTGAGGCTACCACAAAAATATCGCTAACCGATGATGCTATTGCAGGTAAAAACGTAGTGGTGGTTGATGATGTGCTAAATACAGCACGCACTATGGTATATGCCTTTTACCCCTTTTTTAAGGCGGGCGCAGCAACAATATATACAGCCGTATTGGCAGATAGAAACCACAAAAAATATCCTGTGGCAGCAAATTTCACAGGCATAACATTAGCAACTACTTTGCAGCAGCATATTAGTTTTGATGTTAACAGCGATAAAAGTATGCAGCTTAGTTTAAATTAACGTGAGTTCGAGATAAGAAACTCCGTTTACAGCGGGTTAAATACCCACTGCTGTTCCTATTACAGCCCTCAAGACGACTTAAGTCGTCTTGAGGGCTGTAATTTTTGATAGAA
>JBBKVO010000045.1:0-68327 GCA_037968475.1 Bacteroidia bacterium
AGGTTTATTAAAACCCTAAAAGAGCGAAAGGTAATGTTTTGGAAAATGTTCTCCCATTTTTTAAAACCAAACAAAGAACTAATGATTGTTTGTGAAATAAATTATTAGACTCTATGTAATTTATCGTGAGTTCGACATAATAGATTATATAATGCGTTGTTTATAAGAATATTAATGTTTTTTAAATAGGGTTGAAAACCTATTCTATCAAAAATTACAGCCCGCAAGACGACTTAAGTCGTCTTGCGGGCTGTAATAGGAACAGCAGTGGGTTTTAACCCGCTGTAAATGGAGTTTCTTATCCCAAACGTTAATTTATAGTTTGGTTTCTTTTAGCAACGTCGCTTCGTCAATCAGCCCGTGGTGTTTCCATATTACCTCGCCTTTGTGGTAAAGCTCTAGCACAGGTATATCGTCTACTCCTTTGTGTTTCAACAGTTCAGGGTTTTCGTCGGCATCAATTTTTAACAGGGTAAGTTTTTCTTTTTTGTCGGTGGCTACTTTATCTAGCATGGGAGCCATTTGTATGCAAGGTTTGCACCATTTGGCATTATAATCAACCAAAACATAGTTATCGGTATTTACCAGCTTATTAAACTGTTCGGTAGTCATACCTTGTTTTTTAGGTGCTGCATTGCCTGTTTCCAGTGCTTTGCCTGCACTTTTCCACTTCAATATACCACCGTTCATTTCATACACGGTAGTAAAACCTTGTTTGCGCATATAATTTGCAGCACCGGCACTTCGGCTACCTGCTAGGCAATACACAAATACAGGTTGGGTTTTATCAAGCGTGGCTATTTGTTGTTCAAAGTCAGACGAGTTGACATCAATATTAACGGCATTTTTTAGGTGTCCGCCGGTAAACTCACCTGTGGTACGTACATCCACTACTTGCCCGTTTGGGGTTTGTGTCAGTTGTTTTTCAAACTCTTCAACAGATACACTACCACCAGCAGGGGTGTTAGCTTTGCCTGTGCTATCTTTTACTGATGTATTACTGTTTTGACATGATGCAGCAGTGAAGCTTAAAAATAACACCAGCACTATTGCCAAGGGACTAAATATGTTTTTGTTCATTTATTTAGGGTTATAAATTTTGTTCGATAATTTTTTTTAAATGATGTGCGGGCACAACGCCAGCTTGTCGCCACACTACCACTCCATTTTTAAACAGTAAAAGGGTAGGCACACTTTGTACGTTGTAGGCACTGGCCGCCGCAGGATTACGGTCTATATCTACTTTTATAATAGTGGCTTTATCACCTATATCGTTGGCTACATCTTTTAGAATGGGAGCCATCATTTTACAAGGGCCGCACCACTCTGCCGAAAAATCTACCAAGGCAGGTTTATCAGCATTTATTATATCAGCAAATTTCATCATTTTAGTTGTCTTTTTTAATTTCGGTGTAGGTGGTTTCTTGTTCTTCACCTTCAACGGTTTTGGTGTTTCTGTACATTGGTGCACCGCAGTTTGCACCACAACCTTTGTTCAATAGACCTTGCCATAAAAAAAAGCCACCAAACAAGCCAAGCACAATAGTGCCCATCTGAAAGGCTTGTATAATCATCACTATGCCCAAACCCAGTCTTATTATACGGGTAAAATTCCAGTTGCTTAGCAGTTGTGCTTTTAAGTTTTCTATCATGCTTATTTTACAAAACGGTTTACACTACCCCAACTTCCGCCATTGTGTACGTTGGTATAGCCTGCATTTTTAAGCATTGCTTTGGCCGAACCACTGCGCATTCCCGATGCACAACAAGTGATAATGGGTTGTTCTTTGCTTTTAAATTTTTTAAGATTACCGCTCAATTGGTCAAGAGGAATGTTTAGCGATCCTTTAACGTGTCCGCTAGAGTATTCTCCTTTGGTGCGTACATCTACTATTACAGCGCCGTTGTTAATCAATTCGGCCATATCTACTTTGGGGCCTATGCCCAATAGGTTTTTTATAAATTGTATCATTTTGGTTGTTATCTGTTGTTTGTTTATTATGCCTTTAGCGATTAGCCTTTAGCTTATTTAACTCACCCCTAATTATTTGTGTAAATATTCGGTTTACATAATTTCCCCTCTCTTTTAAAGAGAGGGGCGATGTTTAAAAATTCGACCTCTTTATTATCTAGGGGTGAGTTAAAACAAAAATTATATTTTGCTTACCACGTAGTTAACATCTAACCACGAGCCACCATTGGTGCAATCAATACCGTTTTGTTGTAAAAGCATGGTTGCTTGTCCGCTACGGCCGCCTGATGCACAACAAAGCACTATGTTTTTCATGTTTTTAAATTCATCTAAACGGTGTGGTACTTCGTTTAATGGTATGTTTACACTACCTGCTACATTACCGCCCATAAACTCGGCAGGGGTGCGTACATCAATAATTGCGGCTTCGCCGTTTTTAATTAAAGAGATTACTTTTTCCATTTTACTATATGTGATTTTTTTAATTTATTTTACTGTTGTGCTATTGGACACCCTCTCTGCCTCTCCCTTTTGTAGGGGGAGAAAACCCTCATGGCCATTGCGCATAAGCCTTCGGCTAGGGCAGCAATGGTTGTTTAATCATGATTCTGTGCGGCTGCTTCCCACTAATAAGGGAGAAAGACAAAGGGGGTGTAAAATGAATAACATCACGTTTTATTTTACTGTCGTTGCACAAACAAATTGGGTGCAAGGCACTTCAGTTTCGGCGATGGCTTTAAAGCCGCCTTCAATATTTATCATATTATTATAACCGCGTGCTTTTAGTATTGATGATGCAATAACCGAGCGATAACCGCCGGCACAGTGCACATAAAACGTGGTGTCTTTGGGGAAAGAAGCCATATTGTTGTTTATATAATCAAGGGCTATATTGGTAGAACCTTCTACGTGTTCGGTTTCGTATTCGCTTTGTTTGCGCACGTCAATTACCGTTAGCGGATGTTGTGCATGGCGGTGGGCAAACTCAAATGCTGATACAGAGGTGATACTGTCGGTTTCTTTACCGTCAGCTTCCCAAGCGGCATAGCTGCCGTTTAAAAAACCCAGTACATTATCGTAACCAACGCGAGCAAGACGAGTTACTACTTCTTCTTCACGTCCAGGTTCACATACCAATAGCAAGTTTTGACGTACATCAGGTATTAAAGCACCTACCCAAGGGGCAAAATTACCGTCGATACCAATGTTTATACTGTTGGGTATAAATCCTTTAACAAAATTTTCAGGATTGCGGGTATCTAATACCAAAGCACCTGTTTCGTTGGCAGCTACTTCAAAAGCCTCTACTGATAAGGGCGTAGTGCCGCGTTGTAATACTTCGCCAATGGCATCGTATCCTTCTTTGTTCATGCGAACATTTTGAGGAAAGTATGCAGGTGGAGGCAGCAAACCGTCGGTAACTTCTTTCACAAACTCGTCCTTAGTCATATTAGCACGCAGGGCGTAGTTGGTTTGTTTTTGGTTGCCAATGGTTGATACGGTTTCGTCGCTCATGTTTTTACCACAAGCCGAACCTGCACCGTGTGCGGGATATACTATTACATCATCACCCAAAGTCATTACTTTATTTCGTAGTGAATCGTATAGCAACTCTGCCAATTGCTCTTGAGTCATGCTGGCTGCTTTTTGTGCTAAATCGGGGCGACCTACATCACCTATAAACAGGGTATCTCCCGTAAATAGTGAGTTTTCTTTACCCTTTTCGTCTTTCAGTAAATAGCAGCTCGACTCCATAGTATGACCAGGTGTGTGTAACACTTTAAAGGTTACTTCGCCCAGTTTAAATTCTTCACCGTCGGTGGCTACGTGGGCATCAAACGATGGTTTGGCTGTGGGGCCGTATATTATTTTTGCGCCTGTGGCTTTAGCCAAATCAACGTGGCCTGATACAAAATCGGCATGAAAGTGAGTTTCAAACACATATTTAATTTTCACTCCGTCTTTTTCAGCCCTTTCTATATAGGGTTGTATTTCGCGCAATGGGTCGATAATAGCAGCCTCATTGCCTGATGTAATGTAGTATGCGCCTTGTGCAAGGCAGCCTGTATATATTTGTTCTATTTTCATCGCAGTTAGTATTTTATGTAAATTGTAATACAAAGGTCGGTAGGTTTTGCTGCCCGTTTGGGAACATTTGTTGGATAAGAAGGTTTATTCATAATAAAGTACGTATGAACAAAAAAAAGCCTCTTTAAGATATTCTTAAAGAGGCTTTGTATCGATGGCTCTGAGGCTTAATTTATATCAACAACGATATCAAACCCCACAAAAGACAAAGAAAAAAGTATTGGTGTGCCCGAGCAATCGGTATAAGTGTATGATGGTGTACTTGGTGTTAGTGTTATAGAAAACACAAGCACTGAAGGTGAGCAAGAAAAATCAGAGAATGTGATATACACATCATTAAAACTGGAAACAAGGCAACCAGAAACATCTGACGATGTGCCAGTAACTAATGGTACGCTTACCGTGGGGCAACCGTTATTGAAACGGAAATCAGCCTGCCCGCCACCCAATGGAGAATTGTTGTTTACAATTAGGTTCGATGGAACTGATACTTGGGCATTGGCCGCATTGCTTACAGCAAATGCTGCAAAAAGAATTAGAAGTTTGATTAATGATTTCATAAAGCAATTATTAGTTTATAATCAAGTTTACTATTCTTTTTATATAAAGAGTAATTTTTTTTAACTTTTTCGACGAAAAACGATTGTGTAATCTATTTCAACCTTTTGCAATTGAATGAGGGCAGCTTGATGATTTGGATGGGCAGTTTAAGGGCTAATGTGTCATCCCCCTACCTCCTTCGCATACGCACTTAAAGTTCGTCCCGAATACAATTCGGGATCACTATGACAACCCACAAGGGGGACAATGCGCTGCTGATTTTTTGCAG
This sequence comes from Bacteroidia bacterium, assembly GCA_037968475.1. GTDB lineage: Bacteria > Bacteroidota > Bacteroidia > UBA8524 > UBA8524 > SB11. Next base: position 4,890 of record JBBKVO010000045.1, read on the forward strand.
GAAATAATATTTGCTGGTAATGCTGTTTTTCGGATTTTATATTTCGAACTTCTTACAGTACCAACTCCTTCACAATAATAAACACGCCCATAGCCAGTATAAACCAGCCTAGTAAGGGCTTTAGTTTTGCACCGCTTATAAATTTTGAAAGGTAAACACCAAGTAACAATCCTGCTATTGAAATACCACTAAAACCTATAAGGAAACCCCAATCGGGTTGAGTATTGGGTAAATCGGCAGCAAAACCAGTAAGAGCGTTTAGAGCTATAATTAGTAATGATGTACCTACGGCTTGTTTAATATCTTGTTTCAGTACCAATACCAAAGCGGGTACTATTAAAAAACCACCGCCTGCACCCAACAAACCTGTTATCATTCCTGTAAAAAAACCTGTAACCAACAATCGTATATGTGATGGTGATGTATTGGTTTCGGTTACTTGGGTTGATTTTTTTAGCATTCCCCTTGCGGCTACCAGCATAAACACCGCAAACAGCAGCATTAGTGCAAGGCTTTTGCTCAGGGTAAAAGCATTTGTGGCAAGTATAGTTTCAGGTATCAGCGGCAATAACCAACTGCGCACCAACACTACCGAGACCAGTGAGGGAAGGGCAAAAATGATGGCTGCCTTAAAGTTGACCATCTTTTTTAGTCCATAATTAATTACTCCTGCCAGTGATGTGATACCAACAATAAATAACGAGTAGTTAATAGCTGTGGCAGGCAAAAAACCGCCAATGTATACCAGCACAGGCACGGTGAGTATGCTGCCTCCGCTGCCCATAAGACCAAGAGTAATACCAATGGCTAATGCAAAAATGTATTCCATAAGGGCAAAGGTAGTCAGTAGGTAGAGAACGCTTGGTGATAATTGTTACACAAGCTAAACCAACTCAATGCTATTACGGCCTAGTTTTACCAAGCCTTTTTGCTCCATAGTGCGTAGCAAGCGGCTAATAGCTTCGCGGTGGGTGTGCAACTCATCGGCTATTTGTTGGTGGGTTATTTCTAGTGTTTTGGTGTTTAGTGCTTTGCAACGTTCGGTAATGTAGTGCAGCAGTTGCTTATCCATGTGCCCAAAGGCAATTAAATCAACTACCTGCATCAGCTCGGCAAAGCGGTTATTATAGTTGTTACTTACGTAAGCTTTCCACTCAGGATATTTATACCAATCTTCGGTTTGTTTCACAGGTATTTGTAGCACTTCGGTGTCGTCTTCGGCAATGGCTTTTACCATGCTTTTTTTGCCCGCTTGGCAACAAGTTAATGACATAGCACAGGTTTGCCCCGGGTATAGGTGGTATAAAAACACCTCGCGACCGTCATCATCTTGACGTAAAATACGTATGCAGCCCGTTAGCACAATGGGTATAAATAGTATTTCATCACCCGGCTCTATTAGCTGTGCTTCTTTTCCAAATTGTTTTAACCTGCCAAATTTATCTATTTCAGCAATTAAAGCAGGGTCGCTAAAAATTTGAGTGCCTTTGTCCGTTTGTTGCATAAACTAAAGGCAAAATAAAGCTATTCTATACTTAAAAGTAGCACGATAGGTGAGAAGAGGTACTTTGTACTATAATTTTAATGCGCTTTTGATAGTGTCTATATCGTGATTTTTTTGAGTTAATTTCCAGTGCTCATAGGTTTGTTTGTCGTGTTCTCCTATCGCGGTGTCGTTTACAGCCGTATAGTTTTCATCCCAATTGCTTTTGCCATATACAGGGTGCATGTGTTCTATAAAAACATTGGGCAGGTAGGCTTTGCCAAGCTCGGCCATCATATCCATCCAGTATACATCAACAAAAAGGTGTTTTAGTGTTGGCAAGCAAGCATAGCCAATAGCTCTAACTATATTTGAGCTAAAGGCACAAGCTGTGGCAAGGTTTTCATTATGGTAGCCCTCAGGCGCATACACATAGCCTGTACCGTTAAGGTTTTCAAAGGCTTGTATAAATTGTGCATCCCAATCGGCAGTTCTAAAACGGTGGTCATCACCTACAAACAGAATATACTTATAGTGTTGGCTAAGAATATTTGCTGCAAAATTTAAAGGGCGCACCATGCCGCGCGTACCCGATGGAGCTATAATGCTTTTGGCTTGGGTTTGTTGTTGCAAGTGTACCTCGTTTTCTTCAAACACAAAATAAAAATCAGACAGGTCTGTATTGTGCTGCTGCCAGTTTTCAAATATTTGGTTAAAACTTTTAGGTCGCCCATAGGTGGGGCAAATAATAGCTATTTTGTTTATCATGTTTATGCGGTTAAATCCCATATTTTTTGATTTTGTGCAACGTATTGCTTGGCATCTTCGCCATCAACACTGCTTTTAAATTCACCTTCAAGTTGCCAAGCGGGTAGTTTTTGGTTGAGATAAGAAGCGAAATCAAGCGAGTAGATATAGTTTTCAATACCTTTTATGGTAGTACACAAGTAGGGGCTTTTGCCTTGGCGGTGTAGTCTGCGCGATAGCTCGCAATGCTCGTAGCCATAAATATCAAACCGCTCATCATACCATATTTTTCCGCACTTTTCAATATCAAAATACAGCATACAACCCCATAAGTGGCTCATGCTTAGTAAGTCATTATTTTGGGTAAGCACAGTATTGTGCCCCTCGATAGGGACGGCGTAGCTAAGGTGTGCTTGTTGGCTATCAATAATGGGTTGCCACCATTTATCGGTAATAGGGAAACAATCATCATCAAACAAAAAAATATGTGTGCAGTCTGCATTGTATAGGTGATGCAGGCATTTGTTTTTTGCTTTGGCTATACCAATGCGGGTTTGTCCTGTTTCAGTAGCAGGTATAGTGTAGTCTATTGTAGAAGCATCGTTGTAGCTAAATATCTCAAACTGCGCACTATTGTTGGGCGTATAGGTATAAAAGTATTTAAGACACAACTCAAAAACTTTAGGACGGTTACGGGTAGTAATACCAATACCAATTTTGGGTAACATAAGCTAGTAAGGTTTTTCCTGTAATAGCATTTTGTTCTTTTTGAGAAGGAAGGGGGATAAAACAAAAGAGGCCGCATTTGCGGCCTCTTTTATATAAATATTTTAGGGGTGATAGTAGATTACATAATTTTTACGACCCCATTTTTTATGGCAAAAATCACTAAACCTACACGGGTACGCACACTTATTTTTTGGAATAGCGAATCGCGGTAGCCGTCAACTGTTCGTACGCTCACATTCATCAACTCGGCTATTTCTTTGTACGATAAATCGTTGCAAATGTGCTCTAAAAAGGTAATCTCGCGTTGGCTAAGTTTATCCAATATATCCGAGTTTTTATCCCAACGGGTATGGTAGTTTATAGAGTTTGCCATTGTTTTAGACACATATTCTGAGTAGTAATACCCTTTGTTGTGTACATCATCAATAGCAGTAAAAAGCTCATCAGGGTCGGCATCTTTCAGCACATACCCTCTTGCGCCTAGTTTTATCATTTTTATAATTGCCGCTTCATTGTCCTCAACGGTTACAGCAATTATACGTACCATAGGGTAGTCTTTACGTAGCTTGCCAGCCACTGTAAAACCATCTTGCCCTTGCATACTAATATCCAACAAAACCACTTCAGGTTCTTGGCCTGAGCGTAGATAATCAAAAAACTCAGCCCCACTTTCGGCCTCAAAAATTATCTCAAACTTTTCTTCGGTTTCAAGAAGATTGGCTAAAGCCCTTCTAAAAAGTTTATGGTCATCAACCAAAGCAATTTTTATAGGCATATATTTAGTTATTAGTAGGGTTTTTTAATAAAGTGTTTTTGGTTGGTGCAGTAATTTTAATTACTGTTCCCGTGTCTTCACTACTTTCCAAAGTTAATACACCACCAATAATTTTCACCCTATTCTTCATATTTCTTAATCCATTACCACTTAGTACAGCTCCTCTTTTCTCAATATCGCCTATGCTAAACCCCTTACCGTCGTCAGCTACAGTAAGTATCAACTCATCAGGAGAGTAATGCAACTCAACCGTCAAATTTTTTGCCTCAGCGTGTTTTATAGCGTTATTTAGTAGCTCTTGTGTTATTCTAAAAAGTACAATCTGTATTCTACCATCAAACTTATAAGGAGCGCCTTCTGTTTTAAGATGGGTAGTTAAAAAACCTGTTCGGTTTACTTTTTCAAGTTCTATTTTTAATGATTCTTCTAAACCAAAGTTTGAGATAAAATCTTGCGAAAGCGTTTTGGTAATGCTACGCATATCATTAATAACGCCTGAAACTTGTACTTTCAGTTCGTCTATTATTTCAGTTTCTTTTTCGGCATTTCCACCAACCATTCGACCAAGTTTAACAAGGTTTAACTTAACTACGGATAGCATTTGCCCGAGATTATCGTGTATTTCTGCGGCAACGCTATTAAGAACCTGTTCTTGTAGCTCAATTTTCGATTTTAACATCTCGTTGTTAAAGTCTTCGCGCATTTTTTGCACCTGCCTTTTGTATTTGTATGCCCTGCGTTGGTATACAAACAAAAACAGCACAATAAAGCTGACTAGCAGCAGCAGTATTATTGTTACTATTACAATAAGTTGAATTATATCCGATTCTTTTGTTTGCAAAGTATTCCTATTGTAAAGAGTATATTCTGAAGAATATTCAGAACGGAGTTAATCGTCCATATCGAAGTTCGCAGACTAGGGGGTAAATGTATATACTTTTGAAAGTAGTTAAACAAAATTATAGTGCCAACGCTATAAAATAAAATCCCAGTACTAATCCAAAACATAGGCACTTTTGTTAGGTTTGAGTGTTCAATGCCTTTAATGAGTTGATAGAAATATAAAAGTGTAGTAACGGCAATAGTGAAACCACCTACAGTGGTTGTTAAAGTGTTAAAATTATAGAGCCCATTGATAACGAGTATATCAAGCAAATATACAGTGATAGTTATAACTGAAAATGCCAATACAATATTCTTTAATCTTGCACCTTGGAAAACAGAATAATAAAGATAAAAATAAACTAAATATTCAATTATAGAAAATATGTTGTAAAGGTGAAGGTTTTGTAACCCTGAAATAGCCAAATAAGCACAGACACTTTCTTTTAAGAATGTTATAAACAAATAAATAGAAAAGAGCCTTAACTTGTTATCAAGGCTCTTAAAATTAATTAAACTTCCAGCAATAGGTAGTATTACTGAAAAAGTAGAAACATACGAAAATAGATATGTTGAGGTCAATTTTTAACTGTTAAGTGGACTTCCGTTGGTATCGCATTGCATAGGGCAGGGTATTCCGTGATCTAATATTTGGTGATTAGCGCCTATTTGGTCGTTTTCCATGGTATTAGCACCAACAAGTACTAAGTTAAGTTCTTCCCAGGTTTTGTCTCCTTCAGTAACTTCAACTGCACCAAAGTAGCAGCGTATGCCAACACAATCAGCTTGATCGAGAAGGCTCATTAGCTTCTCTCTACCAAAAAAAATAGCTTTTCTTTTCCTGTCGCCAGTTAAAAAAGTATTCCTGTAGTCTTTTGTCATTGTGCTTCCCTCTGAAATAGAGATAAAAGTTCCTTCTGATCCGTTAAATGCCATAAGTTTAAGTTTTTTAAGTTAACACTAGATTAATACGGCTAAATTAGTTATTATAAGTAGTAAAGTGAAAAATTGTACGTTACCGTTTAAACACCTGTTTTGTATTTTATTGATTATAAGTGTTTTATAATTTTTTAAAGTGCGTAAAATGGGTTTTTACACTTATGTTTATACCGTTAAAAAACGGTGTTTATATAAGCTAAAATTGTATAAAAGAAGTATAAGAAACCGATTTTTTCAAGGTTAATTCGTCGAATTAGTAAATACTGATACTATAAAATTTCGGTAGAGTATTTATATTCGTGTTTTATACAAAAGCTACACTACTTATGCGTAAACATTTTTTATTTATTGCCTTACTTTTTACATCGCTGTGGTCTGTTGCACAACAGGCAAAGCTTGATGAGGCTTGGGATGCTTTTAATACCAACAATCCCCAAAAGGCCATTAAACTATTCTCTGAGGCTTCAAGCAATGAAGCAACTGCAGAGGAAGCCTTACTTGCACTTACTATAATAAATTCTGATGAGGGCAACACAAAAGAGGCTATGGAAAATTTTAGCCAATTTTATAAGGTATCGTCTAATCCATATCCGTATATGGATATGCTTTTTTATACCGCAGGTGTTGCCAATGGTAATGGTATAATGGGCAAAGAGCGCATCAAATTTTTGCAAGCGTTTTTAAAAGACCCCAAACTGCCGGGTACAATTGCAGCAAAAATTCATTCTACATTAGGGAACCATTATGAAGGTATTGGTAAATTTAAAGATGCCAATAAAGAGTTTGACCAAATAGGGTCAATTACCAATTGGATGGCAGTGGGCTCTTTTGAGAATATCTCGGCTAGTGGGTTTGATAAAGGATATGAGCCTATTGATAATCCCTCAGCTACTAAAACTTTTAAAAATAAGTATGGAGCTAGTGTAAACTGGTTTACGTTAAAAGAAGCACGTACCGATAAATGGGTTGACAATGAGTACTACTTTTATGCAGGCAATGCAATAGTTTACTCGCAAACTTTTGTCAATTCACCAACCGAACAAAAAGTTCAATTTAGGATTGGCGTTTCAGGCTCACTAAAAATGTGGGTAAACGATAATCTTATAATTAGCGAAGCAGAAGAACGTAATAACGGCCTAGATAGTTACTGGATTGGTGTAACCCTTAAACAAGGCTATAACCGTATTTTGATACAAATAGGTGAGAGCGAAGCAAATAACTCAAACTTTATGTTACGTATTACCGATGATAACGGTAATACTATACAAGGCTTAACCTTTGATGATAAAAAAGACCAGTCGTATGATAAAGGCAGTGTAGCATTTGCTCTTATACCACAAAGTACTCTTGCTTTTTTTGAGCAACTGGTAAAAGATAAGCCCAGCTTTTTGAATCATATATTAATGGCAAGGATGTACTCAAACCTTGATATGCGTTTACAAGCACGTAAAACCTTGAAAAAAGCTGAAGAAATGGCACCACAAAGCAGCTATATACAGTTAAAATTGGTTCAAGTATATCAAAGCGAAGGAAACCGCACAGCAACAGCAAAAGTGGTGGAGTGGCTAAAAGATAATGATAAAGAAAATGTGATATCGTTAGACCTGTTTTTTGATGAAGCTATTGAAAACGAAAACTATGAAAAAGCGGATTCGTTATTAGATGCAATTCAAAGCAAATTAGGATCAAGGGCAGAAAGCGTATACGAGAAAAAAATGTCGTTATACGGCGCGCAGGAAAAAAATGAAGTTCTGATACGAGTTATCGAAGAAGCCTATAAGGCATATCCTGAAAATTATCTATTTGTTTTGTACAAATCGTTTCTTGAGCAAGGTAAAAAGAATACTGTTGGTGCAATGAGAGTAATGGAGAAGTACAATAAAAAAAGGTATAATACTTCAGCAATGAAACGCCTTGCGGGTATGTATTTTGAAAACTCAAGGCTAGATGCGGGTTTAAGTTTATATAAGAAGATGATAAAAAATGACCCGATTGCAGTAGGTATATATAGCGAGTTGGCTGATATATATGTGCAATTGCGTCAATATGATGCCGCTATTGAGTTGATGGATCAGGCCATTGATATAGCACCTTATATAGGTAAATATTGGAGTATGCGTGCCAAATGCTATGCTGAGCAAAACAAAGAAATTGTAGCCAAAACGAATTATAGAAGAGCTATTGAGCTTACCCCTACCTACTTTGATGCCCGTCGCAAGCTGCGTAAACTAAACGGTAAGAAAGAAGACATATTCTCAAACTTTGATGAAACTGATGTATACGCTGCATTTGCAAAAGCAGGAAAAGCCGAAGACTATCCCGATGATAATAGTGTTATACTTATAAACTCGGTACAAAGGGTGGTATATAGCGATGGTGTATCAGAAGAAAAACACACTTTAGTAGCCAAAGTATTTAATGCCGCAGGTATTGATGCTTGGAAAGAATACGGAGTATCGTCTTATGGCTCGCAAAATGCAACTATTGAAAAAGTTGAGGTACTAAAAGCAAACGGATCTAAACTTGAAGCCGAACGCAACGGCGGCAATATAGTGTTTACTAACCTTGAGGCTGGCGATGGTGTACACATTACCTATAAAGTAGAAAACTACCAAAGCGGTAAACTAGCGCCTCACTTTACTGATAAGCACTATTTTGACTTGTTTTATCCTGTAGTAAAATCATCATACTCGCTACTAATTCACCCTGATATTAAATTCAAATATCAATTTACTAACGGTGGTTTTGAACCTAAGAAAGAAGACCGCGAAGAGTTTAACTACTACCATTGGGAGAAAAATGATGTAGCAGCACTTAAAGGCGAATCGTTCATGTCGGAGATTACAGATTTTGGTGAGGTATTAGATATATCATCATTCCCTGATTGGAAGTTTATCTCAAACTGGTATTCTGATTTGGCCAAAACCAAAGCAAAATCAGACTACGAAGTAAAAGAGATTGCAGCCGAAATTTTTAAAGATGCAGAAGGCTTATCTAAAATAGAAAAAGTAAAATTGGTGCATAATTACATTGTAGAAAATGTGCGTTATAGCTCGGTTTCATTCCGCCAAAGTGGTTTGATACCTCAAAAAGCATCAAAAGTAATTAATACCCGTGTGGGCGATTGTAAAGACGTATCAACCCTGTTTGTAGCGCTTTGCCGCGAAGCAGGTATTGATAGTGCTCGCTTGGTACTTATAAACACCCGCGATAATGGTAAAAAAGACCTTTTGCTACCCTCGATAGATTTTAACCATTGTATAGGTAATATAACTGCCGATGGACAAGAGTATTTTGTTGAGCTAACATCGGATAAAAACGGTTTTGGAACATTTCCCAACACCCTTAAAAATGCGTTTGCACTAAAAATATATGATGAAAGCGAAGCCACAAGTCAAGAGCCATTTTTCTTAAATCCAAAAACTAAAACGCCCGATAATATTATACGTAATGTAAATGTGGAGTTTAAAGGAAAAGAGATGTTGATTGATATAAAATCGCTAAAAACAGGTGATTGGGCAAGCGATATGCGCTATAGATACGCTGATATACCGGAAAGCGAAAGACGTAAAAAATTACTACAAAGCCTATCAGGCGATAATGCCAGCGTGAAACTAAACACATTTGGTTTTGAAAAACTAGATGCAATTAGCGATTCTTTAAACTATAGCTATAACTATAACTTAGGTAATGCTACAACCGTAATTACAGGGTTAAATATTTTTAGCCTTCCTTGGGCTGATAAAATTTCAAGCATATCATTCATGTCAAACGAAGAGCGTAAATACCCTATTAACTTTTGGGATTATTTGGAGTTTGATAAAGCACAAGAAACAATAAACATTTCATTCCCTACAGGTACGAAATTAGCCGAAATGCCTAAAAATGTTAGCCTATCGTGCAGTGCCGCCGATTATAAAATCACCTACAAAATGGAGGGAACTAAATTGGTAGCTGTGCGTGAAATGAAAGTGAAAAAGGATGTGGTTAACCCCAGTGAATACGACGAGTTGAAAAGCTTTTTTGAGAAAGTGGTAGAAGAAGATACCCGCCAATTGGCTTTTAAATAGAAAAAATCAAGAAAAGGAAATAAAAAACATAAGCCCATTCAAAATTTTGAATGGGCTTATGTTTTTATGTTCTAAAAATGAAAGTCTTATTTCAATATTTCAGCAGCAAGGGTTTCTAGTATCTCAACAGCCCTTTTTGAGGTTGCTGCTTGGCAATAGGTACGCAACACAGGTTCAGTGCCGCTGGCGCGTATCATAGTCCACTCGCCATTGCCCAAATGGAATTTCCATCCGTCAATATCCTCTACACTTTCAACCGTTAGGTTACCAAATTTTTTGTAGTTACCCTCTTTACAATTGGTTAGTACCGTTTGTTTTTGGGCTTCGCTAATGTGGTGGTCAATACGTTCCATAGCAAATGCGCCTACATCATTGTATACCTCTTCAATAAGCTCATCAAGGCTTTTGCCTGTTTTTGCCATATATTCAAGCAAGGTAATACCCATCCAAAGGCCATCACGCTCAGGTATATGCCCCTTAATAGCTATACCGCCACTCTCTTCGCCACCCACTAATACATCATCTTCAACCATAAACTCGCAAATGTATTTAAAGCCAATTTTGGTAATAATAGCTTCTAAGCCCAATTGTTGGCAAAGGTCTTTTATTTTATCGGTGCAGCTAAAGCTAACGGCTACTTTGCCCGTCATACCTTTATGTTTCACCAAATAGTGTATCAGTAACAGTATTATATGGTGCGAATCGATAAACTTGCCTTTGGCATTGTATAGTCCAATACGGTCGGCATCGCCATCCGTAGCCAAACCAAAATCGATATCGCCTGCGGCTTTTATAGTCTCGCTAAGTTCTTGAAGGTTTTTGTCGATAGGTTCAGGTGCTTGCCCGTCAAAACCCGGGTTATCATCACAGTGTAAAAAAGTAGCTTCGGGAAACAAAGTACGCATCACATTCTGACCTGCACCGTACATAGCATCGTAAGCTATCTCAATATCCGATTTACGTATAGCATCCAAATCAAAACTATTCTCTACATGGGCTACGTATTCGTCTTCAAGGTTGATGTATTTTATTAATCCAATAGCCTCAAAGTGTGCTATGGTTTCGGTAGGTATTTCGTGTACTTCGGGTATCAAGCCTTCAACCTCATCAATCATAGCAGGGGTAGCGGGGCCACCATAGCTGGCTTTTATTTTAAAACCGTTATAGCTGGGGGGGTTGTGGCTGGCCGTGATAACAACACCTGCCGATGCTTTACGATTAAAAGTTCCCAAAGAAATCATTGGGGTACTAACAAAGCCTTTAGCTAAATATACTTTTATACCTTTTTTGGCTAATATTATTGCAGTTGTTTCGGCAAACATTTCGCCACCAAAGCGGCAATCGTGCCCTACAACAGCACTAGCTTCGGGATAGTTTTTGGTAAGCCACAAAGCAGTAGCTTCGGCTACACGTGCAAGATTATCAAGGGTATATTCTTTGGCTATAATAGCGCGCCAACCGTCGGTTCCAAACTTAATTTTTTCGTTCATTTTAGTCGTATTTAACGTATTCAGTTATCTGTGTCCAATAATAATTTTGTAGTGCCTTAATATACTTACCCGATTGTGCAGAGGGTATTTCTTGGGTGTTAATTTTTTTAAGCAGGAAGTTAAAATCTTTTATCCTTAATGATGATTTTATATCCTGAAACTCAATTTTTATATTGTATTTATCAAAGTTTTCAATGGCAATTGGGGGCAATGCAAACGAACTGAAATGCAAGATAATACTTTGGGGCAGGTATGTAGTAGCCCCATTTACCTTTTGCCAAATTTCTGTAACCTCAATTTTACTAATAGAAAGATAAATATCGGGTGTAAGGTGGTTAAACAACCTGTTGCCGCCGTTGTTAAAGAAAAACTCGGGGTTATCGTTTAAAAAATTTTGAAAGGCTTTGTAAAAGTTCTCGCTTTTATTTGATTTCAGTACCTCGTATACCACCTTCTTAGCGGTAGGCAGCGTTACTTTATTTGCTATTTTCTTTTTGTTATTAAAGGCTTTGTCTTTAATGCGTAGCGATTCTACAATATCTTTTTTAAAGGTTTTTGTACCAAATTGCACCACATTAAAATGGTAGTTGCGGCTATACAAAGCATCTATAAAGGTAATATTGTATGTGCCGTTGGCATTGCTAGGTATTTGGGTATCGGTTAAGTAAGAAAAAATATCTTCAATATCAATAAACCCGTATGATACCTGCACGCCCTTATCGTTTTTATTTATAAACGAGAAACCTAAAATATTAAAGCGGGTGTGCCTGCGGTTGCTACTCCACACCTCGTTCATAAACAAATCGTTGGTTTGTGTAAATTGGGTTTTGCTGTTGGCCTCAATACTTTTTAGTGATGAAAAAGTTATTTGCAAGCCCTTTTGCGGCGAGTCCCACAATTTCACCTTGTTTTGTTCAATAAGGCCATATATAAGTTGCGGAATAGCCTCTACCAAGTTGAATCCAAAAGTATCTTGTTGTTCGCCTCTGTTCAGGTGGGTTAAAACAGGCATATCGCTATAAGCAAACCCAATTTGGGATGCTATTAAGAATAGAACAAGTATGCCTGTTTTCTTAATCAATTAGTGGTGTTTTTTCTATTTAAAAGCCTGTATACCTGTAATTTCATTACCCAAAATTAGCAAGTGTATATCGTGTGTTCCTTCGTAGGTAATTACCGACTCAAGGTTAGTCATGTGGCGCATAATAGGATATTCGCCTGTTATACCCATACCGCCTAGCATTTGGCGGCTTTCGCGGGCTATGGTTAAAGCCATATCCACATTATTACGTTTGGCCAGTGATATTTGGGCGGCAGTTGCTTTACCCTCGTTCATCAAATTGCCCAAACGCCAGCAAAGCAATTGCGCTTTGGTGATTTCTGTAAGAAACTCGGCCAATTTTTTTTGTTGCAATTGGAAACTGGCAATAGGGCGACCAAACTGGCTACGCTCTTTTGTATAGCGCACTGCCGTATCGTAGCAATCCATTGCAGCACCAATAACACCCCAGCTAATACCGTAGCGGGCACTGTTTAGGCAGGTAAGTGGCCCTCTTAATCCTTCAATTTCAGGAAAAAGATTTTCTTTAGGCACTTTTACGTTATCAAACACCAATTCGCCCGTTGCACTTGCACGCAGCGACCATTTGTTGTGTGTTTCAGGTGTGGTAAATCCTTCCATGCCACGCTCAACTATTATACCACGTATTTTACCGTTTTCGTTTTTTGCCCACACCACAGCCACATCGGCAAAGGGTGCATTGCTAATCCACATTTTAGCACCGTTTAGCAGGTAATGGTCGCCCATATCTTTAATATTGGTTTCCATTCCGCCTGGGTCGCTACCGTGGTTAGGTTCAGTTAGACCAAAGCAGCCCATCATTTCGCCCGTAGCTAATTTGGGTAGGTATTTTTTGCGTTGCTCTTCGCTACCAAATTTGTAAATAGGGTACATTACCAGCGAGCCTTGCACTGATGCAGTGCTACGCATACCGCTATCGCCACGCTCTATTTCTTGCATCAGCAAGCCGTACGAAATGTAGTCTAAACCGCCGCAGCCATATTCAACAGGTAGTTGAGGGCCAAAAGCTCCAATTTCGCCCATACCTTTTATTATGTGGTTAGGAAAAATATTGCGTTGCGCGCAATCTTCAATAATGGGGCTAATTTCACGCTTCACCCAATCGCGGGCTGCGTTACGTATTAGTATATGTTCTTCGGTAAGAAGATCATCAATTGCATAAAAATCGGGTGCTGTAAAAAGGTCTTGCTTATTACTTTTTTGCAAGGGCGGGTGTTCACTAAACTGTGGCATTACTCAAAATTTCGTTGTTTGCAAAAGTAATAAAAAAGCGGCGTTATAGCAGCTATGGCAAAACCTGTGGGTAAACAATAAAATCATGTGTGGTTAGTGCTGTCCCAACCTAGTAAAAGGCACAGTGTCTTGGCCAACAAACTGCTTTTCTAAAAATTTAAAATAGCCTGCTACGGCTATCATAGCAGCATTATCTGTACAATACTCAAACTTGGGTATATGCGTATTCCAATCGTTTTGTTTTCCAGCCTCTTCAAGTGCAGTGCGTAAACCACTATTGGCACTTACACCACCTGCAATAGCTAACTCTTTTATACCCGTTTGTGTGGCAGCAAGGCTTAGTTTTTTTATCAAAACGCTAACAATAGCATATTGCACACTGGCACATATATCGGCAAGGTTTTCAGTAATAAATTTGGGGTTTACAGCTACATTATCTCGCACGAAATACAAAACAGAAGTTTTAAATCCGCTAAAACTAAAATCAAGTGCACCTACCTTTCCTTCAGGAAATTTAAAACGTAGTGGGTTGCCCTCTTTTGCATATTTATCAATAAGTGGCCCACCGGGGTAGGGAAGTCCCAATATTTTAGCCGCTTTGTCAAAGGCTTCACCCGCAGCATCGTCTTGCGTTTGTCCCAGCAATTCCATACTTAATGGGCTGTTTACCTGCAAAATTTGTGTATGTCCACCCGAAACCGTTAGGCACAGAAAAGGGAAACTAGGTTTAGGTTCATCAATAAAATGCGCAAGCACGTGTGCATCCATGTGGTTTACCTCTATTAGCGGTATGTTTAGCGATAATGCAAAACTTTTGGCAAAAGTAACCCCTACTAATAGGCTACCCAATAGGCCGGGGCCGCGTGTAAAGGCAATTGCAGTAAGTTGTTCTTTAGAAATTTTTGCTTCTTTTAGTGCAACATCAACTACAGGTACAATGTTTTGTTGGTGGGCACGGCTGGCAAGCTCGGGAACAACGCCCCCAAATTTTTCGTGTACGCTTTGTCCCGCTACAACATTGGCAAGAATGTTGCCGTTGTGTAGTATAGCGGCGGCTGTTTCATCGCAAGATGACTCTATGGCTAATATATAAGTTTCGCTTTGATGCACTTTTACTATTTTTGAAAAAAATTTGCGCACAAAAATATTCAAAATACTTTTCTGGCTACTATTATGGTTTGTTACCGCAGCCGTAGTGGTGGGTACAGTTGTGCGCAGTAAAACTTTTCAGCATTGGGCAACACAAAAAGTAGCCCAGTATTTATCGGCAGAATTACAAACCCAAGTTACCATTGGTGGTTTTAGTGTAGATAATTTCACTTTGCTGCACATAGATAGCATTTTTATTGCCGACCAAGTAACCGATACAGCATTTTTTATTAATAAGTTCACTCTTGATTTAGACAGGCTGGATTGGAATTTTGACGAAAAAGAGAAAAAATTAAATATTAAGTACGCTCATATAGATGGGGCTTTGGTGAATTTTAGAAAATACACCGATACAGGAGATTGGAATTATGAGTTTGTTATAAATTATTTCGACCCACCCAGAGACAGTACTGATACTATACCCGGCAGGCCTTTTATTTTAAACGTAAAAAAATTCGACCTTAGCAACTCGGCATTTGCTTTTAGAAGTGATAGCGTAGGGGAAGTAGAACCTAATAAATTTAATCCTGATGATTTTAGATTTAATCATCTAAACGGCACATTTAATAAGTTTGTTCTTATTGACGATTCGTTGGCCTTTAATACCAAAAACCTTACTGCGTATGAAAAAAACGGCTATCTGATAGAAAACATGGAAGCCGATGCCCATATTTATAGTCGTGGTATGGAGTTTTATAATATGCAAATACACCGAGGTAAAAGCATATTAGGGCATGAGTTGAAGATGAACTATAACGATTGGGATGAGTTGGAAGACTTTGTGCATACGGTTGAATTTACCGCCCAAGTAAGCAATAGTACGGTTAGTATGGATGATGTTGCCTTTTGGGGGCCTGGTATGCAAAATTTGCATCAAATGGCTAAGCTAAGCGGCAAAGTACGTGGTACAATAGATAACCTTAAAGGTAGAGAAATTGTGCTTGAGGCAGGGAAGGAAACACACTTGGAGGGAGATTTTGGTATACGTGGCTTGCCCGATTTTTTCGAGTCGTATATAGATGTTACTTTTCATAAAGTACACACGGTTGATGAAGATATAAAACAACTTTTTGCCATTGATGAGCTGCCAGAGGGGATTAGAAAACTAGGCCAAATTGATTTTAAAGGCAATTTTACAGGCTTTCCTAAAGCATTTGTGGCTTATGGCAATTTTGCTACCGATTTAGGTAAATTGTCATCAGATATAAAAATTGATTTTTCTAATGGTGAGGAAAATGCCACCTACTCGGGTTACTTAAAAACCGACGGATTTAATTTGGGTGAATTTGTAAATGAAGCCCCATTGCTTAAAAATATAGCGCTTGATGCCAAAGTAGAGGGTTCAGGACTTACTATAGAAACCATTGATGCTGAGGTTATAGGCACAATAAATTCTATAGAATTTAATAACTATAC
This sequence comes from Bacteroidia bacterium, assembly GCA_037968475.1. GTDB lineage: Bacteria > Bacteroidota > Bacteroidia > UBA8524 > UBA8524 > SB11. The sequence continues at coordinate 20,884 of JBBKVO010000045.1, forward strand.
CTATAAAAATATTGAGATTGACGGGAACTATGCGGGTAAACTATTTGATGGTTTTGCCAAAGTGAGGGATGAGAATGTAGAGTTGGATTTTGTGGGCGGGGTGGATTTTACTGGTGATAGACCTCAAATGGATTTTGTATCTACCATATACAAGGCCAACTTGTTAAAACTAGGGCTTGATACCTTGTCATCGAGTTTATCGGGTAAATTATACATTAATCTTACAGGTGATAGGTTGGATAATCTTGATGGAACTATTGGTGTTGCCAATGTGTATTATAGGCGTAATGCCCGATTACTACAATTGGATACGGCATTGCTAAGCGCAAACTATACCGATAATCTGCGAAGATTGAAACTGGAAAGCAATATTGTTGATGCTGAAATTAGTGGGCAGTATAACTTTAGTCAGTTGGGCGATGCTTTATATAATTATGCTGCAAACCTGTTACCTCAAATAGTAAAAAAAGATACAGGCCAAATTGCTAATGAAAACTTTAGTTTCTCACTAAAAATAAAAAAGCCCTATTTGCTTACTAATTTTCTTTGGGATGATTTAACAGTAGACCCTTTTGAAGCTACAGGAAGCATAAATACCGCACAACACAAAGTGCAACTAAATATGGCTACCACACAGGTATTGTATAAGGATATGGCCTTTAGGAAACTGGTAGTGGCTACAAAAACTACCGAGAGCGGGGCGCAAAAATTGGAACTAAGTTGTGGGCGCTATTTTCAAGGAGATAGTTTGTATTTAGAAAACACATCTGTAGCATTAACCTTTGAAGATAATAATGTATTGTTTGATATTAATGCACCGCAAATTATTACCCGCCTAAGTGCCCATTTGCAAGGTGAGTTACTATTTACAGATAGTTTGTACCGCCTTACATTTCAAAACTCATCAATAAGTAGCAAAGAACGTGTTTGGACAATAAGCAACCAGAGTTTTGTAGGCTTTAGCCCCCAAACATCGCGTTATACCTTCGATAATTTTAAGATATCAAACGCCTACGAGGCAATCCTTATAGGCGGTGCTATAAGCAAAAATATAAACGATACACTACGGGTTGATTTTGATAACTTTAATATTGCTGATATAAACTATTTCACCCGCCCGCCAAAAGGGCAAGAGCTGGGTGGAGTGCTTAATGGGCATGCTGTTTTGTTTAATTTGCTTGAAGTGCCATTGTTTACCTCGGCTTTGTATGCTGATAGTTTATCGTTTGGTGCCGATACTTTAGGCGATTTAGAATTGGTGGCCAATAACAACTCGTATTTTAGATTAATACAAATAAACGGAGGTTTTAATCACGGTAGGTTAGAAGGTTCAAAAATTAAAGGTTGGATAAACTTTGATAAAAAAGCCTATCAAAATCAAAATATCACTTTCGATCTTAAAAATGCTACTACACGCTTTTTCGAGCCTTTTTTAACTGATATTGTATCAGAGCTTAAAGGGTATTTCTCTACCTCCATCACCATAAAAGGCACCTTTGATAAAGCTTTAATAAGTGGTAGTGCACACTTTAGCAAACCACAATTTAAAATAGATTATTTACAAACCACATACTCTGCCGATACGGCTATTATTATCCTTAATAATAACAAAATATCAGTATTGCCCATTTTACTACACGATGAAAATGGTTCAATAGCAAATGCTTCAGGTTTTATTAGCCATAACTCGTTTTCCAATTTTGCTATTGATTTTAAGGTAGACAATATGCATAGTTTTATGGCTTTGAATACCCAAGAAAGGGATAACGATTTGTATTATGGCACGGCCTATATGACGGGTAGTTTTAGGATGACAGGCTCTTTTGATGATTTGTATATGGATATAAGAGGACGCTCTGAAAAGGGAACTGTCTTTAACCTAAAAATGTCGGACGAAAGCAGTGTAGGAAGTTATGATTTTATAACTTTTGTTGATTACAGCAATAAATCGAATGAGCGAGAAGCCATTGACCTTAGTGGTATACGATTAAATCTTAATCTTGAAGTAACGCCCGATGCGGAGATAAAAATAATATTCGATTCGCAATTGGGTGATGTGATTGAGGGAACAGGACGCGCCAACCTGCGTATGGAAATTAATACATTGGGCGATTTTAAAATGTTTGGAACATTTGAAATTGAGAAGGGTAAGTATCTGTTTACTGCCTTAGACCTGATTAATAAAAAGTTTTTAATACGTAAAGGGGGCACAATAACATGGACAGGAGACCCTGTAAATGCGCAAATAAATATTTCCGCCGCATATCCTTGGCGAACCAGTGTGTTGCCACTTGTAATGGGATTGGTGCCCGATAACCAACTAAGTAACTATAGCTCGGTAATACCTGTAGAAGCTGTAATGGGACTAAAAGGGCCGTTAATGAAACCCGAAATTAAATTTGGTATAAACATACCCGATTTATCATTACTAAAAGGAACAGATGCTAATACTAGTGTACTGTATAATGCAGTACGCAGGGTGGAAAGAGACCAAGAAGAAGCCTCAAGACAAGTATTCAGCCTGCTATCGTTAGGGCAATTTGCAACCCCTATTGATAACGGATATGTGGCTTCAGGTGCTGAAAATCCAGGTACAAACCCAGGGCTAAGTGTGGCATCAAGCACGGTGGGTAATTTGCTTAGTAACCAAATAACCAACTGGTTATCAAAGTACGATCCTAAGTGGAATATTGGGGTGCAAGTGGGGCAGGGGGGTGCACAAGCTAGAGCTGAGGTTATATTATCAGCCAGTAGGCAGTGGCTAAATGACAGACTTCAATTTGATATTTCGGCCGATAATACTTCGCAGGGCAATATCAACGTAAACTATAAAATAAAGCCTAACGGCAATGTGCAAGCGCGTGTGTTTGGACGCAATACCAACAACCCCATATACAACCAAAACATACTAAGCTTTGGTGGTGGTTTTTATCTACGGTCTGAATTTGAAAATTTTGCCGAGTTGAAACGTAAGATTGCAGGCAAAAAGAAACCCAAAGGCACGGTGCCCCCACCATCAAATACTGATAGTACCAACAGCACTAACACCGACAATACCTTTCCTCATCCATAAGCTCATTTCTTTTTGCAGAAGATTATAGTAATTTGGTGGAAATAATTTAGGGTAAAGTAAAAACAATACCGTATTTCGAAAAACTAAAAACTAACCACTATGAAAACTCTTTCAAAGCAGTACACCGAGCATGGTCTAAAATGGGGCATTATACAGTTTCTTATTGTTAGTGTATTATTCTATATAATATACTTTGTAAACTTAAGATTTGCTGTAACATCAGGTATGTGGCTTTCTCTGCCTTTCTCTATATCATTATTAGTAATACAAGGTATACAGGCACGTAAATTTAATAATGGAGCACTAAGCTATGGCGATGCTTTTAAAACCCTGTTTATAGCCAGTGTTATATCAGCAGCATTATTTACTACTACCCATTTTTTAGTAAAAACAGTCAGCCCGGCTTTGGCCGAAGAAGAACAAGCGATAACTATTGAAACTACTGCCGAGCGTATGGCCGGTTGGGGAATGGATGATGATAAAATAGATGAGACTATTGAAAAAATGGAAGAGCAAGATGCAAGCCCTACAATACTTCAAAGCCTTATTATGTTTATAGCTTCATCTATTTTCAGTACAATATTAGTTTTGATAATAGCCATTTTTGTAAAGAAAAAACCTGCTGAAGAAGTTATTATTACAGATAGCAGCACTACCTAAGTTGTTAGCTTAGTTTAAAGATAATATTGAAAGCCAAAGCTGGCTGAAATTAGGCAGGCTTTGGCTTTTACTATAAACGAGGCAACCTAAATTACACCGATTTCATCTTATCAGTAGCACCCAAAGGTATTTTGCATTATTTTGCGGCTGATTTTAGCATTAATGGATATTTCTGTTGTCATTCCCCTACTAAACGAAGAAGAATCGTTGCCCGAGTTGTCTGCATGGATAGCAAAAGTGATGAATGAGAACAGCTATACCTATGAAGTACTGTTTATTGATGATGGTAGTACCGATGATAGTTGGCCTATTATAGAAGGTTTGGCAAAAGTCAATCCCAATATTAAAGGCATAAAATTTAGGCGCAACTACGGTAAATCAGCAGCACTAAATGTAGGCTTCCACAGTACGCAAGGTGATGTAGTGATAACTATGGATGCCGACTTGCAAGACAGCCCTGATGAAATCCCCGCCTTATACCGTAAGATTAAAGAGGATGGATTTGACCTTATTTCGGGCTGGAAGAAAAAACGCCACGATCCCCTTTCTAAAACTATACCTACAAAACTGTTTAATGCTGCTACCCGCCGCTTGAGCGGTATACAACTAAACGATTTTAATTGTGGCCTTAAATCATACAGAGGCGATGTAGTAAGAGCCATAGAAGTATATGGCGAAATGCACCGTTACATACCTGTAATTGCTAAAAATGCAGGTTTTAGAAAAATAGGCGAACAAGTAGTACAACACCGTGCCCGTAAATACGGCACAACAAAATTTGGACTGAATAGGTTTGTAAACGGCTTTTTAGATTTGCTGTCTATCACCTTCATGGCCAAATTTAGCAAACGCCCCATGCACTTTTTTGGCAGCATAGGTTCGGTATCGTTTATAGTAGGTTTTGTAATCACTATCTATCTTTTGGGCAACAAAGCCTACCACAGTTGGATAACGCATGAGCCTGTCCGCGACACCGTTGACAATCCTTGGTTTTATCTAGCTCTTACAGCATTAATAGCGGGTGTGCAACTGTTTCTTGCTGGCTTCTTGGGCGAAATGATAAGCCGTGGTAGCCACGACCGTAATAACTACCTAGTATCCAATAAGGTAAATTTAGAAGATTAGAAGTCTAATAAATCTTTACTCAACCAAAAACTTACCACTACTTATAGCTGTGCCTGTGCTAATACGGTATAGATAAACACCTCTTTTCCAATCGGCAATATTTATAGTATAGTTATAGTAGCCTGCGCTTTGGGCTTGTTGCCAGTTTTCAACCTTTTTACCATCAATAGTATATATCTCAATCGTTACATTACTGTTTTGTGCTACACCGTATTGTAATGTAAAAATACTATGAGCAGGGTTGGGGTAGGCATGAAAAACTACCACTTTTTGTGCAGGCCCAATACCTAATGGGTTAGGTTTTTGTGTAGGAGCTGGTATTTCTTGCACGGTTTTGCTCTGTGCAGGTTGGTTGCTAAGCAATACCCTATTGCCATTGTTTAGCGTAAGAGCTGTTTTTGCAAAATTCTCCACTGTGCTAGGGGCGTTTATCTTATCACAAAAGTAGTAGCTGGCTTGTGCGCTATCCTCTTTCAGGTCTAAAACAAAATAGCCGTGTTGGCTTACATCTACAAATTTTAAGTGGGGGTTATAGTTGCTGTTTTTTAAGAACGATATAGGGGTATTTACCCAAGCTTCAAACTGGTTGGCAAGCGGTGCGCCAAAACGTTCATCAAAATTGGCACTGGTAATACTAGGGGTACAAAATTCTACTGCTACGCTACCTTGCCCTGTTGACGGGTTATAGGTAGGCGATGGCGAAGCATAATTGCTGTTTTGTGCATCGGGATAAATAACAGGTTGATGGGTAACATCAAATGCCCAACTGGCATGAGAATCGCCAGTGATAAAAACCACGTTGTTTATGTTGTTTTGCTCTATACTATCAATAATCGCCGAACGCTCGGTAGGGTAGCTTTTCCAAAAATTATTAAAAGGTCTTTCAGCCGTACGTATAGAATTTATGTTTGATGGGTCGGGCAAACCTTGTCCGTTTCTTGCCGCAAAACCAACATTTAGATTGCTAAAAATTACTTGGTTGCCTACTACCTTCCACTTAGCGGTAGAGTTTTTTAATCCGTTAGTAAACCATTGGTATTGTGTGCTGCCCAGTATAGTGCGTGTGGGTGTATCGGGGTCATCAAAATTTACGGGTGGTTTGTCCCGCCCCTCCAATCGGGTATCTAACAAAAAAATATCAGCCATAGCACCGTAACTCACCTTGCGGTAAATGGTATTATTGGGGTAGTCGCGGATGGGCAACCACTCAAAATACACCTTTTTGCTAATGGCTTTGCGGGTTTCCCAGTCGCCCTCGGTAGCAGGTTGGTGGTTTTGTGCGCCGTCTTTGTAGCTATCGTTACTACTCTCGTGGTCGTCCCACACAGTAATAAAAGTGTGTTGTTGGTGCGCGCGTTGCAATTCAGGGTCTAGCTTATATACTGAGTATCGAGTGCGGTAATCTCCTTCTGTTACGGCTTCGTTCTCAGGCTCAACAAAACGTCCCGTTGTGCTATCTCCCGCTTGTTTGGTTTGATACTCGTATATATAATCACCCAAATGTATCACCGCATCCAAATCGTTACGTTCGGCAATTCGGGCAAAAGCATTAAAAAAACCTGCCTCGTAGTTGTTGCACGATACTACTGCAAATCGTAAATGATTAATATTTGTGGCAGGTGCGGTACGCGCTCGGCCAATGGTGCTATATATAGTATTCCAACTGAAACCATAATAATAGGTAGTAGCCGGCGAAAGCCCTGTTACATCTACCTTCACTGTAAAATCTTTGGTACTATCAGTAGTTACCGTGCCCTTTTTTACCACATTTTTAAGTGAGGTATCGGTAGCCATTACCCAATTTACTGTAAATGTGGTTTGGGTGTTAGTATCGGGAGTAATGCGTGTCCATATAATTATGCGGTCGGTAAGCGGGTCGCCACTAGCAACTCCATGGTAAAAAGGTTTTAGTGCGGGATTAAAAGGCAAGTGTCCTGCTTTGCGTATAAACCCTTCTGATTGCTGGGCTTGGCAAAAGCCTTGTGCAACAAGAAGAACAAAACAAAACACAAAAAACTTTTTCATGGCAGGGAGTAAAATGAACGGAAACTCAATATTAGTAAATAATTGCGGCAATACTATATGGGCAAGAACTTAGAATTACTAAGGGCTTTTATTAACTTTACCCCCTGAAACAAAACACATTGATATGAAATTAAGGATAAGTTTTCTTATTGTATTTACTGCGTGTACCCTGTTACTGGGGGCGCAAAACACTTATGATGTCTCGGCAAAATTCCCTATCGATACCTCAATACGCACAGGTACATTGCCCAATGGCATGAAATATTTTGTGCGTCGCAACGCTAAACCCGAAAATAGGGCAGAGCTTCGCCTTGCGGTTAATGTTGGTGCAACTATGGAAACCGACAACCAACAAGGTTTGGCTCACTTTGTAGAGCACATGTGCTTTAACGGAACTAAAAATTTTAAGAAAAGTGAGTTGGTAGATTATTTAGAGTCTATCGGGACAAAATTTGGTCCTCACCTAAATGCCTATACCAGTTTTGATGAAACCGTATATATGTTGCAAGTACCTACCGATAGTAGTGAGTATGTAACCAAGGGTTTGCAAATACTGGAAGATTGGGCGCATAACGTAAGTTTTGACGGCGAAGAAATAGACAAAGAACGTGGCGTTGTAACCGAAGAATGGCGTTTGGGCTTAGGTGCAGGCGAGCGTATGCGCGAAAAATATTTCCCTGTTATTTTTAAAGACAGCCGCTATGCCAACCGTTTACCCATTGGTAAACCTGAAATTTTAAAAAATGCGCCTTACGATACTCTACGTAGTTTTTATAAAGATTGGTATCGCCCTGAATTAATGGCTGTAATAGCTGTTGGTGATTTTGATGTAGATGCTATGGTAGCACGCATTAAAAAACAATTTTCGAAAATACCTGCTACTAAAAATGGCAAACCCGTAGTGAAATGGGATATACCCAATAACGATAAACCTTTGGTAGCTGTGGTATCAGACAAAGAAAATCCTTATACCCAAATACAAATATTTTACAAACACCCTAGCCACGAGGTAAACAATATTGGCGATTACCGTCAAAAATTGGTGTACGATTTATATGCCAGTATGCTAAATGCCCGTTTGGCCGAACTTACTCAAAAACCTGATGCACCATTTATGTATGGAGCATGCAGTTATGGTAGTTTCCTTCGTCCAAAAGATGTATATGCAGCTTTTGCCGTAGTGCCCGATGGTGGTATACAAAAAGGTATTGAAACCCTAATGGTAGAAAATAACCGTGTTCGTAAATTTGGTTTTACCGCCACTGAGCTTGAGCGTGCCAAGCAAGAGTTGATGCGTGGTATGGAAAAAAGCTATAACGAGCGTACAAAAACAGACTCGCGTTCTTATGCCAGCGAGTATATACGCCACTTTTTAGAAGGAGAAGTAATACCGGGTATTGGCTTTGAATATGAGATATATAAACGCTATGTGCCGGGTATAAACCTTGATGAAATAAACAAACTGCCTGCCCAATGGATAACCAATGGTAAAAACATGGTAGCAATGGTATTGATGCCTGAAAAAGATGGCCTTGTAATGCCTAGCAACGAAGATGTTTTGAAAATGATTGACAATGCAATGGCAAAAGAAGTTACAGCTTATGTTGATGAAGTAACCGATGAGCCTTTACTATCTACCGTACCCAAAGCAGGTACAATAACTGCCGAAAAAGACATTGTAGAAATGGGTGCTACAAGCATTACCCTTAGCAATGGTGTAACTGCTATTTTGAAAACTACCGATTTTAAAAACGATGAAATATTGTTCACTTCTTACGGTTGGGGTGGTTCGTCATTAGCTAGTGAGGCTGATAATCAATCGGCTGATTTTGCCAGTTATGTAATTTCGCAAGGCGGCGTAGGTAGTTTTAATAATATCCAGTTGGATAAAAAGCTAAAAGGTAAAATAGTACGCGTATCGCCATATATTGATAACTACAAACAAGGTTTCTCAGGCAGTTGCTCGCCTGCCGATATTGAAACGGCAATGCAACTAATATACCTGCACGCTACACAGCCCCGCAAGGATGAAGAAGCATTTGGAGCTATTATGGCACAGCAAAAAGCCTTTACAGCCAACCGTAGCAACGACCCACAAGAGGTGTTTGATGATACCATTACTGTTACAATGGCCAGCCATCACCCACGTGTGCAGCCTATGACTCTTGCCGAATTGGAGAAAGTGAACCTTGACCGTGCTTTTGAGATTTACAAAAGCAGTTTTAACAACTTTGACCAAAATACCTTTGTGTTTGTTGGTAATATAGATGCTGCTACCTTTAAAAAATTGGCACAGCAATATCTTGGTGCATTGCCTGCAACCAAAGAAACCAAAAACTGGAAAGATTTAGGTATAAAAGCTCCTAAAGGCAAAATAGAAAAAACAGTTAAAAAAGGTGTTGAGCCTAAAAGCTACGTTGAGCTACATACGCACGGTAAATTTGATTGGACTTTGAAAAACCGTTTAGAACTTAATGCCCTTATGAGCGTATTGCGTATAAAACTACGCGAAAACTTGCGCGAAGATAAAGGTGGTGTATACGGTGTTGGTGCATCAGGCTACCCAAGCAAAATACCTACTCCTACATACAGTATTACTATACAATTTGGTTGTGCACCTGAGAATGTTGAAACCCTTATTACCAACGTATTATTAGAGGTGGATAAACTAAAAGCTAATGGGGCTGAAGAAAAAGACCTTAAAAAGGTGATTGAAACCATGAAGCGTGAACGTGAAACAGACGTAAAAGAAAATCGCTACTGGTTAAACGTAATAAGCCAATACAGCCAAAACGGCGAAAAATGGTCAGACTTTAATACCTACAATAAAATAATAGAAGGTATAACTGCTGATACTATTAAAAAATTAGCCAATCAATATTTGGGTATGGAAAACTATGCACGCTTTGTGCTAATGCCCGAAAATTAATAGAATATTCCTTTCTATAATAAATAATAAAAAGACCGCCATTTGGCGGTTTTTTTATTTAATAAGTATAATATTATTTTAATAATACTTTCCTCACATCAAAATCATCGCGATGGGCAAGGGCAAAACTTTGTGCTATACCCGTATATGCCATCTCATAAGCCAGTTGCTCCCACCATATATGCATAGTAGTGCATAGCGCACAATATCCTTTTACCATATTGTTTACATTACTTTCAGTAATAAAAGGTTTCACAGCATCAATCAAGCCTTGCTCGTGTCCAATTTCAAAATATTTATGCCCGTCAATATATAATTTTGTTAAATCGGCAGCTTCTTTAGCTGGCATATTATTTTTTTGTCGGTAGGCAGTTACAATCTCATCTAAAATAGAAAATTCGGGTATTGCACTCCCTTCAAAAGCCATCAGTGCGCCCGCCACAAAAGCATTATCAGTGTCTTTAAAAATCAAGTGCATTTTGCGCAAAAAGCTTTGGGTTATACCACTGGGTTGGTAATTATCCGTTTCAATACCCAAATCAATTTTATACCCTTGGCGCATCATTTCTAGGTGAGGAATATCTTTAGTTTCTTCGCCTTTTTCCTCATTTATATTACGTAATATTTCGTCTTGCAATAATTTCCAATCGTGGTTGCGCAAGCTGGCATCCAATAGCATGTGTATAGCAGCGTACGAAAATGCCGAGTATTCTTTTATCACAAAAGCCACTTGCTGTGCATTAGTGTCGCCAAGCAAAGCCACTACAGGGTTAGTGCTGGGCTGTAGTGCTGTAAAACTGTTTTTTAGCAATGCTTTCAAAGCCTCTAAAGCAGTATCAAAATCAGTATACTGTGTGGCAATTGTTTTTAAGGTTTCTTGTTGCGTAACAATTAGTTGTTTTTTCATGTATTACTTTACGTTGAAATAAATGTAAATATAGAAAAACAAGGGATTAAATAGATGTTAAAAATCCTTATGTTTGTGAAACAAGACATAAAACAGGGGAATGTTTAACCTTAAAAATATTAAATCGCTATTTGTTGTTACTGACGAAGAGCACGGAGGGGAAGTTAAAAAAGGGGCTGAAAAAAAAGAAATCATAAGCACACCCGCCTCGCCATCATCTACAAATACACCCTTGGTTGAAGGTTCTTTTGAAAACCGCATTGCCGAATCACTTTTTAAAGCACTTGAAGCAAACAATATAGATGGGGTTGATTATTTTGAGTTTAAAAACTCGTTAAAATCACTTGCCAATTTACCTATGGACGAGGCTACCCGCTACCGTTCGGCATTTGCAACCGCATCAACAATGGGGCTTACTTTACAAAACCTTGCCAGTTCTGCCGGACATTACCTAAAGGTACTTGAAGGTGAAAAGAAAGTGTTTTTAAGCTCGGTTTCACACCAAAACACTACCAATGTAGTTGGTAAAGAAAAAAGTATTGATGATTTGAATAAACAAGTAGCCGATAAATCGGCGGCAATAAAAAAACTAACCGAAGAAATACAGCAACACCAACTGCAAATGGAGAAGATACGCAGTGAAATAGCTTCTGCCAAAAATCAAATAGCCCAAACCGAGGCCAATTTTAATAACACATTTGTTTCGTTAACTGCCGAGATAAATGATGATATATCAAAAATTAACACATATTTAACCCCACAAAAATAAACTAAACAATAAGTTTAATTACTATGGAAGGAATGAAACCAAAATCGTTTTGGCAAAAGCCTGAAGGCATTACAGGATTGATTACTGCAGCTATGATAGTTGTGGGGGGTGGTTATTTACTATATACCTTTTTGCCCTATATCATCAGTTTGATGCAAAATGCACTAACAGCTGTTTTGTTGTTTATGGGCTTGGGCGCAATAGTATATATTTTGCTAGACCCACGTTTTAGAAACCTGATTTGGTTTATATACAAAAGTATTATGCGTGCTTTAACTAGCATTTTTGTACAAATAGACCCTATTGGTATACTAAATACCTATGTAGAAAGTTTGCAAGGCAACCTATCAAAAATGGGTGCGCAAATAGGCAAGCTACGCGGCCAAATGCGCAAACTGAAAGATATTATTGATACGAATGAGAAAGAACGTACCGATAGTTTGGCAATAGCCAGTCAAGCCCGCGAAAAAGGCAAAAGCAATATTTTAATATTAAAAACACGTAAAGCCGGCAGGTTACAAGAATCTAACCTGAAACTTAGCGACCTATACCACAAAATGGAAGTGCTATACCGTGTACTTAGCAAAATGTACGAAAACAGTGAGGTTTTGATGGAAGATATTAAAGACCAAGTGGCAGTGAAAAAAATGGAACGCGAAGCTATACGTACCAGCCACTCGGCTATGCGCTCGGCACTTAATATAATCAGTGGTGATAAGGATAAACGTATGTTGTTTGACCAAGCAATGGAGGCTGTAACCGATGATGTGAGCCGAAAAGTAGGTGAGATGGAGCGGTTTATGGAACTATCGCAAACCTTTATGGATGGGGTAGATTTGCAAAACGGTGTATACGAAGAAAAAGGCTTGGAGATGTTGGAGAAATGGGAGAAGGAAGGAATGTCATTACTTTTGGGTGATGAAAAAACCATGTTACTTACCCAAGGTAATGGAGGTATGAGCACTTTAAATATTGAAGAACCTTTGCCTAAGGGTAAAAAATCGGATACAAATCCTTACAATAACTTATTTGAATAATTTTTTTAATTCTTAAATACACATCGACATGAAACCTAGGTTAACCCCATTTTCAAAGCTACTAATCACCATTATTGTTGTTGGTGGCTTGGGCTATCTTATATACACTTTAGCAAACAATAAAAACATTACCGAAAAGTTGCTACCCAAAGGCAAAAACGGCCAAACCAGTGGCGATTACGATAGAGATGAAGTAATACGTGTAGGCGTGGTTACTTGGGGTGGTTATGCAGGCGGTGAATATTTTAACGAAGGATTTAAACCCTCAAAAGAATCTCGTTTTTCAAAAGAATACGGTATTAATGTTGAGTTTGTTTTGAATGATGATTTCAACTCATCACGCGAAGCATGGAAAGCAGGCGAAGTAGATGTGTTGTGGACTACTATTGACGCTTTCCCTACGGAAGTAGAAGGCTTTAGAGAGCTTGAGCCACAAGTGATTCTCCAAGCAGATTGGTCTCGCGGTGGTGATGCTCTTGTAGTGCGCAGAGGTATAGAAACCGTTGCCGACCTTAAAGGTAAAAAAGTAGCCGTTGCACCAATGACACCATCAAATACCTTTTTGATTTGGTTATTGAATGCAGGTGGATTGAAAAAAGAAGATATACAAATAATAGAAGCTCCTAACGCTATTGATGCCGCTGCGTATTTTAAAGCAGGTCGTGTTGATGCTGCTGTAGTGTGGAGCCCTGATGATGAAGATTGTGTTCAGAATGTAAAAGGCTCAAAAATATTGCGCAATACTAAATCGGCTTCAAACATTATTGCCGACGTATTTTTTGTAAAAAAAGATTATCTAGTAAAAAATCGTAAAAATCTTAGCAAATTGGTAGAAGGTTGGTTGCGTGGTGCTGCTGAAATAAATTCATCAGAAAGCAACAAACGCAAGGCAGCCAAAATATTGGCCGATGGCCTTAGCCAACCCGAAGAGTTTTGCTACAATGCCATAAATAATACACGTTTGTGTACCTATGGCGATAACGTAAACTTTTTTAACATCAACGGAAATTACACAGGCGTAAAAGGCGAAGACATATACAACCAAATGGGCAAAGCCTACTACAACTGGGGCTATGCACCCGCTAATGTGCCAGCCTTTAGGCTAATATCAGATGCCTCTTTGATAAAAGATATTTCACTAAGTGGTAGTGAACATAACGCCGAAGGACAGGCCGAATTTTCGCCCGTTACTAAAGAGTTAAAATCTGCCCCTGCCTTTTCAAGCAAAGGCATCACCATCACTTTTTCTACAGGTAGCTACACCTTGGATGAAAATGCTAAATACATAATAGATTTAGAATTTAGCGAGATAGCCAAAGCATTTGGTAATGCCCGTGTGCGTATAGAAGGAAATACAGACAATGTAGGTAGCGAAGCATCAAACAAATTATTATCAGAACGTAGGGCACAAGCCGTAGCCGATTATTTGGCTACCGAGCACAGCCTGCCTCGCAATAAATTTGTAATAGTGGGTAATGGTAGTACCAAACCCGTAGCAGATAACGATACCGAAAAAGGAAGGTCGAAAAACCGCCGCACCGATTTCCAACTATTGGCTGAGGAATAAAATCGGATGAAAAAAATAGTTAAAGAACTTTTTACCCTTCGGGGAACTTTACCCAAACCACTATTTACTGCAATAGAGATTACGGGGATAGTACTTTTATTGGTTATTTGGTATGGTATTACCGCAGCAAAACTTATACCTGCATCACTAATGCCATCACCACAAAAAGTACTTAGCTCGTATAGCGAGTTACATTACCAAGATGCGCTAATACGCAACTCGTTTTTTTCTATCAAACTAAATTTTCTGGGCTACATGGTTGCCACTATTATAGCCATACCATTAGGTTTTGTTATAGGATTGTTTCCGCTATTCAGGTCATTATTCAATCGCCCTGTTGATGCTATACGTTTTTTACCTCTTACGGCCGTTACAGGTATTTTTATAGCATGGTTTGGTATTGATACCGATATGAAGGTGTACTTTTTAGCTTTTGGTATTATAGTATACCTACTACCTGTTGTGGTGCAACGTATTGATGAGGTTGAGAAAATTTATTTGCAAACCGTATATACTTTGGGCGCAAATAAATGGCAAACCATTATTACCGTGTTTATACCCAATGTAATGGCAAAACTAAGCGACGATATACGTGTGCTTGTAGCTATGAGCTGGACATACATTATTGTGGCCGAACTGATAAACAAAACAGGTGGGCTTGGCGGACTTGCTTGGGAAGCCCAACGTCAAAGCCGTATTGATAAACTGTTTGCCATACTATTGGTAATAATACTAATAGGTTTTTTGCAGGATAAGTTGTTTAAACTTATTGACAGGCTGTTGTTTAAGCACAAATACAAATAAGAGATTTTTATGAGCGGTACTTTTTTTGAATCGTCGTTGCCCAATATTATCGAGCTAAGAAATATTAAGCAAACCTACGATGGGAAGAAATATATTTTTGACGGATGTGATTTTGTAGTGCCCGATAAACCCAACCAAGGACAGTTTGTAGCCCTTATGGGTGCATCAGGCTGTGGAAAATCTACCTTGTTGCGCTATATATGCAATTTGCAACAACCTACCGAGGGTACAGTTTTAGTAAATGGCAAGCCAGTTGACGACGAGGGCGAAAGGGTGAGTATGGTTTTCCAAAACTACTCGTCATTACCTTGGTTTACCGTATTAGAAAATGTAGCCCTGCCTCTAAAATTTAAGGGTATAGAAAAAAAAGAACGCGAAGAAAAGGCAATGGAAATGATACAACTGGTGGGTTTAGACGGCCATCAGGATAAGTTTGCCAAAATGCCAGGTCTTTCGGGTGGACAGTTGCAGCGCGTAGCTATAGCCCGTAGTCTTATAGCCAATCCAAACATAATTGTGATGGATGAACCTTTTGGGGCATTGGATATTAATACAAGGCTAAAAATGCAGGATATGTTAGAGGATATTTGGCTCAAATTTCACTCGACCATAGTATTTGTAACACACGATATTAACGAGGCGGTGTATTTGGGCGATGATGTATATATAATGGCTGCAAACCCCGGTCGCATAGCTCATACCGTAAAGGTTGATTTACCTTTTAACCGTACCCGTGAAAGCAAACGTACCCCTCGTTTTATAGAGTTGGTAAACGAGATAGAAGATTTGATGAACGCCGTTTCTATTTCGTCAGCTGCTGCTGAACATTAAAAGGAGCATTAAATAATAGGATTTGAAATCCTATTCTATATACATTACAACACAAAGGGGGACTTAAAGTCCCCCTTCGTGTTGTAATTTCAGAACGGAGGGTTTAAAACCCTCTGAAAATGTGAAACAAAAAATCCCGATACCATAGGTATCGGGATTTTTTTATATCAACTTTTGAAGTTAGATGTTAATCCAATTTCAAACCATAAACGCCTTCGCTACCATCAGGGTTCATACCTTCAATTAGTACACCTCCGTTTTTGTTTTGCAAAATGCGTTGTGCTTCGGTAAGGGTATATATTGGTTTTTTATCAATATGGGTAATAATAAAACCTTGTGGTACGCGCGCATTTTTAAATGCACCACTATTTACTTTAGCAATTTTTACCCCATTTTTAATTTTGTATTTATCTTTATCGGCAGCGGTTATTTTTTCAAGCTCAATGCCTTTAATAGCCATTGCTTTGTCTACTGTTTCACTTTTCTTTAATATCTCGGTAGTGCCTTCACGGTTTTTAAGTATGGGGGTAATCACCATTTCTTTACCACTGCGGTTTACCGTAACATTTACTTTATCACCGGGGTGAAAACGGCTTACTTGCTCTTGTAATTCTGATGAAGAGTTTACATCTACATCGCCTACTTTTACTACCACATCACCACTTTTTATGCCTGCTTTTTCGGCAGCACTGCCTTCGTTCACCTTGTTCACATATACGCCTTTTATCTCTTTTATGCCTTTATCTTGAGCAAGAGCAGCGGTAACATCAGTAATCTCGATCCCCAAAAAGCCGCGTTGTACTTCGCCGTATTTCAAAATATCATCCATTACTTTTTTCACAATGTTTACAGGCACAGCAAACGAATAGCCTGAAAATGAACCTGTGCGCGAGGCGATGGCAGTGTTAATACCCACCAATTCTCCATTCATATTTACCAATGCACCACCACTGTTTCCGGGGTTTACGGCAGCATCAGTTTGTATAAAATTTTCAATAGCATATTGGTTGTTGCGGTCGCGCAATAGGTTTATGTTTCTTCCTTTAGCACTCACAATACCTGCGGTTACAGTGCTTGTAAGGTTAAAAGGATTACCTACTGCCAACACCCACTGACCAACTTGCACGTTATCGCTATTGCCAAAGCGCAAAAATGGCAGTTCTTTGGTGTTAATTTTCAAAAGGGCAAGGTCCGTGCTGGGGTCTCTACCCACCAATTCAGCAGTAAAGCTGCGTTTATCTTGCAATACCACCTCAATAGTAGTAGCACCATCAATTACGTGGTTGTTAGTAGCTATATATCCATCGTTGGTTATCACTACTCCAGATCCTGAGCCACCACCGGGTTGCATTTCGGGTAGTTGTCCTTCTCCAAAAAACTCAAAAAGGTCAAGTCCACCGCCGTTAGAAGCCATTTCTATTGTAGTTTTTATGTGCACTACGGCAGGTGTCGCCACTTTTGATGGGGCTGTAAAATCAAACGATGGGATATCATTACTATTGCTTACGCGGGCAAAGGCTACCGCATCTTGTTTTTCCTGAATACTTTTAGGAGTGTCTTTAACCACCAAAGTAAATACTCCCAAAGCAACTGCACCGCCTAGGCAGGCCACTAAAAAGGTTCCTAAAATTTTTTTGTAATTCATAATTCTTAGCAATTTAGTCTTGAAACTATATTATTAAACGTAAAAACGGTTATTTAGGTTTTAATAGTATCAATTCATATACCAAAATACCCTTCGTCCGTAGTATTTTTGCGGCGGTTTATCGATGGATAAAAAATATCTTATCTTGCCGTTTACTTTTAAAACCACATTTGTAATTAACATATGTTCGGAAGAAAAAAATTTAAGGACGAGGAAATTATTGACGAAATACGTGGTGGAAACCAAGAAGCACTTACGTTTTTGTATCAAAATAATTTTACTTCAGTTAGAAACTATATTGTAAAAAACAATGGAACGATAGAGGATGTGGATGATGTTTTGCAAGATGCGGTAATAGCTGTTTGGCAAAATGTGAGTCTGCGTGAGTTTACCCTCACCGCCAAACTAAGTACCTATATATATAGTATTGCCAAAAACCTTTGGCTTAAAAAACTGAATAAAGATAAACGCCTCGATCCGTTGGAGGATTTTCATTCCAATACTCACGCAGCCGACGAGCCGCGTAACCATAGTATGGATTTGAATATTGTGGTAGAGTATTTAGAAAAGATAGGAAGCACCTGCAAAGAGGTGCTAAAACTATTTTATTTTGACGGGTTGGATATGAACTCTATTGCACAAAGAATGGAGTTTGCAAATGCCGATACTGCAAAATCGAAAAAATACCAATGTTTTAAAAAGTTGGAACAACTGATAAAACAGGATTTTGAAAAAAGCGACTTTAATATATAGATACACACTTTTACCCTTTATAGCTGAGTGATGAACTTTGATGATAATATGACCGAAGTATTTGACAAATACCTTACGGGACAAATGACTGAGGTGGAAGAACGCGAGTTTTTGGGGCAACTTGAAAAAGATGCTGCCCTAAACCAAGCCTATCAGTTTCACCGTAGTATGGTAGCGGGAATAAGAGAAGCACGTCGCGAAGAACTGAAAGACTATATAAAACAAAATGCCAAAATACGCTACATAGGCAATGTGTGGAGCACTAAGTGGGTAATGGCATCGGCAGCAGTCATAACTTTGTTTTTCTTGTCGTATATAGTAATAGAATATGTGGTGAAACCTAGTGTTAACGAAGCTCAAACAGCAGAGAAGCAACAGGTGGATAGTAGCGACGAAGGTACTGAAACGGCAAATGGCAATACCAATGAAGAAAACAAAGGTATAGCGATGACAGAAGGGCAACCTGCCACAAATGATGCGGATGTTGGAACAACGCCCGAAATAAAAAAGAGTGTAGAAGTGTTTAGTGCAGTAAAAAACAGTAAAGGCAGAAATGATTGGGAAAAGGTAGCTAATGCTAACAGTAAGGAGAGTATGGAAGTGTACTACAAACCTGCCGATACTTATGGTTACGAGTATAACAATACCAATTTAACGCTATATAAAGTCCCGTACGAAGATGCCATAAAGGTATTTAAAACCGAAAAAGCAGCCTATTTAAGTTGGAATAAGAAATTTTATCCTCTTACTGCCGATGGTTCGGAACATCCTTTGCAAGAAATAAGTGATACAAGTATTTTAAAACAGCTACCTGTACTAAAATAGTGGAGATTAAATTTTATAAATATCAAGGCACGGGCAACGATTTTATAATGGTTGATAACCGCAACCTTGCACTGCCCCGCCACAATACCCAATTGTACCAATACCTTTGCGACCGCCGATTTGGCATTGGAGCTGATGGTTTTATAATGGTGCAAAACAAAGAAGGCTACGATTTTGAAATGGTATACTTTAATAGTGATGGTAACGAAAGCAGTATGTGCGGAAATGGAGGCCGTTGTATTACCATGTTTGCTAAGCAATTAGGCATAATAGAAAACAAAGCACGCTTTTTAGCCATTGATGGTGCACACGATGCCGAAATTTTTGAAAACGGTTGGGTGAGCCTGAAAATGAAAGATGTTACCGAAGTAGAACAACTGGGCGACGATTATTTTTTAGATACAGGATCGCCACACTATGTGCGATTTGTAAATAGTGATATAAGCCAGATGCTATTGGTAGAAACTGCCCAAGCCATCCGCTATAATGATAGATTTGCAGCTAAAGGAACTAACGTAAATATAGCGCAAGCCCAAAATAATGTGCTAAAAGTACGCACCTACGAGCGTGGTGTTGAAGACGAAACCTACTCGTGCGGTACAGGTGTTACCGCCGTTGCATTAGCGGCCTTTGCCAATCAACCTGAAGGGAAAAACATAGTGCAGCCCATTAGCACACCAGGGGGCAAACTGCAAATTACCTTTGATAAAACGGGAGCCACTACCTACCAAAATATTTGGCTACAAGGCCCTGCACAGTTTGTGTTTAGTGGCACTGTAGAAGCATCTGTATAAAAAGTACCTTTTATTTAGCCTATTAAGAGCTGGCTCGAGCGTCCGCTCGTGCCTAAAATAATAGAGCGTCCGCTCAGTGGTGGGTAATGGAGAGGTGTTTTCATCCCTCAGCCCCCTTCGCTTACACACTACACGTATGCTCAATACATTCGGGATCTCTAGGACAGCCCGTAAGGGGGATAATGCAGTGCTATATTTTTAGCAAAATACGCGAATTCCAAAGAGTAGTGGCGTAGCTTCCCTCCCACTGTCATCCTGAGCGAAGTCGAAGGGCGTGTGGGTAAAGAGGGCATGAGAAGCATTTATGCAGGTAGCGGACGCTACCCCATTGTTCGGCACGAGCGCGCCAGCTTTTAATAGATAAAAAACAGTATTGAAACACGAAAAATGCGTGTTCACTTGACGTTTCTTCAAACATCCACGCTTAAAGTTTATTCTTATTCGAGTACAATCGAAATCTTGTTTGTAGCGGGACGCTACCACTTACTATCCCGAAGCGAGGACGCTTCGAGGAACGGGTGTTACAGCCGTTGCATTAGCGGCCTTTGCCAATCAACCCGAAGGGAAAAACATAGTACAGCCTATTAGCACACCAGGAGGCAAACTGCAAATTACTTTTGATAAAACGGGAGCTACTACCTACCAAAATATTTGGCTACAAGGCCCTGCACAGTTTGTGTTTAGTGGCACTACCGAGATTTCTTTATAGATTTTTTTCATTGCAGTAAGGTAAAGATATAGTTTACAATAGTATAAACAAATACTAAACCCTTTTATGGTTTCGTTTCAAACTAAACCTATGAAATTAATTATAAATGTTCTTATAATCAGCTTGTTACTATTGGGTGTGGCTTGTGGAACTAAAAAAATAAATACAGGCTGGCAAATAATAGATGTGGGGCAACCAATAAATAAACTGCCTAAGAAAATAAGAGAAGAGCTTCTTAAAGACTTTGTATTAGTAGACGGAGGAACCTTTGTTAGTAGTAAAATAATTGGTCAGGACAATTTTTTAACTGAACAGAAGCTAAAGTATTCATTTGCATTAATATCCTCAATGATGCGAGTTACTGTTTTTGATTCTTACATACAAAAAACAGAGGTGTCGGTTGGTGATTACATGAGGTTTTGCTACGAAACAAATAAGGTTGATAATACACCTGATACGTTGTGCTTTAGAAAAGACTTTGCCAATGCTCAAAATGAACCTTTTGAGCAAGTGTATTTTCATCATTTAAAATATAAAAACTACCCTGTGTGCGGTATTAGCTTAGAGCAAGCCAAACGATACTGCCAATGGAAAACAGAAAAGTATAATACTATGCTAAACGAGCAAGGGCATAGCGTACGCATTGTGCTTAGGCTACCTACCGCTTTTGAGCTAGAGAATGCTATGCAAAATCCATGTCATACAATGGAGAACTTTGATGTGAAAAATGATATTATTGAAAGGGTGAAAACCTCTAATACTAAAGGAGTTACTGATGAAAACAATATCGCATTAATATCTCCTTCTGCTGATGGGTATTACTATACTGCACCAGTCGCTAGCTTTCCATCGTCAAAAGGGTTATTCAATTTATTTGGCAACGTAGCCGAGTGGACACAAACACCCTTAAATAAGATGAAAATTGAATTAACAAAGGATTTTGGAATATTATACGATGAATTTGGAGCTGATATATTATACAATTGGGTTATGGATACAAGCGAAGTAAAACAATTAAGGCAAACCTGCATAAATTATGAAACACGGGTGCCAAGTAAGTATTTGCCACAAATTAAAGAGTATATATCTGCAAAAAAACTTTTAGAAATAGTTACAGATAGTACTGTATATGTAGTCAAAGGCGGTAGCTATGCCCATAGTCCTTTTTATACACAGGCAGGTGCATTTATTCCTGTACCATCAAATCAAAGTTATTCTTGGCTAGGGTTTCGTATGGTTATGGAAATAAAACCCAATACACCGCAATACTAAAAACCCCAAAGCCACCTTTATCACATTTTAGGCATCTTTGTTGTGTTAAGACAAAATACAGATGCGCATTTTTACACTACTTATCACACTTATACTTTTTCAAACATCGGTAAACGCACAACAAAATATTGATGGCGGATTTTGCAATGCTTTACGTGCTTTGGTTGATGATGCCAATAACTATTTTGAATTGCAAACGCACCGCGATAGAATAACTTTATTGGATGACAGAAGTGATGAAAAACGTTTTGAGGCTGAGATAATTTTACCGGGTTTTTTCTTTGGAAAAATAATAACACGTGGAGTAGAGGGCTTGTATTACGAAAGTATTGCACCCAATATCACCGATTCAGCTTCTGTAATTCAAGGACTAAAAGATGTTGACCGTCATATATTACAGTGTGTATACGGTATTAAACGTAATCCTATAAGTGATGATGGATTGCACTATAGCTACCACTATCAAATAGGTGATACTGCCCAAGATATTTCAATACGCCTGTGGGGCGAATACCCCGGTGTGGATGAAGATAACGATATTTTTGCAGGGCAAATTAACATTGAAATATATGGAGATGATCGTCGCCAATTTACCCCTTACAAACCCAATGCAAAAAAGAAAGACTCAACACTAAGCAAGCAATTTGCTTTGATAGAAAAAGGTTTGTTGGATGATATTGATTTGATAAAGGGAGTAAAAAGCGAAGACTTTTATAAAAATACGATTTGGCGACCTAAACTGAATCTTAAAGGTGCGGGCGATGCCTTTATAAAACCCCTTCCTGAAACTTTGCTAATGCCTTATGGTTACTATGCTGATTTGTATGTAGGCCCCAACTTGGTCGATGCACAAAAAACATACAAACAATGGATAGATAAAGTACAAAACAATGCTTTTGCTGATAAGCGTTTTAGTCAAAAAAACAGTAAACACTTGCAATGGCAGTTTTTACCCTATAATGAATGGCTCGACCCTGATGACTATGCAAATATTATACAGCAAGTGGGTTTTTCTTGCCCTGATTATAGTGCCGAACCTATAAACCGTACTCCACTTTTTACGTATCATTTATTTATACTTAAGTATGCTGATGATTACATAGTTGGACTTAGTATAGGCAACCGATACTAAATATTTTTTTGTGTCCGCCACTCTCCATAGGCTTTTTTACGCTACCTTGCACGGTTATACTACCCGTTAAAACTGCTTTTAAAGTTGAAAGTTGTCAATAATCAACCCTTTGAATTAGTCTATACCCTTGTAGAGAATGTACACTTGGGCTATATAATCGAGCCTCATGTGGTACAAATAAACACATTAGGCAATTATACCCTCACGCACCAAAAGGTATACAACACCACTATTGAATATTTTGAAAAAGGAATTGATGATACCGACCGTAAATTGGTAGATATACTGGGCGGGTTTGATCAAGAAGTAATAGTAAAAAAATTCCATCCACAAGCAGCCATACGCCCCACTGAGTTTTTTAAAAAACACTTTAACGAAGAACTTTTTAAAAATTTTATCCGCCCCTATATAGAAAAACACCTTGCCGAAGCCATAGAACTATTGCGCGGTAAAAAGATATTTATACTGGGAAAAGAAGGCAACCCTACATCAAAAGAAATACACGTAGCCGAGCAAAAATCGACTGTGTTGTTTCATTTTAGGCGAGATGATGATAAAGTACGTTACTACCCAACCATAAAGTATAAAGGAGAACGCGTTGAGTTTTCTCAGCAAGAAGGGGTGATGCTAACCAAACGCCCTGCGTGGCTGTTGGTAAACGGTATGCTGTATAATTTTGAAAAAAATGTTGACGGCAATAAACTGCAACCCTTCTTAAACAAGCGGTTTATAATGATACCCAAAGCATCAGAAGCTAAGTATTTTGAGAAATTTGTGGTGCCTTTGGTAGAGAAATTTGATGTATACGCCAAAGGTTTTGATATACAAACCGAAACACTTTTGGGTACACCCGTACTAAAGGTTGACGATGGTTGGGGCGATGAGGTAAGGTTAAACCTATACTATCGTTATGCCAAGCAAGAGTTTCCGTACCATGCCACCAAAAAGGTATCTGTGATACTGGAAAAAGCGGGCGATAACTATATTTTCAAACGTTTGCGTCGGTCAAAAGAGTGGGAAGAAGAGCAATGCGATATACTTCTAAAAAAAGGATTGGAGCTAAAAGAAGGCTGCTCGTTTATAGTAAAAAAACAAGAAGGAGCTATTGGTAATAATCCCTATCAAGCTATACAATGGTTAAACGAAAATATCGACCTGCTAAAAAAGCACAACTTTATAATAGAGCAAGATAGCCACGACGGTAAATATTTTATAGGTCAAAGTACATTATCAATACAAGTAAACGAGTATAGAGACTGGTTTGATGTAAGTGCCATAGTACGCTTTGGCAAACACGAGATACCTTTTATGCGTTTGCGAAGTCATATACTGCAAGGCAAGCGCGAGTTTCTTTTACCTGGTGGCGAAATTGCCATTATACCCGAAGAATGGTTTGCCAAATACACAGGCTTGCTTGAGTTTAATGAATCGAGCGATGAAATACGCCTGAAAAAACACCATTGGAAACTTATTGATGATTTGCATGAAAACGGGACATCAAAAGAAATAGAAAACAAAGTAGCTCATCTCGATTTCACTCAACTAGGTTGCCCTACACCATTATCTCCAAACTTTGTAGGCGAATTGCGCCCTTACCAACAAGAGGGGTACAATTGGTTTTACTTCTTACAGAAAAACAAATTTGGTGGTTGCTTGGCCGATGATATGGGGCTGGGTAAAACCATACAAACTCTTGCCCTGCTTCAAAATGAAGCTGATGGTACAGAAGAGGTTGTTGCTGAAGAAATAGCTATGACCAACGTGAGTGGGAAAACCATACATGGGATTAAAAAAGCTGCCAGACCACAATTAAACCTATTTGGTGGAGGTGTTGATATTGACGAAGACCAGCAAATACCATCTCAAAATAGTAGTAGCGAAAACAGACGTACTAGCCTTATAGCGCTGCCCACATCATTAATATACAATTGGGAGGCAGAGGCACAAAAGTTTGCCCCTCACCTAAAAGTATTTGTATACACAGGTACATACCGTAATAGAGAGATTGATTATTTTAAAGAGTACGATCTTATCATCTCAACCTATGGTGTGGTACGGTTAGATATTGAGATATTAAAAGAGTTTAGATTTCACTACGTAATACTAGATGAAAGCCAGTTTATAAAAAATCCCGCATCACAAACAGCTCGTGCAGTAAATACTCTTACTTGCAGAAACAAACTGGTACTTACAGGTACACCGGTAGAAAACTCAATAGTTGACCTTTGGTCGCAAATGAATTTCTTAAATCCGGGTTTGCTGGGCAACTTCAATTTTTTTAACGAGAAGTTTGTAATACCCATTGAAAAACACAATAACGATTTGCAGCGCACTCGCTTGCAAAAAATAATAGAACCTTTTATTCTACGTCGCACAAAAGAGCAGGTAGCCAAAGATTTGCCCGAGAAATACGAGCAGGTGTACTACTGTGAGATGACTGAGGAACAAGAGCGCCAGTACGAGCAAACCAAATCAAAATACCGTAACCAAATATTAAAATCGGTATCAGAGATAGGAATAAATAAATCAAAACTACAAATACTAAAAGGTTTAATGATGTTGCGCCAAATAGCTAACCACCCTGCTTTGGTTAGTGATGATTATTTGGGTACATCGGGCAAGTTTGACGAGATTATACGCAAGCTAAATACAGCATTAGCCGAAGGACATAAAGTATTAGTATTCTCGCAGTTTGTTCGCCAATTAGGAATATTTAAAAAATACCTGCAAGATGAGGGTAAACCCTTTTGCTATATAGATGGTAGTTATACGCCAAAACAAAGGCAGCAAGAAGTTAATAAGTTTCAGAAACAGAAAACCGCCGATGTTTTTCTTATTTCGCTACGTGCGGGTGGGGTGGGGCTAAACCTAACCGAAGCCGATTACGTATTTATTGTAGACCCTTGGTGGAATCCTGCTGTTGAGCGACAGGCTACTGATAGAAGCTACCGTATTGGTCAAACAAAGAATGTATTTAACTATAAGTTTATCACTCGTAACACCGTGGAAGAGAAGATTTTAACGCTACAAAAAAAGAAATTACAATTGGCAGAAACATTGATAACATCAGAAAATTCTTTTCTTACCAACCTAAATACGGATGATTTAGAGAATATTTTTGACTAGAAGCAACGCATTTTATCGTTAAGAAGTCTTTTATTTGCACTTAATATTTAAATTACACAAAAGAGAAACCATGAAAAAAATTTTACTACTAGTAGCTGTTTTCGTAACAGCTCTTTCGCTAAACGCTCAACGAACTGTTGATATTGAAGTTTCACTAAGCTCTCCAGCAAATGGGGATCCCATCAGAGCAGGAAAACCTTTTGATATGACCTTTACTATCAAAAATAATGGTCCAGATATTATTAAATCAACAGATACTTTAGCAACGTTCCTTGTATTGGGAAATACTATCCAAACAAATACAGGCCTTGCTGCACTTGCTGGAAAAGATATACTTAAAGATTCAAGCATAACAATTACAAGAACTGGCTTTAATGTAAGCGGTGGTTCAAGTGGAAACCTACAAGTTTGTGCCCTTGCAGTATTAGTTCAACGTAGTGGTGCCGATACTGTTGTAGACAATACTATTAGTGGCAACAATATTAGTTGTGCTACTGCTGCTTATTCAGTTGGTTTAGGCGAAGAGCTTAGCAGCAACAAACTTTCTGCATCATCATACCCTAACCCTGTAAGTAACGAAGGAGTAGTTACTTATACACTTGTTAATTCAAATGACGTATCAGTAAAAATATTTGATATGGCAGGCCGTATGGTTGCTAATGTTTTTGAAGGCAAACAAGATGCAGGTGAACAATCAGTTAAATTTGATGTGTCGAACCTAGAAAATGGTATATACTTCTATCAGCTTAATGCAGGTGAAGTATCTGTTACCAACAAAATCGTAGTTAAGAAATAATTTTAGTAACCGATTACTATATTTTGAAAAAGTCCTTGCACAGCGCAAGGACTTTTTTTTATTTTGTGATGAGACATGAGAAAGAATTAAAGTAATTTTGATGCTTACCAATAATTGTTTCAACATTAAAATCAACAGTATTTGATTAAACAGATTGAACTAAATTAGTTTGGCATTGTATAAGCTATAGGTAAACATTTAAAAACAATTTATGAAAACAACAACTCTAGTAGTGTTAGCAGCAGCAATGGTAGCCATTAGCTCATGCAAAAAGGATGAAAATAACACATCAAATCCGTCTAATAACGCGTCAAAAAAGGAATTACTAACTGCTAAAAAATGGAAGGCCACAGGATTAACACTTGGAGGTACTGATTTTTGGCCGCAAATAGAAGATTGTGACAAAGACAATATTAATACCTTTAAAACCGATGGTGTTTATATTGAAGACGAAGGAGCTACCAAATGCGATCCTTCCGATCCTCAGATTATTACTACTTCAACTTGGGTTTTTATCGAAAATGATACAAAGTTGGTATACGATGGTGATACAGCTAAGATAAATGAGCTTAGCACATCAAAAATGGTACTACAAATGGATTTTTTAGGCTCCTCTGCTATAGCCACATTTGCGGCACAATAAAGAAAGCCTAACCCGAAACTAAAAAAGCCCTGTAAACAGGGCTTTTTTAGTTTATTACGCTATGTATAAAACAGATACACTAAAAATCAAAACAATCTTTATATTGCAATATTCAACCTACCTATAAAAATTTGTAATGAAAAGATTTACCTTTCTGGTAATAGCGCTAGCTATGGCAACAGCTATCAGCTCATGCAAAAAAGATGAATACAATAATCCCATGCCTGGGAAAACTAAAGCCGATATATTAACATCAAAAATATGGAAACAAACGGCACGTACAATAAGCCCTACTGTTGATATTAATGATACGATGGTTACAGATCTTTATGCTCTTGATTACGAATGTGATAAAGATGATTTGTATAAATTTAAAAAAGACAACACTTTTACTCAAGATGAAGGCGCTACTAAATGTGATCCGTCAGACCCACAAGTATATGCCTTTGGTACTTGGGCTTTTAATGCTGATGAAACTCAACTGATACTCAACTATACGGGTGTTGGTAGTTTTACAAGTAATATACTTGAGGTAACAGAAACTACCGCGAGGTTATCTGAGATAGATATTATTAATGGCGTTGAGTTTACAACTATCATAACCTACACGGCACAATAATTTTATTTAAAATATATTTATAAAACTCCTACATAAGTAAGTTTTCGGAGCTATATAGTTAAAAAATACTTGTTAATAAAAGGTTTATGGTTGTTTGGCTTTAGTATTCGTCTACCTTTACCAAATACTAATTATATAATTACAATGAAAAATTCACTTTTTTTAGCAATTATTTTTGCAACTATTGTTTCACTAACATCGTGTGGAAAATCTGATAATAACACAACAACGCCTGCTGCCACCAATCCAACAAAAACTGAATTGCTAACCGCAAAAGGCTGGAAAATTACAGGAGCAACCGCTAATGGAGTCGATGCCTTTGCAAATTTTGATGCTTGCGAAAGAGATGATGTACTAACATTTAAAACCAACTTCACTGCCATTACAGATGAAGGAGCTACCAAATGTGATCCTACCGATCCACAAACAATTACTGAAACATGGTCGTTTGCTTCAAACGAAACCAAAGTAATACTTGATGGAGTAGAGGCCACACTACTTATACTTAATTCAACTACATTAAAAATTGAGTTAATGAATGGTGCTGATAAGTATACTATAACCCATACCGCACAATAAATTTCTAAAAGAAAATTGTTGTAAAAGCCCACTATTTAATGAGGTTTTTTTGTTACATTTTTACACAATATTTTAAACTTAATTTAAGAAAAGTAAGTTTATTTACAAAAATAATTAACACATGAAAAAAATATTACTTATTACATTAATCAGCACAATGATGCTGAGTTTGGCGTCTTGCACCAAGTCAGAAGACAAAACAAGCACTCCTGCTACAGCTTCTAGAACAGATTTATTAACCGCAAAAAAATGGAGAGTAACGGCACTTACTCTTGGTGGAACTGACTATTATGCTACAATGGATGCTTGCGACAAAGACGATTTGCACATTTTTAAAGTAGGCGGGGTTTATAATGCTGACAATGGACCAACTAAATGTGACCCAGCTGACGATCAAATATTCATCATCTCAACTTGGGCTTTTTCTGAGAATGATACTAAACTAACCTATGATGGTGATACTTTTACTGTAACTGAGCTTACCGCTACTTCAATGAAACTTGCCGGTACATCTGGAGGTGTTTCAGGTTCTATTACCTTTGTAGGACAATAAGACGCTTTTAAAAAAATGTTCAAAGCCCTGCCACAAGCAGGGCTTTGTTGTTTTATAGCCATATCTGCCCATAAAACAGACAGATTAACTATTTTTGCCCGACGCTAAAAAAACTAGAATAAGCAAAACAATGGCAGGGCATAGTAAATGGGCAAACATAAAACACCGCAAGGGTGCGGCTGATAAAAGGCGTTCTACACTATTTACCAAACTGGTAAAAGAAATTTATGTAGCCGCCAAAATAGGCGATGCCAATCCTGACAGTAATCCGCGCTTGCGTGTAGCCATACAAAACGCAAAAGGGCAAAGTGTGCCCAAAGACAATATAGAGCGTGCTATAAACAAAGCCGCAGGCAATACAGGCGAAAATTTTGAAGATTTAATTTACGAAGCCTATGGCATTGGCGGCGTTGGCATTATTATAGAGTGCACTACCGATAATATTAATCGTACAGTAGCTAATCTGCGAACATATCTTACAAAAACGGGCGGTAGTCTTGCTACCAATGGCTCGCTAAGTTTTATTTTTGAACAAAAAGGCGTTTTTGAGTTTGATTTGCCCGAAGGGACAGACGAAGACGAAATAACGCTTGAGTTGATTGATGGCGGAGCGGATGAAGTAGAAATTGACGGTAATTTTGCCTCAGTAAGCTGCGTGCGCGAAGATTTTGGACAACTAAGCAAAAAGCTGGAAGAATTGAGTATTACTCCGCAAAAAAGCGGTTTGCAGTACGTGCCTAGTATATTTAAAGAAATTAGTGCCGATGATGCCAAAAAGCTGGCAAAGCTGATAGATAATTTAGACAACGATGACGATGTGAAAAGCTTTTATCACAACGTTGAATTTTCGGAAGAGATAGCAGAAATACTTAACTAACTACCTGTTTTATAGATATATATAATAATGGATAAACGCGAAAAACTTTTGCAAATGCGCCAAGAAGCCCAACTGGGCGGAGGCGAGGCGCGTATAGCCGCACAACACAAAAAGGGAAAACTAACAGCCCGCGAACGTATATACCTGTTTTTAGACGAAGGCAGTTTTAACGAAATTGGAGCATTTGTAACCCACCGCAGTACCGATTTTGGTATGGAAAACCAAATAGTACTGGGCGATGGTGTAGTAACAGGCTACGGAACAGTAAACGGAAGACTTACCTACGTATTCTCACAAGATTTCACCGTATTTGGCGGCTCGCTATCAGAAACCTTTGCAGAGAAAATATGCAAAGTGATGGATTTAGCCATGAAAAGCGGCGCACCTGTTATTGGTCTTAACGATTCGGGCGGAGCACGTATACAAGAAGGCGTAGTATCACTTGGTGGTTATGCCGATATATTCTATCGCAATACACAATCATCGGGCGTTATACCTCAAATATCAGCCATAATGGGGCCATGTGCAGGCGGAGCAGTATACTCGCCCGCCATCACCGATTTCATTTTTATGGTTGAAAAAACCTCGTATATGTTTGTTACGGGGCCCAACGTAGTAAAAACAGTAACCCACGAAGAAGTAAGCAGCGAAGATTTAGGCGGAGCATCAGTACACTCGGCAAAATCAGGTGTGGCGCATTTTTCTAGTGCAAATGAAGTAGAATGTATTAACGGACTAAAACGTTTACTAAGTTACGTACCTCAAAACTGTGAAGAAGAAGCACCCCGTGTGCCTTATACTCTTCATGCAGATGAAAGTCGCCCACAATTAAAAGATATAGTACCAGCCAATGCCAACCAACCTTACGATATACGCGAGGTGATAGACGGCACGATGGACGAAGAAAGTTTTTTTGAAGTACATAAAAACTTTGCCGAAAATATTGTAGTAGGCTTTGCTCGTCTAGCTGGTCGTAGCATAGGCATAGTAGCCAATCAGCCCGCATTTTTAGCAGGCGTATTAGATATAAAATCATCACAAAAAGCAGCGCGTTTTGTGCGCTTTTGCGATTGCTTTAACATTCCCCTTTTAGTGTTTGAAGATGTACCAGGATTTTTGCCCGGTACCGACCAAGAGTGGAATGCCATTATTACCAACGGGGCAAAACTATTGTATGCCTTTAGTGAGGCTACTGTTCCGCGCGTTACTGTTATCACCCGCAAGGCATACGGAGGTGCGTATGATGTGATGAACAGCAAGCACATTGGTGCTGATATGAACTTTGCTTGGCCAACAGCCGAAATTGCTGTAATGGGAGCAAAAGGCGCGGCAGAAATTATCTTTAAAAAAGAAATAGCCGACGCCGAAGACCACGAAGCACAACTAAAAGCCAAAGAAGCCGAATATGCTGAAATGTTTGCCAACCCGTACCGTGCAGCAGCACGTGGCTTTGTTGACGAAGTAATATTGCCCGAAGAAACCCGCAGCCGTTTGATTAACGCATTTAAAATGTTGGAAAACAAAGTGGTCAATCTTCCCCGCAAAAAACACGGTAATATTCCCCTTTAATTAGTAAAAATGAAAGAAGCACCCTTTGTTTCCATTATCATACCCTGCTATAACGAGCAAGAAGGTATAAACGAGGCATACCGTCGCGTTACCGCTGCTTTGCAGGGCAACTGGAACAATGGGTACGAAATTCTTTTTATAAACGATGGCAGCAAAGATGCCACGCTGGATATACTGAAACAGCTAGCCAAAAACGATAATCAAGTAAAGCTACTTTCGCTATCGCGTAATTTTGGACATCAAGCAGCAGTAGGTGCCGGTATAGTCCATTGCAAAGGCGATGTAGCTATAATACTAGATGCCGATTTGCAAGACCCTCCCGAACTGTTTGCCCAAATGGTAGAAGTATACCGCCAAAACCCTTGCAACGTAGTATATGGCGTGCGTAAAGAGCGCAAAGGCGAGACCTTTTTTAAGCGCATTACCGCACGTATGTTTTACCGATTGCTTAATTGGTTGGCGGGAATGGATTTAAACACCGATACAGGCGATTTTAGGCTGATAGACCGTAAGGTAATAGATGCCTTTAATGGCTTTAACGAAAAAAATAAATACATACGCGGCATAATCAGTTGGATGGGTTTTAAGCAAATACCTATGCACTACAACCGCGATGCTCGCCTGCACGGCAAAACCAAGTATACCCTTAAAAAAATGCTGAATTTGGCAGGTATAGCTATGTTTTACTTTAGCAAAAAACCGCTAAAAGCATCACTAACACTAGGCTTTATAAGCATTTTAGTAGGCATAGCACTTACCGTGTGGGTATTGTATGTGCAATTGGCTGGCCGCTACACTGTACCGGGATGGGCAAGTACCATTATTACCATTATATTTTTTGGCGGTGTACAGTTGCTAACCATTGGCGTAGTGGGCGAGTACATAGGAAATATTTTAGACGAAGTAAAAAACCGACCTGAGTATATTATAGACGAGAAAATCAATTTCTAATCTCAAATTTGAAATTTCAAATTAATAATCTTCAAAAGAAACAATGTTCATAGCCAACTTAGGGTTTTATAAAAAACTTTCGTTCGACCGCTCAAAACGTATTGCCCAAAAGTTGGAGGGATTAATAAGTCCCGAAAATGCCCACATACTCGATTTTGGTGCAGGCAATATGTATATGACGCAGGTTTTTGCCGAAGATATGCCCCAAGTAAACATTATGGCGGTAGATGTGATTGAAGATCAAAACCTAAACCGTGAGTTACTAAAAAATCCCCGCATACAGTTTCAGGTATGTGAAGTAGGCAAACTACCATTCGACGACGGCACATTTGATATTGCAGTGGCATCGGCAGTGATGCACCACACCCCCGACCCCGATTTTTATTTGGCCGATTTGATGCGGTTGATAAAAGTGGGCGGCAGCATTTTATTGGTAGAAGAAATGTACCATAACCCTATAGACAAGTGGTATATAATGGCGGAGGATTTAACGCTGAACAAGATGAAAAAAGGCGTGCCCGTTCCCCTCAATTTCCGTTCATACAAATACTACAATAACCTGTTTAAACAACTGGGCTTGCAGGTTGACTACGAGGGTTACATTCGTCCTGGTTTCCCATGGAAACACCATTACGTGTATAAACTTACCAAAACCGCATGAGCAACGTATTTGATAAAATAGCCATGCAACACTTTGCCCAACAATTGCGAGGCGAAAAATTTAGGCAGTTTTGGCAATCAAAAGCGGGGTATAATACAGCACAGTATTATACCATAATGGATAATTATATCGAAGAAAGCGTATTTGGGCTAACCCTTTTGCAAGAGTTTGATATTGAAGGAAAAAAATTGCTTGAGGTAGGTGCAGGTGCAGGCATACTTACCGCTTGGTTGCTGCAAAACGGTATTGATGTGTGGGGCATTGAGCCATCGGGTATGGGCTACGATTTTCATATAGAGATGTTTAGCAGCGTAAAAGAGTTTTTTGGCTTGCCCGATGGGCGCATTATTGATGCCGCCGCCGAAGACCTTAACCCACAAATAATAAACGGGGTAGATATTGTATTCTCACTAAACGTAATGGAGCATATACTGCCCCAAAACCTAGCCAAAGCCTTTGCAGGTATGCAATCGGTATTGGGTGATGGGGGTAAAATGCTGCACCATTGCCCCAATTATATCATCCCTTTCGAGCCGCATTATGGTCTGCCCTTAGTACCCTTTTTTCCGCACGCCACAGGCAAACTAAAAGGAGTTTATAACGATGGAGTGTGGCAATCACTAAACTTTATCACCTATTTTAAAGCCAAAAAACTAGCCCAACAAACAGGGCTAAAAATCACCTTTAAAAAAGGACTTATGGCGGATGCTTTTGCCCGATTGGAAAACGATGAGGTATACGCCTCACGCCACAAAACACTTTCAAAACTTTATCCCTTACTAAAATATTCAGGTTTTATTTGGCTAATGCGCCAAGTACCCCCCGCGCTTTGCACCCCTATGACTTTTTATTTGGACTAGACTCAGTTTTTAGTTTCAGGTTTATAGTTTCAAGTTGCTGTTCTCCGTCATGCCGAATTTATTTCGGCATCTCATTGCCCAATAAACACAGTTCATCCCGAAACCAGTTCGGGATGACAGCCCGCGCGCTGTCATCCTGAGCTTGTCGAAGGGCGGGAGGTAACATTATCTATATAGAGTGCGGCTGTCCATCATTCCTATTTTAAATAGGAATCTGCGGGAAGGTTGACCCACGCACAGATTCCAAATCAAGTTTGGAATGACTGCCCACCGCACTCCGTGCCTCGACTTTGCTTGATATGACACAGCGCGCAGTCATGCTTTACCTATAGCTATCAGGATTCAGCATCTCATTTCCAATTCAGGTGTAATGCAGAGTGAGATGCCGAAATAAATTCGGCATGACGGGAAGGTTGCCCGCGCGCTGTCATCTTGAGGCTCATCGAAAGATGAGGAGGGGATGGACACACTCTTTGCCGTTTGTGCGGCTGCCCGTCATTCCTATTTTAAATAGGAATCTGCGGAAAGGCTTACCCGCGCACAGATTCCAAATCAAGTTTGGAATGACTGCCCACCGCACTCCGTGCCTCGACTTCGCTCGACATTTCATTCACCAATTTATGTGTATTACAGAGCGAGACCCTGAAATAAATTCAGGGTGACGGGGAAGCAAGCGCGTTATCATCCTGATCCCGAATGTATTCGGGACGAAGGGCGGGATGTGATGTAAGTTAAAAACCTAAAAACGCCTATATTTGATACACAAAGCTAATTTACTATCATGCCCGAGAACCCGCCCGAAAGAACCTATAAACACCAAGTACCTGCCGATGTTTTTGTTGAGGCTTTTACTACCCCGAAATGGACAGCTGCACAAACTAAAAAGTTTAATGCTTTGGGTATTGAACGTTTGAGTGGAGATGAGCTAAAAAATAGGGCAGCCGATTTATACATATTTTATTTTTATGGTAATGATGAGTGTACATTGCTTACCAATGCCCAAGTAACAGGGAATATAATTATTGATAACCGTACAGGTATTTTACCCCATTGGTGCATATACCAAAGCAAACTGCCCGAAATTAGTTTAACAAATTGCCAATGGGGGGAAATAGATACAGAAAAAATAAAAAAAGGGACGAATATTAATATAATTGACAGCACAACAGGAGATTTCATCATTGAAAACAGCACAACGGGAGGTTTTAGCATTTTTAACAGCACAACAGGAGATTCCATCATTGAAAACAGCACAACGGTAAATTTCAGCATTTTGAACAACAGCGCAACGGGAGATTTCATCATTTCAAACAGCACAACAGGAGATTTCATCATTGAAAACAGCACAACTGGTGGTTTCAGCATTTTTAACAACAGGACAACTGGAGATTTCTTCATTGAAAACAGCACCACGAGATATTTCAACATTCGGAACACCACGACTGGAGATTTCAGCATTTTTAACAACAGCACAACTGGAGATTTCAGAATTGAAGGCAGTACAATGGGAGATTTCAGCATTTCAAATAGTAAATCCCCGCTTTGGGATATTGAGGGGGTGTTTGCCTCCTTTTATTTTAGCAAAGCTACCATCGGACAATGTAAGTTGATAAACTGCAATATCCCCGAATTGACGATACAAAACGAATGTGCCATTGAATTATATGTGAGTAACAATAATATAAACCATATAAATTTTGAACAACTTACTTTGGGCAAAAGCAGTGTAGTTTCTTTTTCCAATACTTATGTATATACCTGCAATATGAATGAGTTTGCCATGCTAGGCAATTTGTATTTTAGGGGTGTTAAGAAAGCTAAAAGTGTTTTTAAATGGCCTGATAGGGCAACCGCTTTAAAGCAAAAATTTTCCCCTGAAGAAATTGAAGAAAACAGCGAAAAATACCAAAGAATAAAAAATTTATTTGAAGAGCAAAGGGATAGCTATACGACACATACCGAAAAACTTTTAGAGAAATTTAAACAAGCAACGTTTCGTATCTCCCAGTCTTCGTTGGGCAAAACAGAATTTACTGAATGCAATTTAGCTGGATTTAGTTTTGAGTATAATAACTCAAAAATCACCGAGGTATTTATAAGTGGGGGTAGTGTGCCTGAAAGCGGCATAAAAATATTGGGAGAAGAAGAGGAGACCAAAGGTTGGTTTCAACAAAAAGTATCTATTTATAACCAACTAAAAAAGGTGTTTGCCGCGCAGGGTGATGTGTACTACGAATCAGTTTTCCACGCTCAAACATCACACCATCAATTATATCTGTTGCGCTACCAGCGGAAAGAAAAAAGCTATAATTGGTATCAATGGTTATTAAGCGAAGAAACCTATGACATTATTACTTTTCGGCTAAACCAATATTCAAACAAACATGGTGCATCGTGGGGCAGGGCATTAGGGTTTGTATTAATACTACCTTTCTTTATATATTTTGCCTATCTAAAAGCAGCAGGCTTATTTTATTTTGATATAGGTTCATCTATTGATTGGGATTTATTAGGAAATTATTTCACAGTGCTAAACCCTACCCATAAAACAGATTTTATGCCTAAACCCTATGAAGTAAACTATAATTTTGGCACAAATTTTTTAGATTTTTTAGGTCGTATTGTTGTTGGCTACGGGATATTCCAGTTTATTTCAGCCTTCCGCAAGCACGGTAAAAAGGGGTAAAATTCTGTTTTGTATTTCTAATCAGGTTTTCCAATTATACTTTATTCATAGTTCTTTATTTTCTTGTAGGCGTAACAAATCGTAACAAACTAAAGAACGCTGTAAGCCTTGTGGTAATTGGTTTTAGTGTCGTAACAGCCGTAACACTAAAAATACAAAAATGGTAGTGCGGTGGCTGTCATTCCTATTTTAAATAGGAATCTGTGCGGCAGGCATAAAGCAAACATAACTTAGCACAGATTCCAAATCAAGTTTGGAATGACTGCCCACCGCACCCTGTGCCTCGACTTTGCTCGGCATGACACAGCGAGCAGCATCGTGTATGCTACTATTTTGACCTCCCCTTAATCCCCTCCTAAAAGCAGGAGGGGAAAGAGAGATTTAATACAGAGTAAGTCATCAGTTTGACAAACTTTAAAAATTTGTCAAATACAGTTAAGGAATATTACATACTAGCCAAACGCCTAATTTGTGGTGGTAAATCAGTCATAGGTATATCTATTTGCACTACCGATAGTGTTTTGGTGTTCTTTTTCACTTCGGCCAATACCTTGTCTAACTCCTTATAGGTAGTAGCGCGGTAGCCTTTTCCTCCCATTACATCAGCTAGCTTGTAGTATTGCCATTGAGGCAAAATATTATAGGCTCTAAACTCGCCTTTACCGTCAAAAGGGGCAAGATCTACCAACGCCTGTTCTATACCGTATAGGTTATTATTCATCACAAATATTATAGCGCCGGGGCAATTGGTATTGAGAAACGAAAGGGCTTGATCGACCATTTGGAAACCACCATCGCCGCAAAAAGCCACAGCACGTTTACCCGATGCTAAAGATATACCCACTGCCATTGGCGCAGCAGCCCCTATAGAGCCCCACGCTGCCTCTGATGCAAAGCCGTTTTGCTCTTTTATAATTAAATCGCTTACCACATACATCGAGTCGCTTTCATCCACCAACAGCATCATGTCTTTGGTAACAAAATCTTGCATCCGCCTAAAAAAGCCGTTAAAGGTAATTTGTGTTCCTTCATCGGGATCGTCCAATAAACCTTTTGGTTTGGCGGTTTTGCCCAAAGGGCTTTTGTATTTGGTAGCTTTTAGTTTTTTTATCAGGGCAGGCAGTAAATCGTAGGTGTACACATTTGGGAAATGTTGGTAGCCCACACGCACGCCACCATTATAAGCCACAGCCATTTTTCCATAGCTGCTGTTTATTATGTCCAAATAATCATCAGTAATTATGGTGCCCAAGCACAACAAAAAGTCGCTGGTGTTTACTCGCTCGCGTAGTTCTGCACTGCTTGCTGACCCTGTATAGGTACCTACAAAGTGTGGGTTAGTTTCGGGCAACAGGCTTTTTGCCAATAGGGTGGTTATATAGCCCAAGTTGGTAGTAGTTAGCAGGCTTTCCAGTTCTTTTTGTATATGGTAGCGCTGCAACTCTATACCTGCCCAAACTATTGGTTTTTTTGCAGCCTCTAGTCGTGCCATTATCATGCTGATAGCGGCATCTAATTGCACAGGGTCGCTTTTAGTCAAAGTTAAATCAAGTTTACCTGTAGGTTTGTTGCAGGGCAGTTGCCATACGTCTTTGTAGCACTCTATATACACAGGGCGTTTGTTTATATAGCACGCCACAATAGCCTCGTCAATAAGTGCAGGCGCATCAGCAATATTGCTAATGGTTACGGCTGCGGCGGTAATATCTTCAAATGCTTTTTTATTTGAGCGAAAATTCCCTGTCGAGTGATGTATAAGTACGCCAAGCTCATTCTCGTAAAACATATCAGAGGTGGATGGATGCCCGTTTAAAAATACCACAGGGTTGCGTTCTACCCACGAGGCCGCAATGCCGTTGATAAGGCTAAATGCGCCCACACCATAGGTTACGCTTACTGCTCCAAACCCATTTATACGGGTATAGGCATCGGCGGCGTAGCCGCCGCACAGCTCATTGGGAGCATTGATTAATTTAATATCGGGGTGGCGTTCTTCTATAATATCCAAAAAAGGAGTCATAAAATCGCCGGGGACAATAAACATATCTTTTAGTCCCATTTCTTTTAGCCTTTCGGCTATATAATCGCTAACAGTATAAGGAGTAGCCTTTACTGCTTCACGGGTTTTATGGTAGTGGAATGAATATCTCATGGTTTAGTTAGCTAATTGATTTTTTTTATAAAAAGAGTTCGCCAAAACACGGTATGCTTTGGCGAACGGTAGTATTGTATCAAAACCTATTCTTTGGGTAAGAAATCAAGTTTAAAATAACGTTTCATCATATCGTCGGCAGTTTCAAGCGAGCCTTCTACCCATCCTTGATTATTACTGTATGCTTCGCCTATAATAAACACATCATCGTGATCAACAGGTTTTATCATTTTTTTAATAATCACATCGTAGCGGTAGCCTGCTTTCCACTCGTGCCATCCCCCACCGTAAGGGTCATCGCTCCAATCGTGAAAAATAGCTGCATAAGGCATATCCAGTTTTTGTGGGCCGTGCATTATCTCTACCTGCCTGTGCGCAATTTCTACCATGCTTTGCGTAGCAACAAACTGTGCTGGGGGAACGGGGTCTATGCTTTTGTTTTCAGGTTTATCATTACCACCATAAGGCTCGTCGTTTTGTAATGCTTTCCAAAACGGCACAGTACTTATATCGTTGTACGATGCCATTAAAAGCGAGCGCAAATTATTAGGGTCGCCATCGGGTTGGTCGGCTTCACAACCAAAATAGTATACTTGACGTATGGGCATATCGGTAATAGAACGTCCTGCCCACAAATTCATGGCGCGCCACCAAGGGTAATCGTAACCCATAAACAGTTTAAAGGCAGACTGAATAAGCACACTACCAATATTATCGCGCAAAAACGCATTGTCTTTCCATTGGTTCCACTCAATCAATTCAAGCGATCGGCGGGGCATGGCCAATACAACTTTATCGGCGTGTACCACAAAACGTTCGTCGCTGTTATTATCGTAGTGGGTTTTAAAATCTCTTGTTTTAGTGCGCGTAAAGATTAATTCATAACCACCTGCTTTTATCTTTTGTATTGATAATAATTTATGGTTCATGTTTATCTCGCCACCGTCTTTTTCAAACTCATCGGCAAGGGTTAGCGGCAAATGCTGATAACCTTTGGTTAGCGTACGGAATGAGGTTGTAGGGCCAAAATCGCTAACGGGCAATTGCGCTGCTGCACTGGCATTGGCTACGTTTGCATCGTACCCGCCGGCATCGCGCATATAGCTAAATGCTTCATTAGTTAAAAACATATTTAGCAAGTTCCAATACCCCATTTTGTATAGGGGCGTACCAAATACTTCTACCTTAAACCAATCTTCAAACGTCATGTTTTTGGCGTTGGGTATCAATACGTTCATTATGTAGGCTTGCAACTCATCAGGGTTCATGCCCTTTTCGTTCCAGTTAAGATTATATGGGGGAGCATCTTTCACGCTTAGTTCTTCTAATGTAAGATGTTTACCGCGCAAGTGGTAAAAGTTTTGCGATGCACCAATGGCAGGGTCGGGATTGCCCATTGGAAACTCTTTATTGGGTAGTTTCAGGTACTCAATAAGGCCTGCTACCAAAGGTTGCGCATCGGGTATGTAGCGCATACCTCCCAATTCGGCCACCACATTGGGCATATCAGGCAAAGTGCGCGAGAATAAACGCCCGCCAATACGGTCGCTATATTCATACAAAGCCACTTTAGTTTTTTTGCCCTTGGCTTTTTGTAGCCTCCAAGCGGTGTAAGTGCCCGCTATACCTCCGCCAATTACGGCAACATCAACTTTACTTGATGTGGTATGACCTTTTGTTTTTGCTGTCGTTTTTTTTGCCATTGATAATAATAGTTAGGTATAATAGTTAAGATTAATTGAATGTTTATAATAGCAATGCCTTGTGTACAATGTGCAAATTAGTTTACAATTTGGGTTATATACAACCGTTAAAACACCCGTTTATAAAAAAGATACTGTATGTTTATTTGGGCTAATAAGTGGGTAATTGTTGCCCGTATAGTTGACACAAAAACCTTATTATTGCCATTAGGTGAATTACGAGAATATAGATTTATTGATAGCAGGGGCAGGCCCTGTAGGTTGTGTAATTGCTGAAAGGGCAGCTTCGCAATTGGGTTGGCGTTGTTTAATAGTGGATAAGCGCGACCATATAGCGGGCAACTGCTATGACTATCTTGATGCTGACGGACTGTTGGTGCACCAATATGGCCCGCACTATTTTCGTACGGATAATGTGGAGGTGGTAAACTACTTATCAAAATTTACAGCATGGATACCCGGTAATTATGTTGTGAAGAGTAGTATTGATGGTGAATTATATCCTTTTCCTATTAATTTAAATACACTACGAAAGTTTTTTAATCGTCCCGATTTGACGCCTGAAACTGCTGAACTTCTTTTAGAAGAAAAAAGAGAAAAGATAGACAATCCAAAAAATTCAGAAGAGTTTGTACTGAATAGGGTAGGGCGTGAGTTGTACGAAGCCTTTTACCTAAACTATACCCTTAAACAATGGGGCATTCATCCCCGTGATTTAGATACTTCGGTGTGTGGGCGTATACCTGTACGTTTTGATGAAGACGAACGGTATGTGAACCATAAGTTTAAAATAATGCCTGTTGACGGTTTCTCTAATTTGTTTGAGCGTATGCTAAATAATCCGTTAATAGATATTGAGCTTAATACTGATTATTTACAATTGCGCGAAACGGTGAAACCTCGTAAAGCGACAGTATATACAGGGCCTATTGATGCCTACTTTAACTATAAAAACGGCAAACTGCCTTGGCGTTCGTTGCATTTTGAATCAGAAAGTTTTGAAGAAGAATTTCATCAACCTTGCTCGCAAATAAATTATCCTAACGAGCACGATTATACCCGTACGGTTGAAATAAAACACGTTACACGTCAAAAACACCAAAAAACGGTAGTTACAAAAGAATATCCCCGTGCCGAAGGCGAACCGTATTATCCTGTTCCTGCCCCTGAGAATAACACTATATATGAGCGTTATCGCCAAATTGCCGAGCACGAAACGTTTATGAACAAGGTATATTTTGGAGGGCGTTTGGCGCGCTATACCTATATAAATACTGATGAAGCCGTACTAAACGGTTTGCAAGTGTTTGAACGTTTAAAAACCGATTTAGGCAATGCTAAATAACCTGTGGGTAGTAATGCCTGTATATAATGAACAGGAGTGTATAGCACAGGTGATACAAGAGTGGATGCCCGTTTTTAGGCAACACGCAAAAGAGTTTACATGGTGTATTTTAAACGATGGGTCAAAAGATAATACAGCCCAAATTTTAAAAGACTTAGCGGCTGAATATGCCGAGTTGAAAATAGTAGATAAACCCAATAGTGGGCACGGGCAAACCTGTGTGCAGGGTTATAAAATGGCTGTAGAAAACGGGGCAGAATGGATTTTTCAGATAGATAGTGATGGGCAATGCGACCCAAAATATTTTGAAACTTTTGTGGCGCAGGCAAGCCGATACAAAGTGCAATACGGTTTCCGCAGTACCCGCCAAGATGGGTTTAAACGATGGTTAGTTTCACGCGTAGTTACTTGGTTTGTATGGGCGGCAACAGGCCAATGGGTGAGAGATGCTAATGTACCCTACCGATTGATGCACAACAGTACTTTATCATTAATAGTAAATAAAATACCTGCCGATTTTTATTTGGCTAATATATTGGTAGCCGTGTTGCAGCAAAAAGCACAGCCCATACATTGGGTAAACATAAACTTTAGAGAAAGGGCAGGGGGCGAACCTAGCGTTAAAACTTTTACATTTGCCAAACACGGCATAAAATTATACAGCCAACTGCGCCAAGCTACTAAATAATAAAAGGTTATGCAGTCAATACATATTGTAAGCATAGTAAACGAAAACACCAATTTTCAGCAGGTGTTTGATGGGGCTGTGGCATTGCTAAATACCCAAAGCAATGCTAGTATACAGTTACTTTACCCTGCAAGTGTTGCAAAAAAGATAGAAGCCCAACTATCAAAACACAAGCACATAGGTAAGCATAGCAAAGCTGATAGTTTTACTACCGCTCAATTTGACGAAAAATCCAATCCTTTTGCTGTAGTTAAACCTGATAGCACAAAAATATATTGCGTACTAAAACCTGAATATTTTGTACAGTTAAACCCTCTATATAAAACACTTGAAAAAGAAGGATTAGCTGCTGAAACCGTTTACATTCTTAATCACCCAAAACAAAAAACAACTTTTTGGAGTAGGGTATGGTTTAGGCTTTTTAATACCCTTAGTATTAAGGGAGTAGAAAATGGTTTTATCGCCTTTGGCGGAGAGCAAGCCAATACTTTTTTTACCCTTCGGGGAATAAACGCACAAAACTTCGCCTATAAAATAGCTTCCTATGCTGCTCTTTCGGGTACAAGTGTGCAAGAGATTGGTATTGAGTTTACCACCCATTCCAATAAAATTGGGGTAGTAGCCACTATTGGCAATGCCGCAAATAACCTATGGCAATGGATGGCGAAAGAACCTTTGCAAGTGCTGAAAACCAAAAGTGGAGGTAGTATTTGGCAAACCCAACACCCGTTGTGGCGGTTAGTGTTTTTTGTAGTGGCAGTATTGGGAATAATCATATTTCCTATACTTAGCTTTAGCTATGGCATAACTTGGGATGAATACGGCGATGCCGAATATGCCAAGCGAGTACTTGACTATTACATGAGTTTTGGTGATGATAAAAGCGTTTTTACTGAAGCAGATAGCAATTTGATATTTAAGCATTTGCTATACTACGGGCCAATGGTAAACCTGTTTATGGCCTTTGTAGCCAAATACATTTCGCCATTTGGCTTGTACGAAACACGCCATATTATAGTAGCATTAATAGGCATTACAGGCATTATATATGCAGGTCGTTTGGGTAAGCTATTGGGCAATTGGCAAACAGGTGTTTTTGTGCTATTATTTTTAATCGTATCACCCCACTTTTTCGGTCATTCCTTTAATAATCAAAAAGATATTCCTTTTGCCACAGGCTATATAATATCGCTATACTACCTCATTTGTTTTTTGCGCGAGTTGCCAAAACCTTCACGCAAAACCACTTTTTTGGTTGCCCTATCGTTTGGACTTACCATTGGGGTGCGTATTGGCGGTTTATTATTGCCTGCTTATTTGGCCATGGGCATGGGCTTGTGGTGGTTATATCAAACCACAAAAACAGGCTTTAAAACTACGGGTAAATTAGTATTACCCTTTGCTGTACGATTAATAGTTGTGGGCGTAGCCAGCTATATAATTGGTATACTGTTTTGGCCTTGGGCATTGCAAAACCCTATTAGTAATCCCTTACAATCGCTCACAAAATTTACCAATTACCTTAGCATATACAATTACGAGTTGTTTGAGGGGAAACTACTTTTTATGGCCAATAAGCCTTGGTATTATTTACCCAAATATATAGCCATACAAAGCCCTTTGTTTGTGTTGGCAGGCATTGCGCTGTTTTTGGTTTTTATCCTCTCAAAACTAAAAAATAAAAACCTGTGGCTTTGGCTATTGCTGGTGTTTGTAGCAGTTTTTCCCGTTAGCTATGCCATTATAAAAAACTCGAGTTTGTACAATGGTTGGCGACAATTTTTGTTTGTATACCCCCCGTTGGTGGTGTTGTGTGCATTGGGTTGGCAATGGCTGGCGAGCGTTTTGAAGCAGAAAGCTGTGAGCATGGTAGTATTGGGCATATTAGCAGGAAACATAGCCTATATGACTTTTTGGATGGTGAAAAATCATCCTAACCAATACGTGTATTTTAATCAATTAGTGGGCGGTACACGTGGCGCATACACCTATTACGAAACCGACTATTACAGCAATAGCTTGAAACAAGCTGCCGATTGGTTTACCGCCAATGTAGGTACTGATAAACCCTATACCATTAGCACCAATAACGAAACCCAAACAGCAGCCTACTACATAAAAAAACAGAACAAACAGGCCAATGTAATTTGGAGTAAAGAGTATGAAGTGCTTACTAAAGCTGCCGATTACTCGTTTGTTACCACCCGTACCATGTCGCACTACCAACTTACTTGTGGGTTTTTTCCGCCAAAGGGAACGATACATACTATTAATGTAGATGGAGTGCCCATAGTAGCCATAGTGAAACGAGAAAA
This sequence comes from Bacteroidia bacterium, assembly GCA_037968475.1. Taxonomy (GTDB): domain Bacteria; phylum Bacteroidota; class Bacteroidia; order UBA8524; family UBA8524; genus SB11. The sequence goes on from JBBKVO010000045.1 coordinate 65,864, forward strand.
CAACTATTTGCCTACTGCTGATTATTATTTCGGAAAAAGACAATTCGATTCGGCAGTGGTATATGCTCAAAAGGCAGTCGATTATAGTCCCTTAAATATTGAAGCTCTTAGGTTGTTGGGTCATTCATATATAAGCACTGAAAATATACCCAAGGCGCGCGAAGCGCTGCAAAAAAGCCTTACGTTATTTCCTGATGATTATTTGGCCATAGAACTAATGGGTGAAATATTTTTTAGAGAACGTCAATACGATAGCTCGTTAACGTATTTTAAACGCTCAACAGAAATGCGTATTAATTTTTCAAAAGGATACCTAAACTACGGGGTAACACTTTATAATCAAAAGAAATACGAAGCCGCCATTGTTCAGTTTGAAAATGCTATACGCTATGCTGATGTGCTTGAAGCTAATTATTATACCTTTATTGTAAAGTGCTACCATGCGCTAAAACAACACCAACTGGGCATTAATGCGGCAGGCCAAGCACTAAGTATTGACCCTAACAATGCCGAAACGTATAAAATGCTGGCAGTTATATACGACGAGATGGGCAATGCTGCCAAAGCACAAGAAATGTATAGACGTTATGTAGAAATAACTGGTCTTTACGAGTAAAAAATGTAAGTGGCACAACCTTTGAAGTTTAAATCCAAAAAACTGTATCTATTATAGCCTATGAAAAAGTGTATTCCCTTTTTACTGTTCCTTTTGTTTGTTGCAAGCACTGGTTTTGCCCAAGACAGAACAAAAGAAGCAGGCACAAACATAAAAGAAGTAACCCTATACCTTTCGGGAGCATCAGTTTCCCGCACGGGAAGTATTGATGTTGAAAATGGAATATCCCACATAATACTCACAGGGCTTAGTCCAAAGCTAGATAGCCGCAGTATACAAGTAGGTTTGGGTACTGATGTAAATATACTTTCGGTAAGCGATAACCCCGCCACGACGATCGACCCTAAAAAACTACCTATTTTAAACTTTTTGAGCGATTCTATTGAAGGAATGCGCTTTGAGTTGGAAATGGAGAAAAACAATGCCGAGGTGTTGATGCAAGAACAAAACCTATTGCTTGCCAATATGAAAGTAGCAGGCGATAAGGGAGTAATTGTACCCGAGTTGGAAGATGCGCTTGCACTATACCGCAAAGAGTTGCCCGAAATAAAACGTAAGCATCTGTTATCAACTATTAGACAACGAAAACTGCAAACCAATTTAGATACTCTGCTAAGTCGCTACCGTGTATTTAAACAAAATAACGAGAAGCACAGTCGTGAAGTACACCTTACGGTAAGTGCCGATAAAAGAGTGCGTGTTGAGTTAAACCTTCAATACTACGTAGCTGATGCAGGATGGGCACCCAAATACGATATACGCAGCATTAAAATTGCCGACCCTATACAATTGGCCTACAAAGCCGAAATGCGTCAAAATACTGGCGAAAATTGGGAGGGTATAAAACTTATATTGTCTACCAATAATCCCATGTACACCCCTGCGTTACCACAATTGTTTACCAACTTTGTTGATTTGAGCGGGTGGTATTTTCAAAACCGTTCAGATGCAGCACCCGCCCAATATGAAAGCGATTATAATTATCAAGCTAAAGATAAAATGCTTGGTAAGAAGTTTGAAGAGCAAGGCAGTAGTGCAGTAATTACCGATATATCGTTTGAGTTGCCTTTTGCTGTTCGCCTAAATTCAGACAACCAAACGATGGTTACCGAAGTGAAGCAAAGCGATTTGCCCGTGGCGTATAAATACTTCTCAGTACCCAAAGCAGAATGTAGTGCGTTTTTGAAAGCCCAAATAACAGGCTGGGAAGATGTGAATTTACTAAACGGTGAAGCCAACCTATACCTTGAGGGTACATTTTTAGGCAAAACCAATATAAACCCTGACCAGATAGAAGATACCCTATCACTATACATGGGTAAAGACCGCCGCGTGGTAGTACACCGTACTAAAGCCAAAGAAAAAAGCGGTAAAAACTTTTTTGGTAATAAAACCACCCAAACCGTTGTGTGGGAAATAGAAGTGCGTAATACCAAAAAAGAAGTGATTAGTATTGAGTTGCAAGACCAAATACCTGTTTCTAAAAACGATGATTTGGAGGTGATAAAAGATGAGTTGGACGGTGCCGAACTAAACCCTGAAACTGGCTTGCTAACATGGAATAAAACCCTACAACCGGGCGAAACCATTAAAATACGTTTTGGGTTTACACTTAAATATCCAAAAAACGCAAAAACCAACAGCGCAGTACAGCAGAAACTTCGCCAATTGCGAAACGAAAACTACTTTTAGTTTTTTACGATAGATAGCTATTTGTGTGCGGCTGCCCGTCATTCCCGTCTTGAACGGGAATCTGTGCGTTGGCAAACCTACTTCTTTGCTGGCGCGAGCATCCGCTCGTGCCCAAAATATAAAAGCGTCCGCTCGTTTAGGTCATATTAGTAAGCC
>JBBKVO010000046.1:0-58774 GCA_037968475.1 Bacteroidia bacterium
TCAAAATTTCCCTTCTTTTTTACTTTTAGATTTAATTCTTTTCCATCGGTTTGAAAACCGATGCTATTCATACCTATCGGCAACCCCGATAGGGTATAAATAGCGGCAGGTTTTAACCTGTCGTAATGATTTAGTTTAACTCACCCCGAAGTATTGTTTTGGTAGACTTGACGATATGTGCCCCTCTCTTCTCTGTAAGAGAGGGGAAATGCTGGGTAGTCGGGCGGTTTTGTATTTTTTAGGATGAGTTAGACGTTTTACATCGTGCATTTAACAGTTCTCATCTATCCTTTTGATATTAGATGTGTGATATCAGGGACGATAGCCCCTTTTATCACCGGTTTGAAAACCGATATTATTCATACCTGTCGGTAATCCTGATAGGGTATGAGTAGCGGCAGGTTTTAACCTATCGAGAGGAAGAGGCAAAGAGTTAAAACCCACTACTATTTTTTAGATTGCGTGTATCAAGGTATAGTTACCCCCTTGCGGGCTGTTATCCTGATCCCGAATGTATTCGGGACGAAGGAGTGTGGAGTCGAAACATAAATGCGTAAGCGAAGGGGGCGGGGGGATGAAAAAAAACAAGCAATAGCACTTCACTGCCGAGCGGAAGCTCCCACTAGCTTTTAATAGATAAAAGAACAGTATTGAAAAGCAAAAAAAGCGTGTTCGCCTAAACCGAACTCACGTTAATTAAAAAAATACATTCACAAAATGTATCTTTTCATCTATTAAGTAGTTATAGGTATACTAATGCAAAACAAATTGACGTTTTCTGTAATAAATAACCTTTTAACCCCCCATCTTTTTGTATGAAAAATCATAATATCACCCGTATAGGGGTAGTTGCGCTGTTGCTGCTATTTAGTGTTTTTCTTTTCCGTTGTACAACAGAGAAATCGACCTCACAAAGCAAGCAAACCATAAACGAGCCTTTTAAAGATGTAAAAATTGCAGCGCAAACCTATGTGGTTGATGCTGAGAAGGGCGGAGAGATAAAACTTGAAAACGGTACTAGAATAATGGTGCCACCCAATGCCTTTGTTGATAAAAACGGGCAGCCTGTTAGCGGTGAGGTAGCTTTAAAATACCGTGAGTTTCACAATGCGGTTGATATAATGGTAAGCGGAATACCCATGAAAATGATGGATGGTGGGGAAGAGCGCGATTTTGAAAGCGCAGGTATGTTTGAAATTAAAGGGTATAGCGGTACTAGCGAAATAGCCATTGCAGATGGCAAAGACCTAAAAGTGCAACTAGCCTCTTTTAAACCCGAAGAAAACTATAACCATTACTATTTTGATGAGGAAAAAGGAGAGTGGAAAGAATTAGCATCGGCAGTAAAACCTGAAAAAAATCCTGATTTCGTGCAAGCACAAGCCACTGCAGCAGCTACTCTTAGTACTTTAAATTCTGATACCGTTGAAAATGTAGCTGCACCCCTTGCACCCAAAAAATACGACCCTAATGCAACAGTGCTAAATCTTAATGTTGACTATGATAAATACCCTTACCTAAAAGAGTTTAACGGTATAGTATGGCAATATGCAGGTGATGATGCCGCCAACGACCCTAAAAACAATGCTTGGCTGATGAAAGAAAAGTGGAGCAGTGTATCGCTAGAGTTGGCCGATGCCGCAGCGTCCACCTTTAATCTTAAAGTAATATCAGGCAATAAAACTTACGAAGCATTGGTAGTACCCGCACTTAGCGGCAAAGCCTTTGATAAAGCGTTGGCAAAATACCAAAGTAGTTTAACCGCATACAACACTAGGCAAGCACAAATAGCAGCTATGAACAAGGGCTCTAATGAAATATATAATCAACACGCCGAAATTGTAAGAGCATTTACCGTGAGTAGTTTTGGTATTTACAATTGCGACCGTTACCGTAGCGATGACGGCTTGTTTGCTATAAACTGGAAAGTGGAGCTTGGGGAAGCAGGGTTTGATAATACTGGTATGTATATATACCACATTTGCAAAACCGATAATACTGTAACATACTGCTACCCTAATGCTCCAACTATAAAATTTGATCCTAAAAAGGATAACGTATTAATGGCTGTATTGCCCGATGATAAAGTAGCCGTATTTGGCAAAGACGATTTTGCTAAAATGAATACACAAGGCGTTAGCAATGGCAGCGATTATACCTTTCGCTTTAATGAGGTACACCGTAAGTTTAGCAGCAGTACCGATATAGGCAAATTTGTTGATGGTATATAAACCACAGTAGGTTATTAGCTAAATTCACCCAAAATAAACCCAATCACAAACGCAAATGAGGCTGTTAGTAGCAATCATATTGGTAGTGGTATGCCACCTTAGCACCTTTGCCCAAAGCAACGATAAAGTGTTGCTGCCTATAAAGGTAAACGGCCTTTGGGGATATATGGACGAAAGGGGTAGGGTGGTAATAGAACCACAGTTTCAAAGGGCTGAGAGTTTTAGAGGGAATATGTATGCCAAAGTAAAATACAACGGCACACCCGGTCTTATAAACAAGCAAGGGCAAATAACCCAATTACCTGCCAATGCCAAAGTTGAAGTATTTAACGGGGATTATCTGCTAATGGAACAAGACGGCAAACAAGGCATAAGTGATATTAAATTTAATACCATACTGCCTGTTAAATTCAAAACCATAAAAAACTTTATCCCAATAAGTCCGCGCAATACATGGAGGCGGTTTAACCCCACAGATGAATTTATACTAACCACGTACGACGATAGTTTGTGGGGTCTATACAATTTTAGCGGAGATAAAATTCTTGACGAAGCCTATACCTATATCGACTTAAAAAGCAATTACTTTTTTGTAGCTATAAATGAGAATAAAGGTTTATTCAGCAAAACAGGTAGTGAAATTTTATCGCCCACTTATCAGGCAGTATATGGTTTTAGCAACACACTTTTTTTAGTTCAAAAAGACAATCTTTTAGGTTTGTACGATACGCTGGGCAAGCAACAATTTGCTCACAACTGGCGGCAAATTACCAATATAAACCAAGCATGGGCGTTGTTTGAAAAAGAAGATACCACCGAGGTAATTAACCTATCAACCCACTTGCCCATACCCAAAACAGCCTATCAAACAGCCGAACGTTATGGTAATGAAGCATTACTTATTACCAAAAACGGTAAAAGAGGTTTGTATGGTGCATTGGGTAACGAGCTATTACCCGCCATTTTTGATGATTTTTACGAACAAGACAATTATTACTATACCATAAACAATAAACTTATAGGCTTATGTGATAGCACAGGCAGGCAGATAGTTGAGCCGACGTACGACTATATTGATGATGTAGAAAACAATATAGTCTTAGTGAAAAAAAACAAACGGTGGGGGCTAATAAATACATCAGGTAATGAAATAGCAGCAACAAATTATGATGATATTGATTTGGGCGACTATACAGCCAAGTGCAAAAAAGGCAATACATTAGAAATTTATAGCCTAAACGATAGGGGACAAGTAATAGAGGTTATAAAATACCAAAACGTTATTACCCTTGATGTAAAAGGAGGGCCACAGTGGCAAAACGCAGGCCGAAATACTCAAAATTTGGGCACAGCACCTAGGCGTAACCTACGTATGGGTAACTGGTTTTACGATACAGTAGTAAACAAATGGGGCTTACAAAACGCCAATGGCGATACACTTATTAAACCTTTATTTAATACAGTAACCCGAACTGATACCTCGCAATATGCCATAGTACAATTGGGCGATAAAGATTATTCGGTAGGCATAGCAGGCTTTAAAGTAGTGTTTCAAGGCCGTAAGGGCTTAGTGCGCGAAAGCGACGGTAAGCTGTTAGTAAAACCATCTATGGCCTATATAGACCCCATAGTGCTTAATAGTAAAGGGTTTGCCTATGCGCGGGGAATGTTACTGTCAGGGCAGTATATTATTATCACCCCAAGGGGCGGAAGAATGTTATCGGGCTGCAGGTATATTGATGAACAACACGAAGGCATATCAAGAGCATTTATTGGTGGAATAGATAATAAACCCTTTAATGGCAGCGATATCAACCGCATATCGGCTTCAGGATATATAAGTCAGATAAGGGGGCGAATAGATTTTGATAATGGAAGCCGTAATCCATTGCAACGTGATATAGACTTTAAAAAAGGCTATTGGATATATATTGATAAAAATGGGCGAAAAATCGACAGCAAATACACCTTTGCCAATAACTTTTACAATGGACGGGCTATAATAAAACAAGAAAACTACTACGGGGTGATTGATGATAAATTTAGGCAAATTATAAAAGCCCAACACCATCTTATAACCCATTTGCCACACTCTGAAGAGAAACAATTTTTAGTAGAAGATTATATAGCCAAAGAAGGATATATAGATACACTGGGCGACCCTGTAACAGGTTTTAATTACCACCATGCAAATGATTTTAGTTGCGGCTATGGCTTGGTAACAACAGTTGATGCCAGTCAAAGTAAGCAGTTTTTTTATGTTGATGAAAATGGCGAAAAGATTAATAATCAAGTATATAACCGCGCCAATAACTTTAAAGATGGATTTGCACTTGTGCGTAATGACAAAGGGTATACACATATAGATATTACAGGACAAGAAGTAACACAAGAGTATAGAAGAGCAGGAAATTTTAGTAGTGGACGTGCTTGGATACGTAAAAAAGGGAAATATGTTATTATTGATACTGAAGGGAAAGAATACTCAAACAATACATTCACAAAACTTACCCCCTTTGCACAAAACCGAGCCACAGCAGTAATAAGCGGCTCAAAATGGGTGATAATAGATCAAAATGCCAATATTGTGGGCAGCAACAAATACAAACGCACCAAAGACTTTGATTCGCTGGGCAATTGCATTGTTGCCAAAAAACGTAAATGGGGATTAATAGATAACAACAACAATGTTATAGTCCCCTTTAAATATCAGAAAATAGAAGGCCCCGTAGCTGGTAAGTACCTGCTTCGCAAAAGCCGTAATAGGTATAGCGTATACAATACCAACTCAATAGATAATAAGCCCAAAAAACTGGGTAAGGTGCGCAATGTGGCTATATTGAACGATGGGCGAATAATAGCCCAAAAAGGAGCTAGCACTTATATTATTAATGGAGAAGAGAAAAAACTACTGGTAAATAGGCCCGTTAATACCAAAAACCTTTTCGATGAATTTTGCATAATAGGTTCGGGTAGTAAAATGGGCGTGATTAATTATAACGGTGATACTATTATGCCTACCTCTTATAGAAACTTGCGGTACTTAGGCTATGGCTTGTTTTACCACCAACCGCAACAAAGCGAAAGTAAAGGAGAAATAATAACCCTAAGCGGGGTATTGGTTGAAAAAAATATTGCAACTGCATTGCCTTTTAGTAATGGCTTCTCTATGGTATTAAAAAAAGGGAAGTGGGGCGTTATTGATGCCGATGGTATTTGGGTTGCCGAACCAAAATACGATTGGGTAAAACCCTACGAAAATAATTTTGCCCGCGCAGGAACTTACAAAACCCGATATATTGTTAACGCTAACGGTGTGTTTCTTACTGATGCCAATTTTGAAAAACTTGAATTTGAACCGTTGGCTCAACTATACCGAGTAGAATTGGGTAAAAAAGTAGGTTATATACAACCAATGGGCGATTGGGTATGGACACCAAAGCAATAGCTTATAAATAGTAATTTCTAAAATTTTAAGTTTTAAACTCTAAAAAAGAACTGACAATCAATAGCTAATAGCCAAAGGCTAAAAGCAAATTAAAACTGCCTTTAAAATGTTGGGCTATAGATGGTAAATGCTGAATGTATAAACTACCTTGGCAGGAACAAATTTTTTATTGATATGAAAGCATACGATACACTTATAGAAGCTCTTAACGATTTAAAAACTAGAGGATATACCCTTGATTTTAATTTACAGCCCGATTGCTTGCACTGCGCCGCAAACGATATACGCCTGCACCCCGAAGATTTTGAAATAATAGAAACCTACCGTTTTGAAGGTGAAACCAATCCTTCAGACCAATCGATATTGTATGCCATTGAAGCTAAAGACGGGAGCAAAGGTGTGCTTGTAAATGCGTATGGTTTATATGCCGATGCGGCATCAGCTTCTATGGCAAAAAAGCTAATGCACAATTAAGAAAGTGTATAAAAAACATAAGCTATTTGTAAAATTGGTAGGGTATTTATTAAATTCGATTTTAAACTAACCTAAAAACCAATTATCTGAATAAAGCTATGGGCTTTGCAAAAGAATTTAAAGAGTTTGCCATGAAGGGCAGCGTGATAGACCTTGCTGTGGGTGTGGTTATTGGAGCTTCATTTGGCAAAATTGTCGATTCACTGGTAAAAGATATTATTATGCCTGTAGTAGGTATACTTACAGGCGGGTACGATTTTGCAGAATTATCATACACGGTAGGTAATGCAGAAGTGAAGTACGGTAACTTTATACAAGCCTCACTTAACTTTCTAATTATTGCCTTTATTCTGTTTATGGTAATTAAGACTGTAAACCGTTTAAAAGCTAAAGAGGAAAAAGAGGAAAAATAACTTCAGCCTATGGCATAAATAATCACTTTTTAAAACAACAAAGGCAGGGTTTATAGCCCTGCCTTTGTTGTTTATATCAATAGATAAAAAATAGATTATTTTACTATTAAAATAACCGTTTGGGTTTGGGTTGCACCTTTCATTTTTACACTATATGTGCCCGCGGCCATTGTAGTTGTACTTAAGTCTATGGGTAGAGTATTTTTACCTTTTATCAAAGTATGTTGGTGGTTGTAGTGTTTTTTGCCCAACATATCATAAATTTCAACGTCAACAGCACCTGCAATATCACTATTCACTTCTAATTTCACCTCTTGGCTGGTAGTAGCAGTTGGGTTAGGCATTACTAAAATAGCCTGATTAGCGTTTTTATCGCCATTATCGGGAGCTACACGTGCATTACTACCGCCGCCAATTATAGGGTTAAAGCAAAGGGTAACATCAGCCAGTTTATAGTGCACGGCTGATAGGTTTACAGTTGGCACCATTTTAGAAACATCAACAACAGGCATCATAGGGTTTGGAGGCATTCCGCCTAATAATAAAGGGTTATTAAACACCTCGTTACAGCCTGAAACACCATTAAAGTATGATTTTATCATATACATATCAGCACCACCCAAGCCTACAAAGCTGCCTTGAGAAGAACCAAACATACTTAGTCCGTCTATATTTGGAGGAGGCGCAGCACAGGGTGCTGTTGTACGTTGGTCTATTTTGGTTGCATACTCATTTCCACCGCCGCCATAAGTAAACTCATCACCCGCAAATGAAGCTCCAAATTGATCTATTTTCACCACCATTACATCACTGCCTCCAAAAAATCCGTTGGCAGCATTACCAATAGCATAGTACTCGTAATTGCAGGCAGAGTTTAACCTTTCAATCACATCATAACACAGGTTGTCAGTATTGGGGTTAACACTATAATCGTATATATTGGTGAAAAATGGAGCTATAAGACCATCCATTCGGGTTACCATAAAATCTTTATTACCATATAAACCGGTAGTACCACCCAAAATAAATCCTGGAGGTAATGGCCCTGCTTGTGCTTGGCGAATGCTTCTCCACTCTTCGGCAGTGTTTGGGCTACCTGTTATTATTACAGGGTGGGGAGCTGGCAGACCATTGTTAGCGTCTATATGAAACAAAAAAGCATCATCAGATACACCGTCGTTTACTTTGCCTACTATGGCTGCACTCTGAAAACCAAAAGGATTCATAAGGTTTTCTTCAATATCTCTGCCCCAAGCATTTATTACAGGTGCTTGTATATCATACATTATACCCCAAACCATTGCACCCGAGCATTCATTTATGCGCATAGCAAACACTTTGGTTAGCCCTGTAGGGTCTAAGGCAGTACCTGTTACATACCAATCACCGGGGAAAACAACAGATTTTTTAGCCCCTGTAACGTCTACTATATCCCAACCCGAACCTGCAGGAGGTATATAGTTAAATACAGCCGTTACACCGCCACCGGCAGCAACGTGCATAAAAAATACACCTGAATTTCCGGGGGCAGCTACCGTTGGGTCGGTATAGCTACCTACAATACCAAACAAACCGCAAGTAGCAAGCTCCATTGCTTGGGGCAAGCCTGTAACTGTTACCATGCTACCCGTAGGATTAGCTAGTATGTAGTTCTCTTTAAAATTTGGAGGCCCCGGTACATTACCATTCATGCGGGTGTAAGTGGCGGGGATGGTGCTTACAGGCAAACAAGATAAGCCTACACCTACCATAAATTGACCATTTGGGGCGACAACATTGATATTGGTGCCTGATACACCATATTCATCATTAGTCGAACCATAAAGATGTTGGAAGTACTGTGCGTTGGCCGTTAACCCAGTTAACACCAATGCAATTAAGATTAGTTTTTTCATAATAATGCTTGATAGATAAAATTGAACTGAAAACAAATTAAAATTGTATTACAATATTACAAAAAAAATGATAAACACAAGTATTTTTTAATACTATTTGTTTTGATAATCAGTGTATTATACGCGGCATTTGCTTGTATAGTAGTAATGCCGATTACTACTTGCAGACAGGGCTTTACCTAAAAAGGGAGAAGATTTTAATCCCTATAAAAAACAAAGGCGAAGAAAAAATCCCCGCCTTGTTGGTTTATATAAAAAGTATTTGCTTGTTTTATTTTTCTAAAAAAACAATCTCGTAACGGGCAATAATGCCTGTGCCGTCAATTATTTTATTGCTGGGCAAATTGCCTGTTGTGGGTAATGCCACCACATCAAAATTATCAGGTATTTGGCCGCCTTGTCTTAGTATATCAAACAAAAGGCTAAACACCTCATCGTTATCAACGCCGGCTATTAGCGATGGAGGATTAAGCGTGCCAAATGCGTTGGTAATTTCATCTTTTACGGCAGTGGCTATTTGCTCACTAAACAAACCTGTAGAGCCTACTGCAATTTTATCGCTAACGGTAAGTATGTTTCTAATATTGGGTGGCAGCAACATGGCTCTGTATTTTGTGGGGCCATCTTTTTCAAAGGCTAAAAAAATGGGTATGTATATATCAACCTCGTTAGACGTAAGCAGCCCTAAGGGTTTCACCTCTACAGTGCCTTTAAATATAAAGCCAAAGCCTTTTATTCTTCTATCGCTGCCGGGTATTGCTGATACATGGGGAACAAGGTACATCTCAAAATTGCCTGTACCGTTTTTTAGCGTAACCGATGTAGCAGGTATAGCGGCAGCACCAATTGCACCACTAAAGGCCGTTGATAGGGTGCCGAAAATAATAACGCTAAGCGAATCGGTACCCAAACACAGTGTAGAAAGGCATCGGCTATCGCCAGCGGGTATGGTGGTTGGTATTACAATATCGCTATCGTGTTTTCTAAACAAAAAGGTTTCGCCATGTATTCTAAAACGGCTACTGCCGCTTGGGCGTACCACATTTTTGCGGTCGCTAATATCGTTATACCTCAATTGGTTCAGTATCATTCGGCCTATGCGGGGTTTCACCCAATCATCGCCTTTAAATGTTTTATAGGTGCTAAAAATGCCGCCGCCGCCAATGCTCACCTCAGGCTCATCAAAGGTGGTGATAGAAAAATAAGTTTCGGGGTGGGGAAGCCCTTCGCGGTTAGCAAACTCAAGCTTTATACTATCAATGCGCTCTATATTTCGTGCAGTAAGTGCTACTAAGCGCTCGTTAGTGTCGCTTTTTACAATATGTTTTATAGTATCGCTTATTGATGTTTGGCCTCGGCCGGCTTGCCCATCAATGGTAACTTTTACCGTAAAGTTTTGATCTTTTATATCAATAGGTTTGCAGTTGCTAAGCAATAAAACTGTACCCAATAGCAGTATCAATAGAGTATTGTTTTTCATTACAATTAATATTTTACTGCAAGCAATTTATAATACCTAAATGTATATATAAAACGGTTTATCTATTGTTATTTTATGCAATAAAAAGGGGGCTAATCACCCCCCTTTACTCTTTTGTTTACAGTTTTGTGCAGTATGCTATTGTTTTAGCCACTTATCCAACCATTCAAAAAATACACGGTTCCATAGCAGGCTGTTTTGGGGTTTGTTTACCCAATGTCCCTCATCAGGAAAATAAAGAAAACGGCTGGGCACGCCCAATGTTTGTGCGGCGGTAAAGGCTTGCATACCTTCGCCCAAGGGCACCCTAAAATCTTTTTCGTTATGGATAACCAATATAGGTGCATCCCAGTTTTTTACGTATTTGTGTGGCGAGTTTTTTTCGTAGTTATCAGGATTTTCCCAATACGTACCATTGTCGTTTTTGGCAAAAAACATCTCCTCGGTAGTTCCGTACCAGCTTTCCATATTAAACATACCACAGTGCGATATAAAGCATTTAAAACGCTTGTTGTGGTTGCCTGCCAGCCAATACACGCTATAGCCACCAAAACTAGCCCCTATTGCCCCCATTTTATCAGCATCAACATAGGGTTCTTTGGCTACCTCGTCAATTGCACTTAGGTAATCTTGCATGGGTTGGCCGCCATAGTCGTTCATTATTTCATCCGTCCACTCTTGCCCAAAACCGGGTAAACCACGGCGGTTGGGGGCAACTATTATATAGCCTTGCGCAGCCATTAACTGAAAATTCCATCGGTAGCTAAAAAATTGCGATACGGGGCTTTGTGGGCCACCTTGACAATACAATAGGGTAGGGTATTTTTTAGTACTGTCGAAATTTGGAGGGTATATTACCCAAGTAAGCATATCCTTACCATCGGTAGTTTTCACCATGCGTTTGCGCACTTGCCCCATAACCACTTTGTTCAGTATTTCGGCATTTGGGTCTTTAATAAGAGTTTCATTTCCTTTCAAATCTACTTTATACAATGCCGCAGGATAGCTCATGCTGTTTTTCATACCTACAAGCATGGTTTTTTTACCCTCTTTGTATGGAATAATGGCATTGTAATCGTGAACGCCTTGTGTTATCTGATTGATTTTTTTACTTTTAAAATCATATTCAAATATTTGACGGGTAGCATTAATGGTTGATAGAAAGAATATTTTGTCTTTATCTGGGCTCCACACAAAACCATCAACGCTGTATTTAAAATCTTTGGTAATGTCTACGCTACCCACAAGTATGCGGTTTTTATCGGCCTCGTAGCCTGCACGTTCCATACTTAGCCACGCTACCCCTGCCAATTCTTCACTTGCTTGCCATGGCTGTGGCTCGGTATCGTATCCCACACCGCAACCTTTTAGCACATTGGTGGTAGCAGAGGAAATATCGTATACATATATATCGCTGTTGGTACTGTAGGCTGCTTGTGTGCCTTCCAGTTTTTTGCAGGTATATAGTAGTTGTTTACCATTAGCACTAAAAGTAATTTGCTCATCACCGCCAAATGGGTGCAGGGGCGAGTGAAATTTCTCGTCCTTCATTATATCCTTACCTGTGTTTATAAGGTTTTGCTCTTGGTAGGGAGTAACAAATACATGGCTGTAAGTATAATCGCTCCATTGCGTCCAGTGACGGTACATCAACCCGTCAATAATGCGGGCATCTACCTTGTCAAGGTCGGGATAAATATCTTGCACCGTCTTGTCCAGCTTCACATCTTGCCCGTATGCAATATGCTTCATATCGGGGCTATATTTATACCAGTTTATACCGCCTTCAATATTGGTTACTCGTTTTTTTACATTGGTAGTTATATCATACTCCCACAATTGCGTACCATTTTCTTGGCTGCTTAGGTAGGTTATCACATTTCCTGTAGGTCGCCAAGCCACCTGCATAGGGTTTTGGGGTAGGTTGTTTATGTTTTTTGCCTCTGTATTGTCTTTTAAATTTAAAACAGATAAAACGGTATTGCCTGTATTGTCTTTTACATCATAGCTGCGGGTGGTGTATAGCAGTAGTTCTCCATTGGGCGATACTGCTGGGCTGCCTATACGGTGCAGCGTCCACATTTTTTCGGGCGTTAGTCCGTTTTGTGCACTTAGGCTTGCGCTATACAATATTATAAGTAGTAAATACAGTTTTTTCATACGGGGCAATATAGTAAATTATCAGTTTTTTGAAGCATAAAGCCTTTTTACATAATACCCCAAATGGGTAACTTGCTCACATGAAAAACTATCTCTTTTATACCTTAATCTTGGTTTTTGCGTGTAAGCAAAAACAATCGTCAACAGACAATACAAATACGCCTATTGATAAGGCAAGTATTGATACTTTGGCTATAGACAATTGGAGTAATGTATTTGATAGTATTGGGGCTACAGGGTGCTTTGTTTTATATAGCCCCACCGATAGTACATTAAAGGTATACAATTCTCAAAGGGCAAATAAGAGGTATACACCTGCATCTACATTTAAAATACTTAACTCGTTAGTGATTTTAGAAACAGGGGTGTTGGCAGATGAAAATGAGGTGATTAAATGGGATGGGGTGAAACGAAATTATGATAATTGGAATCAAGACCTTAATATCAGACAAGCTATAAAATATTCGGCAGTATGGTTTTATCAAGAAATGGCTAGAAGGGTAGGGAAAGAACAAATGCAACATTGGTTAGATACTGTTGGCTACGGTAATACCCTAATACAAACCAATGTAGATGATTTTTGGCTTGAGGAAGGTTTGACGATAAGTTCTTATGAACAAATAGCATTTTTAGAGCGATTGTATAACAATACCCTACCTTTTAGTCCCCGCACTATGGCTATTGTAAAAGATATAATGCAGGTTGATAATGTACCTTATACCATGCGGGCAAAAACAGGTTGGTCTATGCGGATAGAAAATAGAAGCGTTGGCTGGTATGTAGGTTGGGTAGAAAAAGATGGAAAACCGTATTTTTTTGCGAATAATATAGATATGCCCAATAACAGTTATGGGCTCAAACGGATAGAAATTACTATTGCCATACTGCACAGTGAAGGGATTATTTAACAAAATTAAAAGCAACGCATATTTTTTTGTGAGTTCATAATTGCTGAGTAGCAACAAAATACCCCTTCAAAACCAACTACTTAATGTAGAAATAAGCAATAACTTGCGCTATAATTTGAAGTTTAGCAAAAACGGTATACCTTTGCACACTTCAAAAAAGGTCTCATGGCCGAGTGGCTAGGCACGGGTCTGCAAAACCCTTCACGGCGGTTCGAATCCGCCTGAGACCTCTTTCTTTTCAATAACCCGCAACTTCAACACCTTTGAAAGTAACTTTTTTAGGCACAGGCACTTCGCAGGGAATACCCGTTATAGCCTGTGATTGTGAAGTTTGCCAATCTCCCGACCCAAAAGATAAACGCCTTCGTACTTCCATACATATCGAAATTGACGGACTTAGTCTTGTAGTTGATACAGGCCCCGATTTTCGCCAGCAAATGTTGCGCGAAAATATACAGCGCCTTGATGCTGTTATTTTTACCCATGCCCACAAAGACCATATTGCAGGTATGGACGATATACGCGCCTATAACTTTAAACAACAGGCAGACATACCCGTATATGCTGATAGTATAGTGCAAGAAGCCTTGCACCGCGATTTTTACTATGTATTTGCTGCCGAAAAATACCCCGGTATACCTGAGGTAAAATTGCAAACTATAGAAAACAAGCCTTTTAGTATTGAGAATACTGTTATTATGCCTATAAAAGTGTGGCATTATAAACTACCGGTATTAGGGTTTCGGTTTAAAGATTTTACCTATATAACCGATGCTAACAGTATTGACGAGGAAGAAAAGGCCAAAATACGTGGCAGCAAAACTCTTGTACTAAATGCATTGCGCAGAACCGAACACATATCTCACTTTACACTTGACCAAGCCATAGCCTTAGCGCAAGAGCTGGAGGTAGAAAACACCTATCTTATTCATCTTAGCCATCAAATGGGAAAACACGCCGATGTGGAAAAAGAATTACCCAAAGGCATCCACATTGCTTACGATGGTTTAAAATTACAGTTATAGCTCCCTGTCGAACTACCGTTATTTAACCCTATAGCCTGAAATTTCTTTCAGCAGAAATATTTCCATGTTTTATTGAACCGTGAGGAGATAATTCAAACGTAAAAAATCCTGTATCCCTAGTTAAACCTACGTTTTTATGTAAAAAAAATGGCCGCACTTGAGTTAACAAGTGCAGCCCTATCAATTGCATTGCTTATGTTCCGTCTCCCGACGGATTGGAAAAGCTGATACAAAAATACAATAGGGTTTATATCTACGCAACAGTTTACTTCAAAAATTTGTACATACAGCCAAAATGTGCATTATTTTTCATCATAATAGGGGATTACACCCCCATAACGTGCCCATAATCTTAATATAACGCCGCCCTGTAAGTGTTACTAATACATAGCTTGTTTGTATTTTAAACATTTTTTTGTTTGAAAATTAAATTTTACATATTTTTGCATTGAGAGTTATCAACATCAAAAAAAAATGTTCATACACCAAAATTTAAAAATACTGCGCAAGCGCAAAGGAATGACCCAGCAAGAGGTAGCTACTGCCACAGATATAAATCGTAGCAGCTTAGCAGGGTACGAATCGCAAATACAGCCCGACTTAGGTTTGCTGATAAAATTCTCTGAGTTTTTTAACGTTACCATTGATACAATGGTGAAGGTTGACTTGGCAAAATTATCAGAAAGACAACTGCGCGAGCTGGACAATGGTATTGATGCCTACCTAAACGGAAATAAGCTGCGCGTATTAGCCACAACGGTAGATAGCGAAAACCGTGATAATATAGAAGTAGTTGGTTTGCGTGCAAAAGCCAGTTATTTGGCAGGTTATGCCGACCCCGATTTTATAAGCGAGCTACCGATGGCCAATTTACCTTTTTTAGACAGGCAAAAGAAATACCGCGTTTTTCAGGTAGATGGAGATAGTATGTTGCCTATACGCGATAAAAGTTGGGTAGTGGGCGAGTATATGGACGACTGGACGGATGTAAAAGACGGACAACCTTATATAATACTTACCGAAAACGAAGGCGTGGTGTTTAAAACGGCTTACAACAAAATAAAACAGCAGGGCAAGCTATTGCTTACCTCGCTAAACCCGCAATACAAACCTTTTGAAATAGAAGCTGCCGATATAAAAGAAGTGTGGCGTTATGTAATGAATATGAATTTTGGCGATATTAGTGTAGTGAATTAACTAAATAATATTGCATGGAAAAATTTGATCCAATAATAGAAGTAGATGACGATGAATTATATATCCCGACTGTTCGGGCTTGGTCTCTTGAAAAGTATAAATTAACAGGTAGCTACTGTGATATTTTTACAGGAGGAATGAAGTATAAATGGGATCAACTGGTATATATTGATTTATTTGCTGGCGCAGGATATGCAAGAATTAAAGAGACAGGGAGGGTTTACAAAAACTGTGCTTTAATTGCTTTATCTGTGCCTACAAGTTTTACGAAATATATTTTATGCGAGGAAGATCCTGTTCGGTTTGAAGCATTAAAATTAAGGGTTGAGAGAGATTATAGCCACTTAAATGTAGAGTTGATATTTGGAGATAGCAATAAAAATATTGAACAAGTTAAAAAAGCCATTCCAACATTTGGAAAAGGTAATACTTTATTGCCTTTTTGCTTTGTTGACCCATATTCATTGAACTTAAAATTCCCTACTATATCAGCCTTAGCAAAAGGACTTATGGATTTTTTAATACTTCAGGCTTTGCATATGGATGCTAATAGGAATTTTGACATTTATATGAAGGAAGAGAGTGTGATCATTTCTGATTACTTAGGGATGGCAAACTGGCGTGAGGTTTTTGATAAAAATAGCACTTCAAATAAGAAAGATTTTGTTAGATTTTTGGCAGAACAGTATCAGAAGCAAATGAATAAATTGGGATATATAAATAATAAACAAATGCATCAAATTAGGTCAAATGAGAAAAATTTGCCCTTATACTATTTAGCGTTTTACTCAAAAAACGAGAGAGGAATTGATTTTTTTAAACAAGTTCAGAAACGGGTAACAGGTCAAAATAAACTAGAACTATAAAAATGGCAGAATCAAGTATAGAGTGGACAGAAATGACGTGGAATCCTACCACTGGGTGCGATAAGGTTTCGGCGGGTTGTAAGTATTGCTATGCCGAAGTTATGGCAAGGCGTTTAACAGCTATGGGGGTAGACAAATACAAAAATGGCTTTAAACTAGCCATGCACCCTGATGCACTTCGCGTGCCTTATACATGGAAATCACCTAAAAGAGTTTTTGTAAACTCAATGAGTGATTTATTTCATAAAGACATACCCTTAGATTTTGTGCAAAGTGTTTTTGAGGTAATGAATGACTGTAGTCAGCATACTTTTCAGGTACTTACAAAACGGGGCGAAGTATTAAAAAAATATAATCCGTTTGTTGAGTGGACAAAAAATATATGGATGGGAGTTTCAGTTGAAGATGAAAGGGTAGTGGATAGAATTGATGATTTGCGGGAAACAGATGCAAAAGTCAAATTCCTTTCATTAGAACCATTAATAGGCCCTTTGCCCAACTTAAACCTAGAAGGTATTGATTGGGTAATAGTAGGTGGTGAGTCGGGCTTTAAAGCTCGCCCAATGCAAGAAGATTGGGTACAGGATATTTTGAGGCAATGCAAAGAACAAAATGTTGCTTTTTTCTTTAAACAATGGGGAGGAAAGAACAAGAAAAAAACAGGTAGAATGCTTAATGGTCGAACTTATAGCGAGTACCCCATAATTGAAGATAAAAACGAATTAGTGTGTGTTTAAGCGCTAACAACCAACAACTAATCACTAACAACTTAAAACCACCACCGTGTACGCCATAGTAGATATAGAAACCACAGGAGGGTATGCACAAGGCCACCGCATCACCGAGATTGCCATAGCCATTTTTGATGGTGAACAAATGGTGGATTGGTTTGAAAGTTTTGTAAACCCCGAAACAAAAATACCATTGCATATAACAGCCCTTACAGGCATTACTAATGATATGGTAGATGATGCGCCTACCTTTGAGGCTATAGCCCCGCAAATCTATAAGCTATTGCAGCCTTGTGTGTTTGTAGCCCACAATGTCAACTTCGATTATTCGTTTGTGCGCCACCAATTAACCGAAGCAGGTATAGAGTGGAATGCTAAAAAACTGTGTACCGTGCGTCTATCGCGTAAAATATTCCCAAATTTCGCTTCCTACAGTCTTTCATCACTTTGTAAAGAGCTAAATATTGAGCAAACCATAAAACACCGTGCAGGTGCCGATACGTTGGCTACTGTTGAGGTTTTTAAACAACTGCTGCAAAACGATAAAGACGGGGTGATACAAAAATCGCTAAAAGGCAATGCAGGTGAGTTTCGTTTGCCCGCACACCTCAATCGCGATGAATTTGAAGTATTACCCGATACCACAGGCGTATATTATTTTCTTAACTCAAAAAACGAAATTATATACGTTGGCAAAGCCAATAACATTAAAAAAAGGGTTGGACAGCATTTTTCTGGCAAAATAACCCAAGAAACCCGTCAGGGCTTTCTGCGCGAAATAGCCCATATAAGCCACGAAGAATGCGGAAACGAACTGGTAGCTCTTTTGCTTGAAGAACAAGAGATTAAAAAACACTGGCCAAAATACAACCGTGCCCAAAAGAAAATAAAATTTGCATGGGGCTTGTTTGAGTATACCGACCGTAAAGGGCATATACGCTTGGGTATTGATTATATACGCCGTGGTGCACAACCCCTTATGCGTTTTGGTACATTGGCCGAGGCTAGGCACTTTTTGCTTACCAAAACCGACGAGTTTAAATTGTGTCCAAAATTGTGCGCCATTGATACTTCAGAGGCGGTGGCGTGTAATCCCATTATTACCAAACACTGTACAGGCAATTGTCGCAATGATGTGGGTGAATATAACCAACGTGTGCAGCAATTTATTGATAACCTTGCAGAACACAAACCCACATACGCCTTACTGGGCAAAGGCCGTAAACCTACTGAGCAAACAGTAGTTTATGTGAGCGAAGGCTCACTAAAAGGCTACGGTTTTATAGAGAAAACCCAAAGCTGGAGCAACCGAAACGAGCTGGAAAACTATATACAACCCTGCAAACCCACTATAGATTCAGAATTGATAGTAAGTGCCTACCTGCGACGAAACCCCTTTACCAAAATGGTGTTGTTTAATTAGCGTTTTGTCCCCCTTGTGCGGGGATAATGTGCAAAAGCGAAGGGGGTAGGGGGATGTAAAGCACATAATCAATCACAAATCACCAATCCTTACTTGTTTCTAAACTTTTCTACCCTTTACTTCGTTCAGGTAATAAATAATGTTGCGCCGCACCTCTATAATAGCCCTGTTGGTATCGCTTGCCGCCTTTGTGGTAAGCCTAAATATATATTGCACCAATAGCAAACAAGCATCAACCAATAACCAACCACTAACGTATCTAAACCACCACGATACCGTTAAATACGTGGGCATGAATACTTGCCGCGCCTGCCATGCCGATAAGCACAGCACCTTTATACATACAGGTATGGGGCAATCGTTTGGCAAAGCCACCAAAGAGAAAAGCTCGGCTAATTTTAACCACAAACCTGTTTACGATAAATACCGCAACTTTTATTATCAACCCTACTGGGCTGGCGATGATTTTTATATAAAAGAATACAGGCTAGAAGGAAAAGACACCATACACAAACGCGAGGAGCTAGTGGCCTATATTGTGGGTTCAGGGCAGCATACCAATTCACATATTATAGAAACTAACGGCTACCTTAACCAAGCCCCACTTACGTTTTATACCCAAGATGGGCACTGGGATTTGCCCCCCGGTTTTGAGGACGGGAACAACACCCGTTTTAGTCGCATTATCGGTTTAGAGTGTATGAGTTGCCACAATGCCCTGCCTAGCTTTGTGCAAGCATCAGAAAACAGGTTTACTATGATACCCAACGGCATAGACTGCGAGCGTTGTCATGGCCCGGGTGAGGCGCACGTGGCCAATATACAGGCAGGTAAGCTGGTAGATACTGCAAAAGCCATTGATTATAGTATTGTGAACCCGCGCAAACTAACGTGGGAACGACAAATAGACCTTTGCCAACGTTGTCACTTGCAAGGCAATGCCATATTAAAAGAAGGGAAGGGCTTTACCGATTTTCGCCCCGGCATGGTGCTAAGTGATTTTATGGATGTGTATATGCCCCGCTATGAGGGTAACGATGAAGAGTTTATAATGGCATCGCACGCGCAACGCCTGCAAATGAGCCAGTGTTTTTTGCAAAGCAATAAGTCCGCACTTAACAGTAAAGAAAACAGTGTGTTACAACTTACGTGCATCACTTGCCACAACCCCCATATATCGGTAAAAGTTACAGGAAAGCAGGTGTTTAATACCGCTTGCAACAATTGCCATACTCAAAATATTTGTACCGAAAGTGAAGCGGTGCGAATGGAAAAAAACAACGATTGCAGCGGTTGCCACATGCCCAGTACGGGAACTATTGATATACCCCATGTAACGGTTCACGACCATTATATACGGAAACCTCAAAAAGGAGAAAAAACACAAAACGCCAACGAGGTAAAGAAATTCATAGGCATATACGCCGTTAATAACGCGAATAGCGACGTTTTAACTCGCGGGAGAGCATACCTTAGCTATTTTGAAAAATTTGAGCCTACAAAGCCTTATTTGCTTGATTCGGCGGTGTTTTATTTGCAAAAAGCACAAGCTGCTCCCCTATATTTTATCCATTGGGCATACTTAAAAAACGATTTTAACACCTTGCTGCAATATGCCCCCAAAGCCACTAATCCTGATGCGTGGACGGCCTACCGTATTGGTCAGGCGTATTATACCACAGGCAACCTAAGTGAGGCCGAGAAATATTTGGCTCTTTCAGTGAAACAAGCCCAACAAAATATTGAGTTTAAAGCAAAACTTGGAGCGGTGAAATTGGAGCTAAACAAAGCCGCCGAAGCCCAACAGCTTTTAGAAGATGTAATACACAACTACCCCAAACACGTACAAAGCCTTACCAATTTGGGCTACTTGCATTTTTTGCAAGGCAATATTGCACAAGCCAACCAATACTACGATAAAGCCCTTGCGCTTGACCCCGACTATGAAGCGGCATTGCTAAACAAAGCAGGATTATATAATTACCTAAAACAATACGACAAAGCAAAAGCTTTATTGCAACGCTTACTAAAACGTAACCCATACCATCAGCAGGCCAAGCAGGTACTGGAACAGGTTAATAAATTACTATAATTTATTAATTAAGTAATAGCGCAAATTCTATCAAATAGTCTTTTTTTGTATAAATTATATACAGGCAATGTCGGGCGATACATTTAAAATACTAGGCAAAGAAATTAAAAAGGGTAAAAGTGCCTTTTTGGAGCTTGAAATAGCCAAGCTTCACACCCGCACACCAATAAAAATTCCTGTAATTGTTAATCGCTCTAAACACGATGGCCCCACAATACTATTAATGGCAGGCGTACACGGTGATGAAATAAACGGTGTAGCGATAGTACGAGAAATCATCAAGAAAGAATATAATAAACCTGATTGTGGGACAATAATTTGTATTCCTGTTTTAAATGTTTTTGGGTATTTAAACCAAAAGCGAGCGTTTCCTGATGGACGCGATTTAAACCGAATGTTCCCCGGTTCGTTGCAAGGTTCATTGGCCAGTCAGTTTGCATATACATTTAGAAAAGAGATTGTGCCTTTGGTGGATTATGTAATTGATTTTCATACAGGGGGCGCAAGCAGAGAGAATATGTCTCAAGTACGTTGTGTATTTACCGATGATAAAGCGTTGGAGTTGGCTAAAGTGTTCGGCGCACCGTTTATTATTCACTCCGAGAATATCAGTAAATCGGTACGAGAAACAGTAAACAAATTGGGTAAAACCATTTTGTTGTTTGAAGGCGGAAAATCAAAACATATAGACCAACAGGTGATTGATTACGGTGTTAACGGAGCTTATAATGTGATGAAACATATAGGCATACTAAAGGGCGAAACAGATACTTCTATTAAGCCTGTATTGATTAAAAAATCAAAATGGGTACGTGCTTTGTATTCAGGAATGTTTAAGGCGGTTGCAGCCAATGGCTCGAAGGTGCAAAAGGGAGGCGTTATAGGCTATATTTTAGATCCTTATGGTGAGTTTGAAAAGAAGGTAAAAGCCCCTTTTGACGGATATATATTTTGTGTAAACAATGCCCCTGTGGTAAACAAAGGCAATGCCCTTTTTCATGTAAGCACTGAGTTATTGTATAACTAAGTAAAATTCGGTATTTTACTATTCTTTGATAATTGGTTTACTATAAAACAAAATAGATTCAGTAGATTGTGTTTCAAAAATTATAACAATCAACCTATGAACCTGCTGAAACGTTTTTTTTTCGTTATATTGATTAGTTTAAGCACTTTATCGTTAAACTCCTGTCAATGCTCAGAAAATTTTGGACTTAATGTAGATCCTGATTTTAAGTATATTAGTGATATCGCTTTGTATGTATTATCAGAAACAAGCACTAATCAGGATGTGAAAATGGCTATTAATTTTGTAAATGAAGCCGAGAAAAGTTGTTGTAATAAAAGTGAATCTACTAATCAACAAAATTTTAAAGTAAACGTTTATTATAATGCCAATAATCCCAATCCATCAAATTGGGGAACACCCACTGAAAGCGGATCGAAAGATAAAAAAGCTTTAAGCCCATGCGAACAAGATAATGGTGAGGTAGAGACCTCTTTTCTTAAAAATGGCTATTATTTAGTAGAAATGATACTAGATTTTTTAGATAATACTAAAGAACGCAGCGAAAATAATAATAACTCGATTAAGAAAAAATCGGGTTCTACAATTACTAATACTTTTGATGAGAATGCGAAATATGGGAATAACCGTATTTATAAAATTATTCATATAACAGGGCTTAATGATGCCAATGTAACAAAAACCTGTACTATTACCCAAATTCAATAGGTAAATATGAAACAGTTTGTTACATTATTAATTGCATACTTGGTATTACCACTCTTTTTGATGAATTGTGTACAGGTAAATAAAGATAAACCCGATTTGTCAGTGCCCGATACTGTTAATCCAGCAATATTTCACAATGGGATTAGTTATGGAATATTGACGTTGGATAACAAATTTTTTGAAGTTCTTAAAGGTCCCTACTTTGATGGAATCTCATCTACTTGCCGTATCTATTATAATGTTCAACTTGTTTTTACGGGTAACTTATATCTTAAAAATGAATTTTATAGTGTTACACGTTATGAATTTGAACCTACACTAGGCAGGAATGCACAAGTAACGTATGTTTGGAATACTTTAAACTTTCCATACCAAATATGTTTAGACTCGCTAAGGGTAGGTGAGAAAGTAACTGTGTATAAAGTGATAACCAATTCTTCTGTTTCAGAAGGTTCTTATGATGGAAATTCAGGTTCGCGCTCGGCTACAAAACTCATTAGGGTAAAAGATGGTAAAATTGTAGAGCAATTAAACGAAACCCCAACAGTAGTTGTTCCTCCTAAAGAATATCGTATAATAAAAAGTACTTTTAATTACGAAGGAGCCGGTGATTTTATACATATTATAGAGGTTGATGCAAATAATAAAATTGACGAGGAAAATGAAGGAAACAATACCCAAGCCGACACCACTAAGGGGTTAATAGTTCGCTAATTTTGTTAGAGCAACTCCAACTCCATTTTAATATCGCAACGCTCGTAGTGAACGTGTTCTTCAACGGGTACTTCCACAAAACCATGTTTGCGGTATATGGCTAGGGCAGGGATAAGGCCTTTGTTTGAGTACAGTATTACCTTTTTCATACCCATTTCTTTAGCGGTTTGTATAGCGGCAGTAAACAATAGCTTACCTGCTCCCAACCCTTGATAGTTTTCATTTACCCCCATTTTTATAAACTCTACTTCGCTGCTGTTTATGGGCAGTAGGGCAATTGTACCAATTATATTGCTATTGTATTCAGCAAACAAAATGCGTCCGCCTTTATCCAATATAGCTTTTTGGGGGTGAGTGAGTACATACTCATCAATAGGCTCAATATAAAAATGCTTTAGCAACCACTCTTTGTTTAGTAGTTCAAAATACTTGGCGTATTGCTGTTGATAGGAGAGGATTTGCATACTTAAAACCCTAAAGTCAGCTTTACGCCGCCCACAAATGGTTTTTGCGGTTGGTTAAATGCCATGTTAAACGTAGGTTCCCAACGCAAAGTAGCTACATCGCTCACATCAAAATTAAACAAGTGGGCATCAACATTGGCATCAATAATATTAAGGGCATACCATCCTACCGATAGTATTATCGATAAATCGCGCCACTTGCGGTATATATCGCGCTCATTAGCCAATAGGGTGGGAGAAACCGTAGGGAATTCTGATATGGTAGTGCTATCCTTATCTACACTATAATTGTAGGCGGTACGGAAACGCTTGTATTCTTTAGCGTTTTGGTTGATAAAATAGCCTAACACAGCAAACCCAGCCCAAACTACGGGAGCTTTCCAGTACTTTTCATTGTATACCTGTCCTGCACCGGGCAATAGTGCCGATAATAGCATGGCCTTGCGTGGCGAGTGTGAAAGAGTAGTATCTAATTCAGCATCTTTGTTTAAGGCAATAATACTTTTTTCTTTTTTGGCAGGAGTTTGCTCAACAACAGGTGCTATCATAGCAATGCTATCCGTTGCCAAAGTATCATTTTGCGCCCACAATTGTGGGGCAACAGTTAATAAAAAGAATAGTAATAATGCCTTGTGTATGCTCACGCTGCAAAAATAATCAAAAACTGTGCTAAGAGTAGATATTAAGATATTGGTTGCTAGTTATCAGTGATAAATTACTAATCACAAACCACCAAACACTAACTACAGCAATTCAAAAATCTTTTCCAGTTGTTCTTGGCTTTCAAAAGGTATCACCAATTCGCCTTTGCCTTTGCCTTTGGCTTTCAGTTTCACCTTCACTTCCAGTTTTTGCGATAAGCGGCCTGCATACTCATCAAAGCCTGCTATGGGAGTTTTTTTAACCGTAGGTGCTTTTTCTTTGGTTTTTGCAGGTGCTTTTTTATGTCGGGCAAGTTCTTCAGTATCACGCACCGATAAGCCATCGTCAATAATTCTTCTGTATACCAACATTTGCTCGTCGGCATCATCAATGTTTATTATTGCGCGGGCGTGTCCCATGCTCACCTTACTATCGCGTATACCGGCCTGTATATCGGCAGGCAGTTTTAGCAGACGCAGGTAGTTGTTTACCGTGCTGCGTTGTTTGCCCACACGTTCGCCCACCTCGTCCAACTTCAAATCACACTCCGCCATCAAGCGGTCGTAACTAAGGGCTACCTCAATAGCATTAAGGTCTTGACGTTGAATATTTTCTATCAACGCCATTTCTAGCATTTCTTGGTCGTTAGCTACACGCACATAAGCGGGTATGCTATTCAATCCTGCTAAAATACTGGCTTTAGTACGGCGTTCACCGCTTATTATTTGGTAGCGGTCTTCGTTCAGGTTTATTTTACGTACGGTAATAGGTTGTATTACACCATGTACGCGTATAGAAGCGGCTAACTCCTCTAAATGTTCAGGATCAAAATCTATACGGGGCTGAAAAGGGTTTGCCTCAATTTGGCTGATGAATATGTGGTTAATACTGTTAGAGCGTGGTGCAGTTAGCGAAGCCACCTCATCACTATTCAACAAGGCCGAAAGCCCTTTTCCTAAGGCGTTTCTCTTTTTTGGTATACTCATTTATTAGTCGTTCGTCAATATTTTATCGTCTTCGGCTATGCGGGTCATGCCGTTTTTTTGCATCAATTCGCGGGCTAGGTTCAGGTAATTCACAGCACCTTTACTGCTGGCATCGTAGTGCAATACCGATTTTCCGTGCCCTGGGGCTTCACTCACCCTTGCATTACGCTGTATAATGGTATCAAACACCAATTGTTGAAAGTGCATTTTCACTTCTTCAACCACTTGATTACTAAGTCGTAAGCGACTATCGTACATCGTTAATAATATGCCTTCAATTTCAAGATTGGCATTTAGTTGCGATTGTATAATTTTTATAGTGTTTAGCAACTTGCCTAAACCTTCCAATGCAAAAAACTCACATTGTACAGGTATAATCACTGAGTCAGAAGCGGTAAGTGCATTAGTTGTTATTAAACCTAACGATGGAGAGCAGTCTATAATTATAAAATCGTAGTCGTTACGTATTTTTTCAAACACACGTTTCATCATGCGTTCACGGTTAGGCAAATCAACAATCTCAATCTCAGCACCCACCAAATCAATATTAGAGGGCATTATATCCAAATACTCTAAGTCCGATTTTATAATCACCTCTTTTGGTGGCATATCGTGTATAATACACTCGTACAGCCCTGTTTTTATAATGGTAGGGTCAAAGCCCAAGCCCGATGTTGTATTGGCTTGTGGGTCGGCATCTACCAGTAAAACTTTCTTTTCCAAAGCCGCTAAACTAGCCGAAAGGTTAATAGCAGTAGTAGTTTTACCTACTCCGCCTTTTTGATTTACTATTGATATTATTTTACCCATTTGTGTGTGTTATACTCAAAATGTTAATTAAAAAAGTAGCTTCGTAAGGCATCAAATACCAATATTCGTGTTTACAAAGGATAGCAAAAATACAGGTAAGTGAAGGCTTTTTTATACACAATGACCGCCAAGTTTTCAATACTTATACACATGGTTTTTCTGTTGATAGCCTGTAATAATGGACATACCAACAATGCCAAAAAAGTGTTTAGGTACAATGTAGAAACAGGCTTGCCAACGCTTGACCCTGCTTTTGCACGTGATGAATATATTATTTGGAGCGTAAGCCAATTGTACAACGGTTTAGTGCAGTTGGATAGCAACCTAAAAGTAGTACCCTGCATAGCCAAAAACTGGCAAATAAGCGATAGCGGACTTACTTATACTTTTTATTTAAGAAATGATGTTTATTTTAATGAAGATAAATGCTTTACATCAAAAAATAGAAAGGTAACAGCCCACGATTTTGTATACAGTATGGGGCGCATTGTAAACCCGCTAACAGCCAGTACAGGGGCTTGGGTTTTTAATGATAAAATTGATGTTGACGATTATCTTTCAGGCAAATACACTCCTTTTGTTGCAGTAAATGATACTACGTTTACAATCCGCCTAAACAAAGCATTTCCACCTTTTCTATCAATGCTCACCATGCCATACTGTTATGCTGTACCACATGAAGCTGTAGAAATGTATGGTAAAGAATTTAGAACGCACCCTGTAGGCACAGGGGCTTTTAGGTTTAAACTATGGGAAGAGGGGGTGAAATTGGTGCTGGAGAAGAACCCTAACTACTTTGAAACAGAGAACGGGCAACCCTTGCCAAAGCTTGATGCCATTGAGGTGAGCTTTATAGAGAACAAGCAAACCGCCTTTATGGAGTTTGTGCAAGGCAAATTTGATTTTTTTGATGGACTTGATGGTAGCTATAAAGACGAGATATTAACAAAAGACGGTAAACTAAAGCCATCTTACCAACAAAAATTTAGACTAGAGGTAAGTCCGTACTTAAATACCGAATACATGGGCTTTTTGATGGATACTACTGATAATGGTAGGTTTGATAGCCCTTGGCACAATCCCCTTGTTCGTCAGGCCATTAGCCATTGTATTGATAGGGAGAAAATGCTGCTTTTTTTGCGCAACAATATTGGTATACCCGCCAATGCAGGTTTTGTGCCGCCTGCGCTGGGTGGGCTTAGTCTTTTCCAGTTTAAAACTGAAAAACAATACAACCAGCAACAAGCAAAAGAGCTACTGGCACAAGCGGGTTATCCCAACGGTAAAGGGTTGCTGCCTTTGGCTATAAACACCACCCAAAACTATGTAGATATAGCTACCTACCTGCAAAAGCAGCTAAAAGATATAGGCATACAAGCCACGATAGAAAACAGCCCGGGGCCATCGCATCGTTCGCAGGTATCAAAAGGTAATTTGGCGTTTTTTAGGGGGAGTTGGATAGCTGATTATCCTGATGCAGAGAACTATTTATCGCTATTCTACAGCAAGAACAAAGCCCCCAATGGCCCCAACTATACCCGCTTTGACGATAAAGAATACGACAAACTGTATGAAAAAGCCATTGCACAAACCAATGATACCGCAAGGCAAGTAATCTACGCCATGCTAGATACTATTGTGGCCAATAAATTGCCCGTGCTTACACTGTACTATGCTCAATCGGTACGGTTAGTACAGCCTTGGGTAAAGGGGCTGCGAAACAACGCTATGAATAGATTAGAATTGAAAACAGTAGATATTGAGAGATAATTTGATTAACTTATGCTTAACTAGAGGTTAAGTGCCTTTACAAGAAAAACATGAAATTATTTAGCGCCGAACAAATACGATTGTGGGACGATTATACTAAAAAAAACGAGCCCATAAGCTCTATTGATTTAATGGAGCGCGTAGCCACAAAATGCTTCAAGTGGCTGGAAGGTCATTTGTATCAAGAAGCTGATTTTGATGTGTTTTGCGGTATGGGTAATAACGCAGGTGATGGCCTTTGTTTAGCCCGATTATTGGCCAACGAAGGCAAAAACATTACTGTATACCTTATTAAAACAGGGGATAAAAGTTCGCCCGATTTTGAAAGTAATCTTAAACGGCTAAAAAATACCAAAGCCAATATAGTGCTCATTGATAGCCACGAGCAGTTGACCCCCATACCAGTATACGTTACTATAATTGATGCACTGTTTGGTACAGGACTTAAACGCCCTCTAAATGGTTTGGCCGCAAAAACCGTAGCCCATATAAACAGTTATCCTAATACAAGAATCAGTATAGATATGCCCAGCGGAATGCCTGCTGATTGGGTGGACAATTTTGTTGATTATAAAGAAGTTATAGCAGCTAACTTAACCCTTTCATTTCAGCAACCAAAACAATCTTTTCTATTTGCCGAAATGGGCAAAAACGTAGGCCAATTAGTAGTTATAGATATTGGCTTGGGACAAGAGTACCAGCAACAAACCTCATCAAACTTTTATTGGCTGCAAAGCAACCAAATAAAAAACATACTAAAACCCCGCAATAGGTTTTCGCACAAAGGCACCTATGGTCATGCTTTGCTTATAGGCGGCTCTTTGGGCAAAGCAGGCGCAATGCTGTTGGCAAGCAAGGCCTGTGTAAAAGCAGGAGCAGGGCTAACCACCGCATTTATACCTCAATGCGCCTATACACCTATACAAACCTTTGTGCCCGAGGTGATGGCCGAAGCAATACAGAAAGAAGAACAGCTTGATTTTATGCCCCACGATACAAAAAACTACACCGCCATTGGTATAGGTATGGGGATGGGGGAACAAATTATCACCCGTGATGCTATGGATGATTTTATGGCAGGAGTAGAGGGTGAAAAACTGGTGATTGATGCTGATGGACTTAATTGTTTATCGCTAAACTTTACTGAACGTAAAAAGGTAAAACTACCAGTAGGGGCAATACTTACACCACATCCAAAAGAGTTTGATCGTATGTTTGGTGAAAGTAAAAACAGCTACCAGCGATTGCAAAAACAAATTGAAGCCGCCCAAACACACAATATATATATAGTACTAAAAGGCACACATACTAGTATAGCATTGCCCACAGGCGAAGTGTATTTTAATAGTACCGGCAACGCAGGTATGGCTACAGGTGGCAGTGGCGATGTGCTAACAGGTATTATCACTGCGCTGCGCGCGCAAGGCTATACCCAAAAAGAAGCTTGTATACTAGGCGTTTACATACACGGTAGCGCTGCCGATTTTGCATTAGAAACACAAAGTTATCAAAGCCTTTCCGCCACTGATATTATTACTTACTTAGGCTTAGCCTTTAAAAGTATAGAAGTCCTACAACATAGCTGATAAAAATCATAGTATTAAAGCAAACCCCCTGTTAAATTTACCGTGAAAAGAAGATAGTTTCAGCAATAGAGTAGATGAAAAATACAACTATACAGGATATTATTGAGCAAAACCCATCGCGCGCTTTGGTATTAGATAATCACGGTATTGTTTTCCAGCACTATTTAGATAAAACCTTGCAGCAGGTGTGCGATGAAAAAAAGATTAACAGCGAAAAGCTGGTAAAAGAGCTATCGGCACTGGGCAGGCAAGAGTTTAATATCAATTTTAACCATGTATCTATTCCTTTTCTTATAGAGTATCTAATTAATACCCACCACGAGTACGCCAAAACCAAACTACCTGCCATCAGGCGCATGATAGCTCAGCTTTCGCGTACGGATGAAAGTTATAGGACTTTAGAAAAGTGTTACCGCAAGTTTAGCAATCAAATGCGCAAGCATATTATACTGGAAGAAGAATTGGTTTTTCCTTTCATATTAAAAATGCAGGACTTGTATGAAAATTTTAATGTTGATGAAGCCAAAGCTACACTATCAAAATACTCCGTTGAGGTTTTGTGCCACAACCACGAGCACGACGAGGATGAAATGGAAGAGCTAAAAGCAAAAACCAAAAACTTTAGTATAGAAAAAGGACAAGCACTAGAATACCGCATTATAATGCACGAGCTGAAACAACTTGATCGTGATATGAATCAGCACGCGGCAATAGAAGACAATGTGCTGTTTAAAAAAGCTACCCAGCTAGAGGCTATTCTAAAAAACAAACTAAACGAAAAGTAAGTTAACAGTTTTACTATTTAGAGTTCACTGTTTTTAGGATATTGCTCTATACTTACGCTTTAACAGCTTGCAGTTGGGGTATTTTGCTTTGTGCTAAAGCAAAACCGCCAAACAATACGCCATTAAACAATAAATCAGATAAAAGGCTATTGCCTGCAAAGGGTATAGCTGATATATATGAGGCCATTAAACCGCTAAAGTTGTCGGCATACATATTATAAGGGTCTATTGCCCAGCTTCCAAAATTGGTAATTAAGAAAAACAAAGCAGTACCTAATAATGATGCGCCCAGTATGTTGGTAAATTTCACCTTAGTAATTAAAGTACCTATAAGCACCACCAAGGCAATAGCACCATAATTAAAAAACATGGTAGAGTGGTAGGGCAAAAACAAATCGCTAATAAGCATAGTAAGTAATGGAACTGCAAAAGCCCATTTCTTATCTTTAAAGTGAACCCCTGCAAATAAAGCAGCTGCCAATACAGGTGTAAAATTAGGCCAGTGTGGCATAAGACGTGAAACCACACCGATAACCACTAAACTTATAATTGTAGCAAAACGCATAATGTTCTCTTTTTTCTTTTAAACAGGAGCAAAAATAAGCTATTTCGGGGTAATGAAGCAAACAAAACAATAGTGTAAATTTTAATATCTATACTAACTTTTATCGGTAATGGCATACTTTTAAACGAATAGCTGCCAATCTTCGTTAAGATAACTTATTTTTGAAGCCTTAATAATACAACACAAACTACATCCGTATGAAAAAAGTAAGACTCTTTTTTTTAGTCTTTTTTGTCGGTGTGCTTAGCGTTAATGCACAGCCACCCTCAACTTGGACTTTGATTAACAAATATACCCCCGCTGCCGGCGAGTTGGGTATCCCCTACGAAAAATGGGAAATGGCCAACGGCCTAACAGTAATTTTACACGAAGACCATAGCGATCCTATTGTGCACGTAGAAGTTACCTACAAAGTAGGTTCTGATCGTGAAAGCATGGGTAAATCGGGTTTCGCTCACTTTTTCGAGCACATGATGTTTCAAGGCTCTAAAAACGTAGCCGATGAGCAACACTTTAAAATAGTGCAAGGTGCAGGTGGACAAATGAACGGTACCACTAATAGCGACCGTACTAACTATTTTGAGACTTTACCAAGTAATATGCTTGAAACTGCTCTTTGGTTAGAAGCCGATCGTATGGGCTTTTTGTTGGATAGTGTTACTCAAAAGAAATTTGAAGTACAACGCGCTACCGTTAAAAACGAAAAATCTCAAAACATCGAAAATCAGCCGTATGCATTGGCATTTGTTGAGAAATTAGGTGAAACCTTATATCCACAGGGCCATCCTTATAGCTGGCCAACTATTGGATATGTTGAAGATTTGAACATTGTATCGGTTGACGATCTTAAAAACTTCTTTTTGCGTTGGTATGGCCCCAATAATGCTATTTTAGCTATTTCGGGCGATATTAACCCTAACGAAGTATATGCTATGGTTGAGAAATACTATGGCCCTATTGCTAAAGGCAAAATTGTACAAAAAATGCGTACAGATAAAGTTATCTTAGGTTCTGAAAAACACACTACCTACCCTGATAATATTTATTTCCCGTTAGATTTAGTAGTATATCCTACAGTACCTAACTACGATAGGGATGAGCCTGCTTTAGATTTGTTGGCCGAAATTTTTGGCGGTAACAACAACTCGCCACTATACAAAAACTTTGTAAAATCAGAAAAAGCAGTACAAGCATCAGCTTCACACCCTTGTCGCGAATTAGGTGGAGAATTTCAAATAGTTATAGCCTATTTCCCTAAATACACTCAGCGTGAAATAGAAGACTTGTTAAAGAAAACTATTAGCGAGTTTGACCCTAACCAAATATCTGACGATGATCTATTGGCTGCCAAAACCAATATGGAAGCCAATATGGTGGGTGTACTTGAAAGTATTCAAGGTAAATCAAGTCAGTTAACTAACTGGGCTATGTTGTTGGGTAACAAACCATACAACTTGAAAGATGAGTTAGCTCGTTATAAAAGCGTAACCAAAGCTGACATTATACGTGTATTTGATAAATATGTAAAAAGCCGCAATGCTTGTTTCGTTCACGTAGTTCCTCGCGCACGCGAACTGAAAGAT
This sequence comes from Bacteroidia bacterium, assembly GCA_037968475.1. GTDB lineage: Bacteria > Bacteroidota > Bacteroidia > UBA8524 > UBA8524 > SB11. Next base: position 31,984 of record JBBKVO010000046.1, read on the forward strand.
TCATCTTTTAGCCGTAACCCATACCCCGGTATTACCGACCCTGCATCTGAAAAAGAATATGTAGGTTTAACTTATGTACCAGTAAAAGATAATTTCGATCGTAGCAAACAACCAACTCCCGGTCCTGCAAAAGCAGCTACTGTGCCCGAGTATTACAATGCCAAAATGGATAACGGTATCAAAATTATTGGTACTAAAACCACTGAAGTTCCTACTGTTGATATTATCATCACCATTAAAGGCGGACACTTATTATCAGCTTACGATCCTAAGAAAATTGGTATAGCACGTTTAACTGCCGAAATGATGAACGAAGGCACAAAAACCTATACTTCAGAGCAGTTATCGCACGAGTTGGATAAATTGGGTGCAAACATCAATTTTTCAGCAGGTACTACATCAACCACCATTTTTGTAACCACATTAGATAATAACGTTGATGCTACTTTGAAGTTGTTAGAAGATATGCTATACAACCCAAGGTTTGATCCCGAAGATTTTAAACGTATTAAAAACCAAGCTATAGAAGGTTTTTATACCGAAATAAAAGATGCTTCACTTACTGCCAGCAAAGCATTTGCTAAACTTATATATGGCGACGATCATATTTTGGGAGCAAGCGCAAGTGGTACCAACAAAACCCTTGACAAAATTGACCTAGAAGACATTAAAGACTTCTACAAAAAATACTACACGCCAACCCTTACATCTATTACTATAGTAGGTAGCAAAGGCCAAGACGAAATATTACCAAAATTAGACTTCTTGAAAAAATGGGAAGCTAAAAACGTTACTCTACCAAAACTTACCTTTAACCACAAACCCGAAAAAGGCATTTATGTAATAGATAAAGTTGCCGCCCCACAATCGCAAATACGTATGGGGTATATGGGCGATAAATTTGATTACAAAGGTGATTTCTTTAAATCACAAGTAGCCAATTTCCCATTAGGTGGAAACTTTAACAGCCGTATCAACCTAAACCTACGTGAAGATAAAGGTTGGACTTATGGTGCACGCACCAGCTTCTCAGGTTCAGAGTATCCCGGTGTGTTTGCATTTGGTGCAGGCATACGTACCGCAGCTACCGATAGTGCTATAAAAGAACTATTGGGCGAGTTTGAAAAGTACAAAACCGACGGTATTACTCAACAAGAGTTAGATTATACTAAAAATGCTTTCCGCCAAAGTGATGCACTTAGCTACCAAACTTCTTTCCAAAAAGCACAATTTTTATCACAAATAGAAAGGTTTAACCTTCCTAAAAACTACGTTGCTGAACAAACCGAAGTACTAAATTCATTAACTGAACAAGAGATTGATGCTCTTGCTAAAAAGATGATGGATATAGATAAAATGGTTATAGTAGTAGTAGGTGATGAAGAACTTATACAAAAAGGCTTGAAAGACCTAGGATGGGGCAAATTAAAAACTATTGACCCTGACAAGATTACTGTGAAAAAGGTTGACGAAAACGCTAACCGCTCAGTAGAAACTCAAACAGAAGTTAAATAATACTTTTAACAGCTTATACAAAGCCCTGCCCCAAACGGCAGGGCTTTTTTTTGTTTTATAGGGTAGTGAATTAAGAGTATAATAATGATATACCAAGTTGAAAAAAAATAAATTATTTTTTAATATCTTTGTTTTAGTAAATTTTGAAAGTTAAGAAAAAATTTAAAGCTAAAATCCTTTTTAAACAAATACTATTGATATGACAACTTTAGAAATGATTGACCTAATTAATGAATTGAACGAAAGTATTGGGCTTGAAAACACAGGAAAAAGAGTTTACCTATTAGCTCCGTCCCCCAAAAAAGAGGCAGAAGCTTATGTTAATTTTTTGCATAGCAGACGTGTTTTCTCAGATGAACTAATAGCTGAAAATATTGATGCCTATGCACGAAAAACAGGTAACATCATAACTGAAGTTGATATCTATTTTGTAGAAAACTATAACAGCTACCCTGTTGTTTCCTTATTTGATGGAATAAACCCATCGCTAAAATAAACTCTAACACAGGAGCGGGAGGTATATCTTTAATATTATTATTTTCTTTGTACATAATGACTTCTAGATCAAAGTAAACCTAACTATTAGTTCAGTTTATGATATCGAGATAAATATCTTATTGTTGCTGACCTCTATTAAAGGATTTGATTTATCTTTTTAGCTAATCGTCCTTTACTTATTATATAAATCTATTAGGTATAAACTTAGCATATCACTACCTATTTTGAAATAAAGACGACAAATTGAAAAAATACTCTAAAGTGGGGTAGTAGCAGGGTAAAAATCTCCACACCATATACTTTCATATTTCACCAGAAATTCTTTTCACTTCTGTATAATGGCTAAATCTGTTTCAGCCTAAAATCTCTACGACTAAAATTCGACCCTTTTTTGAATTCACTTTTTACAAAAACTGATTTTTAGCCGCTATAAAACACTTTCATTCTTTAGCTATCAAAACGTATAGGGCAGGCAATGAAATGCTAACAAAACGCCCGTTTTCAAATTGGGTATAGGCTAAACTATGCCTAAAATTTACAATTGCAAACCCCTTGCAACCCCTTCGCACACAAGCAAAATAAACACATACAACCATAAGTTGTACACGTTGCATTTAGTGTTTTATATATTTAAATATCAATAACTTATGATTTAATGGTAAAGTATTAATACAACGTGTAATAGCGATAAACAGTAGAGGCCAAGTCTACGCACTTTACAAATGTAAAGAAGCGATATTTACAACTGTAAAATTGACTTTACAGTTGTAAATTCGCACTATGGATGGTTTAAATACACGTGTAGTTTTGGTGATGGAGAAGTTTAGTTTAACAAAAACTGCTTTTGCTGCCGATTTAGAAATATCACAAGCAGTACTAACCCATATTAGTCAAGGACGAAATAAGCCTAGTGTTGAAATGTTACAAAAAATTTTGACTAAATACCCCTCTATAAACCCTGAGTGGTTGTTTATGGGTAAGGGCACTATGTTAAAAACCGCTGATTTTGATAAAGGTAAGCTGCTGCTAGCCCTTCAAATGGCTGAAAACAGGTTGCAAAACAACATTTTTGAGCTACAAGCCCTACAAAATCACATTAATCAGTTAAAAACTGAGCTTGAAAAGTAGATACTACTATAAACCGTGTTTTTGGTTTTGCATCACATTTTGCAAATTCCACTCCCATTGCCCCTCAAAAGGGTGTTGGCGCACCTTACAATCGCCTTTACTACACACCTTGCACGACGCCTCTATGCACCCATCCGTATGTATAAAAAATTCAACCCCTTGCGGGTAGTGGCTGTTTATTAGCCTGTCTATGGCCTCAGTTTGATTATGGGCTTCTTTTATGTTAAAAAACCAAGGCAGGGTAACATGGCAATCAATATGTAGGCTACTGCCATATTTTATTATGCGCATATTGTGTATGTCTACCCAATTGGGTTCTCGATTGTTATTCAGTATGTTAGCTATATTGACTAGTAGGTCATTATCCGCTTCATCCATTATTCCCGCCACCGATTGACGAAGAATTTTCACTCCAGTGTAAATAATGAACAACCCCAGTGCTCCAGCTATAATATTATCCAACCATAAATACCCTGTAAGGTAAATAATAAACAGCCCTACCAATATGCCAATGGTGGTATAAGCATCTGATTTTAAGTGTTTTCCACTTGCAATAAGTGTTAATGAGTTGTTTTTCTTGCCCTGACTGCTTAGTCGCCAACCCAAAACATAGTTTAGTAGTCCTGCTATTGTGGTTATGTACAGCCCAATATCCAAATTACTCAGTTCACTAGGCTCAAAAAAGTTGATAGTCGACTTCATTACCATCATTAATCCTGTAGCACTTATCAAAGTCCCCTCTACTGAGGCTGATATAAACTCAATTTTTCCGTGGCCGTAGGGGTGATCGGTATCTTTTGGCTTTGCAGCTAGGTATAAACTATATACACCCATAGCACCTGCGGCAATGTTTACAATGCTTTCGAGCGCATCGGTAAGTATAGTGTTAGAATGGGTGAGGAAATAGGCTACAAACTTGCCTGCCATTATCACCAAACCTATACTAAGTATAGCTATTTGTAGTTTTAGGTTACTTATTGGCTTTTTTGTAGACATCTGGTTTTCAAAAGTAACAATTTGTACCTTACGCAATAAGAAACGATTAACAAGATGGAATTGGTATTACGTATAGATTGGAGCGAAATGGATTTGTTTGGCCATGTAAACAACGTGGCTTTTATGAAATATGTACAAGCATCGCGGGTAAACTACTGGGAGGCGGTGGGCATTACCGCCCTGCATCAAACCACCAACATAGGGCCTATGCTGGCCAGCACGGCTTGCCAGTTTAAAAAACCGTTGTTTTATCCGGGTACGGCGGCCATACAAGCCCGTGTAAGTTTTATAAAAAATACCAGTTTTGGCATACACCATCAAATTTTTGACAACGAGGGAAATCTAGCCGCCGAGGCAGATGATGTGATGGTATTGTTTGATTTTAACAAAAACGAAAAAGCACCTTTTCCTGCACATATTAGGCAGGTGATAGAGCAATTGGAAGGGAAACAGTTTTAGTGGGCGTTTTGTGCTTGCTGCATGGTGCCTAGCAAGGCTTTTGTGGTGGCTACAATATCAGCCATTACTTTTTCATCTTTTAGTTTTCCTTCGGCATCAAATTTTGATCGAATAAAAGGGACAAGCAGCTTTGCTTCTTCGCTTATATCAGCATCTAACGCTACAAAAGTATTTAGTAAGGCTTTGTGCCCGTTTTCGCCTACCGATGATGCGGTGATAAGTGCCAAGGGCTTGCGCGAAAACTCAGCCGACGAAACCGTCCAGTCTAAAGCATTTTTTAAAACGCCCGGAACACCAAAAGCATATTCGGGTGTGCATATTAAAATACCGTCAGCCTGTTGCAGTTGTTTTCTAAAATCGGCAACATTGGAGTGGGCTGGTTGGGTATCTCTTTCGGGACTGAAAAAAGGTAAGCCATCCAAGCCGTTGTATACTTCAAAATTTGCTTCCGTGTTGAGTTGTTGTGCTATATACGCAAGTATTTTACCGTTGGATGAGCCTTGCCTAAGGCTGCCTGATATACAAAGTATGTTTGGTTTTGACATAGTTTTTGCAAATATCTGAAACTGTTTTGCTTTAGTGTTGGATAAAACGTGAAATCTATTTTAGATTGAAGATTTTTCCTCCCCCTTAATCCCCCTCCGCAGCCGCATTGCTTTTTTTGTTCGACTTCCATTTTTTCTGGTACGACTTCACACAAAGGGGGACATTAGTGTGCCGACTTTTCCTATCATTTGTACGTCGTTCAATGTCCCCCTCACAGAGGGGGCTAGGGGGAGGTTTAGTTTATATTTACTTTTCCGTCATTGCAAGGTCTTCCGAAGTAATCTTTAAGTGTGGGTGCGAATTGCTTCAAAACCCGAAGACGATTTTTCTATAAGCATGTAATATGTTGGTATACAGTATTTTAATTAAACTAGGGTAATTAGTAAGTTAAAGTTGATGTTTTTGATTGTCCACAATAAATATTTCTGTGTAGAGATTAACAAACACATGAAGTTTGTTGATTAGCAAAGGAGTTTAAAATTAATTGACTTCATAGTTCACGATGTTGATATGAGTGTTAATATCAATGATATTGTATGTAATGGTAAATATACTATTATTGAAGTGTGTTACATGTAACATAAATCCAAACTGTTTGATCAGTATGAAAACTTCTGTTTTTTGGATTATCCCGAATGGTCAAAACAAAGCACCTAAGATTTTTTGGGTGCTTTTTTATTTTACGTTGTGTTAATAATTTTCTCTACGTTACATAAATGCAAAACGGCACATTCTGAAGTTAATGGACTTCATCCTGTACCGTTTGATCAGTTGACAGGCTAATGAGACCTGCTTCCTGAATTATCCCAGGCTGGTCAAAGCCTAGAGTATCTTCAAAGATTATTTTTCTTTTTTCTATATGTGTGTATATGTTATAAACAGGTGTTAATAAAGTTAACTACCACACATTTCGCAACCTTCGGGGTTATCAAGCGAGCAGGCAATAATGGCTGCGGCTTCGTAATCTTCAAAGGTTTTGTTTTCTAGTGTATCGTGCATTTGGTCTAAATCTTCTTTACTCACCGCAGGAGCAGTTGGAGCTACGGCAACGGGTGCTGCAACTTCTTTAGCTCTGTCGAAGGCTACATTTTCAGCAGTAGTTACATCCATCACGTGTGGATTTTCTTTTACCACTGTAAATTTAATAGCATCGGTAGCCGCTTTAGTACGCAAATAGTACATACCTGTTTTTAAGCCTTTTTCCCAAGCGTAAAAGTGCATGCTTGTTAGTTTACCAAAGTTGGGGTTTTCCATAAACAAGTTAAGCGATTGGCTTTGGTCGATATAAGCACCACGGTCGGCAGCCATATCAATAATCACTTTTTGTTTAATCTCCCAAACGGTTTTGTATATATCTTTTACTTGTTGTGGTATTTCGTCAATATTTTGCACTGAACCATTACTCATTATGATTTTTTGCTTCATGTTTTCATTCCACAAGCCCAAATCAACAAGGTCGCGCATTAGGTGTTTGTTCACAATTACAAACTCGCCCGATAATACACGGCGGGTGTATATATTGCTGGTATAAGGTTCAAAACACTCGTTGTTACCAAGTATTTGTGCAGTACTTGCAGTTGGCATAGGAGCAAGCAATAAGCTATTGCGTACACCGTATTTTTTAATCTCTTCTTTCAATACTGCCCAATCCCAACGGTTGCTAGGAGTTACATTCCACATATCATACTGAAGTATTCCTTGTGATACGGGTGAACCCGGGTAGGTTTGGTAGTGGCCTTCTTCTTTAGCCAAATCTTTTGAGGCTACAAGCGCAGCGTGGTATATGGTTTCAAAAATCTCAGCGTTTAGTTGTGCCGCTTCGGGAGAATCGAAAGGCATACGTAACATAATAAAGGTATCGGCCAAACCTTGTACACCAATGCCTATGGGGCGATGGCGCATATTACTATTGCGGGCTTCTTCAACTGGGTAAAAGTTACCATCAATAATACGGTTTAGGTTTATAGTTACTTCATAGGTAGCATCAAAAAGGGCTTCGTGGTCAAACTTGCCATCAGTAATGTACTTAGGCAACGCCATTGATGCAAGGTTGCATACAGCTACTTCATCAGGGGCGGTGTATTCTATAATTTCAGTACAAAGGTTACTGCTTTTTATAGTACCCAAGTTTTTTTGGTTGCTTTTGCTATTGGCTGCATCTTTATACAGCATATAAGGTGTGCCTGTTTCTATTTGTGCTTCTAGCACTTTATTCCACAGGTCGCGGGCTTTTATTGTTTTGCGGGCACGGCCTGCTTCCTCGTAGCTGGTATATAGGTCTTCAAATACTTCTCCGTAGCAATCGGCCAAACCTTTGGCTTCGTTGGGGCAAAATAAACTCCAGTCGCCATCCTCTTTCACACGCTTCATAAACAAATCGGGCACCCAAAGGGCGTAGAATAAATCGCGGGCGCGCATTTCTTCTTTACCGTGGTTTTTCTTCAAATCTAAAAAGTCGAAGATATCAGCGTGCCAAGGTTCTAGGTATATAGCAAACGAGCCTTTGCGTTTTCCACCGCCTTGATCAACATAGCGGGCTGTGTCGTTAAATACACGTAGCATTGGCACAATACCATTACTAGCACCGTTTGTGCCGCGTATATACGAGCCTGTGGCGCGTACGTTGTGTATACTAAGACCAATACCTCCTGCTGTTTGTGATATTTTAGCACATTGGCGTAGGGTATCAAAAATACCTTCTATACTATCGTCTTTTGCGGTTAGCAAAAAGCAGCTACTCATTTGTGGGTTGGGCGTACCTGCATTAAACAGGGTAGGAGTAGCGTGGGTGAACCAACCTTCGCTAAGGCGATTGTAGGTTTTTATCACGTTTTCTATATCGCCTTTGTGTATGCCCAAAGCCACGCGCATATACATGTGCTGTGGACGTTCGGCCACTTCGTTGTTCATTTTTAGCAAGTAGCTACGCTCAAGGGTTTTGAAACCGAAGTAATCAAAATTGTAATCCCTATCGTATATAATAGTACTGTCTAATAGTTCTGCATTATCTACAATAATCTCATAAACATCATCAGCAATAAGCGGTGCTTTTTCGCCTGTTTTTGGGCTTACATAGTTGTATAGCCTATCCATAACCACGCTAAAATGCTTGTCGGTATTTTTGTGCAGGTTACTTACCGCTATACGACTGGCAAGACTAGCATAATCGGGGTGTATAGGGGTCATACTTGCCGCAGTTTCGGCAGCAAGGTTATCCAATTCAGTTGTAGTAACGCCATCATACACGCCTTCTACTACACGTTTCGATATTTTTATAGGGTCTACAAAATTGATATCTAAGCCGTACGATAATTTGTTAATACGGGCGGTAATTTTGTCAAACATTACGCTCTCACGGCGTCCATCTCTTTTAAGTACGTACATCATAATCTTATTCTAATCAGGGTAGTTGTAATTTGAAACTGTATTTTTTGTAAAGGGCAGCGGCTTAAAAGTCTTCGTTAAACGTAAACCCTTCGTTATTACCTGCAATGGTGTTGCTGTTTGCAACGGCTGCTTTTTGATATTCGCCTACACGTTTTTCAAAGAAATTGGTTTTGCCTTGCAGCGAAATCATCTCCATAAAATCAAACGGGTTAGTGGCGTTGTATACACGTGGGCAACCTAGCTCACCCAAAAGTCTGTCAGCAACAAACTCTATATACTGTCCCATCAAATCTGAGTTCATACCAATAAGGCGAACGGGCAGTGCATCGGTAATAAATTCTTTTTCTATTTCTACCGCATTGGTAATAATTTCTGTTACGCGTTGTTGCGGTAGTTTGTTTTTAATGTGTTGAGAGTAGAGATGGCAAGCAAAATCGCAGTGCATACCTTCGTCGCGGCTAATAAGCTCATTACTAAAGCTAAGGCCGGGCATTAGGCCACGTTTTTTAAGCCAGAATATCGAGCAAAAACTGCCTGAGAAAAATATACCTTCAACTGCTGCAAAGGCTATTAGTCGTTCTGCAAAACTTGCATTATCAATCCAGCGCAAAGCCCAATCTGCTTTTTTCTTCACACAATCTAATGTATCAATAGCGTGAAAAAGCATATCCTTTTCTTTAGGATCTTTTATATAAGTATCTATAAGTAATGAGTAGGTTTCGCTATGTATGTTTTCCACCATTATTTGGAAACCATAAAAAAACTTAGCCTCAGGGTATTGTACTTCTGATACAAAGTTTTCAGCAAGGTTTTCATTTACTATACCGTCGCTGGCAGCAAAAAATGCCAAGACGTGTTTTATAAAGTGTCGTTCGTTATCGTTTAGCTTATCTTTCCAATCAGTAATATCTTGTTGTAAGTCTATTTCCTCGGCAGTCCAAAAACTAGCTTCTGCTTTTTTATAATACGCCCAAATATCATCGTGCTTAATAGGGAAAATTACAAATCGGTCTTTGTTCTCTTTTAATATTGGTTCGTCTTGATTCATAGTACTGCTGGTATTTCCTGAAATTGTTGTGGCAGGTGCTATACCTACTTGTGGGTTTTCTTCCATGCCTTTTAAAATTATTTTACTTTGTTATATCCTTAAAAATCACACAAATGGTGAGTAATTTTGTCTATTGCTACCGACAAAATAGTCCTGCTGTTTTGGGCAGGACATTTTTGGCTAATCGCCTATACAAAGCTTCATTTATATTCTCTTATTTCAAGGCACAGCTTTTTCACATTTCCACATACCTCCCCATATCAAATAATTATCAACAGCAAATCTCCACACAGTACAGGGCGCAAGGGGTGTAGAAAGAGTTTATCTACACATAATGTTTGCTTAATGATTTTTTAAAGTGATTTTTTCTTTGTTAGAGATATGTAAATACCAGTGTTTACAAGGGTTACAGCCATAATAATGACTGTGTGGTTTAGCAAACACCTTGTGTAGCCCATTTTCATTGGTTTTTCGCCCTTATTATACTGTTTATAGTAGCCCTAGCCGATATGATGTATTAACCATTGGTTATTGCCTTATACAGTAGGTGTTTGCCGTGTAATGACCTTTAAGTCATTTACTCAATAGTTAAAGTTTTTCTATGATTTTGGTACTTGGGTTATGCACACAAATTTTTTTTTGATGCTTTCAATGTTTTTTGATTTTTGTTGACAGCATGAATATGTGTAACTAAATATTGTCATATTTATGTAGGTTTGCTGCACAAACAAACACTTGTACCATGTACGATTTTTTAAAAGCAACCCACTCTATAATTCGCTATATTGTTTTATTGGGCGGTATTGGGGCAATAGTAACTATACTAATGGCGGCTCGCCAACGTGCTAAACTTTTCTCAACCATATTTTTAGCAGCATCACATTTGCAATTGGTTATTGGCCTGTTGCTATACTTTGTATTTAGTCCTTGGTTTAAAATGCTGAAAGAAAACGGTAAAGAAGTAATGAAAAACAGCCAGTACCGTTTTTTTGCTGTTGAGCATATAGCCATGATGATTATTGCTATAATATTAGTAACCATCGGTCATAGCAAACTTAAAAAGGCGTTAGCAAACAATGCTAAACTAAGCACACCGCTTATATTGTTTATAGTGGCTTTGTTAGTAATGTTGGCTTCTATTCCTTGGCCTTTTAGAGAAGCTTTAGGTAGGGGATGGATTTAGTCCTTTTTACTTTCTATCTAAAACCATAATCATACGAAGCACAATCCTTCGACTTCGCTCAGGATAACAGCCTCTAATGTTTAGCATGATATATTGAGTTTTTGTAAAACTCATTCCACTTTCTGTTGTTTATAATAACAGGTTTATTATCTAAAATAAATTGAACAAGGGCATACGATATATGATGCTGGCAACTTTGTTTTTTGCCGGCATGAATGTGATGGTTAAACTTTTACCCCGTATACCTGTATACGAGGTGATTTTTTTTAGAAGCTGGATAACCTTACTAATGAGCGCCGTTGTTATAAAACGGGCTAATATTTCTTTTTTGGGCAATAATAAAAAGCTACTGTTACTGCGCGGTTTGTTTGGCTTTTTTGGTTTGCTGCTCTATTTCACTACGGTAAAAAATATGCCTTTGGCATCGGCCGTAACCATACAGTACCTTTCGCCTATTTTTAGCACTATTTTGGCTATTTATATACTAAAACAGCCTATGCAACCCATAAAATGGCTGTTTTATATTATTGCTTTTGTGGGTGTGTTTTTAGTAAAGGGTTTTGATGCGCGTGTTGATACACTGATGCTACTACTGGGCATTGGCTCGGCTATATTTTCAGGCTTGGCGTATAATATGATTGGAAAACTGAAAGGGCAGGATGATCCGCGAGTGATTGTAATGTATTTTCCTTTGGTTACTATTCCTTTAATTATTGTGCCCACTATTATGTTTTGGGAAACACCCACAGCAATAGAATGGGTATACCTAATAGGCATGGGGGTTACTACCCAATTGGCACAACTGTATATGACATGGGCTTTTCAAGCAGAAGATATTAGCAAGGTGGCCATATTTCAGTATTTAGGCATGGTGTATGCGCTATTGCTTGGCTACTTTTTATTTGATGAAAGTTTTAGCCTACTTAGCTTCACAGGTATGATGCTATTGCTAGGTGGTGTAGTACTTAGTGTTTTGTACGGTATTATTGAAAAACGAAAACTTAAGGTGCAAGTATAAACCTGTAAGACTCTATCAACTCTTTGCTGCCTGTTTTTAGGTAGCGCAAATACATGGCTGTTTGGTGTGTGCCCGTTTGGGTATTGTTTAAAAACACATAATAATCTTGCAAATCAAACAAATCAGCATCGGGTATGGCTTTGGGGTTGTCTTCTTGTTGGCGGGCTGCTTCCCTGTATTGTTTCAGTTCGGCAGCGGCCTTCTTTGCATCGGGCAGGGTAAATAGTTTCACTTCTATCAACGCAGGGTTCTCTGCATCGGTTCGGGTTTCAAGCTCTGTATTGGCGGGTAACATATTTTTCCCATAAGGACTTTTTATCTCGTCCTCGTACTCAAACTTGCTGTTATTAACAAAACTACTGCCGTATAACATAAAAAAGAACTCAATATCTTCAGCAAACATCTTTTCTATTTGTGCTTGGGTTTGCACTTTAGTGCGCCAATAATCCCAAGTGCCTTTTTCGTTTTCTGTGGCTAGTTTTTTACCTTCATCCAGTTCAGCTTCACAGCGTTTTTTTAGTTCTTGCCAGTTTTTAATTTCTACATATTTGCCATTACTATCTAGCACCAACTCCATTAACGATTGTTTTACCGTTTGCTCTACTTTACTTAAACCTTCAAGTGGATATAGGGGTGCTAAACTTTTACTATAATCGTATTTTAATGTAATAACATAGCCATTGCTGGTAGCACTAAGCACTGTAAAATCAACCACTACAGTATCTTGGTCTTGCTTGTAAGCAGTATTTTTAGGGTTGTATTTATTTTTGAAATAGAAGTACTTAAATGCGTCGCCCTTTTTCCACTTAGGCGTAAAGGTTACTTTTTGCCCCCATGTAGGTGCTGAAAACAGGAAAAGGGGAAATAGTAATAGATATAGTTTTTTCATAACAAGTTTTTTATCAATCTAACGGTATCAACTAAGGCCAGAGTCAAAAATAAGAAGCCAATAATTTTATTGAAACTACTGCCTGCTTTTTTCACAATCCAGTCTTTGTATTTGCCTGCCACCGCAATAAAGGTAAGTTGCAGCACAAATGCACCTGCGGCAGCTCCCAATACAAACATACTTTGTTCGGCAAGGGTTGAGTTTACTAACCAACCTTTGGTTTTAAAAAAGGTGATTACTACCAGCCAAAAGGTAATAAGCTGCGGGTTTAGCATGGCTAATGCAAAACCTTCCCAAAACCCTCTTTTGCGCAATTCTTCAATACTTTCACTAATGTCTTGGGCTTTTGCCTTTTTTCTAAAATTATAAATAGCCAAAAATAAAAACACAGGCAGCGTGATAAGCGGCATCCATTTACCTTCAAAATTTTCAGGATTTAAAAGCTCGGTTATATATAGGGCTATGCCTGCATACACAATTTCGGGCAGGCTGCCACCAATACCTACACGCAGGGCATAGTATTTATCGTGCTGCACGGTGCATTGTATCACCCGCAGGTTTACTGGCCCCAACTGTAACGAGGCTACATAACTAATTGCTGCTGCTGCTAAAAAATATAAAACGGCTTCCAAATTTTAACGGGTCTTGGCAAAAAAGTGCCCGTACAAGGTAGTTAAGAATTCTTTTTTTGAAGAATATGGGACTTTAAATTTTGAATGGTTTATCAAGGCTATGGTGTTAATAATCTTCATATTTAGCCATATAGCACTATATGCCTTCCAAATATTCATGGTTTTCATATCGTATATGTGCCCTGGTTCGCTGGTGGTACCGTTTACCTCCATCACCTTTATATTAATACCTTTTTGCAAATCCTCGTCGCTACTGCACTTTACATCAAATCGACCAAAGTAAAACCCGTTTATATCCGATGCTATTTTATCAAATGCCGCAACCATATTGTTAGTTATTAAATGGTTGCCATCTATAAAGGCAGTGCCTTTGCAGTGGTTGCCTATGGGTTCTATCAGTTGGGTTTGCTTGTTTGGTAGTACTTCGGTAAGGTTTACCTTCTTATTTTTTTCTAATGATGGGAGCTGAAACCTTGCCCTATCGTTTTGTTGCAGCAATTGTCGCAAGGTGCTTTTTCCATCACCAGTGGCAGTAAGAAATCCTTTTTTTACTATGGATGTAATGCCTGTATTGCTTCCATCAGGGTATTTGTAAAACATCACCCCATACTCTTGCGGGTAGGTGATAAACTCTTGCAGTATTACCTCGTTGGTGCATTGGCTCAGGTATTCGTCAAGCTCTTGCGGGTTGTTTATTTTGGCAACATCGTTGCCCCGCTCGCCCACATTAGGTTTTACTATAAGGGGATAGGTGAAACCGTTTTGCTGTGCTATTGCTACACCGTTGGCTATATCGTTTGTAGTAAGCAATACCGATTGTGGCAGGTATTGTGGGGCTATATCTTTTATAATATCATACTTCTTTTCACCAAAAAAACCGCCCAGCGGTATACCGGGGTTGGCTGCGGTGAAGTATAGCAAAGCCCTAGCCCTAATAGCCAGTATAGGCCAAAATATAAATATACCCGGTAAAAAAAACAGCCATACAGGCCAATACTCGTAGTTGGTTAGTTTTATCCACCACAGGGGTTTTTGCATAGTATTAGGTGCTAAGTGGGGTGGTATATAGCTTTTGATTTACAATATCCTCGTAATAAAGTATTGGGCTTTCGCCTTGATACTCAATACTGGTTATGCTCACGGTTTGTACCCGTCCGTCTCTATCCATCACCAAATCGTTATGTATATCGCCCGTGCCACCAAAGTGATGAAAGTTCAGTATGTTTTCTACCGTGTATACGTTGTTGTTTTGCAGCCAAGCATCAAACCAAACTACACGCTGTTTGCGGGTTTCCTCGTCATACAAAGTAGCTGATGACCATATATGGGGCTGTGCGCTTTCTTTTTCTATTAGTGTGGCTTGTTTTTCATCCCACCTAAACTGGTGCAGGGTGTTTTTGTGTTTATTGACTATAACAAGGGTAAAAGGCTCTATACCTTCAAAATTATGATGCTGGGCATAGCTTTCAGGGGTATCGTAGCCAAAAAAATCAAGCATTATCAATCCTCTGCTTTTGCGGTAGGGCGGTTGGTGGCTGTGTTTGTGCTCAGCACCGTTTAGCAATACTACGGTATAGTTTGGTGAGGCAGCAAACCATGTTCCGCCCGCTTCTTCGTCTTTAGGAAAATATATGTTTTGATTACTAATGCTATACGCTTGTGGTGGCAGGGTAGGTCTTGCCTTGCGTTCATCTCGGTTTGAGGTGATAATAAAACCGCCGTTTTGCAGTGGTAAATAAGTTACTGTACACATGAAGTTTGATGCTGGTAGCGCAGGGTAGAGGCTGCTACCCCAAAACCTTCTTCTAAAATAATTTGTGGAAAATAGTAGCGCACTACTATTTGTATAATGGCCATGTGATGTACGGTATGCTCGATATTATAGGCCAACTCACGGGCAAAACTTGTTTTTACCTTTATGTTTTCGCCGCCATCGTCTGAGAAATCAGCTTCATAATTACAATCATCAACAATAGGTTCTTTTTCAAGCGTAGCTATAATAGTGTTAATGGATTCTACAGCAAAATCAGCATTATTCTCTAAATCAAAACTGCGCTGGCGTTTATCATAGTTTACTATGCCCTGTGAGCCAAGTAAACATTGATAAAATTCTATAATATGACGGTAGTGTTTGCCGATGGAATTTCCACTAAGTAAATCTAGCGACTGCGTGTACCCCTCATCTTTTAAATGATGAGCTAAGGTTTTTAGCTGATGCAAGACCCTTAGGTTGGCGTTAGTTAGTATACGGTTTGCTACTTGTGGCATCTAATATGGTACTTAAAATAAATATAAACTTTATAAATATATACGGTTTTTTTGAGAAATGGGTTTACAAACATTAAATATACATGAGTTAGAGGTAAGAAACTCCAGTTTTCAGGTAATTGATTGTCAAATATCCGACCTAAATGGTATACCTAATGTAAATAGACAGTAAAGTACAATAAAAATCACTTTTTATCGGTTTATTTTTGTTGTTGATATAAGTGATTAAATTCGCGCACTACGCTGATTATATGAAAATTGAGCAAGAAATAAGCCAGAAGAAATTTAGAAACCCTTGGCAAAAATCGGTAATCAACTTGTTATTTACCCATAGTTGGTTGCAACTTCAGTTGAAGGAATACATGAAGTATTACGGTATAACACCACAGCAATACAATGTATTAAAGATTTTAAAAGGGCAGGGGGAAACTCCTGTTTCTACTTGTGTTGTGCGCGACCGTATGTTGGATAAAATGAGTGATGTGAGTAGGATTGTAGCCCGATTGCAAGAAAAGGGTTTGGTAGAAGTAGCCCGTGCCCACCACGATAAACGTTTGGTTGATATTATTATTAGCCGTAAAGGGCTTGAGCTAATTGATGAAATGGATGCAAATACGCAAACTATGGATAGCCTTATACAAAACCTAAGTGAGGAAGAAGCTACGCAACTAAGCGATTTGTTAGATAAAATGAGGGGGTAAACAGCCCTTCGACTCCGCTCAGGATGACAGCCCTACAAGGAGAAGGATTTTGCCCCACAGACGGACTAATACAACTTCGTTTACTGTTATGCAATAAATCATTGGTCTGTAAATGGGTAGTGCGTTTGGCACCCCTCCTTAATAGGTTTGCAGCGTTGGAAAGGAGGGGCAGGGGTGGTCGGGATTGCTTTCCATCGGTTTGAAACCCGATTCTATTCATACCTCACGGCAATCGCGATAGAGTATGAGTAGCGGCAGGTTTTAACCTGTCGATAAAGGGTTGATTCATTTTACATTTATTATTTTGATGTGTGATGTCGGATGTCAGGGGTGGGTTGTCATCCTGAGCGAAGTCGAAGGAGTGTGCAGGCGTAGCAGTTTATTTTTTGTTTCGAGTTTAGAATTTCTGATTTAGTATTTTTAAACCACCCCTAACCCCTCCTTAGCAGCGCGCCCTTCGACTCCGCTCAGGATGACAGCCCGCTTTTCATCGGGTTGAAACCCAATTCTATTCATACCTGTCGGCAATCCCGATAGGGTATGAGTACCGGCAGGTTTTAACCTGTCGGTGAAGGTTTTATTTATTAACCATTTAACAGTTATTGTTTATCCTTTTGATGTCATATGTGTGATGTCGGGGTGTGTGCTGTCATCCTGAGGTAACTCGAAGGAGTGCGGTAGCAAAGGATACATGATATAAAGTAGATTATCACTCTTTTCTCTATATTGGTAAAAACTTCTGCAAAATGTATAGTGTATTAGAAGATATAGTAACGTTTATATGGGAGTATTCCATTTTATGGGTATTACTTTTAACATTACTTTATCTAAAAAAATACACTAATCATCCATATTCAAAATACTTATACAGACAAACGCCGCTGTTTATAGCCCTGTTTTTAGTTATCCTGTTAGGTTTTTTTACTAAGCAGGATATTGATAAAAAAATGAGTTGTATTTCGATAGAAACCTTATACTCGCTTAAAAATATTGTTTACCTATCAATTTCTTTGGCTTTTACAGTATTAGCTTCTATTGTAAAAAATAAACATATTCGCTTATTTTTATTGTGTATAGAGCTGTTGTACTGGTTGTATAAATTGTTTTTTATTAACAAAGCACATCATATTGGTGTTTGGGATTATAGAATTGTAGCCAATGTAAACCCCTTTGACTATTTAGCATTAGTGGTTCGTTTGCAATTAATTAATGTTGTATTAGAAAAGAAGGTTAAACTTGGCAGAGTATTGATAATTGCAGCCATAGTAATACTTTGCAAAATAACGTTTGATATAGTACCATCAATGTTTTAAAAAAATGCCGCAAGAGATTATAGCCAAAACTATACTGAATAAAACCAATGTAGGTATTAGCTATATAAGCTAATGTATTACTTTTTCTGTTTGTATATCTTTATTCCCCCAAAAACGGCATTGGCTTCTATAAACAAAGTGCCTGCACTTAATGTGTCGGCAGGTTGTTGATTGTAGGTATAATCGCCAAAATTGACATCGTGGTTATCGGGTAAACGTACTTGTCCAAAAACCGAACTGGCTTTAATTCTCAGTTTTGTTTTTTCATTAACGTATACCGTTTGCGAGCCAAACACAGTGTTCAACTCCACCGTTTTATCAGCACCATCAGTAATAGATGATAAATCGACCACTTGATTACCAAACACCACATTATATTCATTACTTAGCGATGAAGGGTCGGCCTTTATACTGCTACTGCTAAAAACATTGCTGGCTTTTCCTGCTTCCCGTTGTCTGTGGTTTCTAAAACTGCCTACTAACATATTTATGCCAAAATATATTATCAGTAAGGCAAACACAATTCGGAAAAAGGGGATGTTTATTTTAAAAACAGTATTTAAAATAATGCTTAAGCCTATAAGAATAACAATGCTGCCCCAAAACAGGCGAGAGAATAAAAAGTCCATTGGTTTAGTATTTTAGTTTCATAACAAATCTAATTTGTAAAAAATTGCTAAACAATGATTTATGTCAGTTTGATAAGAAGTTGATAAGTGTGTTTAAACAATAATTCGACAAAAAACAGAATACAATTAGCGGCTATACAGTTGTTTTTTTATATGTTTAAAAAATATTAATCAAAAATGGAATCATATACCACCATTGTTCCCAAAAAACCAACTTGTCAGTGTTGTAAATACGAAGTGAGCGAAAATGATAGTTTTTGCAATAACTGTGGTTTCCCCTTAAATGGAACAGATGAAGAGAAAGGTAAATTTATAGGCCGATACCTTACTCAAAAAAATCAAAAAACTGAAATTGATAGCCAAGTTAAAAGTGCACGTACCACTTTGTTTGTGGTAGCAGGGCTTACAGTGTTAGGTGGTCTGCTTTCTGGAGCAACTGATAAAGGCGGAGATGGAGGTATAATACTAATAGCAAGCTTAATAATTGCTGTCATTTTTTGTGGTTTGGCTTTTTGGAGTAATAAAAATCCATTTGGTGCATTGCTAACAGGGCTGATAATGTATGTATCGCTGCTAATACTGGGTACAATTGATAACCCATTAGAGTTAATGAGGGGTATTATAGTTAAAGTAATTATTATCAGCTACATGGTTAAAGGTGTAATTGGTGCATCGAAAGTAAGGGGAAGAGAATAATGTATGGATGAAACTCCTTTAATAGAACCAGTACCCGAAGGTGATAGACAGCCTGTAACTAACTACGGTTTAATTTGCCGAACTTGTGGGGTTGAAAACACCTTTACAAGCAGGTTTTGTAGCGCGTGTGGCATAGCTCTTAAAGCAAAATACCAACAACAAAATACTACTCAAAACCACGAGGCTATTGTGGGGCAAATTATCGTCTTTTTTGTTGCACTAGTGCTAATAATAAGCCTGTATGGTTATACAGAGTTGTTTAATCCTACGTTTGAAAGCAGCCTGTTGGTTGATGGTATTATGGCTGCCGTTGTGTTGGTGTTTGCAGCATTAAACTACAAAGGCATTTTAAAACTATATAGTCTTAAAAATGTGCGCCTTCCCATGATTTTATTGCTAATTATTATAATGATGATAACAGCAGTGGGAGTGCATTTTTTGGCAGGTTATATTAATAGTTCATTTTTTGATGATAACAGCTCAATAACATGGATATACGAGCAAACACAGTGGCCTATACTATTTTCAGTATTATTTATCGGTGTATACCCTGCCATTTTTGAAGAAATTGCATTTAGAGGTTTTCTGTTCAATAATTTGCTGCTGTTTTCAAAGCCCCGTTCGGTCATATTTACCTCAGGGTTTCTGTTTGCCTTTATACACTTTTCTATAATAGGGTTGTTGTGGCTGTTACCTTTAGGCTTGTTTTTTGGTTACCTGCGTTTCCGCTACCGCAATTTGTGGTATAGCAGCATTTGCCACTTTGTGTACAATACCACCATAGTTATTTTATCATTTTCAGGCGTTTAGGGTAATTTATCTAATGCCTTTAGTATTTTGTTGCCTCGGTTGATAAAACCCGCACTTCCTGTGTCTAGTTGCCCCTCAATCAGTAGTTTAAGCTCGTTTTTCATATCAGGATAGTTTTTTGTTATATTATATAAAACACTCATAATAAATGCTTTAATGGCGACAGCTTCTTTTGGGTCGGCCAAATAACCAAAACAGGCATCGGCCAGCGTACCCATATACTCTTCGGGTACTTCCATATCTTGTAGCAAACGCACTGTATTTCGTTTCACAGCATCGTGTAAGCCTTTATTGGTAAGGTTGTTAATTAGTACTCCCAAATAGGGGGCAATTCTTTCAGGATATTTTTTGCCCATCATAACCAATGGCCATGCGGCTCGCTGGTTTAGGCGGTAGTTTCCGTTCAAAAAAACATCTAAAAGCTCTTCAAAATGGGCATTGCTTTGGCCTGCCCAAACTGCAATTTTTTGCGCCTGAGTTTTGCTGTGTTCTTTTAAAAGTGCAACCTTTATATCCATTTTATCGTTCAAAAATAACAAATTAGCACTAGTGTAGTAGTCAAATCATCCTTATGGGTGATAGAAAAAAGTGTACATTTCAACAATTTTGCATCAAAACAGATACAAATATGAAAATCAAAACAATATTAGCGTTTGCGGTATGCTTACTAGCTATTACATCGTGCAAAAAAGAAGAAAAAGCACCTCCGTCTGAAAATCAAGAGCCATTTGCTTACCTTAAAACAGGGCATCAATGGATATATGATTTTAGATATAACGGTAGTTTAGAAGATAGCCTAACTATTACAGTTGTTGGTGAAGATAACAGCGTTTTCGAAATGTTTTTACAAGATGCTGTTTCTAAATCTTCATCGTACCAATATGTTGATGGCGAATACCTACGCAGTTTTGATTACGGGCAACCAAAAAGCACTGCTGTGCGTGTAGCAAAGCAAAACCCAAAACAAGGTGATACTTGGACTGATTTTAACGGAAAAGATAGTTTGAAGTATACTGTAATTGCAACTGACCTATCTATAACGCTACCCGCAGGCACCTATACGTGCACTGAAATTGAAACTATTTATAAAAAAAGTGGCGCCAAGCAAATTGCCTATGTGAACAAAACTAACGGATTGATGAAATTAGTAGTGGGATCATCTTCAATAACAGCTGTTTACGAGCTAAGAAAGAAAAATTTTTAAGTGTATAACTTTTTGATAATCAAATAGTAAAAAGGGACATTACTAAATAATACAGCTTTTTTGCTTTGTCTTAATAGCATTTAAACACAATATTGCCAAAAAAACTAACCATTTATGATAGGGGAGAGTTTTGTAAAGACCCTAATGGATTTATGGCGGGTACATACCAAAACAGCCAAAGCAAATTTGTGGGTATAGATATTTGGGGTGTTACGGGGGGAATAGAGTTGAAACCTATACCCAGCTTGTATGTTCGTTTCAAGTATAGGTATCTAAACCAAAATTAAAATAGCAGCGATATATTTTATTGGCAGGGCAATTATTGCACCTATCGCAGCGAATTTATCTTTCGCACAGGCTTTTGGTTTTAAATCACAATAAATAAACCCCGCAGTTTCAAAGTTTTTTTAAGTTTTTTGTAGAAAATCATTCTGCAATGAAAAAATATAGTGTTTTGCTTGTTTTTGTTTTGTTGGCAACCTTTGGCTTTTCCCAAAACAAGCCTATTGAAGTTTTAAGTGCTAAAATTGGCCCCGATACAGGTAAGTGGACAAATGTAGTAGCCTTTGGGGTAAATTTTAATCAGGCATCGTTTAGCCCCAACTGGAATGGGGGTGGGGTAAACTCTTACTCGATAGGTGGAACTTTAAATGTTAATACAGGGTATGAGAAAAAGAAATTTGCATACGTGGGTAAGCTAGATGCACAGCACGGTATACAAAAAGTAAAAGGCCAAGTGCAAAGCAAAACTATTGATGTGCTTTTGGTTGATCTGAAATTTGCTCATCTATTTACTAATAAATGGAGTGGTTATTTGGGTGCCAACCTTTTAACGCAATTTACACCGGGATATGAAAATGATGATGATACTTTGTATGTAGAGCGAAAAAGCAATTTTTTTGCCCCTGCCTACCTTACCATACCATTGGGGGTAGAGTATAAACCCAATAAATACTTTTTTGTTCGTTTTGGTGTGGCTTCATTGCGTTACACTTTTGTTACGGATAAAACTATACGCAAAACCGTAACCAACAACTATGGAGTGGATACTAACTCTTTTTACAAACAACAATTTGGTATGCAAATAGTATCGGGTTATAATAGAGATATTACCCCAACCATAAATTTTAAGGCCAATTATTTTGGCTTTGTTGATTACGAGCGTATAAATATTAGCGACTTTGTACACCGATTAGATATAATGTTTACCGCCAAAGTAACTAAGTATATCAACACTACATTTTCATCAATACTGTACTACGACCGTACACAAGATAAAGACATACAAATAAGCCAAGTATTAAACGTGGGTTTTTTGGTGAAACTGGGCGAGAATTAATTAAGCCAATTCTATTTTATAAGTATTGTCGATAGCTACAAAACCCATTGTTTTGAAATTATAGCGCGAAGTTAGCTCCTTTGCATAAGGGCTAGTCAAATTCGTTGAGCCGATCTTGTATTCTATACTACTAATTTTTAGATATATTTCTTTGTTGTACGATGTGCAATTAATTTTATCTTACTCCTATTATTTCAAACTGTAAAAGAAACTTCTTAGCTCATCTGCAAATACCACCGGTACTTCCAATGCGGCAAAATGTCCACCTTCCTCCATTTTTTTGAAGCTAACAACGTTAACGAATCGCTCAGCCCATTCTTTAGGAAACTGTGCTTCTCTAGGAAACAACGTTACACCAGTAGGTACAGTTGATTTAGCCAATGGTGCCGAACCTCCCCATTGTGCCATGGCATCCATTTTATACATTTTCATAGAAGTGGCTATGGTTTGTGAAAACCAGTAGATCATAATATTGGTAAGCATCTCATCTTTTCCACCAAATGCGTTTTCAAGTTGCTCTGGGTTTGCACCTGCCGTACCGAAACTCACAATCCAGGCAGCCAGACCCACGGGTGATTCATTAAGGCCATACGCCAAAGATTGGGGTTTGGTAGCCTGTACCATCGCATAAGCCTCTTCGCTATACCACCATTGTTGCACAAATTGAGCAAACTGCTTTTCAGCTTCACTCATTGTGCTAAAATCTTCCTGACCTGTGGGGTAACCAATATCCGTAAAATGTGCTCCAGTAACCGCTTCAGGATATTTTGAAGCCAATACTTTGGTTACATTCGCACCTACATCTCCACCGGCTGCATAAAATTTTGAATAACCAAGATTCTCAGTCATCAGCTTTTTCCATAAATCGGCAACGGCCTCACAGGTTAGTGATTTTTTTTCTGAAAATCCGAAACCGGGAATAGAAGGAATTATTAAATATACTATCGCCTTTAGGCGATAGTATATTTAATTTATCTACCTTATGGTTTATCTCGTCCTATAAATCTATTTTTTCCTAAAAGAAAACCAATTGCTTTTTCAACATTATTTATTACGCTTGCTTCGGATTTTAAAAATGAAATGTATCTAATGATTTCTTTTTGCATTGATGGTGATAATTGTTCAAATTTATTCTTAGCGTCTAAATTTTGATTTAAAGCTTCAATTAACTTGGGGTGTGGCGCAATAGTTCTATCCGATGGGTCAAACTCAATAGTAACATCAATCGTTCCTCCAATACGTTTTGGAGAGTGTTTAAGCATAGTTGTATTAATATATAGTCGCCAATAGCCACTATACTTTATCAATGTCTGCTTATAGGGCAATTGATTTATTGTGCCCCGAATTGGTATTTTTCCTTTATTTTTTCCTGCTTGCTTGAAAATTTCAAGCAAAATCATTTCGGGCACAAATACAAAAGGATTTATTCCAAAAATTTCTATGTCAGCCTTAAATTGGTACATTATACATGTCTTTTTGATTTCATTTGTAGGAGATCTTAGCGGTTCGCTGTTTTTTCGGTCTCATAGATTATTCATCTGCCTTAAAAATTGCGGTCATTGTTCCACAGCTATAAATTCTCCCTTCGCCAGGATTGAGAATTGCAGTGTCAATTTCATTGCCGTTATGCTTCATCTTTCGTAGGGTTATTTATCTTGTTTCGGTGTCGTCCTTCAAATTGTTGTATGTAATTTTCTACTTCGTTCATTTTCCTTTTTTTGAATGAAAGACCTGCCTTTGTTAGCGCATCGTTCAATTTCGGTATGGTGCTTTCTCCATTCCGTGGAAGTTTAATACTTCCTTTTCGCTGTATTTTGAAAGTTGTTGCAAAGTCGTTATTCCATTATTCTCCAATGTTCGCCTTGAAGGTGCTGAAAGAAAATTATCTTTCGGTTTCCGTTCTTCTTCACAAACAGGGCAAGTTGGACAGGACAATTTTACAAACAAAAAAAACGACGTGCTTTATAGCACGTCGTTTTTTTGTTATTAGAAGATGTAAGTAAACTATTTTTTACCTGCTTCTTTCATTAAATCATCAGCCATTTTTTCGTAATCAGCATTTTTAGCTTCTTGAGCTAATTTCTTAGTTATTTCAGCGCTTGCAATTGCTTCTTTGTTCTTTTTCAGTTTAAGTTCAATGCGAGCCACCAACAGTTTTACCCAAAATGCCTTAGGGTTTTGAGTGTAGGCTACGTTAGCCCACTCAAGTGCTTTTTTAAGGTCTTTATCATTGTCGTAGTAGTAACGTGCAGCAGCATAGTAGGGGCGGTTATCTTCAATAACTGTTTTCTTAATGTTAGCCATAATGGTTTCATCAATATCAGCAGTTACTTTTATAGCCACACGGGTGTTTTCCCAAACTAACTCTAAAGTAGCAGAGTTGTCGCGCAAATCAGCCATATTAATAGTAAAGCTCTCTACTTTTTCAGTTACAGCAGTAGCTTTTACGCTAAAACGCAATACCTCGTTAGCTTTGTCATATTTAGCAGTGTTGCCACCAAGGGTAAGGTCGTTGTAAAGCATTATTTCCCAACTATCTTTATTAGGAACAGTGTAAATAGCATACGTACCCGGCTCTACTTTGTTACCTTCAAGTTGAATAATATCAGTAATGGTGATTTTAGTCGCACCATTGGCACCAGTGCGCCATATTTCACCAAAAGGAACAAGGTCGCCAAAAACGGTACGGTCTTTAGCTCCCGGACGTGAGTAGTTAACAGTTACCTGTCCCAAAGCAAAATCTTGTGTAAAAGTTTGTGTAGGGCTAGGGGCAGGAGTTTTAAGTTGTTGTGCTTGGGCTGTAAATAAAGCCATTGTAGCAACTACAACAAGTGAAAGTAGTTTTTTATAGTTCATATTGGGTTGATTTTTTAAATGAATGCGCAAATTGGTAGACTTTAGCATCAAAAGCAAGCTTTGATGTTTAAACTTTTATTAATATGTATAATTATTGAGCCTGTTTTATCATTGCTATCACAGTATCAAGCGATTCATCAACCACCACCTGAAAAGCACCCTGAGTTGAGGCACTACCGCTAAGGTATATAGTAGTAGCCGTTGTATCAGTGGGGAAGGGTTCAGCAAAAACTATATTGTTAATGTTTATTAGCCCTTTTTTGCCCGTGGTTCTCTCTACCGTAACGTGAATAAAGTCTTTCATGCGGCAAAGTTAGTTATTGATGATTTGTAGTCGGTTGGGTTTTATTAAAAATTTATGCAAAATGATAATTGTTAAATGACTGTTGACATAGGGTTGTCATAACGCCCCCCGAAGTTTGTAGTATAAGAATT
Organism: Bacteroidia bacterium; assembly: GCA_037968475.1. Classification (GTDB taxonomy): domain Bacteria; phylum Bacteroidota; class Bacteroidia; order UBA8524; family UBA8524; genus SB11. The sequence goes on from JBBKVO010000046.1 coordinate 57,534, forward strand.
AAAAACATGAACATAATTGAAATTTTGCAAGCCGAACTTGAACAAGAAGCCAACACTACACGCAAGTTTTTATCTATTGTGCCCGAAGATAAATACGATTGGAAACCACACGAAAAAAGTATGTCGCTAAGGCAATTGGCTGCTCATGTGGCCGAACTTCCGGGTTGGGTAAGTATGACATTAAATACTGATGAGCTTGATTTTGCCAAAAACGAATACGAACCTGTGGTAATAAACAACGCTAAAGAGTTGTTGGATTATTACGAAAGCGTCTATGCAGATGCAAAAGCCCGTCTTGCAACAGCAACAGTAGAAGAGTTGGAACAACCATGGGCGCTACGCAGCGGAGACCAAATATTTAGTACAGGTAACAGGTATGATTTTATACGAGTTACGTATTGCCAAACTGTACACCACCGTGCACAGCTAGGTGTTTTCTTACGCCTGCTAAATGTGCCAATACCGGGCAGCTATGGCCCAAGTGCTGATGACACGAGTATGTAATTTTTTTTTAAACTATGAAAACAACCAGCACTAAGAAGGATATTCTTAGTGCTGGTTTTGTTAGAAATAAATTTATCTCTGTTCTGACACAAGGTTTTTGCGCATACAGATGCTATTGTTAAGGTTTACATATACACCGTATTTCTCGGTTACAACATATCCCACTTTTTCATACAAAGCCACAGCTTCGGGTTGATTATCGCCTGTTTCAAGCACACAGGCTGTATAGCCCAATTCGGCTGCCCATTGTTCAAGACTTTCCATAATTAAAGTAGCAACACCTTGGTTTCTATTTTCAGGGCGAACATACATCCGTTTTATCTCAACTGCCTCATTGTCGTAAGGTTTAAAGCATCCGCAGCCAACAGGTGTTTCACCATCGTATATCACAATAACAGTATCTATTCCATCCACCTTATTGTGGGGATTGTACTGTTTTTGTATTTCTCCGTACTGCTCTGCTAGGTAATTGTTTAAGTTGATAACTAAAGTGCCGAAATCAGTGTTTTGGCTATTGGTACGTTTTGCAGAGTACATCGTGTTTCAAAGTTTTATGGCCGAAAATTAGCCATAAGAAGCCATTTACCAATAGTAATATGACCAAGGTATAAAGAAATTAGGTAATGGTGCCAAAAATAGTTGGCGTTTTTTTCGTTTTTGATTATTTACTTACGAGGGTCAACTTGAAGGGGAAGCGGGCTCTGCTGGAGAGCAACCTGCCAGCAATAAAGTTGATG
>JBBKVO010000047.1:0-28556 GCA_037968475.1 Bacteroidia bacterium
AGGTTTATTAAAACCCTAAAAGAGCGAAAGGTAATGTTTTGGAAAATGTTCTCCCATTTTTTAAAACCAAACAAAGAACTAATGATTGTTTGTGAAATAAATTATTAGACTCTATGTAAGTTAAAAATTTATTGTTCGGCTTTTGCCTTTAAAGTTAAATATCTCTACACTTTTTGCAGATGAACTTATACGCACTACTCTGGAGTTTTGCGATAGATAACCCATTCCATAGCCGTTTTCAATTACTTGTTTTTGCCCACTGGCAAGGGTTACTACAATTTTGTATTCGTTAGGCTCTAGTTTAAGTGCTCTGCCGTTATTACGCATACGCAAGGCATTCATATTGTTTAGATTGTTACCTACCAACATTACTTCAAAACCATCGCCTGATAGGCGTGCCAACGATTTAGCATCATAAGGCGCATAAAAGCCTGACTCATTTGCCATTATTGATGTAAAGTTACCTTTTCCATCGCCTCTAAGTACCAAGCCGTTTAATGCGTCTTCGTGCCCCATTTCTATTTGTGTTGACATTGAGTTACCTACTATCATCACATCTAAGTTCCCATCATCATCACAATCGCAAATACTTGTGCCGTATATAGGGGCAAATTGTGCCTCAGCTGGCAATAGTTTAATAGTGAAACCGTGATTATTGTTGTTTTCTAAATATACCGAAGCAAAGTATTTAGCTTCAAATTTTGTGCTCGCTTCAATCTGCTCTTTTGTAAACACATTTTCAAGCGATTGTATAGCATAATCGTGGTATTTAGAGTAGTTACGCTGTATAGTTGGCATTTGCGATGCTAAGTCTTTTAGCATTGCGTGTGGGTAGGGCTTACCTTTTACATAGTACGTTAAAATAGGATCAATGCTACCGTTATTGTCAAAATCATTAGCGTACAAAGTAACGGGTTCAGTTGGTGTAGCTTTAAAGTAACCGTTTAGTCCCCTATTTCCTACTATATAATCTATATCACCATCGTTATCAAAATCCCCGGCTGTTAAGCTATTCCACCAACCGCTACTGTTTGATAGGCCATAATCATTGGTTTTATCTACTAATTTCCCGTCCTCGTTTATAAAAACCATAATTTTCATAAACTCACCCGTAATTATCAAATCAGGTTTATTATCGCCGTTACAATCCGTCCAAAGTGCTGCGCTAACCATCCCCGCTTTTTCTAGTGCAGGGTTTACTTCTTGTGTGGCACTCACCAACTTACCATTATCATTACGTAGTATATAACTTGCTGAAGTGTATGGGTACTGACCGGGTAGACATCTGCCTCCAACAAATAAATCTATATCGCCATCACCATCATAATCAGCACCTGCAACTACTGATGAACTAGAGATAACAGGCACATCAACGGGTGATTGACTAAAGTTTCCTTTACCGTCGTTTATATACATATAATGTTGATAGGTACTGGCATTGTAGGCATCATGACTACCACCTGCGGCTATGTATAAATCAACATCACCATCGTTTTCTAAATCAAAAAACAAACAGCCCATATTATCGGCCAAGTTGTTTTTTTGCCAAGGCTGTGATGGTCCTTTGCGTATGGTACCTGTATTATCTTGCATAAACAATACACCACCTTTACTTTCGGCACCATTGCCTATAAAAAAGTCGTCTTTTCCATCGTTATTTACATCGGCAACAGCTATACCAGGCCCCAAGCGTGATAACATATGAGGGATTAAGCGATCACGTTTAAAATCAACAAAAAGATCTTCACTGTGCCTATAAATAAGACCCGCATTTACAGTAATGTCATCAAACAATTTTGGTACTGGTTTTTTAGGCGTAAAACGTTTGTCTGCATCGGCTTCGTTAATGGTTAAAGTTTGGTTTACTCCAATATTGGTTAGCACTTGCATTTTACCTGATGGCCAAACTACTTTTATCTCATCAACAACTGTGTTTTTACCTAAACCTACATTTATATTAGGGTCGCTACTTGATTGGAAACCTCTTATACCCGTACACTCGTAGTATTGTTCACCATCTTTAGTAGTAAATGTTATTTTGGTTCCGTAGCCTAAGTGGTTGCTTTCTTTACCGTTTAACTTAATTTTTAAGTAGCTGTTTTTTATCAGCTTTTCAGCGTTATTTTTATACAGCAATACATTATCGTTAATGTTTGATGCTATTATGTCCATATCGCCATCATTATCCAAATCGGCATAGGCGGCACCTGTACTGGCAAATTTCTTTTGGGTAATACCCCAATCAATAGTTTTGTTTTCAAACGTCAAGTCGCCTTTATTGCGAAAAACATAACTCATTATTTTTTTTGATGGAAGAGCATCCAATAAGTTTCTACGATCAAATTTAGAGCGGTCTTTTCCTCTCAATTCATCGTATTGGTAGTTCATAAAATCGTTATTAGTAACATCTCGATATACACCATTACTGATAAACAAATCTTTATTACCATCGTTATCAAAATCAACAAACAAAGGTGTCCAGCTCCAATCGGTAGCTATAACACCTGAATAGCCAGATATTTCGCTAAAATAGCCTCCGCCGTTGTTTAGGTGCAATGTATTACGCATAAACTGATGTCCGTAGCCAATACGTACCGCCATTTGGAATATATCCCAGTTTACCGAGCCAGCCATCATTTTACGGCTGTAATTATCCTCGGGAAGCATATCCACAATCATCAAATCTACCAAGCCGTCGTTGTTAAAATCGGCAACGTCAGACCCCATACTACTAAAAGTAGTATGTTTAAAATAGTCCTTATGCTGATTTATAAATGTTTTATTGCCTTTGTTGATGTACAAGAAATCAGGTGTCATAAAATCATTACACACATACAAATCCATCAACCCGTCATTATTAAAATCACCAGGGGTAGCACTTAGTCCAAAACCGAAACTAAACATCCCGGCACTTTTGGTAATATCTTTAAACTTACCATTCCCTAAGTTTTCGTACATATGATGGGTAACATTGTCATCAGCACGGGTATTGTTCAGCATTTGGTTATCCAAATACAAATCGAAACGGTTGGGAAAGTTTAGTACATACAAATCCAAATCACCATCATTGTCCATATCAAACATTGATGCTCCGTTACTTAGGTTGCCATCATCCACTCCATACTCTTTGGCCATATTGGTAAACGTGCCGTTTTTGTTGTTCATAAACAGCATATTATTGGTAATAGAGTTTGACCATACGCCTGAACGGCATAGGTATATATCCATAAAACCATCGTTGTTTACATCGCCCATTATAGCGCCTGTGCACCATCCCAGAGTTTTTATACCCGCTTTTTCAGTAATATCTTCAAACTGAAAATTGCCTTTGTTGCGGTATAGCCTACAACCTACTTGATTGGCCGTAAAGAATAAGTCTAAAAGCCCGTCATTATCAATATCGCCAACGGCCACTCCTGTACCATTATAGTAGTTTAGAAAATTTAATACATTTATAGAGTCGTGCTCATCTACCTTATTTATAAACCCTATACCGCTTTCTTTAGGTTCGATGTAGGTAAATAAGGGCTTTGCAGTGTTTTGTTTTTTGGTAGTATCTGTAGTATCTGTTTTTGGTTTGTCTTTACAAGAGGCTGCAAGCAGTGCAACGCTAAGGGAAAATAGTATGAGCGTACTCTTTTTTATAGAAAACATAGATTATTTAATTTTATCGCTTAAAAATTCAAATGTATTATATAAAAATGATGTTTTAAACCCTTGTAGATACAAACTTTAAAGGCTGCCTTTTTGGGGCAGCCTTTAGGTAAAAAAGTTAAAGATATAGTTCTATTTTAGCTCTGAAATGACTTTGCTACCTACATTTCGGCCTAGGCTAATGCCTTCTTCTATGGCAGGGGTAAAATGTATACCGCCATACATACGGCTAATAGCAGCTTCTTCAGACGCTTCATAAAACGAGTTGAACGAGCGTACACCGTGTAAATATTCTACTTCTGAAGAGTCAACAAAAACGTATTTATCGCCAAAAAAGTGGGTTAGCACAGTTGAGGCTGAACCTGAAACCACACTATGTCCGCTAGGGTACTCAGGAAAGTTAGGGGTTTGCAAAAACGAAATCCAATCTCTATCAATATACCTGCCGATATAGGTAATAGGGCGTATGTAATCGTATTTAAACTTCTCTTGCCAGCAAGTAATAAAGCCATCAAAAATGGCTATCGATGTAATAGCATTAATTTCAAGGCTTTGCATCATATTTTTATTCTCGCGGCGGCAAGTTGTTGCTGTAATACTCATCCAGTGTCCACCTGGTGTAAGTTTCAATTCACTAAAACCCATGTGCCCGTGGTGAACGGTTACGTTTGGATTATCATCCCAAAAGAAGGCTATAAACTTTTTAGCACTGTCTATCTCTTTCGATACTCTGTATACCACCATATTCTCTTCGTAAAAAGGACTTCCTTTGGTTGAATCGAAAGCGGTAGGTTTATTTATAGGGAACTGTGTAGCCGAATCAATTACCATTGGGCGCAAAGTGTTCCAATAGGCACACAATGCCTCGTTATAATCAGGATAGGTGGGCAACCAATTCTCGCGCGAGTCGGTATTAGCTTTGTATTTGGGTGCTTTCCTTATTTCAACATAATTATCTTTACCAGCCCATTGCAATACAGCTTCGCCTACTTTTTTGCCATACTCTACCGATTTTTCTACGCGCTCTTTACCAATAAGGTTAGTATATTTTTCTATCTGCTCTTTTTCAAAAGCCAATAAAGTGTGGTTTTTAAATGTAAGCATTTTACCTACTGCACAAAAAGCGGTAAGGACTACTACATTTGAATCTAGCTCTTCTACATTTTCAGGCTTAGGTGCACCTTCAAAACCAGTTAGCCTACCTGCAAAACTACGTGATCCGCTATAAAAAGGTAAAGCAGCTTCGTGAGCAGATATAAAAGAATAGGTGTAAACACGTGTAGCCACCAACGGGCTAAACTGGTCGCGTACTATAGATGATGTAAGATTTTTATACAAATCTTCAACAAATAGACCTCCTTGTGGTTTTTCTACCGGAGCAGGCGCTTTTTTACAAGCAGTTGCGAACAAAATGATTGAGAAAAGGGTTAATAGTTTAACTGTTTTCATTATAACGGTTTAGATTTTTTTACTAAAACAGCAAATTTATAATAATCTGTGGCTTTTGCTTTATGATTTTGGTCAATTAATACTATAACCTAAAGTAGCACCCCAAAGATACATTCCACCCTGCCCCACTGCTTTGCCTTTTGTGGCAATGTTTATCTCTTGGCCTATACCGATATAAAAGGTGGTACTAATAGTGTTTGAAAACAATAGCCTAAAGCCTAATTCAGCAGAAGGCTGTAAAACAGTAATATGTGTAGTGCCTTTTTGGGGTATATTATCATTGTCTTTCCAAAAAATTTCCATTTGCCAAATATCAGTTCGGGCACCCACAAAAAAGTTAATAAATCTTTTTTGTGAAAAATGATGCCTATACCCTGTAGAAAAACCAAAGCCCCCGCCCTGTTCATCATCATTTAGCCCACTCCAATTATATCTGAAAGCCCTGTTATAGCCTAATCGAAAGTTTATTTCTTTTTGGTTGTTTTTACCCCAATGATGCTCAAACCGCACAGCATACATTTGTCCTGCAGGGTAGCCCTCAAACTCGAAGGCAAGTATGTTTTTAGGGGGCGTATTAATAGGACATATTACTCCTGCACAAAATATATTTCGTTCAGAAATCGGCGGTAGCATTTTTTCTTGGGCAAAGATGTTTTTACCCAACAACAGAAACGCAAGTATTACAATTAGTGATGTTTTATGCACACAGCAAGTTATTAAAAACTAAGGTTAAAACCTAAGCTGGGTAGTATGGGTAATTGGTTTATACGTGTATAGTTTACCCTATCAAAATAGAAAATGTTTGCTCTGTTATAGGTGTTAATGCAACTGGCTATAATATTAAGCTCGCTGTTTTTACCCAATCTCATTTTTTTCTTTAACGATACATCTAGCCTGTGGAAATAAGGCAAGCGACCTTTGTTAATATCGCTATACAAAATACCCAGTTGGCCATTTGTTCCCGCGTAGTTTTGGTCTATGCCACCTTGAAAAGGTAATTGCTCATAAAATCCTTGTGTTTGTGTAAATGGAAAGCCCGAACCAAAATTCCAACGGGCATTAAGCTCCCAACTTTTATTTTTACCAAATGCGTATGAGCCTACAAGGTTAATGTTGTGCCTACGGTCGAAATTGGGGAAATAGGTGCGTATACCATCGTTTCTGCTAACGTAGGTAAGTGAATACACAGCCCATAGATAAACGTTTTTGTAATCGTACTTAAAGCGAATATCTATGCCTGAAGCACGCCCTTTTTCTTTGATATAATCCTTACGCAAATATTCAGGTTTATCATAATTTTCCGGTATATCCTCGTATATTTTATCACGGTTTATGTTGGTAATTTGTCCAAAGTCTTTTACATAGCCCTCTACCAAGACCTCGAGGTTCGAGGTAATATCATATTCTACACCAAAAACAGCGTGCCTTGCTTTTTGTAAACGGGTTTCTTTTCCTCCAAAGGTGTTTGGCAAACTTTCAGGACTGGCTAAAAAGCCATAAAACAAGTTCACAATATCTCTATCACTCACTGCAGCCATTAAGTTTTGTGAGTATAAACCACCTGCGGCTGTAAACCTAAGTCGCGATGCTGCGTTGTATTTAAGGCTTAAACGGGGTTCAGGCGATTGCTCGGCCAATGAAGCATAGTATTGCAAACGGAACCCCGGCTCTATAACCCAACGTTTGTAAACTTTTCTATGACGAATAAAAAAGGCAATCTCTGTATTGTTATCTTCTTGTTGTATTTTACGACCTGCTCCATTATAGGTTTGAAAATCAGTAGAAAAACCGTTTAGTTCAATACCATATTTCACATCATTTTGCCCCATTAGGTAGGTAAAATTCAAGCCAACATTAAAACCATTTATTCCACTTTCGCGGGGTAGGTTATCGGCCTCCAATTGTTGCATTTTATAATTAGAGAACGATACGAAACCTTCGGCTATGGTGTTTGTGGCATCGGGTATGGCAACGAAGTGAGTTCCAAATCCGCTCGATTTCCAGTTGTAACTGGTGCTGCGCTCAAAGTTTACTTTATCACTAAAATTAAAACCAAATACCTCAAACTTGCTTCCGTTGCGAGAGTTCATCGATATTTTACCATATATATCATCAAAACTATAAGGCAAACGGTTGTTATCAATATAAGAGTAAAATGTTTTTGAGCTACGGTCTAAATACGATGATTTGTAAGAGAAGATGTACGATACACTACCCGTACCTTCTTTAAATTTTTTCAAAGGCCCTTCGAGCAATATTTTTGCAGTAAAAGGATTGGCCGATACTTTGCCCGAAAAACGGTTTTTGCTTCCTTCACGCGTTGTTACATCAACAACAGCCGAAATTCTGCCACCATATTGAGCTCCAAAACCTGCCGAGTATACATCAGCATTACGTATAATATCAGAATCGAAAACAGAAAATAAACCAATGGAGTGAAAAGGATTATAAATAGTCATCCCATCCAGCAACACTTTGTTCATTATGGGTGAACCTCCGCGAATAAACAACTGACCACCTTGATCACCCGTAGTGGTTACACCGGGTAATATTTGTAAACTTTGCACCAAATCAGGCTCACCACCTACCGTTACCAGTTGCTGTAAATTTTTTTGTGTTAATTTAGTAGTAGCTACGTTGGTTTTTGTTTTCTTTTCTTGTTTTTCTGCCGATACTACAACCTCTCCCACATCAAGTACTACCTCAGTCAGATATATTGTTTTACTTAGTATACTGCCTTTCTCTACTTTTACTTTTAATCTTATAGTATCGTAACCCAAATAAGTAGCTTGTATATTATAATTGCCTACCTCAATTTTGTTGATGGTAAAAAAGCCATTAAGGTCGGTGGCAGCACCTTGTGAAGTTTCTTTTACAATTACACTAACGCCAATAAGTGGCTCGCCTGTTGTTTTATCAAATACAACACCGCGCACTTCACCCGTTTGGGCATAGCTAAGGCAAAAACTAAGAAGGAATATTATTAAGAGAGTAGTAAATTTTTTCATGTTAAAATGCGGCGCAAACTAAACAATTTTTAGCTTACGGTGTATATTAACGACAAACAGAGTGCAAAAGTTGAAACCAACACAAAAAAATGTATAAAGAAGGGCAAGACTATTATTTTGAAAACGGATACATGGTGTTTACAGAGTATTACCACCAAAAACGTGGTTATTGCTGTGGTAATGCTTGCAGGCATTGCCCTTTTAACTATGAAAATGTGCAAGAACCTCGCAGAAGCGAAGCACTAAAAGATCGCAAGAAAAGAAAGTAATAAATTTGGTTAGCTCCGCTTAATCAAATCGTATAGCCTTTACAGGGCTAATACGCGAAACCATAAGGCTAGGCAATGTCATAGCCACTAAGCATATTAAAAATGCACCTGCATTAATAGCTAGTATGGGCCAAACATCAATATTTACAGGTACAAAACCTAAATAGTACGATTCGGCATCCAGTTTAATAAACTGTGTTTGCTTTTGATATACGCAAAAGCCAACGCCCAATAAATTACCAATAAGTAAACCTTGTGCTATTAAGTAAGCTGCTTTGTACAAGAAAATGCGTTGTATACCCCAATTGCTGCTTCCTAGTGCCTTTAGTATACCAATCATATTAGTACGCTCTATAATAAGTACTAAAAGGGCTGTAATCATATTTATACTTGCCACCAGTATCATCAACACTATTATTATAGCCACGTTGGTATCTAGCAAGTTTAACCAATCAAAAATCTGAGGTTTCATTTCTTGCGCGGTATATGCGCGAAGCTCTAAGGGTATTTTATCGTTTATTTCTTGTGCCGTTTGCGGCATGGTTTCAAAATTGTTCAGGGTAATCTCATACCCTTGTACAATGCTATCGCCCCAACCGTTTAGTTTTTGTATGTGGCGCAAATCAACCAAAGCAAACGATTTATCGTAATCTTCTAAGCCTGTCTCAAAAACACCTGATATTATCAGCGCCCTTGCCCGCACAGTTTCTTGTATGAAATATAAAGGCACTTTATCCCCTACTTTCAAGCGTAGTTTATCAGCAAGCAGTTTTGATACTAAAATTTCATTTCCTGTTAAAGAATCAGAAAAAACAGGGAGTTTACCATCAACCAAGCAACTTTGTAAATATGTCCAATCAAAATCGCTACCCACACCTTTTAGTATTATCCCCTCAACATCGGTATCGGTTTTTACTATAGCCGCTTTGGTGGCATATACCTGCAAGTGTTTTATGGCAGGCATTTTCTCAAGCTCTTTTACATAGGGTTGATTACGCTTTATAGGAGTTGCCTCGTACGATTGGTTTAAATCCATAGCACGCACCTGCACGTGGCTACCAAAGCCAATTACCTTGTTGGTTATTTGTTGCTTAAACCCTGTTAGTATAGCCACAGCACCAATCATTACAGCTATGCTAAGGGCTATACCTGCAATACCAATACGAATAATAAGACGCGAAAATGTTTTTTGCCCCTTAAAAGTAAGTCGCTTGCCTATGTAGTAACTAAAATTCAAAATCGTGCAAATCTAACCAAACAAATGCCATGTTTTTATGGATTTTTATGATAAAAGTTGAGTTGCGACAATAAAACAGAGAGTATTTTATGTGCTATACACCTTTTGTTGATAATACGGTTTGGTGTTACCCTACTAATAGCGAAATTTTGTACCGTTAAATTTTAGTAGCTATATGAACCAGTACGAAACCTTTTTGAACCATGTGTATAAAAACGGAACTACCAAAACCGACCGCACAGGTACGGGTACACGTAGCGTTTTTGGCTACCAAATGCGTTTCAACCTACAAGAAGGATTTCCTTTAATTACTACTAAAAAAGTTCACCTAAAATCGATAGTACACGAGTTGTTATGGTTTTTGAAGGGTGATACCAATATAAAATACCTTAAAGATAATGGGGTAAAAATATGGGATGAATGGGCTGATGCTGACGGAAATTTAGGCCCCGTATATGGCTACCAATGGCGCAGTTGGCCAACACCTGATGGCGGACATATTGACCAAATACAGCAGGTGCTTGATATGCTAAAAAAAAGCCCCGATAGCCGCCGAATTATTGTTAGTGCTTGGAATGTGGCTGATTTGGATAAAATGGCATTAATGCCTTGCCACAATATGTTTCAGTTTTATGTAGCTGATAACAAATTAAGCTGTCAATTATACCAACGTAGTGCCGATATATTTTTAGGAGTACCGTTTAATATAGCCAGCTATGCGCTGCTTACCATGATGGTAGCACAAGAATGTGGTTTTGAACTGGGTGATTTTGTGCACACCTTTGGCGATGCACACATATATAGCAACCATTTTGAGCAGGTAGAGACGCAACTTAGTCGCGATGTTCGCCTATATCCTACTATGAAATTAAACCCTGATGTGAAATCAGTATTTGATTTTGTATTTGATGATTTTTCGCTTGAAAACTACGACCCTCATCCTGCTATAAAAGCCCCTGTCGCAGTTTAAGTATTGACATATTGCTATTAATCACAGAAATCTATAACAAATAATGAAGTGCTGTAAACTGAAAACAGCAACTTATCTTTGCCCCAATGTTTAGCTTTGACGAGATACTTACGGTTACATTTGCCCTATTTGCGGTAATAGATATTATTGGTTCGATACCTATTATTATATCGCTACGCAGCAAAATTGGTCATATACAAAGCGAGAAAGTAACCCTTGCCTCAGGTGCGCTGATGATACTCTTTTTGCTGATTGGTGAAGAGTTTTTAGGGTTGATGGGGGTTGATATTAGCTCGTTTGCTATTGCAGGTTCTATTGTAATATTTATACTTGGGCTTGAAATGGTTTTGGGTATCGATATTTTTAAGGCCGAACCAGATACCTCAACAGGTAGCATTGTACCCGTGGCCTTCCCTATTATAGCAGGTTCGGGTACACTAACCACTGTTATATCTCTTCGTGCCGATTATGGCTTATACAATATATTGGTAGGTATACTGCTAAATCTAGTTTTTATTTATATAGTTCTTAAATCTACAACCTTTATTGAGCGAAAACTGGGTGCAGGCGGTTTGTTAGTTATCCGTAAATTTTTTGGACTTATCTTATTAGCTATAGCTGTTAAAATATTTAAAAGCAATTTAGGAGCTTAGTTATTCTTGCCAATAGAATTTCACTTTATATATAGTATACTTATGATGACCTTTTCTACTAAAAAAAAGTATTTCGTCGTCACTTAGTACTTGGTAATGTGGAAGTATGGGTAAGTACTTTCTATTCTCGCTTCCCTTAAAGAAAATGAATGGTTTACTTATTGCATCATCAGTAACCGAATTATAAACCCCAACTATTTTTTTATTTGACATTTGAAGCATATGTTTTTTTGGCTTACCTCTAGGGATGCTATCTTCATAGTTCTTTCTATTATCTAAATAAAAAACCAATGGATGGCTTAACCCTTCACACATCATAAAGGGTTCTAATAAACTATTTCTCTCTATTTTGCCGTGCATTTTCACATTACCGTCTTTACCCAATACAACAATTATAATATTCTCATAATGATAATAGATTTGTGAACCGGGTTTTGAGCCGTTGCTGTATATAGTTGCATAACTCTCATCACCAGTTATAACCACATCACCATTATCTTTTTTATGGATATACCGAATATTAGTACGCGATGAATATGTTACATCCTTATAAGGGTTGTTTTTATTTAAATTTTCGTTAGTAAATTCACTGTAGACAACGGACTCGATTTGCTTTGTGTTTTTGTTAATAGAAGCAGTTGTAACACCTTCTAACTTTTCTTTATCAGTATAATAAAAACCTGATACCTTGATAACTCCATTATTATAATCGGTAACCTCAGGCAAACAATATTCAATACCTTCTTTACCCCAACTTAGCACACTAGTTTCTGCACTATCTGATAAACTAATCTTATATTTCCTTTTGTCTTTCGCATCGGCTTCACCTAACAATATTGTAATCAAGCACGAATTGTCAATAATTTCGGTTGAGAATTGGCTCACAATAGCACTATAGGAATTTAAATTGGAACTTCCTTTTTGATGGGTTTGGGCAATAATTCTTAAATCATCGGAAATTAAGTAGACACCTATTTCATAGTCATTAATAATTGTCGCAAATGAAAAACTTTTTTTATCATTTGAAACTTTATATTGATAGATGTTCTTTTTCGTGTCTGTTTCTTCTGCAATTAAAACAGGATTGCCTTTTGGTTTGAAATCAAAATCGAACAGTTGGGCATAAAACAAGGTTTTATTTTTATCCCCTCTTCTTGATGAAACAATTGCAACCGATGAGTTTAGTATAAACAAATGATTGAATTCCAGATTTTTATTCTTCTGCCCCTCATTTACCAACTTCAAGTATAGTGTTAAAGTTTCCTTATACTCTAATGTATTCTTATCACGCAGTATGATATCCACCTTATTTGTTTCCTGAATCATATTTGTAGGGTCGTATCCGTAAAACAATTCACACAAATTATCTCCAATAATACCTGCTATTGTATGTTGACTAAAATACATCTTGTGATAGCTACCTTTATACTTGGTAACTTGTACAGAATCAATTTGAGACTTAACCTGTAGTCCAAAAAACAAAAGTAAACAACCTAGAAACAGTAGTTTTTTCATTTAACTTACTCAATTAAAGGATTATAAATAATCTAGCAACATATATCAATACGCTGAAATTTCAAAAACAATTAATCGTTAATCGACAAAAAAAGCCGCACAAGGCGGCTTTTAATCATTTTATACTAACAGAAAGTGATAAACTAGGCTACTGTTTCGCCTACTCCCATCATTTCTTTAACTTTTTCTACTACATAATCCACTTCTTCTTTGGTGTTTTGCTTACCAAAAGAGAAACGCACATTAGCACGTGAGGGGTTTACACCCAAAGCACTTAATACGTGCGAGCCTACATCACTACCTGACGAGCAGGCACTACCCCCGCTAACACTAATACCGTCCATATCCATTCTAAAAAGCATCATTTCTGATACACGACTGGGTGGAAACGATACGCTTAATACAGTATACAAACTATTTTCAGTAGCACTGTTTCCGTTAAAACTTACATCAGGTATTTCAGCAGTTAAACGCTCTACCATATAATTTTTTAGGTCTTGTATTTGAGCGTGTTTTTTATCCATATCACGCATGGCAATTTCAAGTGCTTTTGAAAGACCAACAATACCGTATACGTTTTCAGTACCACCGCGCATATTGCGTTCTTGCGAGCCTCCGGTTATAAATGGTTTAATCTTTAGGTTTCTATTGATATATATAAAGCCTATACCCTTAGGGCCATTAAACTTATGTGCCGCGCAGGCTATAAAATCTATATGTGTTTTTGCTAAATCTATATTATAGTGCCCCATGGCTTGCACTGTATCGCAGTGGAAATAACAGGAATATTGTTGACACAATGCTGATACACGCTCAACATCCAACAAATTACCTATTTCGTTATTACCATACATTAACGATACAAGGCTTTTTGGATTTTCTTGCATCAACTGCTCCAAGTGGTCATAATTAATCACACCCTTGGCGTCAACTTTTACTAAATGTAAAGCTGCGTGGCCACCCTCGGCTAAATCTTCAGCAGTATGTAATACCGCATGGTGCTCAATGGGTGATGTAATAATGCTTTTTATTCCCAAATGCTCTACACCGCAACGCAAAGCCATATTATCAGCTTCAGTTCCACCCGATGTGAAAAATATTTCTGACGGGGTTACATTTAACACTGTTGCTACTTTTTTGCGAGCTTCTTCTACTATTGTACGCACGTTACGTCCATGCCCATGTATTGACGATGGATTTCCGTATTCGTTTTGTAAAACAGGCAACATAGCATCTAGCACCTCTTTATCAATAGGTGTGGTGGCGGCATTATCAAAATATACTCTCACTATAAATATGGTGTTTTTGTGGTGTTACTTATTTTTTAGTTTGTGGTTTGGTAGCTATATAGCCCATAAGCCTATACGCTAGTTTGGCTAAAGTATACTCGCTTAGTATAGTGCCTTTCATCGGTGCGCACTCAACAATATCAAACCCTACTACGTTTTTCTCCATAATTGTTCTGCGGAAAAGCTCTAAACTTTCGTTCCAAAACAATCCATTTGGTTCGGCTGTACCAACAGCAGGAATCACTGAAGGGTCAAAACCATCCGCATCAATAGTAATATACACATTATCAGTCATTTTAGATAATGCTTCATCTATCCATTTCTTTTCGTTTTGACGGATTTTATGGGCATAAAAAGTATGTATTTTCCTTGATTTTTTTATCAATTGAGCTTCTTCAATACATTGAGCTCGTATACCTGCCTGTACAATATTCAGGCGCATATCGTACACCCTTTTCATCACACTGGCGTGCGAATACGGATTATCGTGGTAGGCTTCGCGCAAATCGCTGTGGGCATCAAACTGCAAAACAGTCAGATTTTTATGTACGGCAGCGTGTGCTTTTACCAAACCATAGGTTACTGTGTGTTCTGCACCTAACGAAACAACAAACTTACCATCAGCTATTAGTTTTGCGGTAGCTTCCTCTATCAGGTCTATCGCTTCAGCATCCACTTTTTTACCAAACTTTAAGGGTTTTAAAGTGCATACACCGCCATTACGAAAATGCTCGGCATCCAATTCTTCATCATACAACTCAACAAATTGCGATGCTTTTACAATAGCTTTTGGGCCTTTGGCTGAACCTTGCAAATACGAAGACGTGTACTCGTAGGGTAATGATTGTATTACAAATTTTGCATTTTGGTACGAGTAAAAATCCTCGTCCTCTATCCCTAAAAAATTTTCATCGGTATGCAGGTATTTCATGTCTTAAAAAATTGCGGAAACAATAAGTGCAAATATAAGTCAGATTAAAGAAAATGTTAATGCTTGCAAATGAATGAAAAAACATAACTTTACATTACCATTTGTGCCGCGTTTACTTTTTGTAACCCGTTGGGTATAAATGTATTCAATATATTAAACCCATGAAAAAGATAGTTTTACTATTTACAACCCTTTGTTTGCTTGTTATTGTTGGTTATGCGCAAACTGCACAAAACGGAAAAATAAGCCTTAAAGTAGGCTCAAAATTGGTGTACGATGTAAATAACAATAATACCAGCTATCAATTTATCATCACCATAAAAAAATTAGATAACGGAATAACTTTCGATTGGCAAATGACTGCACCCATAAATAAAAAGGGTACTTTGGAAATGAGCAAAGAAGCTACCGAAAATGCTACAACCCTATTTAATTATTTTGCTGGCGGAATAACCAAACTTACCGATAAAACAAGTGTGTGGATAAGCCAAGACGTGTGGAAAGATATGCACGACGATGATGAAATGGTGATGCTTAGCCTTGACGACCAAGAAGAAACTGCTTTTTTTAGAGAAGAGGGTGAAGTGTATAAAACCACACAAAACGGCGCAGTTATTGAATTAAAAACAAGTACCTTACGCTCGCTTACAGATTTACAAGCTATTACTATTTGGGAGAACGAAGCATTTCCTATAATTTTAAAAATGGATTTAGGTTGGACTATTGAGCTTAAAGAAATAAAAGAATAGTAATTTTACTCTTGTTTTTCATCGGAAAACAAACTTACTTCGCTTTATACTCTATCAATTAAAAAAATGAAGAAAACCATTAAACCGTTACTGGCAGTAGTTGTTCTGCTATCCCTTGCAACATTATCTACCCTAAATAGTTGCAAACAAAATACCAAACCGAAAGAAGAAACCAACGCAGAGGGAGCAAGTGCTGTTCATGTACGCAGCAACGTTTACGATTTGGGCGCTAATAGCCAAATGGTAGCTTCGTATAGAAAAGGTGTTGAGGTAATGAAAACCAAGCCTGCAACTGACCCCACTAGTTGGGCATACCAAGCGGCAATACATGGTACATATTCTACCCCCGCACAGCCTATTTGGAACCAATGCCAACACGGCAGCTATTATTTTTTAAGCTGGCACCGTATGTATGTGTATTATTTTGAAAAAATAGTTCGCAAATCATCAGGCGATCCAAATTTTGCCCTTCCATATTGGAATTATAGCGATGTGTCTGCACAAGCAGTAATGCCTGACGAATTTAGGCAGCCTGCCGATGCTAGCAATACATTTTATGTTTCACAACGTAACCCATCAATTAACAATGGTGCTGCTTTGCCTCCATCAGTAGTTAGTTATAGTGTTGCTTTTGGCTTTACCAACTTTTTAGCCCCCACAGGTTCAGGTTTAGGATTTGGCGGGCAAATAATACCTGCTCCCGCACATTTTACAGGCCCTCCGGGACGTATTGAATCACAACCGCATAATATCGTACATAGTACAATTGGCGGTTGGATGGGCGACCCTAACACTGCGGCTCAAGATCCTATTTTTTGGTTGCATCATGCTAATATTGATCGTCTATGGGAAAAATGGTTAGAACTTGGTGATGGACGTAGCAACCCAACGGAGAATGAAATTTGGATGAATACCCCTTTTACTTTTTATGATGCTGACAAAGAAGATTTTGTTACCATAATGGGTAAAGATATCCTAAAAACAGCGGCTCAACTAAACTATACTTATGATGATGTGCCACTTACTGCATTAACAAAAAGAGACATTAAAGCATTTTCTTCTATTAGAAGCCTTATAGATTCAAACAAAGTGAAAACAACTATACTGGCATCAAAACAAAAAATTGAAATTAAAGGTTTTAAAACACCTATTCCACTTACCTCTGCCCCTAAATTTAAATCGCTAACAGAAAAACTTGCGCCATTACAAGAGAACGAGTTTAGTGAAGCAAAAAAACGCTTTATATTAAACCTTGATGGTGTTACCTACGATACTTTAGGCGACGGAGCTTATGAAGTATATATCAATTTACCTAATGATGTTGCCGACCCTGATATTAATAGTGCTTACTATGTAGGTACTATGGGTATGTTTGGATTTAAAGGCGGCCATATGCACGGAGGACATAATCACGGTAGCGAACCACAAGGTGGTATGCTTGAGTATGATATAACAGAACAAGTAAGTAAGCTAAAAGAAAGCAGTGAACTGAGTAATGTTAGTGTTACTATATTTTTTAGAGCTTTACTTGCCCCTGGTACTGCAAAAGAAAATGTAGCTATACCTCTTACTAAGCTAACAATTGCTAATGTTGTTGTGAAACAAGTTGAGTTTTAACCATTAAAAAGCAAATACTTTTATAATTCTAAAAAAGCGGCCTTTGTGCCGCTTTTTGTATTTTAGTGGCTATGGAAAACAGTTATCTTGAAAGTGTAAAAAAACAGTTTTTATATTATAAAAAACTTGGGGATAAAGCATTTGAACAGCTTAATGATGAGGCTATACATTGGCAATACAATAACGAAAGCAATAGTATTGCCATAGTAGTGAAACATTTGTGGGGTAATATGATGAGCCGTTGGACTGATTTTTTAACTACCGATGGTGAGAAACCTTGGCGCGAACGTGATGCTGAGTTTGAGAATGATATAAAAAACAAAGCTGAACTGCTTGAAAAATGGGAACAAGGATGGAATTGCCTGTTTGATGCTCTTAACAGTATTACGGATGCTGATTTGGATAAGATAATATACATACGTAACGACGGGCATACTATTATGGAGGCTATTAACCGACAATTGGCGCACTACCCTTACCACGTTGGGCAAGTAATATATGTGGCTAAAATGATGGCTGATAATAAGTGGGAAAGTCTTTCTATTCCACGAAACCAATCGGCGCAGTTTAATGCTAAAAAGTTTGAACAAGAAAAAGCCCGTCGCCATTTTACTGACGATGAGTTAAAATCTTAACTCATACCTGTAAGTATAGCATCATCAAAGCTGGCTATATCACCACGGTAGCCTAATTCTATAGCCTCAACATCAAACAGTTTGCCCGCATCAATCTTAAAGCGCACCATAGTGCGTATGGCATGAAAACCTTTTATGCCTGCCGCACCCGGATTAATATGCAGTAAACCCAATTGTGGGTCGCGCACCACCTTTAATATGTGCGAGTGCCCACAGATAAATAGCTGTGGTGGGTTTTTGGTTAAATCTTCACGTATTGCAGGTGAGTATTTGTTTGGATAACCGCCAATGTGCGTAATCCATACATCCATTCCTTCACAATCAAAACGATTATGCAGCGGGTGCTCGGTGCGTATATCGTGGTCGTCAATATTGCCCCATACTCCGCGCAGGGGTTTTAGTTTCTTTATATAATCGCTAACGGCAATTGTACCCCAATCGCCTGCGTGCCATACTTCATCAGCAGCCTCAATGTGTTTTACCATTTTTTGGTCTAAAAACCCATGAGTGTCCGACATTAGAAGAATTTTTTTCATCACTGCAAAGGTAAGCACACCATAGGCTACACCTATGGATTACTCTACAAATTTTTTGAAAATAACTATGGCATTGTGTCCGCCAAAACCAAACGTATTGCTCATAGCTATAGTAACGTCTTTTTTTAGTGCTTTTTGGGTAAGAATGTTTAATCCTTGCGGTAATTCGTTGTCCAACTCTTCTATCCCCATAGTAGCAGGAATAATACCATTACGAATAGTTTGTATGCACGTTACAGCTTCAATAGCCCCTGCACCGCCTAGCAAGTGTCCTGTCATAGATTTGGTAGCACTTATTACCACATTATCATTTGCACCAAACAAACGGCTTATAGCGTTTGCCTCGCTTATATCACCAACACTGGTTGATGTAGCATGGGCATTAATATAATCTACATCTTCAGGCTGTAGCCCGGCATCTTCCAACGCCAGTTTCATACCTGTATATGCTCCTTCACCGTCGGGGTGTGTAGCCGACATGTGGTAAGCGTCTGCTGTCATAGCTGCTCCTACAAGCTCTGCCAATATTGGTGCACCACGTTTTACAGCGTGTTCGTATTCTTCTAAAATTAAAGATCCTGCCCCTTCGCCCAATACAAATCCATCACGGTTTTTATCAAATGGCCTTGAAGCTGTTTGTGGGTCATCATTACGGGTAGACAATGCTTTTAAAGCAGAAAAACCACCGATTGCAGCTGGAGAAATAGCTGCTTCTGAGCCACCCGATACAATTATATCGGCTTTACCCCAGCGGATATAATTAAAAGCATCCATAAATGCTGAGTTTGAAGCTGCGCACGCCGTAATAACAGTGTAGTTTATCCCTTTAAAACCATGTTTTATTGATATCATACCCGAAGCCATATTGGGTATGGTTTTAAGTATAAAATAAGGATTGAAACGTGGTGTACCATCTCCTTGGCTAAACTCGCTTACCTGCTCCTCAAATGAGCTGAAACCACCATTACCATTACCCCATATTACACCAATACGTGTAGCATCAAGTGTTGTGTTATCTTTTACCCCTGATTGCACTAATGCTTGATGTACTGCACCCAAAGCATATTGTGTAAATAAATCGTATTTACGCACTTCAGGTTTTTCCATATATAGCAAGGGGTCAAAGTTTTTAACCTCACAAGCAAAGCGTGTTTTAAACTTTTCAGCATCAAAACGGGTTAAGGGTGCTGCACCGCTCTCGCCGTTTATCAGCGCTTTATAAAATGTATCTATATCATTACCCAGTGGGGTAATTGCACCCATACCTGTTACTACAACTCTTTTCATTTATTATGTGGCTTTATACCGTTTAAAACGGCGTTTTTAATTATTTCAAAATTTTCATCCCCTGTTATCCGTGCCATTTGTGTTGCGGCCAATAGGTTTGATATTATAAGCAATGCTTGTGTATGTGGCTGCTCTTTAAATTGCAACTCTTTGCTTTCAAGTCCTTTTTGTAGTGTTGTGGTAAGCCAATCTATTAGCATGGTTGCCATTTGTTGCATATAAGGTCTTACCGTGTCTTCAACCGTTTCCCAATCAGTAGCCATTGCCCCCACAAAACACACCCTACCCTCAGCATTAATTTTCACATAGGTATCTATAAAGGCAATAACCTTTTTATAGGCCGATAGCCCCATATTATCTTGTTCAAAATCTTTTAACTTCTGAATATGATACTTGGCCACCTCTATTAGTAAATCTGCTTTTGTAGGAAAATGATAGTGTATAGCCGCATTTTTAACCCCCAATTTTTGGGCAATATCGTGGTAACTAAAGGCATTAAACCCTTTTTGCCGTATTAGTTGATCGCCAATTTTTATGATATTTTCTTTTGTTTCAGCCATACTTCTACCATCTAAAACTTACTTACTAATAAGTAAGTGCAAACGTATTAAAAAAACCGCACACATTGTATGCGGTTTTATGAAATATTTTTATGCTACACCCGAGCTTTTTATATGCTTTGCGTGCGATATAAAAGCGGAGAACATTGTTGGAAACTCGTTGTAAGCTATATTAAACTCTTTACAAGTATCACGTACAATTTTACTTACGTTAGGGTAATGTATGTGGCTAATTTTAGGGAACAAATGATGTTCAATCTGAAAATTAAGACCGCCTAATAACCAACTAAGGCTTTTGCTTTTGGTAGCAAAATTTACAGTGGTATTTATTTGATGTACAGCCCACTCATCTTGTACGCTAACTTTTTTGTCTTCGTTAGGAGCCATAAAATCAGCTTCTTCAACGATATGTGCTAATTGGAAAACTACTGCGATTAAAACACCTGTTGTTATTGACATTATAGAATACCCAATAATAAAGGGAACAAGACCAACAGTATATAAAGGGATAACCATAAATATGCTGATATGAATTACTTTAGACATCCAAAAATTGATATGGTCTTTAATACTCATTTTACGCATAGGTGTATGCTCAGACACTCTGCTTAAAAAGTATTTTTTAAAGTCTTGATAAAAAATCCAAAACAAGTATGTTAAACCATACAATGCCATAAAGTAGAAATGTTGAAAACGGTGAAACCAAAATTTTGGCTGATCGGCATGAACCCTTATAAAGGGTTTAATGTCAATATCATCGTCCATACCTTCTATATTGGTAAAAGTGTGGTGGTTTACATTATGTTTTAAATTCCAGATATAAGCACTACCCCCCAAAAGGTTTAGTGAAAATGCCATTACTTTATTGATGAATTTATTATTAGAGTAACTACCGTGAGAGCCATCGTGCATCACATTAAAGCCGATTGCGGCAAAGTTTACTCCCATTAAAAGACATAAGAGTATGCTAACCCATGCTTGTGTAGGAGTATAAAATGTTAATACTACATAATTTGCTATCAGTATAGCAAAAAGTATAATAGATTTTAGGTAAAGTTTAAAATTTCCCGACTGGGCTATTTTAGCTTCTTTAAAGTAACCGTCTACGCGTTTGCGCAGGGTTGTGAAAAACTCTGTGTTAGAATTGTTAAATCTTACTACTGCCATTTAAGTTAAAAATTATTAACGCTGCAAAAGTACGAGTAAAAAACGTAAAAAAAGTATTGATTATTCAAATCGCAAAGCATCAATAGGATCAAGCTGTGAAGCCTTTTTGGCAGGGTAATATCCCCCTGCTATTCCTACGAGTATAGATATAATTACTGCTAATATCACCCATTGCCAAGGGGCTATAAAACCCACCCCTAAAGCTGCCGATATAACATTACCAACTAATAAGCCTAAAAATATACCACATAAACCACCAAGAAGGCTAATGGTTATAGCCTCGTACAAAAACTGTTTTCGTATCGTTTCTTTTGTAGCTCCTAGCGATTTACGTATACCAATTTCACGTGTTCTCTCTGTTACTGTTACTAACATTATATTCATAAGGGCAATAAGCGAGCCGAAAAGTGTTATACCGCCAATAATATTAGCTGCCCAAGTCAGCATACCAAGGTTTTTAATTAAGTCTTGTGCCAAACCGTCACTTTTTGTCAACTCAAAATTATCGTCCTCAAGCGGGTGTATACGCCGTATTGTACGAAATTTACCTTGTGCCTCTCCCATTGCATTTTCCAGCATTTCGGTGTTTGCTACCTGAACAGTAATGAGGTAAGAAGATTTTCCTGTACCCATTCGGCTTTTGGCAAATGTTAAAGGTACATATACCAATTTATCGCCACCACCAAAACCTGCCGAATTTCCTTTTGATTCAAGTACGCCTACCACCCGCATTTTTATACCCCCAATAGATATAACTTTGTCAATCGGATCTTCTTTATTGGTGAAAAGTTTTGATTTTATATCTGTACCTATAACGGCTACAGGTGTTGATGATTCTAAATCAGCAGCAGTAATATTACGGCCTTTTGCAAGTTTATAGCCCGATACACCCAAATAATTTTCGTCGACCCCGATAACTACTGTATTCGGATTGGTTTTATTTGATAAGTACTTGGCGGTACTGGAAAAAGCAGCATTTATCGATGTAGCAACAGTTGATTCAAAAGAATATTCTTTTTTAAACTCCATTGCCTCTTCAAAAGTTATGCTCTTGAAAGGCTTTTTGCGCCTTCCCGGGCCGCCAAAATGCAATTGGTTTCCCCTGTTTTTTATATTAAAGGAATTAGCACCCATTTCGCTAAAACTTTGGCTCAGGTAGCTTTTCATAGCATCTATTGATGAAAGTATGCCTACCAACGACATTATACCAATGGCTATAATAGCACTGGTAATAAAGGTACGCACCTTACTAATGCGTATAGAGTTGAAAGCTAATTTTACAGTATCTTTAAAATTCAATGGATTGTGCTGCTATATTATGCAACCAAAGATGGCAAAAAACTAACAATACAATAGTACTTTTATCTACTATATAGCTTTTTGTTTCGATGAAAAGAAAATCAACACATTGTTATACAATGGAACAACAATAATAGCTGCCAGTATTGATGATATACAAGGTACTACCCATTGCTTAATATCTGCAATTGTATTGCCTAAATAATACCTCAGTAAAAGTACCACCACGAAAGCAACTAGCACTTTAAACCAATAATAGTTGAATGATTTTTTAATTACCGTTTCATTATTTTGTGGACTTTTCATTACCCATAAAACAACCGCAACAATACCCACTAACGAACTAAGGTGCTGCAATACACTAAAAATCTGTAATCGCTGACCGCCAATATGAAATACTGATTTTAGACCTCTTATATTTTCAACAAAAAAACCACTAGCATGAGTAAACCCATCCCAAATTATATGCGAGCTTACACCAATAAAAGCCGAGATAAGTATTACCAAAACGTTTTTCTTAAAGTATCCGTTCCAGTCAAAACCAATAAAATTTGATAAACGGGTGAAAGAAATGTAGGTAGGTTCATTATTAAGCTATCACGCACAATATTGTGATATACAAACGAAAGAACAATAACTAAAGGCAGATTAAAAAAGAAAATACCTTGTATTGTATGGCTGTAATGTCCATACATTTCCATTCTCAAAAAATATTCAAAATCGGGAGCTAAACTGCCAATTATAAGTGCTGTAAGTGAAAACCATTGTGGTTTTAACCTTGTAAAAGGCAAAACCGCAGCAGGATGAGAAAAAGTAAACGGCATTAGGCAGAAAACGACTCGCCACAACCACAAGTGCTTGCTGCATTAGGATTGCTAAAAGTGAACCCTTTATTATTTAACCCGTCTTCCCAATCTACCTGCATACCCACCAAATACATTAAGTGGGCTTTTTTTATCAACACATTTATGCCGTCGGTAGTATATACACTGTCGTCCGTTTCCTTATGGTCAAACGCCAACAGGTACGACATCCCCGCACAGCCCCCACCTTTAACGCCAATGCGTAAGCCTTGCCCCTCACCTATATTAAGGGTTTGTATCAATCGTACTAACTCTGTTTTAGCACCTTCGGTAAAACTTATGGGTGCATTATTTACTACCTTAGTTTGCTCAATCACTTCCATCTTTTTCGCTATACTTATAGTATTTCATACAAATATCGCAAAAAGTGTGCAAATTGCCGAAGCTATAAAAATCAACATAATTTTGTCAGATGTTGCAACGTTCAAATTGCACACTCACTATATTTTTTTAATTTTACGGCCTTTTAAAAACAACTCATGGATTCATTAGCCATCTTTATCGATATTTTTAAGTTTATCATACCCGCAGTGGTAGTTTTTTTGGTAAGCTATTTCACCCTTAAAAAGATGCTCGACAATCATTACGAGCAACGTTTACTTGAATTTAGACAACAAAACCGAAAAGGTATGTTGCCTGCCAAAATACAGGCTTACGAAAGATTGACCATTTATCTTGAGCGTATTAATCCCAGTAATTTACTTTTACGTACCAACCAACCCAATTCGACAGCATCAGCTTACAAAGCCTTTTTGATTACTACTATAAACGACGAATTTAACCACAACCTTGCGCAACAATTGTATGTTTCGCCTCAATCGTGGCAAGTACTAAAGGTAGTAAAAGACGAAATGATACGCCTGATAAACGAGAGCCTTGCCAAATTAGATTCAAACTCAATGGGAGTAGATTTGAGCAAAGCAATATTGGAAGAAGTAATACGTCGCGAAGAAGTACCTACCGATAAGGCTATCAACTTCTTAAAGAAAGAATTTAAACTGATTTTTGATTTTTAATTATGCAACAAAGCCAAAGCATATACAATGCTTTTGAACCTGCCGACTTTGACGCTTGGAAAAAACAGGTAATAAAAGAGGTAAAGGGCGAAGAGGCTTTTGCTGCACTGTATAAAACTACTGCCGAGGGAGTGCCTGTGCACCCCTATTACACCCTTGACGATATTGAGGGTAAAGATTTAACACCCATTAGTACCGCAAAACAAGGGTGGACTATACAAGAACGTATAGCTATTGACAATGCCAGCGATGCACAACAAATAGCTAAAAACCTACTAGATAAAGGCACTGAAAAGGTTGTATTTATAATTAATGACGTATCAGTCATTAATCAGCTAACACCCTCACAAACAACCACTATATGGGCAAAAGGGTTTATTCCTACATCAGCCAAAATATATGTTGATGCCCTTATGGTATTGGCTGAAAAGGCAGAATGGGATGCAATACCCACTACTATTGATGCCTTAAACACCGCTTATTTGGTAGATGCTGCACCATACCACAATGCAGGCGCAAATACTTGTACCGAAATAGCACTTACACTGGCACACGCCAACGAGTATTTAAACTTAGGAGTACGACAACTTACCCTAAACCTTGCTGTTGGCAGCGATTACTTTTTTGAAATTGCCAAACTACGTGCAGTGCGTAAACTGTACACACTTTTAGCACAGCAATACGGGTCGAATGAAACCGTAACATTACAGTGTGAAACAGCCCTGAATAATACCACCCTATACGATTACAACAACAATATACTACGCACCAGTACCGAGGCTATGGCAGCCGTTATTGGCGGTTGTGATACTTTGTACATATATCCATACGATGTATTGTTTAAGCAACCTCACGATTTTTCGGCACGTATAGCCCGCAACATACAGTTGGTGCTAAAAAAAGAATCGTACCTTGACAAAGTAACCGATGCCGCACACGGTAGTTACTATATTGAAAGTTTAAGTGATGAAATAGCCTCTAAAAGCTGGGATTTATTTAAAGAGATAGAAACCAAAGGCGGTTGGATAGCAGGCATACAAAGCGGTTTTTTGCAGCAAACTGTTACCCAGCAAGTCCAAGCCACCCAACAATTGGTTGATGAAGGCAAACAGGTGATATTAGGCGTAAACAAATACCCCAACGCCAACGAAAAAATGAAAGGCGAAATAGAACCCGTGCAACTAGTCGATAATAAATTATTCGCGCTACACCGTTTTGCTGCCAAAGCAGAGCAGCAAAGAATGAGTGAAGAGTCATAGTACCTTTGCATCATTGCTTTGTTAACCGAAGACGGTTTTCTCGCAATCGCGGCTGTCTTCTCGAGACTCTCGAGAGAGTGCAGAGGGCTGTCTTCCTAAGCTTGTCGAAGGAGTGTGGAGGTTTGTCATCCTGAGCGAAGTCGAAGGAGTGCGGGGGCAACAAATGCCAAAGGCGAACAGCCAAAAGCAAAGAAAAATGAGAAAAGATTTTAGCACCGTAAGAGTACATTATAACTCACCCAAACCTGCCCAACTAAGGGCAGAAGGTGAAGACTGGCTAACACCTGAAGGTATTGCTGTGAAACCCACTTTTACCCCAGAAGATGTTGAAGGACTTAAAAGTCTCAATTTTCAATCGGGTATCCCCCCCTATTTGCGTGGGCCTTATGGCAGTATGTATTTGCAACGCCCTTGGACAATACGCCAATATGCAGGCTTTAGTACTGCCGAAGAATCAAACGCATTTTACCGTCGCAACCTTGCCGCAGGTCAAAAAGGGCTTTCGGTAGCTTTTGATTTGGCTACACACAGAGGTTACGATAGCGACCACGAACGCGTGGTGGGCGACGTAGGCAAAGCAGGTGTGGCCATAGACAGTATTTTGGATATGAAAATACTGTTTGATCAAATTCCGTTGGATGAAATGTCAGTATCTATGACTATGAATGGAGCAGTATTGCCCATTATGGCCTTTTATATAGTGGCTGCCGAAGAACAAGGCGTTAGTATTGAAAAACTATCGGGTACCATACAAAACGACATTTTAAAGGAGTTTATGGTGCGCAACACCTACATATACCCTCCTAATGCTTCAATGCGCATCATAGGCGATATTTTCGCCTATACATCGCAGTATATGCCCAAATTCAACTCAATATCAATAAGCGGCTACCACATGCATGAAGCAGGCGCAACTGCCGATATTGAGCTGGCCTATACCCTTGCTGATGGATTAGAATACATACGCACAGGCATAAAAGCAGGTTTAGGTATTGATGACTTTGCCCCTCGCCTCTCGTTTTTCTGGGGCATAGGTATGAATCACTTTATGGAGATTGCCAAACTACGTGCTGGACGTGTATTATGGTCGAATATAGTGAAGCAATTCGATCCTAAAAACATAAAATCAATGGCCTTGCGTACCCACTGCCAAACCAGCGGTTGGAGTTTAACCGAGCAAGACCCTTTTAACAATGTGGCACGCACCACTGCCGAAGCTATGGCAGCAGCGCTAGGCGGAACACAATCGCTACACACCAACGCATTGGATGAGGCTATAGCCTTACCTACCGATTTTTCGGCACGTATAGCTCGCAATACCCAAATATACTTACAGCAAGAAACAGGCATAAACAACGTGGTTGATCCTTGGGGAGGCAGCTACTATGTAGAATACCTTACCGACCAATTGGTGCAAAAAGCCTCGGTATTGATGGATGAGGTAGAACAACTGGGCGGTATGGCAAAAGCCATAGAAACAGGTGTTCCCAAAATGCGTATTGAAGAAGCCGCAGCCCGCAAACAAGCCCGTATTGATAGCGGTAAAGATGCTATTGTGGGGGTAAACCAATACATTGCTAATGACGAGCAAACAATTGATATACTGGAAGTTGATAATGAAAAAGTTCGTATTAGCCAGCTAGAGCGTTTGGCAAAATTAAAAGCCGAACGCAATACCAATGAAGTGCAAGCCGCACTTGAAGCATTAACCGATGCAGCCAAAACAGGCAACGGAAATCTTTTGGCATTAGCAGTTGATGCCGCCCGCAAACGCGCTACTTTGGGCGAAATATCAACAGCCTTAGAAAAAGTATATGGCCGTTACCAAGCGACTATAAAATCAATTTCAGGGGTATATTCGTCAGAGATTAGTATGAACGAAGACTTTAAAGAAGCTAAGCGATTGGCCGATGAATTTGCCAAGCAAGAAGGCCGCCGTCCGCGTATTATGGTAGCTAAAATGGGGCAAGACGGACACGACAGGGGTGCTAAGGTTATAGCCACCAGTTTTGCTGATATTGGCTTTGATGTTGATATTGGCCCACTATTTCAAACCCCTGCCGAAGCAGCCAAGCAAGCTATTGAAAACGATGTGCATGTATTGGGCGTATCTTCTTTAGCAGCAGGACATAAAACACTTGTTCCTCAAGTAATAGAAGAATTAAAAAAACACGGTCGCGAAGATATAATGGTAATTGCCGGTGGTGTTATTCCGCAGCAAGATTATGACTTTTTATACCAAGCAGGTGTAGCCGCAGTATTTGGCCCCGGCACAGTAATAGCCAAAGCTGCACAGGATATTCTTAATAAATTGATGAATTAAGATTTCTGATTTAAGAATAGAAATATAAACGTCTATATTTAGATCGGAAGTGTGGTCTAGTTATTCCCTTGAAAAAGGGAAACTGCGGGTGGTAATAAAAGCACTCATCTCCTATGTTACCTTTTTCCCAAACTCATTATGTATAATTTCTGATATAGAGGCCAAAAATAGTTGGTAAAATCTCAGACATTCCTTGTCCTATAAGTATTTAAATAAAGTCAATTGAAACTTGTTTCAATTGACTTTATTCGTTTATGAAAAAGGGTAAAA
>JBBKVO010000048.1:0-37189 GCA_037968475.1 Bacteroidia bacterium
AACGCTTTGATCTCCTCAGGTTTGTAGTTCCCAACTTTTAATATTGGTCGTGCCATAGCTTATCATTTTTTCAAAGATAAACTTTTATTGTGTAATTTATAAATAGACTTTATGTAATAACAATATTAGCTATACTTTTTACGCTTACTTTCAACTTTATAAGTGGAATAAAATTTTCTTACATTAAAGAGGCTCTAATTTTAGTAAAGCCTGATTTGTGGTCGTGGGTACTTGCAGGAGGGGTATTGTCTTTTGGAGTATCCTATAAAATATCAATTTGGCTAACAAAGCTATACCTTAAAGATAAATTTAACGATTATATAGCGTACAGTAATATAATGGCGGGGCTAGATACAGATAGGATAATGCAATTTTTAAGCCCTGTACTTATTGCATTTAGTTTGTTCTTGGCCATAATTACCTCAGGCTCTTCAACCGTTTTGTATAATGATAGAATAGAGGTTGATTATTATTTCTCGTTTTCAAAAAAAGTATACCAATACACCGATGTAGTAAAAATTAAAGAAATTGAAGGTGAAAGCAAAAATCGCTTTGAGATTACTTTTAACGATGGTAAAGTTTGGAACTCAGCCCAAAATGGTTTTGATGATTACGATAAAGATTGGGATATAGTGGATTTGATTGAAGATAAAACATCAGATGAGATATGGGAGGAATAATCCATAATTTCCCTTTCGTAAAACTTAATAGTATCTTTGCAGTTTAGTATATAATGGCTATTGTAATAAAAACCCCAGAGCAAATTGAAGGCATTAGGCAAAGCAGTTTATTAGCCGCCGACACCCTTAAATACCTTACACAGTTTGTAATACCCGGCACCACCACCGAATTTATTGATAAAAAGGGTGAAGAATACCTTCGCGACCACAATGCAGTAGCCGCCACCAAAGGCTACAAAGGCTATAAACATGCAAGTTGTATTAGTCCCAATGATGTTATTTGTCACGGCGTACCCGGCAAATACGAATTGCGCGATGGTGATATAGTAAACATAGATATTACCGCCATACTAAACGGCTACTTTGGCGATACCTGCAAAATGTACGAAGTAGGCAACGTAACCGACTATGCCAAAAAACTAGTGCAAACCACTAAAGAATGTATGTTTTTTGGTATTGAACAAAGCACCGAAGGCAACTACTTAGGCAATATTGGTTATGCTATAAACCAACATTCTATAAAAAACCATTACAGTGTTGTGTATGAATTTTGCGGACATGGTGTAGGTTTGAAATTTCACGAAGACCCCGAAGTAGCACATATAGCTGATAAAAACACAGGCCCAAAACTAAAAGCAGGCATGGTATTTACCATAGAGCCTATGATAAATGCAGGTAAAGCCCGCTCGAAAGTTGACCGTAAAGACGGATGGACAGCCCGCACTATTGATGGTAAACTAAGCGCACAGTTCGAGCACACCATATTGGTAACCACAGGCAAACCCGTAGCCCTTACCGATATTGATAACGAATTGGTAGCCGCAGGCATTTGCCAAACTTATGAAGATGCAATGGCCAATTGGGTTGCTACTGCTAAGTAACCCACAATAGCTATCTTCGCTCCAACGCACCTACTTGCTGTGAACCACAATAACTACTATTTTCTAAAACACCTTGCAAAGCAATTGAACAGCCTTTTGCAAGAGGCTTTGTTTGTTGAGGCATACAGCACATCAAAACAAGAAATATGGTTGTTGTTTAAGTTAAACACAGGTAACTACTTCGCCTTTAAAATTAACTACATACAAAAAGATACTGTACTTTCTTTTCCTGCCGATTATAATGTGCCCAAGCACAAGCAAGCCCAGTTTAGGCAATTACTATCGCAAAGGGTAGCCAAAGTGGTGCAACAACCCTACGAGCGTAGTTTTTATATACAGTTTGATAACGAAGCGATACTACTAATAAAGCTGTTTGGCAAAAATGGCAATGTGGTATTGTTTGAAAACGGAGCGAATACCGAAGTATTTCGCAGCCAACTAAAAGCGGATAATACATTAACATTAGAGGATGCTTTGCACAGCAAAACCTTTGAGGTGCAAGATATTTTAGCTCAAACGCCCATAGACCAAGTGGCAAAGCAACTGCCATTTTTTCCGCCCGATGCTTTGGAAGTATTAAAAACAGGGACTTCAACCGAAGCGGTTTTAAGTCAGCTGGAAAAAGAAGAATTTTATATCTGTAAATTAGAGAACGAATACCAACTCCGTTTTTTTAGTGAAGGTGAAGAGTTGGGACAGTACACTACTCCCGTTGATGCCCTAAACGATTTTGCCCGTTTGTATTTGGGCAAATACTTTTTTGATGATAAAAAACACAGCATACTGCAAAGCCTAATTCAAAAAAGAGATAAGTTGGAAAAAGAGGCGGCATCAAAAAAACTCAAGCTAAAAAAAATAGAAACACAAACACCTTACAAGCACATAGCCGATATACTAATGGCCAATTTGCACCAACTGCAAAAAGGGTTGACGGAAACTAGGCAGCTAAACTTTTATAACGATAGCGAAATTGATATTAAGCTAAAAAAAGACCTTAGCCCGCAAGAAAACGCCCAAAACTATTACCGCAAAGCAAAAAATCAGGTTAAGGAAGAAGAAATATTAAAAACACAATTACAGCAAGCCGAAGACGAATTGTTTTTGGTATTGCAACAAATTGAAGATGCCGAGCAAGCCGACAATGGCAAGCAACTGCGCGGTTTTGAAAAAGAAAACAAAGACCAACTGGCACCTGAAAAGCCCAGCTTGTTTAAAGAATTCCCCTTTAAAGGATATACCATTTGGGTAGGCAAAAACTCACAAAACAACGATTTGCTTACCATGAAACACGCCGCCAAAAACGATATTTGGCTGCACGCACGCGGCATGGCAGGCTCGCACGTGGTGATAAAAACCAAAGCAGGGAAAACCTTGCCTGTTGATGTGCTAGAGTATGCTGCATCAATAGCTGCTTATTTCTCAAAAGGGCGCACCGATAGTCTTTGCCCCGTTATTTATACCGAAAAAAAATATGTGCGCAAAATAAAAGGCGCACCCGCAGGGCAAGTAGTAGTGGATAAAGAAAATACCTTGCTTGTAAAACCTGCTTTTTCGCCTCAATAGTTGTATATTCGATATACAAACTATGAAGCGTATCTTTTTTATTTCTATTGCAATAAGCTTGCTATGGGCTACCTCGTGCCAGCACAAATATTATGCTCCTAATGGACATATTGTACCCATTTTTCAACAAAAAAACGAAGCTCGCATCTTACTCTCAAAAAGTATGGGTAATGATGTAAGAGGGCAAGAAATTCAAGCTGCTTATTCGATTACAAACCACATTGGTATTGTAGGAGCAACACATTCGGCTAATGTAGGAAGTTTTGCAAATGGGTTTTATTACGAAGGAGGGGTAGGAGGGTTTAAAACTTTCAAAAACCATTTTGTTCTAGAGTGTTATGGTGGCTATGGCAACGGTAGAGTACTTAATAATTTTGATTATGAGCAGCAGATTAGAAACCGCTTTCATAAATATTTTATACAGCCCTCAATAGCATATTCTAGTAAGTATTTTGACTTTGCACTTTCCTCTAGGTTTGTCAAACTAAACTTATATGGTTTAAGTAAATGGCAACCTTCGCCATCTAAAATGTTTCAACAAAAATTGACAGACGATTACACTCAACTTCAGAATAATAAAAACTCTATTCTTATTGAACCTGGTTTCACTTTAAGAGTTGGCTGGAAGTACCTAAAAATTCAAACGCAATTATCTGCTTCTCTTTTTGTGGGTAGGCAATACTTTAGTATTGATGAGTCTAATGTTAATATTGGAGCGTATTTTACTATCTCTGCTAAGGATAGACCAGCGTATAAAAGTGCTTTCAACTTTAACAAAAGTGAGTGAACACTCACTTTTGCCAAAATTCACCCTAAAACACGTTTTTTTGTTGAATAAAAAGTGAGTACTCACTTTTTTAAGTGCTAAACAAATCAGTTTGAGCATTTGGTTGAGCGGACGCTCAATAATTTTTCGGCACAAGCGGATGCTTTCCTTTAGGTTTGTACCAATAAATAAATCAAATAATTTTGATAAAACAAAAGCAGAGGTGAACTACGACGCTCTCAAGGTTTCGAGTCCTATCTGGCGCATTAGTCCTCTGCTTTATTGCTGAATAAGTGCCAAATAGAATATTGGGTTCAAGACCCGTTAAAGGTGTTAGCACTATTCAAACTGTTTTTAGTTTTCCTAAAACCAAAGTTATGAAAAAACATGCTTTATTAATCGGTATTGACATTTCCAAAGAAACACTGGATGTATGCGTTATGTTAGCAGAAAATCAAACTATCCTCTATCATCAGGTTTGTCCTAACAACAAATTGGGTATTAAACAGCTAGTTGCAGGTATTAAGAAAAGAACTAAGCTGTCAGTTTGCGAATGGCTTTTCTGTATGGAGCATACAGGTATTTATTCCATGCCCTTATGTGTTTATTTATCAGAACAGGGAATGGATTACGCTTTAGTTCCTGCCTTAGAGATAAAGAATTCAACAGGCATTAAAAGGGGGAAAAGTGATAAGTCCGATGCTGTGCAAATAGCTCGGTATGCTTGCCTGAACGACACCAAAATTAAACTTTACCAACTTCCTGCAAAAGAGCTTATGAAGCTGAAGGTACTTCTTAGCTTCAGGGATCGACTGGTAAAGACAAAACAAGCCTTTACAGTTGCCTATAAGGAATATGAAGCGTTTGTGGAGAAATCTATTATTACTGCAATGGTTAAAGAGAGTAAATCATTGACAGAAGTGATGAACAAAAAAATCAAGAAAGTGGATGAAATGATACAGAAAATTATCCACTCAAATCAAACCCTTAGCACCACTTATCAACTTGTTACCTCTGTACCTGGTATTGGTCCCCAAACAGCTAGCTACCTGATGGTATACACCTGTTGCTTTACTTTCTTTTACAGATGCCCGAAAGCTAGCTTGCTATGCCGGAGTAGCTCCTTTTGAATATTCGTCAGGAAAAAGTATCAGGGGTAGAAGTAAAGTAAGCCATTTGGCCAATAAAAAACTGAAAGCTTTACTGAGTCTAGCCACTCTGAATGCAAAAAGAAAGGATAAAGAACTTCAACTTTATTATCAACGAAAGATAAGTGAAGGCAAAAACGGGATGCTTGTAATGAACGCTCTAAGAAACAAACTGATACACCGTATTTTTGCTACGGTAAAACGAGGAACTCCTTATGTGCCATTAATGAAATTTGCAGCATAACTTTTTAAAAAATTACTTGCATAAGCCATAGAATGCGCCAGCATGAGATCGTCTCCTCGTCATGCCGACGAAAGTCGGCATGACGAGGTGCAAGTGCGCTGTCATCCTGAGCGAAGTCGAAGAGCGAGAAGGGTAGGTTAACACTCGTAATGTTCGTCGTTCCCTTAAGCGTCCTCGCTTAAGGGGTTTATATACAAGCGTTACGCTTGCTTAATAGCAGCAGATGCTACAATCATGGCCTTCAAGCGCAGACGCTTGAAGGAACTTTGGTGCATGGTTTGCAAACGCGTTGCCATCCTAAGGTAACGTGAAAGGCGAGCTGTCATCCTGAGCGAAATCGAAGGAGTACGGTTGCTTTTTCACCCCTCTTTGTCTCTTCTAATAACTCACTAAAGTAGTTATCTCATTTGTATAGGCTTCCAATTTTTCACGTCCGCCTAAAAAGCCAAGCTCAACCAAAAAACTAAAACCTGCCACAGTACCGCCTAATAGCTTCACCAACTCGGCCGATGCACCTGCCGTACCACCTGTGGCTAGTAAGTCATCGTGTATCAAAACCCTTGTATTTGGTGCTATTGCATCCGTATGCGCCTCAATAGTAGCAGTGCCATACTCAAGCGCATATTCGTGGCTTACTACATTATAAGGTAGCTTTCCTTTCTTTCTAAAGGGAATAAAAGGCACATCTAAGCGCAGCGCAAGTGGAAACCCAAACATAAAGCCTCTACTTTCAATAGCTGCAACAGCTTCAATATTGAGTTTTGCACATTGTTTTGCCAAAAAATCGAGCATTTGGCTACACAACTGCGGATTTTGTAAAATGGGCGTAATATCTTTAAACTGTATTCCAACTTTCGGGAAATCAGGCACATTGCGTATAGCAGCCTGTATTTGATGTTGTAACTCTATTGGGGGCATAACAATATTTTTTATCAAAAGTATACAATACACACCACTATCCATAAAGCATATTGTGGAAAGCTGTATAAGGGTATGCAATATTTTCGCCCCGTTTTTTAAAACATACACACATGAAAAAAACACCACTTTTAAGTATTGTGGCTATGCTATGTCTAACACCTGCATTAGCCCAAAATGATACCCTGATAAATGTTAGTGAGGTAAAAGTTACCGCTGCACGCATACAAGTACCCTTATCGCAAGCAGCGCACAGTATATCAATAGTATCGGCAAAAGAAATTCAAAACCTACCCGTACAATCTATAAGCTCGGTATTGTCTTATGTAGGCGGGGTTGATGTTCGCCAACGCGGCTCTATGGGGTCTCAAGCCGATGTAGGCATACGTGGCGGAAATTTTGATCAAACCCTTGTGCTTATTGACGGCGTAAAGGTAATGGACTCGCAAACAGGTCATCACCTTATGAATTTGCCCTTAAATATTGAATATGTAGACCATATTGAGGTGATACGGGGCGGAGGAGCCAAAATATACGGAGCGAATGCCTTTGGCGGCGCTATAAATATTGTTACCAAAAAAATTATGGGAAAAGCTGCCAGTGTTAAACTATTTGGTGGAGATTTTGGCTACGGTGGAGGCAGCCTTGATGTAGCTATCGGAAACCAAAAAACACAGCAAATGCTTTCGGTAGGGTATACCTCATCAAGCGGATACAGACCGGGTAATGATTTTGGAAACGGTAGTGCTTTGTACAAGCTATCGCATACTATCGATAGTAATTTTACGGTTGATTTTTTGGCAACAGGCGCACTGCGCAATATGGGTGCAGCAGGCTATTATGTGAAAAACAGTACCGAGTATGAAAAAACAGGTACTTTTTTCACCTTTGCTAAACTGGGCTACCAGCACAATAATCTTAAAATAAACGGCTCGCTAAGTTGGAGGTATAACGATGATAAGTATACCTATATCCGCCTAAAGCCCGAAGTTTTTCAAAACCAACACCATACTCACCTGTTTAATGCCGATATACAAGGCTCTTACCAAAGCAAAGCAGGTATTACAGGTTTTGGTATTGATGCAAGACAAGATGAGATTTACAGTACCAACCTCGGTACACGCAAACGCAATTTTTATAATGTATACCTTGAGCATAGATTTACCCTAGCAGGTTTCATAATCAACCCCGGAGTAAACATAAACTACGTGAGCAGCTACAACTGGCAAGCCTTTCCGGGTATTGATGTATCAAAACGCTTTTTGAAACACTTTACCGCCTATGCCAACAGCAATAAAAGCTACCGCGTGCCCACCTATAACGATTTGTACTACAAAGGCCCCTCAAACATTGGTAACCCCGATTTGAAACCCGAACAGGCATGGAATAGTGAAGTTGGGGTAAAATACGGACACGGTCGGTGGTATGCACAGTTAACAGGTTTCCGCCGTCAATCAAAAAACCTGATTGATTGGGTGAGGAATAACGATACTTTGCCTTTTCAGCCCAAAAACTTCCATGAGGTGGCATTTACAGGCATAGAAGCCGAAGTTACCGTGCGCAATATTGGCATAGCGCAACAAATCACCCTAAACTACACAGGTATTGATGCCAGCCTAAAACTACCCGCTAACACAATTAGCCGCTACTCGCTTAATTATATAAAACACCAAATGCAGGCACGGGTAACCATTAAATGCTTCGAAAATGTGTTTATAAGCCCTGCATACCGCTATGTAGAGCGGCTGAACCTTGCCAGCTATCACTTGTTGGATGCTCGCGTTGAATACAAACTAGGTAAAAACAGTGTGTTTGTTGATGTAAACAACCTAACCAATACCAAATACGTAGAGGCTGGCTTTGTGCCCATGCCGGGTATATGGGTTTGGGGTGGTGTAAAAATTAACTTGCTGTAATGTTTTACAATTATCATTTTACATTTACCATTTAACATTTATTGTTTAGTGTTTTGATGTTGAGGGTGTGGCAGGTGTCATATTGAGCGAAGTCGAAATATAGTAGGGTTGGCTCCGCGCCCTTCGACTCCGCTCAGGGTGACAGCCTGCTTTATCATAGGTTTGAAAGCTGCTGCCATGATTTTTTTTAACTCACCCCGAAGTATTGTTTTGGTCGACTTGATGATATGCGCCCCTCTCTTTTTTGTAAGAGAAGAGAAATGTTGGGTAGACGGACGGTTTTGTATTTTTTAGGGTGAGTTAGACATTTTTACATTTTACATTAATCATTTAGTGGGCTATTGGCATTTAGCTGTTGGCCTTTGGCTTGGAGGGAAGTTTAAAAGCTAACTGCTAACAGCCAATAGCAGACCTCCGACAACTAACAAACCACCAACTGCTTATTTCAAATTCCAAAATACTTACCTTTGCACACTTATATGAAATCGGTAGCCTTTTATACCCTCGGTTGTAAACTAAATTTTAGCGAAAGCAGCACCATAGCCCGCCAAATGGAAGGGGAGGGATTTGCTCGAAAAGAGTTTACCGATGGTGCTGATTTGTATGTGATAAACACCTGCTCGGTTACTGATAATGCCGATAAAAAATGCCGCAAGGTGGTAAAAGAAGCCTTAAAACACAATGCCGATGCACGTGTGGTAATAATAGGTTGCTATGCCCAGCTAAAACCCGAAGAAATAGCTCAAATACCCGGTGTTGATATGGTATTGGGCGCGGCCGAAAAGTTTAATCTAGCCCATCACCTAAAAGAAATAGGCAATAGCCCCAAAACCATAATACACAATAGCCCTATAAAAGAAACCAACGAGTTTGTGGCGGGTTATTCGTTTGGCGACCGTACCCGTACTTTTTTAAAAGTGCAAGACGGCTGCAATTATTTTTGCTCGTTTTGTACCATACCCCTAGCGCGTGGTTTTAGCCGTAGCGATACCATTGCCAACACTATTGAGCAAGCCCAAAAAGTAGCCCAAACAGGGGTAAAAGAAGTAGTGCTAACGGGGGTAAACATTGGTGATTTTGGCAAGCAAAACGGTGAAACTTTTTTTGATTTAGTAAAAGAATTAGACCAAGTAGAGGGGATTAGCCGTTTCCGTATATCGTCCATAGAACCCAATTTGCTAAGTGAAGCGATTATTGATTTTGTGGCCAAAAGCAACAAGTTTGTGCCCCATTTTCATATCCCGCTGCAAAGCGGGAGCAACAAAATACTAAAACTAATGCGCCGTCGCTATGTACGCGAATTGTATACAGAGCGTGTGGCGCGTATAAAAGCCACCATGCCCAATTGCTGCATAGGCGTTGATGTGATAGTGGGTTTTCCTAACGAAACCGAAGAAGACTTTTTAGATACCTATAATTTTATAAACGAGCTGGATATATCGTACCTGCACGTTTTTCCGTATAGCGAGCGACCCAATACCACTGCCGTGCGCATGGAAGGTGTAGTGCCTCAGCACGAGCGTAACCGCAGGGTAAAAATGTTGCGTATACTATCAGATAAAAAACGCCGTGCTTTTTATCAACAGCACATTGGCGAAACATATACCGTATTGTTTGAAGCCGAAGAAAACAGCGGCATGATGAACGGCTTTACTGAAAACTATATAAAGGTAAAAACACCCTACGACCCTCTTTTAGTAAACGAGCTAGTACAAGTGAGACTTACAGGCATTGATGCCGATGGTGAGGTATTGGTAGAGGAAGTAGCTGCGCCTTTGGTGCACTAAGAGTTTATATAGACTAGGAAAAAAATATTTTCCCATTTTAATTATTAGTTTTGATTATGGATTTTGGAACAATACTATCAACGATAATTGGTGTTGTAGCAACAATATTGATTGGATATATAGGGATTAAATACTCTCTTAAGAAAAGTGTTACAGGTATTTTATTTATTGAGAACAACTGTATTGCATTGTTTGATACATTAACAAAGAACTTGGATGGCTTAGACATTAACTATGAAGGCAAAAAGGTAAGTGAAAATCTAATATTTTTAAAAGGAACATTTTTTAATATAGGCGATGTTGATATAGACAAAAGCATTATTTATGAACCTTTACAATTAAAACTCCCTGATAATTATCAGTTTGTAAAAGCAAAAATTGTTGAGGTCTCTAAAGGTATTCAAGTAAATGAAAAATATGATGAAAATATATTAAGTTTTGAATGGGATTTATTAAAGGAAGGGGAGTACTTTACTTTTGAATGTTTTATAGAATATATCCCCCCGATTGATAATAAATTAAGTCCGCAAAGTTTAACTACCCCCTTATGGAGAAATATTTCTTTTGAGCATAGAATTGCTAACATGAAAGGAATTTCAAAAGAAAAAAATATCACAAAGCCTAATTCCTTGTATAATTATGTTTCAATGTGGCTTATGGCTTTACTTTTTATTGTAGGTAGCTTTATAATAGTTTCACATGAATTCGTCAAACAAAATTATACACTACAGTATAGTTTTTATGAGAAGAATGAAAAGAAAGAGATGGCATTCAAATCCGCTACTTCTACGGAAATAATCCTTGAAGGTGATAACCGTGAAAAAAATTCGTTTATGCATAATGACTTTTTAAATAAGTTATCTGATTCAACGATAAAGATAATATTCAAAAAAAATGAATTCAGTTATGGGGTAGTTATTGTTGGTATCTTAATAATATTAATATTCATAGCTTTTATAATAGGGTATGCGATTCTTGATATGAGAGAGAGGC
This sequence comes from Bacteroidia bacterium, assembly GCA_037968475.1. Lineage (GTDB taxonomy): Bacteria > Bacteroidota > Bacteroidia > UBA8524 > UBA8524 > SB11. The sequence continues at coordinate 10,897 of JBBKVO010000048.1, forward strand.
GATTGTATAAAAAACTAAAAATTTTGTTAAGTAAATAAAAAGTAGCTGTGCCTCTATCACATTAGCACATTACAAAAACCTAACAAAGGATAATTGTATAGTTTGTGTACTGAAACTAAAGCCCATAGTAGAGCCTTTCTCAGGCATTGAAATCTGTCTTCCATTACCATTTTTGTCTTTTTTGCCATTGTGCGAATAGTGAGCCCCACCCAGTTTTATAAGTACTTGCCAATTGCGGCCAATGTTCAGGTATGCTCCCAATAAAACACTTGCACTTAATTTATTTGATGTTTCGGTTGATTGTTGCTTTTGGGGCTGGGAAGTATAGTACATTTTAGTCTTGAAACGCTTAACGTTTACCCCATATCCAATTTCAAAATCAGTAAACAAGCCTACAATGTCTTTTTTAATAACAGAAAAATATTTTCGTACACCTACATTCACTATAGGAGTAATAATATACTCGTAGTATTCGTTTTTGACTGTATCTTTATTAAATAAAAAATTCGATGTGGCTTTGTATGCACGATAATTATCAAAGCCAAAAGAGGCATAAATTGCTGTTTTCGGTGAAATAAATTGTCCTGCGTAAAGTGTTACACTAGCACCTAACTCTACGTTTTTCCCGTATTGATTGTTACTTCGGCTTATGCCTCCGTTTCCTTCAATTCCTAAAAGGTATTTCTTTTCTGTTTGTGCTTTAGAACTTTGAAAACAAACTAGGGTTGAGAATACCAGTAACAAAAGCAATTTATTCATCTTTAGATTGTATTAAGAAATTTAATCCTATTGAAAAAGAGTATTTATCAAGCAGACTGAGACTGAAATATGTTTTTTTAGGGTTGATAAGTGAAAGGGCATTGATATCAAAACTTAGACTTAAATGCGGCTTGAAAAAATACTGAATACCAGTTTGTAAGGTGTAAGTTGAGAAATAATACTTTTCAAAAGTTTTATCGTTTTTTGATATGAATGAGGCAAAACCTATTCCGTCACTCATATACCCTCTATCAAAAATTAACTTGTTTACCCAAAAAATGTTTTCGTGTATAGGTTTGTAATGAGATACAGAACCTCCCCACCTTAAAACAAAACGTCCTGATTTATTCGTTTCAGTTACACCATTGGAGTTTTCAATTCCTTGCTTACTTATAATTTGACTGTAAAAAATGTTGGTAAAGCCACTTATAGCTATATGCTTGGTAATAAATATACCTAGCTGGGGTTTAAAACTTGCAAAAAAATAAGTTTGAGAAGATAAATAACTGGTGTCGGGATAATAATCCTTATTCTGGTTTGCAGAAAAGCCTCCTCCCAACAAAAAATCACCCGATTTTGGTTGGGCATTCACTTTAAAAGAAAAACTGAAAAGCAAAAGGGCTATAGCAAAATTTAGTTTCAAATGTTAGTATTTAGTTTGGTTGGTAATGCCAAAACGCAAACCTTTTGGGTTTATTGCCAATAGATGCTATTGTTCGATGAACGAGTTACTAAGCCTATTTATTAGTCGTCAAACCAATCTATTGTTTATAGAAAAATAGTATACTAAAAGGTGATAGGCCGTATATTAGCCGCAAATAAAAAACATAGCAGCGTGTACCCAAATCTGTATTATCTGGTAAAAGACCTTTTTGGTATTGAAATAGAGCTTTTCAAAATATTTCAAATGTTCGGCATATTCATGGCAATATCATTTCTGATAGGCTATTGGGTAATGGCAAAAGAGCTAAAACGTATGGAAGCCGAAGGGAAAATATTTCCTGTTCGTCGCAAATTTTGGGTAAACAAAGCCCCCGAAACCAGCGAGTATATAATGAATTTTGTGTTTTACTTTCTAGCAGGTTTTAAAATAGTAGAGGGATTTCTTCACTCAAAGGACTTATTTAACAATCCACAAGAGTTTATACTATCAGCACGAGGAAACTTTATAGGCGGCCTAGTACTTGGAGGCGTAGGCTTATATATGGTATATCGCGATGCACAAAGTGTAAAAGGCAAAACAGCTTTTCAAGAGGAACGTCCCGTTCATCCCTACCAAATAATGGGTAATATTACCTTTGTAGCTGCTATTACTGGCTTGTTGGGGGCTAAACTGTTTCACATATTTGAAAACTGGAGCTACTCATCGGCACACCCTATTGATGCTATATTATCGTTTAGCGGATTAACATACTACGGAGGATTAATTTGCGGTGGTTTAGGCGTATTGTGGTATACCCGCAAGTTTAATATCCACTGGCGATATACTATGGATATGGCTGGTGCAGCCATGATGCTGGCCTATGGTATGGGGCGCGTAGGTTGTCATGTATCAGGCGATGGAGATTGGGGTGTAGTAAACCTTAAGCCAAAACCATCATCACTTAGTTGGTTGCCCGATTGGGCTTGGGCATACAACTACCCCAACAACGTAAACCAAGTTTGTAATCCATACGTTGATGGCGAAAAAGCACAAATAGCCTGCGATTTTGCTACTACACCCTACCTGTTTGATCCTGTATATCCCACCCCATTTTATGAAACCCTAATGGCCTTTGCCCTTTTTGCTATTATATGGGCGGTGCGCAAAAAACTACCTGCACCGGGGATGATATTCAGTTTATACCTAATATTTGCTGGTATAGAGCGTTTTGTTATTGAAAAAATAAGGGTAAACAACATTATAGACTTTTTGGGTATGCACGCTACGCAAGCCGAGTTTATATCTGTTGGTATGATACTTTTGGGCTTAGGTTTGGCGTTCTATTTTATACGCAACCCAAAGGTAAATACACCTAGTGGCACATAAATTGAATATATAAGAAAAAGCATAGGCCATGAAAACACGATTCATCCCTTTTTTAGCCCTCTTTTTCACCCTATTTGCCTACAATCAAGAGGCAGAGGCACAGAAAATTATCCGCTACGAGTTTGTAGATGGCGATTCTTTACCCGTATACGAGTTTTCAGAAACGGTATACAGCGAACTTGCCGACCCTGAAGCCAAAAAGCGTTATCTACGTTTGGTATACAACCTAAAAGCAGTATTTCCCTATGCTAAAATGGCCGCCTTTCGCTTGCAGCTTATGGAAGATAACCTGCGCCAACTAAAGGGCAGAGAACGTAAAAAATACATTAAAGCATCAGAAAAAGCCTTTAAAGAAGAGTTTACAGGCTTTCTTAAAAAAATGCCTCGTTCGCAAGGGGTATTGCTTACTAAGCTACTATACCGAGAGACAGGCAAAACCGCTTACGAAATACTAAACGAGTTTACAGGCTCGTTTGAAACCTTTTTGTGGAATACCACCGCTAAGGTTTTTGGTGGCGATTTGAAAGATACCTTCGACCCTATGGAAGACTATCAAATAGAGCACATCATCACATCGTTGGGGTTAGAGTAGTCGCATTCCTTCTATACTTCTTAAAGCTGCCCAAAAGGTGGTTTTTTTATTTTGGCAAGGTGGATTTGATGTTATTTAACATGAGTTAAGAAAAGCAGAAAATCAACAGACAATCTCTACCACCCTCAGTCCCTTCTTAACCACACACAATCTCTAAAAAGAGGAAAGCCACGCCACTGTCCTTTGGATTTCGCGAATTTTGCTAAAAAATATAGCACTGTATTGTCCCCCTTGTGGGTATCTTCCCTTGTTACAAGCAGCCTAAAAATAGTAGTTGGTTTTTAACTCACCTCAGTTTTATGGGAAAGCCAGAACCACATCACTGCGCCCCTCTCTTACAAAAAAGAGAGGGGGAATTATGAACGCCTGCACTTAAAGCATTATTTGGGGTGAGTTGACTAAAATAATTACCATACGTGTAAATGGAACAGTCACCCTCTCTGTGCGCTGCCATCCTGAGGCTCTCGAAGGAGTGTGGAGTCGAAACAGAAGCGCGTTAGCGAAGGGGCAGGGGGATGAAAAAGAACAAGCAATAGTACTTCACTGCCGAGCGGACGCTCTATTATTTTAGGATCGAGCGGACGCTCGAGCCGGCTTTTAATAGACAAAATAACAGTATTGAAACGCAAAAAATGAGTATTCACTTAACCCTAACTTACGTTATTTAGTTTGAAAAATTATGTCCAATTGTTGAAATATCTTTCTTTGCTCAACGTTAAACAATTGTAAATTGCCCGTGATGAAGAAATTTGTTTTACTACTTCCTTTACTACTTTTTTTCGCAATAGCACACAGTCAAGAACGCTCAGCTGTTGATTATTATAACGATGGGATGAAATATGCCCAGCGCGGCTCTTACAAAGAAGCTATTAGCTATTTTGATATGGCCATACAGCTAAAATCCGATGATTATTTTAGTATGCACAACAGGGGCATCGCCAAATCGCTGATGAAAAACTATGAAGGTGCTATCGACGATTTTAAAAAAGTACTTAACTATAAGCCCGATTATGTTGCCGCTTATATAGCCTTAGGTAATTGCTATAAACGACTTACGTATTACGATACAGCAATTAACTATTACAGCACAGCTATTAGCTTTGAAGAAGATAATACAGAAGCCTTTTATCATCGTGCCCACGTGTACGAATCGATGAATATGATAGATAGTGCCGCCGATGATTTTAAAACCGCTTTTGATTTGGGTGCTACTCAAGTAGAAGATAAAGTGAAGTTTTATAAAGATACCGTAAAACATCGTCCACTGTACCATACAATAGGTAAAATTACCAAAACCTCGCCCAGTGCTACGTATGGTTTTGCACAAAACAATCCTATAAAAGTAGGCACAAGTACCAAAGGCAGCTTTACTAATGTAATTGCCTATCTAAGCCAACTGCGTGATGAAAAACGCAAGCCCATACAATACACGCGTATAAAAGCCTGTTGCCCCTATAAAGTGGCTGGTTCCAATGCCAGTGCTATGCTAGAAGAATACCAAATAACCTATTACACATCTGCCGAAGGGCAAAAAACAGCAACATTATATTTGAGTTTCTTTGAGTATGATTCGCCCCAAGCTCCTATAGGTTTAACACCTGCTAAATAGCCTGTTTTTCAGTCTTTTAATTTGCATAAGTAGCTACAAAAGTAGTTGGCTTATATTTGCGCCATAATTTCATAAAAAGAGTACACATGAAACTTGATATATTGGCCTTTGGAGCACATCCTGATGATGTAGAATTAGGCTGTTCGGGCACTTTAGCAGCACATATAGCTAAAGGAAAAACAGTTGGTATTGTAGATTTAACACAAGGTGAATTAGGTACACGCGGCAGTGCCGCAGAGCGACTTGTAGAAGCTACCAATGCCGCAAAAATATTAGGTGTTGAAGTGCGTGAAAATTTGGGTATGAAAGACGGTTTTTTTGTGAATGATGCCGAGAACCAGTTAAAAGTTGTTGAGATGCTGCGCAAATACCAACCCCATATTGTATTGTGCAATGCACAAAGCGATAGGCATACCGACCACGGTAAAGGAGGCGATTTGGTACAACAAGCCTGTTTCCTTTCGGGGTTAATAAAAATAGAAACCCAACATAAGGGTGAAAACCAAGCCCCTTGGCGGCCAAAGCTAATACTACGCTATATACAAGATTATTATATAAAACCTGATGTAGTGGTTGATATTACCGACTACTACGATACTAAGATAGCGGCCGTAAAAGCCTTTGAAACACAATTTTTCAACCCAAAATCAACCGAGCCGGAAACACCCATTTCTACCCTTCATTTTTTAGAAACCATAACAGGTAGATGCCTTGATATGGGTAGGTATGCAGGGGTTAAGTATGCCGAAGGTTTTAACGTAGTACGCCCCGTAGGTGTACAAGATATTACCACACTTTTTTAGGCAATAGTTAATAAAAAGTTGAAACAAAAGCTGCTTATACGATAATAAGCCGTATTTTTGCAGCCGTTTTTTTATGCTCAACAGGAGAATTCTGCGGATTAAGGTATTTCAGGCATTATATGCCAACAACAAGGAAGAGCAACCGGTAACGGCACGTTACGAAACGTTCTTGCTCAATAGTATTAAGCGTATCGAAGAGATGTATCTTTTCATACTCAACTTACCGGTTGAGTTGAAATACTTCATCGAAAACGAAGCGAAGCCCGAGGAGATTAAATACTTCCCCACTAAACGTGATATAGAAACAGGTAATACTTTTTTGTATAACGGGCTAATTGATATTCTTCAAAACTCGCTTTTCTATACACAGAGGCACAAAAAAATTGTTAGACAAAGCTGGAGCGACAATAAAGAGTTGTTACGCATTATTTTTAACGATTTTAAAGGGGGAAAGCTGTTTCAGCAATACCTTGATGAGCCTGTGAAAGATTTTGAAGCTCAAAAGCGTCTTATGCACTCGTTTTTTGCAGTGTATTTGCCCGAAACTGATGATTTTGACCAGTACATGGAAGAATTGAGTATGCACTGGCAAGACGACAAAAAGATTATTTTTAAATATCTGGCTAAAACAGTTGAAGATATTAAAGAAGGTAGTGATGGTGATTTTTTGGTCGACTTAACAGGAAACTGGGATGACGATTGGGAATTTGCTCTAGAATTATTTAGAAAAACACTAAATAATGATAGCATCTATCTTGATTTGATAGTGAAGAAAACAGAGAAATGGGATAGTGAGCGTATAGCCACTACCGATTTGATATTGATGAAAATGGCCTTATGTGAAATGCTTGATTTCTCATCTATACCTGTAAAAGTAACTATAAACGAGTATTTAGAGATATCAAAACTATACAGCACACCCAAAAGCAATTCGTTTTTAAATGGGGTATTAGATAAAATTAAAAACGAGTTGAAAGCAGAAAATAAAATTTTGAAACAGGGAAGAGGTTTGGTTGAATAATTGCTGCATATTAACTTTGAAATAAAATTTAAAAACCTAAAAGCTAAACAATGAAAAAAATAGTATTATTATTTGTTGTAGCCGCAATGGCAACTGCCTGCGGTGAGAAAAAAGGAGCGGTAGCAACAGATGCCGAAGGACAGACAAACACTGAAACAGCTACAGAACAAGTGGTTGACCCAACAGTGATTGATAATCCTTCTACAGCTACAGAACCAACTGCAGCCGTTGATCCTGACAAAGCACCAATGATTACGTTTGAAAAAGACCAGTTGGAGTTGAAACCTATTACCGAAGGAGAATCGGTAGAGGTAGTTTACACTTTTACCAATACAGGAAAATCTAACTTAGTACTTAGTGCAGTAGAACCTACTTGTGGTTGCACAGTTACTGATGATTGGCCAAAAGAACCTATTGCACCTGGTGCAAAAGCTAAAATAAAAGCAAAATACAATAGTGAAGGAAGAGGTACAGGACAGATTACTAAATCTATAATGATTAAGTCTAATGCCCTTGCCCCTAATGATATAAAAGAAGTTAAATTTACCATTCAGGTAAACCCTAAAAAATAAACTATAAATGAATTTAATGTTAATGCACATTTTGTTGCTGGGCGGTGGAGCTCAGGGCGGAGGCGGCGGTGGAATTATGGGGATGATGCCCTTTTTGCTAATAATAGTAGTGATGTACGTATTTTTTATACTACCTCAAACCCGCAAAGCCAAAGCGCAGCGTAAGTTTAGAGAAGAGTTGAAAAAAGGCGACAAAATTGTGAATGTGGCCGGTATACATGGCAAAATAATAGAAATGGGCGATACCAATATGGTAATAGAGCTTGAAGAAGGTGTACGCATGAGAATAGAAAAATCATCTATATCTATGGAGTCTACCCAAGCTATAAATAACCCCAAAGTAGAAAAAGAGAAAAGATAATTTAGTATTTTATACTATATCAAAAACTCAGGTACTTTTGTGCCTGAGTTTTTTTATTATAGGACTGTAAGTAACGCTAAGATGAAAAAGAACGTATTAGGTTTATTGATTATACTTATTGTTTCTGCCTGTGTACAGAATAAAAAACTGGCAGTTTTTGGCGATGAAAACAACCAACTAAGCTTTGTATCCATTAATAAAGACCTAGGTGTTATTACAGAGGGTGAGCGTGTTGAATTTGAGTATGAATTTACCAATACAGGAAAATCTCCAATAAGCATATTAAACGCTGTGCCTACTTGCGGATGTACATCTGCTGAGTTTGATGAAACACCGATACCACCTAACAATAAAGGCAAAATAAAAGTATCATTTGATAGCAGAGGCAAAAAAGGGATAAATAAGAAGGATATTGTTGTTCAAACTAATCTTTCAGAGCCCAATGATATAATTGTATTATCGTTTGAAATAAAAGTAGAAGCTCAATAGAAGTTAAATGTTAAAAATTGGAATAACAGGCGGAATAGGGAGTGGTAAAAGCACTGTGTGCAACATATTTGAGCAGATGGGTATACCCATATTTAATGCTGATTTACAGGCCCGTGATTTGATGAATACCAATATTACGTTGATAAAAGCTTTAAAAGCAACTTTTGGCAGTGATATTTATGATAGCGATGGCCAACTGATACGCCCAAAGCTGGCACAAATTGTATTTGGAGATAAGACAAAAGTAGAAAAGCTAAATGCGTTGGTACACCCTGCGGTAAAAGATGAGTTTAAGCAATGGGCTGAGAAACAAACCGATTGCCCTTATGTGATAAAAGAAGCTGCTTTAATGTTTGAAAGCGAAAGCTATAAAGGCCTTGACTACGTAATTACGGTTAGTGCGCCAAAACAGGTGAGACTACAACGTGTGGTAGACCGCGATGGAGCTAAACGCACAGATGTATTAAAACGAATGAATAACCAACTTAGCGAACGCGAACGCATTGCCCGCGCTGATTTTGTGATTAAGAACGATGGTAAGCACCCACTAATACCTCAAGTGATGCAATTACATCAACTGTTTTTAGAAGCAGCACAGCCATTGGTTTAACTTACTGATTTCTTAAAGAGTCAAAACCTCTACCATAATTCTTTCAAAAAAATAGCCCCGCTTACAAAGCGGGGCTATTTATTTAGGACGAGACAGGAAACCGAAACTCTTAGAATCCTTCTTAAAGCTTAATGTACGCATTAAAGCTCATTGTCGATTTGTTTTTAAATGTTAACAATATTGTAAACGTGTTTCTACTTTTAGTATACATAAGCTCTTTAAAAGAGTAGTTTTTTGATGAGATAAAAGCTTCTTTAGTTATAGTTCTACCTACAGGAAATGAAACATGGCTGGTATTGGCTGTAAATGATATTTTGATACTATCAATTTTTAATGTGTCTTGCTCGGTTATTTTAATTGTAGCCATTACATTGATATGTTCTCCAAACGATGTGCCCGATTCTTTAAGATCAAAACTAACAGTTGGAGGATTAACAGGGGGTAATGGGGGAGGCACTGGTTTGCTTGTATCACTTTGTGTTTGAGAAGGGGTGATATTGTTGTTAGTATCTTGTTTGCAGCTTGTGTGTGCAATACATGTTACAAAAAGTAAAATAATTAGTTTGTTCATAAGTTTAAAAATACTTTTGGGTGGTGATAACGTGTTCAGTTTTTTAAGATGTTTCTTGCGGAAAATTATATAAAAATAGCCCCGCTTTGTAAGCGGGGCTATTTTATATATCGTATTAAGAATTAGTCTTAATGAGCACTATCTTTATGCACCATGTCATGGTTAACACCTTCGGCGTGTTGTCCCTCTTTATCATGTTTGCACTCAGCAGTACATACGTGGTCTTTAGCGTGTTTCACACATTCAGCTTTTTGCTCAGGTGTGCAACCAACATTATCGCAATATGCAGCACACTCTTCAGGGCTCATGTGCATACATTTGTTAATATCGCACTTAGCATTATCATGTGCGCCATGGTGTCCACCGTGAGCGCTACATTCTGTTTTAGCACCGTTCACGCAGCAATCAGCACTTGCCATTGCACTACCATGTCCACCACCGTTAACCGCAATGTGTGGGGCTATAATCAATGAAACGATAGACATTAATTTAATCAAGATATTCATTGATGGGCCAGAAGTATCTTTAAAAGGATCACCTACAGTATCACCAGTTACAGATGCTTTGTGCGGTTCAGATTTTTTGTAATACATCTCACCATCTATATCCACACCTTTTTCAAACGATTTTTTAGCATTATCCCATGCACCACCTGCATTACTTTGGAATATCCCCATTAATACACCACTTACAGTAACACCTGCAAGTAATCCGCCTAAAATTTCGGCTGAACTAACGGCATCAAATACACCTTTAAATCCAAATCCAACCAAAATAGGAACTAATAGGGCAATTGCTCCCGGAGCAATCATTTCACGGATAGAAGCTTTAGTGCTAATTTCAACACATTTTTCATACTCAGGTTTGGCTTTATACTCCATAATACCTGGTATTTCACGGAATTGGCGACGTACTTCGTTTACCATATCCATAGCTGCACGCCCTACGGCTGCAATAGCTAAAGAGGAGAATATAAAAGGTATCATACCACCTACAAATAAAGCAGCTAAAACGGGAGCTTTATAAATATCAATAGCATCTATACCTGCTATACCTACAAATGCTGCAAAAAGAGCAAGTGAAGTAAGTGCTGCTGATGCAATTGCAAATCCTTTACCTGTAGCTGCGGTAGTGTTACCTACTGCATCTAAAATATCGGTACGTCCTCTAACCTCTTCAGGCAATTGGCTCATCTCGGCAATACCTCCTGCGTTGTCAGCAATAGGGCCAAAAGCATCAATAGCCAACTGCATTGCAGTAGTTGCCATCATCCCTGCGGCAGCAATAGCCACACCGTATATTCCTGCAAAGGCATAAGAACCAATAATACCACCTGCCAAAATTAAGATGGGCAGTACTGTGCTTTCCATACCTACTGAAAGACCACCAATAATATTAGTAGCATGGCCGGTTGCAGATTGTTTAATAATTGATTTAACAGGACGTTTGCCCATAGCAGTATAGTATTCTGTTACAATACTCATAAGAGTACCTACTACTAAACCTACTATAATAGACCAAAACACATCCATTTTAGAAAAAGCTATACCTCTTGTTTCATCTACCCAACTCATAGTATCGGGTAACATCCAATTCACAATAAAAAATGAAGCTATAGCTGTAAGTACTACTGATGACCAGTTGCCCATATTAAGGGCTTTTTGCACATCTCCTTTATCATCTTTTACCTTCACAAATACCATCCCAATAATAGAGAATATGATTCCTAGGCCTGCAAGCAGCATGGGTAATAATATAGGCGCAATACCTCCAAAGTTGTCAAAAGACTTTATTTCACGACCAATTACCATTGTGGCTAATATAGTTGCTACATACGAACCAAAAAGATCGGCGCCCATACCTGCAACGTCGCCCACGTTATCACCTACGTTATCGGCAATAGTAGCAGGGTTACGTACATCATCTTCGGGAATACCAGCCTCAACTTTACCTACAAGGTCAGCACCTACGTCGGCAGCTTTGGTATATATACCGCCACCCACACGAGCAAAAAGAGCTATACTTTCAGCACCAAGAGAGAAACCCGCAAGTACCTCAAGGGCTGTTTCCATTTCTATACCGTTTACATTACCATTTGCACCTACATATATTTGGTAAAAAACTATAAATAATGAACCTAAACCTAAAACGGCTAAACCTGCAACACCTAAACCCATAACACTACCGCCCGTAAAAGATACTTTTAAGGCTTTAGTTAGGCTAGTACGTGCTGCTTGTGTGGTACGTACGTTTGCCTTTGTAGCCACACGCATACCTATATAACCTGCAAGTGCAGATAAAACAGCTCCAATTAAAAAAGATATAGCTATTACAGGGCTAGAAGTTTCTACCAATGTACCACTCCATGCCAATAGCAAGCCTGCTATAATAACAAAATAAGAAAGTACCTTCCATTCGGCTTTTAAGAAAGCCATCGCTCCTTTGGCAATATAACCTGCCAATTCATTCATCGTTTCGTTGCCCGTTTCCTGTTTGTTCACCCAAGCTGATTTAACTGCCATAACAAGCAATCCAACAATGCCGAGAGCGGGAATTAAGTAAATAATGCTATTCATACTTTTTAATATACTTTTTTTACAAGTCGGCAAAAATAAGGTTTTGTGCGTATAAAGCGAAAAATAGTTACAGCTATCACTATTTTAACTTTTTATTAACAACAAATAAGGTGAAAACACAAACTATACAAGTAGCTACTAAATTAGTCCCCTAATCCAGTAGCAATAAGGTTCATCTACTTTTTTGAGTGGATTTTTCGTGATAAATAGTACAGGGGCGACTATGTTTTAAATATCCACATTTATATGTTTTTTATTTGGAAGGATAAAGTGGGCATAGAATTTGTTTTGTTTGAGCTAATAATTTTTTGTGAAAACAACTACCCTATATATTATTGTACTTTTACTATGTGCCGTTTCTTTTGGCGCTAGGGCTGTTGTGCCAAAGGGTGATGAACCTGATTCAGTTAAGAATACGGATAGTTTGGTTTTTGTTGAATGCACAGTAGTTGACTCTGTACTTGATTATGCGGATGATTTTTTAGGCATTAAGTATAGAGGTGGAGGCAAAACCCCAAAAGGTTTTGATTGTTCAGGCTATGTAAGGTATGTATTTGATAAGTTTGGTTATAGAACCCCTCCCTCGTCATCTGCAATAAAAACGGTTGGTAAAGAGGTTAAAAAAGACTCTGCCCAAGCGGGCGATGTTATCTATTTCACAGGAAGAAATGCTAAAACAAGACGCCCCGGTCATGTGGGCATTGTTACCGAGGTAAAAGATGGTGTAATATATTTTATACACGCATCAGTAAACTACGGCATATCGTATTCTCACACAGCTACCAACTATTACAGCCGCCGTTTTTTAGGCGTTCGTAGGGTAATAGAGTAATTCTTATTCCAAATTAGTAATGGTATCTACCATCAAAAATAGTTGCAACTGCAACGATGGTTGATTTGTAGGGTTAAATAACTGAAATTCAAATATAAATTTGCCGCTATCTTTATTAGGCTGAGTGTTCTTAAACCAGTTTAGCAATCCATCACTAATAGCTGTACTAAAACCGCCGTCTTTGGCTTTAATTTCTGTGTGGGGTAATAGCAACACAGGTATTTTTGCATCCATACCTGATAATTCAATAGAATAGCTGTACAATACAGTTAATGATGCCGTTACTTTTTGTGTGTTTGAGTGGGCGAACAGTGTATCAAAAAAGCTAGTTATGTATTGTAATAGTGTGGCTTTGGCCGAGCCAACCCCTAACGCTAAATTTATTTCTGTCGGGTAGCTAAACTGCGCAGTAACCATATTGCTACTCACTTCTTGCCCGTTTAGTATGAAATTAGGATTTGTATTATTCTCAGTATTGTTAATCAGCCTTTGGTTAAGGGTGTTTGCTAATGAATGGGTAGCGGTTTGTATATCAAGTATATTAATATTTTTAGCTACAAGACTATAATTGGTGTGTACATTTCTGTTTTGCCACAATAGGTAATCGTTTTTAGAGCTGTTAGTTGCATATACATAGCAGTTGTTTTTGCCCGCAATAGGCTGTGCTGTATATCCTTCAATAGCTATTTGGTAAGTTACTTGGTTTGCTATCTCGTTTTTTGGGGTTAGGCATAGCATTAAATTGCCTGTACCTATTTGCTTTTCTTGTGTTATTTCAAATACTAACTCTTGTTCTAAAGTATGGGTATCTGTTTGTAGCATTGTTGTTGGGTGTATTGTTTCACCCCAATAGGTAGCACTATTTTTGGCCAAAGTAGCAAAAGCTAATAGGGCATAGCGTGCATTGTTTGGATTGGCAGCAACTGAGGTTGGGGATAGTAGGTAATCTTTAAAATCATCATAAATGGCAGGGTATGTATTTACAAATTGAGCTAAAGACTGAAATAGGGGCGAGGTTTTGTTTTGCAATAAACTTATAGCACTATTGGCAGATGCGGTAAGGTTCACTTTTACAGTAACTATTGTGCCCGCTTGGCTGGGATAGATAAAATCAGCAGTATAATCCCATGTAAATGCCGATGGCATTTTTGCATCAGGATAAACTATGCTGCTATCAGTATAGTTTTGTGAAACCAGAGTAATTGCCTGTGGTAGCTGGTAACAGGGAAGTGGAACATTTGTAGTTTGAAGTTGAGTGCCTTTTGTAAAAGGAATAACAAACGGCAACTGTACATGGCTATTGTTTAGCTGTATGTATTGGGGTGTAAATGTAGCGGCGGGAAATACTAAGGGCGAGTAATCAAAATTTTTATCAACACTAATGGTGCAGGTAAGTGCCGCAGCACCGTTTTGAATGGGTATACAGGCCGCCGAAAGATTGAAATCAGTGGTAGTGCTATCAGTGGTGATTTTACCGCACAAATACCCCTCGTGGGTATTATTGGGTTTTGTTACAGCGGCAGGCCATAGCAGGGCTACTGTAGTATTGTAGGCTGCCGATGGGTTTATATTTAATTCTTTCTCCCATTGTTGTTGGGCAAAAGCTATACTTAGTGCCGCACTATCATCAATAGTAATTGATGTGGTTGATTGTAAAATAGCTTGTACTAATTGCTGCTTAGTGGTTTGTAGTTGGTCAAAAAAATCAGCATCAACACTACCTCCTTCTATAAGCAGGCGTATAAAAGCAGTGTATTTTGGGGTGAAAAAAAGTTGAAAGTTGGCTAAAAAATAGCTTGCCCAATTAGTAACATCAACAGTGGTAAAATTTAGTGATGTTGGTTTGCCAACAGGAAATGGTTTTCCCGTTTCGTAGGTGCTAATATCAGCTATAAAATTTTGAAAATTTGTACTTAAAGGTTGGGGTGCAAAAAACGAAACACTATTGGTATCTATTTCAGTAGCTATACCGTTTTTGTCCGCAGCATCCATTTTCACTACCCACATAGCGGGTATTTTTGCGTTGCTGTTTGTAGCGGCAGCAATTTTAAACGCGGTATCAACACCAGCAAATTGACTAAAAGCACTTTCGCACTGTTGTGCAAAATAGCTTAGGCTAAACCCACCTTCTACCTCACCTTGCGGTAGTATTCGTTGGCTGGCAGTAGTATTAGTTACCACGTTTTGCATAACAAGCTGTGCTGATAGGTTGTAAATATTTGTTGTGTTTTTTATGGCCTCAGCATCAAGTATTTGCTCTATTAAAAAAGAGGGTATTGTAACCACACTATTTAAAGTTTCAGAGATGGTTTCGGTTTGTGGCAATAGTCCTTCTAAAAAACCAATAATGGGCAGTATTAGCTGCGTTGTTATATTTTCACTATCAATACAATGTTCTACTTCTTCCCCTTTGGTAGTAGCCTCTACAGTAGTAGTAAACCATAGTATAAGCTCATTACTTTTAAGGCTTGTTTGCAGGTTTCTATAAAAAAGTAAGTCGGCTATAAGTATAGCTTCATCTACCGTATTGTCGTTTTTGTATGCCTCAGCATCAAAACCAAATTGTACAGTTATGGCAGGGCTATTGTTTTGTTGGGTAAACAAATAGCCGACTTGCACATTAGGCCAAGCAGCCAGTGCCGCAATTGAAGTAGAATTTTTTGTCATTTTTAGTGGGGGTATAAGGCTAATAGAAGTAGTAGCGCTATTTTTTCGTTACCATTCCATCATCACCAATCAGTAAAGAATTTTCAGGAAAGTCTTC
The DNA here is from genome assembly GCA_037968475.1 of Bacteroidia bacterium. Taxonomy (GTDB): domain Bacteria; phylum Bacteroidota; class Bacteroidia; order UBA8524; family UBA8524; genus SB11. The sequence goes on from JBBKVO010000048.1 coordinate 26,485, forward strand.
ATTAGTAAGCTCTTGAATTAGTTTCAATGCCCATTGTCTCTCGTGGTCTACCATGGGTATACCTTCGCCAACTTGTTTTATAGGCGTTATTTGTGCCGATATAAAATTACCCTTAGTATCAGTAGTTACCTTTACAATAGGAGCTACTCCACTTTCGGCAGTCAAACTAAAACGGTCGTAAGTGGCAAAGTTGCCCAAGCTGTAACATATAAGGCTGTTATTATATAACTCGATAGCTCTGGTAACGTGTGGGCCATGACCAAATACAATATCGGCACCTGCATCAATTACAGCATGACTAAACTCATATACATTACCTCTGTTTTCGCCAATAAATAGTTCAGTTTCTCGGGTTACGTGTTGTTTGCTGCGTCCTTCGCCACCACCGTGAAACGATACTATTACAATATCACAAAGACTGTCTAAGCCTTTAACTATCTCTTTTGCTCCTTCAATATCTTTTATACTTACTGTACCGCTATTTGGGGCAAAGGCAGCCAGTCCATATTTAATACCGTCTTTTTCTATAATAGTAGTAGGGCAGCTTAGTAGCCCTGCATACTGTATTCCATACTCTTCAAGGGTTTTCATGGTTATTTCACGCCCTTCAGCACCAAAATCGCCGCTGTGGTTGTTGGCTATACTCACTAAATCAAAGCCCGCATCTTTATAGTATTGCGCATAATGACTGGGCGAACGGAAAGCATAGCACAATTTTGGGTTGTTGCAACGTTTTACTTTGCCTTTAGTGCCTGCCAAAGTTCCCTCAAGGTTGCCGAAAGTTATATCCGCATTCCTCAAAATATCGCGAACGCTATCCAAAAGATTTGCGCCGTCGTTGGGTGCTAGGTGTTTTGTACTGGGATAGTTGGTGCCCAACATCATATCGCCCACACCAATAATAGAAACCGTACGCAAGTATGCACTATCGGTTGCTACATTATCAATTTGAGCAGCTAAACGGGTATTAATAAAAATGGTGAGAATTAATAGGGGGGTGAAAACTAGTTTTTTCATTGTGCGTCTTTATCCAAAATATCTTTTATATCAACCAGCAAATTGCGCACTTTGTATAGGCTATCTATTATTTCTACCTTTTTGGTGCCGTTGCCCTTATCCAATTTTAGTTTTTCGTTTGCCCCTTGCAGGGTATAGCCTTGTTCTTTTACCAAGTGGTATATAAGGCGCAGGTTGCCCACATCATCTTTGGTAAATTGACGATTGCCTTTGCTGTTTTTTTTAGGTTTCAGTATATCAAACTCTTTCTCCCAAAAGCGGACTAGCGAAGCGTTAACTCCCAGTATTAGCGATACCTCGCTAATAGAGTAATACATTTTATCGGGGTTTTCTTCTTCAGGTAGCATTAGTCGAAAGATTGGTTGTTTGAAGCTGCAAGTTCTTTAATTTTTTCGTAATCCGCAGGGGTAAGGTCATTATAATAAAAATGGACAGGGTTCACCTTCCTGTCGTTCTTTATTACCTCATAGTGCAAGTGCGGTGCTGTTGATAATCCTGACGAACCTACCTCGCCCAATTTTTGACCTCGTGTAATGGTTTCTCCCAATTTTACATCCATCTTACTCATGTGGGCATACAAAGTTTCGTAGCTATAACCATGGTTTACTATTACGTGGTAGCCATAGCCCTCGTTATAGGCAGCAAAGCTAACCACACCATTACCTGTGGCATATATAGGCGAGCCTTTTGGGGCTGTAAAATCCATACCCGTGTGCATTTTACGGGTTTTATATATAGGGTGTATGCGGTAGCCAAAACCTGATGCTACACGACTAAGATTTTTATTTTCGATAGGTTGTATAGCTGGTATACTAGCCAACATATCCTGTTTGCGGGTAGCTCTGACTATAATATCATCAAACGATTTTTGCTGATGTTTCATTAAAGTGGCTAAGCTAGCCAAGCGTTCACTCATGCGTTTCACCTCCGCATCATCGTCAAAACCTTTTATTTGCTTGTATTTTTTATGCATTCTTTTATCCAAGCTGCTATCAGTAAAAGGTTCGGCCTCAAATACTACACGGTATATTTGGGTATCGCGTTGCACCAACTCATCCAGTGAAGCCGAAAGCTCGTCGATAGATTTATCGTACAACGAAAGCTGTAGTTGGTAGTGTTCAATTTCTTTCTCTAGTATTTTTTCTTTTGGAGAGTCAAAATAGGTATAGGCCAACCACATAATGCCGGCACCAAACACTATCGACGCACATAAAAAGCCAAAAGCTCTTAGAGTTATTTTACTCCAATTGCGTTTTACAATCTCGTAGGTAAGATTGTGCGGGTCGAAAAAATACTTGGTCTTTTTTGCCATTTAATTTTTTACGTCGATTTTTTTTATCTTTTAGCTATCCCCATGTATGCACAAGAGAATATAGCTGTAGTACTATCTAAAAAAAACATCTCAAAACCATTTAGCTATTTAATAAAATAGCCTTTATCATTTTGCAAGGTGAGTTAAAACTGCCTGCCTTTTCCTATTTTTGCGGCTTAGTTCGCCACCTCCATATTTTATGGCGGTTGCGAATGTAGCTTATAACAAAAATAATTCCAATAAACGTTAGATGAACGCTCAACAGATAAGGCAACAATTTTTAGATTTTTTTGAAAGTAAAGGCCATAAAATAGTGCCCAGTGCTCCATTGGTAATTAAAAACGACCCTACCCTGATGTTTACCAACGCGGGTATGAACCAGTTTAAAGATTACTTTTTGGGCAACCAGCAAGCACCCAGCAAACGTGTGGCCGATACTCAAAAATGTTTGCGTGTGAGTGGAAAACACAACGATTTGGAAGACGTGGGGCACGATACCTACCACCATACCATGTTTGAAATGCTGGGCAACTGGAGTTTTGGTGATTATTTTAAAGAAGAAGCCATTGCTTGGGCTTGGGAACTGCTAACCGAAGTTTTTAAACTGGATAAAGACCGCCTATACGTAACTGTATTTGAAGGCGACCCGAAAGAAAACCTTGAGTTTGACCAAGAAGCCTACGACTGTTGGAAAAAATACATAGCCGAAGACCGCATTTTGCGCGGCAACAAAAAAGATAACTTTTGGGAAATGGGCGATACAGGCCCCTGCGGCCCTTGTAGCGAGATACATATAGACCTGCGCCCGGATGAAGAACGCAAAGCCGTTGACGGAGCAACACGTGTAAACAGAGACCACCCGCAAGTGATTGAGGTGTGGAACAACGTATTTATGCAATACAACCGCATGGCCGATAGCAGCCTGCAACCCTTGCCCGATAAACATGTTGATACAGGCATGGGCTTTGAGCGTTTAGTGCGTGCCATTGAAGGCAAAACCAGCAACTACGATAGTAGTGTGTTTATGCCTTTGATTAATAAAGTTGAAGAACTTAGTGGCATAACCTATGGCGGCGGAGACCCAAACAGCGGGGTAATTACTGCCCTGGGGGTGAGGTCGGAAAAGACAGATATAGCCATACGTGTAATTGTAGACCATATACGCGCCGTGGCCTTTACCATTGCCGATGGACAACTGCCCAGCAACAACGGTGCAGGCTATGTAATACGCCGTATACTGCGCCGTGCCGTGCGCTATGGGTTTAGTTTTTTAAACCTAAAAGAACCCTTCTTTAACCAACTGGTGCCTGTATTGGCCAAAGAATTTGGTGATACTTTTCCCGAAATACGCCAACAGCAAGACTTTGTGCAAAAAGTGGTGTTGGAAGAAGAAAACAGCTTTTTGAGGACGTTGGAGAATGGGTTATCCAGACTTGAATCATGGATGAATATTGAAGTTGATGGTAACACTGTGGCTTATAAATCTATAAAATTTGAAGATTCCAATGATAAATTCTCTCAATTAGAGGGGTTCTCAAAGGAAATGGATTATATTGAAAGTGATGATGTTTATACCGTAGGTGGTAAAGGTGCATTTCTACTTTATGATACTTATGGCTTTCCAATTGATTTAACTCAACTTGTTGCAAAAGAAAGAGGCTTTAATGTTGATATAGACAGCTTTGAAAAACTTCTTCAAGAACAAAAAGACCGTAGCCGTAAAGCTGCTGAAACTACAAAAGACGATTGGGTTGTCATCTTGAGCTTATCGAAGGACGACGGTGCGGAAACCGAGTTTGTGGGCTATGATGTTTTAACTACCGAATCGCGTATACTTCGTTACCGTAAGGTAGAAGAAAAGAAAAAACAATACTTTCAGTTGGTATTGGATAAAACCCCTTTTTATGCTGAAAGTGGCGGACAGGTGGGCGATACAGGTTACCTTCAAAGTGCTAACGAGAAAATAAACATCATAAACACCCAAAAAGAAAACAACCTTATAATACACATTACCGATAAGCTGCCCGAAAATGTAGAAACCGTGTTTACAGCACAGGTAGATATAAATCGCCGCAGGTTAATAGCTGATAATCATAGTGCTACGCATTTGTTGCACGCTGCACTAAAACAAATTTTGGGCAGCCATGTCAACCAAAAAGGCAGCTTGGTAGCTCCTGATTATTTGCGTTTCGATTTTTCGCACTTCGCCAAAATGACTGATGAAGAAGTGAAAACGGTAGAACATATAGTGAACCAAAAAATTAGAGAGAATATTCAGCTAAACGAGCAACGCAGCATACCCATTGCCGAAGCACAAGCACAAGGCGCCACCGCTTTGTTTGGCGAAAAATATGGCGATACCGTGCGCGTTATCACCTTTGATAAAAACTACAGTATGGAGCTTTGCGGCGGTACACACGTACCCGCTACGGGGCAAATAGGTTTCTTTAAAATAACTACCGAAACATCGGTAGCAGCAGGTGTACGCCGTATTGAGGCCATTACTGCCGATAAAGCCGAAGAGTTTATTAACCAGCAAGTCACTTTGGTAGAAGAAGCCAAAGAGTTGCTAAATAATCCAAAAGACCTTAAAAAAGGCATTGAAAACCTACTAAACGAAAAAGCAGACCTGCAAAAACGATTAGAGGTGCTTGAAAATTTACAGGTACAGCAAACAAAAGCGTGGCTAAAAACCGTTGTAGAGAATATAGGAGGTATTAACTTTATAGCTCGTCAAGTGGCATTGGGCAGTGCCGATGCTATTAAAAACCTAGCTTTTTCATTAAGTAAAGAAGTAGATAACCTATTTATGGTATTGGCTGCCGAAGTAAACGAAAAGCCAAATATTACCGTAATGATTAGTGAAAACTTGGTAAAAGAAAAAGGCTACGATGCAGGTAAAATAGTACGCGAATTAGCCAAACTGATAAAAGGCGGCGGCGGCGGCCAAAACTTTTATGCCACAGCAGGCGGAAACGATATTGGCGGTATTGATGCCGTAATAGCTGAAGCAAAGAGCCATTTGGGTGCTCCCGGTGTTTAAGTTATAATAGCATGGTAACACAAGAAAAAACTTTACGTATTTGCGATAAAGGGCATCAATACTATAAAAGTAGTGATTGCCCTACTTGCCCTGTATGTGAAGAGGAGCGCAAACCCAGTAACGGTTTTTTGGCAGAGTTGGCAGCACCAGCCCGTCGTGCATTAGAAAATGCAGGCATTACTACTATAATACTACTGGCAAAGTGCAGTGAAAAAGAAATATTACAATTACACGGTATAGGTAAAAGCTCGCTACCTAAATTACAAAAAGCACTTGAAGAAAAGGGGTTAACTTTTAAGAGATAATGAAAGTTTTATCTTAATAAACTAACATTACCCTTATAATTAAATACCTTTAATAGTTTATTGCTATATCCTTTAAAGCGGATTTTGTATAGATAGATACCCTGCGGGCAGTTTTTCCCTTTATAAGTACCGTCCCAACCCTGTTGTTGGTTATTACTAGCAAAAACCTTTTCGCCCCAAGTAGTATAAATATCAAACTCAAAATTGAGAATATCTAATGCCGTAGGCAAAAAAACATCGTTAATACCGTCGCCATTGGGCGTAAACGCATTGGGCAGATAAAAATCGAACCCACACAGTCGGGCTACATTAGCACCATCATCACCCTTGCAGCCTCTATAATCTTCCACCACCACATAGTAATCTCCCGCCTGTTTCACAATAACCCATTGTGTAGTATCACCCGTTGGAGTCCATTTATAATGGTGGTAGCCTTTACCCGCGTCTAATCGAATAAAATTTGCTGTATCGTGCTCGCAAACTGTATAGCCATTACCTAATTCTATAAGTATAGGAGGGTGCGCTGTAATGTTAATGCTATCTGTAGCTTTACAATTGCCCGAACTGACTTTTACCCAATACAAGCCCCCTTTTTTTACTCGTATACTATCTGTAGTTGCGCCTGTGCTCCAAACATGATTAAGCCCTGTGGCATCCGTTTTTAATTGTACACTATCGCCAAAGCATAGTGTTGTATCACCAAGTATTTTTATGTTAGCCGCTTCAATAATAGTTATTTGTTGAGCCATTAGTATTTCTAACCCACACCTATACCAGTTTAATACTACCCAGTATTTACCTGCTTGTTTGTATTTGTGCGCAGGTTTAAGCAACGTTGATGTAGCATCACCCTGCAATGGGTCTAAAAAAGTCCACCTTACCGAATCAGGTATATTGGTATTTCCTGTAATAAAAAATTGAGTGGAATCACTGCTTAAACAAGTATTGGTATAGCCAATACTTATCCCGTGTGTAGAACTGCTCGCTTTTGGGGTTGTGGTATCTGTAAGTAAATTAGGGAACTCAAAATTAACTGTTCGCCAAGCACCAAAGTGCAATACCTCTTGCGTATAACCCACTGCACTTGCAGCAGCATTGGGAAACAGAAGTGCATCGATAATGGGCGAAGGGATATTATTATCGTGTGTTGATATATATAATCTTCCATCGTCTCCAACCAAAAGATCATTAAAATTTTGGTCGCTGGTAGCTACTACACTCCAATTACTAAAATCATTGCCTGAGTATTGCACCAATTGGCTTTCGGTATATCCATAGGCAATATATAGCTTACTATCGTCAGCCGAAAAAGCGGCGCCATAGGTATAATCCCAAGTTGCCTCTTTATACAGTTTTTTCTCATTGCTTACAGTGCCGCATTGTTTATCAAAATCAAACACCTGCGCATAGGCATTGCGTAAATGGGCATAGTGAGTTATAGCTATTTTGTTGCCCTTGTGGTTGCTTACCAAATCAGAAAACACACTGCCTTCCTCACCAATACGGCTAATAGTGGGCGATGCTTTTATTCCACCTACATCTATCTTAAATACAAAAAAAGAATTACTAGGCATTGTGTTGCCACTATGGGTTATTAGCCAAAAGCTATTATCAAACAAATGTTTCACTGCTGTAATACCTTGTGCAATATTGGCGTATAGCACTGTGTTTTTAGAGATTACATTGCCAAGCCCGTTATTAAGAGCCATATCAACAACAGAGTAGCTAAGAATATCTTGCTGGTTTACCGAAAAGATAAAATACTGACCTTTATGCTCAGGGTAGGGCACAATAAGCGTTCCTTTGGCTGCTACACTGTTTATTAAAGTATTGCCATTGGGCATTTGCAAATGGTTTTTGTTCCACACATTTACACCATCGGTATAAAACAACAATGCACCTGTGGCAGAATCTGATACACTTGCCGAAGCACGGGTATCCATAGCATTATCATATCCAATGGTAGCAGTTGGGGGAGTGCCAATAAATTCTATGGCTGCATTTTTACCAAAATACCAATTGACATTGTTTTTTTGCCCCACAACTAACGAGGGTATTAAAAGCAGTGCTGCGTAAAAAAGTAATTGTTTTTTTTGCAAAAGCATATATTCAATACTGGTTCATTTTTAAAAGAACTGTATATTATTTCGACAAGATGAGTGGATAAAAGGTTGCACGGTTGTAAATTTACAGTATGAAATACCTGTTGTCTGCCGTTGTATTATTTTGCTTTTATAGTGTTGTTGTTGCACAACAACTGCCCAATGGAAGCTTTGAAAACTGGAGTTTAAAGAATGAGTATATTGAGCCTGAAGGATGGATAAGCACTAATGCTTATGCCTACTTTGGAGCTGTTGAAACTTGTTATCCGTTTGAAGATGCCCATACAGGCAAATGGGCGGCAAAGCTAGAAACACGTATAGACCCATTAACCAAAGACACTTTACGTGCTTTAATGGTTGTAGGCGATAGCTACGATTTTCCGGGTATACCTCTTTATCAAAAATATATATCGGTTAGTTTTTACTACCAACACAACCTTAAAGACACCGCCCTAGCCGCTTTTTTTCTTACTAAATGGAATGCCACAAAAAACAAAAGAGATACGCTTGCCAGTGCTTTTAATTTTTTTACCGATAGCACCTCAACCTATAAACAAAAGAATTTGGTATTTGATTATGGGCAGAATACGGCAAAGCCTGATACTTGCATCGCTTTCTTTTTAAGCAGTTTAAAAGAAAAAGCCAACCCGTATAACTTTTTATTGCTTGATGATATTAGCGTAGATGTGTCTTTAGGAGTAGATGAACCTCAATTACCTCAAATCGAAATATATCCTAATCCAAGCAGCAACATTATTAACGTCAATAGCCCATTACAAATACAATCAGTAAGTGTTTACTCACTCACAGGCAAACTAATGATGCAGTCAGAAGTCAATACCTTTAGTATTAGTCAGCTACTTTCGTCAACCTATATTTTATGGATACATTTTGACAATGGGCAAACAGCTACAAAAGCAATTATTAAGCAATAAAAAAAGCAGGCTTTCGGCCTGCTTATATTTATATTTTTCGAGTTGATAAAGCTTTATTCTACACCTGCCAATTCAGCAAGTTTGTCTTCCAACTCTATTTCAGCACCTGGTTGGTAGCCTTCGTGTTTGTATACAATATTACCATTAGTGTCTATTATAAAAGTAAACGGGGGGTTCATCACATTCATAGCGCGTTTCAAATCTTCGTTCACATCCAGTAAAATAGTGTAGCCTTCCCAACCTTTACCGTCAACAAAAGGTTTTACTTTGTTTGTTGTACGCGAGTTATCAATAGAAACCGCCACAAACACAATATTGTATTTCTCTTTCCACTCTTCAATAAGGTCGTTAATTGCAGTCAATTCTTTTACACAAGGGCCGCACCAAGTCGCCCAGAAATTCAGCACCACTATTTTGCCGCTATCACTAAGGTGAGCTATATCAACACTATTACCATTAAGGTCTTTTAGCGTAACATTTGGTAGTTTACCACCTTGAGAATAGGCCGATACCGATATAAAAAGAGCTATTATGGGAAGGATAAGTTTTTTCATTCTGTTAATTTTATGCAAGTATATGTGTTTCAATAAAAATGCCAAAGACTTTCGTGGTTAATAAGTTGTTTGAATGTGAAAAATGATGAGAGTGAAAAAACGGTATTGAAGTAGTTAAAACACCCAATTTGTATAAATGGTTATAATATTATGTTTGTTTACACATAATTTTGACCCTTCAAATTAATTCTTAACCGCTATTTATGAAAAAAATAATTACTCTCATAGTTATTGCCTTATCATTAGGACTTTCTTCATGCTCAAAAGACGATTTAGGTGTTGAAGTAAAAACGTATTTAGATATTTATGTTAAAGATAATTTAGGAAATCCAGTACAAGGTGCAGAGGTTAAGTTATACTCATCAGAAACAGATTGGAAAAATGGTTCAAATCAAGTGGGTGCAGCACAATACTCTAATGCTGAAGGGAAAGCAGTTTTTGAGGGAGTTTCAAACATTAAATACTATTGGCTTGCTACAAAAGACTGTAATAATAATGTTAATGGTTCAGTAACCACAGCATCCCCCTTAAATAAGGGCGAAAGAAATTCAGTAAACACTATTCTAACTTCTACTGGAAATATGAGGCTTAACAGTACATCAAGTAATCCATATAGAATTTACATTAATGGCAATGCTGTTTTGGATATGCAAGGTGGATCTGTTCAGTATTGGAACTATCTGCCAGTAGGAACATATACAGTTAGAGTATTACAGTTAAGTGGTTATGTTTTATACCCAACGGATAAAACGTATTCAGTAAATATTACTTGTGGATATACTACCGCCGTTACTTTTCCATAATCAAACTTACCATCTAAATCAAACCTACATATAAGTTTATTTATTTGTAGGTTTGATTTTCTAGCCTTGTCTCTCAATATTTCTAAACCCAAGCTGGTGCAAGTGTCCACTTGCATCAAAAATAATAGAGCGTCCGCTCGGATAGTATAAATAGATTTTATTTTACAACAAATCATAGCCACTTGCCCGCTTGCTGACATAGCGTCTTCCTAAGCTTCACCCAAACTAAATGCCTTTAAAGAAAAGCAATACATTTATCCCACTCACTTAGCGCCTTCGCTACTTTGCGTGCCAATCCACCTGTCTGCTTGCGGATATATCTCCTCGCTGGCTCAAGTGTCCACTTGTGCCAAAAATAATAGAGCGTCCGCTCAGGTATTATAAACGGATTTATTTTACAGCAAATAGCCATTTGTCCGCTTGCGGACATAGCGTCTTTATAAACTTCTCCCAAACTAAATACCTTTACAGAAAAGCAATACATTTCCCCACTCACTTAGCGCCTTCGCTACTTTGCGTGCCAATCCACCTGTCTGCTTGCGGACATAGCGTCTTTCTAAACTTCTTCCTAACCAAATACGCATTACAACAAGCAATACATTTACCATACTTACTTAGCGCCTTCGCTACTTTG
>JBBKVO010000049.1:0-71194 GCA_037968475.1 Bacteroidia bacterium
AACGCTTTGATCTCCTCAGGTTTGTAGTTCCCAACTTTTAATATTGGTCGTGCCATAGCTTATCATTTTTTCAAAGATAAACTTTTATTGTGTAATTTATAAATAGACTTTATGTAAAAGCTGGCTCGAGCGTCCGCTCGTGCCAAAAATAATAGAGCGTCCGCTCGGCAAAAAGCTATTCTATATATATTCCCTTTCTTATCCCAAACGCACATAGCCCAGCTAAAGTGTTATTACTTCTTTTAGAAAAAAACCGAATAAAAAAAATATTTATGCTTTGCTGCTCTGCAAAAAAACTGCTACATATGAAATTTAAATGTTATTTTCATCGAATCCAAGAGCATTAAGAAGTTTACTGACCAACATAATTAAAGGATTTTTTTAATATCCAAATACTATTACAATTTCATTATTACATAGAACCCAATGGAAATTTTTAGACAGATAACGGCAAATAATATTGTTCTTAATGAATATCCTTTTTGGAGGGAATTAGCTATGGAAGCTTATCTTCTAGAAAATGAAGCGATTTTAAAACTTGATAAAGAAAATTTCAATGACGTTACAATCGTTGATGCAGAAATAGCATTAAAAAATGGCAGGAGAACCAGTGATGGGAGAGTTGATATTTTAGCTAAATATTCGGGTGAATATTTATGTATTGTCGAAATTAAGTTGGAAGAAATAAATAACCTAAGCCTTAAACAACTCGAGGACTATATAGATCAAAAAGATCAAATTCTTTCAATAGATTCTAATTACTGGACTGAGTTAGCCGATCCAAAATGGGTTGGAGTTCTTGTAGGAAGTGACATATCAAATGATCTCCGCGACCAGTTAAGTCAAGGATATATGTACAATGGAGTACCTATTGCAGGAATGACAATAAAGCGATTCAAAAGTCCGAATAACGAAGTTTATGTGATTTCTGATACTTTTTTCAAGTTTAAATATCTAAGTAAAGACTATTCAAAGTTTATTTTCAATGGGCTAGAATATAATAAAGGACGATTAGTAAATGTAGTTGTAAAAAATTATGTTGATAATAATCCTGCTATAACTTTTGCTGAACTAAAAACAAAATTTCTAGACAAAATTCAAGGTAGCTTTGGTGTTTTTGATACAAAAAATAATGCGGAAGATATATTCCAACGTTGGGGACATAAAAGACACTATATCAATTCGGACGAAGAAATAAGACTCTCTGATGCAACAATCGCCACATGCACACAGTGGAATCCAGAAAATATAAAGTTGTTTCTTGACCAATCAAATAAACTTGGATTAAAGATTGAAATAAAATAAGAATTCCGAACAAGACATTACTATACGCAGATAGAGAATCAAGGGGATTATATACAAAAAAGTCAATATTATATGGCTACTGACTTTACTTTTTTTAGCAGGTAATAAAACATAGTCAAACCAACTAATGGATAATTTTTAGTGGCTATATAGCGAAATATAGTTGTTTCCTAATGGTCAAATATTACGAGCCTATTTCTTATCCGTATATAGTATTCATAGAATAATCCAATAACATCAATTGGTTAGAAGAAAAAAATTATGATATGCGTATGCTTTGATAAAAACAAAAAAGCCTCAAACGTTTGTTTGAGGCTTAATTTCAGCGGTCCGGACGGGACTCGAACCCGCGACCCCGTGCGTGACAGGCACGTATTCTAACCAGCTGAACTACCGGACCGTGTACCTTGTTTTTTAAAGGGAGTGCAAATATAGGTTTTTGGTATATATGCGCAACTATTTTTTTACAAATACATTATAAGTAACTAATAATTAAGCGAATAATGTATGTTTGGGTTCATAATATTACACCTCAAGTAAAAAATGGTTTACTTTGCACGTTTAAAACTAAGTGAAGTATGGCACAACTGTTGGATTTTGAAAAACCGATTGCAGAACTTGAAGAACAGCTAGACAAACTGAAACAAGGGCTTGCAAAGGGTAAAAAAGCAACTACAATGGCAAGCATTGAGGCGTTGGAAAAAGAGATACAGGACACACGCAAAGAATTGTACAACAACCTTACAGGTTGGCAAAAAGTACAAATCTCTCGCCACCCTGAACGCCCATATACTAAAGACTATATCGAAAATATTTTTGATAACTTTATAGAACTACACGGCGACCGTACCGTAAAAGACGATAAAGCCATGATAGGTGGTTTGGCGGCTATTGACGGCAAAACGGTAATGGTAATAGGCCAACAAAAAGGCCGTAACACCAAACAACGCCAAATGCGCAATTTTGGTATGGCTAACCCTGAGGGCTACCGCAAAGCATTGCGCCTGATGAAATTGGCCGAAAAGTTTAACAAACCTGTAATTACCTTTATAGATACCCCTGGTGCTTCACCTGGATTGGAAGCGGAAGAACGCGGACAAGGTGAAGCGATAGCCCGCAACTTGCTTGAAATGAGCACCCTTAAAGTACCCATTATTTGCGTAGTAATTGGCGAAGGTGCATCGGGAGGTGCATTGGGTATTGGTGTAGGCGATAAGGTGATGATGCTAGAGTATACCTGGTACTCGGTTATCTCGCCTGAATCTTGCTCGTCTATCTTATGGCGCAGTTGGGATTTTAAAGAAAAAGCCGCAGAAGCCCTTAAACTTACGGCTACTGATATGTTGGAGCAAAAGCTTGTTGATGGTATTATAAAAGAGCCTATAGGTGGCGCACACAACGACCCTGAGGCAATGTATAAAACCATGAAAACTGAGCTTAAACGTATGCTTAAAGAGCTTTTAAGCTACACCACCGAAGACTTGATAAACTTCCGTATAGAGAAATTCTCTAGTATGGGCGTTTACGAGGAGGTATAGTTTTTTTTGCAGTCCGGACGGGACTCAACCCCGCTACCCCGTTTATAAAGAATTGTAATAGCTTCTTGCCCCTTGCAAATCGTTAAAAATCCAATCTATAACACTTAGGTTGGGCATATAGCCGTGTTTATCTTCAAACACCTGTAAGTATTTTGGGTGTTCTACTACATTCTCATTTTTTGGACTGATGGTATTGCGTGCATCAACGGTGTTTTCATCATAGTGGCGCAAATAGCTCTCACTATAATTTGTACTTAGGTTTAGCTTAAGTGTTTTTGCTATCCACTCAATAAAAAGGGCATTATAATCCAACAGGTATTTTTCTTTTTTGGCAAACAAAGCCCGCATATTGTCCTCAAAAAAATCGTAATAAGGCGATGACTTATACGCCGAGTGTATAGCCATAAAATGGGTGTGCTGCCAATTTTCGGTATAGGCCACCTGTAACTCTTTAATGGGCACTTTAGCCGATTTTTTCTGTACAGGGATTATCAAATCTTGCGTGCCGTTTGCGCCATATATAGTGCAGCGGTTGCGGTAGGTTTGTTTTATAAAATGCTCGTGAGCCTCAAACACCACGTTACCTTGTTGGGCAAGCAGTTGCATATAATTAATGCACGGCAAATAGTGCATCTCTATACAAAGAGTTGCGGTATCATCCATAGTTATACAACAGGGCGCGAAGTGCCTTGTGGGTGTGTTCCTTCAAAAATTTTCTCTTTCAGCCACTCAAAATCGCTTTCGCTATCCACAAAATCAAGCTCTTTGGCATCAATTATTAATACACGTTGCTGTGGCATTTGTTTAAAATACTCAAAATATCCTTGTTCTACTTTCTCAAGGTAGGAGGGTTTAATATCCTTCTCATAGTTTCTGCCGCGTTTGCTTATGTTGACTACCAATCGGTTTACAGGCTGGTGCAGGTACACAATCAAATCAGGTCGGGGTAGTTGGGGCACCAAAATCTCGTACAGCTTATAAAACAGCTTAAACTCGTCATCATCCAGTGTAACCCTCGAAAACACCAAGTTTTTAAAAAAACTATAATCCGCCACTATTTGCTTTGGGCTAAAAATTTCGGCATTGGCATTTATAATTTCTTTTAGCTGATTAAATCGCGAAGCCATAAAACTAAGTTCTAAGGGGAAAGCATAGCGGCGGGCATCGTTATAAAATCGCGGTAAAAAAGAGTTGTCTTCAAACTGCTCCAGCATCAACCTGCAATCTGCATTTTCGGCAAGCATTTTGGCCAGTGTGGTTTTACCCGCGCCAATATTACCTTCAATTACCAAATATGGGTACTTGGCTTGCATCAGGTTTGTATTACACCGGGGTTAAAAGCCTTTGTAATAGGGCTGTGGTTGGCTGCCTCAATACTCATAGAGATATGTTTGCGGGTTGATAAAGGGTCGATAATATCATCCACCCACAGGCGCGATGCTGCGTAGTAAGGCGTTGTTTGCTCGTTATACCTATCAGTAATCCTATCCAACAACTCTTTTTCAGCTTCGGGAGTTATCACCTCCCCTTTTGCTTTTAAAGTTGCCGTTTGTATTTGCAATAAGGTTTGTGCAGCCTGATCGCCGCCCATTACCGCTATTTTTGCCGTAGGCCATGCAAATATAAAACGTGGGTCGTAGGCTTTACCACACATAGCGTAGTTACCCGCTCCGTAAGAGTTTCCTGTAATGATGGTAATTTTAGGCACTATGCTATTAGCCACTGCATTTACCATTTTAGCACCGTCTTTTATTATACCGCCTTGCTCGCTACGAGAACCGACCATAAAGCCCGTTACATCTTGCAAAAACACAAGAGGTATCTTTTTTTGGTTGCAATTAAGTATAAAACGAGCCGCCTTATCAGCACTGTCTGAGTAGATTACCCCACCAAACTGCATTTCTCCTTTTTTGCTTTTTACCAATTGGCGGTTGTTAGCTACTATCCCTACCGACCATCCATCGATACGGGCATAGCCGCACAGTATAGTTTTACCGTACAACTCTTTGTATTGGTCAAACTCGCTATCGTCAACAATACGTTCTATAAGCTCAAGCGTGCTGTATGTTTTGGTACGCTCGGCAGGCATAATGCCATAAATTTCTTTAAAATCTTTTTTGGGCAATTTTGGCGTAGCACGGTTAAACCCTGCGGTTTCAAAATGACCAATTTTGTCCATTATGTTGCGTATACGGTCGAGGCAACTTTTATCATCAGGGAATTTATAATCAATAACTCCTGATATTTCTGATTGAGTTGTGCCTCCCCCTAACGATTCGTTATCAATTTCTTCGCCTATTGCTGCTTTTACAAGGTATGAACCTGCTAAGAAAATAGAACCTGTTTTGTCTACAATCATAGCTTCATCGCTCATAATAGGAAGGTAAGCACCTCCCGCAACACAACTGCCCATAACCGCCGATATTTGGGTAATACCCATACTGCTCATTACGGCATTGTTGCGAAAAATGCGTCCAAAATGTTCTTTATCTGGAAAAATATCGTCTTGCATGGGTAAGAAAACCCCCGCACTATCTACCAAGTAAATAATGGGCAATCGGTTTTCCATAGCTATTTCTTGTGCACGCAGGTTCTTTTTGCCCGCCATAGGAAACCAAGCACCAGCCTTTACAGTAGCATCGTTAGCCACTATCACACATTGGCGACCGCTAACATAGCCCACACCGGCTACTACACCCGCACTGGGGCAGCCTCCATACTCCTCGTACATACCGTAAGCAGCAAAACTGCCTATTTCCATAAACTCAGTACCTTTATCGCGCAAATAGTCTATACGCTCGCGGGCAAGCATCTTGCCCTTATCTTTTTGTTTTGCTGCCGATTTTTCGCCACCGCCTTTGCTCACTATACTGTGCTCATATTTCAACCTATCCACCAACTGGCGCATGGCATCTTCATTCTTGTTAAATTCTAAATCCTGCATAACAAAGGGCAAAATAAAACCTTTGTGAAGACTTTTAGTAAAAACAGCCAAGTATTTTGATGAGATTTAATATTGAAGTTAGAATATAACCACCCTAGCATCTCCTTATATTATCATCTTGAGCTTGTGGAAGGTGGCGAAGTAAACAAAGCCTTTCTGGCTAAACCACCCCTAACCCCTCCTTTACCGCCCACAGGCCATACCGAAGGATGGGAACTGGCTGCCGCACAAGCTGCCTAGCACAAATACGATTACAATTATCAAATAATCACCCGTCTATAAATGGCTTGTGTGCTGGCTCCCTTCCTTGGGCTGTCATCCTGAGCGAAGTCGAAGGATAGAAGTGTAGCATAGGAGGGGTTGGGGGTGGTCGAGGTATTTTCCCTCCCCATCAATTCCCTCTCTTTTGGAGAGGGCGGCTATGTGCAAGTCGGGCTATGGGGTAATCGGGGTGAGGTCGGAAAGTTAAGCTCATACCAAAAACTATGTTACGGTGTTACCTAGTTACGATGTTATTGTGTTACGACCAGAAAAATATACAAATTTCATACTGACTCAAAGAACGTTTGACAGGTAGTAATTTGAAAAGCATTTAAACGAAACCCAAATGAAAATGTATTGATTTTACCCCTTAAACCCACCGCACAACCCATTAGCACTCGTACGTCGTTGGGGAAAAGTCCCCTTTAGGGGGTTGGGGGTAGGCTAGTCCTGCTATGGAGTAATCGGGGTGAGGTCGGAAAGATGCAGGTTTATTGACTTGTTGATTTACTGATTTTACCCCCTTTGTCTTTCCCCCTGAAGGTGGAACAACCGCACAACCAATTAGCACTCGTACGTCGTTGAATAAGTCCCCTTTAGAGCCTGTACTGAGCTTGTCGAAGTAGGATTAGGGGCAGCAATCAATCGACTTTAAATAGTTAGGGATGAGAATAGCTCAAATTTCTTAAATTTGGATTTTAGAGCATAATTATAAAGTATAAATTTTCGCCAATTAATTTTTTTTGGAAAATGAGCCACGTTTTCACACCTGAAGATTATATGCCGTTTGGAAAAAACAAGGGCTACCAGCTAAAAGAAATATATCAATTTGAGCCTAATTATTTAGAATATCTGATTATAAACTCTGATGAGTTTGCAATTGACATTGGACTATTCGAAAAACTTCCTAACCCAACTCCATTTGCAGTTGGTGCTGTAACAGGGTCACAAAAACGAAAAGACGTTACTAAAGCTCAAAGCCTTTCATTATTTGATAAAATAGGTTTAATAGATAATGTTAATATGCATTTTACTGTGAAAGATATAAAAGACATGAAAATAAATGGACTACACATAGAGTTTAAGTTAGAGGATGGAAAATTTATTGAAATTGGAAGGCAAACAGGAATGACATTTGATGAAGTTGATTTTAAGTTTTCAGAGGAGGCTATAGAAAAGAATGGTCTAAAAGGGGGCAAGTAACTCATTTATCAAAATCTCTTTACCTTTAGATTTTTTAAAACGCAATTTTTTCTAGTCATTATTTTCTATAATTACACTTATAATAACTCCAATGATTGTAAGAATAAAGATAATCCACCCTACTGTGTTTTTTGTCTTTTTGTCCTCTGTTGTAAAATGAATATAAAATAGACCTAGCCACATAACCATTCCAAAAAGCCAAAAGAATAAGTTTTCCATAAATCAAATATACTTGTAATATCAATTCACTTTACTCTCAAATTAGCACATAACCTCCCCAAGTATTACCTTTGCGGTTTCTTAAAACTGTAAACCATGAGTACAGCTACACCCGTAGAGATATATCACCCAAAAAATAAAATACGTATTGTTACTGCTGCTGCCTTGTTTGATGGGCACGATGCAGCCATAAACATTATGCGCCGCATTTTGCAAAGCAGCGGTGCTGAGGTAATACACCTAGGGCACGACCGTAGCGTGGCCGAAATTGTTGATTGTGCCATACAAGAAGATGCCCAAGCCATAGCCATTACCAGCTACCAAGGCGGGCACATGGAGTATTTTAAGTATATGCACGATTTGCTTAAAGAACGCGACAGCGGACAGATAAAACTATTTGGTGGCGGTGGCGGAGTTATCCTTCCCGTAGAGATTGAAGAATTGCACCAGTACGGCATCACCCGTATATATTCACCCGATGATGGGCGCGAAATGGGCTTGCAGGGCATGATAAACGATTTGTTGAAACAAAGCGATTTCCCCACAGGTAAAAACCTTAATGGCGAAGTGAAACACCTTGCCCAACAAGATGTTAAAGCCATTGCCCGTTTGATTTCGGCAGCCGAAAATGACTATGATGAGGCTGCACCCTTTTTAGAAGAAGTTACCCAAATAAGCAAAGACGTTAAAACCCCTGTATTGGGTATTACAGGCACGGGCGGCGCAGGTAAATCATCGTTGGTAGATGAGTTGGTGCGCCGTTTCCTGATAGATTTTAAAGATAAAACCATAGCCATTATATCTGTCGACCCTTCTAAACGCAAAACAGGCGGCGCATTGCTAGGCGATCGTATTCGCATGAATGCCATCCGCAACCCGCGTGTGTATATGCGCTCGTTGGCTACCCGCCAAAGCAACCTTGCCCTTAGCAAGTATGTAAAAGAGGCGGTGGATATAGTAAAAGCATCAAAATTTGATTTAATTATCCTTGAAACTTCGGGCATTGGCCAAAGCGATACCGAAATTGTTGAACATAGCAATATGAGCCTGTATGTGATGACCCCCGAATACGGTGCGGCCACACAGTTGGAAAAGATTGATATGCTTGATTTTGCAGATATTATTGCGCTAAACAAGTTTGACAAACGCGGCGCGCTGGATGCCATTCGCGATGTGAAAAAACAATACAAACGCAACCATCAGTTGTGGGACACCCCCGACGCGGATTTGCCCGTATACGGCACTATCGCCTCACAGTTTAACGACCCTGGTATGAATAGCCTGTACCGCCATATTATTGATATGTTAGCGGCAAAAACAGGAGCGGATTTAAAATCAACGTTTGAGGTATCGGCAGAAATGTCGAAAAAGATATACATCATTCCCCCCGAACGTACCCGTTATCTAAGCGAAATTACCGAAAACAACCGCGCTTACGACCGTTGGGTAGATAAACAAGTTGATACCGCTCAAAAACTGTACAGCCTTCGTCAAAGTATTGCGGCACTAAAAGAAACTAAAGTAGCCGACCAAGAAAACCTTGTAAAATCGTTAGAAGCGGCTTATACAGAAATAGAATTAAACCTCGACCCTAAAAACAAAAAGTTATTAGAAGAGTGGGAAGCCAAAGTAAACAGTTATAAAGCTGATTATTTTATATTTAAAGTTCGCGATAAAGAATTAAAAATTAAAACCTTTAGCGAGTCGTTATCGCACAGCCGTATTCCCAAAGTATCGTTGCCCAAATACCAAGCGTGGGGCGATTTACTGCGTTGGATGTTGCAAGAAAACGTACCGGGCGAATTTCCATACACAGCGGGAGTATTTCCCTTTAAACGTGAAAACGAAGACCCTACCCGTATGTTTGCGGGTGAAGGTGGCCCCGAGCGTACCAACCGCCGTTTCCACTACGTTAGTTTGGGTTTGCCTGCCAAACGCCTTTCTACCGCGTTTGATTCGGTAACATTGTACGGTCAAGACCCTGATTACCGCCCCGATATTTACGGAAAAGTAGGTAACGCGGGTGTTTCGGTGTGGAGTTTAGATGCAGCCAAAAAACTGTATTCGGGCTTTAACCTTGCCGCCCCTACCACTTCGGTATCTATGACTATTAATGGCCCTGCGGCTATTATTTGCGCATTTTTTATGAATGCCGCCATAGACCAACAGTGCGAACTTTATATTAAAGAAAACGGTATTGAGGACGAAATTCGTCAAAAAGTAAAAGATATATATGCCGCCAAAGGTCTGCCCGAACCCAAGTATCAAGGCGATTTGCCCGAAGGTAACGACGGTTTGGGGCTAATGCTTTTGGGCGTTAGTGGCGACCAAGTATTGCCCGTCGAAGTATATGAGCCGATAAAAACAAAAACCCTTGCATCGGTGCGCGGTACTGTGCAAGCCGATATTTTGAAAGAAGACCAAGCGCAAAACACTTGTATTTTTAGTACAGAGTTTAGTTTGCGTGTTATGGGCGATGTGCAGCAGTATTTTATTGATAAAAACGTGCGCAACTTTTACTCGGTGTCTATCAGTGGTTACCACATTGCTGAGGCAGGAGCGAACCCTATCACCCAGTTGGCGCTAACCCTTTCAAACGGTTTCACGTATGTTGAGTACTACCTGAGCCGTGGCATGGACATCAACGATTTTGCGCCCAACCTGTCGTTTTTCTTTAGCAATGGTATCGACCCTGAGTATAGCGTGATTGGTCGCGTAAGCCGTCGTATTTGGGCAAAAGCCATGAAAAACAAATACGGTGCAAACGAGCGCAGCCAAATGTTGAAATACCATATACAAACCAGTGGTCGCTCGCTTCACGCACAAGAGATTGACTTTAACGATATACGCACCACTTTGCAGGCCTTGTATGCCATATACGATAACTGCCAAAGCCTGCACACCAACGCTTACGACGAGGCCATAACAACCCCTACCGAAGAAAGCGTGCGCCGTGCAATGGCTATACAGCTAATTATAAATAAAGAGCTTGGGCTTGCCAAAAACGAAAACCCCATACAAGGGGCGTTTATAATAGAAGAACTTACCGACTTGGTAGAAGATGCCGTATTAGCCGAGTTTGACCGTATAAACGAGCGTGGTGGCGTTTTAGGTGCTATGGAAACCATGTACCAACGCAACAAAATACAGGAAGAAAGCCTGTACTACGAAACCCTTAAACACACAGGCGAGTTCCCTATTATTGGGGTAAATACGTTCCTATCGTCAAAAGGTTCGCCTACCGTTGTGCCACAAGAGGTAATACGCAGTACCAAAGAAGAAAAAGACTACCAAATAACGGCTATGGAAGCATTGCACAAAGTACACGCCGACAAAACCCAAAAACTACTTGCCGATTTACAACTAGCAGCCATAGAAAACCGCAACTTGTTTGAACAACTTATGGAAGCCTCTAAATACTGCTCGTTGGGACAAATAACCAACGCCCTATTTGAAGTAGGCGGACAGTATAGAAGGAATATGTAGTTTTTTTTGAATGTGCTAATATGCTGATGTGCTAATTAGTCAATTTGAAAATGTGATTTACTGATTTGATGATTAGTTGATTTGATGATTTAGGGAGTGTGCGGCAGCTGTCATCCTGAGCTTGTCGAAGGGTGCGTGGGAAGCCTCCGCACATGGATTTGACAAGCTCACCATGACACCCGCACCCGACTATCGTCATTGCTAGAAAGCTGTCTTCGACTGACGAAGCAATCTTTTGGAATCGTGTGAAGAATGAAAGCGCGCGAGCCAGTCATTCCCTCGGAAGAGGGAATCTGCGGGAGGGCGTTTCAGTATTATCCACCACACAGATTCCCATTTAAAATGGGAATGACGGCCAGCCGCACCTCTTCCCGTCATGCTGAACTTGTTTCAGCATCTCGCTCTACATTTCAGGTGAATTGGGTAACGAGACCCTGAACTAAATTCAGGGTGACTGGCTGAGGGTGCCATCGTTTTTTAATAAACTCTAATTATAAATTTCTATTTTCGTTTAAGAATTTATCAAGTTATATATGGAAGAAGCTAATAAAAAAGACGATTTAAAATGGTTTGCCAAGAATAAATCTACCTTCATTTTCACTATCAGTGTTATAGTAGTTACTGTACTGTTTTTGATAACGGGATACTCAACGTGCGTCAAAAAATACTTTGAGTTAAGTTCAACTAACTTTGGTCAACTCGGCGATTATTTCAATGGTATTGCAGCCCCTGTATTGTCATTGATTACAATAATCCTTCTTTATAATTCATTTTTAGTTCAGAAAGAGGAACTTAAAGCTACAAGAGAAGCACTTGAGCAATCAGCTAAAGAAATGCAAAACAGTTCTGCTATTATGGCACGTAGTGAACAAAATGCAAAGTTGGAAAGGCTGGAGAGCATTGTATTTAAACTAATTGATAAGTATGAAAACAGTAGAGATGATTTTAACATCAAATCTTCAACTGCAAAAAAAGGTATTGAAGTTATTTACAATATTTATAAGGATGTTATGTCAGGATATTTTCTTCCTGATACAGGCTTAAACCGTGAAGAAGAACTACTTAAAGAGATACCAACTTTAAATAATAACGACGTTAAACTTAACAAGATTAATCAATTGTTGGGTGTATGTTTTGGTAAAATAAAAAATAATTATTCATATGACGAAGAATACTATATTAAATTAAGACCATTAGTTTATAAGTTTATAGCCATCTACAAATGTGTTTTGCATAGCGAAATACCTGCTGAACATCTTGACTATTTGAAGTTTGCAATAAATAATAGTCTAACTAGAGAAGAAATGTTTTTTGTTAAGCTATTTATTAATCAATTGGATGATTTGAGTAATTTGAGAACGGAATTGGAGCCTTTTGGGATAGTATCAACTTCTGAGTCAATTTATATACAGTATCTTCAAGAAGAAATAAAGTAAAAAACCCCCATCATCCTAGCTTCTTCCAGCAAACATAGCGATACCTAAATAATCTATTAAATAAAGTCAATTGCCATTACCCCTCTACTAGGGAATTAATCTTCGGTACTACATTTGCTAGGGTATAGCCGTCTCATACACTACAACCGTGATATACCAATATACCGAACATAAAACCAATGAAATTTTCCGTTGCCATATTGGTGCAGAAGGTATATATATTCAAGAAAACCGACCCATTGGCATTTTTACCATCATTTGGCAACCCAAAACTTCACTAAGTCTCACTATTGACAACTTGCCCCATACTTTGCAGGCAGGTTGTATATTGGCCATTAGCCCCACTCAATACCTAAGTTTTGTACCTAATGATGATACGGTAGTGTTTCAATTCAACAGAGAGTTTTATTGCATTATTGACCACGATAAAGAAGTATCGTGCAGTGGTATATTGTTTTTAGGTACTAAGGGTTCGGTGTTTTTAACTCCAACCGAAGACGATACCCGAAAAATTGAAGCTATACTACCCGTATTTTTCGAGGAGTTTAGCAATACTGATAATGTACAAGGCGAAATGCTGCGCATATTGCTAAAAAGGGTAATAATAATACTTACTCGTATGGCCAAAACCCAGTTATACGACACACTGATATATACTGAAAACGAATTAGACTTGACCCGCCAGTTTAATACCCTACTTGAATTTAATTTCAGAAAAAAACACAGGGTATCAGAGTATGCCGATATGCTGAATAAATCGCCCAAAACACTCTCAAATGTATTTAAGCAGTTTCACCAAAAAACGCCGCTACAAATGATACACGAGCGATTGGAGTTAGAAGCCAAACGATTGCTGCGCTACACTGATAAAACCACTAAAGAAATTGCCTACGAGCTGGGCTTTGACGATTCTTCAAAATTCAGTCGTTTTTTCAAAACTCAAACGGGTATGTACCCCACCGCTTTTAAAGAAACCATGGTGCAATTGGTGTAAAAAGGAAAAAATGGCATCACGGCGGGAAGGGCGGGTATTTTTTGGACTTACCCACAACATGACCTTTGTACTGTAAAATTTAAATAAAATACAGTTATGAAAAATTACACAATTCCCACCAAAGAAACCGCAAAAGCAGCCTCACTTCCTCTTTTCGAAAATCTTGAAAAAAGTATTGGTTTCTTGCCCAATTTATATGCTTATATAGGCCACTCGCCCAATGGATTGCAAACCTATTTAACCTACCAACAAGGCAATGCAAAAGGCGTTTTTAATGCCAAACAACGTGAGGCGGTAAACCTTGCCGTATCAGAAGTGAACGGGTGTCGTTATTGCCAAAGTGCACACACTGCATTGGGTAAAATGAATGGTTTTACCGATGAAGAAATTTTGCTGCTACGTGCAGGTACTCACCCTGATACCAAGCTAAATATACTTACCAACCTTGCCATTGATATACAAAAAACACATGGCCGCCCCAACCAAGAATTGCTAAACAGCTTTTTTGAGTTAGGTTATGACGAAGGTGCTTTGGTAGATTTTATTGGTTTAATTGCTGATAAAGTTTTTGCCAACTACCTAAACAATATTACCAATATAGCTATTGACTTCCCTATCGCACCACAATTAGACAATACTATGCAAGCAGGTGCTTAATTATTTTGCCCAGCACAATAAATTTAACAATGCCGAATAGGTTTATACCCATTCGGCATTTATTTTCGGTGCATGGATATAGTATTAAAATATTACGGAATTGATTGGGTAGCAATGGCACTTAGCCTATATGCCGTGTACTTGTTGGGCAATAAAAACAAATGGGGCTTTGTTTCTTTTATTATATCCAATGCTTTGTGGATTGGTGTAGGTTTTATGATGATGAGCTATGCCGTATCGGTAGGTAACTTTGTTTTTATGCTTATGAATACTCTTGGACTGATAAAATGGACACGTGAAGCAAAAACCATAAAGGCATAGGTTTTGATACTATACAACCTATACAATTATTAAAAAACTACAAACAATAAATGAATAGACTATTCTCTCTTTTATACATCCTATTTCCTATAGCTGTTTCGGCACAGGGTGGCTCGCTACAACACGAGCTGGACAGCATGAAAAACAATTTTTTGAAACGTGCCGATAAAAACAAAATAGCCGTATACGAGGCCGGCATAGATAGCGTAACCTACAGCGGGGTGCTTGATGCTGCTGTGCAAAAGGGGCAAGACGCTCCCCTGTTTGAGCTTATTAATGCCAATGGCGATACGGTGAAGTTAAAAGAACTGCTAAAAAATGGCCCCGTAATACTTACATGGTATCGTGGTGGCTGGTGCCCCTATTGCAACCTAACCTTGCGCAGCTTGCAAGAGCATTTGCCTGATTTTGTAGAACGCGGAGCAACCTTAGTGGCTCTTACGCCTGAATTGCCTGATAACTCACTGGATACTAAAGAAAAACATGACTTAGAGTTTGAAGTTTTAAGTGATGTAAACAGTGAAGTAGGTAAAAGCTACGGCATTATTTATAAGCTGACCGACGAGGTAGCCGAATTTTATAAAAAAGGCTTTGACCTGAAAAAATACAATGGCGAGGATAGCTATAGCCTACCCCTAGCGGCAACTTATGTAATTGATACCAATGGTGTGGTTACTTATGCTTTTTTGGATGCCGATTACCGCAAACGTGCCGAACCAAAAGAAATTATTAAGGCTTTAGATGCTTTGAAGAAATAAAAGCTACCTGTTCGATTTAAGAAAATCATCAAGAACTTTATAAATATTGAGTGAGGCGGTAACGTCATTCCCTCGAAAGAGGGAATCTGCGCGTAGGAGTACTTTTATTGTCCCAACCATATTTATTTTAAATTATATCTTACACCAAAGGCGGGTTTTAGGCTCGCCTTTGGTGTTTTTAAACTTTGCAGGTAAGAAAATCTTATACCTAAAATACAATTACTTACATAAGTAACTTGCCTTTACAGCTATCAAACCATTAAAATTATTGCAAAAGAGTAATATAAATTTTGTGTTAAGCCATTTGCCGTAGTATATTTGCCCTCGGGTCTGTACTACCAGCTCCTTTTAATCCCCCAGGTCAGGAATGAAGCAAGGGCGTAAAGTTGAGCGGTGAGATACAGGCCTTTTTTATTTTAATTATCTCTTAATCTGTTATTAGCTATCTTTGCCGCTTCTAAGGTAAAAACCAATAACTTATAACAAATAACCAAGTATGAAATTTTTCATAGACACAGCTAACCTAGCCCAAATACGCGAAGCCAATGATTTTGGTGTGCTTGATGGCGTTACCACCAATCCATCGCTAATGGCTAAAGAAGGCATTAAAGGCGCTGAAAACATAATAAACCACTACAAAGCTATTTGCGAAATTGTGGAGGGTGATATTAGTGCCGAAGTAATATCTACCGATTATGAGGGTATTATAGAAGAAGGTAAAATACTTGCCGCCCTTAATGATAAAATAGTGGTAAAAGTACCTATGATAAAAGATGGTGTTAAGGCCATAAAATACTTCTCACAAAACGGTATAAAAACCAACTGTACCCTTGTATTTTCAGCAGGACAGGCATTGTTAGCGGCTAAAGCAGGTGCTACTTATGTATCGCCGTTTATTGGCCGTTTAGATGATATTAGTTTTGATGGGGTTGATCTTATAGCTCAAATAGCGCGCATATATAGTATACACGGCTTGCAAACTCAAATTTTGGCAGCCTCTATACGTAGCCCTATGCACATTATTAAATGTGCCGAAGTTGGTGCTGATGTTATCACCAGCCCTTTAGAAAGCATTATGGGTTTACTAAAACACCCACTTACCGATAGTGGTTTACAAAAGTTTTTAGAAGACCATGCTAAACTAAACGGTTAGTATCCTATTTAGTCAAAAAAATAATATTAAGTATAGAACGCTTTGCTGCACAGCAAGGCGTTTTTTGTTTGTAGATTTACGTGTGGTATAAGAATACACAAAATTGGAAGCTGGTACGAGCGGACGCTCGTACTGAAAATAATAGAGCGTCCGCTTGGTGGTGAAGTGCGATTAGTTGTTCTTTATCATCCCCCTGCCCCCTTCGCTTACGCCTTATCCTTCGACTTCGCTCAGGATTACAGTACACAAGGGGGACAATGCAGTGCTATACCCCGTTCCCCGAAGCGTCCTCGCTTCGGGATAGTAAGTGGTAGCGTCTTCGCTACAAACAACATTTCGAGTGGACTCGAACAAGAAGAAACTTCAAGCGAGGACGCTTGAAGGAACCCCGAAGCTGGCTCGAGCGTCCGCTCGGTAGTGGGATTGTTTTTTCCTGCGCTGTCTTCTGCACTCCTTCGACTCCGCTCAGGATGACAACCCACAAGTGGGACAATGCAATGTGCAATATTTTTGGCAAAATGCGCTAAAACCAAAGGGCAGTGGCGTGGCTTCCCTCCTCGTAGGGCTTGTGTGTGGATAAGGAGGGACTGAGGGTGGTAGAGAAGTTGCCTGTTGATTTTATGTTTTCTTATCCCGAATCCAAATTAGACTAATAAGCGTACGACTCGTACCAACCTAAGCCATACGAGATAAAGTTGTAGCCGCAATCGCACTCAATAGTATTGCCTCCGCTTTCAAGTTCTATGTAGGCGTATACAAATTCGCTACGGTAGGGCAATTCTTTATAATCACCAATCACACTTTTGCCGTTTATGGTAAATTTATCCAAATCGTCGCGCTTAAACATCACCGTTGCATAGTAACGGTTAATGTTTTCGGTATTCATGGCAGGCAATTCGGTATGGCCATTAAAGCTTTGCAGTGGGCGCACCATTACCATTGATGGGTCGCCCCTTTGTCTATCGCAACGTGTACCAATAGTATATTGGCAAATCATCACAGGGCGTGATGTGGTAACATAAAACACCTCTTCTTTCAACTCCAACTCTAAAAACTTACCGGCTTTTGCAATAGTATAGCGTTGCCCATCCACATCAACATAGGTATTATCTTCTTTTGCTAATATGCGTACTACGTATTTGTGACGAGTATCAAAAGGTATAAGGGCAAACTCGTGTCCCCAATTTTCAGTAGGAGGTATTTGTTCGTACAAATGGTCGCAACTTTGGCAATAGCGAGGCACATACGCGCAAGTCATTCCGCTAAAAACAGCAATCTTCTTTCCGTTCACCTCACGCACACGGCTACCAGTTAAATCTCTTTTCGACTGCACCATATAGCTATCACCTTTGTTCAGTTTTATTCTATACGGTACGTGCGATATTCCCCCATCCATACTAATGGCTACATTTATCAGTTCTACCTCTGTACTATCTTCAGTAGCCAAAATAAGGTATTGACTAGGGTACTGCGGTTTCAGCACATGGTATTGCATTATATAATACTCGTGCCCCAACTGGTCAATAGGTATCACCACAGTCGCATCACTTGATGAACCGCTGGTATTTTTTGCCACTACCATCACATTATCTAGTGCCTCTATATACAGCCCTTTGTGGGTGCTTTTACCCTCGCGGGTTTTGGTAGTGTATTCTTTGGGGATGATAATAGTAGTAACTGAACCTGGGTATACTTGAAAACTTTGTTCCCAATCTTTCTCACTTCTGGCTTCTATTATAGCAGCTTTTAGTTTTATAGTAACTGTTGTTTTTTTATCAGAAGTTATTTGCAGCGATAGTTCAAACGGGTCGGGACCTATTTCACTTTGTAAATAGCCTACCCAAAAACTTTTCCCTTTATAGTCTATACCCTCTTTAGCGTATGCTTGCGTAGCTAGCAATACCAAAAAAGCAAAACCTAAAAGGCGTAAAAAAATATGTTTATTGTTTAAAAACAATGTGGGTAAAGTGTTAAAAATAACGACAAAGCTAATTCCCTATGCAATGTTATCAGGGCTTTGGTTAGCCACAAGTGTGGAAAACCAATAATTAACAATTGTTAATAAAACACCCTTAAATACCCTAGTATTATAAGGCTGCTGAAAAACCTATAAGGTTTTGTAAATCAATTAGTTGATAAGAATTAAAATAGGCGTCAGAAGGTACTAAAAAACCCTTTACTCCCACATTTTCAGCCGCTTCAATATCTCGTTCTTTATCACCAATTAAAAACGATTTTGATACATCTACCCCATACTTTGCCACTGCCTTTTCTATCATTAAACTAGCAGGTTTGCGGCATAAACAATGGGTTTTTGTGGGATGATGAGGACAATAGTATGTTTCTTTTATATACAGGTTTTCTTGAGCCAAGATATTGTTTAGCTTAGTGTGTATATCAAAAAGGTCATTGTGGGTATACAAACCTTTATCTATACCGCCTTGGTTGGTTATTATTATAAACTCATAATCGTTTTGTTGCATTATTTTCATAAAAGGTATCACCCAAGGGTTTACCTCAAACTCATCAGCGTGTTCTACATACCTGCCCAATTCTTTATTAAGCACTCCATCTCTATCAAAAAATACTGTTTTCATGGTGTGCCAAAGCTACTAATTGTCATCTTTATGTCAAAATATTACCTATGCGGTAGGTAATTATATGTTAAATATACCAATACTTAGTTTTTCTTCTTTGAAACTTCATACGCTTATATCTATTTTCGCCGTTCATCAATACACCCCCTTGGCTACAAAATTAGTTATAATACCCACCTACAACGAAAAGGAAAACATCGAAAAGATGATTAGGAAGGTCATGTCCTTGCCTATGGGTTTTGATTTATTAATTGTTGATGACTCTTCGCCAGACGGTACAGGAGCTATTATTAAACGCCTGATACCCGAGTTTGAAGGCCGCTTGCATATTTTAGAGCGCACTATAAAAGATGGCCTAGGTCGTGCCTATATAGCCGGCTTTAAATGGGGGTTAGCCAAAGAATACTACCAGTATTTTTTTGAGATTGATGCCGATTTTAGCCACAACCCCGAAGATTTGATGCGCCTTAATAATGCGTGTGAACTTGATGGCTATGATTTGGCAGTAGGGTCTCGCTATGTAAAAGGTGTTAACGTAGTAAACTGGCCTATGGGCAGGGTGCTAATGAGTTATTTTGCCAGCAAATATGTACGTTTTGTAACGGGCATGAGTATTAGCGATACCACCGCAGGGTTTGTGTGCTATCGCCGTAAATTGCTTGAAGGTATTGGTCTTGATGCCATAAAATTTAAAGGTTATGCCTTCCAAATAGAAATGAAATTTAGGGCGTGGAAACGCAAATTTAAAATCAAAGAAGTACCTATTATTTTTACCGACCGCACCGAAGGCCAATCAAAAATGAGTAAAGGCATTTTTTGGGAAGCTATTGTGGGTGTAATGCAAATGAAGGTAGCCAGTTGGTTTGGCAAATACTAATAGTTCTATTGGTATAAAATTATTCTATACTAATCTCTTGCTAGAGTTTAGTAGAATAGTATTCTTTTTTTGTGCCAAAATTGGGCAGTACATTTATTGCTGCTGACTTAATTTTTCATCTGGGCATCCAGCTCGTTTTACTGCATTTAACCCAAATAAAAACATTACTGTTTGTGTCTTGTTTGGACAATATGATTTGCTGAATAATTCGATTGATATTAAATGAGAGTATTATTTGAATTATTGCGGCAGTAGTATTAAAAAGAATTAACCAATAAATTTAACTCATTCTTAAAACCCGACGACACCCGTTTTATATGATAAGAAAGATGATTAGCCGCACCGTTATACTTTTTGCAATACTATTTTTTGCCTCGGACTTAAATGCTCAAAGCAAAGAAAACAAACCCCTGAAATTTGACCTTAACGAGGATGGAAGCCACTATGTAAAGGCTTCGTTTACAGCACAAATATGGGCAAGGTATAACCAAAGCAACCCGGGTACTACCATTTTTGATTACAAAAAAGACCAAACGTTTGATATAGGCATACGAAGAGCTCGCATTGTGCTTGACGGTATGGTAAGCGATAAGGTGTATTTTTTTACCCAATTTGGTATTAATAACTTCACCTCCACATCAGCCAGAAAATCACCCTTATTTTTCCACGATGTTTCTGCCGATTATCACATTACTAAACGTAGCCTGCATATTGGTGGTGGCTTAACAGGGTGGACGGGTATTGCTCGTTTCTCATCGCCTTCTATTGGCACAATAATGGGGTACGATGCTCCTTTGTTTTTGCAGGGCACTAACGATGCTACCGACCAGTTTTTGCGTAAACTAAGCATATATGCCAAAGGTAAAATAGGCAAATTGGATTATAGGGTAATAGTATCCAACCCAATGTCGGTACAAAATAGCGGTGGTGTAGTAGACAATATTAGTGTTAACTCAAACTTTTCGTGGATGCCTCCCAGCCTACAATATGGCGGTTATTTTATGTACCAGTTTTTGGATGAAGAAAGTAACCTAAACCCATACTTGGTGGGTACATATTTGGGCAAAAAGAAAGTATTTAATGTAGGTGCAGGTTTTCAATACCAAGCCAATGCCATGTGGCGCGTAAGCAATACCCCACAGCAAGATACCATAAGCGAAGATATGCTTCACTTTGCCGCCGATGTATTTTACGACCGCCCAGTGGGCAGTAAAGGTGCAGCACTTAGCTTTTATGCCACGTATGTAAACTATGGTTTTGGCAAAGGTTATTTGCGCAATGTTGGGGTAATGAATCCTGCCAACGGAGTTGCTACGGGTACAAATACCCTTAACGGTAGTGGCAATGGTGTGCCTATGATAGGTACAGGTAGTGTGATACAAGGCCAATTGGGCTATTTGCTGCCCACAACTGCTTTGGGCGAAAATAATGGCCAACTAATGCCTTATATAATGGTGATGAGTGCCAATTACGATCGCCTAAACGAAAGTATGCTATTGTTTGATGCCGGTGTAAACTGGTTTATAAGCGGACACAAAACTAAACTAAGCCTAAATTGGCAAAACCGCCCCGTATTTAGTGCCCGCAACCTACAAGTTGCCGAGCACAAATCGATGGTGGTTTTGCAGTTGCAAGTAGGCATTTAGTAGAAAGCTCCAAACAAATCGTTTCTTACTTTAAATAACCCTGTCGGGATGGTGGGGTTATTTTATTTATAGCGGAAAAATATTCCAAATAAAATAACCGCCACTCACATAATTATTACTACTGCTAAAACAATATAACAATTTGGTGCTATTGGCTAAACCTATTATTGCGTCGGAATATTATTAAAAAAGCTAATTATCTATGCGCAATCTAAAATTGTGGTGGGCTTACTTTGCCATCATTCTTGTTTTTGCAAGCTGCAAAAGGGATTTTAATTTACCCGAAGAAGAAGCAACAAACAAATCGAACACCAATATTGAAGCTAAAGACCTTATAGTTCCGGCAGGTTTTAAATTTGAAACCGAAAAAAACTTAAACATAAGTGTAAAAGTAGCCGATGCAAAAGCAAGCGAACGATATGCTATAAAAATATATAACGATTTGCCCGCCACAGGTCAACTAATTAGCACAGGACTTACCAATGCCAATGCTGAGTATAGCACCACTGTACGTGTACCTGTTGATAAAGAATATATCTATATTGAAAAAATAAACCCTGATGGTAGCAGCAAATACGAGAAAGTAAAAGCCAACCAATTTGCTAAAACGGTTTTTAATAATACCCCAAGCACACCTTATATTATACGTAAGTCTGGCTCGGGTATGAATTGCTCTACGTGCAACCGTACCGTTAACAACCCTTCGAGCGGTACTCTTTATGTTATTGATGAAACACTGTGTCTTACAGGTACTATAAGCAATGTTACCGTTAAATTAATAACAGGTGCACACCTAAATATTATAGGGAATGTAACTGGCGGTTTAACTGTAGAGATAGGCGATGGCAATTACTCAACCGTCAGGGTTTGTGGCACAGGTACAATAGACCATCTTAAATATGTAGCCGACGGAAATGTGTATTTCCTTGAAGGATCAAGAATGATAATAAAAAAAATCACTCCAATTTCAAACTGCAAACTTGTTAGCTGGAGTGATAGTTTGATTATTTCTGATGAGTTGTATCCCGATTATATTTATATGGAAAATAACGGTAAAATGTATTTTGATAAAATGCTGTACCTGAAAACTGGCTCAGTGCTTACTAATAATGGCACTTTGGTTGCGAAGGACATGTCACTTGGAGGTGACCTTAACAATACTGCCAGTCTTACAAACAATAATTATATGTTGGTAACAAACCGCTTTTCAGGCGACCCAGGTTGCAGCATTACAAATAACTGCTTTATAAATGTTTACAGTACGTTTGAAAGCGGAGGTACCCTTATAAACAAGAACTATATAAGATGCGGTTCATTTCAACAGATTGGCTATCCACCTACCTATACTGAAATGCAAGATGGAGCTTTAATAAGTACTAATACTTTTACTCACCGATCAGGAAAAATTACAGGTACAGGCACCAACCGTAGCAAAATTAAGGTCTCAACCTTCACAGGCATCTATGATGATTTTGACTCTCCTGTTATTGAAGGTGAGATTGATATTTGCGACCTAGATGGCGTAGAAACGAACCAAGGCTCACTTACCTTATCAGCAGCTATTAGCTGTGCAGGCTCAATACCCACTAGTACTTGCAACCCTGAAGGTTTTGGAACATCAACCATAACCGACAGCGATAATGATGGTGTGGCCGACGCTCAAGACGAGTACCCTAACGATGCCACGCGTGCCTTTAATAGTTTCTATCCCAATGCTTCTACCACAGCAACCATAGCTTTTGAAGATTTATGGCCTGCCCAAGCCGATTACGATTTTAATGATTTAAGCGTTGCCCTTAATATTCAAAAAGTGTTGAATGCCGATAATAAAGTAGTTGAGTGTAAAGTAAAAATGAATGTACGTGCAGTTGGTGCATCGTTTGATAACGGATTTGGTTTTCAATTGGATGATTTAGTCCCTGCCGATATTAGCAGTATAACAGGGCAAGTATTGGTGCGCAATCTTATCACCCGCAATGCCAACAATACCGAGGCAGGCCAAACCAAAGCCGTTATTATAGGTTTTGATAGCCCCGAACCTACGCTGCACCGTGCCGCAGGTTCATTCTTTAATACTATTAAAACTAACGGAGTAGGTACAAGCGATACAGTTACACTAACCATAGTATTTACCAACCCTATTGATGATAGCAAACTAACGCTAGAAAAAATTAACCCTTTTATGTTCACCAATCGCCGCAGAGGCTACGAGGTGCATTTAATAGATTTTAAACCTACATCATTAGCTACAACCAGCTTGTTTGGCACATTTGCCGATAGAAGCAACCCAAGTAATAATAGCTATTACAAAAATGCTAATGGTATGCCTTGGGCTATTCTTATACCTACTGATTTTTATCACCCTGCCGAGAAAAAAGCTATTACCACAGCCTATAACTTTTTTGATGATTGGGTAATATCAGGCGGAACAACAAACACCAATTGGTATACCAATACCGTTGGCAACCAAAATGCTGATAACATTTATTAAACCAATACTATCACATACATCACCACACATTTAAATTTATGCGTACACTAAAAATATCATGGGCATTTTTCGCTTTCGTACTTGTATTTGCTAGTTGCAAAAGAGATAATCCCTTAGCTGATGAACAACAAACAGCTAATAAAAATGCAGTAACAATTGATGCCAAAGATTTGGCAGTGCCTGCCGGTTTTAATTTTGATGCTGAAAAAACCTTAAACGTAAGGGTAAAAGTAGCTGATGCTAAAGCAAACGAACGCTATGCCATTAAAATTTATGCTGACGTACCCTCGTTAGGAAAACTTATAAGCACAGGGCTTACTAATGCTAATGGTGAATATACCTCTATTATACGTGTGCCTGCATGGGAAGAATATGTATATATAGAGAAAATAAACCCTGATGGTGGCAGCAAAGTTGAAAAAGTAAAAGCCAACCAATTTGCTACAGCTTTGTTTACCAATGGGCAAACGCCAAAACCTTATATACTACGCAAAAGCTCTGGTATGGATTGTAATACAGGTTGCACAATAACTTATAACAACCCTACTACAGATATTACTGTATACAATGGAGATATAGCCTGTATTACAGGTACTATAAACAATATTAATATTACCGTACAAACAGGAGGAATAGCTAAAGTTTGCGGAAGTGGAACTATTAATGGGTTTGTGGGTAATGCAAATTCAGCAGTATATATTTTAGAAGGAGCTATACTAAATGTTACTTATGACATAGTGATGTTTGATAATACTATTTTTAAAAACTATAGCGATAGTCTTAAGCTTTTATCTTCGATAGTATTTTACGATTGCATTGCTGAAAATAACGGAAGAATATACCATCCTGCAAGCCCAAGTATGGACTTATACCAAGATGCTGTTTTTACAAATAATGGTTATATCAGTCTATCTAGTAATGTTATGAACCTTGATAGGGGTACTATTATTAATAATAATGAGTTTTATGCTAATATGGTACTTAACGATGGTGAAGCAAAGTTTACTAATAACTGCCATACAGAAATTCTTGGCGATTTATATGTTGCAGGTACACTAGAAAACTATGCTTATATAAAAGCAGGTACCTTTTGGCAAGATATAGGCAATTTTACTTTGGTAACTACTGCGCGTACCAAAATACACGATGGGGCAATGATAAGCACTACCAATCTTAAACTGGTAATGGGTGATATTGAGGGTACGGGTACCAACCGTAGCAAAATAAAAGTATCAGCTAATACCAATATAAGTACTGGCACAATAATAAAGGGTATTGTTGATTTGTGCGACGGTAATGGCATAGAATCAAATACAGGAACTATACAAGCACCCGCTTTGGCCAGTTGTATTGGTTATATAGCTACAAGCAGTTGCAACCCTGAAGGTTTTGGAACCACTACCAATGTAGATACGGATAACGATGGTGTGGCCGATGCTCAAGA
Organism: Bacteroidia bacterium; assembly: GCA_037968475.1. Taxonomy (GTDB): domain Bacteria; phylum Bacteroidota; class Bacteroidia; order UBA8524; family UBA8524; genus SB11. The sequence goes on from JBBKVO010000049.1 coordinate 25,331, forward strand.
TGAATACCCTAACGATGCTACACGTGCATTTAACAGCTACTACCCCAACCTATCTACAATGGCTACCGTAGCTTTTGAAGATTTATGGCCATCAAAAGCTGATTATGATTTTAACGACCTTGCAGTTTTGTTCAATATCCAACAGGTACTAAATGCAAACAACGAAGTTGTTGACTATAAAGTGAAGCTAAAAGTAAAAGCTGTTGGCGGTTCGTTTGTAAACGGTTTCGGCTTCCAGTTTGATGATGTTTTACCTTCAGAAATTAGTGCCGTTACTGGTCAAGTTTTAACTCAAAACCTTATCACCCGCAGCAGCAACAATACTGAGGCTGGACAAAACAAGGCTGTAATTATATGTTACGATAGCCCTGAGCCTACTTTGCAACGTGCAGCAGGTTCTATGTTCAATACCATAAAAACAAACGGAACGGGTACTTCTGATACGGTATTTATCAATATCAGCTTCACAACACCAGTTGCCAGTACAAAACTTGGTATTGATAAATTTAACCCCTTTATCTTCACCAATAAAAGACGTGGATACGAAGTGCATTTGGGCAACTTTGCGCCTACTACACTTGCCAATACTGCCCTTTTTGGTACGTATGAGGATAGAACTAATGTGGGCAATGGTGTATACTACAAAAACAGTCAAGGTTTGCCTTGGGCAATTCTAATTCCTGCCGAATTTTCTCACCCCAAAGAAAAAACGCCTATTACTTCGGCCTATAATTTCTTTGATGATTGGGCTATTTCTGGCGGTACTACATATACAAATTGGTATAGTAATACTGTTGGCAACCAAAATACTGACAATATCTATTAAACAAAAAATATAAAACGAAGCGGCCTTAAAGTTTACTTTAAGGCCGCTTTTTTATGTTTATACTATTAGCTAACTATTTGGCGTTTACTACTGTATGCCAAACTATACCCACATAAAAGGTGTATACATAAACACCCCTTGCGACGAGAATTGGAATGCTATGACTGATACTGAAAAGGGACGGTATTGCAACCAATGTGCCACTGTGGTATACGATTTTACCAATGCCACACCCGAAGAGTTTTTTAAAGCCTACCGAGAAAACAAGGGCAAAATTTGCGGGCTTTTTAGTGCCCCGCCACTTGGGTTTTGGCCAACGCAAAAAAATAAGCTAGTGCAATTGCTAAGGCAAAGCAAGGCAGCCATACTTGCTATTGGTTTAGGGCTTTTTAGCTTTAAAAGCAGCAACGCCCACATTCTTAGCACTCCACAACAAACTATTGTAACCGATGCCGATAAAGAGTTTGTGCAACTTAATTTTGAAATACGCGATAGCTATACTAATAAAATAGTAAAACAAGATTTTAAGGTTACCATTATATACAATGAATACGAAATAGTAATTAACAAGGTAAGCGATGGGATAGTGGTTTTTGAAATACCGAAAGAGTTTGTTAATGCACAAGCAACAATAATTATTGAAGGAGATGGTATTGACAAAACCAGCGTTGATTGGAGAAAAGACGAAGTAAAAACAGAGGTGAAAGTAGCCGCATCAAAAAAAGCGAAGAAAAGTGAAGAACAAAAAAACCGATACAGAAGAAAAATACGCCGAATGGGTTGCCCTGATTTTTAGTAAAATATAAAAGGCCTGCACAATGTGCAGGCCTTTCTTTTCAAAATTTACTATTTAATAGTTGGTACTAGGTAAGCACTATTACTTTATTGCCCATTACCTCTATAATCCCACCGCTAATTTCAAAATTGTGGCTGCCTTGGGCATCGTTCACACGTACCACACCTTTTTCTAAACTGCTTATAAGTGGCGCGTGATTGTTAAGCACCTCAAAAGAGCCTGCTTTTCCGGGTACTTTCACACCCTTTATCTCGCCTGTATATAAAACTTTATCGGGGGTTATAATTTCTAATTGCATGGTGTATAAAAATTAAGCTTTAGCCTCTGCCAATATTTTCTCGCCTTTTTCTATTGCTGTTTCAATAGTACCTACCAAGTTAAAGGCAGCCTCTGGATATTGGTCAACTTCACCATCCATAATCATGTTAAAGCCTTTAATGGTATCGTTAATATCAACCAACACACCTTCAAGACCTGTAAACTGAGCGGCCACAAAGAACGGTTGTGATAAGAAACGTTGTACACGACGTGCACGGTGTACTACCAATTTATCCTCTTCACTCAACTCATCCATACCCAAAATGGCAATAATATCTTGCAACTCTTTATAACGTTGTAACAACATTTTTACACGTTGAGCACAATCGTAGTGAGCATCGCCTAATATATCACGGGTTAAGATACGAGAAGTTGAATCCAAAGGATCTACCGCAGGATAAATACCCAACTCAGCAATTTTACGGCTAAGTACCGTAGTTGCATCTAAGTGGGCAAATGTTGTTGCAGGAGCAGGGTCAGTCAAATCATCCGCAGGCACATAAACCGCCTGTACAGATGTGATAGAACCGCGTTTGGTTGATGTAATACGCTCTTGCATCGCACCCATTTCAGATGCTAATGTAGGTTGGTAACCCACCGCTGATGGCATACGACCTAATAGTGCCGATACCTCAGAACCTGCTTGGGTGAAACGGAATATATTATCAACGAAGAAAAGTATATCACGTCCGCCTGATTGCTCATCACCATCACGGAAATATTCAGCTACCGAAAGACCAGTAAGTGCCACACGTGCACGGGCTCCCGGAGGCTCATTCATTTGTCCGAAAACAAATGTTGCTTTAGAATCAACAAGGTCGGCAGCAGTTACTTTTTCAACCGGCCATCCGCCTTCTTCCATGCCGTGCAAAAATTCGTCGCCGTATTTTACAATACCGGCTTCAATCATCTCACGCAACAAGTCATTACCTTCACGTGTACGCTCGCCTACCCCTGCAAATACAGAGAAACCATCGTGCGCTTTAGCAATGTTGTTAATTAATTCTTGTATAAGTACGGTTTTACCTACACCCGCACCACCAAACAAACCAATTTTACCACCCTTTGCGTAGGGCTCTAAAAGGTCGATTACTTTTATACCTGTAAATAAAGGCTCAGAAGCTGTAGAAAGATCCTCGAAACGAGGAGCCGATTGGTGTATACCACGTTCGCCTGTTTTTTGTATAGGCAACAAACCATCTATACTATCACCAACAACGTTTAACAAACGACCACGTACAGCATCGCCTGTGGGCACGCTTATAGGCTTACCTGTATGTACTGCATCAGCACCACGGGTTAAACCATCAGTACTATCCATTGCTATGGTACGTACCATACTTTCGCCTAAGTGCTGTTGCACTTCTAGCACTAGTGTATTGCCGTTACCACGGTCAATATGCAGTGCATCATAAATTCTGGGAAGTTGTGCGTTATCGCCTGTAAAACTAACGTCTACAACGGGACCGATAACCTGTGCTACTTTGCCTATATTTGACATGATTTAGGGATTAAAATACCTGTTTTTTCGGGCGCAAAGGTATCATTTTCTTTTTTAAAAAAAACCTAAGTTTGATATTTGTATTCAAAAAAAATAGCCTCCGACACAAGCACTGAAAATACAAGCCCTTGCCCTACTTTTTCATATTGAGTTATAGCCCCTTTGCATTTTACAAAACACCATACTTAGCAGTGGAATTTATATCTATATACTATAACATTTGTGTAGGCTTCAATTTCTTTTATTTTTGGTTGAGAAATGAAACTGACGAATGATTTTTACCAACGTACTGATGTAGTGCAAATAGCCCGTGAACTTTTGGGCAAAGAACTTATAACGTGTATTGACGGGCAACTTACCAGTGGTATAATTACGGAAACCGAAGCCTACAACGGCATTATAGACCGTGCCAGCCATGCCTATGGCGGCAGATTTACCCCACGCACCCAAACTATGTATGCCACTGGCGGAGTATGCTACGTGTATTTGTGCTATGGTATACACCATTTGTTTAACGTGGTAACAAATATAGAAGGTGTGCCACACGCAGTGCTGATTAGAAATATAAAGCCCTTAAAAGGGCTGGAAACGATTTTACAACGTCGCAACAAAACAAAGGTGGATAAAACCCTAAGCACAGGGCCAGGCACATTATCGCAAGCTATGGGCATAAAAACACTGCACAATGGACTGCCACTGCAAGGCAATACTGTATGGATTGAGGATACGGGAATAAAGATTGACCCGAAAGATATTATCACTACGCCCCGCATTGGTGTTGACTATGCAGGTGAGGATGCCCTACTTCCCTACCGTTTTGTTGTTTCTTTATAAAACTAACTGAAGCCTACGTATAAAAAATTATAAAGAATGTGGGTGCATTAGTGCGGTGGGAACGTCATTCCCTTGTAAGAGTCCCGAATGCTTTCGTGATGCGAGGCATATAATAGGCTAGTTTACCAGCACACAGATTCCTGCTTATCCAACACACAAGTACTGTATTGTCTCCCTTATGGGTACCTATACCCATTTACACGCAACCAAGAAAATAGTAGTTGGGTTTTAACTCACCCCTGTTTTATTGGAAAGCTGGAACCACATAAAGCGCCCCTCTCTTACAAAAAAGAGAAGGGGTGCTGCGACACAAATCGAGTAAAACAAGACATTGGGATGAGTTAAAAAACTTGTCGACAGGTTAAAACCTGTCGCTACTCATACCATAAGGAAATCCCGTTAGGTATGAGTAGAATCGGGTTTCAACCCGATGATAAAGCGCGCTGTCATCCTGAGCGGAATCGAAGGATAAGTGCGTAAGCGAAGGGGGCTGAGTGATGAAAAAAACAACCAATATCACTTCACTACCGAGCGGATGCTCTATTATTTTCGGCACGAGCGGACGCTCGAGCCAGCTTTTAATAGATAAAATAACTGTATTAAAAAACAAACTATGTGTGTTCACTTAACCCGAAGTCCCTTTAAAATACTGTTATAAAAAAAGCCCAAAAGCATAGGTATGCTTTTGGGCTGTTGGTATAGTATTAGGTTAGAATAATCTTAACCAAAAAACTCTTTCATGCGGCCAAAAAAGCTCTTATCGGTTTGACCGGGGCTAGGCTTAAAATTATCAGCATCGCGTAGTTTTTCTAGCACTGCTTTTTCATCGCTGCTTAGTTTGGTGGGCGTAAATACATTTATCTTCACCAATTGGTCGCCACGCCCGTAGCCATTTACACTAGGTAATCCTTTGCCTTTTAGGCGTAGTATTTTACCCGATTGTGTACCTGCTTCTATTTTTATTTTTGCACGACCTTCTACGGTGGGCACTTCTACAGTTGTACCCAAAGCTGCATCAGCAAAGCTAATATCTTCTACATACAACACGTTTTGCCCATCGCGTTTTAGGTGCTCGTCTTCAATCTCTTCAATTTGTACTATCAAATCTCCATTAGGCCCCATGCCACCCGGTGAGGAATTACCTTTTCCGCTTACGGATAGTTGCATACCCTCTTCTACTCCTGCGGGTATTTTTAACTCAACGAATTCTTCTTGAGCTATCAAACCATCGGGACCAACACCTGGGGGACGGTCGGATACAATTTTGCCGCTACCATTACACGTGTTACAAGTGCTGGTAGTTTGCATCTGTCCAAGTATAGTATTGGTTACCCTGCGCACAGCACCGGCACCATTACAAGTAGTACAGGTTTTAAAATTCACACCTTTGGCCACCGTCATACGGTTATACTTCACCTTTTTATCGGCACCCTTGGCTATTTCTTGTAGGGTTAGTTTTATACGTATGCGTATGTTGGAGCCAACTGCGCCCCTTGTACGTCCACCACCGCCTCGGCTGCCTCCGAAAAAACTTTCAAAAGGGCTACCGTCGCCAAAAATATCTCCAAACTGACTGAATATGTCGTCCATATTCATATTAGCACCGCCACCATAGCCTCCACCACGATTACCCACGCCTGCATGGCCAAACTGATTGTACTGTTGGCGTTTATCTGCATTGCTTAGTACCTCGTAGGCTTCAGCAGCTTCTTTAAACTTATCCTCCGCTTCGGGGTTATCAGGATTTTTATCGGGATGGAACTTAATTGCCATCTGTCGGTAGGCTTTTTTAATTTCCTCCGCAGTGGCGTTTCTGTTCACACCCAATACTTCGTAATAATCTCTTTTTGCCATTATTCTCCTACTACAACTTTTGCAAACCTTATCACTTTATCGTGTAAAGTATACCCTTTTTCTACTTCGTCTACCACCTTACCTTTTAAATCTTCGGTAGGTGCGGGTATTTTTGTTATGGCCTCGTGAAAGTCCAAATCAAATTCTTTTCCTGTTGCGTCTACTGCTTTCAAACCCTTTTGGGTAAGTACATTCACAAATTTGTTGTGTATTAAAGCTACGCCTTCTTTTACCGCCTCAATATCTGCACCAGCTTCTATCGATTTCATGGCACGTTCAAAATCATCCACAACAGGCAGTAGCGATAGCCAAATATCTTTCCCTGCGGTTTGCACCAATTCTATGCGCTCCTTAGCATTGCGGCGTTTCATATTATCAAACTCGCTATACAGGCGCAGGTATTTATCGTTTAGCTCTGCTACTTCGGCTTTTAGTTTTTCTTCTGCCGATAGTTCAGGTTTTGCAATTTCTTCTACTTTCGTATCAGCAGTTGCTGTAGTTTCATCGGTGGTAGTAGCGTCTCCGTTTTCCATTTCTTCGTTTCCGTTCGGTTCGTTATTAGTCATAGCTTTCCTGCCAAATAATTTTCCGGTTAATGTATTAAATCTTGATTTTTTCAACTGTTATGGTACTTGCCCATTTTGCAATATTACTGCCAAAGGGCTTTTTTGCCAAATTGACAGTTTTTTACTCCCCGCAGGGCAAAAAAAAACGGCCAAACAGCCGTTTTTTCATTCTATACGTTTTATATTCTATTTAATCTTATTGAAGTTTTTCAAGAGCTTTATCCAACTCTTTACCGCGAAGGTTTTTACCTACTACTTTACCTGTTTCATCCAACAAAAAATTCATGGGTATAGATTCTACTCCATAATCGGCAGCAGCGGCTGAGTACCATTTTTTAAGGTCGGATACATGATAACTCCAAGCCAATCTATCTTTTTCAATAGCACCTTGCCAATTGTTTTTGTGTTGGTCTAGCGATACGCTATATACGGTAAACTCTGATGCGTTTTTAAAACCTGCGCTTCTATAACGATTATATGTTTTTACCAAATTTTTATTCTCTTCGCGACAGGGTTTGCACCAACTTGCCCAAAAATCAACCAAAACGATTTTACCCCTAAGTGATGAAAGAGTAATTGTGTCTCCATCAAGATCGGGTTGTGCAATTTCAGGAGCCATATCGCCTACTTTGGGCTGTTCTTGTGAAACAGGTGCGGCAACGCTTGCCTCTATATCTTTTCTTACATCAACAGCTAAACCTACACCTACACTTATTACGATAATAAGTGGTAGGGCATAAAGTGCATATTTTTTCATGGTCTTTGTATCCATTTGCTCTAACTAAAATCAAAAATGATTCCGTTTTAGTCTTTTAGTATATTTTTTTTACTCGTGCCTAGTGATATCAGCACCTAAGGCTATTAGGCGTTCATCAATACGTTCATACCCACGGTCTATTTGTTCTATATTGTGTATAGTACTTGTACCTTTTGCACTAAGAGCGGCTATTAATAGCGATACCCCCGCACGTATATCGGGTGATGACATTGTAATGGCACGCAATGGCGAGCGGCGGTTTAGCCCCATTACATTGGCACGGTGAGGGTCGCAAAGTATTATCTGTGCACCCATATCAATAAGGTTGTCTACAAAAAACAACCTGCTTTCAAACATTTTTTGGTGTATTAGCACATTGCCTTCGGCTTGTGTGGCTACTACCAACATTATGCTAATAAGGTCGGGAGTGAACAACGGCCAAGGGCCATCGGCAATGGTAAGTATAGAACCATCCATAAAGGTATCTATCCTATACTTCTCTTGTGCGGGTATATATATATCATCACCCCTAAATTCCATTTGTATGCCCAACCTGCCAAAAACACTGGGGATAACGCCTAAATGGGCTATACCAGCATTTTTAATAGTAATTTCTGATTGGGTCATGGCGGCCAAGCCAATAAAACTGCCTACTTCTATCATATCGGGCAGCATGGTATGAGTGCATCCACCCAGATACTCTACCCCTTCAATGGTAATTAGGTTTGAGCCATAGCCACTAATTTTTGCGCCCATGCTGTTTAGCATACGGCTTAGTTGCTGTATATAGGGTTCGCAAGCGGCGTTGTAAATAGTTGTAGTACCTTTGGCCATAACGGCAGCCATAATAATATTGGCTGTACCCGTTACCGAAGGCTCATCTAAAAGTATGTATGTGCCTGTAAGTTCTTTTGCGGTAAGGCTATAAACGGCGTTACCGTGCTCGTCTTTTTCTATTGTGGTTACTGCGCCTAGTCTTTCAAAACCCAAAAAATGGGTATCTAATCTGCGACGGCCTATTTTATCGCCACCGGGTTTGGGCATATAACCTTTACCAAAACGGGCTAGTAATGGCCCTACTACCATTATTGAGCCACGCAAACCACTGCCTTTTTTGCGAAAATCATCGCTACGCAAATAATCAAGGTTCACATCTTTGGCCTCAAACGTGTAGCTGTGGGTGCTTAGTTTTTCTACTTTCACGCCCATATCGCCCAAAAGCTCTATCAGCTTTAGTACATCGCGTATGGCGGGTATATTGTGTATGGTTACCTTTTCAGGCGTTAGCAATACTGCCGATAATATTTGCAGGGTTTCGTTTTTTGCCCCTTGTGGGGTAAGTTCGCCTTGCAGTTTTTTTCCACCGTTTATTTTAAAATATGCCATTGGGCTGTATTAGTATTTGTTGCGGCGTTGCTGTTGTTTTGGATTGCGATTGTTGTTATTGTTACGGAAGTTGCGATTGTTGCCCTGATTACGCTGATTGCGTTGGTTGTTATTGGGGCGGTAACTATTGGTAGCATACCTTGCTACTTCACTAAGGGTAAGCTCTTCAGGATTAATTTTTAATCTTCCTTCTGATAATACTTCAAGGTGTTGTGCTATAGCTTCGGGCGATAAGTTTTCATCGTTCCAGTTTTTGCTGCTGTTGCGCATAAACGAGGCTATCATGTTGATGAAGTATTGTTTTTCTTCGCCTTCTTCCATATCGGCAGCTTCTTTCACCATCGATTGTACATTACGACCGTAGAAACGAAACTTGATATGGTTACCCAAATAGGCTACTGTTTCAGGTTTTTTGTTAATGGTTTCAGGCGTTGGTAAGGGATAGGGCGACTCTACATCAAGGGTAAAGTTTGACATGGCAAACAAATGATCCCAAAGTTTGTGTTTGTAATCGGCTGTATCGCGCAAATGGGGGTTTAAGTTACCCATAATGGCTATAACGGTATTTGCTTTGCGGTTGCGCTCGTCGCGGTCTTCAATAGTACCCAAATATTCTACTAAACGTTGTACATTTCTACCGTATTCTGAAAATACAAGTTGATTGCGCACGCTGTTATACTCTGGTAAGTTATAAGTGTTATTCATTCTGTTAGCGTTGAAAATGCTTTTGTAAAAGAAGTTGCAAGTTAAGAGTAAATTTTTAGAATTTAATAGTACCTAAACTGCCTTGTTGAAATCTATCAGGTTGATTAAATAAAATCTCAGGACTTATACTCCATTCTTTTGCCAAATCATATACAAACCCATAATCAGGTAATATTAAATCAAATTCATCAAAATAACCTTCTTTATAATTTTCAGGAAGTATTGTGTTTACTAATTTATACTTTTTCTCAGCTTCGGTAGGTTCACCTTCAATCAAAAGGTTCTCATGTTCATCACCTAACCAAACATAAATACGTTCTATCCTACTATCAGTGGCTTTTGCCCACATACTAAACATTCTATCGGGCTTTGAACAAAAAAATTGCACTTCCCCCAAATGTCGACTAAGCTCTACTAATTTTGATTTGATTTTATCATAGGTAAAGTCATCAATCAGCTCAATCCATTTATTGGCAAATACTAATTGCCATCCCTGTATATTATCTGTTATAAATGCTTTATTGGTAGTTCTTGAAATATTAATGCCTTCATCAATTGTACATTCTTTTTCAAAAGTAAAGTCCAATAATCTTCTTGCAAGCTCATTATTATGTGCGAAAGCAATCCATGCAGTAGTAGGCATTAGGTTTTTAGGGATCTCAACTTCAATATCTTCATTAATAAAGGTTTCCATCCCAAAGTCGACACTCTCTTCTTCTTTTTCTTTCTTTTCCTTTTTGTTGAGAAATGTTTGAGTAATTGCAATTATTACCGAACCTGCTGCTGCTAAAAAGACATAGTCCATAGATAACTAATCCAGTTTTCTACGTTTCAGTTCAGTCTCTATCAGACGTAATTCGCGGCTGGCTTGCCCCGCTACTGATGAGTTTTCTTGTGCACGGCGGGTTAGGTAAGGCAGCACATCTTTTACAGGGCCATAAGGCACATATTTAGCCACATTATAACCTGCATTGGTAAGGTTAAAGCTAATATGGTCGCTCATACCTAGTAATTGACTAAAGTATACACGGCTATCGCTGTTTTTTAACCCCTTTTCGGCCATTAGTTCAGCTAGGTATTGGCTGCTATGCTCGTTGTGTGTGCCTGCACAAATGCTTACACGGTCTATATGCTGCACACAAATTTCAAGGGCAAGGTTATAATCTCTATCGGCAGAGGCTTTATCGGGCTGGATGGGTGATGTATAGTTGTTTTCTTTGGCACGTTTGCGTTCTTTTTCCATATATGCCCCTCTTACAATCTTAAATCCTGTGTAGTAGTTATTGCCTTCGGCCTCAGCTATACTTTTCTTTAAAAAAGCAATACGGTCGTGCCTGTACATTTGTACAGTGTTGTATATAACGGCTTTCTCTTTGTTGTATTTGTGCATGGCTTGGATAGCCAAATGGTCTATAGCATTCTGTATCCAGCTTTCTTCAGCATCTATCAATATACATACACCTTTTTGGTAGGCATATTGGCAAATGGCATCAAACCTGCTTTCAAAACGTTGTTTCTCTGCCACTTCGTCAGGGTTTAGCGTTTTTTTATTGCTTATTTTTTCAAGTAATTCAAACCTGCCTATTCCTGTTATCTTAAAAACACTAAAGCTTATATAATCATGCGTTGCAGCTTCATTAATGGTTTGTATAATCTCGTTTTTTGTAGCGTCTAAAGATGCTTCATCATCAGCTCCTTCAACTGAGTAATCTAAAATGGTACTGACTTTGCACAACCATAGTTGCTCTGAAGTAGGGCGACACTCATTTATAGTTTCACCGCCACAAAACTGGGCAAAAAGGGTGTTTCTGATGATACCTTTTATAGGTAAACGAAGGCTAAGGGCTATGTTTGCCAACACTGGTCCAACGGCTATAAGCCACTTAAAGCCAAATAGCCTAAACAACAAATGGGCTTTTTTTAGTTCGGCATTGGTTTTTAGCTTAAATGCTATTTCGGTATCATCGAACGAAAACGGGCGAGGATTAACCTCAGGCAAACCTGTTGTACTCATATATTTGTACTATGTGTTGGCAACCTTTTTGTTTATACTTTGTTTACTTACCAACGCTGCAAAAGTAATTATCCGCTACATGCAAACAAACATGCTTCTATTCCGCCTTCAAGTTATTGGCTTTTTACTCGTATTTTTTCTGATTATTGATGCCTATACATGGCGTGGAATAAGAGATTTGGCAAAAAAATATTTTCCGAAATATATGCGCGCCACCAAAATTGTTTTTTTTGGTTTAAGTGCTCTTATTGTTGTTTCGGTAGGTGTACTGCTGTTTTTTCCTGAGTTGGAGCGTTTCCGATTGCCCCGTGCCCTTGTTAGCGGCACTATGGTAACGGTAATAGGTACTAAAATTACTTTTTTACTTTTTGTTTTGGTTGAAGATATTTTAGCAGGCTTGCAATGGCTGCTACATAAGGTTTTGCCTAAAAAGAAAGAACAAGCTGTTGATGAGCTTGTCGCTGATACTGACGAGAACTTGCCCAAAGGAACTACCCTAAGCCGCAAACAGTTTATATATCAATCGGGAGCTGTAATGGCAATTGCCCCCGTATACTTTTTTACGCGCGGTGCTTTGTACGATGCACACAACTATAAGATACACCGTATAAAATTGCCTTCGGCTAATTTGCCAGAGGCTTTTGATGGGTTAAAGATTGTGCAGATAAGCGATATACACTCGGGCTCTTTTGTTGATAAAGATGCGGTGTATAAGGGTGTGAAGATGGTTATGGACGAAAAGCCTGATGTTTTCTTTTTTACGGGCGATATGGTAAATACATACGCCTACGAGATGAATGATTATTTAGATGTATTTTCACCTATAAAAGCTCCTATGGGTAGTTTTTCTTCGCTAGGTAACCACGATTATGGCGACTATGCCCGTAACTGGAAAAGCCCCGAAGAAAAAGCGCAAAACCTGCAAGATTTATTTGGACATCATAAAAGCCTTAACTGGCAATTGCTAAACAACGACCACGTTGTGCTTGACCGTAAAGGTCAAAAACTAGGCATTATTGGGGTAGAAAACTGGGGTAGTAAAGCCCGTTTTCCTAAATATGGTGATATGGAAAAGGCGCAAAAGGGTATGCCTGAAACTCCTTATAAAATACTTTTATCTCACGACCCATCGCACTGGGATGCTGTTATACGCCCCCAATACAAGGATATTGATTTGATGCTGGCAGGCCACACGCACGGTATGCAGTTTGGTATTGAGAATAAGTTTATAAAATTTAGCCCTGTACAGTGGATGTACAAGCAATGGGCGGGTTTGTATACGAAAGGCAACCAAAACCTATATGTAAACCGAGGTTATGGCTATATTGGCTACCCAGGCCGTGTGGGCATTTTGCCTGAAATTACTGTGATTGAACTGGTGAAGGCTTAAATCCCGTAATTTTATACACTTTCAAAAAAGAGCCATACTCTTCCATTACCTCAAAAGTGTAGGCATTTTCAAGCTGTTGTTTTTGTTCGGTTAAAAAACCAATTACCTTATCACCTACAGCAAAAACTTTAGGTCTTAGTGGAGTAACCGCGGTTATTGCCTGCCCTTTGTTCTTCTCAAACATCCTTATATAAAAATCTATATAGGGATTGTAATCGTCGTTTTCTAGCCAGTAGTAGCCATTTAGGTTTTTATCAGTCGGGTATACCTGCATAAGGTATTGGGTAATACTGTATGCCTCAAACTCCCAATCGTGTTGCAATTTGGGTGGATTTACTCTGTTAATAGCATTTTTATAGGGAGTATAAGCTATAGCTATAATGGCTGCAATGGGCAACACGGCTATCCACTGCTTTTTTGTTAGTTTTAAAATATAATAGGTGGGGCAATACAAGCCCATAGCTACCAACAAAGCTAAAAATGGATATACGGGTGCTTCGTACCAAAGCATTTGCGTACGCGCGCTTGATACCACTAATATAAAACACACCGATACGCACAGCAAAAACAATGTAAATTTTCTATGCCTTGTATCTTTTATTAAAAAGCCAAGCACCCCGCCTGCCACTGCATACCAAAACCAATGGAAAAAATGCTCGGTACGTATAAGGCGCAAGTAATAACTAAATTCAGGCTCATCGCCTGTAAGTTGTTCTTTATACCGCCCTGCTATATCCCAAAACCAAGCCGCTTTTATATAGCCGGGGTTTATGGCTTCGCGCCACAAGTAATAGCCAAATACGGGAATAATAAAATACAACAGGTATAAATAGGTTTTGGGTGATTTAAAAAACACTAATGTTTTGTAGTTAATCACACTATACAAAAACAAACCCGGTAGTAAAAACAACCCTGCTACTGATTTGGTAAGCACGCCAAAAGCCAACAGTATAAAAAACCACCTAAGGTATTTGTAATTACTTGTCTCTACAAAAAGAAACCAAACCAATGCCGATGCTGTGGTGAAAAGCACCAGCAGGGCATCGTAATCGGCAGTGCGGGTAACGTGTTTTTGTACAAACCCCAGTGATGTAACCAATACTATAATGCTTATACCTGCCAACCAATGATTTTTAAGGTATCGAATACTAAAAAACCATAATAGTAAACAAGTAAGAAACCCCGCAATAGCCGATGGTAAGCGCACCGAAAATACACTAAGCCCTAATGTTTTAATAAAAAAAGTTTGTGCCCAATGGGTTAGCGGTGGCTTGGTACTCCACATATCAGGTTTGCCACCATAATGAACCACTATGTAGTTATTGTTCTCGGCCATCTCGTAGCTGCTCATGGCCACACGGGCTTCATCAAACTGCATTAGAGGCAATACATCCAACTTGTAGAACAACGGAAAATAGGCCAACGCTATTAAAATCGCAGGAAGTATGTATGTTTTAAAAATTGGTTTCGCTTGTCCCTCCATTTCAACCCGCTAAATAAAGGTTTTTTTATTTTACTTGTCATCCCAATGTTGGGTTAAAGGCATGAATAAGTTACCATTAGTATGTTTTTTGTATAAAACTGAGGATTAACTATATAGAAAAATATAACTTTGGCTAATAAACACAATGCTTATGAGGGGTTTACTATATACGGCTATATTAATTTTAGGATTAACAGCTTGTGGCAAAAACGATGACGGCGACCAACCCACGAATACATTACCACAAGCTACTAAAAAAGAATTACTGACTTTAAAAGCATGGAAATATGCTTCGTGGATGGTTACTCCACCTATACAAGATACAGCAGGAAAGTTGGTTAGCGATGTATTGCACTATAAACCTGCCTGCGAACAAGACGATATTATAATTTTTTATGCTAACGGAAATGTAAGTTTTGACCAAGGGCTTACCCAATGCGACCCAACACAACCACAAAGCGTACTAAACACTTGGGCATTATTAACTAACGATACTGAAATAAGTATTAGCGGTAATAAATACAGGGTCGATTTAATATCTCTCGATAGTATGAAATGGAGCTTTGACGATTGGCAAGGCAGCACCCAGCACATACACTCTATAGTATTTGCCCACTAACGGCGGGTGTAGGGGTATTCATCTACTACCTCTTGCCCATTTACCATGGCTTCGGTGCGTGCATACAATTCTTTATTATTCACAAATTTGTATATCACCCGTTGGGGATTATTGTGCTCTAGGTTTTCAAACACCAATTCTTTTGTGGTCGATTTTTGGGTGAGGGTAAACAACACTGGGTTTTGTGCATTTATTTGGGCAATGTATACCCAAAAGCCACCTATATTTTCAAGCCTAATAGTTTCAACCACTAGGGTATCTTTTCCTTTTAGTACATAAGCTTCGCACGTATAACTATCACCTTGCCCCTCTTTCCATGTTTCGTATACCTGCACCTCGCCTGCATCAATATGCCAACTGCCCAATATCCAGCTTAAGTCAGTTTTTTTAATTGAATTTTGCGCCCAAGCACTCGATACTGCTACAATTACTAATAAGCTACTAAGTAGTATGTTCTTTTTCATAGTATTACTGCATTGAGTGTAAAGCCATTGTGTTGCCCTCACTATCTATAAACATAGCAAAGTAACCCATTTCGTCAGAGATTTGTGTTTTGGGTGCTATAATGTTACCGCCTGCATCCTCAACTTTTGCAAGTACATGGCTTAAATCATCACCACCATTTAGGTAAGCCAATACACCACCGTTGGCAGGGGTGTAGTTTTCTCCTTTTACAATAGCCCCCGATACATTGGTGCCATCTGTAGGGAAAAAGCCCATCATAGTGCCCATAAACTCGTTACTGTTTATTTCTACTGATAAAATAGTGCTGTAAAATTTCACTGCACGGTCAAAATCCGTAGCAGGAATTTCGAACCAATTAATAATGTTTTGCATAGTATGTGTTACTTATTTTTTATGCAAAACTATATGCGGAAAGATGGGCGGTATTGTAAAAATCGGACTTTTTAATGAGCCATTTGACTGTATGACTACTGCTATACACTAAGCGGGCAAAAATGTTTTGCTATCGGTAGCATAGTCTGTGGGCGTAGTGCCTGTATACTCTTTAAAATCTTTGATAAAATGGGCTTGATCGTAATAACCGCAATGGTGGGCAAGCGAGCTTAAATTTTCAGTATTGTTATCATCAAACAAATTAAGCACCTTATTAAAACGAATGATTTTTATATACTCTTTGGGTGATATGCCTATAACATTGTTAAATCTTCGGTTAAACTGTCGCTCGCTTAGATTGGCATAATCAGCCCAATGTTTCACTGTTTGGTTTCCTCCCTGTGCTTCCATCAAACCTGCAATATTGCTAATGGATGCTAAACTGTGCGTTTGCTTTTTAAGCCTAGCCACAAAAAAGTTTTGTATTGCACTAATGGCATCATTGGTTGCTAATGTATTCACTTGGTCTTCCAGCTCCTTCCCTTCTGCTCCCCACAAGTTCTCAAGCCCAACTTCGATGCCTTTCAACTCGTGCGAGGGTATTTGTGTAAATGCGGATAGGCCAAAGGGCATAAACCGTACTGCAATTACTGAGTAGTGATGGGTAGCCAATAGGTGCATGGCATTTGTAAGCTGCCCAAAAACAAAAGAGGTGGGTTGTTGTATTAGTATATTGCCGTCAATACGGGCAAGGGGCTTTTGAAGGTTAAAAATAAGCTCCATACAACCATCAGGAAAAATACGTTCGGGTACAGCATTGGGATTGGCATCTAGCCCATCCATCAGCCAAATAAACTTAATGTAGGGCTGCAAAGCAGGCACTGGAACTATTTCCCTATAATTCATTTACTGCAAGATAAGAAAAAGAACCTTTTTGTTGTCCGTTACTTAAATAACGTGAGTTAGGGTTAGGGGAAAGTGTGAAACCCTTTGAACTGAGGCGCGTGGACTGTCACCCTGAGGCTCTCGAAGGGTGAATGTGGGTCTGGCTTGCCCCGCCATGCTTCGAGAACCTCAGCATAACAACAGCCGCACTCCAATATATTCATTTTGAATTAGTTTTATTTCGAACTCACGTTAAATATCAAATGACAAACAAAAAAGCCATCGCGAAGTATCGCGATGGCTTTGTATAAAAGGGTAGTTTAAATTTAAAGTTTAACCTTCTAACGCTGCTGCACCACCCACGATTTCTGAAATCTCGTTGGTAATTGCTGCTTGACGCGCTTGGTTGTATTTTAGGCGGAATTGTTTTAGCAACTCACCTGCGTTTTCAGTAGCTTTATCCATTGATACCATACGTGCGCCGTGTTCTGATGCAAACGAATCGAGCATGGCACTGTATAGTTTGGTTTTTAAAGCACGAGGTATCAGCTCGTTTAGTATTTCTACTTTGCTTGGCTCAAAAATGTAACTTGTACTGCTTTCACTGGCTTCCAAACTGTCTATATCAACAGGCAGGAATTGGTCATCTTTTACAATTTGAGTAGCGGCGTTTTTAAATTGGTTGTATACCAAATCAACACGGTCGTATTTTCCACTCAAAAATTGTTCAAATACAGCATCGCCAACTCTAAACCCTTCTTCGGCAGAAAGTTTTTGAAATGTATCGCGAAATTGTAAGTTTACATTGTAGCCCAGTTTAGTAAAAAACTCAGCTCCTTTTTTACCTGCACACAAAAGGGTAATGTTTTCTTTGCCCAAATGTGCGTATTTATTTTCTATAAGGCCACGAGCCTTTTTTATCACATTACTGTTAAAAGCACCACACAAGCCCCTATCCGATGTCAGCACAATAATCATTACTCTTTTCACCTCACGGTGTTCAAAGTATTTGGCAAGACTGGCATCTTCAACACTACCGGCCAAATTAGCCAATATACCAAACAGTTTGGTGCTGTATGGACGCATTTGCGTAATAGCTCCTTGTGCTCTCCTTAGCTTAGTAGCAGAAACCAGCTTCATAGCTTTGGTTATCTGCTGCGTGCTTATGGTGGAGCTAATACGTATCCTTATCTCTTTAAGATTGGCCATGTATAAACCTTTATGGGGTTAAAAAAACTAACCGTTGTATTTAGCCGAAAGTTCTTTTGCTACTTCCTCTAATACGCTGGTAATACTATCATCAATTTTACCTTTTGCTAAAGCAGTAAGGGTGTCTTTGTGTTTAGCATCAAGATATGCTATGTACTCACCTTCAAACTCTTTTACTTTATTTACAGGCACATTGCGCAATAAACCTTTAGTACCCAAATAAATCATGGCTATTTGGTTTTCAACCCTTACAGGTTGGTATTGGCCTTGCTTCAAAATTTCAACGTTACGAGAACCTTTATCTAGTACCGCTTTGGTAGCAGCATCAAGGTCAGAACCAAATTTTGAAAATGCTTCTAGCTCACGGTATTGTGCTTGGTCAAGTTTAAGTGTACCTGCCACTTTTTTCATTGATTTGATTTGTGCATTACCACCCACACGTGATACTGATATACCTACGTTGATAGCGGGACGTACACCTGAGTTAAACAAGTTACCTTCCAAAAATATCTGTCCGTCGGTAATAGAAATTACGTTGGTTGGGATGTATGCAGAAACGTCGCCCGCTTGGGTTTCGATAATAGGAAGTGCAGTTAATGAACCACCACCTTTTACCATACCTCTGATTGATTCGGGTAAATCGTTCATTTTTTGAGCGATATCATCTGATGAATTCACCTTTGCAGCACGCTCTAGCAAGCGAGAGTGAAGGTAAAACACATCACCAGGGTAAGCCTCACGTCCTGGTGGACGACGAAGCAATAGAGAAACCTCACGGTAAGCTACCGCTTGTTTCGATAAATCATCATATATAATTAAGGCTGGTTTACCCCTATCTCTAAAAAACTCACCAATAGCACATCCTGCCATAGGGGCGTACATTTGAAGTGGAGCTGGATCAGAAGCCGATGCCGAAACAACAACTGTATAATCCATAGCACCTTTTTCTTTTAGTGTATTTACCACTTGTGCAACGGTAGAGGCTTTTTGGCCAATAGCTACATATACACAGAAAACGGGCTCACCTTTATCGTAAAATTCTTTTTGGTTAATAATAGTATCTACCGCGATAGCTGTTTTACCAGTTTGGCGATCACCAATAATCAACTCACGTTGTCCACGGCCAATAGGTATCATAGCATCAATAGCTTTAATACCGGTTTGCAAAGGCTCTGTTACTGGCTCGCGAAATATAACTCCCGGTGCTTTACGCTCCAAAGGCATATTGTACAAATCACCTCCCAAAGGTCCCATACCGTCAATAGGCTCGCCCAATGTGTTTACCACACGGCCAAGCATACTATCACCTACGTTTATAGATGCAATACGGTTAAGACGTTTAACTGTATCGCCTTCTTTTACGTGCTCAGAGCTACCTAACAGTACAGCACCTACGCTGTCTTGCTCTAAGTTTAGGGCAATACCTCTCAGTCCGCCGTCAAACTCTATAAGTTCTCCATATTGCACTTTGCTAAGGCCATATATAATGGCAATACCGTCGCCCACCTGCAACACGGTACCTACTTCTTCAAGTTGGGCTTCGGTTTTCAGGTTCGAAAGTTGCTCCCTTATGATGGCTGAAACCTCATCGGGTCGTATTCCTGTTGCTGACATATCAGTTATATTGTCGGTTAATTTTGGTGGATTAATTCTTTCTTCAAAACGTTCAATTTCTTGGCTATGCTAGAGTCGTATAGGTTATCTTCTATACGTATCACAAGGCCGCCAATTATATCGGGGTTCACTACTGTTGTTAGCTCAATCCTCGCATTGGTCTCTTTTTCTATAAACTCTTTTACAGAGGCTTGCATACCTGCTGTTAAAAGTGTTGCACTGGTAACCGTAGCAAACGAAATACCGTTATGGGTATTGTATTGCTTGGCAAATTGCTCGGCTATCAATGGCAAAAACATTTCCCTGCGTTTTTTGGTAACCTGCTCTAAAAACATCATAGAGAGTTTGTTGAATGTATTACCAAAAACACCAGTAAGTACAGCAATTTTTTTATCACTCTTTATAATGGGGCTTTTAAGCACATTCACCAAATCAGGGCTGTTTTTGCACACACTTTGCAGTGTGCGCATATCAAAATTCACCTGCTCAAGCAAGCCCTTTTCTATGGCCAACTCCATCAGCGATTTTGCATACCTTGCGGCTATTCTGATTTCTGACATTTTAGTTTAAGGTTGCTTTTTGCAAGTAATCTTTCACCAAGTTTTCTTGCTCGGTGGGGTTTTCAAATTTCTTTTTCAAGATTTTTTCAGCCATTTCTATAGAAAGTGAAGCTACCAAATCTTTAATTTCAGCTTTGGCAGAATCTTTTTCTTTATTAATGCTGTCTAGTGCAGAAGCTATCATGCGTTTGCTTTCAACATCAGCTTTTTGTTTAGCTTGTGTAATAAAGCTTTCGCCTATTTCTTTGGCTTCTTTCAAAATCTTATCACGCTCTATACGCGCTTCTTGCAACAACTTCTCGTTGTTGGCTTGCAATAGCTCAATATCTTTGCGTGCGTTATCAGCAGCTTTTAAAGAGTTATCAATAAACTCTTCCCTATCTTTTAGACTTTTAAGTATTGGCCTCCAAGCAAATTTGCGTAGTACTAAAAATACTATCACAAAAACCACTAAGGTCCAAAAAAATAATCCAAGCGCGGGAGTTAATAATTCCATACGGTTTCTTTGTGTTTAAATAACACAACTACGCAGGCCGAATACGACCTGCGCAAGTTGAGATATATTTTTTGTTTTGAAATTAAGCTGACATAGCAAGGAAACAGATTACTGCACCAAATAGAGCAACACCCTCGATGAAGGCGGCCAAAATGATAGCAGTAGTCCTGATGTCGCCTGAAGCTTCAGGTTGACGAGCGATTGATTCAACGGCTCCAGCACCAATTTTACCAATACCCAAACCTACGCCAAGGGCAACAAGACCTGCACCGATACCAGCACCTAATGGACCCCAACTTACTTGAGAGGCTTGAAGAAGCAATTTTTGTAATAACATAATTGTGTTTATTTAATGTTCGATTTTATTTGGTTTTCTGTTTCTTACTTTAATTTAGTGGGCTGCACTAGCGTGTGCCTCATCGTGATGCCCGTGATCTTCCATTGCTTGGCCTATAAATAATGAGGTTAGCATGGTGAATATGAAAGCCTGAAGGAAGGCTACCAATAACTCAAGGCAGAATAGGAACAATGCAAGCGGCAATGCTGCTAATGATACACCAAAGCCTGCACTAACATTTACGCCGCCATTACTAAACATAAATATCAAACCCAAAATACTAAGTATGATAATGTGGCCTGCGGTAATGTTGGCAAACAAACGTATCATTAAAGCAAACGGTTTGGTAAATATACCTAATATTTCTACAGGCCACATAATTAGCAATAGTGGCTTGGGCACACCCGGAGGGTTAAAAATATGACCCCAGTAGTGTTTGTTACCTTTAAGGTTGGTAATTACAAGTGTAACAAGTGCCAAAACGGCGGTTACAGCTATATTACCCGTTACGTTTGCTGCACCCGGCAACAAACCTAATAAGTTGTTAAACCAAATAAAGAAAAACAAGGTAAGCATATAGGGCATAAAGGCATCGCCTGTTTTTTTGCCCATGTTAGGGCGTACAACGTCGTCGCGCACAAATAGAATAAGTGGTTCCATTAACGATTGCATACCTTTTGGTACCAATTGCCCTTTTTTGGTATAGGCATTTGCTACTTTAATAAACACTAAGCACAATAATAATAGCGATACTATCATTGAAGCTACGTTTTTGGTAAGCGAAAAATCCATTGGCATCACATTGGCAGCATGATGTTCTTCGTCCATTACCAATTCGCCGTTTGCATCGGCTAAGTATATTTTTTCGTGGTGTAGTATGTAGTTGTTGTGGTATTTAGGTGCATCGTGGCCATGTTCGCCTTCTTTATGTTTAAATGCACTTGAAATAAAAATATCCAATCCGTTTTCTTTGCTATATACTATAACTGGTAGTGGAAGGGTAGCATGAAAGCTTTCAGTAGCAAAAAATTCCCATTCGTGTGCATCACCAATATGGTGCATAATCACTGATTTTGCATCGTATTTGGTTTCTTTTTCGTGGCTATTTTCACCATTATGGGCATCATTACCATTAGTATGGTTTTCAGCCTCGGTTACTTCACCGTGTTTTGCTCCTTCATTTTGGTGAGGAACATTTGCTTTTGTTAACGAAAAAGTAACAAAAAACACCATCAGCACTAAAAAGTTTAGTGCTTTAAAATTTGAAAATCCTTTGTTAACGCTACACATCGCCGATTGGTTCGTTTTTTGAATCGGGGCGCAAGTTAATCACTAAATGGTAATTTTCAAATACTGTGAAGAATAAATAAAGAATCATGAAGATTATAGCAAAGTGAAAGCTATAATCACCTGTAAATGAGACGTATATTGCAAAGTAGCCAAAACTTAAAAAAAGACGTAGCATAAGAGTACCCAGCAAAAGCTTTAGTGCTGCGGTGGGTGAGGCCTTTAAAGTAAATGTTGATAGCATGAAAATAAGCAGTGATACCACAAAGAAAAAACCAAATACCCCCCAAGTGCCATTTGGTATAAGCGCAGTATAGCTTTGCAATGCGTATATAAGTACGCTTAACAGAGCGGCAAAGGCTAATAGCCTGATAAAAAAACGTTGAAGGTTCAAAGTCAAGGGTTAGTTTTTACTTTCCGTTTAGCTGCCTCAAAATTTTCATAACCGAAGCAGTTAACCCTACAATAATACCCAACAAGAGAAATAAAGGGAAACTTATTTTTAACCAATCGTCTAAAAAATGACCTCCAATGCCCAAAAGCCCTGTACTTATAACTAATTGAAAGCCTATAGAAAAATAAGCATAGATGTTAGTTTGTCTCTGCTTCGAGGGTTTTGGCTGTGGTTCTTCCATTTTGTTGGCTATTTTCGCTAGTATGAACCCTTTGTGTAGAAAGCATATTGCATTTGCCGTTAAACTCAGCACCTGATTCTACAACAAGTTTGTTTACCATTATATCGCCATTAATATGGGCAGTGGGTTTTAGAAATAAGGTTTCTGATACTGTTAGTTTACCATTCACCTTGCCCGATATATCCGCATTTTGGGCTTCAATATCCCCCTCTATAATGCACGATGCACCTATTACTACTTTTGCTTTTGAAACAACAGTGCCTTTTACTGTGCCATCAATACGTATATCGCCGTTTGATGTTATATCGCCATTTATTATAGTGCCTGCACCTACAATATTTATAGTAGCAGCCCCACTATCGGTGGTGCGATTTCTTGCTTCTTTACTGTTGCTGTTAAACATAAAAGAACTTGTGTTTTAATGTGTGTGTTGTGTTTTACGAAGTTACGCTTTTGAAAGTATATTTAAAAGCTAAAAACTAGTAGATTAATTGGCACTACTATCACTAGGCTGAGTTTCC
Organism: Bacteroidia bacterium; assembly: GCA_037968475.1. Taxonomy (GTDB): domain Bacteria; phylum Bacteroidota; class Bacteroidia; order UBA8524; family UBA8524; genus SB11. The sequence continues at coordinate 48,761 of JBBKVO010000049.1, forward strand.
TCTCCCTCAATATCGCCATTCAAAATTTTATCAATAGCGTCCCACTTTTCAAAATACTGTTTGTTCACCCGCTCCAAAGAATCCAATCGGGCATCTTGTTTTAGCTTGATACGCAGGTAATCTGTTTTATCAAAACCCGGAATGTATTCTTTTAATGGTGTATAAAACAATAGCAGCACTATTATTGTAGTAAAAACAACCAATAGCATACTGAAAAGTACAAAAACATTCATGGGCTTTAGCACAACAGAGGCACTTTCGTGCAGAGTTTCATCATTTACCACCATAAGGCGGTACTTATTTTTAAGTTTTTTTATGAACTTTTTATTTTTACCCTTTGCCACTATTGATGTATTAAGCCCTAACAAGGGCTTCAAACCTACATATTTTGCTTAACAATTGTACAACAAGCAGCAACTAATATTGTAACTACTACGTTAAGCATTATATAAATAAGCCTAAATAAAATATTTTTGCAGCTTTGCAGTTATAAACTAAGGCGTAAGGAAACACTACTAACGATTTGAAATTAACGAACAACACATATAAGGCTTTTGCATTTGCAACGCTGGCGATGCTGGTTTTGAGCTGTAATAAAAATAGCACGAGCTGGTTTAACCGCAACTACCAAAACACAGTTGCCCGATACAATATATACTACAACGGTACCGAAAAACTAAAAGAAGGAGTGCAAACTCTTGCCTTAAACCACAAAGACGATTACAATAAGGTATTAGATGTTTTTCCCTACGGTGATGAGCAACAGGCCAAAGCCCAGCAAGCGGCTATGGACGAGATTATAAAAAAAGGCTCAAAAATTATTATAAACCGTCCTATAAGTAAATGGGTAGATGATGCGTACCTATTGGTGGGCAAAGCCTACTTTTTTAAGGCCGACTACTTTGCGGCAATAGAAACCTTCCAGTACATAAACAGCCGTTACAAAAACACAGAAATAGCTCAGGAAGCCACCATTTGGATACTAAAATCGTACATGATGCTAAAACGCTACGATGATGCCGAAGCGTTAGTTGGTCTTTTAAAAGATGAAACATTCCCTCCCCACCTCAATAATTTATTTGCAGCCACAGCAGCACAGGTATACATAAAACAAGGCAAGTATGCACCTGCCCTTAAAAACATACGTGTTACTTTAGCAAAAACACGTAAACGCGATGCCCGCGCCCGATACAACTTTATCACTGCACAACTTTTTGAAAGATTAGGCCAGCCCGATTCGGCTAAATTTTATCTGGAAAAAGTATTAAAACTAAACCCACCTTATGACATGGCATTTAATGCCAAAATTAGTTTGGCGCGAAACTACGACCCTAAAGATAACGGGCAAGTACGTACAGCACGCCGCTACCTGCGCAGTATGCTTAGGGATGATAAAAATATAAGCTACTACGACCAAATATATTATCAGCTAGGAAAAATAGAAGAGCACCAAAACAATCGCAACAATGCTATCGAATACTACGTATTATCGCTAAAGCACACTCAAAATAATCAAAACCAAAAAGCGGTAACCTACTTAGCTCTTGCCGATTTGTATTTTGAAATACCCGATTATACTTTATCTCAACAGTACTACGATAGCACTGTACGTGTAATACAGCCTGAGTTTTCAGAGTATAAATCGATAGTGAAAAAACAAGCGGTATTATCAGAACTTATAAAGTATAAAGTTATAGTAGCCCGCGAAGACAGCCTACAAAAACTGGCCATGCTTAGTCCATCAGAATTAGAAAAAAAGGTAGACCGCTGGATAAAGGAGGAAGAAACCCGTAAAAAACGTGCTGAAGAAGAAAAAGAAAACCAAAAAAACCAACCTGCAGGCGGCGGCGGTTTCCCTGGCTTAGGTACACCGGGCAACCCTAATTTGGGACAGCAGCAACAAAGTGGGGGTAGTGGTAGTAACTGGTATTTTTATAGCCAACAACAAATGGGTATAGGCTACTCTGATTTTCAGCGTAAATGGGGTAATCGTAAACTTACTGACGATTGGCGTTGGAGTGGTAAAGAAAAAATACTAAACTACTCTGCCGACCCTAACAATACTAACGACCCAAAGGAAAATAAAAACGAAGATCCACAAGCGCAAACCCCTAACCCTGAGTTGGATGAACGCCTAAGCAACATACCCGAAGCAAAACGCAAATACTACCGCGATATACCTTTTGCTGAAGAAGATAAAAACCGATCTAACGATAAAATAGCTGGTGCACTATACAATATTGGCCTTATATATTTTGAAAAACTAGGAGATATACCCGAGGCTATTGCTGCATTTGAAAGTTTACTGCAACGTTTTAGCGGTAGCCAGTACGAGCCACGCTCGTACTACTATCTGTATAAAATATACAAAACCAGCCAACCTGAAAAATCAGAAAAGTATAAAGCACTGCTAATTAGTAAATACCCTGATACTGACTATGCTCGCTTGGTAAACGACCAATCGATAACCAAAAAAACTAACGATGGTATAGCACAACGCAAGTTGGATTTTTATAATAGCACTTTTGGCCTATACCAAAATAATAAGTTTAAAGAAGTGAAAAGCCGCAAACCTGTTGCTGATACAATGTTTGTAGGTACATCGCTACTACCTAAATACTTGCTTTTATATGCCATTAGTGTAGGTAAAACCGATTCGATTGGGGAGTATAAACGTAGCCTTGAGTATATTTTAGAACAATATCCTGCCACCGATATTTCACAAAGAGCACAAGAACTGCTTGATGCTGCTGCCCGATTGGATAAAAAAGACACTACTAAAAGCAGCGGGCGTGATTTGCGTGAAGATGAGTATAAATATGCTCCTGACGAACTTCATTTTGTGATAATGGTTTTTCCTAAAGATAAAGGCGATGTAAACAGTATTAAAGTAAAACTTTCTGACTACAATCAATCATCATTTCCTAACCAAACGTTTGAGATAATACCCAGTGTGATAAACAACACCCAGCAGCTTATTATTATTCGTAACTTTGAAGGGAAAGACAAGGCAAACGACTATAAAAAACAGCTTGAAAGTTTCCACGCACTACTTATGGGCAGCTTGCAAAGAGAAGAAGTGTATTATAGCCTACTTACTCCAAGCAACTATGCTACCTTGCTAAAACAACAAGATATAGCACCCTACAAAAGTTTTTATAACCGCTACTACCGATAATTTTTTTTATGGCTAAACAAGAAGAGAAGAAAAAACGCCACCCACTACTTAGGTTTATACTATTTTTTATGAGTGGCCTTTTGGTTATCACTCTAGGTGTTTTTTTACTTTTTGCAGGGATAAGCTGGGGTATGCTTGGCGAATTGCCCGATATAAAACAACTTGAAAACCCCGAAACCTATCTTGCTTCAGAAATTTATAGTGATGATAGCGTGCAATTGGGCAAGTACTATTACGAAAATCGTTCAAACGTAACCTACGAAGAGCTAAGCCCTAACCTAGTACACGCACTTGTAGCTACTGAGGATGTGCGTTTTTATAAGCACGCAGGTATAGATATACGTGGTTTGGTACGTGTATTTTTTAAAACCTTTTTGTTGCGTCAAAGCAGCTCAGGGGGAGGTAGTACCATCACCCAACAGTTAGCACTAAACCTTTTTGCCGATGCCCGTGCCAATACTTTCCCCCAACGGATAAAGCAAAAGCTAAAAGAATGGGTAATTGCCTTGCAATTAGAAAAGCGCTATACTAAAGATGAGATACTAACCATGTACCTAAACACGGTGCAATTTTCGGGCAACTCATACGGTATTAAAAGTGCATCAAAAACGTTTTTTAACACCACGCCTGATAAGTTAAACGTTGAACAAGCTGCTGTATTGGTAGGGGTGCTAAAAGCCATATCAAGATACAACCCACACCTTAATTACGAAAATTCGGTAAACCGTCGTAATACAGTAATGTTCCAAATGAAAAAATACGACTATTTGGAGCCCGCTTTATACGATAGCCTTAAACAACTGCCCATCAAACTAGATTACTCTTCGGAAACACACAACGAGGGTATGGCAACCTATTTCCGTGAATATTTGCGTCAGTTTCTTTCAGCATCAGAACCCATAAGGGATAACTATGCCGATATATATGCCTACAATATTGATAAAGCAATGTGGGACAACAACCCCTATTATGGTTGGGTAAATAAAAACAAACGTGCCGACGGTACTAAGTATAACCTGTACAAAGACGGCTTAAAAATATACGTTACCCTAAACAGTAAGCTTCAAAAACACGCTGAAGAAGCAGTAGCCCAACACATGCCTGCTTTACAGAAAAAGTTTAACGAGCACTGGAAAAACAGCGAACCTTGGGCTGATGATAAAGATTTTATGCCTTTAGCTATTAAGCGAACCGAACGCTACCGTGTGATGAAAGCGGAGGGAGCCGATGATGCCGAAATTAAAAAGGCGTTTGCCACCAAACACAAAATGACAATATTTGGTCATAAAGGCGAGATAGATACTGTATTATCACCTTTAGATTCGCTTAAATATTATAAGTTTTTTGCCCAAACGGGTTTCCTTTCTATGAGCCCAAAAACGGGAGCTATAAAGGCATGGGTTGGTGGTATTAACCATAAATATTTTAAATACGATCACGTAAACATACACTCAACAAGGCAAGTAGGTTCTACCTTTAAGCCTTTTGTATACTCTAAGTATGTTGAGGAAACTAAAGACATTTGCAAACGCCTGCCCAATACACGCACCAGTATAATATTGGGTGATGGCGAAATATGGGAGCCTCAAAACTCTGACGGAAAAGAAACTGAATCAGAACCAATATGGCGCGCCCTTGCCCTATCTATGAATAATGTTACTGTTAACATTATGAAACAGCTTGATCCTAATGCGCCTAAAGTGGTGAAGGAAATGGCTTTGAGCATGGGTATTAAAAACCATTTAGAAGAGGTGTACTCTATTTGCTTAGGTGTATCAAGCCTGTCGCTGTACGAGATGGTGGGCGCTTTTAGCACCTTTGCCAACAAGGGCTACTTTACCGAGCCTTATTTTATAGCTCGCATAGAAGATAAAAACGGCACATTACTTACAGGTAATATTATGCCTGCTACACATGAGGCCATGAACGAGAAAACAGCCTTTTTGATGCTAAAAATGCTGCAAAAAGTTACCGCAGGGGGTACAGCCACTCGACTACGCTACCTGTATGGCATTGACTATACTATACCCATTGCAGGCAAAACAGGTACAACGCAAAATAATAGCGACGGTTGGTTTATTGGTGTAACGCCTGATTTGGTTTCAGGTACATGGGTAGGCTGGGATGATATGAAGGTGCGTTTTCGCAGCACTAGCTTAGGTTCGGGGGCGGCTATGGCTTTGCCCATTTTTGCCTATTATATGAAGAGTGTGTATGCTGATAAAAGCATTAAGATTAATAAAGGTGAGTTTGACCAACCCCAAGATACAAAAGGGCTTGTATTTGACTGCAAAAAACAAGAAGAAGACGAAAACAATAATAGTGGTATTGATGCCGATGAATTGTTTGACCGCTAAAAATATTTCTTAATAGGAGGTGAAGTCCTATTCTAATAAATTATAACGCAAAGGGGGGCTTTAAGCCCCCCTTTGCGTTATAATTTCAACTAAGTAATCTATCGCTGGCTCAAGCGTCCCGCTTGTGTCAACAATAATGGAGCGTCCGCTATTGCCCTATTTGTTTACTTACTTATCTTATGATAGTGTGGAGGCTGTTATACAGATGTTACCAAAAGTATGGGTGAAAAGGCCGCCTTTCTAGAGCCTCAAGGCGACAACGCGCAAGGGGGACACTATGCCCACTTACACGCAACCTAAAAAATAGTAGTTGGATTTTAACTCACCCCAGTTTTACGGGGGAAGCCGGAATCACATAAAGCGCCCCTCTCTAAAAAAGAGAGGGGGAATTATGAACGCCTGTACTCAACTCATTATTTGGGGTGAGTTATGTAAAAAATTACCCGTACATGTAACAACGAATAGGCTGCACACAAGGGGGACAATGCAGGGTTGTGTGTAGATAAGGAGGGACTGAGGGTGGTAGAAGTTGCCTATTGATTTTATAATCTCCTTATCCCAAACTCACGTTATTTACTGTATGATTCAATTCATAGTAAAGGGTATTTAAAAAAGAGAAGGGCGCCCCTGCGGGGCGCCCTTCTCTTTTTATCTGGTTTAAAAGTTTAGTTACTAAAAATCATCAACATTGCGGTTAATGCGTTTGCTTTCGCTCATTTCGTAGTCGCTGGTAAAATCAACAGTAAACAATTGGCTTATGCTTTCGTTGGTTAGCGATATACGCACATCATCAATAGTCCAATAATATTGTTTTCCGCTCACAGTGCTTTCTTCTTTTTGGTGGTGGCCAAACTTGGATACCAAAATGTATTTCATTTCGCCCAATTGTTTGCTCTCGCCCATCATTACTACACCAATAAAACGATCGTTGCTGTTAAAAATGTAGTAAAGATTTTTAAGTACTACAGTACCTATCATCAAATCATCACCATCAATTTTATAAGCGTTTTTATCTCCAAACTCGGTTGATTTGGAAAATTTTACTTTTTGTCCGTCTACCACAATAGAATCTATATGGGAACCCCATAATATATCCCTAAAGTCGGTAAGCGTGTAAGAATCGCCTGATGACGAAACCTTCTTTTTTGTTTGGCCGTTTACCGCAGTAGCGGCAAAAACACAGGCTAATAGTATGAATAAGTATTTTTTCATGAACATATTTTTTGCGATTGACAAAAATAACCTTTCGGACAAAAGTTCATAATTAATTTTTACCCACGCCAATTTGCTGTATAGCAGAGGCTTTCAACATACACTCGTCATATTCGTCTTCGGGTACAGAATCGTAGGTAATAGCACCGCCCACATGATAGCTAAGATACTGGAGTTCAGCATTGTATAACAATGAACGGATTACCACATTAAAATCAAAATCACCATCAGGCGTTATATAACCAATTGCGCCTGAAAACAATCCTCGGCGACTTTCTTCATACAGTTCTACCAATTGCATGGCCTTTACTTTAGGTGCTCCCGTCATAGAACCCATAGGAAAAGCGCGGGCAATAGCATCAATCCAATGTGTATCGTTTTGTAAAGTGCCTGTTATTGTAGATATCATTTGATGCACCTGTGGAAAAGTGTATATGCCAAATAATTCTTCCACCTGCACACTACCAATAGTACAACTGCGTGATAGGTCATTTCGCACCAAATCTACTATCATTACATTTTCGGCCATTTCCTTCTCACTATTGCGTAGGTTATACTTCAAAGCCTCGTCGTCAGCAGTGTTTTCGCCTCTTTTTGCCGTACCTTTTATGGGTTGTGATATTAGCTTTTCGCCTTGTTTCTTTATAAACCGCTCGGGGCTGGCACACATAGCGTAGTGCTCTCCCTCAAACTTTGCAAAAGCAGCAAACGGCACAGGCGAAATCTTCAATAGTTCTTTATAAGTGGCCAAAGGGTTTATGTGCGCATTTTGGGCAAAAAACTCCATGCACAAATTCATCTCATACACATCGCCCTCTTCTATATGCCGGCGCACGTGTTGTACTTTGCTTAGGTATTCATCCCTGCTTATACGCGGGGTAAATTTTGGTAAGGGTGCAGCCAGTTCATCAACACTACTAAAAGCAGTAATAGCTTCAAATACAGCGGTGGGGTTTGCTGCATCAATAGTAATTTCTTCTCCCTTTAGGGTAACTAAAATTTCAGGCACAAAAAAATACATAGAGGCAAATCCCAACCCATCAGGGTTATTTGATTGTAATTTCTCTACACCGTTTTTTAAATCGTAGCCCAAATAGCCCAACAACCAACTTTTGTTTTGGGTATGAAATTCTTTCAATTGTTCAAAAGCATTACTTGCTTCATCCAATTTTAAAGTTGCCTTTGCTCCAATACCTACCACCATTTCAAAACTGTTATACCCGCAAGCATTGGTGTTTTGGTTGTTATCCAAACACAAACAGGTGGCAAAACTATTGGCATAACCGTATAGCTTTTGCTTAAACTGATGTAAAACGTCGCTTTGTATATAAAATATCTTCGTGGGCAAAGTGCTGTTGTTTTTGGAGCTACAATCATACACAACAAACTGAAAAAAGTAAGCACACACAGCTTATTTGTTTCTTAGGGGCAAAGGGGTAACTTTGCGCCGCGAAAACCATTAACGGTTGTTAGTTGTTTAAAAATCCATAATGTCAGAACTGTTTTATCCCTTACGAATAAAGCGCATAGTGCGCGAAACAAAAGACGCAGCGTCTTTTGCGTTTGATATTCCTGCCGAGTTAAAGGAGAAATTTAACTACTTGCCAGGACAATACCTCACCTTGTCTACCACTATAAACGGGCAAGAAGTACGTCGTGCCTACTCGTTTAGTAGCAGCCCCATTACTGATGCCGACCCTGCTGTAACTATAAAAAAAGTAAAAGACGGAGTTTTTTCTTCTTTTATGAATGATGATGCCTTTGAAGGGCAAGTGATACAGGTAATGCCACCAATGGGCAAATTTGTTGCACATTTGGATGCCAATGCACAAAAACACTACGTGTTGTTTGCAGGCGGTAGCGGCATCACTCCAATTATGTCTATTGCCAAATCGGTATTAGATATAGAAGCTAACAGTAAAATCTCCCTTATATATTGCAATCAAGATGTGCAGTCGGTTATCTTTCAGCAACAGCTAAATGATATGATGGCGCAGCACGGCGGCAAACTAAAGGTGATATATATATACGATAATCCCCATACAGGCTGGACAGGCCGAAGCGGTCGCCAAAGCACCGAAAACTTTATGGCTATTACCCGTGAGGTGAGAATAGACGGTTATGGCACCGAGTATTTTATTTGCGGCCCATCAGGTTTAATGGATGCTGTAAAAACTGCTTTACAAACATTAGGCGTATCGGCCGGAAAAGTACATACAGAATATTTTACTGCCCCCGTAAGCAGCCAACCTAAAACAGCCTCAGCGGCTGTTTCATCTAACGATGATGCTTTGGGAAGTGTGCAAAAAGCTGTTATTATTTTAAACGGTAAAGAAAAAGAAATTGATGTGCCCAAAGGCACTACTATACTTGAGGCTGCTAAAGATCAAGACCTTGACCCTCCATACGCCTGCCAAATAGGTGTGTGTACTACTTGCCGTGCAAAACTATTGGAAGGCACGGTAGAAATGGACGAGCGCGAGGGACTTAGCGACGACGAGATTAAAAAGGGGTATATACTTACCTGCCAATCGCACCCTACTACCCCAACAGTGAAGTTGATTTACGAATAGAAATTATGAGCAACCACAAAACACCATCCGATTCTTGCACGATAATGAACGAATTGGTATTACCCAATGATACCAATACCCTTAACAACCTTATGGGTGGGCGTTTGCTACATTGGATGGATATAGCTTCGGCAATAGCTGCACAAAAACATTGTAACCGAACGGTAGTAACTGCCAGTGTTGACAGTGTATCGTTTAACAAAGGAATTTCTTTGGGCGATGTAGTAACCATATCGGCCAAAGTAAGCCGATCATTCCGCACCAGTATGGAAGTATATATTGAGGTATGGTGCGAGAACATACCTAAAGGCACAAAAGTAAAATGCAACGAGGCATACTATACTTTTGTAGCCGTTGATGGCAATGGTCGCCCGATAGATGTACCTGAGTTGTTACCTGAAACCGACGACGAAAAAGCCCGTTTTGATGGTGCATTACGTCGCCGCCAACTGCGCTTTATTTTGGCAGGCCGCATGAAACCTGATGATGCAACAGAACTTCGTGCTCTTTTTGTACGAAACTAAACATACTACGCTTCCATAAACTGAAAACAGTAGACTGAAAACTGCTGCCAGTTTATTTACCTTTGCGCCATGCAAGCCGATTTGAATACCCGTATAGGGATTATAGGTGGAGGGCAACTGGGCAAAATGCTGATTGAAGCCGCCCAACCTCTTAATATTTATTGTAATATACTTGAAAACGATGCCAATGCACCTGCATCGCGCATTGCCGATGAGCAAATAGTAGGTAAACTTACCGATGGTGATAAAATCCGTCAGTTAGCCGCCATTAGCGATGTATTAACCTACGAGATAGAACACGTTGGCGTTGATACTCTGCACCAATTGGAAGCTGAGGGTAAAACCATTATCCCATCACCCAAAATATTAGAAATAATAAAAGATAAAGGTTTGCAAAAACAGTTTTATGCAAACAACGGCATACCTACCTCACCTTTTATTTTGGTAGATACACCTGCCGATTGGGCTGCAGCATTGCAAAAAACAGGCTTTACAAAATTTGCCGCCAAAAGCCGTACCGATGGGTACGATGGCAAAGGAGTATCGCTTTGTAACACTGCCGATATACTTAGCGGTAAAACTCCTATCCCTTTTGATAGCCCTTGTATGCTAGAGGCTTTTGTTGAGAACGAGAAAGAACTAAGCGTAATTGTAGCCCGCGATAGGGATGGCAAAACCACTACCTTTCCTTTGGTAGAAATGGATTTTGACCCTATAGCCAACTTGGTTGAATATCTTGCCTGCCCTGCACAGGTTAGCAGTGCTGTTGAAGATGAAGCCCGCCGCATAGCTACACTTACCATAGAAAAAATGCAAGGCATAGGCATATTTGCCGTTGAAATGTTTTTGGATAAAGAAGGGCAAATATTAGTAAACGAAGTCGCCCCTCGCCCACACAATAGCGGACACCACACCATAGAAGCCTGCTATACATCACAATACGAGCAGTTATTGCGTATTTTAATAGGATTGCCGCTAGGTGATACTACCTTAATACAACCTGCTGTAATGCTAAACCTTTTAGGTGCTGATGGTTTTAGTGGAAAATATCGTTTACAGGGTATTGAAGAAGCAACTAAAATTGCAGGTGTATACATCCATTTATACAACAAAAAAGAAAGCCGACCCATGCGAAAAATGGGACACGTGAGTATAGTAGCACCCTCTTTGGACGAAGCAAAGCAAAAGGCTACCTTTGTCAAAAATATTCTGAAATTTATACCCGCCTGATAATGAGCCTAAAACCAATAGTAGGAATAATAATGGGTAGCGATAGCGACCTACCTGTAATGCAAGCAGCCGCCACCGTGTTGGATGAATTTAATATACCCTACGAGCTGACCATAGTAAGTGCCCACCGTACCCCCGATAGAATGTACGAGTATGCCAAAAGTGCACACCAACGTGGTTTGCAAATAATAATTGCAGGTGCAGGCGGTAGTGCCCACCTACCCGGTATGGTAGCAGCCATTACTCATCTGCCTGTTATTGGAGTTCCCGTACAATCAAAAACAATGAGTGGTATAGATTCCCTCTACTCGATAGTGCAAATGCCCGGAGGTATACCCGTAGCCACTGTGGCTATTAACGGCGCAAAAAATGCAGGGCTTTTAGCTGCACAAATTATTGCTACTACTGATGCGGTATTGGCCGAAAAACTAATTGAGTATAGAAAAGAGATGCGGATGGAGGTTGAAGAAAAAGCACGCCGCCTTGAAAAAATGGGACATAAAAATTATTACGAAGGATAAGCATTTGTTTCGCTGATTATTATAAATTTGACCGCTTTAAAAAAAATAACTGAATATGAATATTCCTGAAAACCTGTACTACACCCCCGAACATGAATGGCTTAGTGTTGAAGGCGACATTGCCACAATAGGTATTACCGATTTTGCCCAAGGCGAACTAGGTGATATTGTATTTGTTGATATTGATACACAAGGCGAAAATCTTGCCGCAGGCGATGTGTTTGGTACGGTTGAAGCTGTAAAAACAGTTTCTGACTTGTTTTTGCCTATTGATGGTGAAATACTAGAAGTAAACCCAGGATTGGAAGATTCGCCCGAATCGGTTAACCAAGATCCTTATGGCGCAGGTTGGATGGTGAAAGTAAAACTTACTGCTACTGACCAACTAAATAGCCTTTTAAAAGCTGATGCATACAAAGAGTTAATCAACGCTTAAGTGCACACCTTTTTTAAATATAACAGAAATGCCCTACTATGGGCATTTTTAATTTTAGCCCTGTGCACCATGCCTGTTACGGGCATTACCAGTATCAAACTGCTAAATTTATTGTCGTTTGATAAGCTGGCGCATATGCTTTTATTCGCTATGCAATTTTGGTTTATAGCCATTGGACAGCTAAAACAACACGTCTTTTCATATAAAAGAAAAAGAGCTTCAACGCTTGCGTTTATTATTACCGTGGCGTACGGGGGCACTATAGAACTTATACAAGGCTATTTGCTTAGCAATCGTACAATGGATATTTTAGATATGGTAGCCAACATAATAGGAGCTATTATCGGTTGGTTCTTTTTTATAGCTTTTAAGAAAAAATACAAAAAAGATACACACGCCAAATAAACTTTTTGTTAAAAAAAATCGTTTAGCCTATAAAGGCATCAGGTATTTACAAAAAGGTTTATATTTGAAACGTAATATTATGGAACTAAAAAAGAACCCAGAATACGACTCTAAAAGGTTTGGCTTAAACTTCTTCCTATCGGGATTGTTGTTGGCCTTGCTTATTACCTTGGGCGCATTTAAGTATACTCAGTATGCTGATGAGGTAAAACAAGAAGTAATGTATGACATTTCTGACGAAGTGGAAGAGATGGCTGATATTACCCGCCAAAACGAACCACCACCACCAGCACCTCCCCCACCACCACCGGCAACTGTGGAAGTGGTAGAAGATGATGTGGAAACTCCTGATGTAGAAATTGAAGCTACTGACGAGATAAAAGATTACGTGCCCAAAGCAGCACCTGCTATGCCCGAGCCTGAACCAGAAAGTACAGGTGAAGCAGAAGTATTTGAGATTGTTGAAAAACAACCTTCATATCCGGGTGGAGAAGCAGCACGTCAAACATTTATTGCAAAACACCTAGTATACCCCCCATTGGCGATAGAAAACCAAAAACAGGGTACTATTATAGTAGAATTTATTGTTGAGCCTCCCGATGGTCGCCTTAGCAACGTTAAAGCCATTAAAAGTTTTGACGACGATTGCTCTCGCGAAGCTGAAAGAGTGGTACGTATGATGCGTTGGACTCCGGGTGAGCAACGTGGCAAAGCTGTACGTGTAAAAGTACGTATGCCCATCAAATTCAGATTACAGTAGTTCTCTCTACTTAAAAATATATTTAAAAGCCCTTGTTACTTAAGTAACAAGGGCTTTTTTTATTCCCTCATTTTTTATCTTTTGCAATAATTAAATTAGGTTTGCCGTATATAGTAACAACCTATGAAATTACTTCAAGATAAAGTAGCACTTATTACGGGTGCATCGCGCGGTATAGGCCGCGGAATAGCCGAAAAATTTGCACAACAAGGCTGCAATATTGCCTTCTCGTTTGCATCAAGTGTAGAAAAAGCCCGTGCTTTTGAGGCCGAATTGGCCGAAAAATATGGCGTAAAAGCCAAAGGCTACCAAAGCAATGCTGCAATATATAACGAAGCCGAAGAGTTGGTAAACAACGTTATGGCTGATTTTGGTCAAATAGATGTTTTGATAAACAATGCAGGCATAACCCGTGATACTTTGCTAATGCGAATGACAGAGGAGCAGTGGGATGATGTGATTAATACCAACCTGAAATCGGTATTTAACCTTACCAAAGCAGCTCTAAAACCTTTCTTAAAACAACGTAATGGCTCAATAATAAATATGACTTCGGTTGTAGGTATAATGGGTAATGCAGGCCAAGCCAATTATGCGGCATCAAAAGCAGGTATGATTGGTTTTACCAAATCGATAGCCAAAGAATTGGGCGGACGTAACGTACGTTGCAATGCTGTTGCCCCAGGTTTTATTGAAACTGAAATGACTGGCGCGCTTGACCCTGAAATTGTAAAAGGATGGACGGATGTGATTCCCTTAAAGCGTGGTGGAACTACCGAAGATGTAGCCAATACCTGCCTTTTTCTTGCCAGCGATATGAGTACTTACGTAACAGGCCAAACCATTAATGTTGATGGTGGCATGTTGATGTAGTAGTAAATTATAACATAGCTATTATTTTATTATAGCTATGTTATCCATCATTCTTACTAGTAGTTTTAAATTTTGTAACTTCGATAAAATTAAAGTGTTATGAATACTGAAAATAATAACGAAGAAAAACCATTACCAGGTTATACCCCATACCCTGCTAAAGATGATATATATACACAAGGTAAAAAAGAGCACTACGAAGAAGAGGAAGAAGTAAAAAAAGAAGAAACAGAAGAGGATAAATGGAACGATTTGGATGCTGAACGTAGGGGTAGAAAGACTGAAATACATGATGCTGATGATTTAGACATCCCTGGTGCTGAGCTAGATGATGCTATGGAAGATATTGGCGAAGAGGACGAAGAAAACAATTATTATAGTTTGGGTGGTGATAACCACAATGACTTGGAAGAAGATAGATCTTAAAAGTCGCTTCCTGTTATTATTATCTATTAAAAGCAGGCGAAAGCGTCTGCTAACTTTGCCCTAATCGTTTACTTACGTACTTACCATTATGATGGTGCGTGGGCTATCATACTGCAATTACTCGAAGTATGAGTGAAGAGGCCTCCCTTCTCTCCTTTCGAGAGCCTCAAGGTGCCAGCACACAAGAGGGGACAACGCAGTGCTCTTTTTTAACAATAACCAAAGGGCAGAGGCGTGGCCTCCCTCCTCGCAGGGCTTGTATACTGAATAAAGTCAAAGGGTACGAATTTGTTACTTGTTGATTTTATATTTTTCATAACCCGAACTCACTTTAAAACTGGCTCTACTATTCTTTTTGCACACGTGTAAAAACAATGGTAGGTTTGTAGTGTTTTGGTGCGATAAATGCTAGCCAATACACTTAATCAAATAAAGAAAATACACCACATGAAATTCGGAACAAAAGCCATACACGCAGGGCAAGAGCCTGACCCAACTACTGGGGCAATAATGACCCCTATATACCAAACCAGTACCTATGTGCAAGCTGAACCGGGCGACCATAAGGGCTACGAGTACTCACGCGGCACTAATCCTACCCGTAAGGCATTAGAAGATTGTATAGCTGCGCTTGAGAATGCACAGTACGGTCTTTGCTTTAGCAGTGGCATGGGTGCTATTGATGCTGTAATGAAAACACTAAAAGCAGGTGATGAGGTAATTACGGGTGATGATTTGTATGGTGGCACATACCGTATTTTTACTAAAATATTTGCCCCTATGGGTATAGTGTTTAAGTTTATTGATTTTGCAAATCCTGAAAACTTAAAGCAGCACATTACTCCAAAAACAAAAATGGTATGGATAGAAACGCCTACCAACCCTACTTGTAAAATAATAGATATTGAGGCTGTAGCTAAAATTGCAAAAGCTAATAATGTGTTACTAAGTGTTGATAATACGTTTGCTTCGCCCTACAATCAAAACCCTATTAACCTAGGTGCTGATATAGTGATGCACTCTGTAACCAAGTACATTGGTGGGCATAGCGATTTGGTTATGGGCGCACTGTGCACTAACAGCGAAAAACTATACGACGAGCTTTTTTATATTTACAATGCTTGCGGTGCTACCCCAGGGCCAATGGATAGCTTTTTGGCTTTGCGTGGTATAAAAACCTTGCACATACGTATGGAACGCCACAATGCTAACGGCATTGCTATTGCCAATTACCTAAAAAACCACCCTGCAGTTGATAAAATATACTGGCCGGGGTTTGAAACACACCCTAACCATGAGGTTGCTAAAAAACAAATGCGTGGTTTTGGTGGTATGATTAGCTTTACCCTTAAAGGTGATAGCAAAGCGCAGGCTTTTAAAGTAGCTTCATCTTTTAAAGTATTTGCTTTGGCTGAATCGTTGGGTGGTGTAGAATCGCTGATTGGACACCCTGCTAGTATGACACACGCCAGTATTCCAAAAGAAGAACGCGAAAAAGTGGGGGTAACCGATAGCTTACTTCGCCTAAGTGTAGGTATTGAAGACATTGAAGACCTTATTGCTGATATTGAACAAGCATTGGCAACTATATAGCCTCTTTTTCTTTAAACAGATATAAAACAAAAGCCCTGCTAAATATGATTTAGCAGGGCTTTATTCTTTTTATTAGCGGCAGGAAATACTACCTGCTATAATTTGGCGCTTCCTTGGTAATGTTAATATCGTGTGGGTGGCTCTCACGTATTCCTGAGCCTGTTATACGAATAAATTTTGCTTTTTGTAGTTCCTCTATGGTTTTAGCACCGCAATAGCCCATACCTGCACGTAAACCACCTACATATTGATATACCACCTCGTGCAACGAACCTTTAAAGGCTACGTTACCTACTATACCTTCGGGTACTAATTTGCTTATTTCTTCTTCGGCATCTTGAAAGTAACGGTCTTTACTACCTTCTTTCATTGCTTCAATACTTCCCATACCACGGTATGATTTTACTTTGCGACCATTGTATATGATGGTTTCCCCCGGCGATTCTTCAACACCTGCAAATAGCGAACCTGCCATAATGCAACTGGCACCTGCTACTATTGCTTTTACTAAATCGCCACTATAACGTATACCGCCATCAGCAATTACAGGTATGCCTAAATGTTTAACCGCTTCAGCCACATCGTAAATTGCAGTAAGTTGTGGTACACCTATACCGGCTATAATACGGGTAGTGCATATAGAGCCCGGGCCTACACCTACTTTTATACCATCAACACCAGTTTCGGCAAGAGCAAGGGCAGCTTCGGCTGTGGCTATATTACCTGCTATAATTTCAAGATTAGGGAAAGTAGTTTTCACTCTTTTCACCTCATCCAAAACCCCGCGTGAATGGCCGTGAGCTGTGTCTATTATTATTACATCAACCCCTGCATTTACCAGTGCGGTAACACGGTCAATAGTGTCAGAAGTTATACCTACTGCAGCACCCACCATTAAACGCCCCAAAGTATCTTTGCAGGCTTTTGGGTGGTGGCTGTGTTTTAAAATATCTTTATAGGTTATCAAACCCGTTAGTTTACCGTCTTTATCAACAACAGGTAGTTTTTCTATGCGGTGTTCTTGCAAAATACCTTCGGCTTGTTGTAGGGTAGTGCCTTCTACTGCAGTTATCAAACCATCTTTGGTCATCAACTCGCGTACAGGGCGTTGTGGGTCTTTTTCAAAACGCAAATCGCGATTGGTAAGTATCCCTACCAATCTGCCGTCTTTGTCAATTACAGGTATGCCGCCAATTTTGTTTTCTTTCATTATGGCCAGCGCATCTGCTATTATTGCATCCTCAAGCAGAGTAATAGGATCTAGTATCATGCCGCTTTCGCTACGCTTCACTTTGCGTATTTCAGCAGCTTGGCGTTCAATACTCATATTTTTGTGCAAAATGCCAATACCCCCTTCTTGTGCAAGGGCAATAGCCAAACGACTTTCTGTAACGGTATCCATAGCGGCCGAAACAACAGGTATGTTGATACGAAGCTTGCGAGTAAGCTGCGTGCTTGTATCTACATCACGAGGAAGGACTTCTGAGTATGCGGGGACAACTAAAACGTCGTCGAAGGTGAGGGCTTCGCCCTTAAATTTATTATCGTTCATGCAAATAAGCGGTTACTTATGTGGTGGGAGTTGTTACTCTTATTTGCGGTGCAAAAGTAGTGTAAATAATTCAAATTGTTTGTATCTAAACCGTAAAGTTTAGTTAACACACTACTACAATAAAAAAACAATTAGGTAATTGGTAACTCTATATAAAAAGTAGTGCCCGCGCCTACTTCGCTATCTAGCCAAATGCGGCCTTTGTGTACATCCACAATTTGCTTAACTATAGACATACCTAAACCTACAGGCTTTTCACCATCAGTACCTTGTCGCTTCGCACGGGTAAATTTATCAAATATCACTTCTCTATCAGCCAAAGGAATACCCATGCCTCTATCTTCAATTGAAATTAATACTTTATCATCCGTTTGAGCAAGCACAATATCAATACGGCTATTTCTATAACTAAATTTAATGGCGTTTGAGATAAGATTGCCCAATGCCCTATTTATTTTTTCTTTGCCAACTGTAGCAATTATTTCGGTAACAGGCTCAGTAAAATGTATTTCAATATCTTTCTGTTGTGCTCTATTTTCGTATAACCGTATAGAATTCCGAATAATTTCGACGATGTTTTCAGGTCGTTTTTCACCCTCCAGCCCTACATTATCCAGCTTGGCAGCTTCAAGTAAATCGTTAATTACATCTAAAGCATTTTCGCACGATTTTTTAATTAAGTCTACCAACTGAGCATCGTTATCACTAAACCGTGAAAAACTAGGTGAGCTTTCAAGCAATTGCACTACCCCTGTAATATTATATATAGGGCCACGCAAGTCGTGCGCTACCATACCCAGTAGTCTGTTTTTCTCAACATTAAGCAGTTTCATTTCTTCAATGGCCTGCTCAAGTTCAAGTTTATTTAAAGTTATCTGTTGATTTTGACTTGCTATTTGTTTGTTTAGTCCTTTTTCTTTTTTAAGATTTTTTCGGTAACTATATAGTCCCAACATAGCCACTAGCAGCAGCACAATAAATAATATTGATAATACTAAATATGCCTGCACCCTAACTTGCTGCACCTTATTATCTTTTTCTAGCGCCTTTACCTTTAAGGTTTGATTTTGCAATTGATGAAAGTATACTTGGTCTTGTATATCCTCAACTCTATCAACACTCTCCATGCTATCTTTCAAATTCATTTGCATGGTACGATACATAAATGCCCCTCTAAGATTGTTTTGCTTATCCAACCTTTCGGCCATTATACCATACAAGCGTGCCCGCCAATGGTGTACAGAGTTTCGCTTCACCTTATTACAAAAATAGAGTGCGGTATCAAATAACTTTTGAAAGCTTTTTGTACTATCCAGCTTGTTATATATTTCAAGCAAATAAGTGTACGATGTTACTACATCGGCATTATCACCATTGGGCAAACTATTTACTGCAATATTGCGCTTTAAATATTCAATTGCTCTCTTATAATCACCCTTTAACTGATACAAGTGCCCCATGTTGCCAAATATCACCCCATGTGCAACATCTTGCATACTGACATTAAGTTTATCGGCTTCTTGCAATGCACTATCATAATAATAATATGCAGTATCATAATGTTGCAACTTTACATAGCATAGCGCTATATTGTTTAGCAACTGCATTTCTTTAGTATTATGCTCTTGGTTATAGCCGTATATGCGCACTAAACTAAGGGTTTCTAAATATGTTTTTAGTGCTTCTCCATAATGAGTTTGGTGGTAATAAATGGTTGCCAGTTTGTCTAAAACAATAACACGGGCAGGCTCATCCTCCATTCTTTCACTCACATCCAAAGCTTGCAAATAATAATCGTTTGCCAAGCGTTTCTTACCAATTCTAAAATAAATGTCCCCCATCTCGGTTAAAACATTTATCTCATTTCTTGTATTTGTACCTCTATGAATTGATAATGATTTTTCGCACCAATCTAGTGCTTCAAAATATCTTTCTCTCCACCTTGCCATAACTCCTCGTGAAGAATATAAGCGGGCAAGGCACTGTGGGTCATTATTTCTCAGACATATTTCTTCTAAACTGTCTGCCTTATATACAAGTATCTCAAAGGAACTTCTAAAACCTGTATCAGCTTGGGCTTCAAAATTAGACACAGCACTATCAATAGCTGAATTAGTATGTACTTTCTTCTCCTTGTGATTTTTGGAAGTACAGCCAAAACACAAAGAGCTAATTAATACAATAAATGAAACATAACGTGCAGCACCAAAAATCATCTGATAACTTAGAATATGCAATAATAAACATTTTTTTTCGCACAATAGGGTACATTACTTTTCAAACATATACCCTACTATTACTTAAAACATTTCTATTTTTGTCGGGTTACCTTTATAGTGAATGCTAAATAAGAAATAATGAATAATACCAACAATAAAGAGGAAGCCTTACGATATCACGAAATGGGTCGCCCCGGAAAAATAGAAGTTATACCTACCAAGCCAACTGCCACCCAACGCGACCTTAGTTTAGCTTATTCACCCGGCGTTGCCGAACCTTGTCTTAAAATACAAGAAGACCCTGCAAACGTTTATAAATACACCGCAAAAGGCAACCTTGTAGCCGTAATATCAAATGGTACTGCTGTATTAGGATTAGGAAATCTTGGCCCCGAAGCATCAAAACCTGTGATGGAAGGCAAAGGATTGCTGTTTAAAATTTTTGCTGATATTGATGTTTTTGATCTTGAGCTTAATTGTACAACTGTTGAAGAATTTGTTGCTACCGTAAAAGCTCTTGAACCTACTTTTGGAGGTATTAACCTTGAGGATATAAAAGCACCTGAGGCTTTTGAAATTGAAAGACAGCTAAAAGAGGCTTTAAAAATACCCGTGATGCATGATGACCAACACGGTACGGCAATTATTAGCGGCGCAGCCCTGATAAATGCTGCGGAGTTGGTAGAAAAACCGCTTGATACTCTAAAAATGGTAGTAAACGGTGCAGGGGCATCCGCCATATCGTGTGCACGCATTTTTCTTTCGCTTGGAGTGAAAAAAGAAAATTTAGTGATGTTGGATAGCAAGGGGGTGATACGTAAAGGCATTGAAAATCTTGACGAAAACAAAGCTTTTTTTGCTACCGATAAAGAAGTTAATACCCTTGAAGAAGCTATTAATGGTGCTGATGTATTTATTGGCCTTAGCAAAGGCAACGTGCTTACACCAGCAATGCTAAAAAGTATGGCGGCCAACCCCATAGTGTTTGCTATGGCTAACCCCGACCCTGAAATTGAGTATGACCTAGCTATTGCCACCCGCGATGATTTAATTATGGCTACGGGTCGTAGCGACTACCCTAACCAAGTAAATAATGTTTTGGGCTTCCCCTTTATTTTTAGAGGAGCTTTGGATGTTCGCTCGACACAGATAAATGAGGAGATGAAACTAGCCGCCGTGCGCGCTTTGGCACAATTGGCAAAAGAACAAGTGCCTGATAAGGTAATGCGTGCCTACAACGAGGATAATATGTCGTTTGGCCGTAATTACATCATTCCTAAGCCTATTGATGATCGATTGATATACACTGTAGCCCCTGCCGTAGCAAAAGCCGCTATGGATAGCGGAGTAGCACGCATACAAATAACGGATTGGGTGGCTTATGAAGCTGAATTAAAAAACCGCATGGGCTTAGAAACTAAGCTGATGAACTACCTAACAGTAAAAGCCCGCAAGCAACCCAAAAGAGTTGTTTTTGCTGAGGCCGATAACCAAAAAATATTACGTGCAGCACATATTTTGAAAGAGGAAGGTATTGCTAAACCAATATTATTGGGCAATACCGAGCGTATAAAACAGCTTATTGAAGAAAATAATTTAAACCTGATTGACTGTACTATTATTGAGCCTTTTGAGGCAAAAGAAAAGTTAGAAGAATATGGTGGTTTATTTTTTGATAAACGTCAACGCAAAGGCGTGAACGCCTACGAAGCGCGCAAACTAATGCGTGATCGTAACTACTTTGGTAGTATGATGGTGGAAAGGGGTGAGGCCGATGCTATTATATCGGGGCTTACAAAAAACTACGCTAGCACTATAAAACCTGCCTTGCAAATACTGGGCATGAAAAAGGGAATAAACACAGTGGCCGGTATGTATATTATCAGCACCAAAAAAGGCCCTTTGTTTTTAGCCGATACTACGGTAAATCTTAACCCTACTGCTGAAGAATTAGTACAAATTACTCTACTTGCTGCCGATGAGATACGCCGTTTTGGTATTGAACCTAAAATTGCTTTGTTGTCCTACTCAAACTTTGGCTCGGCAAAAGGTGATACTCCTATAAAAGTAGCTAGGGCTGTAGAAATTTTACATAAAGATTATCCTAACATAGTGGTTGATGGTGATATACAAGCCAATATTGCTCTTAACAACGAAATGATGGAAGATAATTTTCCCTTTAGCAAATTGGTAGGCGAAGGTGTTAATACGCTTATTTTCCCAAATCTTGAATCGGGAAATATTGCCTATAAATTATTGCAAGAAACCGCAGGTTTAGAAGCCATAGGCCCAATATTACTGGGCATGAATAAACCTGTACATATATTGCAACTGGGCAGTAGCATACGCGAAATTATTAATATGGTAACTATTGCTGTTGTTGCCGCACAAGACAGAGAAGCAAGAACATAAACACGGACTCCCATCACCAATAAAATAATAAAGCCCCAAAGACATTTACATAGAGTCTAATAATTTATTTCACAAACAATCATTAGTTCTTTGTTTGGTTTTAAAAAATGGGAGAACATTTTCCAAAACATTACCTTTCGCTCTTTTAGGGTTTTAATAAACC
>JBBKVO010000050.1:0-39382 GCA_037968475.1 Bacteroidia bacterium
AACGCTTTGATCTCCTCAGGTTTGTAGTTCCCAACTTTTAATATTGGTCGTGCCATAGCTTATCATTTTTTCAAAGATAAACTTTTATTGTGTAATTTATAAATAGACTTTATGTAAAACTGTCTTTGGGGCTTAAATTTTATAACAGGTTTTTAACCCCGCTATTTATTAATACCCGAAAATCTCTTCAAGGCTAAGCTCTTTCACCTTGCCAAAGGCTTTTAGGGCTTCAAAATCAATATTTTCTTTTGAGGCAATTAGGCATATAGCAAAAGTTTGGTTAGCATAAGCTTGACTTTGTATGGCTTTTAATGCCTCATAGTTTACACCTTGCAGGTTTTGGTATATCCATTGGCTTAAAGGCTCTTCCAATCCTAATTTTTCAGCAGTATTGTGTTGTGTTAAAAGGCTTTGCCCTGTAATACGTTCCGATTCAATTTGCTTGCGTACCGCCTCTTTTGCATCTTCGCCCATCATACGGTCGGCAGGAATAGAGTCCATTAGCTGTGTCATGCCTTTCATAGCATTAATTAACTTATCGGCTTGTGTACCTACGTAGGCAGTAACAAAAGCGGGTTTACCCTCTTCGGTAGGTAAAGAGATATTTGCATAAGCTGAGTAAGCTAAGGCCTTAGACTCGCGTATGGTTTGGAACACCAAGCTGTACATACCTCCTCCAAAATACTCGTTAAAAACAGTAGCTGCGGCAATTTTATCATCGCCAAATTTTTCTATAGGGTGTTGCCACATAACTTCAGCCTGCACCATATCATAAGGCACAAAGTAAATAATAGGTTTCCTAGCGGCTTTGGCTTTATACTTCTTGTTTTTAGGTGCTTTTTTAAGTTTTCCTTCGGGTTGTAGCAGGCTGTTTATTTGCATGGCTAGGGTTTCTTTTGGTGTAGGCCCATAGTACCACACATTGTGCGCATAATTCAATAGTCCGTTTATATCTTTTTGTATCGTCTCAGCTTTTGCGCCCTGTAAATCTTTTTGACTTACAATATTGGTAAAAGGGTTTTTGTGGCCACCATAGCGGGCATAATTATTAAGTGCTTTGCGCAGTATTGTGTTTTTATTAGTCTTGGCATCTTGGCGGCTTTTTAAAATATCGGCCACAAGGTTTTGCCATTTTTGGTCTTCCACTTTTGCATTAGTAAATACCTCGGTTAACAAAGCATACGCTTGTGCAAAGTTTTTGTTTAATCCTTTTAAATAGATGTAACTGTTTTCGGTATTCGCTACAAAACCAAACTCGCAGGCAAGGGTAAAAAACTCGCGACTTATTTGCTCGTTGGTTTTGCTTTGGGTAGCTATATAAGGAATATAGTCAGCATAGTGCTGCAACCAAGGGTTGGCATTAGTACCCATATCAAAACGGATATATAAAGTAAAATAATCCGTTTCGGCATTGTTTACATACTCCATATTCACTGCATTTTTACCGCTGCCATAAGTAGTAGTTTGTATTGCTGTTTTAAAAACAGGAAAAACGGCAGGAATAGGAGAAACAGGCATCTCGTTTATTCTACGTACAAAGAAACTTTGCTCATCGCGGTTAGTTTCAATAGGTGTAATTTTAGGTTTAGGGATTTTTTGTATGGTAGTATCCTGACCTTGTATTTTATATACTGTTGCACGTTTTTGGGGCACGTAGGTACGTTTAGCAAAATCAATAATATCTTGTTTGGTTAGTTTTTCCAGCTTTTCGGGCATATTAACAAAGTTTTCCCAATCAGAACCATTGGTAAAAGCATCCATCAAATCCAAACACCTTGTAAAGTTATCATCAAACTTTTTAGCACGGTCAAGACGAAGATTGTCAACAATGGCCTTCATTATATTTTCGTCAAACTCGCCGCGTTTTAGCTTTTCTAACTCTTCTAATAGTAAGCTCCTACACTCGGCAAGACTTTGCCCTTCTTTGGGTTGTACCATAAAATAGTGCATACTATATTCTTTCATACGCAAAGGCGAGCAAACCGCATATTGCACTTTTTGAGCCTTGTTAAGGTTAATATCCAGCATACCTGCTTGGGCGTTGGCAAGTATCATGTCGGTCATAAATAATAAAAGTGCATCATCGCTGGCAGCACCTTTTGTTCTAAAACCTAAGTATACCTTTTCTTCTTTAGGCCCAACAACAGTAGTTTCAATATCACCTTCCATACGACTCATAAAATCTATACTATCAGGTATATTATTCAGCTTATCTATTATAGGCACGCCAGAAAAAGGCAGCTTGCCTAAATATTTATCTACCAAAGCGAAGGTACTGTCGGGGTCAAAATCGCCACTCATTATCAAAGCCATATTATCTGCTTTGTAGTACTTATCAAAAAACCAGTGTATTTTTTCTAACGATGGGTTTTTTAAATGTTCGATAGTACCAATGGTAGTTTGTTGCCCATAGGGATGCAACGGAAATACGCCCAACATTAAAGCATCGTAGGCTTTGTCATTATCATCATCAAGGCTTATGTTTTTTTCTTCGTATACGGCCTCTAGCTCGGTATGGAAAAGACGGAACACAGGATGTGAGAAACGGTCTTGCTCAATTTTTAGCCACTTCTCAAGCTGGTTGGTTGGTATATTATCAATATATACTGTTTGATCGGTACTAGTAAAAGCATTAGTGCCCGTAGCGCCTAGTGATTGCATCATTTTATCATACTCATTAGCAATAGCTACTTTTGATGCCTCGTACGATACCGAATCTATATACCTGTATAGCGTAGCACGTTGCGCGCTATCTTTACTTTCTGAGTATATTTTATATAACCCCTCAATACGGTTTAAAAAAGGTTTTTCGCCACCGTAAGAGCGTGTACCAAAACTTTCAGTACCTTTAAACAACATATGCTCAAGGTAATGTGCCAAACCTGTGTTATCGTATGGGTCGTGCTTACTTCCTGCCTTTACAGCAATCATGGTTTGTATTTGGGGTGCACTTTTATTAACAGTTAGGGCTAGGGTAAGCCCGTTTTTTAGTGTGTAAAAATGTACTTTATACGGGTCTCCTTCAACTTGTTTTGCAGGTTTTAGTTGGGCTTGTGCAGCACCAATAAATCCCATAAGAAAAAACAATAGTGCAATACTCTTTATACTTCTCATTGTGGTGTTATTTAGCATTTAGCCCTGCAAATTAACCGTTTTTGTGCTAGCCTTCAACCAAAAGTGAATACGTCTATTACTATTTTAACTTTTAATGACAATGGTTTTACTAAGTTCTTCTTTTTTCTGAACCCCAACCCTTCCCCACGGGTATAATATGCAAACATCTACTACAAAATGAAAAAACTGATAATTATACTCCTGACCTTATTTTTTGCAGCCACCGTTGGCAAAGCACAAACACCCCAACCCATATACAGTTTTGCCAAAGTCCTTTATCCTATAAGTTGGTACAAAGAGCAACAAAAGCTTTGGAAAGCCGAGATAGATAAAAACCAAAAAAACGCTACTGCTTGGTACCACTACTTTAGAGCTACCCGCACACTGGGGAAATTAGACGAAAGCGATAAACGTACCAGCGAAGAAAAAGAAAAAGCCCTTGCCGATGTGGTTGCACAAATGGCTAAAAGTATTCCCAATACAGCAGAATACCACCATGCTGAGTGGATACTAAACGGATTTAAAGATATGGGCAAGCTATCTCATCTGCAAAAAGCCGAAGAACTTGACCCCAACAATCCGTTTCTTTTTCCTGATTTGATAAACATAGTAGAAATGACCCGTGATACGACCAAAAGGGATGCTTATTGCCAACGTTGGTTTGAGAGTGCCGACCCTTCGCCCGGTTTTTTAAACTATAATTACAATGTATTAGCGGGATTAAAACAAAATGCCATACTGATTACCGTTGGCGATAACGACACTTACCCTGCGTGGATATTACAAGGCGCGCAAAATTTTAGGAAAGATGTTACCGTGATAAATACCAGTTTGATTTTGGCAAAAGAGTACCGAGATAAACTATTTAAAGAATTGGGCATTGCCCCCATTACTTACGACCCTTTTGAAAACTTTGAACGTTTTGAAAAAGAGTTGGTAAGCGCACTAGCCGCCAACACAAAAAACAAACCCGTGTATGTGGCACTAACCGCCAATAAAAACATTATAGAACCGCACCAACAAAACCTTTATCTTACAGGATTGGCCTATGAATACTGCGCCACAACCATTGATAACATGGCTGCCCTGAAAAAGAATTTTGAGCACAATTACGCCTTAGATTATTTAGATAAAATATTTATAGCCGATGTATCAGCAGGTTTGGTAAAGAATTTGAATACAAACTATACCGTACCGATGATAAAGCTATACCAGCACTATATGCAAGCAGGCGAAACCCAAAAAGCAGAGCAAATAAAAACTCTTGCTTTAAAAATAGCAGAAAACACCGGCTGCGAAAAAGAAGTAAAAAATTATTTTAAAAAATAGTTTGAGTAGCGCAAGCAAAATATACACCACCACTGCCGATGAAGAGCTAATGCGCTTTATCGGCAGCGGCAATAAGCAAGCCTTTAACGAGTTGTATGGTCGCTACCACAAAAAGCTATTGTTTTTTATGTACAAGCTATTAAACTATGACGAAGAAAAAGCCCGCGATTTTTTGCACGATATTTTTGTGCAGATAATAGAAAAACCGCAACAGTTTGATACCCAAAAACGATTTTCTACATGGGTATATACCCTTGCTAAAAATCTTTGTTTGAACGAAATACGCAACAGTACCAACCGTGCCCGCCTAAAAGAAGATGCCATACAACAAATCGAAACCGTATACCAACCCAACTATGCTACAAAAATTGATGGTGCATTATTTCAGCAAGAGATGGAGCAGGTATACAGCACCCTTAGTGAAAAAGAACAATTGCTGATTACCCTTCGTTTTCAGCAAGAGTTATCAATAAAAGAAATCGCCCAAATAATGCAATGCCCTGAGGGCACCGTAAAATCGGGTATATATTATTTACTAAAAAAAATAGCCAATACTATCCCTCATTTCAATCCAAAACAATAACCACCATGGAAAACACGCCCGACTATATTTTCGACTGGATAGAAAGCACCCCTTTTGATGCCCTTACCACAGAGCAGCAAAAAGAGGTATTGCTATACTTGCCCCAAACCGAATACCAACAACTGCATCAGGCAGCAGCGTTAGCAATGCAATACACTCAGCAAGGCAGCGAAACCTTTGCACAAAACAACGCTGCCCTTAGCAACCTACACGCTATTTTTGATGCAAACTACCCCCCTACTGCAACACCATTAACTATTAAACCAAAAAGCCTTGCGGCAATTTGGGTATGGAAAGTTGCTGCATCAGTATTGCTTTTTGCAGTAGCTTTTCTTAGCTATGGGTTATATAATGCGAAACACCACCAAACTCAAAGCAGTTTGATAGAGAAAATAGATACCGTGTTTGTGAACATAACCAAAGAAATACCTCGCGAAGTAAAAATACACGATACCGTATACCTTACTCGCCCGTCACAGAATAATGCACCCCGCAGAGTTAACTCTTATTCAGGTGTAACACCTCCGCAAAGTGATATTTCGCCCAATATAAATCCCTTGCGGTCAGTACCTTTTGCCGAGAAAGACCAACCCCAAAACTCACCCAAAAACAACAGCATAAAAGACGATACGTTGATACAGAATTTCAATTTTGTAACCCTTTAGTCTCTCCTAATTTTAAACAGATAGAACAACGGCATTGCCTACCTTTGCGCCCATGAATTACGAAAAACTTTGCCAAGAGGCTATTGAAGTTGTAAAAGATGCGGGCGCATTTATACGCAAAGAGTTTGAGGGGTTTGACCGTGATGTTATTGAAGAAAAAAGTGCCAACCAATTGGTGAGTTATGTAGACGTTACTGCTGAAAAAATGCTGGTAAACGGCCTTGACCAATTGATTGAAGATTGCGGTTTTATTACCGAAGAAAATACCATAGAACAAAGTACAGCCAACAAATACCGTTGGATTATAGACCCGCTTGACGGCACTACCAATTTTATACACGGGTTGCCCGTTTTTTCAGTTAGTGTGGGTTTGCTTGAAAAAGATACCCTTGTATTGGGCATAGTATACGAGGTGAGCAAAGACGAGTGTTTTTATGCGTGGAAAGGCTCTAAAGCCTATTTAAACGGAAAAGAAATACAAGTATCAAAAGCTAAAAAGCTGGAAGATTCGCTATTAGCAACAGGTTTCCCCTATTACGAGTTTAACGGAATGGAAGGCTATATAGAAAGCCTGCGCTATTTTATGAAAACCACACGCGGACTTCGCCGTATGGGCAGTGCTGCAATAGACTTGGCTTATACAGCCGCAGGGCGTTTTGAAGGTTATTTTGAGTTTGGCCTGCACGCTTGGGATTGTGCCGCAGGTATACTGATAGTACAACAAGCAGGCGGTAAGGTTGTAGATTTTAAAGGTGGAAAAGACTACCTGTTTGGTGGCGAAATGGTGGCTTGCTGCCCCGGTATATACAAAGCATTTTTTGGCGAGATACAAAAAAACTTTGCTCCGCCCAGCAACAACCCAAAAGCTGCAAAAGGCTAGTAACCCCTTATCTATTATGTGCAATAGCTTGCGTTAGCTATATTCGCACAACACGTTACCGTATTTATGACCCAAGGGCGGAAATTTTTATTAGCAATAACCCTACTGCATTTAGTATTTTTTATACTATCGCTAAATATGGGGCATATTGTACTGCCCGATAGCGAAGATTATATATGGCAAGCCACCAATTTTGATGCTACGGGTAGCTTTTATGCAGCCAACCCTGCCCTACCCTTAAAAATTGATTATTTCAGTAAACGCCCCCCTTTTTACGGGCTGTTTATTTGGGCGATAACCAGCCTATTTAGCAGCCTGTACGCCGTTATCTTTTTTCAAAACCTGTTAAGTATTCTTGCTGCGTGGTGGGTCTATAAATTACTAAAAAATAATTTCGGTATAAAAAAAGCTGCGCTGTACACCTTTGTATTGTGGATGGCCTTCCCCAATCAGTTGCTATATGCCAATATGGTGATGAGCGAAACCTTGCTGCAATTTTTAATTGTAGCCGCTTTTTATTGCTTTGTCCAGTATTGCCAAAACCCACAAAAAAAACATTTTGTATACCTTAATAGTATAGTGCTGGCCATAGCCTTGCTAACCAAACCTGTAATGCTATACTTTTGGGTGATAAACCTTGTTTTGCTGCTGATTTTTGGCATAAGAACCCGTCGTTATTGGTTGCCTTTGCCTGTACTGATTATACCCCTTGCAGCGATGCTGTGGAGCCAAGCTAATTATAATATAACAGGCTACAGGCACTATTCATCCATCACCCACATTAATTTAAAAGACTATAACACCAAGTACTTTCTATTTTCAAAATACGGTAGTCAATACGGTGATAGCGTTATAGATGTTATTGATAAAAAAGCAGCCACATTGCCCACCTACGCTGCTCAAGCTGAATATATAAAAGACACTTGCAAGCATATTTTACTGAGTGATATAACCGCCTACGGAAAATTCCATGCAAGGGGTATGCTAAATTTTATGGGCGACCCTGGTAGATACGACTATGTTAGCTTTTTTAATATTCCGCAAACCGATGAGTTAGGATTGCTGCACTACCTTAGTAAAGGCAATATGCAAGAGTTGCAAGGCTTTATAAAAACACAACCGCTTTGGCTTATTGTGGTTTTGCTATTGAGTATGCTTGTAAACGGGATAATTTTGGTGCTTTGCTTTGTATACCTATTTACTAAAAACACCCCTTTGTGGCCAAAAATTTATTTGCTGGCTTTGGTAGGCTATATATGGTTTGTTACTGGCCCTATTGGCAGTGCCCGCTTTAAAGTACCCATTTATCCCTTGCTTATTATTGCCTCGGCAATAAGTTTACAGTGGATTTATTTAAGGCTTAAAAAATCTAAATTGGCTAGTGTATAGCCTACAGTAAAACCAAACGAATAGTTGTTGTATTTTACTTTAGGCTCATCTACTACTCCCTCCAAACTAAATGACTCAGCCGAAGCCCCTATACTGAAACCATTACGGGTAATTAGTTTTACTGAAGCTCCAACTGTACTACGTGCAGCAATAGTAAAATAAAATGGCGTTAACACTATCTTACCCATTTTTGGTACATCATCAATAAAAGTTAATCTAGCTGAAAAGAAAACACTGCCTTTTAGTTTGTACTCCCCTTCATACCCGTAATTGCTTTTTACAGCTTGTCCTCCCGACCCATTAAATTGTTTAACTGTATCGTATTGCACAAGGCTTAATATTTCAAAATTATCGTAGGCATCGTAGCCAATATTTGCCCCAAAAAAAACTTTATTATTATAGTGATAGCTTAGACCTATAGAGATAAATCCCATAGCATTTTTCTCAAACCCAAAGGAGGTAGGGTAATTACTGGTGTTTAAAGGGTTTGAAAAGGTTGCGTTTTGGCGTGTAAAGTTTCTAACTCCCACATTAATCGAAAGTATACTGCGCTCAAAGGGTTTTACAGGATAATTAATATTGGTAAGTTGAAGTTCTATATTATTCAGTTTTCCTTTTGCATCAGCATAGCTACTGTATAGCAATGTACCTCTTATATGCGAAATTAAATACATCACCTCTTTGGCAAACCCCTTTTCGCCCATTCTATCCTCTACTCTTTGGCCATAGCTTACCCAATTGTTAAATAGTTTCTCGTTTAGGCCATCTACAAAATATAATTGCTTTAAACTATCCTTATACATATCGTATTTACTAGGCAACGACCTAATTGCCATAAAAGTTAAAGCTGTATCTTTTTTATATACTTCAAGTTCTCTTTCCAATGCTTGCTTTTCATCCATTAGTAGTTTTTCATACTCTTGTTTAGGCTTGTACTTGTTTTCGTACTCGTTGCTAAACACCCAAGCACCTGTTATCCCTATTGTGGAAACGGAAGCCGTACTGCCGTTTTTTAAAAGATTACTTATGCCTCCTCGTTCAATTCGGTTTAACGTCATACCAAAAGCTTGGTTTTTCTTGTCGTACAAATTGTTTGAAATCGTCATCATAGAAGCATTGAAACTACTACGCAATACATCAATACCGGCACTAACACCACCATGTGCAATGGGCGAATTTCCTGCTCCATCAACCCCCAGAACTTGCGCGCTTATTTTTTGAGTAGAAAGTGATGCAAAAAAACAAATGATAAAAAAGGCTTTCTTCATACTGCAAATTAGTTGAAAGCCCATTTATTATTGCAAACCTTTCATCGAAAACAGCCTTTGTATATTCACAATGTATGAACACTAAAATATGCAATGAAATTAAGTGTTACTAACTTGCTATTGACAGAAAAAAAAATCATCTTTGCCATCCTTATAAAATTTGATATATGTACGGTTTATTTATAGGTCTGATAATTGTTTCGTCTATACTTTTAATATTGGTTGTGCTAATTCAAAAGCCTAAAGGTGGTGGTTTGGCTGCACAGTTTTCATCATCAAACCTTACTTTTGGTGTTAAACGCACTTCTGACTTTATAGAAAAGGCCACTTGGGGTTTGGCAATAGCTATTATAGCATTTGCCATGGCTTCAAACTTTTTTGTAATCACTCCCGAAGAAGGTGCTAAAAAAGAAGCTATAAACTCTCAGCAAATACAAGATCTTCCTGCTACACAATACCAAACTCCTACCAATGCCCCTCAAGACGGCGCTGCTGGTGGACAAGAAGGTGGCGCAGCTCAAGAAGACGCTAACCAATAATTAGCTTTCCAAACTTTACTTTTCTTTAGTTATCCTGCGTACCAATAGTCTTTTTGCTATGGGTAATAGGGTTTCGTGTTCGGGTACTAATGTGGCACACTCTGCTAAATAAGTGGCAGGATTGGGCAGCTCTTTCCTAGTCTTTATTAATTCCTTCTTTATGTTTTCAAAGGTGTATACCAAGCCGTATTGGTATTGACCAATATAGGTAGTGTTTATAGCCCTATAATTTTCATCGGCACTGCTAAACAATGTTATTTGGTATTGGTATACCTGTGTTTGGCTGGTAGTTCCGCTTTTTAGCAGCAAATA
Source organism: Bacteroidia bacterium (assembly GCA_037968475.1). Lineage (GTDB taxonomy): Bacteria > Bacteroidota > Bacteroidia > UBA8524 > UBA8524 > SB11. Next base: position 10,080 of record JBBKVO010000050.1, read on the forward strand.
GCCCTCATCTTTATACAAAGGCAAAATACCAATGGGGGCAAACGTTATTGCCGCCTCTATACCATCGTACAAAGTACGTCCTTCTTCAAGTCCTCCCTTTAATCTCGGCAGCGAGTAATCTACAATACGGTTTATTTCGCCCATCAGCTCGTCATCTTCAATAGTTTTCTCGTACACCAACCTAAAGTTTTTTAGGTCAACCTCGCTCAGCTCTTTGGGGAAACTATTGTATAGCTTGCTTTTAGTATCAATAAACAGTTTAAGATTACGGTAGTGGCTCACCAATTCAGCCAATTGGGGATATAACTTATTTTCTTCAAAACTCTGGTGTACCTGCTGCAAATAGGCCAACAACACGTATTTTTTATACTCAAAATCAACCCTTCCCTCGGTAAACCAGTTCATTCCTAGTTTGTTCATGGCTCTTCTCCTTTCGTCTTTAGCTAATATACTAAAAACGCTGTAAAAAGTAAAGTTATTGCGAAGTGAGGAAAGGGTGTTTGTTTCAATGCTGGCGCGAGCATCCGCTCGTGCCAAGTAATAATTAAGCGTCCGCTCGGCAGTGAAGTGATATTGGTTACTCTTTTTCATCCCCCTGCTCCCTTCGCTTACTCACATATCCTTCGACTCCGCTCAGGACGAAAGCACACAAGGGGGACAATACAGTGCTCTATTTTTGGCAAAATACGCTAAAACCAAAGGGCAGTGGCGTAGCTTCCATCCTTGTAGGGCTTGTGTTATGGATAAGGAGGGACTGAGGGTGGTAGAAAAGTCGCCTGTTGATTTTGTATTTTTGGGGGTGAGTAAATTACTTTATTATTGGGTTTTCACCTGTTTCTGTATTATTGTCCGCAAGCGGACATAGCGACTTAATTTATTGTAGTGCCAATTATATAAAAGTATGTATATGAGCATATAATCTATGCTTACCAACTTTGCGTCTTCAACTCTTTGCGTGAAATAAATCATCGGTTTGAAGACCGATGCTATTCATACCTGTCGGCAACCCCGATGGGGCATAAGTAGCGGCAGGTTTTATCTAAAAAGAGAAAACTAGTACCCCTTTTTGGTTCGTCCTTTTACAAAGGTAGATAACAGCAACATTATGGCTAACCAAGCCCCAATTTTACCAATATAGTCGCCATTTTTGGCGTACCAAGTCATCTCGGTTTTAAGGTTTGTTGTGCTGCTAAGGTAGGCAGGCACCCACCATTGGGTTTCACTTTCTATCTCGCCCTTATAATTTATAAAGGCTGATATGCCTGTATTGGCACTGCGGACAATATTTCGGCGGGTTTCAATAGCGCGTAATCGGGCATATTGCAGGTGTTGGCTATATCCGGGGGTATTCCGCCACCAACCATCGTTGGTGATAATGCACAGCAGGTTGGCATCTTGCCTTACATAGCTGCCCACCCAATCGCCATACACACTCTCGTAGCATATAATGGGCGCAATCTTTATCCCATCAGCAGTAGTAAACACTTCTGCATCGTCTTGTATACCCAAACTACCCGATGTTCCCCCCAAGCTAAAAATCTCTTCTAAAGGGCGAAATATAGTTGGGTAGGGCAATTGCTCTACCCCCGGTACTAATTTGCTTTTGTGGTATACCTGCACACTATCTGTGCTATCAATCAGCAGGGCAGTATTGTAGGCATCGTAATATAAATCATCGTTGTATTTACGGGCGGTAGCTGTTAGCTTTTCTCTGGGTCTAAAAAAATAATAGGTATCGGCACCCGTTAGTATGCTTACTTTATGCTGCTTGCAAAAATTACGCAATAGAATAACAGCTGTGCTTTGATTTATAGCGGTCTCATCAATGGAACGAGTAAGGGCAGTTTCAGGAAAAACAACTAAACGAGTTTCAGGGGTGATATTATCCTGCGCCAATTGCATCATAATCTCAAACTGTTCTTCGGGTGTTTTACTGCCAAATTTCTCAGTATAGGGGTCAATATTGGGTTGAATAACAAGGGTTGAAACTTTATCCGTATCACTAATACCTTTGGTATCATCTAAATTATTTAAAATGATATACGATGAAATTAGAGGCAACAATACCGCTACCGATAGGCCAATGGTTCTAGCGCGGGTATAGTTGGTGATGAGCTTAAACACCAATACGTTTATTAGCAACACCCAAAGACTGCCGCCCAAAAAACCTGTGTATTGATACCACTGCACCATATTAGGCACTGAGGCAAAGGCATTGCCTAATGTGAGCCAAGGCCACGATACTTGCCAATTGAGGTGTAAATACTCGAACCCTAACCAATAAAATATTAATGCAGGATAGGCCAGTTTATCGCCAAAGGTTTTGCGAGTGATGTGGAATGCCAACCAAGGCAACGACATGAGCAAAGCATTGAGTGCTATGGCTAATATAGCCCCTGCGGGCGATGCAAACCATACCCACCAAGTAGTGAGTATATTCCACACCAAAAGAGCCATGTAGCTATAAAACCAAAATATGCGGTTTTTTTCTTGATGTTGCTGGCTAAGGTTTTGCAACCACAACAAGGGCACAAAACCTATAAACACTAGAGGTGAAGTAGCCAATGGTGGCCAAGCCAACCACAACAGCAAGCCTGCACTAAGGCTTAAAAACCAATAGTTATGCGTTAGTTTCTTCATCATGGGTTTGGCCTGTAGTATAGTTTTTTCCTGCCACTACAATAACAAACTCGCCTTTGGGGGCTTTAGTATTAAAGTGGTTTATAATTTCTTGTAAACTACCGTTTACAGTTTCCTCAAACATTTTAGTTATCTCGCGCGATACGGAGGCTTGCCTTTCGGCACCAAACACAGCCATAAAATCGGTAAGGGTTTTTATCACTCTATATGGCGACTCGTAAAAAACCATGGTGCGTTCTTCATCTACCAACGCTTTTAGTGCTGTTTGGCGGCCTTTTTTCTGGGGTAAAAATCCCTCAAAACAAAAACGATGGGTCGGCAAACCGCTTTTCGCCAATGCTGGCACAAAGGCAGTAGCACCGGGCAGACTTTCTACTTGCACACCGCTACGCACACATTCGCGCACCAATAAAAAACCAGGGTCGCTAATAGCGGGCGAACCTGCATCGCTAACCAATGCCATAGTTTCGCCACCAGCCATACGCTGTACAAGATGTTCCACCTCGCGGTGCTCGTTGTGTTGGTGATAGGCTTGCAGTTTTGCGCTTATAGCATAGTGTTTTAGTAGTTGTCCACTGGTACGGGTATCTTCGGCCAATACCACATCAACTGTTTTTAACACCTCTAGTGCACGCAAGGTTATATCTTGCAAATTGCCTATGGGCGTGGGTACAAGGTATAATTTGGTACTAGACATGAAGAGACTTTAGTGTGTTTTTAGATTTTTTATGAAGGTTGATTCAATTACTCTTTACTCGTCTATTTCTTCAATGTCGTCGCCCAATTCTTGTTTTGATTTTTTCAAAAGTTCTTCAAGCGATTGTTTATTAATTTCGTCTTCTTTTGATTGAACTTCTAAGGTGATATTATTGTTTTTGGCAAATTCTTTTTGTGCGGTATGGAATTTTTGAAAGTAGGTAGAATCTACCGTATTCATATTGGCATATATTTTTTCCATTTCCGTTGACAACACATCATAGTTTTCGTAGGCTTCATCACTTTCATCTTCTTCTAAAGCATTCATCCCTTTGTATATATCCACCAATTTTTTAAAATCGGTTTCAGCTAATTTTTTGCCAATTTCGATGTATTTAATAGCTGCTTGCCTAAAATCGTCGTTACCTTTAAAACTACCTATTTTTCCTATACGTTCAATTGCCGAATCTGATATTGAAATCGATTTTAATCGCAATGCTTCGGCTTCTTCAAAATTATACTCTTCAAGGGCATAAAAGAAATCAGTAAAAACGGCTTCTATTTTTTCGTTTTCGCCAATTATATCGTCGTTGTATTTTACAGGGTCGGCCTTATCTAAAAAACCTTTGCACGAGGCTAAAAAGGCTATACCTATAAATAATATTATAATTTTTTTCATATCTAGTTTTCTTAATCTTCGCTAAAAAATACCTCTATTTCTTGCGCACTACCATCAAGCCATCGCGTATGGGCAATAGCACGTTTTCTACACGGCTATCGGTGTGTATTTTTTTGTTAAACTGGTCTAGTGCTTTGGTTTCTACATCTTTTGCCAATTCTTTTTCATCCAGTACTTTTCCACTCCACAACACATTATCGGCTATTATAATACCGCCTGTGCGTAGTTTGTCAAATACCATATCGTAGTAGTGGCTATAGTTCTCTTTGTCGGCATCAATAAACACCAAATCAAAAGTTTCGTTTAGTGCAGGCACAATTTGCATGGCATTGCCTATATGAAACTGTATTTTCTTCTCAAAACCTGCTTTGGCTATGTGCGCACGCACCATAGTTTCCAACTCTTCGTTTATATCAATGGTATGCAAAATGCCGTCATCAGTAAGTCCTTCGGCCATACATAATGCTGAATATCCTGTATATGTGCCTATCTCCAATATTCGGCGTGGACGCAACATTTGGCTAAACATACTAAGTACACGTCCTTGCAAATGCCCACTAAGCATACGCGGCATTAATACATTGGCATACGTTTCGCGGTTTAGGGCTTGTTGCACCTCATTTTCGGGTGTGGTATGCATTTCTGCATAGTGTTCTAGTTTAGGGTCTAAAAAATCCATTCAACAAGTTTAGTGCAAATAGTGTTATTAGAAAATTTTTTGAAGGGATTATTCGCTAGAAAGTATAGTAATAGCCATTAACTAAAACATATATCGGTAGCCTATATTAAACCCGTGATATATATCATTGCGCACATTACCTTGGTTGTATGCCCTAAAATTAAAATCGATATAATAATTGGCAAACACTTTACTTCTATCAGCTACGCTTACCAAAAAGCCTACGGGTATTTGCACACCGTAGTTCGACCATGGTTTTATAAAATTGGTAGTGGCATCAAACATTTTTTGTTTGTAAAAAGCCGTGGTTACATTTCCCTCATCGTCGCGATTTACCTCATCAATATAGGTGGGTGTGGCTTTTATTTCACTCCCTACCGAAAACGCGTAGTACACATTGCTTCCCATATACAAATCAGCCCGTTTTTTAAATAATGGGGTATAGAAATAATACCCAAAATTGAACCGTAAATCGGTAAATTTTAAGTTGTAAGTAGCATACAGATTGCGGGTTTGATTTGGGGTGATATTAGTTGATACGTATTTAATGGCAGTGGAAGAACTAAAAAAACTTATGCCTGCTTGAATTTCGTTTGCACTGATAAATTTACTTTTAGTCTGTTTTCTGAATACCAGTGTTGCTCCTGCACTTATACCTCCGTTCCTATCCAAAGTTCCTAATGTTACATCATAATTGCTTTTCTCGCGGGTATCAAAATATACCTTCTCTAGCGTTTTTGGCGATGCTGCAATTTTAGACAAATACTCAGCATAGGTATGATGTCCGTATAGTGTAGTAGGCCTACCAATAGAGGCATCAACGGCGGTAAGGTTCCAACTGCTTTGTGCTGATAATTGTGAACCCATTGCACACGCAACGGCAATTATTGCAAATATTTTTGTTAGTGTGCGTTTTATCATAATTCTAAGTTACAGTAAAACGAGATAATCTAAACAAAGGTTGGCCTAACTACCCTTTTTTATATACCAAACGGCTCATTTTTGAATTATCGAGCACTTCGCGAGCTACCTCAAGCACCTGTGCAGGGGTAACAGCATATATTTTTTGTATTACTTCAGCTAGCGTGTCCGCTCTATTATGGTCTACAAGACTTTTGCCCAATGCCAGCATAAGGTTTACCTTGCTTTCTTCTGATAGCAGCATTTGCCCCGCCATTTGTTTTTTGTATTTGTTTAGCACACTATCGCTAAGAGGATTTTCTTGCAAGCGTGCCAGTTCTTTTTGTACCAGTTTTAGGGTTTTATTCAGGTATTTAGGGTCGGTACCGAAATAAATACTAAAGTAGCCGCCATCATCGTAGGCACTATAGCTACAATCTATTTGATAGGCATAGCCATATTTTTCGCGCACGGCAAGGTTTAGTCGCGAGTTTAGCCCCGGCCCACCTAGTAAATTGCTTAATAACGCCAATGCAGGTTTTAGCGGATGGTTGTGGCCATACGCCAAACTTCCCATAACACAGTAGCACTGGGCGTGTTCAGTCTCTTTTTCAAGTATAAAAGGGGTGAATTTTTTAAACGGTTTCCGTTTTAATGCCTTTACTTCTTTAACTGGTTGTGGCATATATTTTTCGCACAGTTTTATCACCTTATCAAACGGGGTTGCGCCCACATAAGAAAATACTATGTTTTGGGGTTGATAAAAATTGCTGATAAAATCTTTGGTTTGCTGCTGAGTAATAGTGTTTAAGGTTTCAGGTGTGCCCAATATATTAAAGCCTAGCGGGTGATTTTTGAAAAACAATTCCTGAAACTCATCGTTTATACGCTCTTCGGGTGTATCGGCATACATATCTATCTCTTCTAAAATTACCTTTTTCTCTTTCTCCATTTCTTTTTCAGGAAAGGTGGAGTTAAAGGCAATATCGGTAAGCAAATCTACCGCGCGGGCAAGGTAGCCACTAGTAAACGAGGCATAAATACAGGTTTTTTCTTTTGAGGTATAAGCATTCATTTCGCCGCCTACTTCCTCCAATCGGTTTATTATTTGCAAGGCGCGGCGTTTTTCAGTGCCTTTAAACAGCATGTGCTCTATAAAATGAGCCATGCCCATTATATCTTCGCTTTCATCGCGTGTGCCTGCATTTATTATAATGCCAAAGTGCGATATTTCTGAAATATGTTGTTGGTATATAAGCCTAAGCCCATTGGGAAACTCTTTTATCTTGTGCACGGAGTTAATTTAAGAAGTTTGATTTGATGATTATCCGCAACCACCGTATTGGCAAAACTACACAAACTATGCTATAAAACGAGAAGCACACACCTCACTAATTTGAGCTAATATAAAGGAGCATCTTTTCCTATGTTCAATCCTTTTATAAAATTTGTTACAATCTGTTTTCCACTATCCTTTTTAGGGTTATTTGCCAACACAAGTAAACCAGCATACAAAACAGTATCCTCAATATTAATTACATACACAAATCTTAGATGTATATCTGTAGAATGGTTTTCAAACCATCTATCAAACAACTTTGTTCGCTGCCTATCTCTTCCATCCGTGTTTTCTGGATAATAGAATACAAAACCATCTGGTTTATATTGAAAAAAATCATTAGTTATAGCGGCAATTGTTTTTGAAGTGTTAATATCAAAAACAGGACGTTCAATTTGTGGAATTATATTCAAAAAATAAAACTGATACTCAGCATTATTTTCAAAATCAAATAAATCCTGAGCAACAGCAAATAGAACTATATATCGATTCCCATTATTACAATTAAACGTGTATTTATAGTCAGCACCACCCTGATGCTCAAGATCGAATGAATACAAATGACTACTATTTATTGATATCGATTTTCTTATTAAAATCTTGTGAAGAACCTGTTTTTTTTACATGAGCTTTAAAAGCAGTTTTAATCTCCTGAATTTGCTTCAAAAGTTTAATTACCCTTTTATCAGTTACCTCTATTGTTATTTCTTCTGTCTTCACAATACAAAGTTCTGCAAAAGTTCTGACATTTACAATTTGAGCCCTTCAAAGCCTTTCACCACGCTATTAAACTCCTCCACTATTTCCTTCACTATTTCAGCCGCAGGTTTTACATCGTGTATATAGCCTGAAATTTGCCCTATTTCCAATTCGCCTTCGTCCAAATCACCTTCAAACATACCGCGTTTGGCGCGGGCACGTCCCAGTAATTCGCGCAATTCGTCGGCACTTGCTTTGCGGTTATAGGCTTCTTGTATATCAGTAAAAAATTTATTCTTTATTAAGCGCACAGGCGTAAGCTCTTTTAGGGTAAGCTGTGTGCCGCCGTCGCCAGCATCAACAATTGCTTTCTTAAAATTTTCGTGCGCCGATGATTCTTCACTGGCAGCAAAACGGCTGCCTATTTGTACCCCATCAGCACCCAAAGCCATTGCCGCCAACATAGTTTTGCCACTGCCTATACCACCTGCTGCAATAAGGGGTATACTCACCGCCTCCCGCACCATAGGGATAAGGCACATGGTAGTAGTTTCTTCACGGCCGTTGTGCCCGCCTGCTTCAAAGCCTTCGGCTACTATGGCATCAACACCCGCTTCTTCACACTTTTTAGCAAATTTTGTGTTGCTCACTACGTGCACTACGGTAATGCCTTTGCTTTTTAGGTGTTCTGTCCACGTTTTGGGGTTACCTGCACTGGTAAAAACAATCTTCACCCCTTCTTCTACTATTATCGCTATTAATTTTTCAATATCAGGGTATAATAGGGGTACGTTTACTCCAAAAGGTTTGCTAGTAGCTGCTTTGCATTTTTGTATGTGCTCGCGCAATACTTCGGGGTACATTGAGCCTGAACCGATAAGCCCCAAGCCGCCTGCATTTGAAACAGCCGAGGCCAAACGCCAGCCGCTGCACCATATCATGCCAGCCTGTATTATGGGGTATTGAATGCCAAAAAGTTGTGTGATGCGATTTTGCATAGTAGCGCAAAACTACACTTTTGCCGTTTAGTTTGCAGCTTTGCCTTAGTCTAAAGCACTGCTATCTATCATGTGCGAGGGCACAGCAAGCTGCTGACGCTCTATGGGTGGAGTTGCCCCTTCTCGATAATAATTTTTCCAAATAAGAAAACCACCGTAAAAAACAATAAATACCAACGATATCAAAATAGACCTTTTAAAGCTTTTGGGGCTTGGCTCACGGTCGTATGCAGGTATATGTGTTTTACTCTTCTCCATAATATTCTACAAAGTTTCTTTCGGTTTCTACCAGTTTAAGGTAGTGTAGTTTGCAGCCTTCGCTGTTTATAGGTGTTTCAAGTTGATCCCAAATTTCAACCACAAGGTTTTCTATACTGGCCATTTTGCCGTGCATAAAATCTACATCCTCGTTTATGTTGCGGTGGTCTAACTTGTCTATCACACGCTCGTTTATTATCACCTTGAGCTTTTTCAAGTCGATAATAAAACCTGTATCAGGATTAGGATAACCTTTTACGGTTACAAACAATTCAAAATTGTGTCCGTGCCAGTTTTTATTGGCACAACGACCAAATACTTCGTCGTTTTGTTCCTCAGTCCAGTTAGGATTATACAGCTTGTGCGCTGCATTAAAGTGCTCTTTTCGGGTTATATAAAGTAATTTAGGTTTCTCAGCCATGCTGTTAGGTTCTCCGTAGTTACGTGGTAAAAATGGGTGCAAAGGTACAAAAACCTTAACAACAAATTGCTAGTTGCAAAAATCCTTAAAATCAGTTTAGGCGATTGCAAAATTTGCAAGCAAAGCCAACTCAATTCGTGCCATTTTTGATCTACTAACCGAGGCTAAACTATGAGAATAATTTTACTGTGTTGCTTTGTTTTACTTATTGGTAATGGTGGCTATGCCCAATATAGCTATATACCGCAAATGCCCAACGAACCTGCATTTACAAATGCAGGGCAACTGAAACTTGGTGGCACTATTGGCTTTAACCACTACGAAAACCAAGCTGCATTTTCACCCTTAAAGCATTTTACATTATTAGCAGGATATTTTAAAGGCTGGGGAAACCAATGGTCTACCGAATATGGGGCTTCAACGTATATTGGCCTATCACCAAAAAAGAAAAAAATTTTCTTTTCTGTAGGTTACACAATTGGTGAGGGTAATATTAATTCTGAGGAATTAACCAAAAAGGACTGGCGGGGGTCATCGTACGAATCTCGCAAGTGTTATTATCAAACTCAAAATATACAAGCAGCACTTTATTACAAATACGATACTGGCGACCCAAATCAAATAATTGGTATACTTTTTAAAAGAGTGCAAATACAATATAATTATTTATATAAGGACTATATACATCGAACCACATCAAATAGCAATAACTACCAGAATAATGCTCTTTCATCTGAAAATATTACAGTAATAGGACACTATATAGTGCTTTTTGGGCATATTGAACCTCCTGAAATTCCTTTTTATTTTAACTGGCAGATAGGTATTAAACCAATATCAGGAGTTATCGAATTTATCGAAAACAATAAGGCAGGTAACACACCCGTAGACAGAATAGCAATTAACCTAGCTGTAGGTATAAATTTAGATTTTTATTAAACTATGAGAATAATTTTACTTACCACCCTAATAGTATTATGTTTTTGCAGTTGCTATACGATTACTTCTCACGTAAGTGTTATGCCTAACGAACCTGCTTTTGATAGTGCTAAACAGTTACAAATGGCTGGAGCTGTTGGTATTGACCATGTTGAAGGGCAGGCTTCTTTTTCTATAAGTGATTATATAGGGGTTGTTGGCAGCTTTTATAAGGGCTATACGGGAGGTCATATTTATCAAGCTGGAATAAATTATTATACTCCACTAAAAAATAACCCTGATATATATTTTTCTGCTACTTTGGGTATTGGGAGCGGAAAACATTCAGGAAAAAAATATGCGGTCATACCATTGATAGTAAATAAAGAAGCAATAATTAACACACAATACAACAACCTCTTTTTTCAAATGGGTTTTATATTGAGCAGAAAGAATTTAAACAAAACCCTTTTTGTTTTAACAGTTGAACAAATTTTCTTTAAGAATTATGACGTGGAGTTAACCAACCTGAGTGGTTCTGATCAATATTATTATACCATTAAAATGTCAGCAAAAAACAAAATAGCTTATCAATCTCAATTTGCAATAATCCATTATTTCCAAAGAAATACGAGCAATATATACTGGCAAGTTCAATACGGGTTTAATATTACCGATGGGTTTAATATAAAAAACATACAAACTATTACCGGTAACTATAAAACAGACGAAAAAATAAATTATGATAAAATAATCCACCCAATGACAATGCCGCTATTTTTAAATATTTCCTTAGGCATTAAACTGGATTTTAATAAATATTAAGTCCTCATCTTTCTTACAAATTTGCTTTTTATAATACGCTATACATATAGAGTATTACTATTCCTTTTACTCCCTTTCAAATACTCGTATGGAAATGACAAGTATTTTCCAAAAAACAGCATAACTTGTGCATAAAGTGTTAGCGAAAAAAGCCAATTTCGCGGTTTCTTTTAAACAACAACAGACAGAAAACCAAAGGGCAATGACTAAGAAAATTAAATCGGCATTAGTTTCAGTTTATCACAAAGACCATCTTGACGAGCTTATTAAAGAACTGCACAAACACGATGTGCAAATATACTCTACGGGAGGAACACAAGCCTTTATAGAGGGTTTGGGCGTACCAGTTATAGCCGTTGAAACCCTTACCGAATACCCTTCTATTTTGGGCGGACGTGTGAAAACGCTTCACCCTAAAGTATTTGGCGGTATTTTGGCTCGCCGTGATAATCCTGAAGATATTAGTACCCTTGCCGAGTTTGGTATACCTGAAATTGATTTGGTGATTGTTGATCTTTATCCGTTTGAAGAAACTCTAAAAACCTCCGACGACGAAAGTACCATAATTGAAAAAATTGATATTGGCGGTGTTTCGCTTATACGTGCTGCTGCCAAAAACTATAAAGACACTGTAATTATTGCCGATTTTGCCGAGTACGGTAATCTTAAAAATATTATTTCAGCCAAAAATGGTGGTACAGAAATAGAAGACCGTCGCTACTTTGCCACGCAAGCATTTAAGAAAACCGCCCACTACGATACTGCCATTGGCAACTACTTTGCAGGTGTTAATGATGTGCACATGCGCTACGGTGAAAACCCACACCAATCAGCCTTTTTTAGAGGTAATTTGGAGGAGGTTTTTGCTCAACTACACGGTAAAGAATTGTCGTACAATAACCTAAACGATATTGATGCTGCGTTGGGGTTGCTGAACGAGTTTAGCGAGCCTACGTTTGTTATTATAAAACACACCAACCCTTGTGGTTTGGCTAGTGATAGCAACCTTACCCAAGCATGGCATAAAGCTCTTGCTGGCGACCCTGTAAGTTCTTTTGGTGGAATAATAGCCTGCAACCGCACTATTGATGCGGAAACGGCAAAAGAAATTAATAGTTTGTTTTTTGAGGTATTAGTTGCCCCTGATTTTGAGCAAGACGCTTTAGAAATTTTGCAGAAAAAGAAAGATCGTCGTTTATTAAAACTGCACAGCATACCACAACCCAAAACAGTACACAAAACATTGCTAAACGGCACCATATACCAAGATGCCGATAATGCTGTTGTAACGGAAGCGAATTTTAGTTACGCTACCAATCGCAAGCCCACACAGCAAGAGGTTGCCGATATGTTACTTGCCAACCGTATTGTGAAGCACGCAAAATCTAACACCATTGTATTGGCAAAAAACAACCAATTGATGGGTATAGGTTGCGGACAAACCTCACGCGTTGATGCGTTGAAAACAGCTATCGCCAAAGCCAAAGAATTTGGTTTGGAGTTGAAAGGTTGTGCAATGGCATCGGATGCGTTTTTCCCATTTCCTGATTGTGTAGAAATTGCCGATGTTGAAGGAATAACAACGGTGATACAACCCGGTGGTTCTATAAAAGACAATTTAACAGTGGACTATTGCAACCAGCACAATATGGCAATGGTACTTACTGGTATTCGCCATTTTAAACACTAATATTTTAATAAGGCGATACTAGGTAGAAGGTAGTAAGTATAAAGACTACAATGGAGCGTTGACAGTCATTCCTGCGAAAGCAGGAATCTGCGCGTGGTCAATTATTAACCATTTTTAAAGTAATCGCTAATTAGTTTGGCTTTGGACTTACCAATTAGCGATTCTATACTTTCGGACGAGGCTTCTTTTATTTTCTTTACCGATTTAAAAAAGGTAAGCAACTGTTTTGCAGTTTCTTCGCCAATACCTTTAATACTTGTTAGCTCAGTAACCAATGTGCCTTTATCCCTGCGGTTGCGGTGATGGGTGATACCAAAACGGTGCGCTTCATCACGCATTTGTTGTATAATTTTTAATGTCTCCGATTTTTTATCAATATGCAGCGGCAACGGGTCGTCAGGATAATATATTTCTTCTAATCTTTTAGCTATGCCAATAACCGGCAGTTGGTTGTATATACCTATTTCTTTTAGTGCCTCAACAGCACTACTAAGTTGGCCTTTACCACCGTCAACAATAAGCAATTGAGGAAGTGGTTGTTTTTCTTCTAAAACACGTTTATAACGGCGCGTTATAGCTTCTTTCATGGTAGCAAAATCATCAGGGCCAACTACCGTTTGCACATTAAAATGGCGGTAATCTTTTTTGCTGGGTTTACCATTTTTAAAACACACCATTGCCGATACGGGATAAGCCCCCTGAAAGTTTGAGTTATCAAAACACTCAATATGGGCAGGCAATTCGGTTAAGCGCAAATCGTTTTTCATTTGCGTTAGCAAACGCTCTACCTTCAAATCAGGGTTTAATTTCTCGTTTTGGCTTACTCGGTCGTTTTTATAATATATGGCGTTTTTAAGCGAAAGGTCTAATAACTTTTTCTTATCCCCCGTTTTGGGTACAGTAAATTTTATATCGTTATCATCAATATCCAACTCAAAAGGCACTAAAATCTCTTCGGCCTTGCTACCATGGCGATTCCGCATTTCAGCAATGGCTGTTTCAAGCAACTCTTGCGGGGTTTCGTCCAAGCGTTTTTTATATTCAAGTGTTTGTGTTTGTATAATAATACCGTGGTTTACTTTTAAATAATTTATAAAAGCGCTTTTACCCTCATCGGCCATATTAAATACATCTACATCGTGCCGCACTTGCGTTACCACGGTAGATTTACCCTGATACTGCTCTAGTATCTCCAGTTTTATTTTTGATGCCGCAGCCTGTTCAAAACGTAAGTTTTGCGCTGCCTCACTCATATCCGCTTTTACATATTGTATCACCTCGCCCACATTACCCTTTAATATTTTGCGCACATTATCAATACTGCTCATATAATCCTGCTCGCTTTGTAAACCTTCGCAAGGGCCTTTGCAATTGCCTATTTGATACTCGAGGCAGGTTTTAAATTTGCCTGCTTTTATATTGGCATCGCTAAGTATTAAATTACAATTGCGCAAAGGGTAAACGGCACGTACTAACTCTAGTATGGTGTGCATCATACGCACTGAACCGTAAGGGCCAAAATATTCAGACCCGTCTTTTACGGGATTGCGTGTTGGGAAAATTTTAGGGAAACGCTCTTTGGTTAAGCGGATAAAGGGATACGTTTTATCGTCCTTCCAATCAATATTAAAGCGCGGTTTAAACTCTTTTATCAGATTATTTTCAAGCAACAACGCATCAAACTCGGTATCAACAACAGTATACTGTATGTCATCAATACGGCTTACCAATACAGCCGTTTTTTTGTTCTCGTACTGGTTTTTATTGAAGTACGATGATACTCGTTTTTTAAGGCTTTTAGCTTTACCTATATATATCAACTCGCCCTCAGAGCTGTAATACTTGTATACCCCCGGCGAATCGGGCAATATCGAAATTATGCTTTTAAGTTTCTCCTCGGCAGCGGCCATGGTGCAAATTTAGGGAATGGTAGATAGGTATTGATGTATTTAGAAAAAATATACTTTCAATCAAAGCTGTTATATTTGTTAAATAGTCTATTTATGGCAGAGCAAAAACTATTAAGAACTGAATTAAACATTTCAAGAGAAGACTTTAAACAACAAGTTCAAGAGCGAATTGAAAAAGGAAAAAAATTAAATGATTCTACAATATCATCGATCGAACAACTTGAAACTAATGAAAAAAGTTATAAAAAGTGGGATGATTATAACAAAGAACTACTAAGTAGCTCTTTTACTGTGATTTCAAATAAATATTTACAAGAATATAAAGTTGCTGGCAATATGTTAGGAGTAGAGCAAGTGATGAGGGGTGTTGACATTAACTCGCCACAATTCAGAAAATGGAAAATAAAGGAATTTTTAAAGGTCAGAATACAAAGTTTGGAAAGTATTTTTGAACGCATTGATTTAATACCAACCCAAATAATAAATACAGAAAATGAATTTAAAAATAATTCAATGAAAAGTAAAAATGTTTTTATAATTCATGGCCATAATGAAGAAATGAAAAAGAACGTTCAATTGATGCTTGAAAGAATTGGACTAAATGCTATAGTATTGCATGAAAGACCAGATAAGGGAAGAACCATTATTGACAAATTAATAGAAGAAGGAGCTGAAGCAAAATATGCTATTGCCTTATTAAGTCCAGACGACCAACATACAGATGGCTCAGGCCATGCAAGGCAAAACGTAGTTTTAGAAATTGGATATTTCTTAGGGAAATTAGGGAGAAATAACGTTAGACTCCTAAAGAAAGGAAATACAACTATCCCAAGTGATTTACAAGGCATACTATATGATGATTATGACACCAAAGGTGGTTGGAAGGTTAAACTAGCTAAAGAAATGAAAAGTGTAGGATTAGAAATTGACAACGATAAATTAATTGATACATTTTAATACTTATTACACTAGGGTTAATCAAATGACTTTATACCAAGATGCGCCAACTGGTTAAAACTTGTTGCTAGTTATAGCCTTGGGATTAACTAAAACTTTCATCAAATTTTAGTTTTTCTTATCGTAAGCTCTTTTTAGTTCGTTTCTTAGTTTATCTGCCCACACCTCAACAGGTACAGCTTCTTTAATGGTTTCTTCATCATCGATAAACTCAACCGTCTCGTTAGACATCTCCTTAATTTGCTTTAGCAATGCTGCTCCATCAAGAGTTTTATCATCAATTACTACCACATGTTTCATATATTCAAATTTACAAAATTTCTAACTCTCTCTTTAATATTCAAATAGGCAGAAAAATCCCAAAAGCGTCCCTCTTGAAAACTTGAAACTAAAAACTTGAAACCCGTCTCTAATCGCCCTACTTTTGAAACCATGCAGCCTGATAGTGAAAATCCTTTATTCGACCTTGCTTTTGATGTAGTAAACAACACTGCTTGTAACCTATTTCTTACAGGTAAGGCGGGTACAGGTAAAACCACGTTTCTAAAATACGTACAGAAAAACTCGCGCAAACAATCGGTAACAACTGCACCTACGGGTGTAGCGGCAATTAATGCGGGGGGCGTAACCCTACACTCGTTTTTTCAGTTGCCGTTTATCCCTTATCTGTCCTCTTCAAGCGGATTTTATGGCGATAATGCCGCCACCAATCAATACAATCTTATACGCTCTATTCGGTTTAATAGAGAAAAAATTGCGTTGCTTAACGACCTTGAACTACTGATAATAGACGAGGTGAGTATGCTGCGCGCCGATATGATGGATGCTATTGACGATATTTTGCGCCATTTTAGAAATACACCCCACCTTCCCTTTGGTGGCGTGCAGGTATTGCTAATAGGTGATTTATTTCAACTCCCACCCGTAGTTGGCGATAAAGAATGGAATATTTTACGCGGAGAGTACGATAGCCCTTTCTTTTTCAGTTCGAAAGTAATGCTGGAAAATGCGCCTTTATTTATTGAATTAAAAACTATTTATCGCCAAAGCGACGAACGTTTTATTAATTTATTAAATAATATACGTAATAACGATGTTGAAGAATGGGATTTGCAATTGCTTGAAGAGCACTACCAACCCTATATGGATGAGGCGGGCGATAATACCATTACCCTTACTACACACAATTTTAAGGCCGACCAAATAAACCAACAAGAACTGGCAAAATTGGATGGCGATACCTACACTTTTGACGCTGAGCTTAGCGGAGAATTCTCAGAAAATGCCTACCCTACCGAAGCCAAACTGGCACTAAAAACAGGTGCGCAGGTGATGTTTATTAAAAATGATCCCGACCCTGAAAAACGCTATTTCAATGGCAAAATTGCCAGTGTAAAAGCCATACAAAACGATAAAATAACCCTTGAACTGGAGGGTAGCGGAATAGAACTGCAACTGGGCAAAGAAAAATGGCAAAACATACGCTATGTGGTAAACAAAGACACTAACCGCATTGAGGAGGAAGAAATTGGCAGTTTTACCCAATATCCACTGCGATTGGCGTGGGCTATTACCATACACAAAAGCCAAGGTTTAACGTTTGATAAGGCGGTGATTGATGCCGGAAATTCGTTTGCGGCAGGGCAGGTATATGTTGCCCTTAGCCGTTGCCGTACATTGGAAGGCGTTACCTTATTATCAAAAATACAACCTCAAAGCATAAAAAGCGACGAGCGTATTATAGAATTTACCAAACGTGAAACAAGTGAAGCCGAGCTTGAACGTATTTTGGAGCATGAAAAGCCCATATATGCCGCCAAAGTATTAGTGCAGACTTTTAATTGGAATAGGCTTGTAAACGAAATAATTCCTTTTAGAGAATTTACATTAAGCAAAAGTATTCCTGAAAAAGAAAGCGTTACTACTTGGGTAGAGGTGTTAATAGCCAAAGTGAAGGAGCAACAGGGCGTAGCTTCTAAATTTATGCCACAATTAAAACATATACTTAATAATCATCCTATCGACCAAGAGTTGCTGAACGAGCGAGTAACCAAAGCCAAACAATATTTTACCAAAGCCTTGCACGATGATTTAATTACCTGTGTAGAAGAAATTTATACTTTGCTAAAAGGTAAACAGAAAACGAAACAATACCTAACTAAGCTAAAAGAATTAGAACAGGTAGTTTGGGGTAAAATAAAAGAGGTAGAGAAAATAACCTTTGGTGATATGCACTTTGAAATTAGCCCCATACAACGTGCCGCCCCCATTGTTGAAGAAGAAGCCCTAAAAAAACCCGAAAAAGGGAGCAGCCAACGTACCACCCTTGAGCTATACAAAGAAGGTAAGACTATTGAAGAAATAGCCCAGCAACGTGGTATGGCTACAAGTACGATAGAAAGCCATTTATCAGAATTTATAGCCACGGGCGAGGTAAACGTGTTTGATTTTTTGAGCGAAGAATTGATGATAGAAATTGAATTGGCCATGAAACAAGTGAGCGAAGAAGGCTTTAAACCCCTAAAAGAAAAACTAGGCGATAAAGTAACCTACGGCCAATTGCGTATGGCCAACAATTATTTAAAGGCTAAATAATTAATGCCATGCTTAAAGATATTTGGTTCTATTTAAAAGATTTCTTTAAAAAAGGCCCTTTATATGTTTTAGTTTTCTGTATACAAATACTCATTGCATCAGGTTTAGTATTTTCTGTAATAGAACTTACAGAAATAATAGCTCAATTATTAGGAAATACAGAGCCCATATTTTCAAAGGAGGATCAACTTACTCAAGAAGAATTATACGACTCATATTTTGTTGTAAGTCATTTAATAACACTCATATCAATAATATTTATTTGTTTAGGAATTCTTAGGTTCTTAAAATGGATATTAAAAAAAGCAGGTATAATAACTAAGGAAAATCCTTTTATAAAACCACCTAAACCCAAGCAGCCTTTATGGTAGTTTTATTGTCAATGTAGTAAAATAGGTTACTACTATGAAAACAGTATCACTTTCCAATGCCGCTAGGCTGCTACCCTTTATATTACTTATACTTGTATTTACCACAGGTTGCAAAAAGGAAGAAAAGGTGTTTCCTCTTGGTGATATTCAGTTTGCACTAACCACTGCCAATAGCAACGGGATAGATGCCGACACCTTCGCCTATGGCGATGATATATATTTTGTTTTGAACGAAATAAACCCGTTAAAAACTAGCGTTACCTATTATAGACGCTCAAACCCACCTCAATATTATTTTATTTTATACGATGATTATGGCTATGTAGGTCGGGCTGTTAATGATAGTATAATAACCAACTTAGGTATGCAAATGCAATATTTATATCCTCGCCAAACTACCCAAATTGGGGTTAATTGGTTTAATAAACCATCAAACACTATATTACCCATAGGAAAATACACCCTAAAATATACTACCAATATAACCATAGTGCGCAATGATGGTATTTATAACCTCGAGGATGGTATTGTAAAACAAGAAATACTTGAAAAAGAATTTTGGATACAATAAGCCCTATTCTTCTACTTTCTTTTGGCCATGCAATTGCCCGTATTTGGCTTTGTTTACCAATTCAATAGCACGTTTTATGCGGCTATCTACATTTTTTACTGATGTTATATAATGTATTAAACTGCGTTTATAACCTGTTGTTAATTTTTCAAAAGCTTGCTTCCCCTCAGGGTCTTCTTCTAAAACTGCAATTAATTCTTCAGGTATATTCAGTTTATCAGGGTCAACCAAATGAAATTCAACTTGCACAGGCACACTAAGTTGTATTCTAGCTGCTTTACGTAATGGATTACTCACCGAAAAATGTTTCTCTCCCGTTTTAAGGCTTTGTATAGCAAGAGCAAAAGGTGCTCCATTCATCGTTCCCTCAACACGTACACGGCCTTTTTTACCTTCGTTTTCAGCTTCAATTTGCTCAATAATAGCATCAGGTAGCACCAGTATATATTGCATAAACTGTGCGTCGATACGGGTGATACGTTCAGCAAATTTGTAAGTGTTCATATACTAGCAATTGGCTTTTGGTTATTAGCCTTTAGCAAAAATAAGATTTACTGCTAAAAACAATAGCCTATTTTGTTAGTTCCATAGCCGTTTCGGCATATTCTTGCCCGTTTACCACAATAGTAATTTTGTGCAAACCTGCATAATGTTTGCGCGTTGTTAAATCGTGAAAGCGAAGGGTACGGCTAAAATTTACAGGTTTATTTGGCTCGTAATTATTTTCGGTAATTTTAAATAATTTTCTATTGGCCGCGCCATTGGCTTTCACATAATATATACCATATTCTACCCTTAATTTTTCGGTCTTTTTCTCTTTCAATTCAATAGTAAAGGTAAGTGTGGCGGCATCACCCATTTTTATTTTTTGTGGCGAAATAGTTAAATTTTTCACTTCCACCTTCACCCCATTTTTTAGTCCAAAAGCATCCAATGCCTCGTTGTGCCCTTGTTTCAGCAGCGTGCGGCTGCCGTGTTTAATTATCCAATCGGTGTTTTTGTGTTGCCCTTGCCAGCGTTTCACTATTTCCATCACAACAGGCGCATTGTCTTTGGCTATATCGTTTAGGTTATTGGCCACACTGCGGCGCACCGTTTCGGCTTCGTCTTGTTTCAAGTTTTCAAGTATGGGTAATATAGCTGTTGGGTCTTTTTTCAACGTAGGCAATGCCATTGCCCAAGGCAAACGGGGGCGACAACCCTCACTGCTCAACCGACGAACAAAGGGATTGGGGTGTTTACTCCACGCCAACATTTGCTGCATTGCCTGCGGATACTTAACAATAAACGGACGAATGGCAAACTCGGCACTGGCAAACTGGGTTATTTTCTCTAATGCCCGCATACTGTTTTCGTAATCGTTTATGCCGTATACCTCAACATAATCGGGCAAAAACATATGGAGGAAATCCAATTGCCCTTCTTTGCCGTTCAACATCACATCGGTAAGGTTAATTAAACTATCGGCAGCTTTTTTAAAATCGTGGGGTGAAAAATTATGCAATACCAGTGCCACATGGCGCATACGTTGTTTTAGCTCGCGGTTTTGCCACTCGGCATCAAACACTTGGCTGATAAATCCTTTTTTATCAAACCCTTTTATTGCTTTTGAAAGTGATACACTTAGCGTATCAAAAAATGCTTCGTTGTACAGATTTTTTAATGGTTCGGGCATAGGGCGAATTTAGTATTTGGCGATTAGTTATTCGTTATTTATAGTCGATTAGCAAAACTCTTTATCAAAAAAAGCACCCAAAAATTGTTTTTTCACTGTTACGGCTGTTACGGCACAAAACCCAGCAACCACAATGGTTACAACATAATAAGGGGTTGTTACGGTTTGTTACGGCAATCTTTTTCAAAGAACTAGCTTGTACAGGGTAATTTGAAATTGGCGTATATATACCAATAGTCTTAACCATTGAAATTTAGACCTTAACTATTTCTTTTTAAAGTTGATAAAACCACCACTTAACTAAAAAGAATATTGGGTATATTGCAGTTACTATTTAGAGTATGACTGAAAACCCCTACGATAGCATTCTAATAAATCTAATATCAAGCGTTATCTATGATATAAAGAACCTCTTTTCAAAGCCACACACAAGTAGCCTGCAATGGCTTAGCCTTGAAGAAAGAACAGAAAAGGAAGATGTAATAGGCAGAAAAAAAGAAGTAAAAACAGTTAGATCTTATCTAAGAAAATACAATAAGGTTTCTATTCAGGCTATTGGAGGCATGGGCAAAACTACTTTAGCTAAGTATTTTATAACTCGTTATAGAAAAAAATACAACCATATAGTTTGGGTAAATGCTAGTTTGGGAGTAAAAAAAGGATTGGTTGATGATATTGCATTAATTGAAAAACTTAATCTTGGTGAACAAATAAGTGATTATGTAAAAAGTAATGACCCTGAACAACGTACAGAAGGAATTTTTAAACTTATTCTAAATGCCTTAGATAGATTTAGCGGAAATAATATTTTGATAATTGATAATGCAGATAACATATACAATGAAAAAGGAGCTACTAATGATTATCAAGAATTATTAGATATTAAGTTGAGCAAGAATTGGAAAATTTTAATAACAACACGCCAGCACGCCGATAGTTTTAAAGAGTTGACGTTAGATACCCTTAAGCCCAAAGAAGCTCTTAAATTATTTTACTCGTATTATAAATTAGAAAGAAACGATGAGCTAGTAACTGCTATATTAAAGAGAGTAGCCAACCATACTCTTTTAATTGAACTTTTTGCCCGTACTGCCCAAAAAGGAGATATACAACTAAACGACTTTCTTGAAAACCTGAAACAAAAAGGATTTGAAGTGGGCGAAGGATTGACGGCAAAACCCAAAAACTATGGAAGGCTAATTGAAGAAAATGAAATTAACGAAGCCGTTAAAATTGCTTTTAATGTGGGCAATATTGTACATGATGCTGAGGCTGTAAGTGCCCTTAAAAATTTATGCCTGTTACCTGCGGCCACCAATATGCTTGTCAAAGATTTAAAAAAATGGATATGTGAGGATGAAAAGCAACACAACAAATTTTTAAATACGTTACAAAACTTGCATAATTGGGGGTGGGTACAAAAAACTAACACTACCCAACCTACCCTTTATTTGCACCCCGTAATACAAGAAACCCTGCAAACCCAGTTACACCCCCAACCCGAAGAAGTAAATGCTTTGGTTAATAGTTTAATGTGGCTACTAAAAATAGACGGGGCAACGCATGGTATTGAAAAAGTACTCTTCATACCTTATGCTGAAAGTGTATTGGTTTATTTTATTAATGAGGATTTTTTTACGCCTGAAAATTATACCGAAGC
Source organism: Bacteroidia bacterium (assembly GCA_037968475.1). Lineage (GTDB taxonomy): Bacteria > Bacteroidota > Bacteroidia > UBA8524 > UBA8524 > SB11. Next base: position 32,561 of record JBBKVO010000050.1, read on the forward strand.
ATGGGAAAGAATTGCTGGATTAGCCAATAACCTATCTTTAATATACCTTGATAAAGGGGAATTGAAGGATGCCTTTACTTATCAACAAAAAGCTATCGAAATAGCTGAAAGTGTATTAGATGAAAACCACCCCTATTTAGCCTCTTCATACAATAACCTTTCTACTATATACAAATACAAAGGGGAACTGGATGATGCCTTTACTTATCAGTTGAAAGCCATTGAAATAAGAGAAAAAGTATTGGGTGATAACCATCCTTCTTTAGCCATTTCTTACAACAACCTTTCTTTAATATACCAAGATAAAGGAGAGTTGAATGAAGCCCTTACTTATCAGTTGAAAGCCATTGAAATATGTGAAAAAGTATTGGGTGATAACCACTTCTATTTAGCCTCTTCATACAATAACCTTTCTACTATATACCAATATAAAGGAGAATTGGATAGTGCCCTTACTTATCAATTGAAAGCTATTGAAATAAGAGAAAAAGTATTGGGTGAGAACCATCCTTCTTTAGCCACATCTTACAACAACCTTTCTTTAATATACAAAAACAAAGGGGAGTTGGATGAAGCCCTTACTTATCAATTGAAAGCCATTGAAATACAGGAAAAAGTATTGGGTGAAAACCACCCTGATTTAGCCACATCTTACAACAACCTTTCTCTGATATATATACACAAAGGAGAGTTGGATGAAGCCCTTGCTTATCAATTGAAAGACATTGAAATTTTATTAAAATCTTTAGGTGAAAACCATCCTTCTTTAGGTATTTCTTATAATAATTTGGCTGATATTTATGAAGCAATGGGGCAAACAGAAAAAGCAGCTGAATATTACCAAAAAGGCGAAGCCATAAAAGAGTTTAACAAACAGCGGGGGTGGCCATAGTTTTTTTCGTCTTCTTAAGCGTCCACGCTTAAGAAGCTGTCACATACAAGTGTTATTGCTTGCTTACTAGTAGCAGGATGCTACACTACCAAACCCTCAAGCGCGGACGCTTGAAGGAACGACCTTTCAAACACAGGATAACAAACGACGCTCAGTCTTCCCTGCTTAAATATTTTCGGGATGGGATGACAAATCTATACATCGGTTTAAAAACCGATCTAATCAGACCTAACTGCTAGTCGTTTAAAAATGGTTTTTCAAAAATTAAACCTCCACTTATGAATAGAATAGGCATTTATGCCTATCTGCTTTATCATCAACCCGTAGATTCATATTTAAACGGGAATGACTGCCAACCGCACCCCACATCTCACACCATTCTTTCCGGCAACTTTCAACCAATAACTAACAACCATAAAACAACCACAATAAAATCTTAAATTTGCCCAAAATCAACACATAATGACTACTTCTTCTCAAGCATTCAATATAAAAGATACCCTATCAAAATTAGGTATAAAAGAACTTAACGATGCTGCAAGCACAGGGCAGGTTTGGGGACACCCTACCAACCCTGAGATAAAAGATATATATTCTCCCGTTGATGGTAAACTAATTGCCAAAGTAAGTTTAGCTACCGAAAACGAATACAACTATGTGATGGGAAAAGCACAAGAGGCTTTTGCTTTTTGGCGCACCATGCCCGCACCAAAACGCGGCGAAATTGTTCGCCAATACGGTAATAAATTGCGCGAATACAAACAACCTCTTGGCGAGTTGGTAAGCTACGAGATGGGCAAAATATTGCAAGAAGGCTTGGGCGAAGTGCAAGAGATGATTGATATATGCGATTTTGCCGTTGGGCTTTCGCGCCAATTGCACGGTTTAACTATGCACAGCGAACGACCCGACCATCGAATGTATGAGCAATACCACCCATTAGGTATAGTGGGTGTTATATCAGCCTTTAATTTTCCCGTAGCAGTATGGAGTTGGAATGCTATGCTAGCTGCCGTTTGTGGTGATGTTACGGTGTGGAAACCATCAGAAAAAACACCGCTTACAGCCATAGCTTGTATGAATTTGATGGCCGATGTGCTAAAAGAAAACAACTTGCCCGAAGGTATTTTTAACCTTGTTATTGGCGACTACCGTGTAGGCCAATTAATGAGCAACGACGAGCGTATGCCTTTGGTTTCAGCCACTGGTTCTACCCGCATGGGTAAACTTGTAGGTGCAGCCGTTGGTGCACGTTTAGGTCGTGCCTTGTTAGAATTGGGCGGAAACAATGCAATAATAATCAGCGAAAATGCCAACCTTGATATGGCGTTGCGTGCAGTAATATTTGGCGCGGCAGGCACTTGCGGTCAACGCTGCACCAGTACTCGCCGCATAATAGTACACAGCAGTGTGTACGATAAATTTAAAAATATGTTGCTAGCTACCTACCCACAATTACCAATCGGTAGCCCGCTAAGCCCTACTACTTTAGTAGGCCCATTGATTGATAAAGATGCAGTAGAAAATTACAAAAACGCATTGGAGCAATTGAAACAACAAGGCGGTAAAATATTAGTTGGTGGTGAAGTGTTAAGCGGCGAAGGTTATGAATCGGGATGTTACGTACAACCTACCATTGCCGAAGCTGAAAATAACTACCCCATAGTACAACACGAAACTTTCGCTCCTATCCTTTATATATTAAAATACAACACGCTTGATGAAGCAATAGCTTTGCAAAACGGTGTGAAACAAGGGCTAAGCTCATCTATATTCTCAAACAATATGTTGGAGAGCGAACGTTTCCTTTCAACCATAGGCAGCGATTGTGGTATAGCCAATGTAAACATAGGCACTTCGGGTGCTGAAATTGGCGGTGCTTTTGGAGGCGAAAAAGAAACAGGTGGAGGACGTGAAAGCGGTTCTGATGCTTGGAAAGTATATATGCGTCGCCAAACCAATACCATAAACTACGGTACTGATTTACCGTTGGCACAAGGCATCGAATTCAACTTTTAATCCCGTCTTTTTTTCTGATTAATGCAAAATTGGGGTAGGCATATAGTAAAGGCAGGGCTTTTATGGCTTAGTTGTGCCTTTTTATTTGTGCTACCCAATACTGCCAATGCCCAACGAACTACCGAAAAGTGGGGAGTAGCCTACAAAGCTATTGGCGGCTATGTATGGGCACACACAGGCCAAGTTACTAACCTAAAAGCCCATGTATACGGGTATAGCATAGGGTTTAGGTATAAAACGGCTAATAACAAACAATGGCAAAGGCTTTTAAATAGCCCTGCTTGGGGGGTTGATTACTTATACATAAACTACGGAAAACCAAATATTCTAGGCTCGGTACACGCAGTACTTCCATATATGGATTTCCCTATGTTTCGTTATAAAAAATGGACTTTATATTTAAAAACCTCTGCGGGTTTAGGCTATATGACCCAGCCTTTTGATGCTACTACTAATATTACCAACCGTACCATAGGCTCGCACATCAACGCACACATGGGCTTGTATTGGGATTTCTCGTATGGAATAAATAATAACACCGATTTTTTAATCAGCGGAGGTATCACTCATTTTTCTAACGGTAATTTTAATAAGCCTAATTTAGGAATAAATACGCCAAATCTTAGTATTGGTTTTACCCACTATTGGGGTAAAAAAGAAATTACAACTCCCTTGCCCGATGATATGGACACATCAAAGCACGAGTACAGGTTTACTATTGCGGCAGGAAAGAAAAATGCTGATTATGTTTTCCCAAAAATAATTATTCCAATAAATATTCAGTTTAAATATTTATATGCTTTATCGCCAAAAAATAAAATTGGTGGCGGTGTTGATTATTTTTACGACCGAGAGTATTATTATTTAAACAACAGAGATAAAAATTTTAAGAAAACTCCTTTGGATGAAGCATCAGAGTTGGGAATAAAAGTATCGCACGAACTGCAAGGCAAACGAATTGGTTTAATCTCTGATTTGGGTTTTTATCTGTTTAATAAAAATAGTTTTAAAGGTAATTTTTACCAAAGGCTTGGTTTTACTTATAAAATTAATAGGGAAATAGGTGTATTTACTGCACTTAAATTTCATATTAAAAGTGCTGATTATTTTGAGTTTGGCGTAAACTACTCGGTATTTAAATGATAAAAAAAGTATACATATTATTTTTATTATTTATTGCCCTACTGGGTGGATGTAAGGATAAGCTAGGGCCTGAAGATTGCTTAATGTCGTATGGTAAAGAAAGCGAAACCACTATAAGCCTTGCCCATTTTGAAGGAATTGAACTATACGATAGGTTTAGAGTTATAGTGAAGCAAGACACCCAACAAATTGAAAGGATGGTAATAAAAGGCGGGAGTAACGTAATTAAAAATGTTACCGCTGAAGTAAGCCATAATAAACTGATTATAAAAGATCGCAATATCTGCAATTGGACACGCGATTTTAGTAAGCGTATTACTATTGAAATTAACTGCCACAAGCTGCACAGTATAGAGGTGCGTGATGATGTAGAGATTTTGGAAAGCGATGAGCTAAAAACCGACTCGTTTGTGCTGAACCAAAAAAGCACCAGTAACATTAACCTAAAATTTAATATTTACGGCAAACTTGAGGTGAACCACAACGGGCAAGGTGAGGTGAACCTGCAAGGCTATGCAGCTATTTTTGTGCCTGTTATGTTTGATGCAGGCAAGCTGATGGCCAAAGATTTGCAAGGCGATTATACCTTCGCCTATCATTATGGACTTAATGAAATGAACTTAAATCCTTTTAAGGCTCTTTTCGTGTTGGTGGGTAATAAGGGAGCTACCTACTACTACCACGAACCTACTGAAATTCCTGTTCAAATTACCCGATTGGGTGAAGGAAAAGTAGAAAAAAGATAACTCTTTTTTACACCAAAAAATTCACTATTCCGTTTACTTTATACCCTCTTTTGGGTATAAATATAAAAATTGGAACAGATATTGAATTAATTTAAACACACTAAAAGAAACTAACCATGAAAAAGGTAATTGCATTTTTAGGCTTAATAGCCATTTTAGCCACCTTACCGGCATTCACCAATAGGGATGACAGTGGTTTTCAAATAGATGATACGCTTAATTTGCGTACGATAACCAATACTGCCTTTACCTATGGTGAGAAACTAGAATACCGTGTACACTACGGTTTTGTTAATGCAGGTTATATAGATTTGGAAGTGAAACCACAACCTGTAACTGTAAAAGGCAGGGGCACATACCATATTGATGGTTTTGGACGCTCACGCTCAGGTTTTGATTGGATGTTTAAAGTACGCGACCATTTTGAATCGTTTTTAGATACTCAAGCCATTTTACCCCTTCAGTTCATAAAAAATCAGAAAGAAGGCGGGTATGAAGACACTGATTTTGTGTTGTTTAACTATAAACTAAAAAAATATTTTAGCAAAAAGGGTAGCCAAGAAATGCCCCTTGATATACAAGATGTGCTTTCTGTAGCTTACTATGCCCGTACGCTTGATGTGAAAGACAAGCCTATTGGTACTGAGTTTTTGCTAAATGTGTATTTGGATAACGAAATACACGCCCTAAAATTTAGGATTGATGGGTACGAAACTTTAAAAACCGACGTAGGTAAAATAAAAACCATTAGGGTGATACCTGAAGTAATAGGCGGACGTGTTTTTAAGGATAAAGATGCCTTAAAAGTTTGGGTAAGCAATGATGATAACAAGCTGCCTCTTCGTATACAAGCCGATATTATGGTAGGCTCTATAAAAGTAGATATTATCAAATACTCAGGATTGATACACGGTATCAATTTTAAGTAAAAAAAAGAAATTACAAATCTCAAATTACCTTTTACCCTTGCCATCTGCAATTTGGCAAGGGTTTTTTGTTTTCTTTGCAGCCTTGAATTTTTTTAGCACACAAAATATCGCGCTCACCATTTGGGATTATCCCATGAGCTATACCGAGCTTATAGCTACCGTATTGGGGGTTATAGCCACAGTACTTTCGGCCATGCGCATCACCTATACATGGTTGGTTAACATTGTTGCCGTTATTTTTTATGCTGCTGTAATGTATCAGTTACGCCTGTATTCTGATTTGATTTTACAGGTCTACTACTTCACCATAGGTATTTTGGGCTGGCTTTGGTGGAGCAAAAAAGCCACCCATCACACAGTACCCGTAGGCTATTGGAAGCCCCAATTATGGGGCTATTTGGCGGCCTTGGGAGGCTTAGCAATAGCTACTTGCATTATGGGCTATGTTACCTCAAATTTCCATATTTGGATGCCGCAATGGTTTCCCCATCCTGCCGCCATACCCTACCCTAATGCGGCTATTTTGGTGGTAAGTATAGCAGGCACCTATTTAATGAGCAAGCGCAAAATAGAAACGTGGTGGTTGTGGGCAGTTAGTAACCCTTTCGCCGCTTGGATATACTGGCAACAGGGCAGTATACTGTTTACGGTAGTATTTTTAGTGTATTGGATAATTGGTCTTACGGGCTGGTATACTTGGCAAAAAGAGTACGTTAGAGAAAAACGAAATTCTACTATCTAAATTTTAAAACAGCAATAAGTTTAAAGCGCACGTTTTAACTCACACCTGAATTATAGCAAATTCTACCATCCTTAAAAATTTCCCCTAGATTTTTTAGAGTGGGCGAGGTATTTCAAATAGAGTCTTTTCAATACTTTGGGATGAGTTTAACAGAGGGCCGCTTAGTAAAAATTCTAGAAATTTTAAACCGAAAGAAATTTTTTCACGCAAAGGGTTGAAGTCGCAAAGCTGGTAAGCTAGACTTATGTGCCTATGTATACTTATATTATTAGCACTAGAATAGGTTAAGTCGCTATGTCCGCAAGCGAACAATGCTAAAGCAATAAATACTAACACTATTAACATAGTAAC
>JBBKVO010000051.1:0-30028 GCA_037968475.1 Bacteroidia bacterium
GAGCTAAATCAATTACAATCACAGATGTATTAGGTAAAACTATAGCTACGCAACAAATTAGCAATGGAGTACAAAGTACCCAAAGAGTTGATTTGAGCAATGCAAAAGCAGGTGTATACATTATACAAGTACAAACAAATACAGGCGTATACAGTAAGAAGATATCAGTTGAGCGTTAATTAAGAAACGTGTAAATAAAGCGTAAGCAGAAAGTTAAAGAGTGGGTTGCCTATTGGCGACTCACTCTTTTTATTTTTTGATATTTTTTTGGAGAAGCCTACTAACACTGTATCTAAACTCAAAAGAATGCTATAAAAATAGCTTATTCGCTATCATACTAACTTATTAATAAGCACTGTAGTTTTAAAAATTGAGTAAAAATCTGTTTTACATCAATTTTTTGTAGTTAAATAAAGTTTTAGTTTAAATTCTATTTTGCTTCCTAAACAAGCAGTAAACTAAAAATTTTGGCACTTTCAAGAGTTAGTTTTTGTGCTTTGTAATGTACATTATAGCTGAATTCAGCATTCATAATAGATTAAAAATTTATACCAACCATCGTTAGTATAATCAGAGTAAACGGTCTTGTTTTGTCCCAAAAGCATACCCATGTATCAAAGTACAGTTTATAAAATATCAATAATAACAATTGGTTCAGTTGGGCAAATGGGTTGGTTGGCTACAAAAGCTAAGTTTTGCAAACGCCTTTATTAATAGAATATGCAGCGCTATTTACCTCAAACCCATATAGCCAAAAACAATACTTAGTCGCCTAGCAAAGCAACAGGCAAACACCCTGCCCCGTAGAGTGTAAAAGTGTATCAAGTCCGTCTTTATTATGTGCCCAAAGCAACAACAAATATGGATAAGTAATTACGATGAGTAAAATGCTTAATATAAAGGATTTGTTTTTAATTTAATCGTTGATTATCAGTTGTATACATTTTTGGTATTGCGCAATAATACTATTGAATTTTTTGTGAAACTCGGTTTTTTCTATCCCCTCATAAATAACAAACTAGAATTTTGGTAGCGCCAAAAAAAATTTTTTTAGGGCACTATACAGCAATTTTGAGCCTGAAAATGGCCGTGAAACCTTTTATAAATTAACACTAATTTAATTTGGTTTTTTGGTATTTGTTTTTATATAAGTTCGTATTACCAATTAATTTATACTGTATGATAAAACTTTACAAATCACTGTTAGGCAACTCTCTAGGTTTAAAGATGGTAGCGCTGTTGCTACTATGTATTCCTCTATCTGCCTCAGCTGCCCCAATGGTGGGCAACTATACCATAAACAAGAGTATTGCGGCATCAAGCACCAATTACACTACTTTCCAGTCGCTTTTCAGCGCTCTTGCTACCAATGGAGTTAATGGTGCAGTATCAGTAACTGTCTTAAACGGTCCTTATACCGAGCAGGTGAGTGCTAATGCCATTAGTGGAGCCAGTGCTGTTAATACCATTACTATTAATGGAAACGGGCAAACCCTAAGTTTTAGTGCTACATTATCATCAACACAACATACTATGATGATGAACGGTGCCGATTGGGTAACAATTAAAAACCTTACCATACAAGCATTGGGAACAACGTATGCGTGGGGTGTCAGGTTAACCAACAACTCCGACTACATTACTATTGACGGTTGCACTATACGTGTGCCCAATGTTACCAGTACCAGCTCACTAAACAGTGTTTGTATTACAGCAACAGCCAGCACAACTAGCCCTGCCAGCGCAGGTGCAAATTGTAAATACCTTACTGTACAAAACTGTGTACTTACCGGTGGTACTATCTATGGCCCATACTATGGTTTGTGTTTGTATGCACAGTCATCTAACTCAATAGTGTCAGGTATTAAAATCCTTAACAATACCATTAAAAACTTTTATGTGTATGGAAACTACTTGTACAACTGTAATGATTTAGAGTTTAGTGGCAACAAAATCACTCGCGATGCCAATTATACACGTATTACCACCACTTATGGTATGTACATAATCCTTTGTGTTAATACTAAAATAAGGAATAACGAGATATACAACTTGTTCCAAGCAGTAACTACCACATCTACGTTTTATGGTATGTTGTTTACTAGCAATACCACATCGGGTACACAACACGAAGTATCCAACAACCTTATTTATAATAATACTTCAAATGGTTCATGGTTTGGTATCTATTTGTCGTGTACCTACAATGTAGATATCATTCATAATACAGTTTCACACCAAAATAACACCCCAACATCGGGCATACAGTACGGAGTATTTTTAAGTTGTAACTATACAGGTCGTAGAGTTAGGAACAATATTATTAACATGGATATGCCTGGTAACACTACCCGCTTTGGTATATACAATGGAGGTATTACCACCATTATGGATATTGATCGTAATAATATTTATGTAACAGGTACTAATGGATTTACCGGTTATTACAATGGTAACCAGCAAACACCGGCCGATTGGAAATCTGTTACCGCACCGGGTTCACCTTTTGATGCCAACTCTACATTTGTTAATCCTAATTTTGTAAGCACAACTGTAGGTAGCCAACTTATTCCAAAATCAATAAATATTGATGATTTAGGCACCCCGATAGCTGGTATTACTACTGATTTTAGTGGTGCTCCCCGTAGCCTTACCACCCCTGACCCAGGAGCAATTGAATTTACTATTGACGCTAATGTTAACAAAGTTGAAACCCAAGGTGGCTCACAAACTTGTTTAGGCCAAAAAGACGATGTTAAAGTTTGGATAAAAAATAACTCACCAATAGTACTGTCAAGCTTTGACGTTACCTATACAGTAAACAATATCAACCCTGTTTCTGAACCATTTACAGGCTCGATAAATCCTAACGATTCAGTTCAGTTTATTTTTGCTAAACAAGTTGGATTTAATACAGTTGGTTTGGCTGATATTAGGGCAAGCATTGCCAACAAGCCAAAATATGGCCCTTATGGGGTTACTGTAAAACCATCGCCTATAGGTGCTGAAATAACAAAAGGAACAGCTTTTCAGGGACAATTTCTTACGGGCAGCCCCAAAGACCCTGATATTGTAGCCAATCCCGATGATATTACTTATGAATTTACCACACCCACAGGATATTTAAATAGCGGCTACGGTAGTACTTGGACGGTAAACACGTTTTTATCATCAACAGCAAAAAATGCAACCATCAACCCATCAAACATAGTGCGCACCACCGCGAGTGGTAATAGCAACTATAAAATAAAAATCAAACCCGATGCAGCATTAACTAATGATACTATATATATAAGTATAGCAGCATACTCTCTTACCACCTTTTGCGAAGCACCTTTAGAAAAACGCGCCATATTTGTAGCGCCAAGGCCAATTGCTGTAATAGAAGCCACTGATGTGTGCGAAAAATCAGCAATGGATTTGATAAGCAAATCAACCATTAGCAGCGGCTCTATAAAATACAAATGGGAGTTTGGTGATGGCACTATCAGCGATTTTTCAGATAATGCTAAAACATATAGTACACACGGCACCTATACCGTAAAACTTACAGCAATATCAAACTACGGATATAGTAATACGGCAACAAAAACAGTAACTGTTTTTGAAGCACCAAAAGTTGATTATTTGTATGATAATAAATGTGAGGGTAAAGCAATTCCTTTCACTAATAACTCAACCGTAGCCAATGGTTCACCTGTATACAGCTGGGATTTTGGTGATAACAAAGGCACATCTAATGCCGCCAGTCCAAACTATATCTACACTACTCCGGGTACATACTTTGCTTCACTTACCGTTACCGATGCAAAAAACTGTGCTACTACAATTACCAAACCTGTAAGCTACTTTAAAAAACCTATTGCCGATTTTGTATTGCCAACTACTATTTGTAATCAAAGCCCGGTAATATTTACCAATACATCAATAGCATCAGGCAATACCGGATATAATTGGGAGTATGGTAATGGAAAAGGGGCACAAACTAGACAAGGAACGGCTACCTATACTAGTACAGGAAACCATATAGTTAAACTAATTGCCCGTAATGAGTATGGCTGTACTGACACTGCCAGTAAATCTGTTACAATTATTGAAGCTCCGATTGCTGATTTTGTAACAGTAGGAAAATGTATTGGCGAAACCGTTACATATACTAATAATACAAATGAACCAAGCGGTACAACAGTTGGCTATGAATGGAGTTTTGGTGAAGACGGAGCTAATAGTACTAACAAAAACGGTAGCTATACTTATTCTGCTGCTGGTAATTATAAAATTACGCTAAAAGCCGCATCAACAAATGGTTGTGCAACCCAAAAAGAAACAATGGTTGTTTTTGGCGAAAAACCATTAGTAGGTTTTGATTTACCTGCAAATGCTTGCGAAGGCAAAGATATTGAACTAAGAAACGGTTCAAAAGTATCTGTTGGAGTTCTTACCTATGCTTGGGATTTAGGCAATGGCAATAGTGTTGCTACAAATCCTGTGGCCAACTATGCTACTGCGGGTAACTATACTGTTAGCCTTGTAGCCACCTCAGGAATTGGTTGCACATCAAATGCCAGTAAAAGCATCACTATTACAGCTACACCCAGCAGTGACTTTTTAATAGAAAGTTCAAAAACCGGTAATGGAGGTATAACACTTACACCGGCAAGCCCTAACGGAACAGCTAATTATGTTTGGGTGTATGGAGATGGTGGAAAAAGCCACAATAAAGATAAGCATACCTATAAGTTTAATTCAGGGCTGGGTATATTTATGATAACCCTTGAAGTAGAGGAAAAAGGATGTTTATCGTACACAACAAAAAAAGTAAGTATTAATGCACTAAGTATTGATGATGCAAACACCAATAGCTTAAATATATATCCTAACCCCAGTAGTGGTTTTGTAGGCATATATACACAAGGTATAGATGGTGTAAGAACGCTGCAAGTACTAAATGTTTTGGGTCAAACGGTATATACTGCTGAAGTAGATTTTTCAGCACAACAAAAAGTAGAAATTGACCTTTTACAACAAAAATCAGGTGTCTATTTTGTTAAAGTTATTGCTGATAATGAGGTGATTAGCAGTAAGGTTACAATAGTAAAATAAAATTAACACTTGCATAATAGTGATGGGCTTGTTACCTTGCAATATGGGTACAAGCCCATTTTTTTATTTTAGTTCTTAAAATTTATAAGGTAGATATGAGAAAAACACTTACAAAATTATGGGGAAAATCTATGAGAGTCCCCCTAATCCTATTTATGATGTTAATGGGTACACTGGGCTCAATTGCTCAGAATATTGCACCATTAGCAACCGCCACCGGAAACGGTTCGGGAACTTTCACTCCATATTTGTGGAACTGGAACACTATTAATGATTTATCATTAGGTACTTGCGGTGGGCAAGAAGCTTTTATTTGGACTACTGATCCTCCAAATGGTACTGAGTACATGCAGTGGGATTGGAATCAAACGTATCCCATCAACAAAATTACCATTCACCATGGACAAACAACCGGCCGTTTTCTTACTGGCGGAACCATTCAATACTGGGATGGAAGTAAATGGATAAATCATTACACATTTTCGGGTTTGCCACAAGTTTGTGATAACACAATTACCTTCCCTATTTTTGTAAGTGATAAAATGAGGATATCCAACTGGATACCCGGTACTGGTCAGCAATCCAATACAAACTTTAGGGAAATTCAAATTTGGCAAGGTGCCCTTCCCGGTACCCATGCATTAGCAAAAACCACATACAATGCAAACGGTAATTGCGGAGGTTCATCAGATTCTATAACAGTAGAAATACAAAATATAGGATTAGTTAAAATTGGTAATTTTTATATAGGAACAAAAGTTACGGGCACTGTAAATGGTACGCCGGTTACTTATAACGATAGTGTTCTTTATAAAGATTCTATTGTAACTGGCCAAACGGCTACTGCAAAACTGTTTAAGTTTAATAGTATTAACGGTGCAAATCTTAATGTAGTCTCATGGGCACGTGTGCCAAACGATACCAATAAAAACGATGATACTGTTAGGCGTAATGTGCCTGTATTGGGTTCACCAACAGCAAATCCTTCACCAACAAACAACGACCGTTGTGGTTCAGGTAGTGTTGGGTTAACAGGTGGAGCGGTAAGCGGCAACACTGTTTACTGGTACGATAGAGCTGTTGGAGGTAATCTATTAGGACAGGGTAATAAATTTAATACCCCTAATATAGCTGCCCCAAATACAGTTACTTATTACGCAGCCGGTGTTAAACATTCAGGCGATTCTTCATTAAACTTTGGTATGGGTGGTGCAAACTATGCAGGCCCGGGTTTTATGGGTGGTAGTATGTTTGATCTTGTTGTAAACAAGCCTGTAACCATTGATAGTTTGGCGGTACACTTAAACCTTACCAAAACCCAAGAGGTTGTTATATATGTTAAACAAGGTTCGTATGCAACTGCATCTACCAACCCTTCTGCTTGGACTCTACTTGATAGGGTAAAAGTGAAAGCAAGAAACTTTGGTAGTGCTACTAACGTGCCTTTAAATAAGCCTATTTATATTCAGCCGGGTACTTATGGCATTTATATATTTGCTGATGAAAACTTGATTTTTGAAACCATTCCAGGTTCTAAAACAGTTAGTAATACAGCACTAGTTGCCACTATGGGAATTGCTTTACGCGATACCTTTGCAACTTCATTTGGCGCATTTGGTTTTAACGGTAGGTTTTTCTACCACGAGGCTTGTATAAGCAATACTCGTATACCTGTTACTGCTACAGCAAAACCATTGCCAGTTGGCGGTGCATTTACTAAAGGAACTACATTCCAAGGTAAGTTTGATGCAGGTACATTAGGTCAACCTGATATTGTTGCTAACCCTGACCAAATCGAGTACAACTTTACTCCTCCTACAGGTTTCTTAAATTCAAATTATGGAGTAACTTGGACTATCGGGTCTATAACAGTTAGAACTGTAAATGGAACTACTGTTCCTACAGCAAACTATACAATTACTAATCCATCATCAACTAGCGGTAAGTTCTTGTTTAAACCAACTACTAGCTATACTGATAGTACCATTAGAGTACTTTATAACCTTAAAAGGAATGACAATGGTTGTGATTCTACTGTTGAACGTATAATATTTGTAGCTCCAAGGCCTGTGCCTAACTTTAACTCAACAACGGCTTGCGAAGGCGATGCCATTGAGTTTACTAATACATCAACCATATCTTCGGGTTTAATGAGTTATGAGTGGGATTTTGCTGATCTTAGTCCAAAATCAGACTTGGCAAGCCCTTTCCATAGCTACAAAAAAGGAGGTACCTATCAAGTAAAACTAATAGTTACATCAAACCATGGCTATAAGGACTCTTCAATACAAACAGTTACTGTATTTGAGGTTCCGAAGCCAAACTTTGATTTTGTTAACGCTTGCGAAGGTGCACCGATTAGTTTAACCGATGCTTCAATACTTCCTGGTGGTGCTCCTGTATATGTTTGGGATTTTGGTAATGGTTCGCCCAATGGAACTGGTGCTTCAACTGCAAAACAATATGCACAACCCGGTATATATGCTGTTACCCTTTTTGTTGAAGTAAACGGTTGCTCAAATAAAGTTACTAAATATGTAACTCAAGCACCACGATCAATACCAGCATTTACTGTTGATTTGGGAGAGTGTGATAACGCAACAGTTGGTTTTAAAAACAGTACTACCGCACCTAGCTTTGGAACTGCAAATTACCTATGGGATTTTGGTGATTTAAACCAAGCTACTGCTATAAATATAAACCACACATACTTTGCCTTTAATACCTACAAAGCTACTTTATATGCTCAAACTGATTTGGGTTGTGTTGATAGCGTTTCAAAAACAGTATCACTTAAAGAATCGCCTAAAGCTAATTTCACTATTGGTGGTGGCGTTTGTACAAACGAAGCAGTATTATTAACTAATACTACTAATGTACCTTCAGGTTCTACTAATGCCTACGAATGGAAATTTGGCGATGCCAACTCTTCACAATTAGACAACCCTACACACGCATATCCATCACAAGGTACTTATACCATTGAGTTAAAATCTTTCAGCACCAATGGTTGCGAAGGAAAAACCACTAAAACTATAACTGTGGGCGAAAAACCAATGTCAGATTTTGTTGTAAATAAAGTTTGTGCAGGCAGCCCTACAATTTTTACTAATAACTCAACAATTAGTAACGGTGTACTAAGCTACCAATGGGATTTGGGTAATAGTAGCACCCCTACTACTACCAATGCTACAACTACGTATGCAAGTGCAGGCAGCTACACTGTATCACTTATAGCTAGTGGTATTAATGGATGTTCTGATACTACTGTTAGAACAGCACAAGTATCACCAATACCAGCAGTTGATATTATTGAAGCATCAACAAACACAGGTAATGGCGGTATACGCTTTGCAACTTCGGCTACCAACGTAACTTACAAATGGTTCTTTGGTGATGGCGGAACATCAGACCAACAAAACCCAACCTACATTTATCCTTTTGCTTCAAAATGGACTGTTAGGCTTGTAGTTGTTTCACCTGATGGTTGTTCAAACTCTACAACCACATCAGTAGTTGTTAATCCACTTTCTGTTGATAGAATACAAGAAGGAAACTTTGTAGTATATCCTAACCCAACTTCTGGCCTATTTTATATTAAGTATAACGGTCAGGCTGGTGTAGAGAATATTAAAATAACCGATGTTTTAGGCAAAGTAATAGCAAACTACCAAACCGAATTTGGTAATGATGCAGTTGCTTTCGACCTTAGCAGTCAATCAGCTGGTGTGTACTTTATCACCCTTACTGATGTTAGCGGCAATAGTACCTTCCAAAAAGTTACTATAAGCAAATAATACTTATATCTATAACCTTTAAAAAAGCGGTTTTGCCCTAGGGCAAAACCGCTTTTTGCTTTTTGTATGTTTACCTTTTATATGTAACCAACCCACTTTTATTATATTTTTAGGCAGTTTTATAGAGCAAATTCAATATGTATGTCATAATAATACACTTTTTCTTGCTTTAGTGTTAGTAGTTTATGTATCTTTCAACGTTGATATCTAATAGAATTAAAACTTAAATATGAAAATAAATTTTTACTCCTTTTTGTGCAAGCCCATTTTATTGATGATGTTCACTGCTTTTATGATTAGCACGTTGAATGCTCAAGATGTGACTTACTCGCAAACTTTTAACAATGGGGCAACTTATTGTCCCAGTTCTCCTCAATACGATGGTTGGGGTATCTTTAGAGCCCAGTTGGATACTGTTACAAAGAAATTTAGAAAAGTTACAGTGAAGGGAAGTAATGACCCTGTGGGTATTACGTGTAACGACCCTGTTGCAACACGTCAAATTGCTGCAGCACTCCGCTCAAATACAACTTTCACCGTTATTTGTGATGGTAAACCTTGGTTGGTTGGCGTTGGGTCCAATTGCGTTGCTTTCGGTTGTGCCAGTGCCAATGATGCAACTGAATTAGTTGTGAACTCTACCTTTCTTTGCAATTGCACTAATCCGGGCTATATTTTCCGTCCGTGTATTGGTAACTCAAACTGGGGAGGTATTAATGGAGTAACTTGTGGTGGAAACACCCAAACTATGGAGGTTGTTTTTTCTAACCCTGTTGGAAATAATGCTGCTCCTGGCGGGGTAACTGCTCCTGTTACAAGCTGCGGTGCTGTTAATGATAGCATTTCTGTAACTATACAAAATGCAGGTATTAATAAAATCGCCAACATTCCCGTTACTTGTAAAGTAACAGGTTTTTTAGGCGTAACCCCTTATACTAATACCTTTACAACTACAATAGGTGTTGCACCTGACTCATTAAACCCTTTTACTTCAAGGGCATTTAAGTTTGCATCAATAAATACTTCTGCGGGTTCTGATTTAGATATTACTGTATACACTGCTATGGCAAGTGATACTACACGAGGTGATGATACGCTTAGGTTTAAATATAAAAACGTAGGCACACCAACGGGAAATGCTACTTCAAGTAATGTTTCACGTTGTGGTACGGGAACCGTTACACTTAATGCTACAGTGCCCACAGGTCATTCAGCATATTGGTATAATAATTCTAACAAACTGATTGGAGTTGGTTCTTCTGTGTCATCAACAGTAATACCCGGTGGAACAAAAGACAGTTTTTATGTTGCTTCTGCAAAAGTTTCTACCGTTCAGTCTCTTGGGACAGCTTTCACAGGTACAAGCAATGCTGGTTCTGGTTTTGAAGGTGGTGTAATGATTGATGTTACTGCCGCAAAAAATCTAGTGCTAGAAGGTGTTAATGTTCACCTTAATGGTACAGGTACAAAAAATGTAACAGTTTACATAAGGAATGGAAGTTATAAAGGAAGAGAAACCAATAAAGCAGGTTGGATATTAGTGGGTACTGCCACTGTAACTGCTGCCGGATTTGGTACACCTGTTACAGTTACTTTACCTCCATATGAATTAAGTCCTGGAACTTATGGCTTATATATATATGCCAGCGATGGTTTGCTTTGGACTAGGAGTTCTTTTGGTACAAGTGCAAGCAATTTTGATTTAAGTATTCAAGGCGGCACTACTTTGCGCGATGCTTTTGCTACAATTATTAGCCCAACTGACCGTTTTGACGGTTTGGTAAATTATAGGCAAAGTTGTGTATCAAGCACAAAAGCAAAAGTTATTGTTACTGCTAACCCATTGGCGGTTGGTTCTGACCTTGCTAAAGGTTCATTATTCAAAGGTACTTATGATGGTGGTTCGGTTTCACAACCTGATATCGTAGCCAACCCTGATAGTATTAGCTACGAAATGCCCGCTCCAACAGGATTTAACAATTCTACCTATGGTTCAGGTTCAGCATGGTATGTATCTTCATACGGAGTAAAAACACTAAACGGTGTGGCTTTGCCTACATCATCTTATAAATTAGAAGTTCCAGCGGGAGGAAAAAATGCAAGAATTATTTTCTTCCCTCCTAGCAACTATACTGATAGTACCGTTGAGGTTAATGCCTTCATACGTCGTAATGACAATGGGTGTGATACTTTCTTAAGGCGTGTAGTATTCATTGCTCCTCGTCCCGTAAGTAAATATACTCACACAGTAGTTTGCTTTGGCGATGTTACTGAGTTTGCCAATACTACTACTATAAGCAGTGGAACGGTTGATTATTTATGGAAGTTTGGTGATGGATCAACATCAACACTTACAGAACCTGCAAAAACTTATGGTGCACCGGGTAATTATAGAGTAGTACTTACATCTATCTCAAACTATGGTTACGTAGATTCATCAGTACAAACAGTTACTGTAAAAGAAATACCCAACCCTAATTTTATTATTACAAATGCTTGTGCAGGTACTGCACTTAAGTTTGATGATAACTCAAGCCTACCTCCGGGCACACCAACATACTCTTGGAATTTTGGTGACGGTAATATTGGGGCAGGTAAAAATACCAGCCACCTATATAACGTACCCGATATCTACTTGGTAAAATTAACTATTGAGGTAGCAGGTTGCGCTAGCACAACAGGTAAATATGCTACACAAGCTCCCCGCAGCATCCCTAATTATAATTTTACAGCTGCACAATGTGATAACCTTAATATTGGTTTCACCAATAGCTCTACCCCTCCATCATTTGGTAGCGTAGGTTATACTTGGAATTTTGGTGATGGAACAAATGCTTCAGCATTTTCTACTACGCATACGTTTACATCGTTTAATACCTTTAGTGTTAAACTTATTGGCCGTACTGAATTAGGTTGTGCTGATAGTATTACTAAATCAGTTACTTTGTTAGAGTCTCCAAAACCTGTATACACTTCTGCCGCAGTTGTGTGCAGTAATAAAGGATTAACTTTCACTAATGGAACTAATATTCCTGCCGGAAGTACCAATAGTTATACTTGGGATTTTGGTGATGGCAATACTACTACTGATATTAATCCTACCCATGTTTATGTTGCACCAAGTACCTATACTATCCACTTAAAAGCATTTAGTTCTAATGGTTGCAGTGGCGAAGCTACTAGCATGATTACTGTTAACGAGAAGCCTATTGCTGATTTTACAGGAAACAAAGTATGCTTGGGCGAAGAAACCAAATTTGTTAATGGTTCAACTATTAGCGCAGGTACACTTAGCTATAATTGGAATTTGGATAATGGTGGCGCAGCAGTTTCTGTTACAAATCCAACAATAACTTATGCTACCGCCAAAACCTATACTATTACTTTAATTACTACTGCAGTATCAGGATGTTCTGATACAAGTGTAAAATCAGTTGTAGTGGCACCAGTACCATCTGTTGATATAGTACCTGCATCAGCCAATACAGGTGATGGTACTATTAAATTTGCAACAACCTCTACAGGAACAGGCTATACTTATTTGTGGACTTTTGGCGATGGAGGAACATCAAACCTTCAAAATCCAACCTACAAATATGGTTTCCCGGGTAACTGGCCTGTACGTTTAGTAATACGTACTGCTGATGGATGTATAAACACTACTACTACATCAATATTTGTAAATCCACTTTCAGTTTCAGAAGCTGCAACTGCAAAAGGTTTACAAGTTTATCCTAACCCTACTACCGGTAGGTTAGTTGCTGATTTTAGTAACTATACTGGTGATGACGTTGTTAACATCAACATTACTGATGTTTTGGGTAGAGTAGTACTTAGTGGTAGCTTGCCTACTGGAAATGCTAGTGAGATGAATTTAGAAGCATATCCTGCTGGTATTTACTATTTAAATATTAAAACTACTGCTAATACATTCACTATTAAGGTTTTAGTAACAAAATAAATTCGTTTTAAGTGTTTTTTTAACACCAATACCTTTAGTTTTTATACAAAAAGCCCCCAATTTTGGGGGCTTTTTTTATTTTTATTTGCATTTATCAATTTACTTTCGTTTAACTTTGTTATTACCTTACGTTTATTTCGAAATCAAACCTATACTTAATATGACTAAAACATTTACAAAATTGTTTTTGCTGGCTGTTATACTCTTTACGGGTATAAGCACAAAAGCGCAGTTCTACTTTCTCAATGAGAATTTTAATGGAACAACAGGTTCCACCCCTCCTACAGGATGGTCAAACAATACACTATCAGGCGATGTTTCATTTGATAAGTGGAGGTTTAACAATCCGGGCGTTCGCGCATTAAACTCGCCAATATCTTCACCTGCTGCTATTTTTGATAGTGATAACTATTCAGGTGGTGGTGGTTTTGAAGATGTTACTTTAGAAAGCCCCGCCTTTAATACTACCGGCTATGCAGGTGTTACCCTAAAATGGGATCAATACTTTCAAAGTGGGTTTTTGGGTGTAGCAATGGTGCAGGTATGGGACGGTACTACTTGGAATACTGTTTATAACAACAGTAGTATAACAACAAGCAATCCTAATACACAAACCATTAATATTACTTCAATAGCAGCCAACAAAACAGGCATAAAAGTTCGTTTCCGTTGGCAAGGGGACTGGTCGTGGTTCTGGATTGTTGACAACGTACAAGTATACTACGTGGTAGACGTTCAGCCTTTATCAGTTGATGCCCCTTCAACTCCTTGTGGTAAAACAAACGATAGTGTTAAAATTACCGTAAGAAACAATAGTGGTTTCACTGTTAATAATGTGCCTCTTACCGTTCAGATTGGCGGTATTAGTCCAGTAACAAGAAATGCTACTATTGCATCTATTCCTGCTTCAAGTACAGTACAAGTTGCTGTTTCTGGTGTAAATACTACCGGTGGTGGTGCACTTACGGTTAAAGCATTTACTTCACTTATTGGTGATAATAATGCCTCAAACGATACAGTAAACTTTGGCTTAAATATTATTGGTACTCCAGCTGACCCCACTGTAACCCCAGGTGCAATTTGCGGGGCTGGTTCAGTGCCACTTAGTGCTGCAACTGCACTACCAAATGATTCAATAGTATGGTATACTTCAAACCCTCCTTCAGGTTTGCCAATTGCCAGTACAAAGAAGTTTAATACGCCAAATATATCTAATACAACTACTTTTTATGCGGCAGCTACACGCGGTAGTACTACACCAAAATCATTATTAACCACAACTGCTGGCGGTAACGGACAAAGTGGTGCTATGGTTGATATTATACCATCAAAAAATATAACTCTTGATTCAGTTTCATTTTATGAGTTTACCCCGGCTGCAGGAACTTATACCATGAGGATTTACTACAAAACAGGTACTTACAGCGGTTTTGAAGCCACCCCTGGTGCTTGGACTAATCATGGTGATTATACTGTTGTTGCTGGCGGTAGTGCCGGCCCAGTTAAATTTAATATTAACGATTTACCTCTTGCCACTGGCGTAACCTACGGTTTCTTCATCACTATTATTTCAGGGCCACAAACAACACTAACATATACTACATTGGGTGGCCCAGCAACTTACTCAAATGCAGATTTAACTGTAAATGCAGGTGTGGGTATAGCTGGTTTGTTTGCAGGTACTTTTAACCCTAGGGGATGGAATGGTATACTTCACTACAAAGAGCCAGCTTGTTTAAGCAACCTTGTGCCTGTAATTGCCACTATAAACAGTGTAGCTAAAGGAACAACCCTTAATGCAGCAACAGGTTCTAAAGGAACGTTTAACGGCGGTACACTTATTTCTCCTGACGTTAATGCTTTCCCTGATTCAATTAAATATGATCTAGTAACTCCAACAGGCTTTAATAATGCAAATTATGGTACAAGCGGTGGTAGCACTTGGAATGTTTCATCAATAGTAGTTAAAACAGCTAACGGGTATACCGTACCTTCTAGCATGTATAGCTACATCAGTCCAAACTCACTTCGTAATGGCGAATTTAGGTTGCATACCGATACTACATTAAATGATAGTGTTGTTTGCATAACTATTAATGTGCGCAGATTGGATAACAATTGCGATACTATTCTTAAAAGGTGTGTATATATAGCGCCTCGCCCTATTGCACGCTTTAACCATACCGAAGTTTGCCAAGGCGATGTTACTGATATAACCAATACATCATACCTGCAAGCAGGTACTATGACTTATAGCTGGGATTTTGGAGATGGCACAACAAGTGATTTGGCCAACCCTGCCCACGTATACACATCATCAGGTACATATACCGTTGGTTTAGTTGTTACTTCAAACAAGGGGTATACCTCATCAATAACCAACACAGTCAGAGTAAAAGAAATACCTAAACCTAACTTTGATTTTACCAATGCTTGCGAAGGTACAGCAATTGGTTTAGTAGACGGTTCAATCCTACCGACAGGTACAACCACATACTCTTGGAATTTTGGTGATAATAACACTGGTACAGGGGCAACTATATCACACCTATACGCCCAACCCGGCATATACCCTGTAAAATATACTGTTAATGTAAGCGGCTGTGCAGCTTCAGTTACCAAATATGTAACACAAGCACCGCGTAGCGTGCCCAACTTTACCAATACTCCTTTACAGTGTGATAACAAAAATGTAACTTTTACCAATACTACTACTGCACCGGCATTTGGTAGTGCAGGTTATGAGTGGAAATTGGGCGACAAAACTGTTGTAAACAGCAAAGATGTTACTCATACTTATAATATCTTTGACGTGTATAATGTTGTTTTAATATCTCGTACTGATTTAGGCTGTGCTGATTCTATTACTAAATCAATCACTTTACTAGAGTCTCCAGCAGTTCGCTATACAATTGGTGGTTCTCTTTGCCATGGCGAAACCCTTACATTTACTAATACCTCTACTACTCCTGTAGGAGCTTCTGGAGCTAATAGTTATGAGTGGGATTTTGGTGATGCCAATACTTCAATAGATGAAAATCCAACCCACCAATATGCAGGCCCAGGTAGCAAAACCATTACTACAATAGCTCGTAGCACAAACGGTTGCGATGCAACAATTACTAGCACAGTAGTTGTTAACCTTAAACCTAGTGCTGATTTTGTTTCAAACGATGTTTGTTTAGGTTCTGAAACCAAATTTACAAACAACTCTAGTATAGCTGATGCTTCAGTACTCACTTACGATTGGGATTTGAGCGGTAGCACTTCAATTTTAACTAACCCTGCTACTACCTATAACACAGCAGGTACTAAAACAATTATACTTACTACTACGTCAACAACAGGTTGTACTTCAACAGTTACAAAAACTGTAGAAGTTAATCCATTGCCAGTAGCGGATATCATCATAGCTTCTCAACTTAGCTTTGATGGTGCATTTAACTTTACTACCAATGGTGTAGGTACTAGGTACAGGTGGTTATTTGGTGATGGTGGTTCAGATTCAGCTAAATCAGTATCTTACAAATACCCTGTTGATGGTACTTATAACGTGTACTTAGTTATCGAAAGCGATAAAGGATGTATTGGAACTAACAGCGAAAAACTGTATGTAAGCAGGCTAAGTGTTAACGAAAGTGCACTTAACAATAGCGTGAAAATGTATCCTAACCCAGGTAACGGTGCGTTTGCAATTGAATTTGACGGTATTAATACTGAAGAAATCAAATCTGTTACTGTTCTTAATAACCTTGGACAAAAAGTTGCTGAAATGGACTTAAACACCATTAACAACAACGTGATGGATATAAACATTACCGGACAAGCTGCGGGTATTTACTTTATACAAGTAGAAACCAGCAACGGTAAAGCTAGCTTCAAGTACAATCTTGTTAAGTAATATCTAAACCTAACCAATTACTATTTACTATATAAGCCCTCCCGACAATGTCGGGAAGGCTTTTTTTATGTTTTTAACAGTGCTTTTGTGGTAAGTGTGCTGTCTATGTGCTTTTGATTGCGTTGTTTGGTTAGAAGCGAATTAAATGCCTAATGAAGCTATGCAATAGCTGAGTATAGACGGTGTTAGGGTATGAAGTTTAAACCTATGGATAGGTGTGCGTGGATTGTCATCCTGATCCCGAACACTTTCGGGACGAAGAGTGAATGCGCGTTTGGCCTGCCCCGCCTTGCTTTGAGAGCCTTAACATGACAACAGTCGCAATCCAACACATTCATTTTGAGTTAGTTTTATTCCAAAATCACGCTAAATAGGTACACTTAGGGAAGAGCTGTTTCATTTGATTTAAGATTAAGACTTGATAATTTTATACTCAAATGTAGCAAATAGGTATTTGAAGAGAAATAGGTAAGGAGGGGGCTTTACTGAAAATTAATTTCAGTACTATCACCCAAGTTTAGGCTTTGTACCATGCCTTTTAGCATAGCATCGTTACCTATCAAAGAATCCTCAAGTATGGCAAACTCTAAATGTGCATAAGGGCCAATAATAGACCTACGTATAATAGAGTAATCAATAATGGCATTATCACCAATAGAAACATCGGGGCCTATAATAGAATTGCGTATGTGGCAACCGGGTGCTATGTATACAGGAGGGATGATTATAGTGTTTTCGTGCCCCGTTAAGTTATTGGGTTGCACATTAAGACGTTTTAAAAGCGTAGCATTAGTCTCAATCAAAATATCCTTTTTGCCACAATCAAACCAGCTATCTACATCAAATGTAGTAAAGGTATAGCCGCTTTTTATCATGTGGTTTAAGGCATCCGTCAAGTAAAACTCGTTATTGGTTTTTACATTATTATCAATAATGTAATCCAAAGCCTCTTTTAATCTTCCGCCATCTTTTATGTAGTATGCTCCTATCAAAGCTAGGTTCGATTTTGGTATAGTTGGTTTTTCAACCACACTTGTTATAGTACCATCATCATCTACCTGCGCCACACCAAAAGAGCGGGGGTCATCTACCTTTTTAATCCCCAGCGACGAGTGTTTGTTTTTAAACACCTTTTGCAAATCGGTATAGAAAATGGTGTCGCCCAAAACTATAAAAACCTCATCATTATCCTCAATAAGGTCTTTTGCCAGCCAAATAGCGTGGGCAATGCCCTTACCACTGGTTTGTATTACAAAATGATTGGTATTGTTGGGGTAGTGGGTAGTAATATAGCTTTCTATCTTATCACCCAAGTAACCTATAATAAAAACAAACTCGGTAATGCCTGCCAGTTGCAAATTGTCGACAATATGAGCAATGATAGGCTTACCTGCAACGGGTATAAGCGATTTAGGCTGTGTATGTGTGTGCGGCCTAAGACGTGTTCCAATGCCTGCTACGGGAATAATAGCTTTCATGATTTGCGTACAAATGTAAGCATCAAAAGCTTAAGTTGTTTTAAGCCTTTGTTGCTTTTGGTATAAAAGGGTTAAGTGTGTAGTTATTTTCTGCTTTTAGAAGTAACGGAGAGTAAACTACTTTCAATATCATTTTTATAGAGGGTTTCAATTTTATTGAAATGACGGGCATCAAAGTATAATGGTCTAAATTCTGTTTGGCTATCAAAGCATAAACGATATGTAGTTTCAATTATTTTTTTGGTTGATTTTAATAGGCTTTCAATTTCATCTAAAAAAAGTGGGTCTACTTCTTTTCCCACCTCATAGTGCGCTAATCTATATGTCCTATTTGTCTGGATTTTCTCAATGATAGATTGGTTACTCTGAATCTGAGTAGATATTTCTTCAAAAACTACAGTATCAATTTCTATGTTATACTCGTTTTTCTTAATCTTAGCTTTTATCTGTTTTATACTAGTTCTATCCTTTTTGCTATAAATTTTAAATAATTCTATTACAGCGTCTTTAAGCATTACACGCTTGATATATCTGAAATTTTGTGATTTAAAGGGAGATGAGTCTTTGGAGTTTTGTTTCTCAGAAAAGTATTTAGCAAACAAAAAGCTTTCTTGTGCAGTGGTAAAAATCTTCCAAACTGCTGAAATTTCTTCGTGCAAAGCGTTTATATATTCCATATACTTAAATGATAGAAATTTGAAGACTTAAAACAGGAAACTATAAACTTAAAACTGGTTTACAGCTTAATGCACACGTTTTTAGGCTCAGTAAAAAAGCGCAAGGCTTCCCAACCACCCTCACGGCCTACACCACTTTGTTTCATGCCCCCAAAAGGTGTACGAAGGTCGCGAAGCAACCAACAGTTAACCCAAACTATACCGCTTTTTAGCTTTGCAGCCACACGGTGCGCTTTAGTTAGGTTTTCAGTCCACACAGTAGCCGCAAGGCCATAAGCCGTACTGTTAGCATATTGCAATACCTCCTCTTCCGTATCAAAAGGCATAATGGTAACTATGGGGCCAAAAATTTCTTCTTGGTTGGTGCGGCAATCGTAGCTTAAACCCTCAATCACAGTAGGGGCAATAAACCAACCTTCTTTACAGCGTCCTTCAACCTGCACACGCTCACCACCTGTTAGCACAGTACCGCCTTCTTCTTGGGCTAGAGAAATATAGCCCATCACCTTTTCAAAATGCGCTTGCGAGGCTATGGCACCCACTTTGGTCTTCTCCTCCGTTGGGTCGCCCACTTTAAGCTCTTTTACTTTAGCCACAAAAGCCTCTTTAAACTTATTGTAAATGCCGCGTTGCACAAAAATGCGCGAGCCGCATAAACATATCTCACCTTGATTTTGAAACGACGAGAGCACCGAGGTTTTTACAGCCTTGTCAAAATCGCAATCGTCAAAAATTATGTTGGGGTTTTTACCACCCAATTCAAGCGAAAGTTTTTTAAACATTGGCGCGGCAACACTAGCAATGTGCTTGCCCGTAGACGTTCCGCCTGTAAACGATATAGTAGTAATAGCAGGATGTGCCACAATAGCACTACCCACTTTGGGGCCAAGTCCATGCACAATATTCAATACCCCTTTGGGTAAGCCCGCCTCAGCGCACAACTCACCAAATAAGTAGGCCGTCATAGGCGTAATTTCAGATGGTTTTGCTACCACACAATTGCCTGCGGCAAGTGCCGGTGCTATTTTCCATGTAAAAAGATACAAAGGCAAATTCCAAGGGCTAATGCAACCCACCACACCAACAGGGGTGCGTAGGGTATAGTTTAGCGCAAAATCAGTCATGGGGTGTGCCTCACTAGCAAAATGCTCAATAGCAGTACCAAAAAAATGAATGTTTTGCACCGCGCGAGGTATTTCGCCCTTTTGTGCCAGCCATACAGGTTTACCTTGGTCTTGGCTTTCAGCATGCGCCAACTTATCCAAGTTATCCTCCATCAATTGCGATAAGCGCAAAAGTATTTTGCTTCGCTCAGTAATAGGCATATTTGCCCATCCTTCAAAAGCAGCTTGTGCAGCATCAACAGCAGCTTGCACATCGGCCTCATCACTATCAGGGCAATGGCTGTATACCAACCCCGTAGCAGGTTCATAATTATCTATATAGGCACCGCTTTTGGGCGCAACCATCTCACCGTTAATGTAATTAGCAATTTTTATCATGCAGGTGCAAAGGTAACTATTTGTTAGTTTTTGGAAGGAGTTAAAATTCCCTGCTTTTGCAATTCAAAAGCTGCAAAGAAGGGCTGTTTGCCTATTGCTTAATGTAAAAGCTATTAATAGGGTACGTGCTTTTGGCAAAATTTACGTTTCTTTGTTGCCCATTTTTAGCTTAGTGTTTTGCAAGGCAAACTAATTATTATTACCGCCCCATCGGGCTCAGGAAAAACCACCATCGCAAAGTATTTACTTTCGCAACTACCCTCGCTTGAGTTTTCAATTTCAGCCACCACCCGTAATCAACGCCCCAATGAAACACATGGCAAAGACTATTATTTTAACAGTGTCGACGAGTTTAAGCAACGTGTAGCTAACGGTGAGTTTGTAGAGTATGAAGAGGTATACCCCGGCATATTTTACGGTACGCTGCGAAGCGAAATTGACAGGATTTGGGCAGCAGGCCACCACGTAGTATTTGATGTAGATGTAGTGGGTAGCAAAAATCTTAAAGAGATGTATGACGATAAAGCATTGCTAATGTTTATTCGCTTGCCCGATTTTGAAACCCTTGAAACCCGCTTACGCGACCGCAGTACAGAAACTGAAGAGCAGTTGCATACTCGTTTGAACAAGGCGCGTTTGGAAATGGAATATGAACAATATGCCGATGTTATCGTTTTGAATGATAACCTTAAAGATGCTCAGCAACGTGCACTGCAAATTGTGAACGACTTTATAACCCCTAAACCATAGTGAATATAGGATTGTTTTTCGGCTCGTTTAACCCCATACACGTTGGACATTTAATTATAGCCAACTATATGCATCATTTTGGCAGGTTGGATGAAATTTGGTTTATAGTATCGCCGCAAAATCCTTTTAAAACCCATAACGAGCTTTTGCCTCAACAACAACGTTTGCAAATGGTGCAAATGGCAGTGGAGGGTAAACCGTGGTTAAAAGCCAGTGATATTGAGTTTTCGCTTCCTTTGCCTTCATATACCGAAAATACATTGCGCTATTTGCGAAATACACACTCTGCCCACAATTTTAAAATAATAATGGGTAGTGATAATTTGGCCTCGTTTAATAAGTGGAAAGACTATGAGGAGATTTTGCAACACCATCAGCTATTAGTGTATTATCGTTTCGGGCACCGCAATGAGGAGTTAGAAAAACACCCCAATGTGTTGCTATACGATGCACCCGTATTGCATATATCAGCTACTTATGTGCGCGACCTGATACACCAAAAAGCCCCCATCAGTTATTTAGTGCCCCCACAGGTTGAGGAGTACATAAAAACAAACAACTGTTTTGAAGTAGCCAAAGGGCAATAAATCTGTACCACATTTTCAAACCGTTTTTTCTTTTTAAATTACCTCATGGCAAACCGCAGGAATTTTATTAAAAACCTATCGGCAATGGGCTTTATTGCTCCAGTTGCTGCCTTTTCTTTTTTTGATATGAATGCACAACATTCGGCTGGTTTTACTTTGCTGGATGAAGTACAAAACCCTGTTGATGATGATTTTTGGAAGGCAGTGCAAAGTAATTTTGAGCAAAGCACACGGTTTATAAATCTTGAAAACGGATACTTTAGTCCCCAGCCTTTGCCTGTGCTAAATGCCTTTATAGAAAATACGCGAACTATAAATCAAAATACATCGCTGTATATGCGCACCAAACAGTTTGATGATAAAGAAATGGTGCGGAATGAATTGGCTGCCTTTGCCCAAGTTGATGCTGAAGAACTAGCCCTAACACGTAATACTACCGAAAGCCTTAATATTTTAATACAAGGTTTGCCTCTTAAAACAGGCGATGAAGCTATACTTGCCCACCAAGATTATGGCAGTATGATAGAAGCCTTTGGGCAGCGGGCTCGTCGCGATGGAATAGTGTTAAAAAAAATAAGCCTGCCACTTCATCCTAAAACCGATGAAGAGATAGTGCAGTTGTACAAAGAGGTTATTACCCCAAAAACAAAAATTATACTGGTAACCCACATGATAAACACCACAGGGCAAATACTTCCTGTGAAAAAAATATGTGCTATGGCACACGCCAGTGGGGTAGAGGTGATGGTAGACGGGGCGCATACTTTTGCCCATATCGATTTTAAAATTGCCGATTTAGGTTGCGATTACTTTGCCGCCAGCTTGCACAAGTGGCTGTGTTGCCCCATAGGTGCCGGTATGCTATGGGTAAAACGAGAGAAAATAAAAGCCCTTTGGCCATTGTTTGGCGATGATAGCCAACCCCATGATAATATTCGCAAACTCGAACATCAAGGTACACACCCTTGTGCAGTGCAGCTTAGTATACCTACGGCAATAAAATTCCATAATCTTATTGGTAGCCAAAACAAAGAGGCACGACTACGATACTTGAAGAACTATTGGGTAGATAAATTGGCAGGTGTTGATGGTATTAGTTTTAATACTCCTGCGGATGATAGCCGCACCTGTGCCATAGCCAATGTAGCTGTAGCGGGAATAAGCCCCACAAAACTTGCCGCAAAGCTATACGATGAACATAAAATTTTTACGGTAGCTATTGAAAGTGAAACTGTAAGAGGGGTGCGTGTTACCCCGCATCTTTATACTACCGAGGCGCATTTGGATAAATTGGTTGAGGCTTTAACCCACAAGCTAAAAAATAAAAAAGGCGGGTAGTGCCCGCCTTTTGTGTAAAATATTTTTTATCAGTGATTTATCGTAAATCAATAATCTCTGCACCTGCTTTACGTTTGGCTTCAACATCCATTTTAAAATGACTTTTACCAATACGCTCGTTAGTTATTTGGCTATTAATGGTATACGTAATTTTCACACCGTTTTTCTTAATAATGGTGCAGCTTACAATACTATTACTAGTAGCATCAACATTTAGTTTCACTTTAGAGTAGTCTTTGCCTTCTTTACCAGTTTGTGGCACAAGGTCTATCACATCTAGTTTTTTTCCGCCAACAGTTATATTATCTGTCCATACATAGTCAAAACCATTTTCCCAAAGCGTAAAAATTTCCGAAGGTTGTATTTCTCTGCTCGATGGGGTATATTTTTTTATCTGTACCTCGTTCACCTCTTTTTGCCAAGTCCATATAGTAGTGCCGTCGCAAACAATTTCTTGGTCGGCCATTACTATTTTAAAGGCTTTTTTCTTCACCCAAATAGTGCCGTTATAGCTTTGCTTGCTTTTATCGGGGTTTTCATTAGTAATAGTAAAAACCGCTTTTATATTTTTATGGTTTTTGTAGGTTTTGCTAAGTTTATCTAAAATAGATTTAGCTTTTTTTACATTGTCTTGCGCCGATAATGGGGCTACAAAAATTGTGGTTGCGAAAAGTAGGAAGAACAGTTGTTTAATCTTCATCTAATAAAAAATATTATTAATGTGTGTTGGCAAATATATATTACTATAAAGGCAAATGCTGTGCCCTTTTGTATTTGATTGTTCCAAATAGCAAAGGTTTAATTAGGTAAACGCTAGTTATCACAGGTATGGCACAAATTTTAAAAAAAATAAAAATAGTATATAGGGTTAATAGGTCTGTAACTATAGCGTTTACTTTGGTTTGTAATACGCCGCGCGAATATAAAATAATAATCGTCCAAATGAAATAAGCCACTAAGGATAAGATTCTATCTCTTTTGAACAAAATCCAAGTGAATACAAAATAAAAATCCGCACAGGTGCGCAATTCTGTAAAACAAATACTAATTTGCGGGTTCTTTTAAACGCGGGCATTTTACAGCAGGAACTTCTGAATGAACCCATTTAGCTTTTTAACGCAAGAACTGGCAATAGACTTGGGTACAGCCAATACCCTTATTATACATAAAGATAAAGTGGTGGTAGATGAACCGTCTATCATAGCTGTGTCCCGAAGTTCGGGGCAGGTGGTTGCTATTGGCAACCAAGCTATGCAGATGCACGGTAAAACTCACGAGGATATTAAAACCATTCGACCGCTAAAAGATGGTGTAATAGCAGATTTTAATGCCGCCGAACAAATGATTCGGGGATTTATTAAGATGATGACCTCTGGTCGAAAAATTTTCACACCCAACCTACGTATGGTTATTTGCATACCATCGGGCATTACCGAGGTAGAAAAACGTGCTGTTAAAGATAGTGCCGAGCGTGCAGGTGGTAAAGAAGTTTACTTGATACACGAGCCTATGGCTGCTGCTATTGGTATTGGTATAGACGTATCAGAGCCTATGGGTAATATGATTATTGATATAGGCGGTGGTACTACTGAGATTGCGGTGATAGCACTGGGTGGTATTGTGTGCGACCAAAGTATACGTGTGGCAGGGGATGAGTTTACTGCTGATATTACTGATTATATGCGCCGCCAACACAACCTGCTGATAGGCGAACGTACTGCCGAACGTATGAAAATTGAAGTGGGTGCTGCCCTTAGTGAGTTGGAAAACCCACCCGAAGATTTTGCAGTAAACGGCCGAGATTTGATGACGGGTATACCCAAACAAATAAAAGTAAACTATACCGAGATAGCCCTTGCACTTGATAAATCAATATCGAAAATTGAAGAAGCTATTTTAAGGGCACTAGAGCTTACCCCGCCTGAGCTTTCTGCGGATATTTACCAAACAGGTTTGTACCTAACTGGTGGTGGTGCTTTGCTACGTGGTTTAGATAAACGTATTGCGGCCAAAACAAAACTACCCGTATACATTGCCGATGATCCATTGCGTGCCGTTGTGCGCGGTACAGGTATAGCACTTAAAAACGTTGCTACCTTTAAATTTTTGATGACCTGATAATATGGAGTAGACGACATGCGAAACCTGTTGCTTTTTATAGCCCGATTCCATTTGTTTTTTATTTTCGTGCTGTTACAAACCGTTTCGTTTTCGCTATACATACGTCAAAACCACTTTCAAAAAGCAATATTTTTTAATACTTCAAACCAAATTACAGGCAGCTTTTATCAAGGTGTTAGTGATGTTGAAGAATATTTTGCCCTGCGTGGCATAAATGATAAGTTGCAAGAAGAGAACGCTCGTTTGCGTGGTATACTAAAAGAATCGGAATATATTGATACAGCTGCCTTTACTCTGAAACAAGATAGCAGCCTGCGCCAAAAATACACCTACATACCTGCCGATGTAGTGCGTAATACCGTAAATCTAAAAAACAACTTTCTTACTCTAAATATTGGCAGCAACCATGGGGTGCACGAAGAAATGGGGGTAATAAGCAGCAAAGGTGTTGTGGGTATAGTACACAAAGTATCTCCCAATTTTTGCACCGTTATATCGTTGTTAAACAGTAATATACGTATAGCCCCAAAAATTGATAGCGTGCTAAATCAAGGCTCGCTGGTTTGGGATGGTCGTAGTCCCCAATATGCCATATTAGAAGATGTAAATGCCTATTTTAGGATAAAAGAAAATATGGAGGTAGTTACCAGCAACCTAAGCTCCGTATTTCCCGAAAATATACCCATTGGTGTGATAGAAGAACTATATGTTCCATCAGGCGAAGATTTTTTTAAGATTAAAGTAAAACTGCATACCAATTTTGATAACCTGCACAAGGTATATGTGGTAGAAAACTTACTAAAACCCGAACAAGATTTATTAGAGCAAAGTACATCAGGTGGTAATAACTAGTATACTACGTTACCTGCTTTTTTTTGCAGGTTTGCTACTACTGCAAGTGGTGGTGATAGACCCTATTGATTTGGGGCGATTTATTACCCCAATTTTGTATGTGCTGTTGGTAATGGTATTGCCCGCCAATATTAAACCTTGGGCATTACTTATTATTAGTTTTGTAGCGGGCATTATAGCCGATACTTTTTCTGATACGGGAGGGATGCACGCGTTTTCATTAGTATGTGCCGCCTACGTACGCAACTACTTGCTACCAGTATTTTTAAGTAAAGACGATGCCGAAAAGCCGCTTGAACCTACATTGTTTTCACTGGGCTATCGTATGTTTTTTTTCTATGCCGCCAGTCTAACATTTGTATACCATTTGGTGTTTACCTTTTTAGACGAGGCTACACTAAGCAATTTTTTCTCTTCTATGGGCACGGTATTGGTTAGTACATTAGTGGCAGTTATTTTGATATTTTTATTGCAACTGTTGCTATACAGAACCAAGCCACAAGAAGCATGAGCGCACCCGAAAACAGGCACTATTTATACTATTTTATTTTTGGCCTTGTTGGCCTTATACTAATAGTACGCCTTTTTTATTTGCAGGTGATTGATAGTAGCTACGAAGAAATTGCCAGAGATATATCAAAACGTGAGATTGTGCAGTTTCCACCGCGAGGTTTGATATATGACAGGAACGACAAACTGTTGGTGTATAATGATGTGATATACGATTTGATGGTAATACCCCGTCAGGTAAAAGATTTAGATACTGCCGCTTTTTGTGCCTTGCTTAATCTCACCCCCAAAAACTTTGAACAGAAGATGAAAAAAGCCATTGTTATGAATGGCACGCGAAAATCATCCATCTTTCAAAAACAAATATCACCCTATACCTACGCTACCTTTCAAGAGAAATTATACAAGTTTACAGGCTTTTTTATAGAGGTACGTACCGATAGAAAATACAATACTACCAGTATGGCACACGTACTGGGCAATATTGGTGAGGTATCGGAAAAGCGCATAGAACAATCAAACGGATATTACAGGCAGGGCGAGTATGTGGGGCTAACAGGTATTGAACGCTCGTACGAAGAGTTGCTGCGCGGTATAAAAGGCAAACGAAATTTGATGGTAGATGTTTGGGGGCGCGAAATTGGCCCTTATAACAAAGGGCTGTTTGATACAGCAGCAGTTAGTGGCATTAACATAAACGTAACCCTTGATGCTGATTTGCAGGCATTGGGCGAGTTGCTTATGCAAAACAAAATAGGCAGCTTAGTGGCTATTGAACCTTCGACTGGTGAAATATTGGCTTTGGTAAGTAGTCCCGGCTACGACCCTAATATGTTTGTAGGCCGCCAACGCGGAAACAACTATATGAAGTTGCTGCAAGACCCCTTGAAACCGTTATTTAATAGACCATTAAATGCACCCTATCCACCGGGGTCGGTATTTAAAATTATAGAATCGCTGATTGGTCAGCAAGAAGGCGTGCTAACGCCTGATACCCGCTACCATTGCGGTGGGGGTTATCGTGTGGGAAATCACACCGTAAAATGTAGCCATCATCACTATTCACCACTAGATTTGAGGGGAGGGATAGAACAAAGTTGCAACCCCTATTTCTGTCAAGTATTCCGTTCTATATTAGATCAAAAGAAATTTAAAAATATTGACGAGGCTTACGAGAATTGGTATAACCATATGCTATCCTTTGGTGTAGGTTCACAGTTAGGTATAGATCTTTACGGCGAATCTAAAGGCATACTTTTTCCTTATACCTATTTTGATAAACTGTATGGCAAAAACAGTTGGCGCAGTACCAATATTATCTCCCTTTCTATTGGGCAGGGTGAGGTAGGTATTACCCCGCTGCAAATGGCAAATATTGTGGCCATAGTGGCCAACAGGGGTTTTTTCTATACTCCGCACATTTTAAAAACGATAACCGATGGCAAACCATTGCCTACCGAATACACTACAAAACGCTACACAACAGTTGATACCCAATATTTTGAAGTAGTGGTTGAAGGCATGGCACGCGTGGTAAGCAATGGTACAGCACGTGTGGCACAAATAGACAGCATAAAGGTATGCGGAAAAACAGGTACAGCACAAAACCCGCATGGAGACGATCACTCGGTGTTTTTTGGCTTTGCTCCCATGCACCAACCCAAAATAGCTATTGCCGTTTTGGTAGAAAATGGGGGGGCTGGCTCGCGATGGGCAGCGCCTATTGCCAGCCTTATGATGGAGTACTATATTAAGAGGTATATACCAGCTAAAAGAGACTATTTGAAACAACGGATGGTTGACGGAGACCTGATAAGTAAACTGAATGGCAAGAGATGAGCAACTTATAAAAACCTCTACATTTGATTGGCTTACCATACTAATATATTTATTAATGGTGGGCTGGGGATGGCTTGCCATATACTCTGCTGATTATAATGTTGATAGCCCGAGTATTTTTTCGCTCGACCAAAGCTATGGCCGCCAATTGATATGGATTGTAGCTGCCTTAGTATTGGCTTTAGTGATATTGTTGCTCGACCATAGAATTTATCCTGCCTTTGGCTATATAATATATGGTATTGTTATGCTGGCACTGGTCTCCGTATTTTTCTTTGTAAAAAAACGTACAGGGGGCGCACTTTCTTGGTTCGAGATTGGCTCGTTTAAATTTCAGCCTTCAGAGTTTGCTAAATTTGCTACTGCCCTTGCCCTTGCTAAATTTCTTAGTGCCTACGGTATTAGCTTTAAAGACAGGAAAACACGCCTTATCAGCTTTGGTATTTTTGTATTGCCTATGATGCTTATTTTGTTGCAAAACGATACAGGTAGTGCAATGGTTTTTGGAGCATTTGTATTGGTATTGTACCGCGAAGGATTATCAGGCTTTTGGTTGTTTGTGGGTGTGTATGTAGGCATACTCTTTCTACTCACAATATTGGTAGAAAAAATTGTGCTGATACCAATACTTACCAGTATTGGTCTTATGCTTTTTCTATTTCTGCGGTCAAACAAAAGTATGGTGGTGGTATTGGCTATTTTTTATACGGCATCGCTGGGTCTTATTTTTAGTGTCGACTATGTATACTACACCGTAATAAAAGAACACCAACGCCAACGTATAGAGGTAATGCTGGGCCGTATTGACGACAAAAAAGATATAGGCTATAACGTATATCAAAGTAAGGTAGCTATTGGTTCAGGCGGGGTGTATGGCAAAGGTTTTTTACAGGGTACACAAACCCGTTTGCGTTTTGTGCCCGAACAAAACACCGATTTTATTTTTTGTACCATAGGAGAAGAATATGGCTTTATAGGCTCAATGGGCTTGGTAATATTATACGTTTGTTTGCTGATACGGCTAACGCAAATTGCCGAACGACAGCGAAGTCGATTTAACAGGGTGTACGCCTATTGTGTAACGGCAATTTTGTTTTTACACTTTGCCATAAACATTAGTATGACTATCGGACTTTTTCCTGTAGTGGGTATACCATTGCCGTTTTTTAGTTACGGCGGTTCATCACTGCTTAGTTTTACTATAATGCTGTTTATCTTGCTCCGTTTAGATTCTAATAGAGGCAACGAGATTAAGCGTGCTTTTGAGATATAGTTTTCTATTTTTTACTCCTCTTTTCGATTTTGTGTATTAAACAGAAATACACGTTGCTTCTTCCTCTCGACAGGTTAAAACCTGCCGCTATTTATACCCTATCGGGCTTGCCGAGAGGTATGAATAGCATCGGGTTTCAAACCGATGTAATGAATAATTTTCACGCAAAGTGTTGAAGTCGCAAAGTTGTCGAGCAAAAATATAAACAGATATAAATTTCACCCGTAGTGCATTATCAAACTAAGTTAACTTTAATATTGTTTATTTTTCTCCCAAAGACGAATTTATTGAGGTATTGAATAGTGGTCAAAGCGGTTATTTTGGTAAGTATCCTGTTTT
>JBBKVO010000052.1:0-105645 GCA_037968475.1 Bacteroidia bacterium
GGTTAAAACCTGCCGCTATTTATACCCTATCGGGATTGCCGTGAGGTATGAATAGAATCGGTTTTAAACAGAAAGAAAGTTTTTCACGCAAAGGGTTGAAGTCGCAAAGTTGCCGAGCAAGGATATATGCAGGTACAAGTTTCGTTAAATTATAGGCACTAGAATAGATTAAGTCGCTATATCCGCAAGCGGACAATAGTATTAACTCACCCCAAATAATGAGTTGAGTTCAGTCCTTCATAATTCCCCCTCTCTTACAAAAAAGAGAGGGGCGATGCGCTGCAAATGGAGTCTTTTCATTAATATGGGGTGAGTTAACAAACCTTTCAACAGGTTAAAACCTATCGCTATTTATACCCTATCGAGATTGCTGATAAGTTTGAATAGAATTGGTTTTAAACCGATGTAATGAATAATTTTCACGCAAAGGGTTGAAACCGCAAAGTTGGTGAGCAAAGATAATGCAGGTACAAGTTTCGTTAAATTATAGGCACTAGAATAGATTAAGGCGCTATGTCCGTAAGCGGACAATAGTATTAACTCACCCCAAATAATGAGTTGAGTTCAGGCGTTCATAATTCTGGCTTCCCCCATAAAACTGGGGTGAGTTTAAATCCAACTTCTATTTTTTAGGTTGCGTGTAAGTGGGTATAGTTTCCCCTTGTGGGCTGTCATCCTAATCCCGAATATTATTCGGGACGAAGAAGAGCGGAGTCGAACTATAAGTGCCCAAAAGACGCGACTAGCGGGATGAAAAAAAGTGCCTAGTATAGAAACTACCGAGCGGACGCTCTATTATTTTGGGCACAAGCGGACGCTTTCGCCAGCTTTTAATAGGCGAAATAGATATCAATAAAATCAAATTGCACTATGGCTTCTTAATACTGCCTAACATTCTTCTGCTCAAGGTGAAACCTCTTTTGTAATGCACCTCTTGAGCAAACAACTATCAACCAAAAACAAGCAACTCGCCCTTTCCATTTTAAAAAATTGTAAACACTTTCAAATTTTTTGTTGTTGCTTTGCAGCGAAGATGAATCTTTAGGGGTGCCCCAAAGTAGTTTTCGGTTTACAGTTTACAGTTTTGAGTTAATAACTTAAAACCTAAAACTTGAAACTTGAAACGCGCCAAAGGCTGAGATCATACCCTTTGAACCTGAACAGGATAATGCCTGCGAAGGGAATAAGACGGTTCAACAATTTTAAGGTGCAAGGCCGCCCCTGCCTCGTGCTGTTGTTAAACCATAAACCATTCATCAAAACAAATGTTTCGTTACATTTTTTCACTCGCACTTTGCGCCCTTTTTATAGGTACTGCAAATGGACAAACACAAGTTTCACCCAATTTTAACGGTTTAATTTTCGACCAGAGCACAGGTAATTCTATTGCTGATGCTTACGTTTTTTTAAACCAAAACAACAAAACCAGTAGGCAAACCACTACCAATCGTGTGGGTAGGTTTGCTTTTGCATCATTGCCTGCGGGCACTTACACACTGCGCATTACCCATGTGGGTTACACCACTGCCGAGCAACAAATTACTGTTGCACAAGGTACTACTCCACAAGACATGGTAATTACTCTTGAACCTTTGGTTGCCGAAAGTCAAGAGGTTGTGGTACAAGCTTTTAGGGCAAATGCCAAAACACCCATTACCCAAACTACACTTAGCCAAAAAACTATTGAGAGTGAGTATGTAGGGCACGACATCCCAACGCTTATTAGCAGTACGCCTTCTATCAACTCGTATAGCGATGCGGGTAATGGTATGGGCTACTCGTCGTTAAGAATTAGGGGTATCGACCAAACCCGTATTAATTTTACGGTGAATGGAGTACCTGTTAACGACCAAGAAAGCCAAGGATTTTTCACCAACAACTTTTCCGACCTAGCCAGCAGTGCCGATGAAATACAGGTGCAACGCGGTGTGGGCACAAGCAACAACGGTACGGCTGCTTTGGGTGGCTCGGTAAACATTGTAAGCCGCAACTTGCAAGAAAACGCACAGTTTACACTGCACACGGGCTATGGCTCGTTTAATTCTACCCGTAATACTATTGAGTACCAAACGGGACGTTTGGCCGACGGTAAGCTTGCTTTTTATGGTAGATTTTCTGATTTGGCTTCCGACGGTTACCGCAAGCAATCGGGTACGCACAACCAAACCTATTTTTTTAGTGGTGGTTTGTTTGGCAAAAAATCGTTGTTAAAATTTAATATGTGGGGCGGTTACTCACAATCGCAATTGGCATACAGTGCTATTGATAAAGCTACGTTGGAAAACGACCGTAGGTTTAACCCTCTAACGGCTGCTGAAAAGGATAAGTTTATCCAAAATTTCTACCAACTGCAATACACGTATCACTTTAATACTAAGCTAAATTTTTCGGCGTCGGGCTATTATGTAAAGGGTACTGCGCCTTATTTTGATGTGCGTTTTAATTCCTACTCTTTTTCGTATATGAATATGCCCGATACGGTGTTTCAAGGTACGGATACTGTTACATCAGCCGATTTTATTAATAGCTATCGCCTAGACCAACAGTTTGTGGGTGGTTTTGCATCGCTTAACTATACGGACAAAAAACTGCAATTAAGTGCAGGTATTCATGCCAATAGTTTTAAAAGCGACCATTATATGCAGGCCAAATGGGCATCGGTATTGCCAGCGGGTATTGAGCCTAACCATACGGTGTATTTTAACACAGGTGTGAAACAAGACATAAGTGCTTTTGCAAAAGCCAGCTACCAAGCAACTGAAAAACTTACACTATTTGCTGATATAATGGTTCGTAGTTCTGCATGGAAATACACATCAAAAGAGCAACAATATTTGTTTACCCAATACAATGTTGAGCCTATGATGTGGCTATTTGTAAACCCCAAAGTGGGTGCACGCTACCAAACCACAAAAAATTCATCAATATACTTAAATGTGGGTATGACTGGTCGCGAGCCTACTCGTTCTGATTTTTTGCGCGACGATTTGGCTTGGCGCGATATTAAACAGGATGAACTTAAACCCGAAAAGGTGTATGATATTGAGTTGGGTACACGTGTAAGCAACCGTCATTTTTGGTTAAATGCCAATGTGTATTATATGTTGTTTGAAAACCAAATAGCTAATACAGGTTTTGTTAATCAATACGGTGCTTCTATTACTCAAAACACCGGTAGCGGCCACCGTGCAGGTATTGAGATTGAAGGACAATGGAATATTACCCCAAGGCTTGCTTTTACCTTAGCTACTAACCTTAGTGATAACAGAATAAATAACTACAAACAGTTTTATTACGTTAACGATGAACAAGGCAACCCCATTGGTGCTGGTGCACAAGGTTTTGATTTTAACAATGTGCAAAGTGCACTTAGCCCGCAGGTGATAAGCAACCAAGGATTAAAATACAGCCCCGTGCATTTTTTAAGTATTAATGCTAATACCCGCTATGTAGGCAAGCAGTATATTGATAATACGGCTACCGAAAGCCTTAGCCTGCCATCTTATTTTGTGGCTGATGCTTCACTGGTGTTTGATATTAGTCATTTTACAGGCGTAGGTCAGCAAACACTTAGCTTTAGGGTGAATAATATTACCAATACATTATACACGCCATCGGGTGCTATTGGCGCATGGGTAAATACTATGCAGCAAGATGCACAGGGAGCAAACACGGTAACAACCCCTGCCGCTTATTACCCTGCTGCTACCACCAACTTTTTTGTAACTTTAATGATGAGGTTTTAATTATCACTTTTTCAAAAGCTGACACAAGCGTCCGCTTGTGTCGAAAATAATAGAGCGTCCGCTCTGAAGATTGTAGTTTGGGATTTTTTATCCCCCTTTCTTCGAGAGCCTCAGAAGGACAATCCTCAAGTAGGACGGAAAAAGAGGAAGGCCCTTGCAGCTACGCTGCAAGGGCCTTCCTCTTTTAAGCAGATAAATTAACGTGAATTCGTTCGGGATAAGAGAAAGTTCAAACCCATTATGAATAGGGTTGCGTGGACTGTCATCTTGATAATCCGCGAAGGGTGAATGTGTGTTTGACCTGCCCCGCCATGCTTCGAGAGCCTCAACATGAACAACAGCCGCGCTACAACACATTCATTTTGAGTTAGTTTTATTCCGAACGCACGTCAAATTACATTTGCCCTATCTGTATGTAATTACCAAAAGTATCATCAAAAATGGCTTCTATACCCCAATCGGTTTTAGTAGGCATTTTTCTAAATAGTACACCTTGCCCAATTAGCCTATCATACTCTTGTTGCACATTAGCCACCCCAAATACAATAACAGGCAAACCTGCGTTGTATAGTGCGGTTTGGTAGTTTTTTGCTATTGGGTTTTCGTTAGGCTCAAGCAAAAGGGCTGTACCTTGAGGTTCTTCTGCTGATGCTACTATAGCTAAGTTCATTTCGGACATAAACATCTTTTCTACAAAACCCAATACTTGGGTGTAAAATTTAAATGCCTCAATTGGGTTGCTCACATACACACTAGTTAATGCTATTTTCATAGTTTATTGGTTTAAAAAAGGTTACTGCATATTTTGTTCAACATAGTTTTTAATGGCTGTTTTGATAATTTGTTCCCAACCTTCGTTAAAGTTGTCTTTGGCCAGCATTGGGTGTATATCGCCCATAAAGCTCTCTATACCCTCGTGGGTTAGCTTCAATCGGGTTTTGCCTTCTTCATCAAACAACTCGTAGGTAACTAATGAATCTCCGGGGAAGCCATCATACCGCCAAGTATGTTGTAATAGCTTGTTGGTTTCAACCTTAGTTATTTTACAAAGGTGCAGCCAGTCTACACATTCTTTATTTTGGGCTATAAAAGAAAACTCAAAACCAACTTCGGTTTTAAACTCTTTAATGTCAAAGTACCATTTCTCCATTTCGTCCCTATCGGTAAGAGCTTTCCACACCCTAGCAGTGGGCGCATTAATGATTACTTCTTTTACAATTGGTGTATTATTATTCTCCATTTTCTATAAAGTTTTTTAGTGCATTTAGTTTATCATCCCACATACTATCAAGGTGTGTTAACCATTGTTTCACCTCGTTAAGTTTCTCTCTATTGGCATAGCAATACCTTTCGCGGCCTTGTTGTTTTATCACCACCACACCACACTCTGTAAGTACTTTTATATGTTTTGATATAGTGGGTCGGCTTACATCAAAATTTTCAGTTACCGTTTTTAAGTTTAGTGGGCTATTCACCAACATCCCTATTATTTGCCTTCGGGTAGGGTCGGCTATTGCTTGATATACATCTCTTCTCATTTGTTTCTTTTACTTCTTAAAATTTAAAACGTAGCCAATTGGCTACAAATATATAAGTAGCCATTTGGCTACGCAACTATTTAATAGATTTTTTTTACTTTTATAAAATGGAAGAGAAAATACTAACACAGCACCCGCAGGGGAAAAAAGGTGTAAATATTTTAAAACGCCGCTACGATGAGGTAAAGAATATTTTGCTTGATTATATAGAAAAGGAGGGAGAACCTACTTTTGAAAAAATGGCTGACGATTGTGCCAAAAAACTGGAAAAAACATTTGATGGTAAACCGCTTTGGTATATTGTAACGGTAAAACTTGACCTTGAGGCGAAGGGCATTATTGAACGTGTGCCCAAAACCAGCCCACACAAATTGAGACTGAAAACGTGAATTAAGAAAACTGTGGTTAGTGCTGAATGGTTATTTTTTGGGTAGCTATACCTATAGCAGTTTCTACCTTAACTATGTACAACCCATTGGGTAAGTTACTGATGGGCAACACTGTATTACTATCACTAAAATTGACCTTGGCTACTTCTTGCCCTTGCATATTGATAAGTGTAGCTTGTGCAGTGCCATCACCCTCAATATTAAGATAGAGAAGATTGGTAGCAGGATTAGGATAGACTGAAAATATAGGGTTTGAAATACTTTGTGTGCTGCTAATTTCTTTCTTATAAAAAGTTATTACATCATCAATAGCTCCGTTTAGTTTGCATACACTGCCTATTGCACCAGCATTATCTCTAGCCCAAACAAAAGCTATATCCAACTGTAAAAATCCTTTTGAAGCCAAGCTTACAGGGCCAATACTACCCACTGCCGAACGCATACCGGGGGAAATAGCCGAGCCAATCTCAGTCCACCCGGGGCTACCCGTATTGCAAGGGTCGCCATTATAAATAAAATCAGTAGGCGAGCCTGCATTATAGCCGTTAAAACCATCCGTAAGTTGGTTATCATCTCGCCATGTTCTCTTCAAGTAATTATAAAACTCTTGGGGCTTATCGGGT
This sequence comes from Bacteroidia bacterium, assembly GCA_037968475.1. Taxonomy (GTDB): domain Bacteria; phylum Bacteroidota; class Bacteroidia; order UBA8524; family UBA8524; genus SB11. The sequence continues at coordinate 6,297 of JBBKVO010000052.1, forward strand.
ACACCACGCATACTACTGGCATCACTACTAATTTCTATTGAGTATTGCAAAGGGCGGTTTAAAAACACCATTGCTTGTGCGGGAGGATTTATGCCGTAGCCATTCTCATCAAGAGTATCTCCATTGTACGTTATAATGGCATTTTTCGTGGGAAATGTACTTATAAAATTATCGTTGGGATTGCCTAAACTAAAGCTTGACCATATACCTGCAAATACCGAATCGTAGTTGTTGGCAGAGCGGTTTATAAAACTTAGTTGTAAAAAAACAGTGTTTTCTAGTTCGGGTTTATTGGTAAACTGATACACCATGCCGTGTACCTCAACACCCATAGGCAAACCGCCTGTGGCATAGTGTGGGGCAAGGTTATCATTTATAATAAAATAGGCTGCTTCATCACCTTTAATATAGGGATACTCTCCTAATTCGGGTTCGTAAATCAGATTGGTATTAAAATCAACAAAGGGGGCTAGTATTTGGGCAAAGCCTTGCCCTTGCGGGCTGCTACCAGGCCAGTTTTTTATACCATCGGGGGTGGTGTAGCCCTCCTTTTTATAGTTTTGCCTGTGTTGAGTTATTTCTTGCGCAGTTACTTTATAAATTTTATTCCAAGTGGTAGAATCTTGCGCTGCACCAGTGGTGATGTTTAAAGGGCCTGCCCAAAAATCGTTTTGCTTTAGGCTATCGTGCAATCGGGCGGCTATGTGCAAATTGCCATTGCTTTTGCCACCAATCCATATTTGTGCTGAACTGATGCTGTTGATACCTGAATTTTTTGGGATTTCTAATCCGCCTGAAAATAATGAGCCATTGGCAGATACAGGAGTACTAACGTTGTTAGCATCTAAAATAGTTAGGGGCTGCGCAAACAACCCCGTAACTATAAATTGTAATAATATCCAAAGCGTTAGGCTTTTTTGCATGGGCGCAATTAAGCTAAATTTTATGTGTTAGAAACGGTAGCGTAAACCAAATGAACCTGAGAAGATGCGGTAGGTTTGTTGCATACCTGCCTCACTTTTCATCACACTGTTTATACCTTGGCGGTAGGTGGTTTCAAACAATACCGAGTAGCGTGGGCTAAGTTGGTAGTTGATGCCTATACCTCCCATTAGGGTAAAACCTGCGGTGGTTTTGTAAGGTGTAGTGTTGGTGTTTAGTTGGTGTATACCATCTAATTGTGTATTTATTTGGTATCCATCTTGTTGGAAACGAAGGTTAAATGCTGCACCAGTGGTAGCAAATACACTAAACTTATTGGTTTTTATCAGTTTCCATTCTAATTGTACTGGCACATCTATAAAGCTAATGGTATTTATGGCGTTTGCTTTTGCAGTTGTGGTGCCATAGGTGGTGTCAATAGTAGTTATTGGACTACCGATAGGTTGTTGGGTAAGAGGGTCTAAAATTACGCCTGTGTTGGTATCAATATGGGTATAGTTGTACTTATTCTCAAAGTTTAATTTCTCACCCAGTTGGGTATATTGTAAACCTGCCCTAACAGTAAGGAATTTGGTAGCATCGTAGTTCACCCTAAATCCAAATGTCTTGCCTACTTTAAAACTTTCGGCATTTTGTTTGGCCTGTATATAGCTTTGTGGTGCACCGTTGCTACTTAGGCTACGACTTGCAAAATCTACCCCACCATAAAGGTCAAAGGTGTATTTACCCAACATATATACGGGTTTTATAGTAGCGTTTTGCTGTGCCTTGTTTTTGTTTGCCTCTGCGGTTTTGTCAGCACCATCAGTATCAGCATTTTCTATATCTCCACCAGCGGCTAGTATATCTTCTTGTTTAGGCTGCTCGCCTTGTGGTAAAGGATTAGTGTTATTATCGTCAGTAAGTAAAGTTCCTTCTATATTCTGGGGGTTGTTAGTATTGTTTGTATTGGGTTCAGTTGGGCTATTTACCCCATCACTATTGTTTGTAGTTGGGGTATTTTCACTATTGTTAGTGTTTACAGGTGGTTTTGTGTTACCACTATTATTTTTAACAGGGATAGAAGTAGCATTATTAGCGGTGCTTTGCGTAGCATTAATATTACCAACGGGCTGCACGGGTATTGCCGCAATAGGTGCAGTTTGCCTTGTAGTTTCTACAGTGTTATCACCGCCAATACTGTTTGCCGCTTGTATAGGGGTATTAGTGTTTGTGGCTGTAGTAGTTTGCTCTGCCTGATTTTCTTGTAGCACACTATCAGTAGTATACCAAAGGGCAGCACTGCTTATGCCAATAAGCAATAAAAGTGTACCCAAAACGGCAACTCCTTTTCTTGCTTTAAAATAATTAATGGCGCGGTATAAAGGCGTGCGGCGTGCCTCTATCGCTTTCCAAACATGATCAGGAGCTTCTAGCGAATAATCGCCGAGCTTGTGCCTAAACAGTTCATCTATATTATTTTTTTCTGTACTCATTCACTTAATATTTTATCGGCATTTTGTGCCGGTGCTTCAATTTCTTTTATTTCTAACAATTTTTTTTGGAGATATTTCCTCGCTTTATTCAACTGCGAACGTGATGTTCCTTCATTAATTTCCATCATATCTGCAATCTCTTTATGGCTAAAACCTTCAATTGCGTACAGGTTAAACACCATTTTATATCCTTCGGGTAATTCATCAATAATTTTCAGCAATTCTTGCTCTGATAGTTTGTCATAAATTGTTGCATCCGTTGGTATGTCATAATCATCTGCTATACCTATTTGTTCTTTCTGATAGCTGCTTTTACGAAAGTTTCGCAATGCACAGTTTATCATTATTCGTCTCACCCAACCTTCAAACGAGCCGTTGAAGGCAAATTTTTTCATATTGTCAAATATTCGTATAAATCCATCTTGCAATACATCCTCAGCCTCTTGTCTATTTCTGGTATACCGCATGCATACTACTAACATCTTGCCTGCGTATGTCTTGTATAACTTCTGCTGGCAACTCCTTTCCTCCCGTATACATCCTTTTATCAGCTCCTCTTCAGTCATGTATCATCAGTACCCCAGGGTAATTTATATCTACAAGATACAACTTCAAACCTAAAATGTTGCCTACGTTGTTTGTAAAACAAAAAAATCCCGCCTTTAGGGCGGGACACAAAAGATTTGGGATGGAAAAAATATACTACTGTATTTGCACTTTACGATTGAATGTATAACTACCCACACTGCCCCTAAGTATATAAAAGCCTTTGGCTAAGCCTTCAACAGCTATGCTTTTACCTGTGCCGGCCAGCACTTTTTTGCCTGACACATCATATAGTTCAAGCAATATATCATCACCTAAAGCAGGTGCATCAACAAAAATTTGGCTTGTGGCTGGATTGGGATATACGTTTATACTATTATCAGAAGTGGCTTTTTCTATACCCAATGGTGGGCGTTTGTTTACCCAGTCGCGCAAACTATCGGTTTGAGAAAGCAGTTTACAAAGACTGGGTATACTGCCACTGGTATTGCTGCGCGACCACAAATAAGCTACTGTAACTTTTTGTACTTCACCCGGCTTTACATTAGTAAACCCTACCGAGCCTATCATGCGCCTATCACCTGCCGGTACGCCGCCTTGTGCCTCTGTCCAGCCTGAATTATTGCAAGGGTCGCCAGTAAACATAAAATTGGTTGGTTGTCCGCCACTTTGGTAGCCACTACCCATATTAGTAATTGCAGAACCGTCTTTCCACAAACCTTCTAAAAGGTTGTAGTGGTTTTGAGCTGTTTTTGGGTTTCCCGTAGCACTATTATCATTGGTATATGCCACTGCCGATTGCATCGATTGGTTAAAAAATATAACTCCCATTGCGGGTGGACTGGCGCCATACACTGCATCAGTACCCGTGCCATTATAGGTATAATACATATTACGCATTGGGTCAGAACCTATGCGGTCGTCAGTAGGGTCGCCCAAATCAAAATCAGTCCAAACCCCTACATTCAGTTTTTTATATTCGTTACTGCTTCTATTGGTTAGGTAATAATCAACAAAAACAGTGTTGTTTAAAAACTCGTTTTCGGTAGATACAAACTGATATACAAAGCCTTTAATCTCCATTTTTAGTCTATCTCCTTGGCTTTCAAAATGAACTGCATCATCATTATACACAAAAAAGAATGCTTCATCACCGGGAAAGCTTGGGTAATCTCCATCGGTTACATCCATCACACCATCATTATTTTTATCGTAAAAAGGTGCTAAAGGTGCTTTTCCTGCCGATGATGTAAACGATGTAGGCCAGTTTTTAAGATTGGGCGTTTCAATACCGCTAAGTGCCGATAAGTAATCGGCTTTCGTCATTCGCCATAAGCCATTAATAACACTATCAGGTAAAGCTTTGCCTGTAAAAGGGTCTATTGGGCCGGTTCTGAAATCGGATGAAGGAAATTGGCGGTAGGTTTGTGCGGCCACATGGTAGTTGTTGCCGGCATCAATTGCGCCTAGCCAAAGAGATGAAGCATATATGCTTGAAAGTGAAGCAGTGCCTTGGGGTTGTTTGGGTGCTTCAAAACCACCCTTACCAATATTAAAATTATTAAACAGCAAACCATCAGAGGCAACGTGAGCCCTTACATTATTGGCTTCAAGAGTGTTAAACACAATAGTTTGGGCGTAATTTTGAGCATACCCTATAAAAAAAAGTAGCAGGGTAGTAAGTAAATTTTTCATAGTTAAAAATGTTTGTACACCCTGTATAACGAAAAAACCCCACTACATGGTTGTAATGGGGTAACTAACCTATAAACCAATTACTAAGCTGATTGTTGCTTATTAATCTACCGTAACAATATCCCATCGTACAGTTACTATAACTAATTCAAAATAGATGCCAATGTGTGCCACAGGGAAAAAAATTTTAATTTTTTTGTTAAAAATACAATAGGCAATTTACCTGCAAAGGCTTGCGTTGTATACATCAACAATAAAAAGGGACTTGTTTTCTACAAAACAGTTTATTTAAAAGACAAGCCCCGTTAGGTTTTAGCAGGCTAACTGCTATTTTTGCCCATAGGCATTATGATGCAAATAAACACAGCATACCCACTTTGGTGGATTATACCCTGCTTGCTGGCAGCAGCAGGCATTACTTGGTTGCTATACAGCAAAAATCCGTTTGGCGATGACGTAAACAAACGTTCGCCCCTGTATATAGGGCTTATGGCATTGCGTTTTACCGCTTTGTTTTTAATAGCCTTTTTGTTGCTTTCACCTTTTATAAAAACCAGTAGCCGCAAGGTGCAAAAACCTGTTATCGTGCTGGCACTGGACAATACCGAATCGATACTAGCCAACAAAGACTCGCTTTTTTATACTACCGATTATCCTAAAAAAATTGAAGCCCTAGCGCAAGAATTACGAAAAGATTTTGATGTAAAAATATACGGCCTAAATAATCAACTGGAAGAAAAAGCCAGCTACGATTTTAAAGGTAAACAAACAAACCTATCATCACTATTTACAGAGGTTGCAGGACAGTACGAAAACCAAAATCTTGGGGCGATAATTGTAGCATCAGACGGTTTGTATAATACGGGTACTAACCCTATATATGCTGCCGAAAACACCAAAGCCCCCATTTTTACTATCGCATTGGGCGATACTACTATACCCCGCGATGCACTGATAAAAAATATACGCCAAAACAAAATAGCCTACTTGGGCAATACCTTCCCCGTTGAGATATATGCTGAGGCGGGCAAACTGGCGGGACAAAAAACTACGTTAACGGTTAGCAAAAACGGCAAAAACCTTTTTAGTAAAGAGTTAAACATAAACAGCGATAATTTTTTACATACTGAAACCCTACAACTCCCCGCCGATGAAGCAGGTACGCAGCATTATGTGGTGCAACTTAGCCATCTTGACAATGAGGTAAGCTATATAAACAACCGCAAAGATTTTTTTATAGATGTGCTGGATGGTCGCAACAAAGTATTGCTTATTGGCCCTGCACCGCATCCTGATATGGCGGCCATAAAACAAGCTATTGAGAGCAGCCAAAACTATGAGGTGGTGATAGCTTATACCCGAGGTTTTAATGCCTCTGACCTGAAAAAATATAACTTGGTGATATTGCACCAACTGCCCACATTTGAAAACCCTGCCGAAAATTTACTAGAGCGCATTGATGCCGAAAAACTCCCCTTCTTATCCATAGTTGGAGCACAAACGGGTATACCTGCTTTTAACCAAATGGGTACAGGTATAAACATTAGCAACTATCGCTACAATGTAAACGATGCTCTGCCGCTAATAAATGACGATTTTGCTCTTTTTACCCTTAGTGATGAAACCAAAGCCGCATTGCGCTTGATGCCACCACTAAAAACACCTTTTGGCAATTATAACAGTGTGGCCGCGGCCAATACTATGCTATACCAACAAATAGGTGCGGTAAAAACCCAACAACCGCTTTTATACTTTAGCCCAAATACCGAACGACGTATGGGTGTGCTACTGGGCGAAGGTTTTTGGCGTTGGCGATTGCACAATTTTGAACGCAATAAAAACCACCTTGCCGTTGATGAATTGATGACAAAAACGGTGCAATACCTATCGGCGAAAAACGATACCCGAAAGTTTAGGGTAAACGCACAAAAAAATATTTTTAACGAAAACGAGCGTGTAGTTTTTGATGCCCAAGTTTATAATGAAAGCTACGAAGCCATTACCGACCCTGATGTAAAAATGGAGGTGAAAAACGAAGAGGGCAAAATATTTACCTACACTTTTAGCAAAGCCAACACCGCCTACACTTTAAATGCAGGCTTTTTTGCAGCAGGAAACTATACCTACCAAGCTACTGTGAAGGTGGGTAACCGCGAAGAAAAACTTAATGGAAGGTTTACTATTGTGCCTTTACAAGTTGAGTTGCTTGAAACCGTAGCCAACCACCAACTAATGCGCAACCTTGCCGCAAAAAACGGTGGAGAAATGGTATACCCCAGTGATATAGAAAAACTGGCCGCTATGGTAAAAAAGCGCGAAGACATTAAGCCTGTTAGCTATATGCAAACCGCCTTTAAAGATATTATAAACCTGAAATGGGTATTTTTTATACTTTTGGGCTTGCTGGTTGCTGAGTGGTTTTTACGCCGTCGCAACGGGGCATATTAAAAATATAGTTAGGGATATATGAAAAAGATACTTTGGAGTGTGGTAGGCTGTATGGTTATGGCCTCGTGCGCATCAAACGAAATAGCCAACTCGGCCGATGTGAAACAAAGCGGCATACACCAAAAATATACCATTAGCTATACCGAAGAGAACAACCAAACCCATGTGAAAGCTACGTATAGGTTTGGCGGAGAAAACGGTACAACCTTAGTACTTAGCCCGCCCAGCACTGTTACTTTAAATGGTGAAAATATGACCCGCTACGAAAGCGAGTTTGTAGGGGCATATTACAACTCGGCATACAGCAGACCTCTTGCCAATGGTGCACAATGCACTTTTGTTTTTACTGATACCGACGGGAAAACGTATACCAATAGCATTATGTTTAATCCCGTTTTGTTGGGGCCAATACCCCAAGAAGTAAAAAAAGGGCTTCCCCTTGAAATACCAATGGTTACCCATCCACTTAAATATGGCGATAAAATAACTATACACCTAAGCGATAGTGCACATAGCGACAGTTTTATACTTGAAAATGTAAATCTTGAAAAACGATTGATAATACCCGCTACCCTATTGAATAAACTTAGCGGTAAAGTGAGCCTTGAAATAACCAGAAGCAATAGCAGCCTGTTAACTGAAAAAACTGATGAAGGTGGAACTATTAGCTTTGAATATATCTTAAAAAAACACGAGTTTGAGATAAGATAGCTAGACGAAATACGCTCCGCACTTGGGGCAGTCATTCCCAACTTTATGAATATTGGGTGCGGCGGGAACGTCATTCCCTCGAAAGAGGGAATCCGAGCGTAGGACAACACTTTTATTATCACAACTACACAGATTCCCATTTTAAATGGGAATGACTGCCAACCGCACTGGTACTATAAAAATAAAATTTTATTTCTTTACGGGAAAACGCATTTTGTAATCAACATTTATCCTGCCTGAGCTTATATCGTTTAGTTTACCTTTTAGCAAACGACGTTTTAGTGGGCTTATATAATCTACAAAAAGTTTACCGTCGGTATGGTCATGCTCATGTTGGATAATGCGGGCAATAATGCCATCGTATTCTTCCTCATGCCAATTAAAATCCTCGTCTTGGTATTCTATTGTTATTTTACTGTGGCGATTAACGTTTTCGCGTATTTGGGGTATGCTTAAGCACCCTTCTTCAAACTCCCATTTTTTGCCTTCTTCGTTTATAATATAGGCATTTATAAAAGTCTTTTTAAACTCTTCGGGCAAGTTGGGGTCTTCCTCTTCTTCTAAAAATGGACTGGCATCAATAACAAACAAACGTATGGGCAAGCCTATTTGCGGTGCAGCCAAACCTACACCGTGCGATGCGTACATGGTTTCGTACATATCGGCTATTAATTCTTTCAGGTTGGGGTAGTTGGCGTCAATCTCTTCTGCCTCTTTCCTCAACACGGGATCGCCGTAGGCATATATGGGTAATATCATTATATCGTCTTCAAATAATCCTGCAAAATTAACACTGCGCTAATAGTATCCAAAAGTTCTTTGTTTTTACGGTCTTTTTTCTTCACTCCACTCTCTATTAACGACCGTGATGCAATTTTTGAGGTAAACCGCTCATCGTACCTAACTATGGGTATGGTAGGAAAGTTTTTACGCAGCGCGTTTAAAAACGCCTGTATATACTTTTCTGATTGCGATGCGCTGCCATCCATTTGCTTGGGCAAGCCCACCACAAAGGTTTCAACCGCATTTGCAGTAGTATATTTTTTTAGGTGTTCTATTACATCTTTGGCGTGTACAGTTCCTAGTGGGGTAGCTATTATTTTCAGTTCGTCAGTAACGGCAAGGCCTACCCGCTTGGTTCCGTAGTCTATGGCTATTATACGCGGCATGATTTTTTAGAAAGTTTATGTGAAAAATTTTTCACATAAACTTGTTTTTACAAAAGTATGTAAGAATATTTGTATTACTATTAAATGTAAATTCTATGAAACATATACTATCAAGTATTCTATTATTTTTATTTTTTACAACAAACGTATTTTCACAGTGGAATGGAGCAAATCCCATTTGGACAAACTCAAGAGTTACTGTTGGAAGTAGCCTAATACCCACGGGTACACTCACTATTGATGGTGCTGCTTGTGGCGGTATTCATGCTTTATCTGTGAGGCAGCAAGCAATTGGCTGTACACAAGGGAATGCTATGGGGGATTTAGTAAGAGTAGAATATAACAATGGAATGCAGTTTATACCTGCTTTTAACGTTACACAATATGGCTATGTTGGCATAGGTACTTACTTACCTCAAAGGGCTTTGCATGTTGAGGGCTGGGGCTTTATCAATGGCCGTTTAGGTATTGGCATTGCTTCACCTGTTGCCCCTTTCCATGTTATTGGTAATGGAATAGTTGAAGGTAACTTTGGAATTGGCACTACAAACCCAGCACAGGCATTACACATAAATAATGGAAATGTAAGGATTGATGATGGTGATTTTACAATTGCTAATAATGGAGTAACACAATTTAAGGTTTATGGTACTGGGTTTGTACACGCCCGTGAGGTATTGGTTGATTTGCAGCCCATACCTGATTATGTTTTTGCTAATAATTACAAAAGACTTTCTATACCCGAATTAGAAAAATTTATAAAAGAGAATAAACATTTGCCCGGAATTAAAAGTGAAGATGAATACAAGCAAGTGGGTAGAATAGCTATTACAGAATTATCATTAAAACTTTTAGAAAAGGTAGAAGAGCAAGCCTTGTATATTATTGAACTAAACCAAAAATTAGAGTTATTAACTAAACGATTTGAGCAACTTGAAAAGAATTAACTTTAGCATCACAGTATAAATAAAATAATTTTGCGAAAAATAATTTCCGTATACATACTTGTAATATTTGCACCTTTGCTATTTGCTAACGTTGTAAATGCACAAAACAAAAGCGATACTTCTCACAGACAAAAATGGACGGTATCGTTAGATGCTTATGTAGGGGCAACTTGGGGTGATAATTTTTCCATTCTAAAACCGCAAATTGCTTATGCTTATAGCCCCAAAAAATCAATTTCGTTTGGAATAATCGTTTTAGATGGGGAAAGAGGCTATGATTACTATTCACATAAAAAAGGTATAAGAAATGGTATTTCGTTTGGACATTCATGGCGTTTTTATACTAACGTTAAAAAAAATATAAATGGCTGGATGGGCATTCAATTGTGGTATTTGCAAGGTGATATTGCGCATAAAAAGCAGTTCAGCTCCGACAATCCTTTTACTTATTATGCTCCTAATGCAATTTATGGATTGTATGATATTGGTGTAAGCCTAAAAATAAGAAAAAAATTCATTATTAATCCTTCCTTTAATCCTGGCATAGGCTATATTTATGGGACAGATATTGACAGGATTATGCCTATATTAGGAATAGGATTAAGATTAGGTTATATTTTTTAGACATTTATTTATTTCAACCCCTTTTAACAACTTAAGGCTTTAAAAAAAACTATTCAATAAATTGCAAAATCTTACACTATGAAAAAAGAATTATTATTCTTATTGCACTTACTTTTCTTTAGTATTCTAAATGGTCAAATTAATCTTGTAAAAAACTATGGGTTTCAATTTGGTTTTGACAAACCAGTTTGTACTTACTGTTATTGTGGTTCTGGTACCCCTCCATTTTGTACAAACCAAAATATTGAAGCCGACATATATGATTGGGTTAATGCTGAAACTGAGGACAACTGCACATATTGCCATCCCATTGGAAAAAAACAAAATTGTCCAACATCTGACTGGGTCAATAGAGATAGCTGTCCCAGTGGACTAGAAATAACTGGTTACCCAAAACGCACTGCTTCCGATAGGTTTATTCATTTAGCACGAAATGGTTACAAACGTTATCAAGGTAGTGTAGATCCCCAAGAAAAATTTTATGAAGGTGTTCGTTCAACTTTAACGCAAGACGTACAAGGATGGACAGATTACATATTAAGAGTAAAACTAGCTGCCAAAAGTAGTGATATTGGTAATGCAAGGAGTTTAAATGTTATTTTCTCTAAGTTTGGGGATCATTGGTATCGAAAGAATGGAAATTCCACTTTACAAGCTGGACACTTTACAATTCCTGCAAATTCCCCTCATGAATGGTACACTTTTGAAACGAAATTCAGCACCTCAATTCACAACCAAATGAAACAAATAATTGTTATCCGCGAGAAGGGTGATGATGGGGGATATTTGTTTGTCGATAATGTAGAATTATATGAGTACTGCACAAATTTAATGCCTATACAGAAAAGATTATTTGACTCTACTGATTTGTATGATATTAATTTCAATCCTTTGCCTATGGAAGCAAAAATGGTGCATTCAGGTAGCAATGTGTCAGCACTGTTGCCAACAGGGGAAGTGGTTTGCGACCCTTTATCTAAAGTAAACTTTAAAGGAGAATGGGAAGTTCGGCTTAAAACTGGTACTAGAATAAAGCGAGGGGCTACTTTTAGAGCCTATATTGCTCCTTGCGGGGTTGTTTGCCCAATACCATCTGCCTACGTTATAGATGATACTGCTTTATGCGGGCAAAAAAACCCGTTTCATATTGGAGGTGCTTTTCAGCCCAACACAACTTATGCGTGGACTTCTGACCAAGCAGGGGCATTAGCTTTTTTAGATGACCCAAATTCATCAGATCCCTTATTCTCTTCTCCAGTAGAAACGGGTGCATACGGTACAATTAAGTACACATTAACAGCTACAAATGGTTGTGGGCAAACACAAGTAAGAGATTTAATTATTTCTTATGATAATAACCCAGTAGATAGCCCTCACTTTGAAATCAGTAATATAATTAATTATGATTCAATAGCTTTTACACTAGATAGCATACATCCGAAAACAGAAAAAATTAAAGTTCAGATTTTAGCCTGTAATGGTGTTGATATATTGGAGGAATACGAATTTCTTAATGGTGTTGATTTTGCTTGTTGTAATTTCAATTTTAAATATACAGACTGGCTATTCCCTTGTAATTGTTATAAAATCAAAGTATCTGCAAAAAATTATTGCTTTGATACATGGGTCGATACTATTTTTAATTATACCACAAATCAAAGTTTAGATTTTGCTATTTTATCCAATGTGGGGTCATGCAATAAAGACCAAATATGTTTTAAAACAAAAGGTGCTACCTATATTGAATTTGACTTTTTTAATCGTTGGGGTGAAAAAGTCAAAGGATTTAAGTCTGATGTTAATGATGATAAAATGTGTTTTAGAGTACCTGATGTCCCATCAGGTACTTACTTTATTTCAGGGAAAATTATTGACTGTAATGGGAACTACCTAGAGTTTAATTTTGTTTTTACAGTATTCTGTTCTGATGATTTAATTTTGCCCCCTAAAGAAATAACTTATCAGCAAAACCCTAATAGCAAAACTATTGATGCTAGTAGTAAAAATATAGACAAAACTACTGAGGTTATGCCTGAAAAAATACACTATTTAATATATCCAAACCCAACAGAAAAAGGATTTAGTATTAATTATAATACATTAAAAATGTGTGAAGCATACTTTACCTTGTATAATTCAATTGGTGAAAAGATTTTAGCCAAAAAAGAATTTATATCAGAAAAATCTATTACCAAAAACACTTTTATTGATGTCTCAAATTTAGCAAGTGGTGTTTATATACTTAAATTTAGTATTGGTGAAGAGAGTTTTATTGAAAAAATAATTGTAGTAAATTAATATATCTATGAGATTAAGTTTTCTAATACTAATTGTACTTTTTGTTTCTTCTTGTAAAAATGAAGGGCAGGATAATGTCAAACCTGACAACAACCAAACACCTTTAGCAATGGGGAACTCATTTATCTCTTTTAACATTAATAATGAAATATTTGAAACTGGTGGCGAACTTCAAATTGCCATAAACGGATTGCCTACAGTTTTAATTGCAAAAGCCCAAAACAGAAGAAACAAAAATGAGACAATTGGTATTGGGATGAGAACGATTGATTTAGATACTACAAAATTACCTTTCACTTTTTTTGGGGCATTTGGTTTTACTTTTCCTAATGCTGATATATTTATTCAAAGTAAAGAAGGTGATGAGTTTATTTTATACAGTATGGAATCGGACGGTAGTGGTAATGACATCACTATTACTGAACATAAAAAAGATAGTTCAATAATAGTAGGGGCATTTTCAGGTAAATTTATTAAATATAAATCAAATAAAGACTATTCTTCAAAACAATTTATTAGTGAAACATCCACATCAAATGGTAGTTTCAAAATTTTATATTGACCTTACTTATTCAAAACTATCCTAAATACGGTACCCTTGCCCAAAACACTGGCTTTTACAAATATATGGCCTTTGTGATAACTTTCTACAATGCGCTTTACTAGCGATAAGCCCAAACCCCAACCACGTTTTTTGGTGGTGAAACCGGGCTTAAATACTGTTTTAAATTGTGATGAAGTGATGCCTTTGCCTGTATCGTACACATCAATATACAACTTGGTGCGGGTTTCGGTAAGCACAAAATCAATACTTCCCTTGCCATCCATAGCATCAATAGCATTTTTGCACAGGTTTTCTATCACCCACTCAAAAAGGGGAATATTTACCTTTGCCTCGGGGTGTTCGGCTTTGGCAGAATTTATAGTAAAGTTTACTTTGTTTGATACTCTATTGCTAAGGTAGCCTACGGCTTTGTTTAGCACCTGCTCCATATTTTCGGTTTTCAATACAGGGTCAGAACCTATTTTAGAAAAACGTTCGGTAACCATTTCCAATCGCCGCACATCGTGTTCCATTTCATCAATCAACTGTTCATCCACCTTGCCCTCTGATGTTCTAAATAAATCTATCCAAGCCAAAAGCGATGATATAGGTGTACCCAATTGGTGGGCGGTTTCCTTTGCCAACCCCACCCATACACGGTTTTGTTCGCTACGTCGCGATGCATTAAAAGCAAGATACGAAACCAACAAAAACAAGCTAATAAGAGCCATTTGATAAATAGGGAACGTTTTTAATTGGGTAAGCAGGGTAGAGTTTTCGTAATGAATATACTGCTTGTCTTCTTCCGAAAAATCTATCACAATAGGGTCGGTACCGTTTTGCCGCATCTCCTTCAGTTTCTTCTCTTGATATTTAGCGTCATTAGCCAACCGAGTAGAATCAAGATTTATGTATGATAATATCTGCCCTTCCATATTGGTCATAATAGCAGGTATAGTAGTGTTCTTCTTCCCCAAATCGAGACAAAAAATATTAGCTTCGTTTATAAAGCTACTTACTGCTTCATCATCACCGTCATAATCAACAGAATAGGTAAGCAGTTTTGTAGCCCTTGCCCAAACCTCCATATTATGTTTCTCTTGTTCGGCCAATTTCCCCGCAAGTTTTTGGGTATATAGCAATGAGAAGAGGGCTATACAAATGGCAAACAACATTAATAATATTTTCCAAATTCTTTTCACAATGTTCTCTATTATGGTATCGTACAAAATTAATCCTTTTTTAACGAGGCATTGCAGGGCAATGTTTTGTGGGTTTTGCTATTTTTTTGTTTGATTAGCTTTTATTTGCCATAGCAATATGATTTTAGAAACCACACTTAACGGTAAGAAAATAAGTTTTGACAGCCAAAAGGGCATTGAGCTTACTTTGCCAGTGCAGCAAGGCCCTGATACAGTAAACGCTTATTATATACCCGACGCGCAAATAGTGCCGTTTAATGCAGGCGGTTTTGTAGGCTCGGTGCAGCAAGGCGGCGGTTGTAACTGCGAGGATATTAAGTTTAATGCACATGGCAACGGCACACATACCGAGTGTGTGGGACATATAAGCCGCGAGCGGATTGCATTGCACCATTGCCTGAAAGAGTTTTTATTTTTGGCTGAATTAATAAGCATAACACCCGAAACTGCACCCAACGGTGATAGAATTGTTACGCAACAACAAGTTGAAGCGACAAAAAAAGCCAATCATCCTGCGTTGGTTATCCGCACATTGCCGAATACTGAAAATAAAACTACCAAAAGATATAGTGGCACAAACCCAACGTACATAAGTAAAGAAGCTGCCCAATGGCTGCGCGAAAATGGGGTGGAGCATTTGCTGATTGATACCCCGTCGGTTGACCGTGAGGAAGATGAGGGCGAATTGGCAGCACACCATGCTTTTTGGCATTATCCTGAAAACACAAGACTAAACAGCACCATTACTGAGCTTATTTATGCCCCCGAAAGTGTACACGACGGGCAATATATACTAAACATATTGGTAGGTGCTTTTGATAGCGATGCCAGCCCTTCACGCATAATTCTATACTCTTTTAATTAGTTGCAGGTTGTTGATTGTCTGCCAAAACCGTGCTTTTATCAAAAAAACAGATCGCATATTAATATGTGCAACTACTTTTGTTTAACAAATTATTACTTAAGAAAGAATATGAACAGGAAACACTATGTATTAACGCTGCTTTTTGCTTTTGTATTTGCAGCATCATACGCCCAGCCTAAAAACTGGTTTAACCTTGACCTTGAAAAAGACTCGATTTTTGGTGTAAGCACAGAGCGTGCATACGGCTTGCTGAAAGGTCGCGAATCGAAAACAGTTATTGTAGCAGTAATTGATGGTGGTACTGATGACAAACACGAAGATTTGAAGGATGTACTTTGGGTAAATGCCAAAGAAATACCCGGAAACGGTGTTGATGATGATAAAAATGGCTATGTGGATGATATACACGGCTGGAATTTTATTGGCGGTAGTGATGGCAACGTGGGCGATGATACCTATGAGGTAACTCGTCTGTATAGCAAATATTCTCGCTTATACGATGGTGCAAATACCGATACGCTTACAAAAGCTGAAAAGAAAGAGTATGCCTACTATACTAAAGAGGTGAAACCTGCCTTTTTAGAAAAATACTACGAGGCTGCCAATAATTACTTTAGAATAACTGCCATAAGCAATGCTATTGACAATATTGAAGCGGCTATGGATGGCAAAGAAATAAATGCTGAAAACCTAAAAAAATATCAACCCAAAAACGACGATGAAGAATTTGCCTTATTAAACATGATTAGGTTTATAGGTTTTGGTATGACGGTTGAAGATATTAGAGCCCAATTTACCAGTATTATAGGCCACTACAAAGAAAATGTTGATGTTAGCTTTAATACATCATTTAACCCACGCAAAATTGTTGGTGATAACTATGATGATGCAACAGAACGCATTTATGGCAACAACGATTATAAAGGTCCTGATGCTGGACACGGAACGCACGTGGCAGGTATTATAGCTGCTACACGCAACAACGGTATTGGTATTGATGGTGTAGCTGATAATGTGCAAATAATGATTATACGTGTAGTGCCTAATGGTGATGAGCGCGATAAAGACGTTGCCAACGGTATACGCTACGCTGTAGATAACGGTGCAAGTGTTATAAACATGAGCTTTGGTAAAGCATTTAAATACGACAAAGAAGCAGTTGATGAGGCTATAAAATATGCTGCGTCTAAAGATGTATTATTGGTACATGCTGCCGGTAACGAAGCAAAAAACACTGATGTAGAAGACAATTTCCCTACGGATGATTTTGAAAAAGGCGGTGTGGCTAAAAACTGGTTGGAGATTGGTGCTTGTAGCTGGACTAATGATGCAGGACTGCCTGCTGAGTTTAGTAACTACGGTAAAAAGAATGTGGATGTATTTGCTCCCGGTGTTGAAATAGAATCTACTACGCCTGATGATAAATATGCTGCATTTAGTGGCACAAGTATGGCCTCGCCGGTAACTGCGGGTGTGTGCGCGCTTATCCGTTCATACTTCCCTACTCTTACTGCCGAGCAAGTAAAAACTATTATAATGAAATCGGTTACGCCTGTTACTATAAAAGTAAACAAGCCGGGTACCGAAACAGAAGTGAAAATGAAAGACCTTTGTATTACAGGTGGTGTTGTAAATGCTTACAATGCTGTTGAGCTAGCCATGAAAACTAAAGGCAAAAAGAAATAACGCTAATTTTTGATTAGACCATTTTTGATTGGGCTGCCTGCAAAGGCAGCCTTTTTTATTTTAACCTCGGGTTAAGAAACATACATTTTGGCTTAATGGACATTTTTTGTGTTTCAATACTGTTATCTCATCTATTAAAAGCTGGCTCGAGCGTCCGCTCGTGCCGAAAATAATAGAGCGTCCGCTCGACAGTATGTTATTGGTGGTTCTTTTCATCCCCCTACCCCTCTTCGCTCACGCAACTTATAGTTCGACTCCGCTCACTATACAACCCACAAGAGGGACAGCGCAGGGCTATAATTTTTGGCAAATATGTTTAGCGTAATGGTAAGGCTTTCCTTCTTGCTCAGTAAACCTTAGTAAAGTAGAAGAGCGACGAATTTGTTGCCTGTTGATTTTATGTTTTTCTCAACCCTAGCTCACGTTATTTTAATCTAAGCCGTTGTCCAGCACGGATAATAGAGTTTCGTTTCAAACCATTCAGTTGACAAAGACGAGTAATAGTAGTGCCATTTCTAACGGCTATATCCGACAGGGTATCTCCACGACGAACTGTATAGTATTTTGACCCTTTTGAAGAGGTTGAACCTCCTTTTTTGCTTTTAGAGCTTCCTTTACTATACTTGGTATGCTTTAAATGGTCGAAATAGTTTTTATCAATATAAATGGTATCGTTAATCAGTTGACCCTTTTCAAAATCTATAATTTTAGTAGCATCAAAGGGCATCCCTTTAAAACGTACTTCAAAATGTAAGTGGCTACCATAAGAGTGCCCTGTGTTTCCTCCCAAACCAATAGGGTCGCCTGCACGCACCGTCATACCCGGTTTGGTTAGCAATTTGCTAAAGTGAGCATATATGGTTTCTAAACCATTGTAATGGCGCACCACCACCACATAGCCGTAGCTACTGCTAAATTGTGCTATGCGTACTATACCGTCAAAGGCTGAGTATACAGGGTCGCCCGTGTAAAGTTTTACATCTGTTCCAAAGTGCATACGTCCGCGACGACGGCGCATTTTTCTATACCCAAAACTTGAGGTTACGTAGCCAAAGCAAGGCGGATGAAAATAGCAATCGTTTCCATCTTGCAATACTATCAAAGTAGTATCGCTTATCAGATTTATATCTTGCTCGTATACGTGTATACGCTTGGTATCCCACACAGGGTATAGGTTTTGTGCAGGGATTAAAGTTGTATCAAAATAATAGCCTATGGTGCTTAGGTAATCATCAAAAGTAGAGTCAGGCTCTACCTCGTCGCCTACTTCATCCTCTTCATCACTTTCGTGCTCATGCTCATCAGTCTCTTCTTGTTTTGGCTTAGGTTTATCCCCTTGCTTCACTTGTCCCCACAAGGGATTAAGCACCCCTGCAAAGGCAATAATTAAAACACTTAAAAATAATTTATACAAGTTTCCTACTCTCATTCGTATTCAAAATATTTAAAGCCGTTGCTTTGTCGTTTTGCAACTGTGCTATCAGGCTATCCACCCCATCAAATTTCATTTCACTTCGTATGCGCGATACAAATTCAATTTTCACATCCTTGCCATATATATCCTTGTCAAACCCAAAAATATTTACTTCAAAAGCATGGCTGCGATTATCAAACGTAGGCTGGTTACCAATATTTGCCATACCACCATAGGTTTGCCCGTGTACGGTTGCTTTTATAGCATAAACTCCGTCGCCGGGTATTAATTTATAAGTTTGCGAAACAAAAATATTAGCTGTGGGAAAGCCTATTTTTTTTCCCAAGCTATTGCCTGCAACTACCTTGCCACTAACCGGATAACTATACCCCAAATAGCGAGTAGCAGTTTCTACATCTCCATGCGTAAGTGCATTACGTATTTTGGTAGAACTAACGGTAATATCGTCAATATCTTGTGGTGATATTTCTTCTACCTCAAATTTAAATTCACCTCCAAACTGGCGCAAATCATCCATACTGCCCTCGCGGTTTTTCCCAAAGCGGTGGTCGTAGCCTATTACAAGGGTTTTAACACCAACTTTCTCCACCAATACATCACGTACAAATTGCAACGAAGTTTGGCGTGAAAATTCTTTGGTAAAAGGTATTATCAGCAAATGGTCAATACCTGCTTTGGCCAAATGTTCTATTTTTTCGTCCTCAGTGTGTAATAGTCGCAGTTGGTTATCATCAGGCTGCAATACCATACGCGGGTGAGGGAAAAAAGTAAGCAGTGCTGTTTCGCCTTGCTTTTGGGCAGCTATATTGCCCAAACGTTCTATAATTTTTTGGTGGCCTATATGTACACCATCAAACGTGCCTTGTGTAACCACTGCATGGGGCAATGGTGAAAACTCATCAAGGCTTTTATATACTTTCATTAAGTAGAATGTGCAGAAATGTACTGCAAATTTAAGGCATATTGTTGAGTTGATGGTAACGGAAACAATCTATACTGTGGTCGTTTATCATTCCTGCGGCTTGCATATAGGCATAGCAGATGGTGCTGCCCACAAATTTAAAGCCTTCTTTTTGCAAGGCCGCGCTCATAGCATCACTTTCAGCGGTACGGGCAGGCACATCATTCCTGTTCTCCCAACTGTTTTGTATAGTGGTATTACCTGTAAATTGCCATATATAGACATCAAAACTGCCGTGTTGTTGCTGTATGCGTAAAAAATGTTGTGCATTGCCAATGGTAGCTGCTATTTTTTGTTTGTTACGAATAATACCTGCATCAGCCAATAAACGGGCGGTATCTTCATCATTATACAAGGCTATTTTTTTAGGGTTGAACCCATCAAACGCATTGCGAAAGTTTTCGCGTTTGTACAATACGGTACGCCAACTAAGCCCTGCCTGAAAGGCATCGAGCACTAAAAACTCAAAATGTTTATTATCATTATGAACAGGCACGCCCCACTCGTGGTCGTGATAGTCGTTCATCAAAGGGTCGTTATTTGTCCATTGGCAGCGATGCATACTGCAAAATAGTGAAAGTGGGTTGTATTTGAGCTATTGGTCGGGTTAAAACCCGACGCTATTCATACCTAACGGATAAATATTTAATGTAAGTTCAACATAATAGATTGTCGAACACTTTGTTTATGAGTATGTTAATGTTTTTTAAATAGGATTAAAAACCTATTCTATCAAAATTACAGCCCACAAGACGACTTAAGTCGTCTTGTGGGCTGTAAAAGTAACAGCAGTGGGTTTTAACCCGCTGTAAATGGAGTTTCTTATCCCGTTCACGTTATTTAATACACAACAATGCTGGCTCGAGCGTCCGCTCGTGCCCAAAATATAGAAGCGTCCGCTTCGGCGAATTATTCATCTATCAATACAACATCTAAAAAACCTTTGTGGCCTACATAATCTCCTGCACTACTATATTGCCAATCTTCAGACTGAAATACAAAGCCCGCTTCAACAGGGTTTTGATGGATATACTCTAATTTTTGTTTGATAACAGGATAAGTAAACAACTCGATAGGGTGATAATCTTGCTGCCACAATTGCCAACTATCGTTATTGCTATTACGCCTACCTGCGTTAGTCATTATCCACTGCAACCATTTTTTGCGACTTTCTTGTGGATTTTCCTCAATTGCTTCCCTCAATCTTCGTGAGGTAAATGATTTAAAATCTCTTATTATTCCGTGTAGTGGTAAACTGCTTTCAGTACCTATAATTAGGTGTACATGGTTGGTCATAATGCACCAAGCGTATATATCTAAGCCTTTGTTTTTCTGGCAGTAACGCAAACTATCTAAAACAATATTTTTATATTCAGTCCTTGTAAAAATATCTATCCAATACACGGTGGCAAAGGTTACAAAATGCAATCTAGTGTTATCACGTACTTTATATTTTCGGCTCATTATATCTTTAAAAACTAAAGCATCTGCTTTAGTCTTTAAAGAATATATACCGTTATAGATTTTTAGGTAAATGCGCTACACGAGCAGGGTGCTCGCGCTTGCAAAATTTATTTATCTAAATATAATTGAGAAAGTGTAGTTCTAAATTAATTATGAAAGCGGACGCTTTCCTTTTCTGGGCACGAGCGGACGCTCGAGCCAGCTTGAAACTATTCTTGTGGATTTCTAATTTCTTTCACCTTCTCAACAAAGGCATCTATTTCTTCGGCATCTTTTAAAAGAAACTCGCCAATGCGGGTGCGGCATAGGGCACTTAGGTATGCGCCGCTATTAAGTGCACGGCCAAAATCGTAAGCCAAGGTGCGTATGTATGTACCTTTACTGCATACTACCCTAAAATGTACGTGGGGCATTTCTATCCCTGTTATTTCAAACTCGGTAATTTCTACTTGGCGGCTTTTTAACTCAATGGGCTTGCCCTCTCGGGCAGCTTTGTACGAGCGTTGCCCATCTACCTTTATGGCTGAGTAGGATGGCGGTATTTGCTCTATCACTCCCGTAAATTGTGCAGTGGCGGCGCGTATCAAATCATCAGTAATATGTTCGGTAGCATATACTTGGTCTACCTCAGTTTCCATATCAAACGATGGGCGGGTGGCACCCAATGTTATAGTGCCTGTATATTCTTTTTCTTGCGCCTGAAACTCGTCAATACGTTTGGTAAACTTGCCTGTGCACAATATCACCAAGCCCGTAGCTAAAGGGTCTAAAGTGCCTGCGTGGCCTACTTTTTTTGCTCGGGTGGCATAGCGTAGTTTGTTCACCACATCAAAAGATGTCCAGCGCAAAGGTTTGTTTATAAGCAATACCTTACCCTCGTTAAACTCTTGGGTGAGAGGATGTACAGGAAGTTCTTGTTTTTTGTTCAACAGTGAAATTTAAACAATACTAAGCTCAATGCCTAAAAAGTAGAGTATAAGAATGGCCGACCCAACTACTATGCGGTAGTAGCCAAACACTTTAAAACCATGTTTGGTGAGGTAGCTAATGAATGATTTAATGGCAAATGCTGCAACAATAAAGGCTACTACATTACCAAAAGCAAACATTGTGATATGGTGGCTATCGAGCACCAAAGTGCCTTCTTTATAATGGTCGAGCAGGGTTTTGCAGGTAGCTGCAAACATGGTAGGCACTGCTAAAAAGAAAGAAAACTCAGCCGCTTGTCTTTTGTTTAGTTTTTGTTGCAAACCACCAATAATGGTAGCGGCCGAGCGTGATACACCGGGCACCATGGCTATTACCTGAAAACAGCCTATTATTAGCGAATTGAGGTAGCTAACGGGCTTATCGGGTGCTTCTTCGCTATCTTTAAATATCTTATCTACAAACAAAAAGAAAATACCGCCCAGCAATAGCATAACGGCTACTACTATAACATTCTCAAGCAATTGGTCTATAAAATCACTAAGTAGCAAACCAAAAACAGCCGCAGGAATAAAAGCAACAAAAAGTTTGAAGTAGAAATCTTTTGACTGAAAAAAGCGTTTGAAATATAGCGCTACTACCGATAATATGGCGCCAAACTGTATGCCTACGGTAAACAGTTTCACAAAATCATCTTGGGCAATGCCCATTATAGATGATGCAATTATCATGTGCCCAGTTGATGAAATAGGCAAAAACTCGGTGATACCCTCTATTACAGCAAGGATAAACGCCTGTATATAATCCATCCCTTAGTCTTTGGGGCGTTTAAATATGGCAAACAATTCTATTACAAAACCTATAAGCACTATAATTGGTGCTAGGGTAATACGACGAAACGAAAATATATCGCCATCGGCAGGGCCATACATTAGTATAAAACCTAATGTAATAAAAGCTATACCTACCAGCATTATTATATAGTTTTCTTTACCAAAGGCAAGCTCGCGCGGAGCAGAGCTACTTTTGCCCTCTTTGCCTATTGACACATTTTTTTTAGCCACTTTATTTGTCATAATTATTCGGGGTGTAAAATTAATACAATCTATCCACCTGCATGCGTAAATATTTTCTAGTTACAAAAGTACTGCTTACTAGGGTTAACAAAAAAGCAAAAACTGCCAATGCTATCCCAATCATACCGTACTCAAACCAAGTAAGATACGTAACTAACTCAGGTTGGTATACAAAAAAGCCATATAGCACTGCACATATAAGCAACAAGGCTATAAAAGTGCCGTACAAACCATGCCTAATGGATTGACCTATAAACGGACGCATAATAAAACCATCGGTAGCACCTACCAATTGCATGGTACGTATAGAAAAACGTTGCGAAAACAAACCCAGTTTTATAGTGCCGTTGATAAGCGTAACCGATACCAACAGAAAAATAATGCACAAGGCCAAAAGCACACCGCCTATTTTGTTTACATTTTCGTTAATTTTATCCAATAGGTTGGCTTTATATACGATATCACGCACGCTGCCAAACTCCAGCAAGGCCGATTTTACTTCTATCAAACTGCTTTCGGCAGCATAATCCGATTTAAAATAAATTCTAAGCTCGCCTCCTAGTGGGTAGTACCCGATAGTGTTTACAAAATCTTTTCCTATCTCTTCACTAAAACCCTTATTCACCGTTTCTTTATCCAAATAGGTAACGCTTTTTATCTTCTCATTCTTCTCCACTAGTTGTTTCACCTTTTGCACTTCTTCATCGTCGGCATCGGGTTTAAACATCACCGTCATCTCCACATTCTCAAGCAAAGCTATCGATTGCTTGCGGGCAGTAAACAAAACCACCAACAGCAAACCCAGCATAAACAGTACCATTGAGATACTTATAACCGTAGGAATTGCCGATGATGCACTTACTTTCTTTTTACCCATTGTGTATTGCTTGTGTTGCGAAAATAATATTAAATAGCTGCTATGCAAAGCTATGTGTGTGGGTAACTATTATTTACAACGCCATACTTGTATTATACCCGCAGAGTTGGCGGTGCGTTCAATACTAATTTATTAAAAGCTGGCTCGAGCGTCCGCTTGTGCCGAAAATAATAGAGCGTCCGCTCGGAAATTTGCTATTGAGTGTTCTTTTTCATCCCCCTACCCCCTTCGCTTGCACACTTATTTGGTTTAAAACCCGATTCTATTCAAACCTCTCGGCTATCCCGATAGGGTATCAATAGCGACAGGTTTTAACCTGTCGAAAGGTTTGTTAACTCACCCCAGTTTTATGGGAAAGCCGGAACCACACAACTGCACCCCTCTCTTTTTTTTAAAGAGAGGGGGAATTATGAAGGACTGAACTAAACCCATTATTTGGGGTGAGTTAATACTATTGTCCGCTAACGGGCATAGAGTCTTAATCTATTATAGTGCCTATAATTTAACGAAACTTGTACCTGCATTATCTCTGCTCATCAACTTTGCGACTTCAACTCTTTGCGTAAAAAACTTTCTTTTGATTAATGAAAAGGCTCCATTTGCAAACCACCCGAATCACTAATTTATTCAGGAGTAAGCAAATGCTATTGTCCGCTTGCGGACATAGCGACTTAATCTATTATAGTGCTAATAATTTAACGAAACTTGTACCTGCATTATCTCTGCTCATCAACTTTGCGACTTCAACTCTTTGCGTGAAAAACTTTCTTTCGGTTAATGAAAAGGCTCCATTTGCAAACCACCCGCATCACTAATTTATTCAGGAGTAAGCAAATACTATTGTCCGCTTGCGGACATAGCGACTTAACCTATTCTAATGCTCATAATTTAACGAAACTTGTACGCGCACATATCCTTGCTCACCAACTTTGCGACTTCAACCCTTTGCGTGAAAAAAATTTCTTTTGGTTTAAAAATAACAGATAACTAGCAACGAATAACCAACATACCCAAAAGCCAAAACCCTTTTTTGCGTATTTTCGCGGTTTATTTAGCAAAGAACAACGGCGACATGAGCAACTATAACCCGCAAGAGATTGAGAAGAAGTGGCAAAAACACTGGAAAGACACCCACGCCTACAAAGTAGCAAACAGCAGCACAAAGCCTAAATACTATGTGTTGGATATGTTTCCCTACCCATCGGGTGCGGGGCTGCACGTGGGGCATCCACTAGGGTATATTGCCAGCGATATAGTAG
The DNA here is from genome assembly GCA_037968475.1 of Bacteroidia bacterium. Lineage (GTDB taxonomy): Bacteria > Bacteroidota > Bacteroidia > UBA8524 > UBA8524 > SB11. The sequence goes on from JBBKVO010000052.1 coordinate 31,448, forward strand.
CACGCTACAAACGCCACAAGGGTTTTAATGTATTGCACCCCATGGGGTTTGATGCCTTTGGTTTACCTGCCGAGCAATATGCCATACAAACTGGTCAGCACCCTGCCGTAACTACCGCCCAAAACATTGCCCGCTACAAAGAGCAGCTTGATAATATAGGTTTTGGCTACGATTGGGACAGGGAGGTGCAAACCTGCGACCCTGAATACTATAAATGGACACAATGGATTTTTTGCCAATTGTTTAGCAGTTGGTACGATAAAACTACCGATAAAGCCCGCCCCATTAGCGAGCTTACTGATATTTTTAGCAAAGAAGGCAACGCTACCGTAAACGCACACGGCGACGAAAACCCTGTGTTTACTGCTGCCGAGTGGAATGCCAAAAGCGAAGAAGAGCAGCAACAAACCTTGCTTAATTATCGCATGGCGTACCTTGCCAATAGTATGGTAAACTGGTGCCCCGAATTGGGTACTGTGCTTGCCAACGAGGAGGTAAAAGACGGCCTTAGCGAACGCGGCGGCTATCCTGTTTTTAGGGTAAATATGCGCCAGTGGTTTTTGCGCATTACTGCTTATGCCGACCGTTTGCTGTTTGATTTGGATGCTATTGACTGGACAGATGCACTGAAAGAACAACAACGCAACTGGATAGGCCGTAGCGAAGGCGCAAGTATTGTGTTTGAGGTGATTGAACCTCTTTCTGACCTCACCCCCAACCCCTCTCCCAAGGAGAGGGGGGCTAACAACTCATTAAACAATGAGTTAGGTTGGCAATCAACAACAGCAGAGGAATGGAATACTCTTAAACCTTTTGCAAGAGAAAACAGGAAAAACCCTACAAAAGCAGAAGGCGACTTGTGGGATCTTTTAAGAGATAATAAATTAGGTGCTCGATTCAGAAGGCAGCACGCCATCGGTAATTTTATAGTTGATTTTGCCTGCCTGCCTGCCATGCTTGTGGTTGAGGTAGATGGGAAAATACATAACGAGGCTGAAAATAAAGAGTACGATGAAGGCCGTACCCATGAAATTGAAAAACTTGGGTTTAAGGTAGTACGTTTTACCAATCAACAGGTGTTAGAAAATCCCTATACAGTTCGTGATGAAATAAAAAATATTTTAGCCACTTCCCCCCTCTCCTTAGGAGAGGGGTCGGGGGTGAGGTCGACTAATGATGATGCTTCTACTGAAGGGGATAACTTCCCTCCTCTCCTTGGGAGAGGGGCTGGGGTCAATAAGATAGAAGTCTTCTCCACCCGCCCCGATACCATTTACGGTGCTACCTTTATGGTATTAGCTCCTGAACACGAGCTAGTGCCCGCCATTACCACCGCCGAACAAAAAACCGAAATAGATAAATATATAGACTATGCTGCCAAACGCAGCGAACGCGACCGCATGAGCGAGGTGAAAGCCGTTACAGGTTGCTTTACAGGTACGTATGCCACCAACCCGCTAACAGGTCAGCCGATACCTATTTGGATTGCCGATTATGTATTAGCAGGGTACGGTACAGGTGCAGTAATGGCCGTACCAGGGCACGATAGCCGCGACTATGCTTTTGCCAAACATTTTGGTCTGCCTATAGTGCAGGTAGTTACCGATAAAAACAACACCATAAACATTGATACCGAAAGTTTTGATGCCAAAGATGGTGTGCTGATAAACTCAGATATATTAAACGGCCTTAACGTAAGCGAAGCCAAAAAAGCCATTATAGCCAAGCTGGAAGAAAAAGGCATTGGCAAAGGCAAAATAAACTACCGCCTGCGCGATGCAGGATTTAGCCGCCAGCGCTATTGGGGCGAACCCTTCCCTATTGTGTACCGCAACGGGTTACCCTATTTAGTAGATGAAAGCGAACTACCCGTTACCCTTCCCCAAGTAGAATCGTACAAACCTACGGGCGATGGAAACTCGCCATTGGCAGCCCTTACCGATTGGGTAAACACCCCCAACGGACAGCGCGAAACTAACACCATGCCCGGATGGGCGGGTAGTAGCTGGTACTTTTTGCGCTATATGGATCCAAAAAACAATACTGAGTTTGCAAGCAAAGAAAATGTGGACTATTGGGAAAACGTGGACTTGTATTTGGGCGGCAGCGAACACGCCACAGGGCACTTGCTGTATGTGCGCTTTTGGACAAAATTTTTGTACGACATAGGCAAAATACCCGTTACCGAACCTGCCAAAAAACTGATTAATCAGGGTATGATACAGGGAGTAACCCCATTTGCCTACTCTATACTTGTCGCACCACGCCCAATCGTTTTTTCAAAGAGCTTTATAGATATTAAGAACAATGTTGTAACACTTAATGGTATAGCATATGAAAATGTAGAAACACATAAAGTAAGATTACCGTTTGCAGTGGTTGATTTTGTTGGTAGTCAATGTAGGTTTTATAAAAAATATTTATCTGAGAAGTCTAATGAAATTAAGGGCTTTACTCTTTTTTCTATATATGAGGAGGATGAAAGTAGGTATTTTTGGGAGAAAGACGAAAATGGCGATGAGTACATGGTTGTGGACACTGAAGTAGAAAAAATGTCTAAGTCTAAGTGGAATGTGGTAAACCCCGATGATATGGTAGCCAAATACGGGGCGGATACTTTGCGCTTGTACGAGATGTTTTTGGGACCTTTGGAACAAAGCAAACCTTGGAATACCAACGGTATAGAAGGCGTGTACCGCTTTTTAGGCAAATTGTGGAAACTATACAACATTGGCGAAGACAGCAAAGCCCAACTAAGCGATGATGCACCCACACCCGAAGAACTGAAAATACTGCACAAAACCATTAAAAAAACGGCTGACGATATTGACGGATTTTCATTCAATACCACCGTTAGCGCATTTATGATTTGTGTAAACGAGCTTAGCCAGCTAAAGTGCAACAAACGCCAAATTTTAGAACCATTGTTGGTATGCCTTTCGCCCTACGCCCCCCACATAGCCGAAGAACTTTGGGCAGCCTGCGGAAACACAAACGGCATACTAGATGCTGAGTTCCCCAAATTCAACCCTGAGTATTTAGTAGAAAACACCTTTAGCTATCCAGTTTCCATCAACGGTAAAACCCGCCAACAAATGGAGTTTGCCCTTGATGCTGACCAAGAAACTATAAAAGCCGCTGTGCTTGCCAACGAAATTGTACAAAAATGGATGGAGGACAAACCGCTAAAAAAATTCATCCTTGTAAAAGGACGTATTATTAACGTGGTGGTGTAAAACAGTTTTAAGTTTTCTGTTTACGGTTTTAAGTTGCTATCGCAGTGTGAGCTTGTCAACCAAAGGGTATAGTTGTCGAAGTTTTACTATTCAAGATTTGGAAGCAATTACATCAAGTATTTAAAATGTTTTTTAGTATGCCTTCTCCTATTTAGTTAATTATAGCATACTCTTTAGATACGGAGGTGAAATGATTTACAATTCGTAATCAAAAAATGTAAAGGACTTGTCTTTATTCAATTCAAAAGTCTTTTTACTTGGCTAATGGCTTCATCAAAACTAAAATTATCCTCCTTGTTTTGTAAGTATTGTGTACTAAGTTTATCCAATTCATGCCATAAATACCGAACATTGGGTAATTTACGTTCATTTTTCTTGATAAAACTTTTAATTTCTTGATTAATCAGCCTATAATTTTCATCATTAGAGAGACCAATTTCCATAATGAATTGACGTTTTAGCGTCCTCACTGCTGAAAATGAACTATCTGGATATTGGGGAGAGAAAGGAATATGGAGAATAGAAATAAAATATGGTAAAGCCAATTTACCATTTATGTTTCTTAATGTAAATGATTCTTGCGGTGAGTAATGAGTTTGCAAAAGAAAATTCTTGTTATTTTCTTCATTAAAGATATGTGCTAACCCAATTATCTCTCCACATGAAATAAGATGTAAAGCAATTTCATTTTTGTCATCCTCATTAGTTTTATCATTATCAAACCAACTAAGTAGTTTATGCTTTATCGAATAATCGCCGTTGGCCATATATTCTGATGTAAGATGTTTTGCCCAATAATCAAATACGACTAGACTATCATAAACCTCTTTTATATATTCTAACTCACTCCCCATCTCTTTAAAAAAGGCATATACTTTAATTTTTGTCCAGTCATCAAGATTTGGGTCAGCAAGAGCAGTACAAACAAATTTTAATGCCCTCCTATCTGAAAGAATAGTACAAACCTTTAAATGCGTTAATAATGGCACCTTCCCAAAAATTCCCTGTTTAAGGTTGCCAATTAAATAATCTTTTAAAACTTCACGATTACCTATGTTGCTAATAATATGAGTATGAATTTTCATGCCTGATTCACTTGGTAAATCGTTATATACTCCTGAAAAGTCATACCAAATCATTTGCATCAAAATACTTTCAGGCACTTTTAGTTTAAGCTCTACAACAAACTTTACAAAATATTCCTCAAGCCATTGGAAAGTAATTTGACCGTTAGCCTTGAACACTAAACTTTCCTTGAATTTAACAACGTGTACGTTTTTATCCACCCATTTCTGAATAAACAAAATTAAATCTGGGTTGAGGGAAGTTTGACTGTTAACTAATTTATAAACTTCATTCAGAACAAAACCTTCCCACTTCTTGAAAGGCTCAAATAAATGGGAAATACTTTCTTTAGTGACGCTTTTTTTATGTGCATAGCCCCTAAGTGTATCAATTGCAAGGCTATTATCAAACTCTTCCTCTATTTCTTTATCCCTTCTAACAGCATAAAGGTCTTCGGAAGCAAGGGACTCTTTTTTCAAGACATCGAATACACTATACAAAGATTTTAGAAACTCCCCTTTACTTAAAAGTAATTCCTGATTTCTTTTTTCTCTTTCCTCCTTTTCCTCTAAATAATCTTCGTGACTCTTTTGTTCAGCAAATAAATTGCCTACAACCACCCTTGTTGTTTCTATCATTCTCTTTCGTAAATCATGCTTGTTTGCCGTTGAAAGACCCCAAAATATATCTTGAATTTCTAACTGAGTATATTTATAACTTAAAATGTCCTTTGTTAATTTCTCTGCGACACTCTCGTCTATGGTTATTCCGATATAAAAAGCCTTATCCCTTTTGCCAATTTTATTGCGCTCATCACTCCAAAGTTTACAAAAAGCCTTTAATGAAGTCCCAGTATTAGAAAAGAAAAGCGATAATTCTGGTTTTAATTTTTCAAATCGAAATTCATCACCATACGCTAGAAGATACTTGTAAAGAAGATTAAATATCTTAGTTGGTGCTAATCTAAATACCCTTTCTGCATTCTTAATCAATGGGATTAATAACGATTTGTCAATGTCATAAAAATCATCACCTATTATTTTTACAAAATAATCTTTGTTATTAGTCAAATGTCTGAATATGAACAATATAGAATCTAAGGTTTCACATTTTATTAGTAATCGGTATAACGAATATTCAGAACCAACGCTTTTAACTTTATTGTTGTACTCAATTATTATGTCAAAACCATCTTTAATAAAGTATCTAACATACTTATCTTGGAGGTCTGCTTCTAAAATCAAACTGTAAATAGAGCTTCTTACTTCTTTGGTATTAATATCAGGGCAGAGAGTTACAATCTTATGAATTAGAGTTTCATTGTAAATGTTGTGCGCAATTATACAGTTAATTGCAGCTTTTTTGGAATATGGTGTTGTGTTTTTATCATACAGCACATCCAATAATAGTTCCTGTATTTTACTTTTAACCTCATCGGGAAGTATGTATACGTATCTGAATAGTTCTAATGCCGATTCCAAAGTTTTGTTTTCAGATAGCTCCGAAATCTCATCAATTAAAAATTGAATAAAATATTTACTATGACCGACGAAATCTGATAGGCTGTCATATCTATAATCCTTTGCAAATATTAGTATCCTTTTCTTTTTATGTTCAATGTAAATAGCCTTTACCAAATCTAACCTAACTTGTTGTGGAATCTTATCACGCTCAAATCGGATAAGCACTTCTTTATTATTTTGGATTAACCACTCAATCAATTTACCCCCTGTATTTTCGTTTTCACCCGATATATCTACAAGAAATGACGTGACATTAACCCATTTTGGTTTAATGAAATTTATTGGAGCAGCAAAGGCAATAATTCTTAATACCTCACTAATAGACCTTTGAATAAGTGTTGTAGCTGTAATATATTCCTGAAAACTTTTATGTTCAAATCTCCATTTTGAATCACTATGTTGTTTGACTATAAGACTATGGTTACAAAGTTGTATTTCTTTGTCGGTTAGAATTCTCGACATATCAGGATAGTCTATTGATGTTAATCCTGCCATACTCATTGTAATTGCAAGTTTTTCAAGGTTTTTCCTTACCTTAAATTCATAGCCATCTGTGATTGACTTCGTAAACTTCCTTAAATCTTGCTTAATTCGATAACTAAGTATTTTTTCAAAAACTTCAGCTTTTGTTTTTGGGAAACTGTTACCTCCATTTTCTTTATATATTTCAATTGCATTATGTAGGTAAAAAGGTGAATTTGAATGTTCTTCTAGTCCAGAGTTTCTTAATAAAGATAGAAATTCATCATGGTTGTCATTTGGCAAAACTGCTTTGATAAACGCTACTCTTTCGGCATAGCTTAAAGGGTTTAAATAAACAAGGTTGAACTTATCTAGCTCAGGAGCTGAAGGCTTAATAAAATTCGTCCTTGAACTAACCACGATATGTACTTGGGGGTTAGTTAAAGAAAGGAGATTGATTTCCTTACATGCAGTTAAAAAATCTGTTGCTTTTACCTCGTCTAGTCCATCAATTAATAAAAGAGTTTCCTTTTCCCAGTATACCCAATTTTCATATTGATTATTGAATAACTCTGTGATACTTCCGCCTGTATAATTGGATAAATTAATCAAACAGACCTGCCAATTCTCCATATTTGAGAAAGAATAGGCCAGATGCCCTAATTCGGAGCTTTTACCAATTCCAGCAATACTTAGCAGTAATAAACGGGCAGCCCTATGTTCCTTTTCGGCATCAAGTATTAAAGAGTTTAAAGTTATTTTATTTTTGTCAAATTCATAATAAGTATTGTAATTCTCGTAAGAATCAACTTCACGTTGTATATAAAATGCTGGTTTTGAGAACAACTTTTTGTTTGGCTGTTGTGATTTTTTTTCTAAAATTTGGATAGCTATCTCATCCCCACAAAAGGTTTTTAGCCATTCCGCTCCATAAAAATCGTATACAATTTCAGGAAAGTCCTTAAGTTTAATATCCAATTGATGCGTATCATATATCTCAAAATTAACCCCTTTGGACTTTAGCAAAACTTTATACTGGGTCTTGATATTTTTTAAGTCTTTTGTTTCTGTTGTTTGAGTTGTAAAAATTGAAAATTCAGAAGCACCTTCAAAAAACTCCCCATCAAGAAATTCTTGTACCCATTTTTCAAAAATGGATTTTGTAATTTTTCTCTTATAACACTTACATTGCCAAACTCTATATTTTCCAGTATCAGCATTAAAATAATAAATATCAACCCCCTCCTGTTTGCTCCCACGTTGTAAAAACAAACTAGAGTTAAAATTGTACATTTTTGAGACCAATCTGTTACACAACAATTCAAAGTTTTCCCAATCCTTAAACTCATGCCAGGGAAGAGCTTGTTTATTAGTTTTTATGGGTGAAGAAAAATGGTTATTCTGCATCTGTATAAAATGTTGCTATATACTTAGCGATTAAATATTAATGCAATCAATTTCTGTCTTAAATCACTCATTTTTTTAAAATGAATAAAATGGAGCCGTCCATTTTCACTTTTTTTGAAATATTCCTCTGCATCACTTGACAACTCTTTGTTAGATAATAACAATAGTTCCTTATCCGTATATTTTTCAATTATACCTTTACAGTTTTCAATTAGGGCTACAGCTAAAGGGGGGTTAGAATATGCAAAAACGAGTATATATTCTTTGTCATTTAGAAAGAAAAAATCCTCATAACCTACAACAAGGTGATTTTGTGATTCTTGGATTTGCACCCCCAACTCATTAAATGTCTGAAATATCAACTCCTCTGTTTTAAGCCATTTTAAAAGATATTTCATATCTTTAGTATGTTTTGAAATATAGTCTACAAAAAGACCAATTGACACATAAATAATTATTCCAAAGAAAGCAAAAATACTGATGCAGATACTTAGATATGTTGAGTCTACCTTTATTGGTAAAATAAAATAATATAAGAAGAGAAATGCTGAGAAAATATTAAAGATGTTATTAACTAATGAATGATTAAAGGAAGACATTTCTGAGATAATATCTTTTCTTAAAACTTCTTTAAAAATTTCGTAAAATTTATCAAAGTTCTTTCCCGCCTTTCCCCTTTTGTTTTCTATTGGCCTATGTATTACTTTGAAGAACCTTAAATACACACCTATTGCCTTCCACATCCCATTATCACTACTTTTAATTAGTTTACGTGCTATTCTTTTACAAAGCGGGAATATCCCATTGGTCAGAATTGGGAGAAAATTGAACAGTATTATATAGCTTATGAGATAGATAAAAACACCTAAAATTACATTGCCATCTCTATACAAAGCCAACCACTGGGTAGGGTCTGAAAGTTGCTCTATTGATGAGGCGTTTAAGATGTTATCATAAAGATATATAGATAATATTCCTGCTAATGAAGCCTTAAGTAATTTTATAAGTATTTTGTTGATTTTTTCTGGTTCATCAACTAATGTCTTCAAAAGTTCAATCATGGGCAAGCGTCAATTAATAAAACTCCGCAATTGTAATGCTAGGAATTAGTAATACCAATATAGCCAAAAGAACATTAGTAAATTAAACTCTAATGAATTTTTGGGAAAACATTTTCAAAACGAGATTAATACTTTAAATTTTATCAATACTAACTTGTTTGGATAAATCATGTAAACAGTCAATCATACTGTCTCGTCCTGAAAAAAGTAGACAACAGGACTATAATACCTAACTTAGGGAATAATTTTAACCAAAAAATGAAGTTCTAGCTATTAAGGTGTTCCATAGTGGAACACCCAAACACGGTATTAATTCTTGTGTAATATGTTATTTTTCAGCACTTTATATTTGCTTTTAGTAGTAGTGTTCCACTGTTCCAAAGGTGGAACACTACTGGAACACCTGCTGGTACGAGGGTTTTATCATCAGCCACAACACGTTGTTTTTTAAGCCCTCATTCATCTTAAAAATATCATGTGTTCCTCAACCGAATACGAATGACACATACCCTAAATATACCTCCTACTGGATATACTCTCCCTAAACCACTATTTTGCCCCCTTTTAATAATAAAACACACCAACAACACGTTGTTGCAAGCATCCTAACACTCACGATAGCCCCATTCAATGAACCTAGATACTTATTTCGACCAAATAGAGCCTCTATATGCTAAAGCCTTTTACAAAAAATTCTATAAAGAACTAAACAAAGCCCGAAACAAAGAAAAAGCCCTTGAAATCCTTATAGCTGAGGATATGTTTGGCTATTACGTGTGCTTTAAAAATACACCGTTTAAAGAATACCTGATAGACAAATTATTCTATAACTATGAATTGGGACTACCCCTTAGCGATTGCCTATATGATATACAAGCGTATGGAGTGCATATTCAAGTCCAATCTGAGATAACAACTGACCATGAACAAAAACCAAGATTAGCTTATAATGATGACTCTAAGTTAATCAAGTCAGAGAAAAACATTCTCCGCTACTTTGCCAAGTATACTGCTTTGCAGTGCTTTTTGTTTCACCTTAAAAAAGAATTTCCCCAACAGTATCAAACGGGTTTTGAGAACAATAATATTGGTATAGTTCGGTCTATTGAAATTAACTACTCGCACCACCCCTTTGAACGAGAACTCTCCTTTTTTACCAATATTCCTCAAAACAACACATTATTATCCAATACAGAACCCACAGAATACAATAGCCCTATTGTGTGGTTAAACACCAACGAAACCGAATTTGTACAGTTTGTGTATAGCCTTTATTATGCAGGGGCAATAGACAATAACAACGAAGGAATTACCAAACTGGTAGAAACAATGGCTCAACAATTCAATATTACCCTATCTGCTAATTGGCAATCCAACCTATCCAACAGTTTATCGCGTGCTAAAACAGGATATGTTCCCCAAATCATTAAAACCATATCCAAAGGCTTTGAAAAACTCTGTGAAGAAAGAGGCCGTAAATAAAGCGTTTATAAAAGTTTCTATGCCAACTTGGATGCCAAGTTCGTTTTTTTACCCTTAACTGTTCTATTCTTTTGTGGCTGTTTAAAACAAAATATACACCGCATGAATACCACAAAGAGCCCCAATCCTTTTGATGCAATTGAGGAACGATTAGTATCACTTACCCAAGCTATTGATACACTCACTGAGCACCTGTATAACGATAGCAACAACGTTAATAAACCTTTATCCCTTAATGAAACCATACACTATTTAGACGTTTCCAAAGCCACCCTCTATCTACTTACCTCTAAACGTGAAATCCCACACCTAAAACGAGGGCAAAAGCTGTACTTTCTAAAAGCTGACCTTGACCAGTGGTTGTTAAGCCATAGAATTGAAAAAGGAACTACAAAAGAAGTGAGCCAAAATACAGAAGGAGGAAATTAATATGTCTGACTATCCTAGCTCAATTCCTCTCACAGACCCCTCTTTTACTTATCCTCCACTTACCTTTCCGCCTTCAATTAATAGCATCCAACAACACGTTGAAGAATTGCAACAACGTGTTGTGGCTTCCAACAAAACTGACTTACTTAGCGTTAAACCTGCCAATACATGGCTTGAAGATGCAGCACTAAAACCAATACCCAAAGAATTATTGGGCAAACTATGGTATGAAGGTGAAGTATGTATACTCTTTGCAGACACCAACGTGGGTAAATCAATACTAGCTGTCCAAATAGCGAATGCCATTAGCAAACAAAGACCTTGTCTTTGCTTTCCAAATACTACAATAGAAAACAATACTGTGTTGTATGTTGACTTTGAATTAAACGACAGACAATTCTTTATCCGTTATACGGATACCTCTACCAATAATGCTATTAATACGCTGTACTCTTTTTCCACCTCTTTCTACCGTGCTGAAATTAACCCCGACACCACTGCATTAGATGATGATAATCCTGATGTACAGATAATAACAGCCATTACACAAGCACTTGAAGCCGCCAAAGCATCCATATTGATAGTAGATAATATTACCTATCTCAGCCGAGAAACAGAGAAAGCAAAAAATGCTTTGCCCTTGATGAAACAACTCAAGCAAATAAAAAACAGCATGGGTATTTCTATATTGGTCTTGGCACACACTCCTAAGCGGGACAGGAGTAATCCTATTACAGGCAATGATTTACAAGGCAGTAAAATGCTAATGAATTTTTGCGATAGTGCTTTTGCCATAGGAGAAAGCCACAGGGATAAACGCTATCGGTATATCAAACAAATCAAAGCCCGTAATACCGAAATAGTATATGACAGCAACAATGTGTTGTTGTGTGAGGTAAAGAAGGAGAATGCCCTATTACAATTTGAATTCGTAGACTATGTTGAAGAACAAGAGCATCTAAAAGTTATCTCCGAAAGAGAACATTCTGAAAAAACAGCGTGGGTACTCCAGTTACACGAACAAGGCAAAAGCCAACGGGAAATAGCAAAGGAAACAACACTATCCCTGACCACTGTTAATCGATACATTAAAAAAAGCGGTGCTGCTTTAAATGGAACTACTGAGTAGGGGCGTTTTAGTTTGCCAAAAACAACGTGTTGTGGCAAATACTTTCTCACAAGTGTTCCAGTAGTGTTCCACCTTTGGAACAGTGGAACACCTACAACTACCATACCCTTCAAGCCATTGATAAATAAGGATATACAACGTTAAATATTTTCTAAACAGGTGTTCCACTATGGAACACCTAACTGATACTCCCCCATGAATAATACACCCCACTACCAACTTGAACCATACGAAGGAAGCAATACACGTTATCGTTGTCCTTCGTGTGGTAAACCAAAACAGTTTACACGGTATATTGATGCTGAAACAAGAGAATATATAGACCCTACCGTAGGAATTTGCAATAGAATAGATAAATGCAGCTATCACTATACTCCTAAACAGTATTTTTTTGACCATCCACACCTAAAAAACACCCCTCAACACTTCGTTGCAAGCCACAGCAACAAAGCATTGAAAAATACCAACAACGTGTTGTGGTATAAAACCAATGCTGCGTTGCTCCCCTCAAAACAGCAACAAAACACATATTATACCCCTTCTATATTGGCGAATACTAAACCTTTTGATACCGTTCCAACAGAGGTGTATGCTAAAAGTCTTCGCTATTACCATCACAACAACTTTACCGTAGGATTAGAAAAGCTGTTCGGGACAGTCATAGCTATTGAGCTGATTAAACAATTTAATATTGGCACTGCTAAACAACCTCAAAACGGCACAATATTTTGGCAAGTGGATAATAATGGTAAAGTACGCACGGGTAAAATTATGTTGTACGATACAGACACCTTAAAACGAACTAAAAACAAAGCGTTTACTAACAACCAACAAGGAGTTGCAACACTCCAAAAACAAAGCGTTGGTAAATTGCAACACGGTGTTTTTATCCCTGTGGTAGATTGGGTGCATAGTCGATTGCAGAAAAGTGGAGATATAAGGGCTTTTTCTTTACAGCAGTGTTTGTTTGGGTTGTACCAATTAAATACTGCTGCAAAAGATGCCATTATTGGGATTGTCGAAAGTGAAAAAACTGCGGTAATTTCTAGTATGTATATGCCAACTATGGTGTGGATGGCAACAGGTGGAGCACAGCACCTTAACTTTAGTCTATTGCTGCCGTTAATGGGTAGAAGAGTGGTATTATTTCCTGATGTGAACCAATATGAACTATGGCAACGTAAAGTGGAATATATCCAGCAACAAGCACAACAAGACTATCAACAAAGAATTGATATTGTAGTTTCTGACTTTTTGGAACAGAATGCAACGTTAGAAATGAAGGCTAACGGAGCTGATTTAGCAGATATCCTAATAAAAATGGATGCTTTTACAGGTTTGGCTCTGACTGATTTTAGTTATCCAATGATGTGGGATATTTGATAGAACAAAGAGAACAACAACACGTTGTTGAAACTTAAATACTATACCAACCCACTTGAAGCCATACTGTAAAACTTCTCTTCAGTAATAATAATGTGGTCTAATATTTCTATACTAAGATAACTACCTCCTGTTACCAAATGGTGGGTTAAAGCAATATCATCTGCACTGGGCGTCACATTATCTGAAGGGTGGTTATGCACCAATATAATCTTCTTACACTTTTTCTGTACCGCAAAGCTAAATAGTTCAACAGGGTCAACATTTACTTTATTAAGCACTCCTAAAGTTACCAACTCAATATAAAGAATATCATTAGCAGTATTCAATCCTATCGACCAAAAGTATTCTTTTCTACGGTGCAATTTGTTTTGCCTAAGCAATACGGCTTGCATCACCTTAAACACATCATCACTATTGGCAATTTTTATCTTTTGTTCTTTGGTAAGGCGAACTTTCATGTATTCAAAAGTAAGTATTTTCATACATTGCCTTAAACTTTTACATTTTGGAAAATAAAATAACTGTTTGGGAAAAAAGGAAAGGTTTTACTAACAAAAATTTATAATTTGCTACTTTAACCATGAGAATACAACTTCAATTGAAAATAAAGCGGGGAAGCAATACCTTACCTATAAACTACCAATACCCTGTTGCCGCATGGATATATAAAACAATACATTTGTCTAATCCTGAATTTTCACATTGGTTGCATGAACAGGGTTATAGTTATGAAAAACGTAAGTTTAAATTATTTACATTTTCGCCTATTAAATTTGAGAATTTTTTAATTCAAAAAGATAGGATAATATCCCAAACACTCAATTGCAGTATCACACTTAGCTTTTTATTACCTGAAGCTGTAAAACACTTTGTTTTGGGCTGTTTTAAAAGCCAACACTTTGGATTGGGAGATAAAGTATCGCAAGTAAATCTTGAAGTACAAGCTATTGATATTGAAAGTGAAATTGAATTTACCAATACTATGCGATTCTGTTCACTATCACCTATTTGCATATCAGAACCTGTGGAAAGAAACGGCAAATTAACCTCGCAATACCTTAGCCCTGATGATATAGGTTATGAAAAGCGCTTTTTTGATAACCTGCTTGAGAAATACCTATCAGCAAACGAAGATTCAAAAGTGTCAATAGGCAATTGCAAGTTAACGGTACTTAATACTCTAAAATCAAAGCTGATAACTATTAAGCAAGGCACTCCTGCTGAAAGCAAAGTACGGGGTTACCAATACAATTTTATATAGTAGCATTATGTTTGTAAATCCAATTGAAATTTTAGGCTTATCTGATGCTATTGACACAACAAGCATTGATAATGAAATTGTAAAAAAAGCAAAGCGAATTTTATTTGCTGACATTGACTTATCCGACAATGGACTCTTTGAGTATTATGGACTTCAACTTACAAAAGGCGACTGTGAAAAAGCCATAGATGAATTAAGCAACAAGGAATACAAAGAATTTTACCTGTATTTGGCAAACAATAAACCACTAAATGAGTTTTTGATAATTGGCAGAGGCGCAATATTTAAAAACTTTAAACAAGATAGCATTTTTAAGTTACCTGAATTTATAAAGTTCATAAGCCCATATTTTGCACCAAAATTTGACAAGGCTTTACTAATCGCTTTTGAAAATGAAAATGCTGACCTAACAAAAGCAATTTTAAACACTTCATTCCTAATTGTACAATCGGAGGTAAACACAGCGTTTAAGAGTGTTTCAAGTAATATTCAAAGCAAAATTGCGGAAATTGATAAAATAACAAAAGACATTGAAAACGAAGAAAGTGCTTACGATGAGGATAATATTGAGGACGTTGTTCAATTAGTGAAAAGCCATTTCCCAACCAATATACTCAATTGTTTACCTCAATATTTTCAAAGCCAAATACTAAAAATATCTAATTCAATAAACTATTTATCAAATTCTATATGGGACGCGTTTGATTCAACCCAAGTTCCGCATGATTTGATGAAATACTTATTAACCTTGAACATCGAAGGCTTAGAAAAGCCAACGTTTGAAAATAATTTTAAGATAATCAAAAAGAAAAATGATGAAAGAATTGAGCAAGCCCAAAATGCGCCATTATTAAAGAAGTGGGCTACTATTCTTTTACAAATCCGAGATGCAATTAAAAAAGTTGAAAACAAAACAACAAATTCAACGGAGGCTTACCAAAATATTAAAGACCTATTTGTTTTAAGTGAGTTGAACTCACTTCCGTTATTTGCCGATGAAATTAGAACGCAAATCAGTTACTCGATAAGAAGTTTATCTATTTCAATATGGAATAAGCAAAGCGATATAAAAAATGCGTTAGCAACAATAAATTTGGCTCTTCAAATCAATGTAGATAAAGAGGTAAAAGAAAAGTTCAGACAAGACCAAACAGAGTTGGCAGAACTTGAAAAAAAGTATCGTGGAGTTTTAGTATGTTTTTTTTGTGATAAAAATACACCAGACGAAAACAGCAAAATATCCAAAACTATCTATAAGGAAACATACAGAACCTACATTTCAAGTAGGGTCCAGTTTTCTTATGTTGATATTGAAATTCCCCGTTGTAAAACCTGTCAAGACATTCATGTAAAAGGTAATGAAAAATACTGGATGTTTCTAGTTGGTGGAGTTGCATTAGGTGGTATTATTGGGGCAATGATTCACGAGCATTTTATAATAGGGGGCATTATTGGAGGTGCAATAGGTTGGCTTATTGGTAATTCAATGGAAAATTTTCTGTCAAGCAAAGAAGGCATCAAGGACACATCTGATTCTACTTTATACGGTCATCCCCTTTTATCACAACGTATGAAAGAAGGCTGGACATTTTCAAAACCAAGTGCTTAAAAATTCGCAACGAAACGATATGAAAGAAATAAAAAAAATTACGATAAAAGTGCCACAAGCCTATCTTGATTTTATGAATCAGATATTTGAAATTGAAAAGAAATCTACCAATTTGAAGGAGGAAAATTCTATTCAAAGAAATCTTAATAAAATGAAAGGAATACTTGAAGAGGAATTTTTCAAGGGTAGTTCCACTATCGGCTTAACCTATCATAATCCAATAGGTGAAAACTATTCAGATACAAGAACAGACTGCGAAGCCACAATTGCGGGAACAGAAGTTGAAAACCTTGAAATTATAGAAGTAATAAAACCAATTATCTTTTATGCTTATCAGGAAAATGAAAAAGTAATAAAAGTAATTGTTCAACCTGCGGTAGTGATTGTTCAATCAAAAAATATAACTCTTTAAAAAATATTCAAAATGGAAAATACAATAAATCTTGGCATTGACTTAGGTACAACGAATAGTGCTATTGCAAAGTTTGTAAAAGGTGAAGTAATCATTTTTTCAAACCCACAGGACTATGGTAGAAATACTCTGCCGTCAGTTGTTTCTTTTAAAAAGGATAAAATAACCGTAGGAAATAAAGCTAAAGAATTTTTGGAAAAAGACCCAAAAAGTGTGGTTGGTGTTTTTAAAAGAAAAATGGGGACTTCTGAAAGTTTTAAAATCAAATCTATAAATGAATCTAAAACCCCTATTGAACTTTCAGCACAAGTTTTAAAAGAACTTAAAACCTTTGTAAATACAGGCGATACATTAGATGCTGTTGTAATTACCATTCCAGCATCGTTTGACACAATACAATCCAATGCGACCAAAGAAGCAGGAATACAAGCAGGATTCAAACAAGTTGTTTTGCTACAGGAACCTATTGCAGCCAGCTTGGCTTATGCCAATATGAAAAAGGAAAGAGAAATGAAAGACGGGCAATGGTTGGTTTACGATTTAGGAGGAGGAACGTTTGATGTTGCGCTAATAAAAATCAAGGAAGGCGAAATGAAAGTTTTAGACCATGAAGGAGACAATTTTTTAGGCGGTGCTGATTTTGACAATATGATAGTGGAGAAATTTGTTATCCCGAAAATTTGTGAAAAATATAGTTTCTCAAATTTAGAGGACGAAATGAAAAGTGCAACAGGAAAGTTTAACGCAAAATATTATGTGCTTTTAAGACGAGCAGAAGAAGCCAAAATAACATTGTCATCCAAAACGTCAGCAGAAATAGTAATTGACGGCTTTGAAGATGAAGAAGGAAATGAGGTTGACATGGAAATTGTAATCACACGCTCTGAGTTTAACGAGTTAATTAAACCAAACATTGATGGAACAATTGAAATGATAAAAAAAATCATAACAAGAAATTCACTAAAACCAGTTGATGTGCAATTCACTTTAATGGTTGGAGGTTCTACTTACATTCCATACGTTCGTAGTCGTGTAGAAGAAGTTTTACAAATTCCAGCAAATTGTGAAATTGACCCAACAACAGCGGTAGCAATTGGAGCGGCATATTATGCTGCAACCAAACCAAAGGAAATTTCAAAAGGCGATAACAATAAAAAGAAAACTTCAATTTCCATTAAGGTCTCTTACAACAAAGCCTCTAAAGAAAAGGAAGAATTATTTGCAGCAAGAATTACTGGTGACGTAACAGGTTTGAGTTACCGTATATTGAGAGAGGACGGAGGCTACGACTCAGGAATAAAAAAATTAGGTGACCGTATAAATGAAGATTTACCATTGGTTGACGGAGCATACAATTTTTTCACACTTGCAGTTTATGACGACCAAAACAATTTAATTGAAACCGACATAGAACCTATTGGTATCAATAGCTGTTTTGTAATTAGCGGACAACCAATTCCTGAAGATATTTGTTTGGAGGTTGATGATTACGACAATCCGGGCAAAACAAGACTAAAACTTGTATTCCAGAAAAACTCAATTCTCCCACTTCGTTCACAAGGTATTAGTTTTCCTCTAAACAAAGGAATGATTAAAGGTAATGATGACGATTTTATTTATATCAATGTTTTAGAAGGTTCTCATTTAGCATTACCCGAAGCCAATAAAGGCATTGGTTTTATGGAAATCAGAGGAACACAGATAAAAAGAGATATTGCCAAAGGTTCAGATATTGAAATTACTATTTCAATATCTGAATCAAGAGACTTGACTATTTCGGCATACTTAAACATGGCAGACCAAGAATTTAAACAACCTTTCAATCCAAAGGAAAGGCATACTCCTATTGAATTTCTAAAAGAACAAGTAGAAGATTTATCAGACAAATTAGAATTAGAAATACAGGAGGCAACGGACAAAGAGGACTATGAAACCGCAGGTGCTTTGAATAAACTGAAAAAAGAAATGGAAACCGTAAGTGAGGAAACTGAAAATCTAACAAGTGACGATGTTACAGATAAACGTTACCAACTTGAAGATAAGAAACGAAAAATAGCCCAAGAGATAGATAGTGCCACCAAAAATAAAAGGATTCAACAAGTAAAGGCTCATTACTTTGAGGTAAAAGAAGAATGTTTAAAAATGTTAGACGAAAACGGAAATGACCACGAACGCAAAACATATAACGACATTGTTGCACAAGAGGATGCATTTTTTGCTACAAATAGCCCCTTAAAAATCCAAGAAAAATCTGACGAGATGCACAGCATTTTATCAAGAATTAGATGGAGAACTCCCGACTTTTTAACGAGCATTTTCCAATGGTGCAAAAACAATCAAACAAGGATGAATGACCAAACACAAGCAAAGAGTTTAATTGATGCAGGAAATTTTGCTATTGAAAGCCAAAATTGGGAAAGGCTCTCAGAAATAAATAGCGGACTGCTTAACTTGATGCCAAAGGATGCAGAAAAAGAAGCAACAAGAATTGGTTTTGGACTTTAAAAAATGAAAAATCAAGATTTTAAAGATTTTCTGTTTAAGTCAGCAGTAATGGCAATGGCTTGTGATGGTAACATTGCAGAAACAGAAATTGAAGAAATAAAAGCCATTGTCGCCAATGAAATTTATTTTATGGGTTATGACTTTAGAGAACCATTGAAAAGTAACATTACCAACATCAAGTTAAACGGTAAAAGAGCTGTAAATCAATATCTGCAAGAAATTGGAACAAGCGGTCTTAACGAGCATCAGGAAGTTTTACTAATTGAAGTTTTATTGCGAATAATTGAGGCGGACAATGATGTTCAACAATCCGAACTTAAATTTTTGCAAATGGCAAAAGCAAAATTGAAAATTGACGAGCAAACACTAATAGTAAAGTTTCCAAAACAAATAGACTATTTGCTGGACTTTCATAATTATGGTTTACATCAAGAATTTACAGATGAAATTAAATTTGAATGATGTAACTAACTGCCGTTTGATGAATTGATGCGATTAGAAGGTAATATCCGCCAAAGCTATTACCAAGCATTTGACATCATTATCCAAGATTTTGAAATGGGCAGGCGTAGTAAGCAGCCACCAACCAACGAGATAAACGCACTTATCTCATTTGGTAAGTTGCATACACCTAATCGTACCTTACAGGAATTAAAAAGATAATCCCTTGTTATTATTAAGTAAATAAGAACAGCACGACAACAAAAGGCTAAAATTAAACTCTTTTCAAATAGTATAGGAAAAATATTTCCTGTACTTTGCTATAAAAGGGTGTTTTAACCCTTGTTTTTAAAATATAGTTTATCATTACTTTGCATTCTGTTTTGTATATGGGGTGCATTTGCACCAAACCTATGCTCTTTATACCAGTACAAAATAGTTATGTTTCTAAAAACAACGTGTTGTTGGTAATGTGTTGCATGGTGGATTAAGGTAGGTTTACTACCTTTGTGGGGTTGATTGCAGTTTTAGAAACATAGAAACTTTAGACTATAAAGGATAAATATAATTTGTTTCCTTTTGTTATTCCCTCTACATCAAAATCGCCAGTTTTAAACAAGAGGGGAATAGCAAAGCGGGCACGCCCTCAAAGGGGGCTGCCTCTTGCTATTCTGTCTTGTAGGGTGTCTGGCGATACCTGATGTAGCTGGATGTGCGGGGGTTGCCCCCTTTGTGTTTAGTCGAAAATAGAAAAACAGATACAACGAATGGTTTAATACAAGGTCTCTTTAAAATATATGAAATACATAGTTCTAAACATAGTATTGCTTTTTGCATTGATAACAAATGCACAAGATTACAAACGTACCCAAAACTGGTACTTTGGTGATAGTGCGGGGCTATCTTTTACAACAGACCCCCCAACGGTACTTACAGATGGAGTAATGAATGCAGGTGAGGGTTGTTCTACCATTAGCGATACTGCTGGCAATCTACTATTTTATACTAACGGTGTTACTGTTTGGAATAAAAATCACCAAGTGATGGAAAATGGTAATGGACTAAGTGGTCATATTTCTTCAACTCAATCTTCTGTAATTATCCCGTGGCCAAGTAATGATAGTTTATTCTACATTTTTACTACGGACGCAATCGGAAAACCCAAAGGACTACAATATTCTTTAGTTAATACTAAAGTAAATAATGGGCTGGGCAAAGTAATTACAAAAAACATCTTACTTCAATCACCTGTTTCTGAAAAACTTGCGGCAACAAAGCATTTAAACAGTAAAGATTATTGGGTATTGGCAAGGGGGTTCAATAATAATAATTTTTATGCCTATTTAATAACTGATAGTGGTTTGGTGAATTGTCCAATAGTAACAGCGATTGGAGCAACAGCAAAGGAGTTAGCTGATGCACAAGGCGAAATAAAATTTTCCGAAGACGGTACAAAATTGGCCGAAGCAGTGTATAATTTGTCATATAATCGTGTTGACTTATTCACTTTTGACAAAATTCGAGGAAAGGTTTTAAATGAAATAAATATAACTAATATAACTCTTCCGTATAGTGTTGAATTTTCCGCAGAGGCAAATTATTTGTATGTTACAACTCGACTAAATTATGTTTACCAATATGACATAAACAGTTCAAATGGAAATACTATTAGAAACAGTCAGCATCAAATATATTTTCCTGGAAACACTCTTTATAATTATCATGGTATTATACAAAAAGGTACAGATGATAAGTTATATATTGCGCTATGGGATTCTAATTTCGTATCAATAATTCATAATCCCGAAAAAATAGGAGACTCTTGTAACTTTGCACTGTATGGAATAAACTTAGGAAAAAAGAGCACATTTGGCCTACCAAACTTCATTAGTTCTTATTTTTATCGTCCATCTTTAGATTTCGCTTACACGACCAATTGCGTAAACGATTCAATAAATTTTGAAGCCAAAGGAGGCACAACGTATTCATGGCAAATATTCAGAAACAAAGCTATTCTTCACTCATCAACACAATCCACTACTAATTTTAACTTTACTGATACAGATGAATATACTATTCAATTGGTTTCAGGTACTGATACGGTTGCAAAAACCATTTATATTGAACCTAAACTTTCTTTAGGGCAAGACACAATATTGTGCAACCAAAACTCATACAGTTTCAATATACCACAAAACCATCGCTGTATTACTTGGCAAGATGGGGCTGACAGTATGAGATACACTATAAAGCAAAGTGGTACTTATTATGTAAGCGCATACAACATAAGAGGTTGCTTAGTTGCCGATACTGTAAAAGTAAATTTTGCTACCCTCGCACCTCCTATAATTTCTCAAAACAATGACAGCCTGTTTACCGATAGCGGTAATTATACCTATAAGTGGTATTATAACAACGCCAGTATAGTTGGTAATTCACATACGCTAAAAATAACGAAAAACGGTAACTATCGTGTTGAAATCACCAATAGTAATGGTTGCACTAATAGCTCACCTAACTTTCTTGCTAAAGGTTTAAGCATTCAAATTTTAAAAACAGAAGACCATTTTAAAATTTATCCTATACCCACCCAAAACAAACTATTTATTGTACCAATAACAAACGTTACTATCACTGAAATAACTCTTGTAGATGCTATTGGAAGGGCATTTCATTGTCCCCCCGCGACAGAAATTGACCTAGCTGCTTTAGCCAAAGGAATATACTATTTAGAAATTATTGACACTGAAAATATCCATTACAAATCTAAAATTATAATTAACTAAAAACATGAGAACTATCTTTTTGTTAACGGCAGTTTTACTGCTGTATGGGAGAGGTTTTGCCCAAACACCGCATTTGTGCGCAACCGACTCCATTTTAAAATCCGACACTACTTACCAGCAAAGAAGCGCAGCATTTGCCGCCCAATTAGCTGAATTTAGGGCACAGCCCCCCACCACACACGGCTATTGGCCGTATCAAGATAGTATTGGCACACAAAGCATTGTAGCAGGATGCAAAAGAGCCGTATATATAATACCCGTTGTGGTGCATATTGACGAAAGCGGGGGGACTGTAAACGTATCCGACACCCAAGTATACCAACAAATTGAGATACTAAATACCCGTTATGAAAACTACGGCATTCGGTTTGCATTAGCCAAAAAACGCCCTAACGGAACGGCATTTACAGGTATAAACCGTTTTAGCGGTTCGTTTGATTACCGTTATGATGTTCTTCCAAAAGATTATGCGGCAGCAGCCACCCATTATTACGACCCTGAAAAATACTTTAATATTTATGTAGTACCTCAAATACTTAGCTCAACAGGCGACCCCTCCACCATTAACGGGTTAAACCAACGCTTTGCCGATTGGCCTGCGGGACCCGATTTGGTGTTGGTACACCATTCAAAATTTGGCGATTATTCCAATTGCAACAGTTGCGGCACATTAAGCACCAGTAGCAAAGGTGTGGTATTGGTGCATGAAGCAGGACATTATTTGGGACTGCGCGAATTGTGGCAAGGCGGTTGTGCCGAAGGCAACAATGCAGCTACCTGTGCCACCAAAGGAGATTTGTGCTGCGATACTCGCCCAATTAATGCCAACTACTCGTGCCCCACCCCTAGTGGAAACGATTGCAGCTACCACCTAAATATAGCCGACAACCACGAGAACTATATGGACTATACAGGCGAAATATGCCAAACCAATTTTACGCCAGACCAAGTGAGTTTGATGCAGGCTACCTTAGAGTTGTTTCGCAACAAATTGGTATCGCCCCAAAACCTAAACAGCCTTAACCTAAACGATTGTTTTGCCAGTGCATGGTTTGATACCGATAATAATTTTTTGTGCGATAGTGGTGTATTTACCCTACGTGCCATTGCATACAGCAACGCTATTAGCTACCGATGGACAATACGAAGGGACAGCACGACAATACTATTAGATACAACCCTAACAACGGATACCCTTGTATGGGCAGCCGATAGTATAGGCAGATTTACTGTTAGCTTAAGAATTAGATACGGCACGTTGGATAGTGCTACCGTAAGCCGCACCAATTTTTTACAGGTAGCCGATTGCGGCACTACCATAGCCAGCGAACAAGGTAATTGGTATTTTGGGGCATACGCTGGGTTAAAATTTACTGCGGGGGGAGCCATTCGAGATGTGAACCCCTTTAGAATAAGGCTTCCCGATAACATTAACACGTCTGAAGGCACGTTTAGCCACAGTAGAAATAATGGGCAATTGTTGTTTTATGGTGGGGGTACTTTTTCTAATCCGGGTAGTATGGAAATATATGGTCGTGATTACCTCCAAATGCCCAGCAGCCCCATTATAGGTGATTTTAGTGCCAGCCAAGCGACGGCGGTAGTACCTTTGCCCGGTGCAGACACCAATCAGTATGTATTGTTTTCAGTTGCAGGAATTGATGCTATTCCGTTTAATGGCTTTAGGGCTTCTGTAATTGATATGACCCTTAACGGAGGGTTGGGCGATTTGATACCGTGGGCAATCGACGTACCTATTCTCCCACCCGCAGGTTATGGGGCATCCACTTTTGATAGTGCAGCAATAGTGAATGAACAGATAACAATTATCCCTAAATGTAACGGTACCGATTATTGGATTTTAGTAACCAACTTTAAAGATACAACGCCCTATGAAACAGATATACTTGTGTATTCATTAGACACAAATGGAATACAATATTGGAGTAGAACAAGCTCGCCTTGGTTTACAGGTTTTGGTGCTGGGCAACTAAAATCCTCACCCGACGGTAATTGGTTATATTTTTGGGGTAAGCTAATGCGATTTGATAAAGCAACAGGAGCAATTAGCTTTTACAAAACACTGGATAATCGCAATTTAATGGGGGCTTCATTTAGTCCAAATTCTAAGCTGTTGTATACTATTAATGAGCAATCAGAACTATTGCAGTTTGACCTTGAAAGTAGCAATGATAGCCTTAGTAAAACAAAAATTACTGACTATCCTATCCGACAAGAAAATGTAACTATGCAACTAGCACCTGATGACCGTATTTATATCTCTAAGTTTAAGTATAATAGTCTTGCTGTTATACAATTCCCTGATAGTAATATTACTAAACAGCAACCCAACGCTCCAAAGTATTCATTCAACGGCCCCGTATTGTCTGCCAACGGTATAGGTGGAACTTGCCAAATAGGTCTTCCCAATATGCGTGATGCTAGATACCCTGCACAAATACCTTTAGATTTTTCAATGATTGATAGTGCTTGCGGAAATGTTACTTTTATTCCAAATACTGCCTGTGCCAATAGTTTTAGATGGAATTTCGGTGATGGGGATAGTTCACTAGTAAGAGAACCTAAACATACCTATTTAGATACGGGATTATATACGGTTACCCTCACCATAAATGGGAATACTGTTAGGCAAAAAAGCATATTTATAGGCATCCCTTCAAAAATACAGGGCAACGATACTGCCTGTGTTTTTGATAGAAATATGGTAAATTATTCTATTTCCAATTACAACGATGAATACACCTTTACTTGGGGAGTTACAGGCGGTACACCAACCGTTGACCCTAGTAATAACCTTTTTGTATTGTGGGATAGTACAGGTATGGGTAGGATTACTCTAAGTGCTGTTAATCCAAATAATGGCTGTACAGCAATTGATACCTTACATATTGTAGTTAATTTTCTTGACAGTAACCGTATTTGGCCTGACACCATTCTGTGCTCAGGGTCGCCATTACACATTTATGGAAATGTAAGCACTTCAACCTTTGGTGCTGTTTCCTACTTATGGCAATCTAATCGTGATACAGTTTGGAATGTTACCAATGTTGGAGACACTTTGCAAGACTTGTCAGGCTCTGTTCAGGATACCGCTTTACGGTACCGTAGGGTAGCTACACAAGGTAATTGTCAATTTACCAGTAATGTTGAAAAAATAATATTAAGACCTCGTGTAAACATTCAACGCCAACCGCAAAACTCTATTGCCTGTCTTGGCGGTTGGAGAGAATTTACTATTGGTATTGAAAATCCATCAGGAACAAGTATTAACCCTATATGGAATTATCAGTTTAATGGAGCTAGTAGCTGGAGTTCGTTGTTTTATATAGGAGACACTATTCGCGATTACCCGACCACTATTGCCTATGACAGTGCTAAGTACCGTTGTACAATTAATACCCCCTGCGGCACTCTTATTTCAGATACGGGATATGTTTTAATTGAAAAATCCCCTAATATTATAAGCCACCCACAAAGCCAAACCAAAGCTGCGGGCGACAGTGTAATCTTTACTGTTTCCAGTTCAGCGTTACAACCCTACTTTACATGGTATTTAAACAGAAATGGCAATACTGTGTGGGACTCAATTGCTGGCGAGCATGATGATACTTTGATAATTCGCAATCTTACTTCTTGTGAAAACAAAAATAAGTATAGGGTAGTTTCTACTATTTGCAACAATGACACCAGTAATTTAGCTACACTAACTGTTACCAGTCTATCAGACCTTTGGGCAAAAGACGGTGCTGCCGATATTGGTACAGAACCCAATGTTGACCCAAACAATGATTATTGGGGTAGCCCCGACTTATGGAATTGCTGGCCTGACTCTACTTGTATTACCCACAAATCCCCTGAATATGTTGCCGTTGATTGGAATTATGTACGTGCAAAGGTGAGGAATAATGGTTCTGTAACCAGTAACCCTTTTCAAGTAAAAACATATTGGACATTGGGAGGCTTCTACGAACAATGGCCAAAAAGTTGGCACTACGATACGGTGAATAATGGGCATTATGACTCCATAACAAAGAAACGTTATCCTATGGGAGGTGAAATAGGCACAGTATCATCCAATGGTATTGGAGCTAATGATACACTTACAGCTACCTACCAATGGGCACCGCCACATCCTAGTTGGTATGCTACTACTTCTGCATACAATAATAGTAGAATGTCCCACCCGCTATGTATACTATCGCGGATTGAAAGCTGCCCTGATACCCCTTTTGGTATGACTTTTCCTGAAATTATCCCTACGGGTGTTAACGTAAAGAATAATAATAACATCGTTACCCGAAATACTGAAGTTTACGACTCTATCGGAACAAATAAGACAACACCCGAATGGGTACTTCGTATGGGTAACCAATGGTCGGATGAACGTAAAATCAAATTTACTATTGACAATCCTGTTACTAACTATTGGGATTTAGGCTATTATGTTCTACAATTAGACCCTCATATTTTCAGTGCTTGGAAAGATGGAGGAAGCAAGGGTGAGGGCTATACGCTCGATGGGAATACCTTCTACATAAACGAAGATGGTTTTTTCCTTGACAATATTGTACTTGACCCTAACGAGTGGGGATGGGCACATTTTCAGTTTAGGTTAAACCCTGAAACGGTTATAAGCACCGATAGAGGGCAACAAATGTTTAGCTTCGTTCAGTATTCTTCATTATCAGGAGGGGACGATGAAGCGGATGGTGGATTTAACTTCTTGCTGAATTTACAGCCTGATACCGCCTATATAGACCCGCACGTTGATTCATTAAATTTTGTTATTGCTCCCAACCCAACTTCGGGAAGTACGGTAAATGTGGGGATTACAACCAACTTTACTACCTCTTCAGCCGTGTTGTATATTTATGATAACTGGGGGTATTCTATGATAAGCCCAATGGGATTGGGGACTTTAACAGAAGGGGCAAACTCAAGAACCGTAAATATCTCGGGATTAAGTGCAGGAACATACACAATGGTAATTGTCGCTAATGGGGTTAATTATTCCCGAACATTCATTGTGTTAAATGAATAACTAATTACTTAGGTATATACTGAATACTATTAAAAGCTCCGCAATATGCGGAGCTTTTTTTAATGACCTTCAAAGATTTAAAACAAGAGCCAATTATTGAATTGCATAAAGTGATGGAACAACTAATTCCAAACAACAGATGGGAAGTTATACAAGGCAAAGTCCACACGCTTCTAAATCAATCACCAGTAAAATATTGTGGTTTTGAGCCTTCTGTGCTCCCTGAAAAAGCAGGAGTATATCTTATTACCTTAAAAGATGAAAATGGCGAAGAGCAGCCCTTATATATTGGCGAAACCAAAGACCTAAGAGGTGATATATTGTTTAAACGTGCCGCTTATCTTATATCAAACACCAACCAAACCATCTACTGGCCAAAAGGGAACATACCTAAATACCTTACTAATTTAGAATTTCTATACCATTATCAACAAAACAGCCTATTACGGTTTATAGAAGAACCCGACACAAAGGACAGGTTAGCATTGGCTGTTGCCCTAACGTTGGAGCTATCCCCAACATACAGCAACAACTAACCAACACGCCGTTGATTTTTGCCAACACGACGTTTTTGGCAGATGATAACTTGCGGGCAACCATATTCTATAAACTATGCGGTTTTAAATACTATAAAATCACAGTTCTTACACATCGGTAGTAAGCTGTGTATTCTCATCAAAGTGTTTAGTTTACCGACCCAAGTAAACCCAATTATTATAGACAGATTTCTTGCCACTTTTACTCAGTAAAGAAATCGTTACCAAGTAATTACCATCTTGACATGGTTTTTCTTTATGAGTTCCATCCCAACCAAATTCCGAGTCCGAAGAGTTGAAAACAACTTCACCCCATCTGTTATATATTTTTACACTCATCTTAAAACCTTGAAGTAAAGGGTGTGAAACTTTAAAATAATCATTTAATCCATCGTTATTTGGCGTGAATGAGTTGGGAATAAAAACATTCTCCTGACAGTCTGATTTAATTTGAATTTGTGCAATTGCCTTACATCCTTTATCATCTGATAACTGCCATGAGTGTATTCCGCTTTCATAAACCGTGTCCACCCATGAACCATTATTTAAAAACAAATAATTTTCATAACCACACTCTCTAAGGTCAACAATAAGCGGTGCTTCCCAAAAACACCACACCTTTTCTTCTGAAAGGGTAAGTTTCATATCGTCTTTTATACTGACTTTTATTGTATCTGATGATGAACACTGACCGTTCTCTGCCCTCAGCCACACCGTAAACGGTGGTATTACCGAAATAGAGGAGGCAGTATCACCATTAGACCAGACTTTGGAAAAAGGGGTAGAGGTTTTGATAAGAAACGGACTGTTAGTGCATACAGAAGTATCGCTACCCAACTTAACTAAAGGCACTTTCAGTTCTTTCACTTCAAAATTGGTTCTCGAACTGCAATATTTATTTGATAATTCGCCCCAAAACATTCCCGTTGACTGAATTTTTTTAGTAATAGTATCCGTGTTATCCCACCATGAAACCTTTTCTCCTGCCAATGTATCCACCTCAAATAATATACTCATCCCCTCACAAAAGGCAGTGTCCTTTAACTTTGGTTTTTGAGGCAGAGGATGGAAAATAATGGTAACAGTATCCTTTAATTCACATTCTTCATATACGACACTTACCCAAACTGTTGATGTATTATTTACTGTTATATTTGGGGTTATTGTATCTCCCGAAGACCATTTAATGGATTGAAAACCTGATTTGACTGATAATGCCTGTGATTGACCCTCGCATAGTTCTTTATTAACCCCCAAATCAATCCAGTTCTTTGATATCAAATATATGTTTATAGTATCAAAGGTGGGCGGACATGAACCCACTGTTTGACTGCATACATAAGTTCCAGACTTATTCATTTCCTGCTTATAATAATATTTAGGCAATAGCAAATCCCCAAACCATAAATAAGAAGTGTTTTTATTAAGAATTGTAGGTTGGATTGTGATTTTGTCCAATGCGCAAAGTGAAGTATCATTAGGAAGGAAATGGTTTGTTCCTTCATAAATGTGTATCCACTTTGAATAAGCTAAGTCTTTACTATGAATAGTATCACGAAAGTAAAGTTTCAGAAGAAAGCTGTCGGAAGAATGATATATATGCCATGCTTTACTTGTGTTTATAAAGCTGTCCGATTGTGTTTGCGGGTCGCCAAAATCCCATTTAAAACTGAAGGGTTGGCGGATTAAATCAAGTTGAAACGATATTGTATCCCCGATACAGTTTTTATTATAAGATACTAATACAGGGACATCAGGGCATTCTGTTTTATATCCACTTGGAAGAAGGCAATTACAAAATATTTTCGTTAAGCCATTGTAAGCACAATCTAAAATCTTTATTGAGCAAATCCTAGTGTAATCGTCATAGATTATCCCCTGTTCGCTGCCAATTCCCTCTATCCAAGAAATTTCAAAATAAGATTGGTACACACTTTTAAGCCGTATAATTTTTCTGTTTACTCCGTATAAATCAACCATATCAACCTGTGTAACCATCATTCTTTCAGGTTTCCCAAACACCATAAGCGTTATGGATTCATTCATCTCTAATGAGAAATCATAATACACCCGCCACTTATTGTTTTCGTAAATAAACACTTTATACTGGCTTGTATCTTCTTTGAAAACGCCAAGTCTTGTTTTTGTAAGATAGTCCTGAATGATATAAGATTTATCTTGCCCAATAAAAGTGTCTTTTTGGATTATTTGAAACTCATTACCCATAAATCCGTTTAATCCTCCTGTGCTTACCATCCACGTATTAGTTTCAAAAACAGGGTTATATGCAAGCAATGCCGAATAGAAAGCTAATTTAAACAGCACCAATCCTAATAATTTCCGTAACATAAGCATCGTTTTATTTACTTAATAGAGCCAACAGGATTGTATTATGATGCTTAATAGAAATTGTTTTTTGTATAAAAATATATTTAAAAAATTCAACCCTATATTTTATTCCAATTTAAACCTTACTCCATCCCTAAGAAGGTGTCCCATTAAAAAATGGGACACTACTATCTGCTTTGTGTCTTGTCCTAAAGCACCATTGAGGTTCGGTAATGCTATGTTTTGAAGTCTTTACCAATTATTTCTTTTATGAAAATGGCAGCCAATTTTTGGGTAGGTTATTAAACAAGTATTTTATACAAACTCAAAGCAACAACCTACCGATTAAATATCTCTTAAAGTATCATACTTAAATTAAACTCCTGATGAAAAACACTAATCGTATTGCAGTTGCAATTACATTATTACTACTTCTTAATAGCTGTAAACGGGAAAATGAGGATGCCCTTAACACAGTTCCATTAGAAAAAATTAAACCCATTGGGGTTTTAAACTCCCCATCTTCTGATATTACCCTTGCATCAGGGGAGAAATTTACAATTACTGGTGAAATTTCTGATAACGAAGCATTGGAAAAGTATATAGTAAATGTAGTTTACCTCAATAAGCCACAGGTTAATCCAACGACCCCTTTTTTTAACTGGGACACAACAGTATATGTTACGGGGGTATCCGCGTCTTTTGCACACACAATAACAGTCCCCGTTAATGTTGCATCAGGCTTGTATACTTTAATCATTGAGGTAGATGATAAAGCGGGGAACAAGAACACTTTATCACAAAGAAAGATTGCTTTAAAAAATTCACAAGATTCTTTGATATCTGATTTGGCTTCAATTTATACCCCTTATCCCAATACAAATAATACCATCAACTTGGATGGCACAAGCAACATAGAATATAACTTTAAGGCATGGGATTATCAAAGCGGGGTAAACAGGATAGAAATAAAACTGCTTAATTTAAGTTCAGACAGTATTTATTATTACAAAGAACTTAGACTGAATGGTAGCGGTTTTGATTATAAAAGTGGTAGCATTCCTTTTTTGTCAAACTGGCCAAAAGGAGACTATCAGTTAACAGCCCTCTTATTTGATGTAAAAAATAATTTTGTATCGGCCATTAATAAGGTGAGTTGGAAATAGTGTTGTGTCTATAAACATCACAAACACATTGTTTATTGCTATCAACGTAGTGTTGCAACAAATTAGCAACACTCCGTTGATTTTCACCAACGCTGTGTTTTTAAAGCAGATTATATCATTGAAAATTAAATATTTACCAAAAAAAAACATTGTTTTTGAGGGGTAAATTGGTCTCGCCTTTCTGACAATAGCAACTTTACCAAAACATTATTGTATGATAAAGAACAGACGATAAACCATGATAAGAGCCAATGTGAAACAATCCAAAACGATTGCAATTAATTGTAAACAATCAACATTGTTTGTAATAAACACGAAACAATTGGCATTTTTAGGCATTAATCGTCATAAACAGTAACCCATAAACTTCTACTGCTCCATTTTCGTGGCAACAAATGAAAATGGACACATCGCTTTCCACTAGCAAAGCACCCGTTTCAACTTCCAACACCTCTGCCATAGACAAACTAAGGCAATGTAAAGGCTATGAACACCTATCGGACAAACAAGCCCTCCATATTCTCCAAACCCTAGAGTCCCTTTGTCAAATAGCCGTACAAGCCTTTGCACCTTCTGAAAACCAATAATTCCTTATTGGACTAGCAATGCGTGAAAAACAGTACCCTCAATCAAAAAAATAAAACGCTAATTACCACATATATAGGTCAATATTCAGCAATCCTGTGGAAATAAAAAGAGGCAGACTTGCCCTCGTGGAACATTAATTGCGCGTGGAACATCTATAAATACTACAAATTTAAAATCAGCTATCCCGACTATGAAACAACATACCCCGTCAACAACACTATATAACCCCTTTACCCAATTTGCCAAAGGACAAGCCCTTTATAAAACCAAGACCAACGATTGTGTTATCTATACCCGTGTATCCGATATAAAACAGATGGATAACCTCTCCTTAGAAACACAGCTTAAATACAGCAATCAATACGCCCAACAAAAAGGGTGGGTAGTACGGGAATACTTCGGAGGAACGTATGAAAGTGCCAAATCAGACGAACGGAAACAATTCCAACGAATGATAAACTACGTTAAAACCACCAAGTATAAAATTTCTTACATCATAGTATATAGTTTAGAACGATTTAGCAGAAACGATAACAGTATATGGTTAGCAAACCAACTTAGAAAACTAGGTACAGAAATTATATCTGTAACCCAACCCATTGATACCTCCAATCCAGCAGGACAACTTCAACAGAAAATGCTATTCTTGTTTGGAGAACACGATAACCTGCTAAGAAGACAAAAGTGTATGGCAGGCACAAAAGAACGTCTGCTAAAAGGAGAGTGGTGCAATAAAGCACCCATAGGGTACGACCATATAAAAGTAAACGGAGAAAGAAAGATAGTCATCAACCAAAAAGGTCAACTTATCAAAAAAGCTTTCCATTGGAAAATGAACGAGGATTGCAGCTTAGAAGAAATAAGAAAAAGATTAGCAGGACAAGGACTAAACCTAGCTTTAAACCGACTATCAGAAATATTAAAAAACCCATTCTATTGTGGAATACTTACCCATAATGCACTAGAAGGACAAATAGTAGAAGGAATACATGAAAAATTAATCAGTAGAGAAGTCTTTCTAAGAGTAAACAAAATATACCAACAAAACAGTACAGCAGGTTATTCCCAAAAAGAAGAAAACGAAGCCATCCCCTTAAAACGTTTTCTACACTGTCACCAATGCAAAGAACCCATGCGAGGGTATATTGCTAAAAAGTGGAACATACCTTATTACAAGTGCAACACAAAAGGATGTAAAAACAACCGTAATGCTAAACATATCCATAACCAATTTACTGTAACCTTACAAGACTATACCATAGACAGTAGTTTACAGCCCATCCTTAAAGACCAACTGAGCCAAACACTCCAACACCTCTTAAAAGGACAAGAAGAAACTAACAATGCCCTAAAAAAGAAAAAAGAGGAACTCAACCAAAAGATAGAACGATTAGAAGAACGCTATGTATTAGAGGAAATATCGGGAGAATTATACCATAAATATTTACCCAAACTGCAAGAAGAACAAATCAAAATAGAGACAGAATTAACCCAATCAAAAAAAGGATTGTCGAAGCAGGAAGAAATGGTAGATAAGATAGTAGAGTTAGCCCAAAACCTGCCTCAATTATGGCAACAGAGCGATTATTATAACAAGCAAAAGCTACAATACCTAGTATTTCCTAAAGGAATGGAGTACGACCGCAAAAATGATGTGTGTCGAAGTAAAGAAGTAAACCCACTTTTTTTATATATTGCAGACCTAGCAAGGCTTTCAGGAAAGGGACAAGAGAATACTATAAAGAATATTTCAAATTATTCTGTTGGGTCATCCTGAGCGAAGTCGAAGGAGTGCGAAAGATAGCACAGCACAAGAAAAAACAGTCTCTCTACCGAGCGGACGCTCGAGCCAGCTTCTGCGTTCCTTCAAGCGTCCACGCTTGAAGATCATTTTTATTCGAGTCCACTCGAAATCTTGTTGTAGCGGGACGCTACCACTTGCTATCCCAAAGCGAGGACGCTTCGGGGAACGGTGTCTTAACCTCAACTTGGCAAGACACAGCAAGCAGCGCGGCTGTGTCATCCTGAGCAAAGTCGAAGGAGTGGTGAGGCGTGCGGCTGGCCGTCATTCCCAACTTGATTGGGAATCTGTGCGAAGGCAACGGATAGATTCCCGCCTACGCAGGAATGACTGAAAATCTTTATCCCCCGCTTCCATATTTCGACTCCGCTCAATATGACAACGCACAGTTTATTGCGAACGTATGATTTTACTCTGCTGAAATATGGTTTTGGTTAGTGAAGTAATCTTTACGAAGCTATACAAACGATTGCTTTGTTAGCCTAATACGGTTGTTTTGCCATTACGAGAAAGTGCGGCTGTGTCATCCTGAGTAAAGTCGAAGGAGTGGTGAGGCGCGTGGCTCCCCGTCATTCCCAACTTGATTGTCCCGAATACATTCGAGACAGCATCTCATTCTATGATAACGGTTGTTGGGCGATGAGATCCCGAATCAAGTTTGGGATGACTGATTACTCTATAATCTCCTCTTCGCCGTCAACATCAAGGTTAAAATAAATGCCTATTTGCAGCCCAATGGATAAAAGACGATAGGTATAATCACCTCTAGTGGCAGGCAATAAAGGCACACTTAGCAAAGGTTGGGTAAGAAAACCTAATTTGTTTGAGTAATTGTAGTTGGCCCTTAACCCTAAAATGGCCGTAACATTAAAAAAGTTTGATTTTAGGTACGTGTTTTTTAGGTTAAACGCCCTTTTGTTATCAATAGTAAAACCCTTTAGGCGTGCAGCTACCCTATCCTGCAACAAAAAGTTTAGCGATGCACCATAAGTGCCGTAAAACTCCCAATGTTTTGATTGTTTTGAGGTGAAATATATTTTACTATTAAACAGTACGGGTATATCTATATAATCAAACACATAGTTCATCTCAGCCGTTGGAGGGGGAGTTGTTTGTATGGTTTGGTCTATTAAGGGCACATCGGGGTGGATACTACTTGCAAATTCAATATTTCTAGCCACGCGCACAAAACCGGTATTGGTATACTGTATACCTGTTTGCAGCATTAGGTTTTGCCCCATTTGCTTTTGGTATTGCAAAAAAATGGTAAACCCTGTACGGTTTTGCTGTATGCCTTTGAGTGAATCACGCTCGTATGTGTTTTTAGCAGAAAACGTATGCACCGTGTACTGCGGCTGAAAACTAACAGCTACATATTTGTAGTTATATTTTGTTTGTGCACTTGCGGCATAACACAAGCAAACAGCTATCAACAGGGCATATAAGTTTTTCATACGCAATACTTTTTTAACTAAGAGCCAATAAGTTATCATTTAGTAGCCTCAACTTTGCTTCGGCATCGGCTTTTTTCTGGCGTTCGCGTTCAACAATATCACCTTTGGCATTGGCCACAAACTTCTGGTTGCTTAGTTTAGCATCCACCGATTTAAGAAAACCTTGCAGGTATTTAATTTCTTCCGAAATCTTTTCGCGCTCGGTTTCAGGGTCAATGCTCTCTTCCAAAAATACATAAAGGGCATCGTTTTTTACTAAAAGTTGTAATGCCCCTTCGGGTTTTTCTGCTAAAATTTCAACCGCAGGGGTATTGGCCAGTTTACGAATAATGTATTCAAAGCTGCTATATACTGCGGCAGTAGTTTCGTTTTCGCACACCAAAGCGGTTTTTATTTCTTCTTTGGGCGATAAGCCTTTGCTATTGCGCAGGTTACGCATTTCAGTAATAAAATCAATAGCTAGTGATGGTA
This sequence comes from Bacteroidia bacterium, assembly GCA_037968475.1. GTDB lineage: Bacteria > Bacteroidota > Bacteroidia > UBA8524 > UBA8524 > SB11. The sequence continues at coordinate 67,048 of JBBKVO010000052.1, forward strand.
CAGCCTCTACCCCTTGTTGTACTTTGGGGTAATCTTCAACAATAATAGGCTTGGCAGGATTACCATCGTTTAAATCGTGAAACAATTCCTCGGTAATAAAAGGCATAAAGGGGTGTACAATTTTCAGCAAGTCTGAAAAATGGGCTATGGTAGCATCAAAAGCACTGCGGTTAATGGGTTTGCCATATTCGGGCTTCACCATCTCTAAATACCAAGCACAGTAATCGTCCCACACCAGCTTGTATATTGCCATCAACGCCTCACTTAGTCGGTAATCGGCAAACTTTTCTTCTATCTCTTTTAGTCCCTCGTTTAGTTTGCTGGCAAACCATTTCGAGGCTAATTGATTGGCTTTTACTATTTCAGTATCAACAGCACTGTCTTCTACAATCTCCCAACCTTTTACCAAACGGTAGGCATTCCATATTTTATTGCAAAAATTTCGGCCTTGTTCTACTTGGCTTTCATCAAACAAAATATCATTTCCTGCTGATGATGATAGTAGTATACCCATGCGCACACCATCGGCACCAAATTGGTTTATAAGCTCCAATGGGTCGGGCGAGTTGCCCAGTTGCTTGCTCATTTTACGGCGTTGCTTATCGCGTACAATACCTGTAAAATATACATTCTTGAAAGGTTTTTCGCCTCTATACTCGTAGCCGGCCATTACCATGCGCAATACCCAAAAGAAAATAATATCGGGCCCCGTTACAAGGTCGTCGGTAGGATAAAAGGCTTTTATATCAGGATTGTTGGGGTTTTCAAAACCATCAAAAACGCTAATTGGCCACAACCACGACGAGAACCAAGTATCAACAACGTCTTCGTCCTGCTTCAGCTCACCCATCTCAAATTTGAAATTTGAAATTTGAAATTTTTGGATGGCTTCCTGTTCGGTTGCGGCTACTACAAAACTACCATCAGGCGCATACCAAGCAGGTATGCGTTGACCCCACCACAACTGGCGCGATATGCACCACTCGCGTATGTTTTCTACCCACTGTTTGTAAGTGGTTTTAAATTTTGCAGGATGAAATTTAATTTCATCGTCCATCACCGCTTGCAATACTTTTGGGTTTTTGTCGATAATCTTTTTCATATCAACAAACCACTGTTTGCTTAGGCGGGGTTCTATCACAGCATCGGTACGTTCGCTATAGCCAACGCTGTTTTTTATGTCTTCTATCTTTTCTATCAGACCAATTTCTTCAAGGTCTTTTACTATCTGTTTGCGCACGGCAAACCTATCCATACCTACATAATGACCCGCAATAGGGGCAATAGTTCCATCTTCGTTAAAAATATCAATGGTTTCAAGGCTGTGCTTTTTGCCCAGCTCAAAATCATTAATATCGTGTGCGGGGGTTACTTTTAGGCAACCTGTACCAAACTCAATATCAACGTATTCATCAAAAATTACGGGTACTTGGCGGTTGGCAACGGGTACAATTACTTTTTTTCCTTTTAGATACGCATAGCGTTCGTCGTTAGGATTTACACATACGGCACTATCACCCAAAAGTGTTTCGGGACGGGTGGTAGCAATGGTTATATGCCCGTCTTCGCCAGCTATTTTATAGTTGATATAGTACAGTTTCGACTGTACGTCTTTGTGTATTACCTCCTCATCACTTACAGAGGTTTTTGCTGAGGGATCCCAGTTTACCATGCGTTCGCCGCGATAGATAAGCCCCTTCTCGTACAAATCAACAAATACTTGTATTACGGCTTCGCTAAGTTTTGGCTCCATCGTAAAACGAGTGCGTTCCCAATCGCAGCTTGCGCCTAGTTTTTTAAGCTGGTCTAATATTATACCGCCATATTTTTCTTTCCATACCCAAGCGTGCTCTAAAAACTTCTCGCGGCCTATATCGGTTTTGTTTATGCCTTGTTCTTTCAGCATTTTCACCACTTTGGCCTCAGTAGCTATACTAGCATGGTCGGTGCCGGGTACCCAGCAGGCTTCTTTGCCTTGCATACGGGCACGGCGGGTAAGTATATCTTGTATGGTATTATTTAACATGTGCCCCATGTGCAACACACCTGTTACGTTTGGTGGGGGGATAACAATGCTATACTTTGGCTTGTTGCTGTTGGCATCGGCGTGAAAATAGCCATTGTCCATCCAGTATTTATACCATTTGTCTTCTACTTCTGCGGGGTTATATGTTTTTGAAAGTTGCATATAGACACGAAAATATTATTATCTGTGCGAATTTGTGTAATAAAAAAGCCCCAAAAGAATAAACCTTCGGGGCTGCCATTTGAATTTTTTTAATTCGGTTATTTGGTATAGCGTCTTTCTTTGATACGCGCTTTTTTACCTTTTAGCTCGCGAAGGTAGAATATACGTGCACGACGGACTTTACCGCGTTTGTTAACTTCTATTTTTTCGATAAATGGGCTGTGCAATGGAAATACACGCTCAACACCTATACTGTTTGATATTTTACGTACAGTGAAGGTAGCACTCATACCGCTATTACGACGTTGCAAAACAACACCTTGAAATAGCTGGATACGTTCTTTAGTACCTTCTTTAATTTTGTAGCTAACAGTTACTGTATCACCTGCGTTAAAAACAGGTATATCGCTTTTTATGAATTCGCTTTCAACAAGTTTAATAAAGTCCATCTCTATGGGATTTTTAAAAGGACTGCAAAGTTAATTATTTAATTAACAAATACACAAAAAATTTAGTGTTTGCAGTAATAAATATACACTCTAGTAGCAAGGTACTATGGGTGGTGGGTTTATCTTGTCTTCTATTAAAAACAAGGTAGGAAAATCTTCGGTAAGTTTAAACAACAGTGCTTGCGCATCAATACGGGTTTTAAAGTCGCCAACACGTACTTTAAAGTGGGGCGAATCAAATATCAAATATGCAGGGCAGTTGGGATATTTGTTGGTAAATTTTTCTTTGGCATCTTTGGCATCAGTCCGCTTATCGGTAATTACTATTTGCACGCGGTAGCCTCTTGTTAGCGAGTCGGTTTGCCTTTCAGTTTTACGCTGCTGCAAATACTCGTCTATTTTTTTATCGGCATGTATTACCAATGTGCCTTCGGCAGTATCGCTTTGCGCCCAAATTTTGGGTGCAGCAAAAACAAGGGCTATTAGTAATAGTGCTACTTTTTTCATTTCTGGTTTATAATTTTAATACCGCTTGAGGTGCCTATACGGGTAGCTCCTGCCTCAACCAACGCAAGGGCGTGTGCGTAATTGCGTATGCCTCCTGCGGCTTTTATCAAAACTTTTTCGGGCAACATGGCACGTAACTTGGCTACCATTTCGGGTGTTACTCCCCCCGGTATCATACCTGTTGAGGTTTTTACAAAATCAGGCCCAATGTTGCTGGTTATTTCACAAAGTTTAGCAATTTCTTCGTCATTAAGCAAACCGATTTCAAAAATCAGCTTTGCTTTTTTATTTTGCATGTGGCAAGTGGTTACCATGCTGGTAATGTCGTTCTCTACCGAGCTATAATCGCCTGATTTTACTGCTGCTATATTAATAACGGCATCAATTTCATCTGCTCCATCACGTATCGCTTGTTTCACTTCTTCAACTTTGGCTGATGTGCGACCATAGCCAAATGGAAAGCCAACAACTGTGATTATTTTGATGTCGGCTTTGCTATCGCTAATGGCTTTATGGGCTGCATTAACGTGATAGGGAGGTACGCATACTCCAAAAAAATTATGTTCCACTGCCTGTGCACAGGCCTTTAATATTGCTATTTTGTCAGTATCGGGTTTTAACCGTGTATATTCTATATATCCCGCTAAATCCATAGTTTGCTGTTCTTCTTCCCTACTATCTATCATTATTCACCCGCACCGTGGCAGTTTTTATATTTTTTTCCACTACCGCATGGGCAAGTGTCATTACGTCCAACCTTCATTTCAGCTTTCATTGGCATTTGCGGTATGCGCTCCTCTTCTTGTGGTTGTGGCATACCTCCGCCTGAGGGTGAAGCTGTTGCTGCTATTTCTTGTGGGCGACGAGTTTGCATACGGCTCATGTCTGTGCGACGACGTTGTTGAGCTTCTTGCACATTATCAGCTTCTTGCGTAGCAATTTGACCTTTGAAAAGTATGGTAAGTATTTCTTTTGAAAGACGGTTTATCATGTTTTTAAACAAATCAAACGACTCTAATTTGTAAATCAACAGAGGGTCTTTTTGCTCAAATACAGCGTTTTGGGCTGATGTTTTCAAATCGTCCATCTCACGTAAATGCTCTTTCCACTCATCATCAATCAGGGCAAGGGTTGTCATTTTTTCAAATGCTGTAACCATTTCACGCCCGTGTGTATCGTGTGCCTTTTTAAGGTTTACTAATACTTGCAGGGCTTTTATACCATCGGTAATGGGTATTGATATGGTTTCAACACTCTCTCCGCGTGTTTTGTATACTTCTTCTATTACTGGGAAGGCGAACTCTATAAAGCTAACCGACTTACGTTCGTACAGATTTTTTAAATCGGTGTATACTCTTTCGGTAAGTTTTTGTGGTTTTAGTTCTGAAAACTCTTGATTTGTGATAGATGTATCGTAGGCAAACAGACGTATAAACTCCAGCTTCATTCCTTCGTAATCGCCTTCGGCTTGAAAACCTTCGGCTATATCTTGGGCAGCATCGTATATCATGTTATTGATATCTAATTTCAGCTTATCACCAAACAGTGCATTACGGCGGCGGGTATATATTACCTCGCGCTGGCTATTCATTATATCATCGTACTCTAGCAAACGTTTACGTATACCAAAGTTGTTTTGTTCTACTTTTTTCTGGGCTGATTCTATTGATTTAGAAATCATAGAGTGCTGTATATTATCACCCTCGGTGTGCCCAAACCTATCCATTACGTTGGCTATACGGTGCGATGCAAAAAGACGCATCAAATCATCTTCTAACGAGATAAAGAATTGTGATGAACCCGGATCTCCTTGACGACCTGCACGTCCGCGTAACTGACGATCGACCCTACGTGATTCATGCCTTTCAGTACCTACAATAGCTAAACCGCCTGCTTCTTTAACGCCTACGCCCAGTTTTATATCCGTACCCCTACCTGCCATGTTGGTGGCTATGGTAACGGTGCCTGATTGTCCTGCTTCGGCCACAATATCAGCCTCGCGCTGGTGCTGCTTGGCGTTTAGTACATTGTGTTTAATTTTTCGCAGGTTTAGCATTCTTGCCAATAACTCTGATACTTCTACCGATGTAGTACCCACCAAAACAGGCCTGCCTGCTTGGGTTAGTTTAACTATTTCGTCTATAAGGGCATTGTATTTTTCGCGTTTGGTTTTGTATATAAAGTCGTTTTCGTCTTTACGAATAATAGGACGGTTGGTAGGCACTACTACTACGTCTAGTTTATAAATTTCCCAAAACTCACCTGCTTCTGTTTCGGCTGTACCCGTCATACCTGCCAATTTGTGGTACATACGGAAGTAGTTTTGCAGGGTAACGGTGGCAAAGGTTTGTGTGGCAGCTTCTACCTTCACATTTTCTTTTGCTTCGATAGCTTGGTGCAAACCATCGCTATATCGACGGCCATCAAGCACACGACCTGTTTGTTCGTCAACAATTTTTATTTTACCGCCATCTATAATGTACTCTACATCACGCTCAAACATACAGTACGCTTTTAGCAACTGGTTTATCGAGTGTATACGTTCTGATTTTATTGAGTAATCACGCATCAATGCCTCTTTGCGTTTCACCTTCTCGTCGGCATCGGTAATGGTGCGTTCCATTTCAGCTATTTCGGCACCCACATCGGGCATCACAAAAAAGTGAGGATCTTCACCGCTTGCGGTAATTAACTCTACGCCTTTCTCACTAAGGTCGATACTGTTGTTTTTTTCGTCTACTACAAAGTATAGTTCTTCATCTACCTTGGGCATTTCCTTTTGTTGGTCTTGCAGGTAGTAGTTTTCTGTTTTTTGTAGCAGTTGCTTCATGCCCTGCTCACCCAAAAATTTAATTAAGGGTTTGTTTTTGGGTAAACCACGTTGGCAACGCAATAGTAACAAACCTGCTTCTTTTTCTTTGCCGGCGGCTATTAGCTTTTTGGCTTCGGCAAGTGCGTTTGTAAGGTATTTGCGTTGTTCGTTTACCAGTTTTTCTATACGCGGTTTAAGGGCGATAAATTCTTGTTGGTCGCCTTTGGGTACAGGCCCTGAAATGATAAGAGGTGTACGGGCATCATCTACCAATACACTATCTACTTCATCCACCATTGCAAAGTGGTGTTGGCGTTGTACAAGGTCTTCGATATCGTGCGCCATGTTATCGCGCAGGTAATCAAAACCAAACTCGTTGTTGGTTCCGTAAATAATATCGGCTTGGTAGGCTTTGCGACGCTCGGCCGAGTTGGGGGGGTAATAGTCAATACACTCTACCCTTAACCCGTGAAATTCAAACAAAGGGGCATTCCACTCGCTATCCCTGCGGGCTAGGTAATCATTTACGGTTACTATATGCACTCCTTCACCCGATATACCATTAAGGTATGCAGGCAAGGTTGATACTAGGGTTTTACCCTCACCCGTTGCCATCTCGGCAATTTTACCGCTGTGCAATACCATACCACCTATCAGCTGCACATCATAGTGCACCATATTCCAAGTGATACTGCTGCCTGCGGCATCCCAAGTATTGCTATAAAAGGCTTTATCGCCATTTATGGTAACGTTGGCTTTGCGGGTAGCTAATTCGCGATCGTTTTCGTTGGCTGTTACTTCTAATGATGTACTGTCTGTGAAACGGCGAGCGGTTTCTTTAACCACTGCAAAGGCTTCGGGTAATATTTTTTCCAATACTACCTCCAACTCTATGTTGCGTTTCTTTTTCAGCTTATCTACTTCATTGTATATATCTTCGGTGTCGTCAATGCTCACTCCCTCTGCATCTGCACGGGTTTTTAGTTCAGCAAGTTCATCGTCTATACTTTTAAGGTGCTCGGCTATGCGATTCTTAAATTCGGTAGTTTTAGCCCTCAATTCATCGTTGCTAAGACTTTTATATTTCTCAAAGTAGCCGTTAATTTCGTCTACTAAGGGTTTCATAGTCTTAATATCGCGTTCGGATTTATCCCCGAAAATTTTTGAGATGCCTTTTATAATAGAGTTAATCATGTATCTGTTTTTTGAAACAAGTGGGCAAAAATAACACATTTCCGCTTGGGGCGGAACGGTTTATATGTTTGCACTTATAATGCCAAAGAAAATTGTGTCACAAAATCTAGCAACGGGTCAAAATTACCCTTAAAAAAAGTAAGTACTCACTACTATTTAGCCTTAAAAAGTGTTTTTTACCTAAAAATGAGTGTTTACTCACTTTTTAACCTTACAAATATGTATCCCATGCAGTGCATTAATTGTATAGTTTAACTCACCCTAATAACAAGATTAGAACCGTCCCGCACACTATTTTCCCCTCTAAATTAAAGAAATTTTTCACGCAAAGGGTTGAAGGCGCAAAGTTGGTGAGCGCAGTTATATCCAAGTAAAAGTATCTTTAAATTATAGCACTAGAATAGAGTAAGACGCTATGTCCGCAAGCGGACAATACTATCCGACCTTTTAATGAAATAGTAATGCAAACGGGTGCAAATGCTGCCTTCGCATTAAAAAAATAAATTTTCTCACGCTAAGAGTTAAAGACGCAAAGTTGATGAGCAAAGATATTAGCTCGTAAAAGTATCTTTAAATTATAGCACTAGATATAGATGAAGGCGCTATATCCACAAGCGAACAAGACTATCCGACCTTTTAATGAAATAGTAATGCAAACGGGTGCAAATGCTGGTTTCTTATTAGCCGATAGAAAAATTTTCACGCTAAGGGTTGAAGGCACAAAGTTGGTGAGTGCAGTTATATCCAAGTAAAAGTGTCTTTAAATTTTAGCGCTAGATATAGATGAAGGCGCTATGTCCACTTGTGGACAATACTATCCGACCTTTTAATGAAATAGTAATGCAAACAGGCGCAAATACTGGTTTTTTATTAAACTGAAAGAAAATTTTTCACGCAAGGGTTAAAGGCGCAAAGTTGGTGAGTGCAGTTATATGCACGTAAAAGTGTCTTTAAATTTTAGCAATAGAATAGATGAAGGCGCTATGTCCGCAAGCGAACAATACTATTTGTTCTCTATATTTAAAGTGGGGAGAGGTGCTGCTATTCGGGATATTATAAATTAACTGGCTGATTTATAATTAGATATATTAAATAATGAGTAAACACTCACTTTTTCAGTGGGTTGAAACCCACTGTTTTTGCAATTACAGCGCAAGGGAGGACTTAAGTCCTCCCTTGCGCTGTAATTTTCATAGGATAGGGTTTTAATCCTACCTGAATTTTACTTTTTGGTGGCTGCTAAAATTTGCCCAACTTTGCACCTCTTTTTAAAAATACAATGAATACCAAACACACTATATTATTATTGGGTAGCGGCGGACGTGAACATACTTTTGCTTGGAAAATAGCTCAAAGCCCGTTCTGTCAAAAACTGTTTATTGCCCCCGGAAATGCAGGCACAGCACAGCACGGCACTAATATTAATATGGGTGTAAACGATTTTGAAGCCATTGGCCAATTTTGTATTGAAAACAATATAAGCCTACTGTTGCCCGGTAGCGAAGACCCTCTAGTAAAGGGCATTGCCGATTATTTTGCAGCTAATGAAAAACTAAAGCATATACCTGTTATAGGCCCTGATAAACAAGGGGCACAATTGGAAGGCAGCAAAGATTTTTCGAAACAATTTATGGCGCGCCACAACATACCTACGGCGGCTTATAAAACTTTTACAAAAAGTACACTTACTGATGCTTTTGACTTTTTAGAGACTTTACACCCTCCTTATGTTTTAAAGGCTGACGGATTGGCGGCAGGAAAAGGGGTAGTAATACCTGACAACTTGACTGACGCAAAAGCTGAGCTGACAGAAATGCTGCAAAACGAAAAGTTTGGCGACGCAAGTGCCTGTGTGGTGATTGAAGAATTTTTAACGGGCATAGAACTTTCGGTTTTTGTGTTGACGGATGGCGATAATTATATTGTATTGCCTGAGGCGAAGGATTATAAACGTATTGGTGAGGGTGATACAGGCCCCAATACAGGCGGCATGGGTGCGGTTTCGCCTGTTCCGTTTGCTGATGAGGTATTTTTGGATAAAGTACGCGAACGTATTATTGAACCTACTGTGAATGGCCTGAAACAAGAGGGAATACACTATAAAGGTTTTGTTTTTATTGGTTTGATGAATGTGGGCGGCGATCCTTATGTGATAGAATATAATTGCCGTATGGGCGACCCTGAAACGGAGGTTGTTTTCCCTAGATTGGAGAATGATTTTGTAGCAATAATGGATGCGGTAGCCAATGGCACGCTAAATACTATTACCCCAAAGGTGAACCCGCAAACAGCTACTACCATTATACTGGTATCAGAAGGGTACCCAAATAGCTATGAAAAAGGTAAGGTTATTACGGGTATTGAAAATGTTGGTGAAACCCTAGTTTTTCATGCAGGCACTAAGCAAGTAGATGGTGTTTTGCAAAGCAATGGCGGACGTGTTTTGGCTCTTACCAGTTTTGGAGAGACTATTGCTGATGCTGTATCAAAATCGCTGCGAGCGGCTGAAACTATACAGTTTGAAAACAAAGCCTACCGCAAGGATATTGGTAAAGATTTAATGGCTAAACTTTAGCTAAAAACAAAAAAATGGAATTTAACAAACGATTTATAACCCTTACTAGCGGCAAACTGATAAAGTACTTTTTGCGCGGGGTGCTGCTTACGCTTCCCCTAGCAGGTACCGTGATGCTAATAGTGTGGCTGATAAACAAACTAGACGGACTTTTTGGGTTTGACAATGCACACGGCTTGGGTGTATTATTAGTACTTACTATTGTTACGATAATTGGTTTTTTTGGTTCGGGGTTGTTGCTGCGTCCGATTTTGGATATTGTTGATGACTTACTGGAAAAAGTGCCGGGGGTGAAAGTTATATATACCCTGTTTAAAGATTTTTTAGAGGCTTTTGTTGGCGACAAACGTAAGTTTAAAGAGCCTGTGGCTGTAGAAATGGGGCCTAGTGTTTACAAGATGGGATTTATTACCCATAAGGATTTAAGTGTGATTGGCTTTAAGGGGTTTGTATCGGTGTATTTTCCGCACAGTTACAATTTTTCGGGCAATGTGTTTATTGTACCTGCCACAAAGGTAAGAGCTATTGATGCTAACCCTTCGGATGTGATGAAATTTATAGTTACTGGTGGTGTTACTGAGTTGGTGGCAAATACCGAGACTGATAAGGAGAAAGCCCCTACACCTGAAAATGAAGGGCTAATTAACGAGAGTTAGACGTAAGGGAAATTTTAAGCTCTTGCCTAAAACATATTTGTCAAAAATAAAAATATAGCACTGCATTGTCCTCCTTGTGGGCTGTCATCTTGATCCCGAATGTATTCGGGACGAAGGAGTGCGGAGTCGAAACTATAAGTGTTTGAGCGAAGGGGGCTGGGGGATGAAAAAAACTACCCAGTAGCACACTGCCGAGCGGACGCTCTATTATTGTCGGTACGAGTGGACACTCGCACCAGCTTTTAAAAGGTTAATTAATCTTCACTTTTTTTTGAAGCTATTAAAGCCATACCCCATCATGGATAGGCCGCCGATAACGACTCCATAAAAAAGTATTACAGTATTAGTACCTATTGTTACAAAAGTCATTACTAAGCCTGCAACAAACGCTATAAGACCAACAAAAAAGTATTCGCGTTTTTTTGTTGCGCTAGCTTTTTGTAACGCAGAATTTCTATCGTAACTATCTACTAGACTAATTATTACTCTAATCTCTTCTTTATCAATACCTGCGTTTTCAAGTTCTTTTCTAATCTGTGAAAAATCCATGCCTTGCTTGCGTTTTTCAATACAAGCATCAACCATTTTGCTTCTTAATCCCTCCACCGCTCTTATTTTAAAAAGGTGATAGACTGTATCATCATATTCACTTCCATTAGCTCGTTTTGTGCTTTTGGTGCAGCTTTTAGTTTATTATCAACTATAAAACGGCAAGTAAGTACAGTGTTTCTATTGGCCACTAACCATACAAATACCATCGTTTCTTTACCTTCTATCAGTATCATACTATTATAGCTAAGTATAGTTTTGGTTTCGTTGTATTGGTACTTGGCATTAGGATGGCTAAAACTTTCGTTATCCAAATAGTGCATCACCTCGTTGCTATCGCTAAAAGCACGGCTTTCTTTTATTTCAAATTCGCCTGTGGCTACACTGGCACGTTCAAAATGGTAAGTACCGTTAGGGTTTTCGTATACGTTCCAAGCATCGGGGTAGCTTAGTTTAAAAAACTGCCTTTTTGAGGTGAATTCCCTATCGTCGGGCATATTAGATTGTGCGATTACAGTTACTGAAAAAGCGAGGAAAAAAAGGGTAGAGAGTATTTTCATAATTAGTAACTGTAAAGGTACTAATTTAATGGTTTTGCTATTGCATATACTCCTTGTTTTTAGACGAATTACCTAAAAATAACCCCTTACATAAAATTTATATGCAGGGGGTTTATAAGTAGTACAACTGATTGAAATCAGTTGCTTTTGCAATTACAAGCTCAAGGATGACTTAAGTCATCCTTGAGCTTGTAATCTTAATAGAGTAGGTTTTTAATCCTACTGAAAATCAGACCTAACGTAGTAAACTGCTACAATACATTGCGCCAGTTTACGGCTTTGGCTATAATGCTTTTAAGCTCGGTAATGGGCACACGCTCTTGCTCCATCGTATCGCGGTGGCGTATGGTTACCTGATTGTCTTCTAGGCTATCGTGGTCTATCGTTACACAAAAAGGTGTACCAATAGCATCGTGGCGACGGTAGCGTTTGCCAATAGCATCTTTTTCTTCGTAAAAGCACTCAAAGTCAAACTTCAAGTCGTCCATAATTTCGCGAGCTTTCTCTGGCAATCCGTCTTTTTTGGTTAGAGGGAAAATAGCCAGTTTTATAGGTGCTAAAACAGCAGGCAGGCGAAGCACCACACGGGTTTCGGTTTTATCTCCGTTTACTACTTCTTCTTCGGTATAGGCATTGCAAAGGGTTAGTAAAAACATCCTATCCAAACCAATACTGGTTTCTACCACGTAGGGTATATAATTACCGTAGGCTTTTCCGTTCTCGTCCAAATCAGCATCAAAATATTGCATTTTTTTGCCGCTGGCATCTTGGTGTTGCTTCAAATCAAAATCGGTACGGCTGTGTATGCCTTCTACTTCTTTAAAACCAAAAGGAAAATCAAATTCAATATCAACCGCCGCATTGGCATAGTGAGCTAGTTTGGTGTGAAGATGGAAACGATATTTCTCAACAGGAACTCCTAAAGCCATATGCCATTTTAAACGAGCCTCTTTCCAATACTCAAACCATTTCATCTCTGTACCCGGGCGAACAAAAAATTGCATTTCCATTTGTTCAAACTCTCGCATACGCATAATAAACTGGCGAGCTATAATCTCATTACGGAATGCTTTACCCGTTTGGGCTATACCAAAAGGTATTTTCATCCTACCCGTTTTTTGTACGTTAAGAAAGTTTACAAAAATACCCTGTGCGGTTTCGGGGCGCAGGTATACTGTATCAGAATCATCGGCCACGCTACCCATTTGGGTGCTGTACATCAAGTTAAACTGGCGCACATCTGTCCAGTTACGCGTACCGCTAACGGGGCAAGCTATTTCATGCTCAATAATCAAATCACGTAGGGCAGTAAGGTCTTCACGCTCTTGGGCTTCGTCCATAGCTATTTGCAGTTTTCCTGCTTTTTCGCTTTTGCCCTCTTTCATATACTTTTCTATACGGTCTTCAAGCAACTGGTCGGCACGGTAGCGTTTCTTGCTATCTTTATTATCAATCATGGGGTCGCTAAAACCATCAACGTGTCCGCTAGCCTTCCATATTTTAGGGTGCATAAATATGGCTGTATCAATCCCTACAATATTTTCGTGCATTTGCACCATAGCCTTCCACCAATACTCGCGTATGTTGCGTTTTAGTGCCGTTCCGTTTTGTCCGTAATCGTAAACGGCGGCTAAACCATCGTATATCTCGCTTGATTGAAAAACAAATCCGTATTCTTTGCTGTGCGATACTACTTTTTTGAAAATATCCTCGTTGTTGCTCATATTTTGCTGTATTGTCCTATTTTTGCTTCGCGCAAAGCTACTTATTATCAAAAAGCGTAAAAAGTTTTTCTTTTGTAAACTTATTTGGTATATTTGCACCCCTTTAAAAGATATAGATACAACGCAACATGGCAAACCATAAATCGGCATTAAAAAGGATAAGAGCCAATGCCACTAAAAGGCTTAGAAACCGCTACCAAGCTAAAAGCACACGTACGGTTATAAAAAATATACGTAGCAGCAAAGACCGCAAAGAAGCGGATGAGTTGTTAACTAAAGTATATTCTATGCTTGATAGATTGGCTAAGAAAAACATTATCCACAAAAACAAAGCAGCAAATCAAAAATCTAAACTTACCAAGTTTGTAGCAAAACTTTCGGCCTAAGTTTTTAGAGTAAAATATTTTCTAAGCCCGCAATATATATTGCGGGCTTTTCTTTTTGCATTTACATTAGCTGGTGTTATTGTATTTAACTGCACTCCCAAACAACTTGGGTTATAACTTAAATGCAAAACAGCACTATTTATATGCCCATAAACAAATGGGCTGAGGAAGACCGCCCTCGCGAAAAACTTTCGTTGCGTGGTAAACATACACTAAGCAATGTAGAACTACTGGCTATACTTATAAGTACGGGCACAAAATCAAAATCGGCTATCGATCTTTCAAGAGAGATTTTAAAAAAATGTGATGATAGTCTCAACCAATTGGCAAAGTTATCCGTCAAAGAGTTAACAAAAATTGATGGAATTGGTGAGGCGAAAGCAATAACAATTGTGGCGGCAATAGAATTGGCAGGCAGAAGAAGTGCTCAAGAGGTGAAACAAAAAAAGAATATCGGTCATAGCAGTGATATTTATGAGCTATTTAAACCCCGAATTGCCAATTTGCCACACGAGGAGTTTTGGGTATTACTTCTAAACAGGGGATTGAAAGTAATAGGCGAAAAACTAATTGCTAATGGAAATGTTAGCCATATAGGTGTTGATGCCAAAAAAATTTTTAAAATGGCTATTGATGAAGGTGCTGTGAGTATTGCTTTGGCACACAACCACCCATCAGGAAATGCAACACCCAGTGATGATGATTTAAAACTAACCGACAAATTAACTAAAGCAGGTGTGCTGCTTGACATACAAGTGATTGACCATATAATAGTTACAGAGAATAATTACTATAGTTTTGCTGATAATGGTATGTTAAAAACAAATAATAGTTGATTTTAGCGTTTTTTTTCGTACCCTTACCGATTGGTTTACATTATTTGGAAAATGGTTCGCCATTAGTTAATTTGCGCCACTTATAATACTTTAAGAATACATGAAAAGAGCTGCTACTATATTTTTATTCGCTTTTGCATTTCTTGCTCCGGCTGCACTTTTTGCGCAACCGGTAGCTCCTGCCCTTACTTTGCCTTCAAACAATGCAACAAAAGTAAGTATGGCACCCGATCTAGTTTGGAACTCGTCATCATCAGTAGATAGTTTTCAGTTACAAATAGCTACTGATACATTGTTTACTACCCCACTTTTTGATACCATACAAGGTAATATAAATGTGTATACTGCAGGCGGTAAACTAAACAACTACGTGGTGTATTACTGGCGTGTAAGAGGTAAAGATATTATTGGTTTTGGCGATTGGTCTGTTACAGGCAGTTTCCGCACCATAGATAAACCCGCTGCCGCACCAAAACTACTAAACCCTAGCAACAATGCTAAAGATGGCTCTGTTTTTCCTGATTTTTCTTGGGGTTCAGTAACACGTGCCAGCCGCTACCAAGTACAAATGTCTACTAACTCAAACTTTTCTACCAATAAATTGGATAGCATAGTAGATGGAGGCAAGCAACTAATAGCTTATTCTAAAGATACCCTTAATAAAAATATCGTATACTTTTGGCGTGCACGTGCTGAAAATGAAGTAGGCTGGGGCGATTGGTCAAACTCATCAAGTTTCCAAGTAACCTTCCTTCCTCCTTCAATACCTACGCAATTTATGCCTGCTGATAATTCTACCAACCAAACCCTTAATGGTATAATAGATTGGTCAAACTCAAGCAATGCAACACGTTACCGCCTTATATTAGCAACGGATAGAAACCTGACTACTATATTAATCAGGGATTCTTTACTACAAAAATCAACGTACCAACTACCTGTAGAAAATTTATTGCTTGATTCATCACGCGATTACTATTGGACTGTTGCCGCAGGAAATGACGATGAGTATTATAGCCGCAACTCTGATACTTTTAAATTTTCTACAATAAACTTATTGCCTCCAAACAGGCCAACAAACGTTAGCCCAAAAACTTCATCAGTACAACATAGCCGCAAACCTGCTTTTGTATGGAGCGACAACAGTACTTTTGCCCCTGATAGTTTCTACCTTCACATTTCATCCTTCTTTGTATTTACTGATACAGCTTTATTAGCAAAAACAACTGCCACTAACTACACAGTACCTTCAAGTAACCCATTGCGTCAAGATGATGTTTTCTTTTGGCGTGTAGCAGGTAAAAATGCAGCAGGTTTTTCTCCTTGGTCGTATTTCTGGAATCTGACTACATCAGTTAGAAACGCTACAAAAAATCCATTCTTAGCCAATATGTACCCTAACCCTGTTAGCAGCACCTCAACTTTCGAGTTTGAGTTAAACACTACACAAAACGTTAGAGTATCGGTTATGGATATTACAGGCAAAGAAGTTTTAAACGTGTTTGCAGGCCAATTAAACGCCCAACACCACACACTTACTTTTGACGCAAGTAATTTACCTAATGGCAGTTATTTTATTGCCATAGCAGGTAATGAAGCCATGCAAGTCTTGCCGTTTATAAAACAATAAGTTACCACTTAAAAATATATATTGACAAAGGCTCCGTTGGAGCCTTTGTTGTTTTTTAAAGTGTCATTTTGACGTGCTACAAAAAACTTTCGTTTGTTTGCACACTATTTGATACAAGTATGAACGTTATTGTTAATATAGGTTTACAAAAAAACGAAAGTGGAAACACTGAGCTAATACTATATTAACTAAATTTGTTTAACACTAATTTTAACGCTGTATGTTGGAAGGTGATGAGTTTTATAGCGAAGATACCCGCTCTGCGGCTGAACGCTACGAGAGAATGCTCCAGTTTAACGAGCCTGCTTTTTTTGACCCCGAGCAATTAGAAGACCTTGTTGACTTTTTCTTCAACGAGAATAAAATAAAAAAGGCAATACAAGTAATTGACTTTGCCAGGCAACAATATCCCACATACACAGTTTTTTTGCTTAAAAAAGCACAAATAAGCTGCGTTTTGGGCGATTTTGACGATGCCCTTGAAGCCATTGAGAAGGCCGAAAGTTTAGAACCGTATAACTACGAAGTTTTTTTGGTGAAAGGCGAGTTGTACGATCAAATGGAAAACTTTGAAGAGGCTATTACCATGTACAATATGGCAATAGAACTTACTGACGACAAAGCCGAAATTTATCTAAACATGGCATACGCCTACCAAAACTGGGGAAAGTATGAGGAGGCATTGCAATTGCTGCTAAACATTTTAGAGCTTGAACCCGAAAACGAACAGGTTTTGTATGAGATAGCTTATTGCTATGAGGTGATGGACAGGCTGGAAGACAGTACTAAATTTTACGAGCACTATATAGATAAGCAACCCTACTCGTATGCGGCGTGGTACAACTTAGGTACTATACACTACAAACTGGAAAATTACGAGAAAGCCATTTGGGCTTATGATTTTTCAATAGCCATAAACGAAAACTTTAGCTCAGCATACTTTAATAAAGGGAATAGTCTTGTAGAACTTGAACGTTTCAAAGAAGCGATAGATACCTACAAACAAACCATTGAGCTTGAAGGAGCCGATGCCATTATTTATTGCAATATTGGCGGCTGCTACGAAAAAATGAATATGATGCTTGAAGCGCGTAGCTTTTATAAAAAAGCTACCAAGCTAAGTCCAAAATTAGCCGAAGCATGGTTTGGTATAGGCATTACACACGAAGCCGAAGGCCGCTATTTAGAAGCCCTTAGCTTTATGAAAAGAGCTATAGGCTTAGAAGATGATGATTCTGAATATTGGTTCTCTCTAGGTGGTGTGTATTACCGCCTTGAATATTATGAAGATGCAGAAAAATCTTACGAAAAATCTACTCAACTAGACCCTTATAGCTCCGAGGTATGGCTGGATTGGTCTTACGTATTGGTGAAACAAGACAAACTTGATGATGCCATAGACTTGTTAGAAAACAGTATTAAGTATTTTGATGATTGCCACCAAATATATTATAGGCTGGCATCGTACTATTTCTTAGCAAATAACAGCTACAAGGGTATGGAACATTTGCAAAGCGCACTTACCATAAATGCAAAAGACTCTGAGTTGCTTTTTGAGTATGCGCCATTGCTAAAAAACTCACAGCCAATACAAACTATTATTAATTCTTTCCTATAACCTCCACAAAAGCCCTACGGCTGTTTATTTGTGGGCAAATACATTACATTTGTCGCGCTATGCCCAATATTTATAATTTTAATATAAGCCAACTACCCCAACGTACAGAAAAACCTCGTAATTCAGGCCTTACTATGGTTATGGATAAAGGTTTAAGCTATAGGGAAGCAGAAGATTTTATTTCGTCATCAGAAACCTATATCGACCTACTTAAAATAGGTTTTGGTACATCAATAGTTACTCCCAATTTAGATAAAAAAATAGCCCTGTACCAAGAGGCAGGTATACCCGTATACTTTGGCGGTACTTTGTTTGAAGCCTTTGTGGCTCGTAACGATTTTAAATCGTACGTTGATTTGCTAAGAAAATATAAGTTGCAGCATTTAGAAATTTCTGATGGATCATTAGATATGAGCCAAGATGAAAAGTGCGACTATATACGCCAACTGGCAAACGATTATATCGTAATTTCGGAAGTAGGCTCAAAAGATGCTGAAAAAATTATCCCTCCCTACAAATGGATTGATATGATGCAACGTGAAGTGGATGCAGGTGTATGGAAAGTAATTGCAGAAGCCCGCGAAAGCGGTAACGTAGGTATTTTTAGAGGTACGGGCGAAGTGCGCTCAGGTTTGGTTGAAGAAATATTAACCAAAATACCACAAGACAAAATAATTTGGGAAGCCCCACAAAAAGGCCAACAACTTTGGTTTATAAAACAATACGGTGCTAATGTTAGCCTTGGTAACATACCACCACACGAGGTGATAGCCCTAGAAACTATGCGTATTGGCTTACGTGGAGATAGTTTCAGTTTTTATTTGGATAAATAATTTGATATTTGACTGATTATGGCTCTTTTTGAACAGATAAGTAAAGATTTAATGGCATCGATGAAGGCGCGCGATACAGCACGTACCCGCACACTTCAAAGTATAAAAGCATCAATGCTGGTGCTTAACACACAAGAGGGAAGAAAAACACCTCCTACTGATGATGAGTATCTAAAAGCCATTCAAAAAATGGCAAAACAACGTAAAGACTCTTTAGAGATTTTTGAAACACAAAATCGTGAAGACCTTGCCATAAAAGAGCGCGAAGAACTTGTAATACTTGAAGAATATTTGCCCAAACAAATGGGTGAAGACGAAATACGAGCTATTTTGGTGAAAATAGTAGCCGATGCAGGTGCTAAAACTGCTGCCGATACAGGCAAAGTGATGCCATTGGCAATGAAAGAAATGGGTGGAAAAGCCGATGGTAAAACAATTTCGATTATATTGAAAGAGTTATTGCAATAAAATTATTATGAAAATAAAAGTACTAAAAGCAGTGGCAGCACTGCTTTTTTTATTAATAAGCCCTTGCTTGTTTGCGCAGCAACTAGAAATTAAAGTATTTGAAGAAGGCACCAACGTCAAGGTAGAACACTTCTTACTTAAAGGTTTTAGTAAAAACGAGCAAAAAACTTTTCCAAACCTTATTAATTATAGCACTTTCTCTCAGTACGACTCTGTTTTGGTACAGGCTTATGGTTATAATAATACTTGGATAAAATATTACACGCTATCGCCTGAATATCTTGCGGCCAATAAAGATAAAAATATTCTATTAAACGTTATTCTGAAACCACTGCTTACCGAAGTAAACGAGATAGTAATATCAGCAGGAAAGTTTGAGGAAAAGAAAAAAGATGTTGCACACCAAATTACCCTTATCAAGCAAAAAGATATAGAGTTTATGAGCCAATCAAACACCGGCGATGTATTGCAAAGCAGTGGCACAGTGTTGGTTCAAAAAAGTCAGCTAGGCGGAGGAAGTCCCATTATACGTGGTTTCGAGGCCAACAAAGTGCAGATAGTAATTGATGGTGTGCGATTAAACAACGCCATATTTCGCGGCGGGCACTTGCAAAATGTATTGCGCATGGATAATAATGCGTTGGAACGTGTGGAAGTGATACAAGGCGCGGGTAGTGTTATTTATGGTAGTGATGCACTAGGTGGCGTGATGCACTTTGTAACCAAAAGCCCAAAACTGGCCGATACGGGTAAGGTGCTATTTATGGCAGGCGCAAATGCCCGCTATGGTACAGCCGCCAACGAGCTAACAGGTAGCTTAAACTTTAATATCGGATTTAAAAAAATAGCCTTTTTTACCAACTTATCGTATTCACAGTTGGGCGATTTAAGACAAGGTTCAGTGGGCATGAATACCGACCGTGAGAGCTGGAAACGCAACTACTACACCACACGGCTAAACGGCCGAGACACCATGCTAGTGAATAGTACCCCACTAACCCAACTAAATAGTGGTTATACACAGCTTGATGTTTTGCAAAAAGTGATTTACAAGCAAAGCGATAGGGTGCAACACGGCCTTAATTTTCAGTATAGTACCACAGGCGATGTGCCTCGCTACGATAGGCTTATGCAAACAGACTCGGCACAAAGTGCTAAGGTAGAGGCTAACCGTTTTATACGCGAAAATGCCACTACCAACAAATACCGCTATGCCGAGTGGTATTATGGCCCCGAACAACGCTTGATGCTGGCCTATACCCTATCAACAAAAAGTTCTCCAATAAAACTTATCGATGGGGGCATTGGCTACAAATCATCAAAAATTACTGCCGCTTATCAAGATATTACCGAAAGTCGCCACTCACGCCGCTTTAACAAAAATACAAGGCAAGACAGGACTGAGAATGTAAAAGTAGCATCTATAAACGCCGATTTTCAAACCGTAAAAAGAAAAAATGAAATACGCTACGGGGGCGAAGTTATATACAACAAAGTAACTTCCACTGCTGTTGATATAGATATAAATACTAAGGCTGAAACTACTGCCTTTACACGTTACCCCGCAGGTGGAAGCAATATGGTATACAGTGCCCTATATGCGTCTCTTAATCGCGAATTGGGCAAAGGGTGGATACTAAACAGCGGATTGCGCCTCAATTCGGTTTCACTTTCAGCATCTTTTAACGATACAGCTTTAACCAAATTTCCTTTTACAGAAGCAAAGCAAAACAATATAGCATTAAATGGCAACTTGGGTGTAGTTTATAATACCCCAAAAGGTTGGCGATTTAGTACATTGGTATCCACAGGATTTCGCGCACCAAACGTTGATGATTTGGGCAAAGTATTCGATTCTAGCCCCAACGATTCTATTGTTATTGTACCCAATCCAAATCTAAAACCAGAGTATACGTATAATGCCGAGATTAGTATTGGCAAACTATTGGGTTCAAAAGCCAGCATTGAAGCAACAGCTTGGTACACACTGAACAAACAGGCCATAAGCACACAACCCTTTAGCTATAATGGCAATAGTACCATTGTATATGATGGAGTAAGCAGCAAAGTATTTGCCAATCAAAACAATACCAGCGCATATTTATACGGAGCTTCAGTAGCTGCTAAATGGAATTTTTATAAGCACCTTACTTTTATTGGGACGGCCAACTATACCTACGGACGTTTAAAAACGGATAGTATACCCGCTCCGCTAGACCATATTGCACCATTGTTTGGCCGCACAGCAGTAAATTGGAAAAAGGAGGATATTGAAGTTGAATTGTTTTGCCTGTTTAATGCCGCCAAAAAACTAAAAGACTTTAGCCTTAACGGTGAAGATAATTACTATGGCTCTACCCTAAGCGGTATGCCTGCTTGGTATACAATAAACCTAAGAGCTGCCTATAAACTAAGCGACTTTAGTATGGTGCAGATAGCCGTAGAAAACATTTTAGATCAAAACTACCGCGTATTTGCATCGGGCATTAGTGCACCGGGTCGCAATGTGGTGGTTACATTAAGAGCTTGGTTATAAGTCTCCCCTATTCAGGGCTATTGGTATCGTTGTTGTTGTCGTCTTTTTTATCCTCTTTTTTGAATGAAGAAAACAACAAACCGCCCATTAGCGCACCGTAAGCACTACTATTTAGTGGTTTTGAAGTAATGGCACAACTACCGCTATCACAACCTACAAAATTCCAATACAGCAATCCGCCAATAGCACCTACCACTACACCAACTATAACCCATTTATACTTTACAAAAAAATCCATACTTATACAGTGTCAAAAAGTATGCCTATAGCACATTATACTTAATTAAGTACTCGGCAAGGTCTTGCGCAGGATTAAATACCCCTGTTGATGTAATATGTGTTTTCCCTGTCGGCATAATCTCAATTTTATATTTAACCGATGCTACGCCATCATTAGTTGCTGTTGCTACTTTAACTTTATTCGACAAGAAAAAATCAAACACAGTAACCTTTTCGCCACCACTAATTGCAGTACGTTTTTCATAAAAACCAATTACTTTGTCATCTTGCCTAATTACATAGTTTTTTGCTTTAACTTTCCCTCTACGGTTGCGAACAACAGGAAGATATTGGCTCATATCTTCTGATGAAGTATCAGTAGCTGCCTCCGCTTCTTCTTCATTTTGTACTGATGGTGTACTTTCAACTTCAGTAGTAGAATATTGTTGCGGATTGACCTCATCATATATCAGTCGTAGTTTATTTACAGCATCAATATTTATATTATTATTTACAATTAAATTATTTACTGCAACAAACTCAGGTATATCGCCAATAGATTTTGAAGGAATATTCATTTTTTGCCCTATTGTAAGTAGGGTAAAACGGTAATAATTATCACCCGAAATATTGCCTATTGTTCTATCTATCTTATCAGGTTCTATTATATAAATTATTTCTTGTCCTTTTAGGTTTTTAATAACATACTCATCCCCTCCTTGATCTGATACCCTACGAGTTTTCATAAGGCTGTACGCATCCCCTTTATAAAATATGGTGTCGTAAATAAGAAAAGTACTTTTATTTACTCTCGATTTATTTTTAAGCTCTGTTAACTCCTTTTCTTTATTTGCATCCAATTGAGCTATTGATGGTAAATAAAAAATTACTGCGGCAATAAATAATGTTAATTTTATTTTCATGGAAATATTTTTATCAAAAATAAGTATAATTATTATCTCAAAAAAAGCATACGCTGCCCTAATTGGCTTTCATCAATAGTACCATTATTATAGGCCAAATGTCCATTAACAAAGGTGTGGGTGATGCTTGCTCCAAAGGTGTGTCCTTCAAACGGGCTCCAGCCGCATTTGTACCAAATATTCTCTTTAGTAACTTTAGTAGGTTTGTTGGCATCCACCAAAACAAGGTCGGCGTGGTATCCTTCACGTATATACCCGCGCCTATCAATATTAAACATATCGGCTACATTGTGGCTCATTTTCTGCGCCACCAACTCTAAACTTATTTTTCCTTGAAGATAAAAATCAAACATGGCCAATACCGAGTGCTGTACCAATGGCCCTCCAGACGGTGCTTTTAGGTACGACTGCTCTTTTTCTTCAATTGTATGCGGCGCGTGGTCGGTAGCAATCACATCTATTCTACCATCAAGCACAGCCTGAAAAATGGCCTCCCTATCACTGGCTTTTTTCACCGCAGGATTCCATTTTATAAAATTGCCTTTCGTTTCATAGTCTTCATCACTAAACCAAAGGTGATGTATGCAGGCTTCAGCAGTTATTTGCTTTTCTTTTAAGGGCTTGGTATTATCAAACAAAGCCAATTCTTCTTCGGTAGATATATGCAAAATATGCAGGCGCGTGCCGTGCTTTTTTGCCAACTCTACTGCATACGATGACGACTTGTAACAAGCCTCTCTGCTGCGTATCAGTGGATGGTATTTGGCAGGAATATCATCGCCAAACTGTTGTTTATACCTTTCCAGATTAGTTTTTATCATGGGGTCGTCCTCGCAATGCGTAGCTATAAGCATACCCGCATTAGCAAATAGTGATTCTAACGCACCATTATCCACCAACATATCTCCAGTTGATGAACCCATAAAAATTTTCAGTCCGCAAACATTCTTAGGGTCAACCTTGTGCACCTCAGCAATATTATTGCTGTTTGATGAGCCCATATAAAACGAGTAATTGGCCAGCGAACACTCTGCTGCACGACTATATTTTTCTTCTAACAAATCATACGTAACAGCCCCCGGCACAGTGTTGGGCATTTCCATATACGAGGTTACACCACCTGCAACGGCGGCCTTTGCCTCTGTATATATTTCACCTTTATGGGTAAGTCCAGGTTCGCGAAAATGTACTTGATCATCAATAGCACCGGGTAGCAAAAAGTGCCCTTTAGCATCAATTATTTGACCATTTTCATGACTAATATCGCTGCCAATTTTGGCTATAAAAGTATCTTCTATCAGTACATCGCCCTCATAAATTTTTCCTTCGTTTACAATTCGGGCGTTTTTTATCAGGTATGTTTTCATGTGCTAGCTATATATCGCTTCGAAGTTAGTTTTATCTTTGGAATGAAAACAAATACGATTATGGAAAATATTAACCATTTTAATATACGTGTTTATGGATTGCTGTTGGAAAACAACAGATTGCTTATTGAAGACCAAGAGTATAAAAAACGTGATATAACAAAATTTCCGGGTGGAGGGCTACATTTTGGCGAAGGCACTATTGAATGTTTGCAACGCGAGCTAAAAGAGGAGCTGAATATGGAAATAGAAGTAATGGAACATTTTTATACTACCGATTTTTATCAGCGGAGCACATTTAAAGAGAGCGACCAAGTTATCTCTATTTATTATTTCATAAAACGACAATACCCCCAACAACCTATAAACTATAGTTGGCAAGAGGTTGCCAACGAACAAAAAGTAAAATTTAGATGGGTGGATATAAAAGATTTCACAGAAGATACTGTTACTTTTCCTATTGATAAAAAGGTGGCTAAAATGTTGCTGAATAATTTGAGATAGAGCTTGAAAGGACTTAGCCAAAATAATAAAATAGCACTATTTGTATTGCTGCTTTGTGCAGGCTTTTTGCGCTTATATGCCCCTTTGCAATACCCACTGGCCATTAATCAGGATGAGCTAAACAATATATACGATGGCTGGAGTATAGCCCAAACAGGGCAAGACCGTTGGCAAACCCCAAACCCTTTTATAGTGCGCGGCTTGGGCGATGGTGATAACCGCCCCGCCTTGCAAGCCTATATAATTGCCGCAGTTTTTAAAGTAACGGGGTATAATGTGTCCGTTGGACGTGGTATAAATGCTGTATTGGCCTTGCTTTCGTTGTACTTATTGTTTCTATTTCTAAAAAATAGTTTTGATATAAAAACGGCTTTCGTTGGGCTTGCTATTGGTATATTTTCGCCGTGGCACATTCTATTCTCGCGCATGGCACACGAGGGAGCTGTATTGCCTTTTTTATTTTCCATTTTGATTTTATACCTGTGGCAAAAAAACAGAGCCGCTAACTATACCCATCGTTTAGGCATATTTATTTTAGCCCTTGTAGTGGGGTTTAGTGCCAATGCCTACCAAGCCTCAAAAATTAGTGCACTACTGTTTTGCCTTGTTATAACAATTGATGTATGGCTAAAGCAAAAGAAAACAGTACCTATACTACTTATTGGCTTAGGTAGTTTTTTGGGCGCATTGCCACAACTGTATACCCTGTGGGCAAACCCTGATGCTTTTTTTGCCCGTGCCCAAACCCAAACCATAGCTTTTAATAGCCTTAGCAGCATGGGTGTTTTGTTGCGCAATTTTGCACTAAACTTTGAACCTGTTTACCTATTTTTTTCATCGGGAGAGCATAACAACCTAAGCATATACCGCCTATACCCTGTTGAAACAGCATTTTTTTATATCGGGTTAATTTTATTGGTGGTAAACTATAAAAAACTCAATGCAAAATTTCCACTGGGTTATATTGCCTTTGCAGTGTTTGCAGTGGTACTACCTGCCGCGCTCACCTTTGCAAATCCAAGTGCACTAAGGGCTTCGGGGTTTGTTATCCTCGCTCCTATCTGTACAGCTTTGGGTTGGGTGTTTTGTATTGGTTTTATAAAGAATAAAAGGGCAACGCAAACAGCCAACTATATAGGTTTGGCTTTACTGATAGCTTATTTCAGCTATACAGCATACGGCTACCACCAATCGCTTGATTTGCGCAACCGCAACCAACAGCATTATTTAGTATCCGCCTATCAAAAACTAAACGATTATAAAGACAATTACTCCAAAATATTTATAGAGAATACAACGGGCGAAAGCTATTTGTACCTTATTTCTTTTTGCAATATTGAACCAAAGGAATTTCAGACCATGCAAAAAGACTATGCTAAAATGGAGTTTGACAATTTTAGAAGTTTGGGTAAATACCATTTTGTAAAGGCTGAAAATTTACCCCAAAGTATAGAGCAAATAGCACCCAACGATAGGGTTTTGATAGTATCACAAACAAAGTTTGAGGGCTTAAAAATGATAGATAGCAGCGATTTTGCTTACCCTCATTTCTACTTAATGGAGCATTAAACGTTATTCCACTCCAACTCAAAAGCCGAATACTCTATTATTGAATTGGCAATGGGTGGTTTGCGTTTTTTAATTTTCAGTTTAATGTTCTCTACCCCTTTTGTGCTTTGGGTAATAGCCGCAATTATTTTGTGTGCTACAGTCTCCAATAGGTTTTCAGGCTCTTGCATCACCTTAGCAATAATAGTATATACCTTTTCGTAGTCAATAGTATCATTAATACTACTCAACTCATTTTCAGCGTAATGTTTGGTGATAAACACATCCACCCAAAAGGTATTGCCTTTTTCGCGTTCAAAATCATAAATGCCGTGTCGGGCAAAAAATTCAATCCCTTCAAGAGAAACTGTACCTTTAGTTTTCATTAGAAACCGTATCTAATACGTTTACTTTAATATCTTTTACTTTAAACTGCATAGTCGTGCGGCCGTTAAATACGTTTTCTTCGATTGAAAAACATAAATCGAACGATGAAGATGTACGTAAATCTTTACAATATCCTCCGAAATCAAAGGCTATGGCTTCAAAACTTATAATTTCATCGGCATCAGTTACCGTAAATTTTAGGTGATTATTGCCTACTATTTTGCACGCACCGTCTTTTAGTTTCAAATCACGCGAAAGAAAAACGGGGCTCATATTTCCTGGGCCAAAAGGACCAAACTGTTTCAATATTCTACAAAATTTAGACGTAATATCTATCAAATCTATTTCGGCATCGTAATCAATACTTGGGTGCAGGCTATTCTCAGTAATAGTGCTGCTTACTATGCGTTCAAACTCTTGCTGAAAAGCCGTAAGATTTTCGGGCAACAGGGTTAAACCTGCTGCATAAAAATGGCCTCCGTAGTGCAACAGCAAATGGCTGCAAGCATCAATGGCCGAGTGTATATCAAACCCATGCACCGAACGTGCCGAACCCGTTATTTTCCCTTCAGATTCTGTTAGAATAATGGTAGGCTTATAATATTTTTCTATCAAGCGAGAAGCCACAATACCAATAACACCTTTGTGCCAATTAGGGTTGAACAATACCGTGCTGTATTTGGTTTGTTGTATTCCCTCGTTTTCCATTACCGCCAAAGCCTCGTCAGTAGTGTTTTGGTCAAACTCTTTGCGTTCGGTATTTTGTTGGTTTAGCACTTGGGCAAACTCGCGGGCTTCTTCAATAGTATTCGCGGTTAGTACTTGCACGGCCGCACCAGCATGAGCTACACGGCCTGCGGCATTTATACGTGGCCCCACCGAAAACACTAAATCGCTAATGGTATACTCTGCTTTTTCTTTATAAAACTCCAACAAGGCTTTCAACCCGTGATGCGGAGTTTTTGCTATTTTTTCTAACCCAAAATAGGCTAGTACACGGTTTTCATCGTTTATTTTTACCAAATCGGCAGCAATACTCACCGCCACCAAATCAATATACTCGTATAGTTGATTATCGTCTAAATCATTCTTCTCAGTATAGGCTTGGCACAATTTAAAACCAATGCCGCAGCCTGAAAGTTCTTTAAAGGGATATTCGCAATCGGGACGTTTAGGGTCTAAAACAGCTGCCGCTTGGGGCAATTCATCTCCGGGAAGGTGATGGTCGCAAATAATAAAATCAATGTTTTTCTCAAGCGCATACGCCACCTTATCCACCGATTTTATACCGCAATCAAGGGCAATAATTAGGCTGATATTGTTTTCGGCAGCATGGTCAATACCTTGTGTTGATATACCGTACCCTTCTTTATAACGGTCGGGTATGTAATACTCTATTTTATCATGTATTTTTTTGAAGAAAGCATATACCACCGCCACCGATGTAGTGCCGTCAACATCATAATCGCCATACACCATTATTTTTTCACCATTGGCCAATGCCTTTTCTATGCGGGCAATGGCTTTGTCCATATCCTTCATCAAAAAAGGGTCGTACAGGTCGGTGTATTGCGGACGAAAAAATGAGCGGGCTTGCTCAAAAGTATCTATACCCCTTGCTACCAAAAGTTCGGCCAAGGGTTCGCCAATGTTTAATTGCGTGCTCAAATGTTCAACCACTTGCGGGTTAGGCGTATCTTTGGCTATCCATTTCAGTCGCGACATCTTAAAAGTTTAACAGGGTAAAGTCAGAAATTCGTCAAATCTCAAAGTTAAGGTAAACAAAAGTATTTGTTTAGAAATTCTTACTCAAAATATTTACACCACTGATTTCAAGCTTATTATGCACTATATTATGTGATAAAAAAGAGTTTTATTGTTTATTAATACATTACGCTTTTGCATTCATTCTTGACAACTAGAAAAAACAGGCTCGCGAATAATGGCAACTTGTATACTAATTTGAATAGATGGATAGGAGGGGTAATCTTCTTTGCGTCTCCGCGACTTGGCGTGAAAAAAATAAAGCACGCAAAGGCGCTAAGACGCGGTATTTATTCGCAAGTGAATAATGGCGACTTGAATACAATATCAAAATAGTTAGGGCAAAATCTTCCTTGGCGGCTCTGCGGCTTCGCGTGAGAAATAGGCACGCAAAGGCGCTAAGACGCAATGTTTATTCGCAAACGAAAAACATAAAAGCCATCATATTTCGTGGCTTAGCGTGAAACACCTAAAGGTTGTTCACTATTCTTTGTATTCCATCGCGAATTAATGCCTCATTAAAATTTATCAGCAAACCCAACTTCATATCGGTAAGTCTTAAATAAGTAAGTAGCTGCTTAGGGTGAACGGGTTGTATTTTTTCTACCGACTTTAACTCTATAATCACCTTATCGTTTACTATAATATCAGCCTTAAAACCCAACTCTAATTTTATCCCTTCGTAAATTACAGGTATGGTGTGCTGCCTCTTCACATCAAGACCCTCTTTACTAAGTTCATAAGCTAAGACTTCTTCATAAACCGATTCAAATAAACCCGGCCCTAATGTTTTGTGTATTTTGAAACTACAGTTAACAATAGTAGTTGCAATTGTATTCTCGTGCATTTAGTGAAGATAGAAACAATTTTGTTTTCGCAAAAATATTTTCCTTTTTCATAGAGAAAAGAAGCACGCAAAGGCGCTAAGGCGCAATGTTTATTCGCAAGTGAATAATAGCGACTTGTATGCTGGCTTGAAACGATAGAAAAAATATGGAGATAAGAGGGGCAATCTTCCTTTGCGACTTCGCGACTTGGCGTGAAAAAAACAAGCACACAAAGGTGCTAAGACGCTAAGTTTATTCGCAAGCGAATAATGGCGACTTGAATACAATATCAAAATAGTTAGGGTAAAATCTCTCTTCGTGGCTCTGCGGCTTCGCGTGAAAAACTATTCTTCTAATTTTTTTACTTCGGCAAGTGGACTAACCATATAGTAGCGTTTTAGGTTCACCTCGTAACATTTATAACGTTTACGCGATTTAGGGCCTTTACGCATTATCATCCCATTATCAAGGGCAAAAAGAGTATTTTCTTCCAGTTCTTCTAAATGGAAATGGTCGGTTTGGGTATCGTATTTTCTAAGGGTGCGCAGTAGATCCTCGTCGCTGCAACTTGATGCGGCAGGGTTTTGCATATACGCCACGAGCGCATCGTATACATCTTGCGGAAATACATTTAACCGTACAACCTGACGCATCAATACTTTATACTCGTTTTTCCACTCAGCCCCGTGCGGAGCTACCCTGTTTTGGTATTTATTCCAAGTAGTTAGGTGTGCCAACTCGTGCACCAGTGTAATTAAAAACGAATACTGGTTGAGGTTATGGTTTACAGTAATGCGGTGTCCGTCTCTACCATAAGGATGACGGTAATCACCCAGTTTTGAGTTACGGGCTTTGGTAACACGCAAGTTTGCATTAAAACCTATCACCCAATCCGTTAATAATACAACAGCGGGTTGAGGAATGTATTTTGAAAGTCCTGCCTCTATTTGTTGGCGCAACATATTACTCTTCAGTTATTTCTTTTGCTTGAAATGTCTTTATAAAAAAGTGTTTAGCTTCATCACACTTAAATTCAAACAATCGCATTGGAACAATGTAGGCAAGCATGGTAACAAAGTATAGCAACAATATTACAAATGAGAAATCTGCCTCTTTTATCATTGTATAAGTCATAAATAATGACACAGAGCTCAATAGTATCGTCAGCAGCCACTGGGCTTCTAAAAAGATGTTAGTAACATCTATATAAATTTCACTAACATTCTCGCCTTCAGATATGTAGCCATGTACTAATACACGGTTTTTATTTTTCGACCCCTGCTTAAGTGTAAAGGTATCACTACTAATTTTACCTATATATTGGTTAGGGTACAAAGTATACGCAAAGAAATTATCCTCCTCTACATTTTCATAAAACTGCTTAATTATCTGGTCTTTTGATAATTCAGTTCTAAAAGCCATCCTTTTTTTCCTGCTAATTTCCACCTGCTATAAAGATAAAATTGCTTTTGCAATACCATCCGCATCGTAACCGCAAATTTTGTGCAATTCTTTTTGGCTACCTTGTTCTATAAAGGCATCGGGAATGCCTAGGCATTTCACTTGTGCGGTATAGTTATTTTGTGCCATAAACTCAAGCACTGCACTGCCAAAGCCTCCCGCAAGGCAACCGTCTTCAACGGTTATTACTTTGGCGAATTTTTTAAATATTTGGTGAAGAAGCTCCACATCCAAAGGTTTCACAAAACGCATATCGTAATGCGCTACTGATACATTGGCAGTATTTTTTATTGCTTCTCGTACAAAATTGCCTACTGTACCTACTGACAAAACGGCAATATCATCCCCTTCTGCCACACACCTGCCTTTGCCTATTTCCAATTCAGCAAACGGGGTTTGCCAGTCTACCATCTCCCCATTGCCACGTGGGTAGCGAATGGTAAATGAGCTTATGGGATTTAGCTGTGCGGTATACATCATATTGCGTAACTCCTCCTCATTCATCGGAGCGGCAATAATCATATTGGGTATGCAACGCAAAAAAGCGAAATCAAAAGCTCCGTGATGCGTGGGGCCGTCGGCACCTGCCAATCCTGCCCTATCCAAACAAAATATAACATGCAGATTTTGCACACACACATCGTGTATCACTTGGTCGTATGCCCGTTGCATAAAGGTGGAATATATATTGCAAAAAGGCACTAAGCCTTGTGTGGCCAAACCTGCACTAAAGGTAACGGCGTGTTGTTCGGCAATGCCTACATCAAAAGTGCGGTGGGGCATGGCCTCCATAAAAATATTCATGCTTGAGCCACTGGGCATTGCGGGTGTAATGCCTACTATTTTAGGGTTCATTTGTGCCAACTCGAGCAAAGTATGCCCAAATACATCTTGGTATTTTGGGGGCTTGGGTTCGGTTAACGGCTTTTTCTCTATTTCGCCCGATATTTTATCAAAAACACCCGGTGCGTGCCATTTGGTTTGTTCTTTTTCGGCAGGTTCAAAACCCTTTCCTTTTGTGGTGATGCAATGCAGCAGTTTTGGGCCTTGTACGGTTTTTAGTTCTTCTAAAACCTCAACCAGTTTTTGGGTATCGTGCCCATCAACAGTGCCGTAGTAGGCAAACTTTAGGGCGGTGAAATAGCTTTTATAGTCTTTTATGGCTACGGTATTGGCATCAATACTTATAGCATTATCGTTTAATATTACCAGTATATTGGCGTGTTCTGCCCCCGCGTGATTTAATCCTTCAAAAGCTAAACCTGCTGTAAGTGCCCCATCGCCAATTACGGCTATGTGTTGGTTGTTTTTACCTTGTATTTTATCGGCTATTGCCATACCCAGTATTGCTGATACTGACGTACTGCTGTGCCCTGTACCAAAAGCATCGTAAGGACTTTCGGCCATTTTGGGGAAACCACTAACGCCTCCTAAAGTTCTATTGGTATAAAAATTTTCGCGCCTGCCTGTAAGTATTTTATGCGCATACGCCTGATGGCCTACATCCCACACCAGTTTATCATCGGGGGTATTAAATACGTAATGTAATGCTACGGTAAGCTCTACCACGCCTAGGTTGGCAGCAAAATGCCCCCCGTATACCGAAATAGTATCTATAAGGTATTGACGTAACTCAGCCGCAAGTGCACCCAATTGGGTTTTATCCAACTTTTTAAGGTCGGCTGGCGAGTATATGTGTTGCAGTAATTCTCCGGCGGTAATGGGCATGGCGTTTGGTGCGCCAAAAATACATAAAGGCTTTGCTAAATGCTTAATTTGTTGTCCAACCTATGCATATCGAAAAATATTGATTAATAATATCCTTATCGCCAGTAGTGGTTCTTCCCACGCCTGTTAGCCCTTGGCTCATTCTTATTTCAAGCGAATAAAGTCCTGAGCCTTCGGTTTCTACTTCTATGCCCGCACCATATACAAGTGCTGTTTCCATTATTTTTAAGCTGTTAATCTTTTGTCCGCTTATATCGTTATTATTACTGTTTTTGTAGTCAATATCGTAAGTACCGCTTAGGTTAAAATTAAAACTTGGGCCACCAAATATTTTACCATAAAAACCTTTGCTACCGTAGCGTAATTTTGCCATTACAGGTATTTCGGCATATATAAGTCGATAGGTTTCTTCGTAATCTTGAGGTGTTGAAAATATTCCACCCGCAGGCTTAGTTCCGTTTGCCCTTGTACCTTTTGATACCAATATGCCATTGGCCATTATGCCAAAGTACTTATTAAAATGATATGTGCCTGCAATACCTCCGCCAAGCATAAGGCCGTTGGTTTGATTGGCAAGTGATGAGCTATTAAAAGCAGATTGACCAATACCTAATAAACCACCATAGTAAAAACCTTTTTGGGCATTGGCTATTGAAAACGAGGTGATGGCGAGTGCTAAAATCAGTAGTTTTTTCATAGTTGTATGTATTTAGGGTTGTATACTAATATACTAAAAAACTATCGTTTTGGTTTTAGAAATAATCAACATTTTTTTAATTGCACAACTCTCTTCTCTCGCTAACTACCGAGCGGACGCTCTATTATTTTTGGCACGAGTGGACACTCGCGCCAGCTTTAATAAGCTAAATAATTGTATTAAAATATAAGCTATCTTTAGCTTAATTAATCAAACTTATGCTAACTTTTCTTTCACCTTTTCAGTATCACCACTCCCAATGGGGGTAGGGTAAGCGTAATTAAATTATCACGGTAGTGCATACCTTTTTCTTGAGTTACTATGGGTTGACTATTTAGCACTCCGCTACCCCCAAACTCTTCCGCATCACTGTTAAATATTTCATTCCAAGTGCCTGCATGGGGCACACCAATGCGGTAATTTTCACGGGGTACAGGGGTAAAATTGCATACCACCAACACATCAGCAGCAGGGTTTTCGCTTTTACGCATATAGCACATACGCTGTTGACGGCATCGCTGTAATCAATCCGTTCAAAGCCCTGTGCTTCAAAACTTAGCTAGTATAAAGCAGGTTGATTTTTGTATAAACTGTTTAAAGCCTGAATACTAAAAGCAATCGAGATTATGTTATAAATCAACCTATTTTAGGGCGAGACAATAAGGAGAATTACTCACATTTAACTATACCAATATTTGCCTGATATCCACCGTTTGAAATATGTCTTTTGAAAGTAGCAGTAACCTTCATAAGGTTAAGACCTTGTATGGTGTAGTGCAAATACAGATTATTTATTGCCCCATCAACTATACTTCCTGTTCCCTGCACCATAATATGCTCACTCATTGGGTACACCATAAAATTTCTAAACCCTATATATTCGGGGCGTTTTTTTGTGTCCTGATAGTAAATTTCAAAATTATCACCATTTACTTTAGCGTATGTACAACCCAATAGCGGAATACCCGAAAGTATAATTTCTCCTTTCTTTTCCGTTTTTATTGATGGTTTTACTGTTGAATAAAGACTAGTACCATTTCTGATAGGTTCGGGTGAAGGTGGGCCAAGAAAATCAGTTATTTCCTTGTCGTATTCAACCTGCATATTGCTTATAAGAAATACACCATCAAATCGCTTCAAATCATCCGTTTTAGGCGACATGGTCTCGGCATCATTACAAGAGTATAGTGTGGCAAAAAAGGCGAGAGAAACTAAAAGTAAAAGTGGTTTCATGGCGATAGCATTTTAAATTTGAAAACAAAAACTGCTCCACAAAGGCACTAACAATCATTAGCTAGATTGTAGTTTGGCAGCAAAATTTTTACTTCGTCGGTATAAATGCCCTATTTATAGAAACTCCACTGCCAATATTTCCGCTTTGCGAGGTTGGATTTTTTTTTGTTGATTACACCTCTAAATTCACCCTTTAAAAAATATACTATGGATTTTGGTAAAGAGTTCCGCAAATATGCCACTAAACACATGGGCATAAACAGCATACATACCGATAAATATATAAGTGCTGTACAAGGTATGACACGCACGGTAATTGAAGAACGCCCTGTAAACTTTCGCGAGATTGACGTTTTCTCGCGTTTGATGGCCGATAGGATTGTGTTTTTGGGTACTGCTATTGATGATTATATAGCCAACATTATTGTTGCCCAATTCCTTTTTCTTGAATCGATGGATGCTAAGCGCGATATACAAATGTATGTAAACAGCCCCGGTGGCTCGGTATACGCCGGTTTGGGTATATACGATACGATGCAGTTTATTAAACCCGATGTAGCTACTATTTGTACAGGTATGGCAGCCAGTATGGGTGCTGTGTTGTTATGTGCAGGTGCGGCAGGTAAACG
This sequence comes from Bacteroidia bacterium, assembly GCA_037968475.1. Lineage (GTDB taxonomy): Bacteria > Bacteroidota > Bacteroidia > UBA8524 > UBA8524 > SB11. The sequence goes on from JBBKVO010000052.1 coordinate 101,856, forward strand.
TAGCGGATTGGAACACAGCCGTGTGATGATACACCAACCTATGGGTGGTGCGCAAGGCCAAGAAAGTGATATAGAAATTACAGCCCGCGAGATTAAAAAATTGAAAAAAGAATTGTACGATATTATTGCCAACCATAGCGGACAGAAGTATGACAAGGTAGAAAAAGATGCCGACCGTGATTATTGGATGATTGCTGATGAAGCAAAAAAATATGGTATGATTGACGAAGTTTTGACTCGTAAAAGGTAATATTTAACTCTAGTAAAATTAAAACCATGGATTTAGGTAAAGAGTTTCGCAAGTATGCCACAAAGCACAAGGGGCTTAATAGTTTAACAACCGACAGGGTAATAGATGCTGTAGAAAATACAGTGGAGAATATGACCCGCACGGTAATTGAAGAACGCCCTGTGAATTTTAGAGAAATTGACGTTTTCTCTCGCTTGATGGCTGATAGGATTATTTTTTTAGGAACTGAAATTGACGATGAGATAGCCAATGTGGTGGTAGCTCAGTTTCTGTTTTTAGAAAGTATGGATGCCAAACGCGATATACAAATGTATGTTAATAGCCCCGGTGGGTCTGTAATAGCAGGTTTGGGTATATACGATACTATGCAGTTTATAAAGCCTGATATAGCGACTATATGCACAGGTATGGCTGCCAGCTTTGGTGCAGTACTATTGTGTGCAGGTGCAGCAGGAAAACGTAGCGCATTGCCCCACAGCCGTGTGATGATACACCAACCACACGGTGGTGCACAAGGCCAACAAAGCGATATAGAAATAACTGCCAACCTGTACAAAAAACTTAAAGGCGAGTTGTACGAGATTATCTCGCGCCACAGTGGCCAAACAGTTGAAAAAGTTGAAACCGATGCCGACCGTGATTATTGGATGAAAGCCGATGAAGCAAAAGCATACGGTATGATTGACGAGGTATTGATGCGTAAGCACTAATAGCCACAAATACCATTTTTTCAAAGTAACTTTGTAACCCCAATTTGAAAACTTATAGGGACTTTTTATTGCCGGCTCCGTATGGAACTGTTTTTGCAATACACCAAAGGCATTTTAACAGAATACCCATTTGAAAAATAAAAAAGAGGATACAAATTGCTCGTTTTGTGGCAAACCCGCCGACCAAACAGCTTTGTTGGTTTCAGGCCAAGACGCACAAATATGCGATAGCTGCATTGTTGAGGCAGGCAGTATAGTAGAGCAGCAGTTGGGTTTTTTGCCCAAAGGCGATGGTAAAAAAGAAAAGGGAGGAGATAAAAAAGCATTTACCACTACGGCAAAAAGCAAACTAACCCCCGCCGAGATTAAGAAACACCTTGATGAATATGTAATTGGTCAAGACGAAGCTAAAAAAGTATTGTCGGTAGCGGTATACAACCACTACAAACGTATCAATCGTAAAAAGAACGATGATGATGGTATAGAGCTTGAAAAATCGAACATACTATTGGTAGGCGAAACAGGCACAGGTAAAACCTTGCTTGCACGTACCCTTGCCAAAGTATTGGATGTGCCTTTTTGTATAGCTGATGCTACGGTATTTACCGAGGCCGGCTATGTGGGCGAAGATGTAGAAAGCACCATATCACGTTTGTTACAAGCTGCCGATTATAATGTTGAGGCTGCCCAACGCGGTATTATATACATTGACGAGATTGACAAAATTAGCCGCAAAGGCGATAACCCATCAATAACTCGCGATGTTAGCGGTGAAGGTGTACAACAAGGTTTGCTGAAACTATTGGAAGGCACAGTAGCCAACGTATCGCCACAAGGCGGGCGTAAACACCCCGAACAAAAGTTTTTGCAAGTAGATACCAGCAATATATTATTTATATGTGGTGGTGCTTTTGAAGGCATACAATCAATAATAGGTCGTCGTATTGATACGCAGGCTATCGGTTTTAAATCGAAACTTGAGAGTGCTGATAGCGACCAAAACAATTTGCTTAAATATATTGCCCCTGCCGACCTTAGAAGTTATGGTTTGATACCTGAAATTATAGGTCGTTTGCCTGTGCTTTCGTACTTAAACCCATTGGACAGGGATGCGCTAAAACGTATTTTGTTGGAGCCTAAAAATGCTTTAATAAAACAATATACCAAACTGTTTGATATTGAAGGTGTGAAGTTGGATTTTACGCCTGAAACTATTGACTATATTGTTGAAAAGGCATTCGACTACAAGGTAGGTGCTCGTGGTCTTCGCTCTATTTGCGAAGCCATTATGCTAGACTGGATGTATGATGCTCCATCGAAAAAAATGAAAGAGGTTTTGGTAGAGTTAGATTACGCCAAAGCAACACTTGAAAAGCTGAATTTGAAAGCGGCTTAATTTCATTTTACAGTAAACATTTATCATTTAACAAAGAAGGCTCCCGTTGGGAGCCTTTATATTTTATATCGGTTTTTAGAGATTGGATGCTGCGCAAGGATAGTCATTCCTGCGAAAGCAGGAATCTGTGGGCAAGAAAGTATGCCCCAACCCTACGCACAGATTCCCTTTTACAAGAGAATGACTTCCCAACCGCACACAAGTAGATTAAGGTAAGTTTGACGAAAGATATAGCACAGCATTGTCCCCTTGTGGGCTGTCATCCTGATCCCGAATATATTCGGGACGAAGGAATGCAAAGTCGAAACATAAGTGCGTAGCGAAGGGGGTAGGGGGATGAAAAAGACAACCAATTACACCATATTGCCGAGCGGACGCTCTATTATTTTCGGCACAAGCGGACGCTTCCGCCAGCTTTTATAGGTTATTCACGCTACTGAAATACTGGTTCGGTGTGGTTTCTTAACCCAAAATCGCATTAAATTAACGTGAGTTCGGTTTAAGCGGCTAAGACTAATTGTTTATTATTCTTTTCAAACTTATATTAAGTCTTAAAAATAATTACACACCTGTTTTGAGCAAATACACAATTACAATGAGTATGGAGTTCTTTAATGTGTAAATTTCAATAGGAATTAATATAATATTTAAAGAAGGTTTTTTAGGGAAGAAGCTATAAGCAGCACTAACACCCATAGTATTTAGCAGGAAACTATTTATACTTCTATGTCTTGTGTGTTGTAGTTTACAGATATTCTTTAATTCATCGTTCACAGACTCAATAATAGCCCTTTTCCTCAGCAGTATTTTGTCTTCTTGGGCAAGGTTAAAATTCTTCATATTCTTACGGGGCTTTGTTATCATTTGTATGCCATTTCCCCAAAGTAAGTCAGCCAAAGCCTTTGATATATAGCCCTTATCCCCAAAGAGTTTCCCAAAAAGGTTCTCTGTCATTTTAGTAAGTGCTTTAATATTACGGTCACCTACATTGCCTTTGGTTAGATAAAACGATAGTATTTCACCTTTATCATTGATAATCAGATGTAGCTTAAACCCAAAAAACCAACCGATAGGACATTGGCCTCTTTCTGCCACGCCTATTATGGCACACCTTAATGTGAGTGCTGTCTATAAAGCTGATACCACTACATTTACCCATACATTTTAACCGGATAAACAGCATAAATGGTACGGCTACCCGTTGCTGTAACTCTATAAACCTGTTGTAGGAGGGTAATTGGGGGAAACAGTCCGCTAACTGTATTTTTGCATATTCAAGGTAAAAATGTTTAAAATTGGTAAAGTGGCCAAAATCAAAGGCAATCAAAAGAGTCATGATTTCACTATCACAAAGACTAGCCTTACGGTTACGTGTCTTCCCTTTTTTACTACCTAATTGATAGTGAGCTAATTGTTGATTAATTTCTATACAGA
>JBBKVO010000053.1:0-92220 GCA_037968475.1 Bacteroidia bacterium
CGCCTGCGGCGTGCCCCTCTCTCTTTTTATAATTGACTTAAATCTAATTATTTCCTCAAAGTATTATCTTTTCCCTCTTCAGCATCTTTCACCAATTTATCAGCTTGTTGGCGTGCTTCATTTACCACACCATCGGCTTTTGTATCAGCTTCGGCCACTACCCTATCAGCCTTGGTACGTGCTTCTTCTTTTAGCTTATCCGCCACTTTTTCCGCAGCTCTTTTAGCCAATGGATTACTGCCTGCCAATTTCACTTTCTCCTCGGCTTGTTTATCCGCTTCGGCAGTAATAGCGTCAGCTTGTTTGCGGGCTTCGGCTTTCAAAGCATCAGCCTTTTTCTGAGCATCGGCTATTAGTTTATCGCCTGCTGCTTTAGCTGCATCAATTCGTTTTTGCAATTCATTATCCACCTTGTCTATCGCTTTTTCTTTCTCTTCGTTCAGCTTTTGCTTGGCAGCATCTTTTACATTATCAAGCGTGTTTTTAGCAATTTCTTTAAGGCTGGTTTTTATTACAGGGCTAGTGGTAAAACCGCCTATTAACGCATTTACATTTATTACTTCGCTAGGTTTTAAATCAATACCTTTTTTACCTACTTCGGCCAGCATATTATCCAGTGCATTATTAGCACCACTGCCAAATAAACTGCGGGGTATGCCTAGTTTTACGTCATAATCTAATGACTGATCGATGCCGGATGAACCTGCTACCAACATATTAACTCCATTGGTGGCCAAATTAAAAGGCTCAACACTTATGCGGCCATCTTCAATTTTAAACAGCAAAAGTATTTTTTGTAAATCTATCGATTGTAGTTTATCAACTTTTAAAGTACTTGATAGTTTGCTTAAAGGCGGATAACCCGTTAATGATGCTTTTGGTATTTCAAGTTTTCCGCTACTGGTAAGGCTATTAAAAATTGGCATCATATCGCCACCCAAAAGGGTATTCATATCAAAGTTTGCCGATATTCTTCCGGTAAGGTATTGGGCTATGGGTGCAAGTTTTTGCACAGTATTCATATACTTAAAGGCTTCGCCGGCATCAATAGCAGTTACAACAAATTTTAGTTTAGTTTCAGGCTTAGTAGGGTTTTGGGTACTATACAAACCATCCATTTTTACACTACCGCCAAATATATTGGTGTGCACATTGTTTAGCGTAATAGCTTGGTTGGCTACTATGGCTTGACCACCCATATTAGTCAAATCAAGATTATCATACAAAAAGCGGTTAAAATTTAAGTTTAAAGTGAAATCAATGTTTTTAGGCACTTCAACAACTTGTAGTGGCAAGGTATCAGTAGGTTGTGGAGTTTCTGTACCGTTGGTTTCACCCGTCAAGTATTGATTGGCATCAAACAAGTTAGATTTTACATCCAAACTTCCTTTTAGTACTCCATCGCCTAAGAAATAAGCAAAAAAGTTGCTCAAACTACCTTTCATACTTATATCACTATTACCCAAAGTAGCAACAAATGCAGGTAACTCAACCGTTTTTGGGTTAAAGTTTAGCTGTGCAGTGCTTATAGTGGTTTTGGGTAAACTATCGGTATTATATACCACATTAGTAGCGGTGATACTGCCTGCGGCATTAAAATCTTCGTAATTTCCTTTTTCCAAAGTTGATACACGCCCTTTGGCACTCATATCGGCAGCTATTAAACCGCTAAGTACAGTACCTTTTTCTAGGGGAACTAATGTAGCAACTTGTGCTAAATCAACCCTACCTTTTACATTCATATCTACATAAGGGTCGGTAGTTGGGTTTTTAGCCAATAGTTTTGCATTAAAAGGCTCGTTAGCCAATACAAAATCAAACTGTTTAAGGTCAATAACCGTGTGGTCAATCACACCATCAGGATTGTTCACGTTCAGGTTCACAAAAATACCTTTCATATCACTAGGCATATCGGGGTATTTAAACGTTCCGTTATCTATTGATAGATTAAGATTGAAGGCAGGCAGGCTATTATCATTATAAATACCTTTTACCATACCGTCAAGTCCCATTTTACCAGTAGTCTTCACCGCTCCAAAATCTTTGGTAAACACAGCTGGTACAAGTGATAAAATATTTTTGAACTCTGTTTTCTTAGCCGCAAACTTCAAATCCATTTCTATATCGTCGGCAGGCATAGCTATAAATCCATCAAAGCCTGCAAATAGCTCATTCAGTTGAAGTTCATTTTCTTTAAAAGTAAATTTAAACTGCTTCATATCCATATCTATTTCAGCCTCAAGTGTTGCTTTTACTTTGCTTAGGTAGTTTAATCCATCCATGCCAAACGTAACGGCTTGTGCTTCGGTATGAGTTTTCAGAGTAAAAAGGTCTTGAGTAAAATCGCCGCTTAGTTGGTGGTTCACCCCTTCAAGAGCCGTGTATATACCACCCTCTTGGTCGTCGTATACAATACGTCCATTAGCAATTACCAACTTTTTCAGTCCAAGCTTAAAGGCTGAAGCAGTATCGGCAGGTTCTTCCGAAGTAGTATCGGTAGAAGGTTTCATTATATCCCAATTGGGTTTGCCGTCCTTCCCTATTTTGGCATATATACGAGGTTGATCTAAAACTATTGAAGTGATTTGAATTTTATCACCTGAAATAACAGACATTATATCAAGCGTAGCACTAAAGTTTTTTACTGATATTAAGGTATCAGCAACAGTACTATCGGCAATGCTAAAGTTTTTTAGTTTTATGGTAAACTGGGGGAAGTTTTTAAATAAACTAAGGCTAACATCATTATCAAAATCAACTGTGGCAGTTAGTTGTTTATTGGCTTCGGCTTTTACCAACTCAACAATTTTTCCTTTAAACATAAAGGGCAACGCTATTATTACTGCCAATAGCACTACTACAACAATGGCCAAAATTTTAAAAAACTTCTTCATATATTTTTGTTCTACTTTACAAAGCTACTAAACATTAGCAACTGTGGTATTAACCCAACGTTTATCATTAAGAATATAATATACTACATACAGTAATTGTGCCTTTTATGAGTATACCCCACTATAATAGCACCGCCCTATAAACAATCAGCGCCAAGTAGAATATAAATTCTTGCTTGACGCTGACTTATAAAATATTTTAGCTCTACTCAATAGTTACTTCAAAAGGCATACGAGTTTGTATACCCTGATAACGGATTGCACGGCGCATTTGTAGGTAGTACTTATAGTTTTCGCCAAGTTCTTCTTGCAAAAACTTAGCTTTTGTTTCAGCACTCATACCTGTAAGTATTTCTTCAAACGGACTTTTTTGTATGGGCAGTTCTTTAATTTTATAATTGGTTAATCCACCTTTTTTAGCGGCCAAATCAATAGCGGTTTGCAAACCACCTATCACATCCACCAATCCACGCGCTTTAGCATCATTACCTGTCCACACACGGCCTTGCGCTATTTCGTGCACAGCGGCAGTATCCATACCACGTCCTTTTGATACAACGTTCAAAAACTGAACGTATACCTCGTTAACATAGTTTTGTATTATAGCACGTTCGCCTTCAGTAAGCGGACGGTCTACACGACCTAAGTCGGCAAACTCACCTTTTTTCACACCATCAATGGTTATACCCAGCTTGTCATTCAATAATTTTTGCATGGTGGGGAACATACCAAATACACCTATCGAACCTGTAATAGTATTGGGCTGTGCTACAATAGTATCGGCAGCCATAGCAATATAATACCCGCCTGATGCGGCTACATCGCCCATAGAAACTATAAGGGGTTTTTCTTTTTTAAGTAATGATAACTCACGCAAAATAACATCTGATGCCATTGCGCTACCTCCCGGTGAGTTGATGCGCAATACAACAGCTTTTACTTTATCATCATCACGGGCTTTAATAATTGCCTCTCTAAACGAGGCAGAACCTACTGTTTCTGCATCACCATTACCATCAACAATATCACCAACGGCATATAGTATAGCTATTTTACCTTGGCTTTTTCCTTCGTCTTCTTTTTTGGTGGGGCTTACTTTGCTGTAGCTGTATGGGCTAATAAAATTAATATCGTCTTTTTTATCAATGCCTAATTCTTCACGGATAACCTTTAATACCTCATCCTGATAAGCCAATTGGTCTATCATTTTCAAATCAACAGCACTTTGGGCACTACGTATTTGCATTTGCTCGGCTATTTGGCGCACTTGCTCTGCTTCCATGTTACGGCTTTTCGCTATCCCATCTATATAGGTACTAAATAGCGAGCTAAGGTATACATCTATTTGTTGGCGATTTTCAGGGCTTAGTTTGTCTAATAAAAATGGCTCTACAGCTCCTTTAAATTTACCTACTTTAAATACTTGCATCTCTATTCCCATTTTATCAAGTGCACCTTTAAAAAATGTAATAGTACTTGCCATACCGTTAAAAATCATTTCGCCCGCAGGGTTCATGTATATTTTATCGGCAGTTGATGCAAGGTAATAAGCCTTTTCGCTATATAGCTCGCCATAAGCGTATACAAACTTTTTCGATTTTTTAAAATCGATAATTGTATTTCGCAAATCTTCAAGCGCAGCATATCCTGCACTAAACGATGGACTAAACTCCATGTATATACCACTAACTTTAGGGTCGTCTTTGGCGTTTTGTATACTACGAATAATATCAGTTAAGCCTGCTTTTTTACTACTTTCAAACGTATTGAAATTTATCATTTCAAACGGATTCTTATTGGTGCGCTCTTCTAAATATTCATTCAAATCAAGTTTAAGCACGGTATTGGTTTTCACCTTCACCTCTTTTTCGGTTTCAAGCCTAGATACCTGTGCTACTATAATGCCTATTACTATAAGAATAAGAAGTATACCTGCAATGATGAACCCTGTCATCGATGCAAGCATCATTTTAAAAAACTGTTTCATTTATATGCCTTTTATGATATTAATACTTTACAAGTTTGGTAACAGAACTCAATGTCCCGTCATTTACTTGTACAAAGTAACAACCAGTTGGCAGGGCTGATAGATTTAATTCGGTAAAACTTTCATTTAAAACGGTAGAATGAACTTGCTTACCTGCTATATCATAAAACAATACTTGGCAGGGGTAGTGCAATGTTTTATCGGCTTGTAAGTATATTGATGATGTGGCGGGATTAGGATAAACACTAATATTAGCACGTTGTACATCGCTAATACCTAAGCCTGATACATTAGCATTAAACGCTAGTATAGTTTGTAGGCCGCCTTGAATTTGAAGGCTAAAAGAATCGGTAAAATTATTACCAGCATTTTTACCTATAAACCTAAACGATATAAAGCGTGATTCGCGGGGTTGGATGGTAAATGCGCCTTCAGCCGTTGAACTTACATTGGGCTGAGGTTTTGGGGTAAGTTTTGCCAAAACCAAATCAACAGCTGCATTGCCTGTATTGGTAATTACCACACCGTGATTTATAGTATCGTTTAAGGGTACATAACCAAAGTGAACGGGTTGAGTATACGTTAGCGAAATGGTTTTAATAGCTGCGGGTGCTACTCCTGCAAAGTTGTTAATACGTTCAATAAATTCAGGATGATCTACATAAGGGTTGCGATTAGCTTGTGCCTGATACGCTTTTTCATTTCGCAATGAATCAGCAGCAGTGGGTGGAAACTTTAAAGCCCACTCGCGCAATAACTCTTCTTGAGGATCGAAAAAACCTGTAAAATCTTGGTAGCGGGTTACCATATACAACATGGCCCTTGCTGCATTTCCTTTGTGTTCATTACGAGGTTCAAATTTCTGATTGTCGGATAATGAACCGCCCACCATCCATACGGGTGAGGTAACAATACCAAAAGGATCGTTACTACGGCGTGTATTAGCTGAACCATCGGCAGGAAATAAATGGTGTACATCAGACTGCATTGGGTCTGAAGAACCAAACTTACTTTGCGGGAAAGTGTGCTCGGCAGTAAAGCTATTTGCATTTGCCCCTGCACGAGTATTAAATGTAGCTACACGACCAGTGTAAACACAGGTTACATCGCCATTAACATTATCAACAACACTATACATATTATCACGTACAATATTATAGCCTAATACATTATGTCCCAGTGTGGTTCGGGTTTTAAGCGCGGCAAGTAAATCAGCATCCCAAAGGTTTTGCGTACTATTATAAAACGAGCCTGAAAAAAATCCTGTACCTATAAGGTGTGCTGTAACTGTACCATAAGGGCTATTGCTTATTACCATAAACTTATCGTTGTAGGTAACATTTTGGCGAGGCTTAAAGGTAATTTTTACTGTTTTTGCTGTTTTTGCAGGTATATCTATTAGGCTATCACTCACCGTAAAATCTTTGTTAGTGGTTTTTAGGCGAACACCCTGCATATCATAAGGCGCATCATTAGTAATAGTAATGTTTACTGTTGATGACAGGTTTTGGAATAATGTGCCGTACTTTACAGTATCTATTGATACTTGTAGTTTTTGTGCTTGTAGCGAAACAGCGCATAGCAGCCCCGCAATAGCTATAACAATTTTCTTATTCATAAATAATTTACAAAATTAGACTATTGCCCTTCAACTTAAACAGTCTAAGCTGTAAAATATGTGTTATGAAATTTATCTACTAATAGGGTTTGAAACCCTATTTTATGAAGTTAAGCCCTAAGCGGGATTTGAAATCCCGCTTAGGGGAGACTATACCCATTTACACACAACCAAAAATAGTAGTTGGTTTTAACTCACCCCTGTTTTATGGGAAAGTCGAAATCACATAAAGCGCCCCTCTCTAAAAAAAGAGAGGGGGAATTATGAACGCCTGTACTAAACTCATTATTTGGGGTGAGTTAACTAAAAAATTACCCATACGTGTAACTAGGTATAGGTTCCCGCTTAGGGCTTAACTTTTTACAGGGTAGGAATTTATTTCCTATCCAAACTTTTACCCAAGCCATCTAAATAAATCATCTCATTAGCAAAATCTTTATCAGCATGATGTTCTTCTTGATTCCTTATATACCGCTTCACTGTTTCTACCATGAAAGAACTTACCGAAAATGCTCCGTAACCATCTTGCCACTCAAAATATTCATCAGTGATGTTTTGTTGCGCTAACCAAGTAGAGGTAGCACCTTTTAGGTTCTTCACTATTTCACTAATACTATATTTTGGGTTTAGTTGTAATAACAGGTGCACATGGTCGGGCATTCCATTTATTTCAACTACTCCATATCCTTTAAAGTCTGATATTTCGAGTATCTTATTGTATAGTATCGGTCTTACCTCATCAGTAATCAAATTTTTTCTTTTCTTCACTCCCCACACCAAATGCACCCAAAGCGATAGTTTGTTCTGGCTCATCTAAATTAGTTTTAAAAAGCAAATTAACCATCTTCCCTACATTATCAATAGGGTTTGAAACCCTATTTTATGAAGTTGTAACGCAAAGCGGGATTTGAAATCCCTCTTTGCGTTACAACTCCAAAGGGTAGAAATTTATTTCCTACCCAAAAACAACCCATAAATCTATTTAATGTAATTTCGCGGCATGGAATTAAATGCCCTTACCGCCATAGCCCCCGTTGATGGGAGGTATAGAAGAGTTACCCAACCCCTTGCTCAATACTTCTCTGAATTTGGACTGATACGCTACCGTGTTTTGGTAGAGGTAGAATACCTTATATACTTGGCCGAAATACCCTTGCCACAGCTTGAAAACAAAATAAATGCTCAAGCCAAACAAGCATTACGCGATATAGTAGCCAACTTTAGTCTTGCAGATGCAGAGACCATAAAAACTACTGAAAAAACTACCAACCACGATGTAAAGGCAGTAGAATATTTTGTAAAAGAAAAATTACAAGGTTTGGGCTTACAAGATATTAGCGAGTTTGTGCATTTTGGTCTTACCTCACAAGATATTAATAATACAGCCATTCCTCTTAGCCTTAAAGAAGGTATACAAGCCCAACTTTTACCTCAATTGCAAAACTTAATAGGCTTGCTAAACGAAAGAGCAACAGAATGGAAAGACATACCCATTTTAGCTAAAACACATGGACAGCCTGCTTCGCCAACAAAATTGGGTAAAGAAATACAGGTTTTTATAGAGCGTATAAACAACCAACTAGCACAATTAGACGCTATACCCTATGCAGCCAAATTTGGTGGTGCTACGGGTAACTTCAACGCACACCATGTAGCCTACCCTACTATGGATTGGGCTGCATTAGGAAACCAATTTGTAAACAACAGCTTAGGGCTAACCCGTATGCAATACACCACGCAAATAGAGCATTACGATAATTTTGCCGCCCTTTGCGATGCCCTAAAACGCATAAACAATATATTAATTGACCTTTGCCGCGATGTTTGGACGTATATCTCAATGGATTATTTCAAACAACAACTAAAAGAAGGTGAAGTAGGTAGCAGTGCCATGCCGCATAAGGTAAACCCCATAGATTTTGAAAATGCTGAAGGAAACTTGGGTGTAGCCAATGCTTTGTTTGAGCATTTTGCAGCCAAACTACCCATTAGCCGTTTACAACGCGACCTTACTGATAGCACAGTATTACGCAATGTGGGTTTGCCGTTAGGACACACACTTATTGCTTACGCCAGTATTATAAAAGGCTTAAACAAACTATTGCTAAACAAAAATGCTATTGAAGCCGATTTGGATAAAAACTGGGCAGTTGTTGCTGAGGCTATACAAACCATACTGCGCCGTGAGGGATACGAAAAACCTTACGAGGCACTAAAAGCCTTAACCCGAACTAATAGCAAAGTAACCCAACAAAGTTTGGCTGAGTTTATTGATACACTAAACGTAAGCGAGGTTTTAAAAGCAGAACTAAAAACAATAAGCCCTTTTAACTACGTAGGAATTTTTTAGAAATCCTAATATAACTAATAATATACTAACTATTGTTAGTAAGGTTGATTTAGAAGTATTCTAAATTGTTACTATAAAGTTGATAATGGGCAGCAGATACGTAAATTCGCATCATCTTTAACATACTGACCTTTCTTACACATACTGATAAAATATGAATTGGGTAATTAAAACACTTTCATCATCCATAGGTAAAAAAATTACCATGAGCCTCACAGGTTTATTCTTGTGTTCGTTTTTAGCGGTGCATTTAACTGGTAACCTGCAACTACTTAAAAGTGATGGCGGTTTGGCCTTTAACACCTATGCGGTGTTTATGACTACCTTTCCCCTTATTAAGTTTATCTCGTACGGTTTGTATGCAACCATAGTGTACCATGCCATTATGGGCTTGTACCTTGCCAGCAAAAACAGTGCAGCGCGCAAAAGCAAATATGCCGTTGCAGCAGGCAATGCTACCAGTTTTTGGGCTAGTCGTTGGATGGGTGTATTAGGTACTATGATATTAGTATTTATCACCGTACACATGACCGACTTTTGGGCTGAATACCACTGGGGACATCTGCCTTATGTGCAATACGAGATTGACCTAAATAGTGGTCTTACTACAAGTGTTGATACAGGCATTGCTCCTATCGAAGCTAAAATACAAGAAACCTTTCCAGAGCCAACTACCAAACTGGTAATAGTAAAAGACCTTTACCGCGAGGTAAACGAATCATTTAAAAACCCTCTATTGGTGTTGCTATACATTTTTTCAATGTTTGCAATATCATTTCACTTAATACACGGTTTCAAAAGTGCTTTCCAAACATTGGGTGTCAACCATAATAAATACAACGGCTTAATTCGCTTTATAGGTGTTTGGGTATTTGGTATCATTATACCCATCCTATTTGCGCTTATCCCTGTTTATATTTTCATTTCATAATTGAGTAAAAAGTAAAAAAGATTAAAGTATAAAGACTTCATAGCCAAGCAATGCACAACTTTAAAGAGTTAAAAGTTTGGAATAACAGTATGGATTTAGCAGCAAGCATATATAAAGTTACCGAGTTCTTTCCACAAGAGGAAAGATTTGGTATTACTTCGCAAATGCGCAGAGCATCCGTTTCTATTCCATCACTTATTGCTGAGGGTGCAGGCAGAAATACCAACAAAGATTTTGCTAACTTTATTGGTATGGCAATAGGCTCTTGCTATGAACTTGAAACACAACTAATACTTTCTTCAAGATTAAACTTTATAAAAGAAAATACATTTAAAACTGTTTTAGAAGATTGCCTTCATGTAGCAAAAATGTTGGTCAACTTCAAAAAAACACTTAATATTTAGTACTTTATACCACGTATCCGATACTTTATACCCATTACATATATACTGTATAACCATGTCTGAAAAATTAAACTCAAAAATACCCGACGGCACAATAGCTGATAAATGGACTGATTACAAGTTTAAATTAAAACTGGTAAACCCCGCCAACAAACGTAAGTACGATATAATAGTTGTAGGCACAGGCTTGGCTGGCGCATCGGCAGCAGCATCACTGGCAGAGTTGGGGTATAATGTAAAAGCATTCTGTTTTCAAGATAGTGGCCGCCGCGCCCACTCAATAGCGGCACAAGGAGGTATAAACGCAGCCAAAAACTATAAAAATGATGGCGATAGCGTATACCGCTTGTTTTATGATACAGTAAAAGGTGGTGATTACCGCGCCCGCGAAGCCAACGTACACCGTTTGGCCGAAGTGAGTGTTGATATTATCGACCAATGTGTGGCACAAGGTGTTCCCTTTGCCCGCGAATATGGCGGATTGCTTGACAATCGCTCGTTTGGTGGTGCGCAAGTATCGCGTACTTTTTATGCCAAAGGACAAACAGGCCAACAATTACTTTTGGGTGCATACAGTGCTATGAATCGCATGGTAGCCGAAGGTAAAATAACTATGTACGAACGCCACGAGATGCTGGATGTAGTTACTATCGATGGCCATGCACGAGGCATTATTGCCCGTAATATGGAAACAGGTGAGATAGAACGTCATGCTGGTCATGCTGTGTTATTATGTACAGGTGGTTACGGTAACGTATTCTTCTTATCAACCAATGCAAAAGGAAGTAATGTAACTGCTGCTTGGCGTGCACACAAAAAAGGTGCATACTTTGGCAACCCTTGCTACACGCAAATACACCCTACCTGTATACCTGTATCGGGCGACCATCAATCAAAACTTACGCTAATGTCAGAATCATTACGTAACGACGGTCGTGTATGGGTACCTAAAGCACAAGGCGATAAACGCAAAGCCAACGAGATACCTGAAAACGAAAGAGATTATTACTTAGAGCGTAAATATCCATCGTTTGGTAACCTTGTACCTCGCGACGTAGCCAGCCGTAACGCAAAAGAAATGTGCGACGAAGGACGTGGTGTAGGTACCAGTGGACTAGCTGTATACCTTGATTTTGCCGATGCTATTAAACGTTTAGGCAAAGATGAGGTAGAAGCCAAATACGGTAACTTGTTTGATATGTACAAACAAATTACAGGCGAAAACCCATACGAAGTGCCTATGCGTATTTACCCTGCCGTGCACTATACAATGGGCGGTTTGTGGGTTGATTATAACTTAATGACTACTGTACCGGGGCTTTATGCTTTGGGCGAGGCAAACTTTAGCGACCACGGTGCAAATCGTTTGGGAGCATCAGCGTTAATGCAAGGTTTGGCCGATGGATATTTTGTGATACCTTATACTTTGGGCGATTACCTTTCAGACGTTGAGCGTAAACCAATCTCTACGGATTCAGCAGAGTTTGAAAAAACCGAAGCTGAAGTTAAAGAAAGAGTAAACAAACTACTTAGCATTAAAGGCACTAACTCTGTTGATTATTACCACAAAAAATTGGGTAAAATAATGTGGGATAAGTGCGGTATGGCTCGCAACGAGAAAGGCTTGAAAGAAGCAAAAGAAGAAATACGTGCCATACGCGAAGATTTTTGGAAAAATGTAAATGTTACAGGTACTAACGAAGAATTGAACCAACAACTTGAAAAAGCAGGTCGCGTGGCCGACTTTTTAGAGTTGGGCGAATTGATGGTTGATGATGCCTTGCATCGCAACGAATCATGTGGTGGCCACTTCCGTGAAGAATACCAAACCGAAGATGGTGAAGCAAAACGCGATGACGAACACTATGCTTATGTTGCTGCTTGGGAATTTAGAGGTGAAAACCAACCCGAAGAATTACACAAAGAAGATTTGAAATTTGATAACGTGAAGCTAACCACTAGGAGCTACAAATAACAATAATTCAAAATCTCAAATTAGAAATTTAAAATTCAAAAAAAACTACAAACTGTACAAGATATGAACCTTACACTTAAAGTTTGGAGACAAAAAAATAGGAAAGCTGAGGGCAAGTTTGAAACCTATAAAGCCAATAGTGTTTCGCCTGATATGTCTTTTCTTGAAATGATAGACGTAGTGAACGAGGAATTGTTGCACGAAAACAAAGAACCTATTGCTTTTGACCACGATTGCCGTGAAGGTATTTGCGGTAGTTGCAGTATGTATATAAACGGACGCGCACACGGCCCTCTTAAAGGGGTAACCGCTTGCCAGCTGCACATGCGCAGCTATAGCGATGGCGATACTATAACCATAGAGCCTTGGCGTGCCAATGCATTCCCGGTAATAAAAGATTTAGTAGTTGATAGATCGGCTTTCGACCGTATACAACAAGCAGGAGGTTATGTATCTGTAAACACAGGTTCAGTGCCCGATGCTAATGCAACACCTATACCTAAAGACAATGCTGACGAAGCCTTTAATATGGCAGCTTGTATAGGTTGCGGTGCTTGTGTAGCCGCTTGCAAAAACTCATCGGCAATGTTATTTGTGGGTGCCAAAGTAAGCCAATACGCACTATTACCTCAAGGACAAGCCGAACGCCAAGACCGTGTACTTAACATGGTGGAACAAATGGATAAAGAAGGCTTTGGTGCTTGTACCAACACAGGTGCTTGTAGTGCCGAGTGTCCAAAAGAAATACCTCTTAGTGCTATAGCTCGCCTTAATCGTGAGTTTTTGGGTGCTAGCCTTAGCAAAAAAGACTAAAAACAGACCAACAACTTTTTTATACTTTAGCTCTGTAATACTAGGTATTACAGAGCTTTTTGCTTTTATAAATCTTATATTACTTACTTGTTAAATAGACACATTAATGTAACTTCGTATTTTAGGATAATTAGGTAAAAGAAACACCACAACATTGGCCAAGCAAAAATGAATTTGAAAAAATATATACTCTCACTACTTTTCATCACCATTTCAATTTTTGCTTTTGCACAAAGTGTACAAGTTAGCCCCACAACACCAACTGATTCGGCTTGTTTTGGCGATACTGCTTTTGTGCAAATTCAAATTTCAAATTCAGGCGGCCCATCATTAACTATCGACTCTATTATTGCCCCAGCAGGTTTTGGTCGTAGAGGTACCTACCCACTTGTAATAACTTCAGGCAATTTTGCTTCTATCGATTTTTATCACGAAGGCAGTACACTTGGCCTCTTTACCGATACTTTTTTAGTATATAGCAATGCTGCCAACAGGCCTCGTCCTTTTAAAATTGGGATAAGTTTAGGCATTGTAGCAAGACCTACGGTATCTTTTAACATAAACGATAGCGACCAATGCTATCGCAATAACAGTTTCGTATTTACCAATAGCTCAAGTATATCATCGGGCAGTATCACTACATATAACTGGTTTTTTGGCGATGCTGATAACTCAAATGCTACATCACCAACAAAATCATACACTACTGCCGATACCTTTGATGTTACGCTTTTTGCTACATCCAACCTAAATTGTGATAACTTTCTTATTAAACAAGTAATTGTATTTCCCAACCCTACTGCTAAAATAGAGAATACCAACACCTTTTTATGCTTTAAAAACCATAAGATTAATTTTGTTGATTCTACCAAAATAGCATCAGGAAATTATACTGTAAAATGGTTTTTTGGTGATGGAGATTCAACTACAACGGCAAGCCCTACACACAGCTATGCCAAAGACTCTACCTTTAGAGTAAAACTAAGGGCTATAAGCGGTGAGGGTTGTATAGCTTTAGATTCTCAAGACATAACAGTAAACCCTACTCCATCAGTATTGTTTAGCGCTAATGATAGCGACCAGTGCCTTAATGGAAATAGCTATACATTTACCAATACATCCACTATTCGTTCAGGTAGTATATCAACCTACGCATGGAATTTTGGCGATGCCACAGCATCATCTGCCACATCACCTACAAAAACTTATACTGCATCAGGAGCTAAAACTGTACGTCTTATTGCTACAAGTGATTTAGGTTGTAACGATACTCTTAGCAAGCAAGTAATGGTATTTCGTAAACCTACTCCTGCTTTTACTATAAATGATTCTACGCAGTGCCTCACCAATAATATATTTAGTTTTTCTAATACATCAACCATTGGCGGTACCGATACAATGTTTTATATGTGGTATTTTGGAGATGGAAATACATCAACTGATACCAGTAAAGTATATAACTACGCAGCATACGCTAACTATACTGTAAAATTGGTAGCTACATCAAACTATGGTTGTAAAGATTCTATCAGCAAAAACATATTTGTATATCCTCAGCCACAACCTACATTTATAGTAAACGATACAGCTCAGTGCCTTAATGCTCAAAATTTCATTTTCACTAATAACTCTACAATACCAACAGGTTCAATAGCTTCTTACTCGTGGCGTTTTGGAAATAACGATACCTCTAACGTAACCTCACCAACAAAAAACGATTACAACACACACGATTCTCTAACAGTATTGCTTATTGCACTTTCAGATCAAGGCTGTTACGATACTGCTTCGCAAGAAATTATTGTTTTTCCTGTACCTCAAATACAATATAGCATTAACGATACTGTACAGTGTTTTAATAATCATGCCTTTATTTTCGATGACAATTCTACTATCGACTATGGTACATTAACTTACCTGTGGCAGTTTGGTGATGGAGGTTCATCATCAACAGGCGATACAACATATACCTATAACAATTACTCGACTCTATATCAGATAGGCTTTAATGTATTCTCAGATCAAGGTTGTGTAGCCACTGCCAGCGATAGTGTATATTTATATGAAAACCCTGTTGCCGATTTTGTTATTGTTGACTCTGCCAAATGCCTACGTGGAAACTCGTTTACATTTTTAGATAACAGTAATATACCTAACGGAACATATACTACTTTTTGGGATTTTGGCAATGGCGATACTACCAGCCAGCCTAACCCAAATTATAGTTATAATACTGTAGATACTTTTAATGTTGAACTAAGGGTAACTTCTGATTTAGGTTGTCAAGATTCATTAATCAAACAAACAATTACTTTTCCTCACCCTGCCACACAATACAAAGTAAACAAGCAAGAACAATGTTTTGTGGGGCATCAGTTTAATTTTAGAGACACTTCTACAATTAGCTACGGAACGCTAACCTATAACTGGGATTTTGGTGATGGTTCATCAATAACAGGTAATACCACCCCTTCAAAACTATACAGTACAGCCGATACTTTTGATATTACCTATACCGTAACATCAGACCAAGGTTGTGATAGTACTGTAAGTAACAAAGTATATGTGCAGCCCAGCCCTACTAATGTTGGCTTTACAACTAATGATACTACACAGTGTATAAACGGAAACCAGTTTATATATACCAATACATCCACTGTTAGTGCAGGAACTTTATTTTATAACTGGACACTGGGTAATGGTGGAACCATCGCCTCAAGAGATGCAACAATTAGCTACTTAGCTACAGACACACTTACTGTGAAAATGGTGGTACGCACGGATAAAAACTGTACTGATTCATCTTCACAAACAGTATATATATTTCCTAAACCCACGGTTAGTTTTACAGTAAACGACCCCATACAATGTTTTGATGGAAACAGCTTTATACTAACCAATGCCAGTACAATAAAATACGGCACATTAAATTACAATTGGGATTTAGACGACGGTACTACTTCAACTCAAGCTGGAACTTTAACGCACAGTTATGCAGTACCCGATACATTTAATATCCGTCTAAAAGCCACATCAAACCAAGGCTGTTCAGATTCAATTGTTCGTAATGCATTCGTACATCCTGTACCCGTTGCTGATTTTGTGGTGAACGATTCTATACAGTGTATAAACAATAACACGTATCAATTTACTGATAATACCATCATACTATCGGGTACAATAAATTACTCGTGGAATTTTGGAGATTTTAACGGGGCATCAATACAAAACCCCAGCCATATATACACTCAGGCCGATACATTTACTGTTACACTTATTGCTACATCAAACCTAAGTTGCAAAGATACTGTTACCAAAAACATGTATGTTACCCCAAGCCCCGACCCAAGTTTTACAGGGCTTGCTGCACAATTTTGTGTTAATGGAGCCAACGTAACATTAACACCCAAACAATCAGGTGGTACTTTTAGTGGTGATAATATAGTAGCTAACCAATTTGCCCCTGTACAAATAGGTTGGAATATGGTAAAATATGTAGTTGAATTAAGCGCAGGTTGTAAAGATTCTTTAACGGATTCTACACTTGTAGTTCCTATTCCTATTGTTGACTTAGGATTAGATACTGTACTGTGTAAAGAAGATTTTTATACCCTAAATGTATTTACACTTGGTGGCAGCTATATATGGAGCGATAGCAGCACCGAATCGTATTTCCGTATTTTAGACCAAGGCACACATTGGGTAAAAGTTACCAATGCTTGCGGAACTTTTAGCGATTCAGTAACGGCTGAATATTTAGATTTTGCCTGTGATGTATTTATGCCCAATGCCTTTACTCCCGAAGGTAACACGGTAAACGATTATTTTGTTCCCTACTTAGATACCAATATTGTAAAAGGTATTGATTTTATTGTATTTAGCCGCTGGGGAACTAAAATATTTGAAACTACCGATTTGGCTACACTAGGCTGGGATGGTAACCACAATGGAAGTCCTGCCCCCGAAGGTGTTTATGGCTTCCTTTTAAAAATGACCATTTTGCGTGAAGATGTTAAAATATTAAAACTGGTAAAAGGCAATTTTCATTTATTCCGATAAAGCTGGACGAAGGCACCCATACCTCGCCCTATTTTGTTACCTTTGCGCCGGTAAAATTATGCCTGGCACACAAAACGTAAAACAACTATACATTATAATACTACTGATATGTTGTAGTGTGTTTGTGCAGGCACAAGGCAATAGAAACAAGCCTATTGCGCAAAAAAAAGACTCGCTTGCTACCCCTACACTATCACTAATAAGCGATTGTACTAAAGGTATCTACAGCCTGCAAATTCTTTTACCCATTCCCGATTCGCTCACCACTCCCCCACAATACATTCAGCTATACAGCAATGTTGATATTGATGAGGTAAAAGATACTACGGCTGATGTAAACCATATTACTGATACTATAGAACTAGTACATAACTATACCATAAAAGATATTGAGAAAACAGAAGGCAGGCTATATCCTGAAACTGAGGGAGTATACTATATACGCACAGCTATTAGAAAAGCCGATAAGTGGGAGTTTAGCTTATTTACCCCGCCAATTCGTTTACAATATTGTAGCATTGTCGATTTTCCACCTGTTTACAATAAAAATACCATACCAAAATACATACCTACACTTACCAATGTACAAGTAATTGAGTTTTATATTTTTGATAGAGTGGGCGAAACTGTATACACCCATAAAAACAACGATATAAACTGGAATGGTAAATACCCTAATGGCAACGAGTGTGCAACAGGTATATATTATTTCCACTGTGAGTATATAGATATTGCTAACGGTAGTCAGCAACAATCAATTTCAGGAATGATTGACCTAAAAAACTAAATTTATGTTTACAGGTATTATAGAAACTATTGGCACTGTTGCCGCTATAAAGCGTGAAGAAAACAATATTCACTTCACCATACAATCACCTATTTCACACGAATTAAAAATCGATCAAAGCATATCACACAACGGCGTTTGCCTCACTGTGGTTGCACTTAGTGATAACACACACACTGTAACTGCTATACACGAAACCTTACTGAAAAGTAATATTGGCCAACTTGAGGTAGAAAGTATTGTGAACCTAGAGCGTTGTATGCCTGCCAATGGCCGTTTTGATGGTCATATTGTTCAGGGTCATGTCGATCAAACAGGCATTTGCACTAAAGTACAAGAAGATGGAGGCAGTTGGTATTACACTTTTGAGTATGAACCAAAGGGAAATATTACTGTAGAAAAAGGTTCAATAACAATAAACGGGGTAAGCCTAACAGTAGTAAACTCTACCGATAATGGTTTTTCAGTCGCTATAATACCCTACACACATAAACACACCAACTTTAAAACCCTAAAAGTAGGCGATAGTGTAAACCTTGAGTTTGATATTGTAGGCAAATATGTTGCAAAACTGATAGCAAATAGTAGCAAGTAAAAATACTTTAGTATAAAAATAAAAGAGGGGTAAACAATGTGTTTACCCCTCTTTTTTATTGTCGTAAGTATCTTACTACTCTTAATCTAAAAATCTTTATACTAGAATGTTATTTGCTCATTTCAGTAAAGTTTTTGAAAAAGTAAGGTATAGTCTCGATACCCTTTAGGTAGTTAAAAATACCGTAGTGCTCATTAGGCGAGTGTAAAGCATCACTATCTAACCCAAAACCCATAAGTACCGATTTTAACCCTAAAACTTCTTCAAACAAAGCTACAATAGGTATACTTCCACCACCACGCGTAGGTATTGGCTTTTTACCAAAAGTAGTTTCCATTGCTTTGCTGGCAGCCAAAAACGGAATTGAATCTGTTGGAGTAAGCACAGGCTCACCACCATGATGTGGACGAACTTCAATTTTTACCGTTGAAGGAGCAATCTTTTTAAAGTGTTTAGTAAACTTCTCGGTTATTTCTTCTGATGATTGGTTGGGCACCAAACGCATAGAAATTTTTGCAAATGCTTTTGAGGGCAATACAGTTTTAGAACCTTCACCAATATAACCACCCCAAATACCATTTACATCAAGTGTTGGGCGTATACCTGTACGCTCAATGGTTGAGAAACCTTTTTCACCATCCACCTCATCAACACCCAAGTCTTTTTTATACTCGTCTAAATCAAAAGGAATTTTTGCAAGATCCCCACGGTCAACAGCACTCACTTCAAGTACATTATCATAAAACCCATCAATAGTAATATGTCCGTTTTCATCGTGCATACTAGCTATCATTTGGCTTAAAACATTTATTGGGTTTGCAACACCACCACCATACACACCTGAGTGTAAATCGCGATTAGGGCCTGTTACCTCAACCTCAACATAGCTAAGTCCTCTCAATCCCACATCAATTGATGGAGTATCATTAGCTACCATCGACGTGTCAGATATTAAAACCACATTGGCTTTTAACATCTCTTTTTTATCTTTTATAAAAGTAGCCAAGTTAGCTGAACCCACTTCCTCTTCACCTTCAATCATAAATTTAACATTGCAAGGCAGGCTGTTTGTTTTCATCATGTATTCAAACGCCTTTAGGTGCATATAAAACTGGCCTTTATCATCGGCCGAGCCACGTGCATATATTTTACCATCACGAACAGTAGGTTCAAATGGAGGAGTATCCCACAAATTATCAGGACTAGAGGGTTGCACATCATAATGCCCATACGTAAGTATAGTTGGCAATGATGGGTCAATTATCTTTTCTCCATACACAATCGGGTGTCCGTCGGTAGGGAAAACCTGAACATTATCAGCTCCCGCTTCTTTCATTCTATCACGTACAAACTCAGCAGCGCGTTGTACATCGCCTTTAAAAGCAGAATCGGCACTGATAGAAGGTATGCGTAGCAAATCAAAAAGTTCGTCTAAAAAACGTTGTTCGTTTTGTTTTATGTAGTCAATTGGTGTCATATCAAATAAAGTAAAAAGTTAAAAATCTAGTTTAATGAACCTGTATCGGCAAAAATAGTTGATAGGCATTACAATAAAAGTTTTTTTGAAAAGTTAAACCCCTTATGCAACCCATTTATAATATAAACGTCTTATATATGTTAAGGCATTATGTATAAAAACACAGGTGTTTATTAATGAAACGTTTGATAAACCCTATTTTTTTCTATTTTTGTTGAAACGAGATTTGGCAAAGTACGCACTAACTCTATGAAAAAATACATACTAATCTTTCTGATTGCCTTTGTAACAGGCTTCGTGAACCAATCGATGGGGCAATTAAAAACCCCACCGCCAATTAATCCTAACATTCCTAACCAATGGTCTGCTATAACTTCAATGGATACAGGATTGCATTCGCCTGCTTCATTCTCTATTGGAACAAAAATTTACGTTGTTGTGGGTGATACCACCAGCCAATTTTTTAGAGGCCGATTGGTGGCCACCACTTGGGCATACGATACCGTATCAAAAGCTTGGACTAGGCGCGCTCCTTTTCCGGGCAAACTGCGTATTGGTGCTGTTGGTTTTAGTATTGGCAATAAAGGATATATTGGTGGCGGCCGTAACTTTGGTAAGCCAGACTCACTAAATAACACCATCAACTTAAACCGAGATACTTTTAAAGTTATCAGCACAGCCCCAAAAACTTGGGAACGTATTGATACCGCACTTACTTACACCAATGCAAAAGGTGATTCAGTATTGAATGATTTTTGGGAGTATGACCCTTCTGCAAATAAATGGACGAAAAAAGCTGATATACCAGGCACCATAATGGGAAGAGCATATCCTGTTGGTTTTGCAATGAATGGCAAAGGATATATTGGTTTGGGATATGATAATATAGATATAAAAGGAACAACAACACCCGCTGTTTCTACTGTTATTGGCCCATATATTGATAGTATTGTGCACACGCAAACTGCCCCGGGCCCCCCACCAAAATATAAAATTGACACCATATTTAGACAAGTAATAAAAACGGAAATAGATTCTGTTTTTACTGATGATATTAAATACTTGAATGATATGTACGAGTATGACCCTACAGCGAATTCTTGGACTAAAAAAGCTGATTTTCCTGGTCAACCCAGAGCATATTCAAGTGCAATGCCTCTTTATACTACAGTAGCTATCGGACTTGGCAGGGGTGATTCAATTCCTGATGTATTATACGATGACTTTTATGTTTTCAACCCTACTGCTAATAGTTGGGTAAGAACTAATGATTTTCCAGCTTCAAAACGTTATGGTGCCTCTGCATTTGGTTTAGGTTTCTTAGGCTACATAGCCGGTGGCTCTGATGGTCTACCACGAAAAGATTTTTATGAATATAACGATATCTCTAAAACATGGGATCGTTTACCCAATCTTCCTGATTCTGCCCGTTCATTAGGTATAGGTGGCATAATAGGTAAAATGGGGTATTTTGGTATTGGCGCTGGTGTAAAGAAAAGCTATGATAACATTTTCAAATGGCCTGTTGACACTAATCGCGTAACTATTACCTCTATACCCACAGGGCCATTTTGCGGTGGTGAAACTGTAGCAATTAATTATGTAGTTTCAAATGGTATTACACTAAAACCAGGTAATAACTTTACTGTAGAAATATCTGATTCAACAGGTAGTTTCTTCTTCCCTGCTACTTGTAGTGTTATTCCATCAACAAACACAAGTGGTACGTTAAATTTTACGATACCGACGTCTACTCTCGAAGGAATAGGTTATAAGTTTAGAGTATTGGCATCTAATCCAAATATGACAGGTAATCCAACCTCTTCTTCTTTTGTAGTGCGCCAAGTACCAAGTATAAATACAGGGCCATTTGCTGATTCAACTTGTATACAAGCCAGTACACTTATACGTGTAGATGCTTCTGGAACAGACCTAACTTTCCAATGGAAAAAGAATGGTGTGAACCTTTCAAACGGAGCAAATATTTCAGGTGTAGATAATGATTCATTAATAATAGCCAGCGCTTCATTAAGCGATGCAGGTAACTACACTGTTGAGATTTCTGGTGCTTGTTCTCCTAAAGTAACTTCAAGTGCAGTACCTTTAGTAGTTCAAAATATCCCTCCTCCAACTATCACTCTTCAACCAGTGAAAGATACTGTTTGCGAAGGCTCTAGCAAATCATTTACTATAAATGCAACGGGTTCAAAACTTAACTACCGTTGGATGAAAGGTAAAGACACTGTGCGCAATAGCCCATTTATTATCGGTGCAGCTACACCTACACTAACAATTAATCCCACAAGACTTACAGATTCAGGATTATATAGATGTATCGTATTTGAAGCCTGTGGTTCTCGCACTGTTACAGATACAGCAAAACTTAATTTTTACCTAAGCACCCAAATATTAGAACAACCAGTAAACGTTGATACTGTTGAGTTTGTTGATATTGGATTTAAAGTAAAAACACAAGGTAAAAACAATAAATTCCAATGGTTTAAAGGCAATACCCCACTAAACGATGGAGTTAAATATGACGGAACTAAAACCGACTCAATAACTATTAAAAACCTTATAATGAGTGATGTAGGATTTTATAGAGTAGAGGTAAAAGGTGATTGCGGAACAACTCAAAAATCGCTATTAGGATTGTTAGAGATTGACCCAATGCCGGTAATTACTCAACAACCTGATACTACATCTGATTGTGAAGGCTCAACCGTATTCTTCTCTATAAAAGTTGATGGTGCCGATATCATATATATATGGCGCAAAAATGGAACTCCATTAAACAATGTGGGTAATATTAGCGGTGCTGATACAAGAACACTTGTAATAAGTGGTATTTCAGCAGGTGATAATGGCACATACGACTGCCAAGTTTCAACAGGGCCATACACAAAAGTTGTATCAGACCCTGCAACACTGCTTGTTAAACCTGTACCACCAAAACCAACTGTTAATAGCTTTGGTGCTAACTTTATTCAATCAAGTGTTAGCGGAAATTTCTATCGTTGGTATATTGATAATATTTACGAAGCTTCTTTATCTGGTCAAACAGTTAAAGTAACTAAAGTGGGCGACTACCGCGTAAGGGTTACCAAAGATGGTTGTATATCTCCCCTATCTGACCCCTACTTCTGGTTCCCAACCACTGGTATAGCTGATGTAAATGCTGGAAGTATTAACCTATATCCAAACCCTGCTACTACTTCAGTTGATGTTGAAATACCATCAACCATTACTAACGGAACCATCAAAGTATTTGATATTGTTGGTAAACAAGTATCTGTGGTAAACATTAATAATGCTACTACATACAAACTAAACCTAAGTGGCTTAAACCAAGGTATGTATTACATCACTGTATCTGCAGCCGATGGCACTACCTATGTAGGTAAACTGATTAAAGAATAATCTTAACTAAATTTTATACAAAGCCGCCCTTTTATAAAGGGCGGCTTTTTTATTTACGGCCTGTTGATATTTATTTACCGTCATTGCAGTGCAAGGGCTTAATTTTGATACCTTATTACATGATGCAACATACTGACTCAGATTTTTTAAAAGACCTAAACCCTGAACAAAGGCTAGCAGTAGAAAATACTGAAGGCCCTGTAATGATAATTGCAGGCGCAGGTTCAGGAAAAACCCGTGTACTCACCTACCGTATAGTTAATTTAATGAAAAAAGGGGTAGACCCTTTTAATATACTTTCCCTCACCTTTACCAACAAAGCCGCTCGCGAAATGAAAGAGCGTATTGCCAAATTGGTGGGCGATGAGGCTCGCAATTTATGGATGGGCACTTTCCACTCTGTATTTGCAAAAATATTACGCATCGAAGGTGAAAAACTAGGCTACCCTTCTAACTTCACTATATACGATACTGACGATAGCAAAAGCCTTATAAAAAGTATACTAAAAGAAATGGGCTTGGATGATAAGGTATATAAACCGGGTATGGTGCTAAACCGCATATCATCGGCAAAAAATAACCTCATCAATGCACAGCAATATCTTAACACACCCGAATTGGTTGGTTACGACCTTAACACAGGCAAACCAAAAATTGCTGAAATTTTTATGAACTATACCCAAAGGTGTTTTAGGGCAGGAGCAATGGATTTTGACGATATACTGTTAAAAACCAACGAGCTATTGGCCAAATTTCCCGATGTGGTAAACAAATACCAATACAAGTTTAAATATGTAATGGTAGATGAGTTTCAAGATACTAACCACGTGCAGTACTCAATCGTGCGTAGGCTATCAGCCATGAACGAGAATATTTGTGTAGTGGGTGATGATGCACAAAGTATATATGCTTTTCGTGGAGCTACTATAAAAAATATTCTAAATTTTGAGAAAGACTACCCTGATTTGAAGGTGTATAAGCTGGAACAAAATTACCGCAGCACGCAAAATATTGTAAACGCCGCAGGGGTTGTGATTGCTAATAATAAAGAACAACTTAAAAAAGAAGTTTGGACGGACAACGAAGAAGGTGAAAAAATAAAAGTGTTGCGTGCCAGCACGGATAATGAGGAAGGCAAGCTGGTAGCCGAAGGCATATTTGAAGAAAAAATGCGCTACCACCGCCCCAACAGCGATTTTGCCATACTATACCGTACCAATGCACAATCAAGGGCAATGGAAGAAGCTTTGCGCAAGCAAAACATACCCTATAGAATATATGGCGGCCTTTCATTTTATCACAGAAAAGAGATAAAAGACCTTTTGGGCTACTTGCGCATGACCATAAATCCGCAGGATGAAGAAGCCCTAAAGCGTGTAATTAACTACCCTGTTCGCGGTATTGGCAAAACTACAATTGATAAACTAGTGGTATTGGCCGATATGAACCAATGCAGCCTTTGGGATATTGTTAGTAATGCACACAATTTTATCGATCTGAAAGGTGCAATAAACAACCTGAACGATTTTAAAAACATGATACTGAGCTTCACCGCATTGGCAAAAAAACAAAATGCCTACGATGTAGCTACTTATATAGCCAAGCAAACGGGTTTGCTAAAAACCTTGTACGAAGATAAATCGATAGAGGGTGTTAGCCGATACGAGAATATTGTGGAGCTACTAAACGGTATTAAAGAATTTACCGAAGATGATACCAGCGAGGTAGAAAAAACCATTGATGTGTATATGCAAGATATTGCATTACTAACTGATGCTGATAAGGACGATGAAAGTGATAACGATAAGGTGAAGATGATGACTATACACGCGGCCAAAGGCTTAGAGTTTCCCGTTGTGTATATTGTTGGGTTAGAAGAAAACCTATTTCCTTCACAGCTATCGCTAAACAGTAGGCAAGAGTTGGAAGAAGAACGCAGGTTGTTTTATGTAGCCATAACCCGTGCAGAAGCTAAACTAAACCTAACATTTGCCACATCACGTTTCCGTTTTGGAAGTATCACCTTTTCAGAGCCTAGCAGGTTTATTACAGAGATAGATTCAAAATACCTTGCACTCGACCCACGTATGGTAAAAAATGCTGCTCCAGCACCAAAACAAGGTGGGTTCAACTATTCAAACTCATACGGAAAAAGTCCGCAAGCACCACAAAAGAAAACTACCGTTTCACCAAGTTTCACTTCAAGCATAAAACCAAAATCGGTTACTCCTGTTGGTTACAAACCCGACCCTAATTTTACTCCACAAGATACTAGTGGATTAACTGAAGGTATGCAAGTAGTACACCAACGTTTTGGTGCAGGCCAAGTATTAAAAGTTGAAGGTGCGGGCGATAACCGCAAAGCCACAATAGCATTTAAAGATGCGGGCGAGAAACAATTGGTACTAAAATTTGCCAAACTGCAAATAGTAAGATAGCGACTTATAAAAAATCCTCGCCCCCTTTGGGGGCGAGGATTTTGCTTTACTTCACAATAGCAATTATCCTATCAAACTATTTGCAAGCTCCTGCCATTTGTGCAAAAGCTCATTTTCATTGCTTATTGAGAAATTATTATTTTGTGCACTATAAAACAGCAAGCTCACATCTGCTTGCGAGTTACCCAACTCAAAAACCAACTCAAGTTGTTCCACCCATATTTTACTTTTACTTCTAGTCTCAATTTCCCTAGAACGTTTTACAAAAGATAAATCAATCACGATATCCTTTTTTACATCACTTGTGATATAAAAAAGTTTTTTTGATGTCTTATCAACCCCAATAGCAACAGCACCCCACACATCATACTCATCTATATTACTATTGTTTGCACCAGCTAAATGTTGCAACATTTTCAACATTTTTCTTTCACCTCTAACCTTCATGCCATTAAAATATACAATTGGCCCAACTATGGCCAACAGTATTATTATACTTGTTGTTATCATTGTTACTAAAATTTTTTTTAAACCAAAAAAACGAACAGACGGAAGCAAGCACATACGCTCTTTGCATAATTGTGTCTGTAAAAAAAGAAAATTAGAAGGTTTATACGCTATTACCAATGACTATGGAAAGGGTAAATTATATCTACCGAAGGTAAATATGGAAGTGCTGTATTTGTGTGTGATAGATAACACGCAATTTTATTTATCAGGTCAAACTCAAGATTTTTCCATCCTTCAATAAAACTTTTAAGTTGGTTTTTAAAGGTCGAAAGTGGCAGTTGTGTTGAGCCACCAGCATCAATTTGGGTAGCTGCTGATAAATTAAAAACACTTACTTTAGATAGAAAATGATTTGACTCAGTTTCTTGATTATCTACTGCTAATGACTGAGTAGCTAGTCGTTGCCCAGTAAAAAAAAGACTAAAAGCAAAACAACAAAGAATAGTTATTGCATAGTATACAAGTATCCTTTTTTGTTTAAACATACTACAAAGGTATAGATTTGGTTATGTTCAAATAAAAATATTTATTCCATTCGCTCTTTATAAATTATCTTCTCAAAAACTTGTTTTTTGTAACCTATTGGACTTTTACTATCTGGAAGTAGTAAGTACTTTGCCTTCATCAGACTACTTTTATTCAAAACACAAAATATATCAGCAAATGCACAGAGAGGTATTATGGTAAACCCGCGTATGCTTTCTGAGAGTCTATCAAGTATTTATTAGCGGTAACCGATAGTGAAGCAAAAGAAAACGGTTAAGGGTATACTACAATCGTTTGGATGGATGAATGAAGAAATGCTTGATTTGGGAGACAATAACCACCGCTAGGGGTACAGAAATGTTGCTACCGCTTTGGCTACGTATTTACGGGGCGACAAAAAACGGGGCTTTTAACCTGAAAATAGTAAAATAACGTACCGTTATATCACCCAGAAAATTGGGTGGTTGCTACCTATTATATAACAAGCCATTACATTTACTTTGTACTCGATGTGTGTATAAATTACATTAGGTATAGCACCAAATATTTGCCCCTTGTTACTGATAGCTTTACTGGGCAAATAGCTATGAACCTCTCATGATAAAAACCCGCTCCGGGATGGAAGCGGGTTTTTTATTTAACCACAAAAAGAATATTTATTTTTTTGATTCAACCGGACAGGTGCTCATACCAAAAATGGTATATAGAGGGCAAAAACTTACCAAACTGGTAAGTACAAATATTACCGCTAACACCATTAGTACTATACCTAAAGTACCTGTAATTATGTTATTAAAAAATAAAAGCGCAACAACAACCGCAACTATCAAACGGATAATTCTATCGGTATTTCCAACATTTTTTTTCATAGTGTTATGTATTTAGTTAATATATTCTATTAATAAAGCTATTACAGTAGCTATGGCTATGCAGCTAAGGCATACCAACACAAACTTCACTGTTTTGCTTTTAAAATTCATCAATCAAAATTAGCAACTACTACCTTGAAAAACAGTGATATATATCATGTTTTAAAATAAAAAACAAACAACTTTAGTAAGCATAAAAAAAGAAAGGTTGCAACATCCCGTCGCAGCCTTTCACCCTTGCATTAAAGCCTATGAAAAAGCACTATCTAGCCATTTATAGCCGTATCAATAGCTTGTTTTAACGTTTCGTTAGTTTCTTTTACACCTATTTGCTGTATGACCTCGTGGGTTTCAGCATTAAGCAAAATAATTAATCCTGTTACTTTAATACCTTTTACAGCATCGTATACCCCCTCTTTCTCAAGATTTTCTTTGCAGGTTTTTTTAGTCTCATCAGTACTAAGATCGTTCACAAAAAAAGATATGTTTGTATTGCCCATATAAGAAGCCACAATATCAGTTTCAACCCTTTTACCATTAGCTTTACAACTGGGGCACCAAGTAGCCGTGTTTATTACAGCAATTACTTTAGGTGTTCCGTTTTTTGTTGAAGCATTAATAGCCATTTTAATTTCATCAGTAGTTTTGGCTACTGCCACTTGGCTAATCACTTTTTTGGTATTTGCATCAACCAAAACAATAAGTCCTGTTGATTTTATTGAGCTAACAGCATCATAAACACCTTTTTCTTCTAAAGTAATTTTTGATGTTGCCTTGGTAGCATCATCCGTTAAATTATTTACTACAAAAGCCACATCATAGCTACCTGCATACGATGCCACGATATCTTTTTCTACACGCTGGCCATTGGCTTGACAAGCGGGACACCAACTGGCAGTATTAACTACTGCAATAACTTTGGGTTGTGATTGTGCAAATGACGCAACGGCAAATAGCATCATTAAGACTACAAGTTGAATTTTTTTCATATTAGTTTTTCTTAGTTGTTGTTTTATGTAAAATGCAATACAAAACTAAGTAGGACGCACCCCACCTGTGTAGGACTATTGTGGATAGCCCTTGCACTAAAAACTAATACGTGTATTAACGAATGTGTTGGCGATATTCTTCGGGCGTTATTTGAGCCCATTTTTTAAAGAAACGGTTAAAATATGCAGGATCATCAAAACCCAAGCCGTAAGCTATCTCTTTTACACTGTTCTGAGTTAAATATAAGGTGCGCTTGGCCTCAACCATTACTCGCTCTTTTATTATTTGCCCGGGGCTTTTGCCATAAAACCGTTTGGTAAGTTTTGATAATGTATTGGGCTGTATAAACAGCTTATCAGCATAAAAAGCTACGCTGTGTTGTTTTTGAAAGTTCCCCTCCACCAAATCCTGAAAATTAAGTAGCAAAGCATTTTCGGGCTGAACAGGTTGCTCGCTAACCTTATCCATCACTTCTACTTTTTCGCGACTGGCCTTTATCAAAAAAATCTTTAAGTAAGAAAAAAGCATCTCTTCTTGACTCAATCCCTCGCCTTTACTAAACTCATCAAAAATATTATCAGCCACCATATCCAAATCAGTAGCTAACTTAGAGCCTGCCTCCAAAAATGGAGGGCCATAAACACTATTAAACAATACCCCATTACACGATACCTCGTGGCGGTGTTTTTCGATACAAAAAAACTCACTCGAAAACTCAATCAACAAACCTTTAAACGTCTTTCCTTCCTCTACCACAAACGGTTGGAAAGGCAAAAGAAACATTAATGTATTGGGTTGTAGTGCATGCCTTCCAAAATCAATTTTTATCTCCCCCTCCCCTTCTTTCACCCAAAACACCGTATAATATTTAAAAAAGGCAGGCTTATTGCTACCCTTTTCCATAGATAATTCAGTTTCAGATATTCTAAAAGCTAAATCATCGGTGGCTTTATAAATACTATGCGTATTTTTGGAAAGTAATTGTATCATAGTGATTTCAAATATAGGTGTATGGCACAAAACATAAATTGTGCCTAAGTTGCCGCTTATATTAATTATCCACAAAGAGGGCTATATAGCCAACTTTTACACATTATAAGTGGTCTACGTAAAATAATTACCCGCAAGCCACTTGTTTTTATATTTTTGCGCGGGTTTAACAACCAGAAGAGAGATGGAACTTAAAGATATTGTATCAGTAGCCGGCGTGCCCGGTTTGCACAAAATAGTGGGACAACGCCCCTCAGGCCTTATATTGGAAACAATAGATGCGTTGCAACGCCGTTTTCCTACATCGTTAACGCAAAAGGTATCTATATTAGAAGATATAGCCATGTTTACCACCACCGATGAGGTGAAACTGAAAGATGTTTTGGTAAACATTAACGAAAAAGAAAAAGGCGGACTTACTGTTCCTGATAAAAAAGCCAACAACGACCAGCTTAAAACGTTTATGGAAGCTGCATTACCCGATTATGATAAAGAAAGGGTATATGTAAGCGACATTAAAAAACTTGCCGCTTGGTACTTATTGCTTAAAGATCATCTGGATTTTGAAGCACTAAAAAATAGTGATGACAGCAACAGCGATGAAAACGCTGACGAGAACCAAAAAGCTGATTTGAAACCTGCCAAAGAAGTAAAACCTAAAGTAGCTAAAAAGCCTTCGGCTAAAGTGAATACCAAAAACGTAGGCGCAAAACAAAATGCTATGCCCCGCAAAACTGGTGGTGGTGGTTGATATTTAACAGCACCCGATATATCAAAGAATCCGAATGGGCTACCCGTTCGGATTTTTTGCTTTTAGCTTTAATCGAAATTTAATGTCCCTTAAAAAATCTTTTATTAAATTTATATAATGAAAAAAGCCTTACTATTTTTTGTTTGCATAACAATATCAATGCTTGCCAAAACTCAACTTTTCATTGGTAAAATTGATTTTGAAAACCCTGTATTGGTAAGTGAAGACAAACCATTAAAATTTGAAATTATAATGGGTCGCCACCCCAACAATATTTGGCAAGTGGGGCATCCTCAAAAAACTTTTTTCGACTCAGCATACGGAGGTAAAAATGCCATTGTAACCGACACAGTGCAACCCTATCCCACAAATGCCTATTCATACTTTGACGTTAAATTGTACAATATGGTATCACTTGGAGGTAGATTAATGGCTGATTTTTCTTTCTACCACAAATTTGAAATAGAAAAGGGAAAAGCAGGAGGATATATTTTAGCATCAATAGACAATGGTATTACATGGGAAAATATTATTGATAAAAACAACCAAATTACCTTTTGCGATGTTTGCCAATATAAAAAAGCCGGAGGGCTGTATAAATATACAGATACCTTGAATAATGGGAAACCTGCTTTTAGTGGAAAATCAAAAGGATGGCAAGAGGTATTTATACGTTTTGGAAGTTCTGCTGTTAAAAAACAACCTTTTGACACACTAATTTTTAGATTTGTATTTGAAGCCAACAACTCGCAAAACCCCACCGATGGTTGGATGATTGATGATATTTGGTTTAGCAATGATTATACTTCATTAATTGCCAAAAATACCAAGAACAACCTATCTATTTACCCCAACCCTGCGCAAGGCAATACCACAATACAAACCACAAACGGAGAAGAAATACAAAACATAACCATTAAAGATGTTTTAGGCAAAGAAGTCTTTGCTCAAAAAGCTATAAACCAAAACTCTATTACGCTAAATCTTAGCCACTTGCCCAAAGGCTACTATTTTGCAACTGTTGAAACCCAAAAAGGGTTATCAACACAGCGGCTTATTTTGCAATAAATTTCTCAAATTCGCTGTTTATTCAAAAAAACATAGAACATGAACGGCATTACCTCATTTATATCTAAAGACTATACTATTACCGATTGGGCGCACCTTGAGCCTTATTTTACCCAACTATTACAACGCGATATCAATAGCAAAGCCGATTTGACGCAATGGCTTAAAGACCATAGCGACCTTGAAAGTGTGGTGAGCGAAGACCTTGCATGGAAGTACATAAACATGACCCGCGACACTACCGACAAGGAGAAAGAACAAGCCTATATTGATTTTGTGAGTGAAATACAACCGCAAATTTCTCCCATAGAAAACGATTTGAATAAAAAGCTGGAAAGCTCGCCCTATACAAAACAGTTTAGCGACAGTGCACACAAAATATACCTACGCAACACGCTTACCTCGCTAGAGCTGTATAGAGCAGAAAACATACCGCTAGAGGTAGAAATACAAACCGAAAGCCAAAAATACGGTACTATTAGCGGAGCTATGACGGTAGAAATGGAAGGTAAGGAACTTACCCTACAACAAGCTGCCGTGTATATGAAAAAATTGGATAGAGATATACGCAAAGAGGCTTTTGAGAAGATTAGCAACCGCCGCCTGCAAGACAAAGACACGTTGGATAGTTTGCTAAACAAACTGATAGAACTACGCCACAAAGTAGCTCAAAATGCCGATTTTGATAATTTTAGAGATTATATGCATACCGCACTTTGCCGTTTCGACTATACGGTGAACGATTGCTTTAAATTCCACGATGCTGTGGCAGGACAAGTAGTGCCTTTGGCAAAAAAATTGGCCGAAGAACGCAAAAGCAAACTAGGGTATGAAAGCCTAAAACCTTGGGATGGTGATGTAAACCCTGATGGACTAGAACCTGTACACCCATTTAACAACGGCGAAGAGCTCGCTGAAAAAACCATAGCTGCTTTTAATCGCCTTGACCCATTTTTTG
This sequence comes from Bacteroidia bacterium, assembly GCA_037968475.1. Lineage (GTDB taxonomy): Bacteria > Bacteroidota > Bacteroidia > UBA8524 > UBA8524 > SB11. The sequence continues at coordinate 32,371 of JBBKVO010000053.1, forward strand.
GTGAAGTAATAAGCACCATGCGCGCCAAAGGTCATTTGGATTTGGACAGTCGCAAAGGCAAAGCCCCCGGAGGTTATAACTACCCACTAGCGGTAAGTAACTACCCCTTTATTTTTATGAATTCGGCAGGTACGCTGCGCGATTTGGAAACTATGGTACACGAAGGCGGACACGCCATACACAGTGTGCTAACCAAAGATTTAGAACTAAATGCCTTTAAAAGCTGCCCCAGTGAAGTTGCCGAGCTTGCTAGTATGAGCATGGAACTGATAAGCATGGATGTTTGGGACGAGTTTATAAAAGACCCTAACGAATTACGTCGCGCCAAAGCCGAACAACTGGAAGGCGTGATAAAAACCCTGCCTTGGATAGCTACGGTAGATAAATTTCAGCATTGGTTGTATACCAACCCCACCCGCAGCAACGAAGAGCGCACTACGGCTTGGACTGAAATTGCTGATGAATTTGGCACGGGCACTACCGACTGGACTGGCTACGAAGAAGCCTATAAATACGCTTGGCAACGTCAACTGCACATATACGAAGTACCTTTTTATTATATAGAATACGGTTTTGCCCAATTGGGTGCTATTGGCGTATGGAAAAACTACGTAGAAAACAATGCGGAGGGATTGCGCCTATACAAAGCCGCCCTTAGCTTGGGCAATACCGCCACCATACCCGAAATTTATGCAGCAGCAGGCGTGAAATTTGATTTTAGCCCTGAGTACATAAAACAACTGTTTGATTTTGTTTGGGCTGAATATGAAAAACTTAAATAGTAAAATTGCTAATTGGCTGCAAATAATCCCCATAGCTATACTATGGGGATGTATTTTTTATAGCATATACGCATTTATAGTAAACAATTCACCTATTACTATTGGTCATTATTTCGGCATTGGTTTTATTTTATTAGCCACAATATTATTTGTTACAAAAAAGCCGATAGGAAATTTAATTGTAGGTGGTATACTAGTTTTAGCAGCAATAAACTTACTGCAATTTTTACCTTATACAAACCAAAGCCACCTAAGTGCTCACGTTACTGTCGGCAATACTTCATTTGAATCAGGCAGTTATGCCGAAACAGAACCTCCCTTTTCATTGGGTATTAACACCGAAATGTTGCTTCTTTTAGTGCTTTATTGTGTAGTTAATATTAAAACCATTTTAAGCTGGTTTAAAAAGTAATCCCTATAGTAAAAGTTAAGCCGCCCTGTGCTACAAGAAATATAAGTACAGATAATGCTATAAGTAATATAGGAACAGAAAGGATTAGTGCAAAATCGGCTTTGGGTTGGCCATACTCGCCCGTACGCTTAATTTGTCTTAGGGCTATAATAGAAAAAATAAAAGCCAACAAAGTAAAAACAGGAATTAGCAACGCAAAAAAACCACTAAATGCTAATGCTGCTGCCCCAGAACCTAAAATACCAATAGCACTCCAAAAAGCAATTTTTGCGTTTTTGTTCACCACATCAGTAGCAGGTAGTGGTATAATACTATCGTTTTCTACTGTATTTTGTTTGGTAAAAAACTTTATAGGCCGATTTTGTATTAGTTTTGGCGGCAAATCAATTTCAACCTTTTGAGGTACTGGCAGGCTTATTATTTGCTGTGTAATTTCTTTAGCCTTTAGCTGTTCGGCAATAACAATAGGTCTCTCTGCTTCCTCTTTGGCAGTTTCCTTAGCTACCACCTGCTTTTTTACTTTTGGGTAATGGCTATAAAGTCCACCAGTACATGATGAAACAGTAAAAACTATAATAGTACTAAGATAAAAACAGAATTTGTCCATATAATTATTCAACTATTAAAGCATTGCAAAGAAAAAAATCAAGAAAAAAAACAGATATAAAAGCATAAGCAGCGCACCCAAAATAAATAATGAACCTATAACCAAAGCAAAAATTGCAGCACCTTTATTGGTATAAGTATCAGGCTTATTTTTTATCTCACTTAATGCAATAATTGATGTTACAAAAGCTGCAATTCCCAAAGCTGTACCAACCAGAACAGCTAGTAATGCAAAGGGAGGAATGGCAAACCCAAGAAGCATAGTAAATATCGCTGCTAAACTTAATATAAGTGAAGTATTGGCCGTACCATTAGGTCTTGGCTTTTCATCTACTTTTTGGTCTGTTTCCCTTTTAGACTCTAAAATTGTTTTTGATTCTTGTCTTTTAACTACATTGTTTTTGGTTTGTATCAACTCATTTTGGGTAGTTTGAGTTATTTGTTTAACCTCGCTATTTGATTGAAATGAATTTGAGACACTATCAGTAATGGTATGTATTTCGGTAGTATTTGCTATGGTTTCAGTTTTATTTAAAGAAACTTGCTTTTTCTTTTCGTGTTTTTGTTTGGTTATCACCTTGTCATTTTTTTTCACATATCCATAATGACCATACTTTGCACCTGAGCAAGCTGAAAGCAACAACACACATAACAATAAATAGTACAAGTTTCTTTTCATAAATGTAAAAGTAACCTGCGTGCTTGAGTACAAATTGGCAGTTATTGCAACCTGTCAATTAAGTATTTGCAAAAACTGCAACAAGCAATAAAGCACTACTAAATATAAGTTAGCTAGGGAATAAACACATTGCCAATTTGCAAGCCCGTTCCGTTGGCCGATAGGTAGGCAATAATGCCCACAATGCTTAAAAACAATAAAGGTATGGCTACATACAAAGCAAACTCGGCTTTATAACGCCCATGTTCACCTGTTTTCATTATTTTCCGTATGGCTTTTATTCCTTTTACAAAAGCTAAAAGGGTACACAAAAACATGGCTATTAAAAACGCAGGATGGATTAATAATCCTGCTACAAAAAAAGTCAACGCACCAATAGCTGCCACAAAAGCCACTTTAGCGTTTTTATTGTAATGGGTAGCATCGCGTGGCCTACCGTCGCCTGTTATGGCCGTTTTCTGGGTGGGTGCATTTATTTGTTTCTGGGGTATTAAAGGCAATTGAGATTGCTCTATCTCAATTTTGATTGGTGATTGAACAGTCGCACTGGGTATGCTTATTCTTTTTGTAGGTAAAGTTTCGTGCTTCAGTGTAATTTTATCAAATTGTTTTTCGGGTAGATTTTTTTCTTTAGCCTGCTGCCTCACCTTTGGATAGTGAGTATATAGCCCCCCTGAGCAAGAGGTAAAGAAAACTAAAATTAGTATAACTAAGCACCTAAGCATACACTAATATAGCATTTTACTCATAATCTTTTCCTAGCCTAAATTGTAAACTAAGCGAGGGAATAATAGTAAGTCCCTTAAAGTTAAAATTATCACCATTAAGCAATTTATACGTTCCGTAGTTTTGATAAAACATAGAACAGGCAGGGATAAGATATACATATTTATAGCCCACTTTGGCATTTATAAATGCTCCAAAAGAGGCGAAACCTTGTTTATTTTTCACCCCAAAAACAGGTTCATTTTTATCGTTAAAAACTCTATCGGGTAATGTAGTATAGGTAATTCGGCTATACGATGCGGCTACACCAAAGGCAAGACAACCGTATTCTTCTTCTTCGCCAAATGAATAACTAAAAATTAGCGGTAATAAAAAATCGTTGCGTTTAAAGCTATAGCCCAATCGGCTTTGCAATTCTCCAAATACATTGGGCAGTTTATAGCCCTGCCAACTGTATTGCAAAGCTACACTACCATACAATTGGGTAGATTTCCCCACAGTACCAATATTTCCAGTAGTACCCATAAACTGGTATTGCAGCATAAAAGTATTGGCTTTTCCTGCCAGTTTATACCCTGCTTCAAACCGTTTGGCAATACCTGCACGCAAGTAAAAATCATATCCACTGCTAAAAGGGTCTACCGCGTAGGCAACAGCCGCTTTGTTTATAGTTTCTAAATTCCCGTCAACAGTTATACTATCTTTATTAGCAAGGTCGCTAATGTTTTGCTCTACAATTTTACCCATTAATATTGCTGTACGTACAGGCACATTAGCTGTATACGATGCACCTGCCACCACATTTCCCTTAGGTGTTACTTTACCCGATTGATTGATAACACGCGGTGCAGCGCACGCTGTAAAAAGCAGGACTGCTAAACAAACAACTAAAATTTTATACGGCACTAACATTTATACTTTATTAATAACTACTTACACAAAACCCATTCTAAAAAAGGGAATTTCTTAATATCTGCTTTGGCAAACAAATCATTAGTATTATCAACAAGCCTAAAATAAATAACTTGATTTGCCATTGAGGGCTTTAATATTCCACCGTCTTTTCTTTTTATGATTACTGAAAATATTTGTTTTTCATTATAGATAATAGGCTTATCCAGTGTTACTAACAACCAATCTTTTTCTTCAGCAACTTCAATTCTTTTAAAAACAGAGCCTGTAACAGGAAATACATCTGCAAAAACCGAATCTTCTTTAAATTTATAAAAAGTAAGTTTTGTGCCTACTAAACCCGAAATTCTAAGAAGCCTAAAAACAATCAAAAACAATATAGAAAGTATATTTATATGCACTGTTGTTTTACTAAAAGTAGAACCTGCAAAAATTCCAAATTTTAAGCTTACCCCTTGTGTAGCATCCCAATACAAAGAATAAACACTTACACCTGATGGATGAAGGGTAACCCTATCTATAATCACCAATTGAGCTAATATCCATACAAAAAATAAGGGCTGAAAATATTTATTATTCTTATAAAACAACCACACACCTACTATGCCCACAAGCGACACAACAAATGATGGTATATTTAAAAAATACGTCTGTTTATATAATGCAAAAACACTAGCTACTAATACAACTATAGGAAATATAGCCTCTTTTGACGATAGTCTTTCTTTGTTCATTTAATGAAATAATTACGTTTTTAGTTTCAATTGCAAGATGCAGTATTTTTAATACAACCACTGTAATTGATTATTAAAAACCTAAAGCACTCTTATTTGTTATTCCAATCAATAGTAGCATTTTTGTGTAATGAGTGCTGTAGCGTATTATATCCTATACCCTTTCTTATTCTTGCTTTCGTTATTGCCCTTTAGGGTGCTGTATATCATTTCTGATTTTTTATATTTTGTAATATATACCCTAGCAGGCTACCGCAAAAAGGTGGTGTACCAAAATCTTAAAAATTCTTTCCCCGAAAAAAGTGATGCTGAAATTGATACCATTGCCAAAAAGTTTTACCGCTTTTTTTGCGATTTGATTCTTGAAACGATAAAAACCCTTACGATTAACGAGCGTTCGTTACGCAAACACATAAGTTTTGATGATACAAGTTTGTTTGAAAAATATGCAGCCCAAAACCAAAGTGTGATAATAGTAATGGGGCACTTGGGCAATTGGGAATTGGGAGGAGCACGATTTGCCATTGAACCTCACCACCGTTTGTATGTAATATACCACCCGCTTAGCAATAAATATTTCAACAACCTTATTGTGCACATGCGTACTAGGCTGGGCAACCGCCTGTATGCTATGAGTGAGGTATTGCGCGGTATGGTGCGCGATAGGGGTGAGTTGACGGCAACTGCTTTTATTGCCGACCAAACTCCACAACCTAATGGTGCTTATTGGACTACATTTTTAAACCAAGACACCCCTGTATTTACGGGTACAGAAAAAATAGCTCAAAAATTTAAGTACCCTGTTATTTACCTGTCGATAAAACGTCAAAAAAGAGGACAGTATGTAATGGAATGTGAGCTTTTGGTGGAAAAGCCTGAAAATACAAGCGAAAATCAGATATCAGAAATGCACACCCAACGTCTTGAAAAAGACATAATTGAGAATCCTGAAATTTGGTTGTGGACACATAGACGGTGGAAACATAAACGTAATGATTAATTTACAATACCTTTGCAGTAAATTATAACGAATGAAGATTGGTAACGACCTAATACTGGCCACCAAAAAATACGCAAAGGAAAATCGCACCAAAAGTTGGCTGCACACATTTTCAACCTTTTTCCTTCTTACTGCATCATACATAGGGGGTATATATCCTTCTCACTGGGCAATACAGTTGTTTTTTGGCATACTTTCGGGCTTGTTATTGGCAAGGGCATTTATCATTTATCACGATTACTTGCACAATACCATCCTTTTCGATTCACCTTTGGCAAAAGTCATATTCACCCTGTTTGGCTTCCACATGTTAGCCCCTGTAAGTGTTTGGAAACGTTCGCACGATTATCACCACCAGCACAACTCAAAACTTTATACGTCAAGCATAGGCTCCTTCCCTATTGTAACCAAGCAAAAATTTCTCGAGGCTTCAAAAAAAGAACGCTTCGTATACCTTTTCATTCGCCACCCCTTTACCCTACTAACGGGTTATATTTTCACATTTTTGTATGGAATGTCGGTGCGCACTTTACTACGTAGCCCATCAAAACATTGGGATGCCATTTTTGCTATCCTATACCATTACGGTATTTTTGTAGGTGTACTTTTACTATTTGGTTGGGAAAGTGCAGTACTGGGCTTTTTATTGCCAAGTTTTATTGCGGGCGCAATGGGATCGTACTTATTTTATGCACAACATAATTTTCCTACGGTAACTTTTCAGGATGCTAAAGACTGGTCGTACATTGATGCTGCCATAAACTCATCAAGTTTTATGAAATTAAGCCCTATAATGAATTGGTTTACGGGCAATATAGGTTATCACCATATACACCACACCAACCCACGCATACCCTTTTATAACCTGCCAACAGTATACAAAGAGATGCCCGAGTTTCAGCAAGGTGCAAAACTCACCTCACTGTGGCCAAAAGATGTTATAAGCTGCCTTCGCCTAAAAGTTTGGGATCCTGAAAAAGGTCGTATGATAGGTTTGAAAGAGATTTATGCCTAATCTTTTTTGCGGATTAGTTACAAAAACTCTTATTGAGTTTTATCATCTTTGTACCCCATGAAATTTATTTGTATTGGTCGCAACTATGCCAGCCATGCCAAAGAGCTGCAAAACGAAGTTCCTACCGAACCTGTTATATTTTTAAAACCCGATACGGCACACCTACGCAACAACCTGCCGTTTTATATTCCCACTTTTAGCAATGATGTACACCACGAGTTAGAGCTAGTGGTACGTATAGACCGACACGGTAAAAAAATTGAAGAACGATTTGCCCACAAATATTATAGCGAAGTAAGTGTAGGTGTTGATTTTACTGCCCGCGACAAACAAAACGAACTAAAAACAAAAGGTTTGCCTTGGGAATTGGCCAAAGCGTTTGATTACTCGGCCACAGTGGGCAAAATGGTAGATAAAAACCAATATGCCAGCTTGCAAAATCTTACTATAAAACTGCTAAAAAACGGTGAGCAAGTACAAACGGGCAATACCGCCGATATGCTTTTTAATATTGATAAAATTATCAGCTTTGTATCGCAATACTTCACCCTAAAAAAAGGAGATTTTATATTTACAGGCACACCGGCAGGTGTAGGCCGTGTAGATATTGGCGATAAACTGCAAGGTTTTATTGAAGACGAAATACTGTTTGATTTTGAGGTGAAATAAACTGCCTACATAGCCACACACTTTTAGCGGCTATCAACCCATTGTTAACAACTACATTCGCAAAAAAGGGCACAGAAAATGTACTTTGTAGTATATGATGAGTTGGTTAGTGCGTTTTTCAATCCTGTATACATTATCTACCTTTCAACCTGTTGCGCCGCAAACAGAATATCCGAAGGGATATTTCCGTTCGCCCCTTGACACCACTTTGTACCTCTCGGCTAATTTTGGAGCTATTAGAGGTAATCATTTCCACTCGGGTATAGATATTCGCACTTATGGACAAGAAGGCTTGCCTGTGCGTGCCGTTGCCGATGGTTATGTGGCCCGCATAAAAGTATCGCCCTACGGCTATGGCAGAGCACTGTACATTAACCACCCCAACGGTTACACCTCGGTATATGCACACCTGCAAACCTTTAGCGATGAGATAAACCAATATGTAGAGAAAGAGCAGTACCGCCAAAAAAGTTTTGATATTGATGCTTTTCCTGCACGCAATGCTTTAAAAGTAAGCCAAAGCGACCTTATAGCCCTTTCGGGCAATAGTGGTGGCAGCACAGGTGCACACCTGCATTTTGAATTACGCCACACCAAAACCGAAGAAATTATAGACCCTTTATTATTTAGCTTCCCTGTTGAGGATAGGCTTGCTCCCCGTTTTGCTAACAGCTTTATTATTTACGAGGAAAATGCCGCCTTCAAACACAAAAACGGGCATTATCCTTATGTAGAAATTAAACAGAATGTAATAAGCAAAAAATGGGGCGATACCGTAAAAGTAACACCCGGTGGCTATACTTTTGCCGCTTGGGCTGATGATTATATGACCCCCAATAATAGCGATGTAGGCATTAACTACCTACAACTATACGCCAACGGAAAACAGCAGTTTGCTATGGAACTGCAACGCTTTGCGTTTGACGAAAGCCGCATGGTAAATTGCCATATTGATTATAACGACTACAAGGCAAGGGGTAAAAAATGGCACAAATGTTTTATTGATAATGGAAACACACTTCCCTTTTACCATCAAACTCAAAAATTTATCAGAGTAACACAACAGCAAGCTGTTTCAGTTACCATAAAAACTAACGATTTAGCAGGCTATGCCGATAGTATCACTTTTATTCTTTTGGGTGATAGTACACAATCGCATTTTATGGAGTTTCACCCCGACAATAAACAAGCTAACGAGTTTGTATATCCTGCAAAAAACAATGTCTTTAAACAAAAAGGATATGATTTTAGCATACCCAAATGGGCGGTATACGATACTATTTTGATGACCACTAAGAGTACAAACCACAAACACCGTGATTTGTATGCGCCCTACATTAGCATAATGAAAACAGATATACCGCTGCAAAGAAGTTTCACCGTAAATATTGACATTACCCCCACAAAAGGAATTGACCCTGAAAAACTAACCGTAGTAAGGCTTAGCGGTAAAGGATTAAGGTATAAAAGCAGTGAAGGCGGCACCTACAAAAATGGTGTAATAACTGCTACCAGCAAAAGCTTTGGGGTATACAGCGTAGCTTACGATGATGAAGCGCCTACCATTACTCGCTTTAGCCACAAAGGAGATAAAATAAGTGTTCGCATAGCTGACAACCTAAGCGGCATTAGCACTTACAATGCCTATATAAATGGCGATTGGTGGCTAATGGAATACGATGCCAAAAACGATATGCTAACAGGTATTTTACCAAAAGATTTACCCACAGGCAAACACGAAGTGAAAATAGTTGTTACTGATGAGAGAAAGAATACTAAAACATTTACACAAACTATAGATAAACCATGACATTGAACGAAGGAGACAAAGCACCAGCATTTAGTGCCAACAACCAAAAAGGTGAAACAGTATCACTAGCTAATTATACAGGCAAAAAACTGGTGTTGTATTTTTACCCAAAAGACGATACACCGGGTTGCACTAAAGAAGCGTGTAGCTTACGCGATAACTATAACGTATTGCTAAAACAAGGCTATGAAATATTGGGTGTTAGCCCTGATAACGAAAAGAAACACCAAAAATTTATTGAAAAATACGAATTGCCTTTTGACCTTTTGGCCGATACCGACCAAGTCGTTGCCAATGCCTACGGTGTATGGGTTGAAAAAAATATGTACGGGCGCAAGTATATGGGCATAGCCCGCACCACCTTTATTATTGATGAAAAAGGGGTGATAAGCGAAATAATTAAAAAAGTAGATACAGCGGCTCACGCCGAACAAATACTGAAGTAGTTTTTTAGTCAGAAAAGAGAAAATCCCGTCTGCTGTTTGCGGATGGGATTTTTTTATGCTTGTTCATTTCTTAACCAAAGTTAATAGAAGCCCCAAATGCCCTATCTACTTTTGCACCAAATTTATTGAACAAACTATGATAAAAAGATTTCTCATGCTAATGGCAGTTTTCACACTGTCGTTACAGGCATTCAGCCAAAATTTTACACAAACCGTCAGGGGTGCGGTTTTAGATGCTGAAAGTAAAACACCTTTATATGGTGTACAGGTTACCATTGCAAATTCATCGCCACTAATAGGCACTACTACTGATGAAAATGGTGAGTTTAGGTTTGAAAAAGTTGCCGTAGGAAGAATAACCTTACAGTTTTCATACCTAGGCTATACAAACCATACCCTGCCCGATATTGCAGTAATAGCAGGTAAAGAAACCATATTGAGTTTGAATATGGAGGAAACCATTACCAATGTTGATGAAGTTGTGGTTACTGCCACACAAAACAAAGGAAATGTGCTGAATGAGATGTCTCTTAGCAGCTCTCGTTCCATATCATCAGACGAAACCAACCGATATGCCGGTGGTTTTAACGACCCCGCCCGCATACTATCAAACTTTGCGGGGGTTAACAACTCGCAAGACGGTAGTGCCGATATTATTGTTAGAGGTAACGCACCTAAATACCTGCAATGGCGACTTGAAGGTATACAAATAACCAACCCTTACCATTTTGCAGATCCAAGCGGATTGGGCAACAGTGCAAGTGCCTTGAATAACAATATTTTAGCAACTTCAGATTTTTATACAGGAGCTTTTCCGGCAGAGTTTGGCGATGCCCTTTCGGGTGTTTACGATGTGAAACTTAGAACGGGCAATAACGAAAAATTTGAATCTATAGTTGGCTTAGGGCTTATAGGTACTGACGTAACATTTGAAGGGCCATTTAAAAAGGGCTATAAGGGTTCGTATGTTTTTAATTACAGGTTCACCACTATTTCTATAATGGATAAACTGGGTTTGTTTCCTGATATTGGTGGAGTACCCAGTTTTCAGGATGGGGCTTTTAAAGTAGTGTTACCCACAAAAAAAATAGGCACATTTTCGCTGTTTGGTTTATCAGGCTCAAGCAGTATTAGTTTTAAAAATATTGACCCCGCTATATGGACAACACCCGGTACAGGAGCATATAAAGAAGATATTAAGGTGGATTTTAAAAAAAATTCCCACCTTGTAAATACAGGGCTAAAACACACCATTGCCATTACAAAAAACAGCTATTTAAATACTACTTTAGCCTACTCGAACAATGGAATTAGCGATAAAACATTTGAAACGCAAACCCGCAACGACTCAGTAATTTATGCTAGAGATAACTTTAAAAGTAAAACCAGTAACTCTACGTATAGGCTTAATATTAGTTATCATAATAAGCTAAATGCAAGAAACAGCATACAAATAGGTAGCAACTACTCTTTATTAAACCAAAACTCTAACATAAGTAATATTGGCGATTCTACTGGCGCTAGGTTTACTTTGGTTGATTTTAATGAAAACATTAGCATAGTACGCAATTTTGTTAGCTGGAAATACAGAATAAACAGTCGACTGACTACAGTTGTAGGCATACACAACATGAATGTGCTTTTGAACAATAAAAGCACAGTAGAACCTAGAGTTTCTGCCCACTGGCAGATTAACTCGGCAAATGCCTTAAATTTTGGATACGGTATGCACAGCACTATGGAAAGCATACATAACTACTATGCTAAAGTACAGATGCCAGATGGAAGCATTACCGAGCCGAATAAAAATTTAGACTTATTAAAAGCACACCACTTTGTTTTGGGTTACGAAAACAGATTATCAAAAAATTTAAGGGCAAAGATTGAAGTTTACTATCAGCACTTGTATGACCTTCCTGTAGAGAACAATGACTCCAGCTCATACGCCACCATTAACGAAAGCTTAGATATTAAGTTTTTAGACCTTGTAAACAAAGGCACAGGCAAAAACTACGGTGTAGAAATAACCCTTGAACGCTTTTTTGCCAACAACTACTACTTTTTAATTAATGCTTCTTTGTTTAATTCTAAATACAAAGCGCTTGACGGTGTAGAAAGAAACACGGCTTTTAACAGTAACTATTTGGTAAACTTTTTATTTGGAAAAGACTTTACCAAATTGGGTAAAAAACAAAACAAAACCTTTGCTATAAATACCAAACTGTTTGTAGGCGGCGGTAAGCGAATAATACCCCTATTGCGTGATGGTAACGGCAATTTGGCAGTAGACCCTGTAAACGACCGTTACTACGATAATAGCAAGGCATACAACAACTATATTGATGATATTTATACTCTTACCGTATCATTTAGCTATAAATGGGACAAGCCCAAACGTACCCACGAGTTGTTTTTAAATATTGATAATATAACAAACAATAAACCACGACTTAACGAATACTATTCGCCTAAAAAGGCTAGCTCAATTGGTTATACAACACCTTTTGGAATTTTCCCTAACCTTATGTACCGTATTTATTTTTAGACGTTTATAACGCTGCAAAAACTTGCACAAAAAACCCCAACACTTTTGAACAATCAAAAGTGTTGGGGTTTTTGCTATTTGCCAAATTTTAGAAATTTGACAAATAGTATATCGATTAAGGGAATTTAGGGTATTTACTAAAATCGGGTTTACGTTTTTCTACAAAGGCATTTTTACCTTCTTTGCCTTCTTCGCTTAGGTAGTATAGTAGGGTGGCGTTTCCTGCCAGTTCTTGTATACCCGCTTGGCCGTCCAACTCAGCATTGAAAGAGCTTTTTAGCATACGTAATGCTATGGGCGATTTTTCTAATATTTTATTACACCACTCCACAGTAGCTTGTTCCAACATTTCCAAAGGCACTACTTTGTTTACCAAGCCCATGTTTAATGCCTCAGTAGCATCATATTGATCGCACAAAAACCATATTTCGCGGGCTTTTTTCTGTCCCACAATACGCGCAAGGTACGATGCTCCAAAACCACCGTCAAAACTACCCACATTGGGGCCGGTTTGTCCAAACCTAGCATTTTCGGCAGCAATAGTAAGGTCGCACACCACGTGCAATACGTGTCCACCACCAATTGCCCAACCTGCAACGGCTGCAATAACTGGTTTTGAACTACGACGGATAAGCATTTGCAAATCCAACACATTTAGGCGGGGTACACCATCATCGCCCACATATCCGCCTTCGCCACGCACTTTTTGGTCGCCACCACTGCAAAAGGCTTTTCCGCCTTCGCCCGTCAAAACAATCACACCAATATCTTCGCGTTCGCGGCAAATATTCATGGCATCAATCATTTCTTTTACGGTAAGTGGTGTAAAAGCATTGTGTACCTGTGGGCGGTTAATGCTTATACGCGCAATACCATTGTGCTGATGAAAAAGAATTTCTTCGTATTCTTTTATGGTTTCCCAATTATATTTTATCCAATCCATGTATTAAATTTTTATACTCTTTAAAAATTTTTGTGTTCGTTTCTGCATCTGTAAAAACCTCCAGCACTTTGGATTTGTTTGCTAGCTGGTAAAAATTTTCCAGCTCCACAGTCAATTGCTCAAAGTTCTTGGCACTACTATATTCAACCCCCATATCCTCACAAAGCAAGCGAGCATTGCGGGTATGTTTGGTTTCTAAAAACTCACCCAACTCAGGCATTTGCCCGGGGCCATCAATCAATCTAAAAATACCACCACCACCATTGTTTAGCACAATAATGCGCAAATTGGCGGGCGCAAATTTATTCCAAAGGGCGTTACTATCATAAAAAAAAGCTACATCGCCCGTAATAAGGGTTACAATTTCTTGTGGCGAAGCAAAGGCAGCACCTACGGCTGTTGATGTGCAACCATCAATGCCCGATACTCCCCTATTGCTGTGCACGGCTGCCAGTTCTTTTTTAACACCCAAAAGATTAGCCCAACGTACAGCCATACTATTGGCTAATTGTAATTGACTTTGTTGTGGCAGGTATGATAACACATTCTTCACGGCACTAAACTCACAAAACGGAGCTTGTGCAAAATAGCCGGTGTTTAAACTTTCTATATGTTTGTCCCAATTATTCCAGTGCTGCCAATAATCAGAGTCTTTTTCATTCCAATTAAGAGAAGCAAGAACTTGAGTTATATCACCCTGTACCAACTGCGGTTGGGTTTGAAAAGGGTCGGCAATTTCACCCGTTGGCGATATATGAAAATGGTATCGGGGTTTATTTTTTCTAAGAAATAATTTCAGATTTTTCGATACTGTACTAGTACCTGTAGTTATCAAAATATCAGGTTTCAACTCATCAACAATGGCTTCTTCTTTTTTCGATAGTAAAAAATCCCAATACTGTACATTGCCCGCACTGTGTCTGTTACTCACGGCATCACTAAGTATAACAGCTTTATTATTAATGGTTTTAAGGACGGTATTTAGCGCATCATCACGCTTACCTGCACCATTAAAAACCATTATTTTTTTTGCTGATGAAAATACCGTCGCCAAAGCCTCTACTCCTTGTATTAAAGACTGGCTTTGGGTAGGCTTATAATCTATAACAGGAAACTCAAAGGCATCATTTATGGCGGCATATAAAGGCTCACGCAAAGGCACATTTATATGTACAGGGCCTTGCAAGCCATTTATACTATCATCAAAGGCTTTTAGTGTAGTTTGGCTAAAAATATCAGGCGTATCATAACTATCAGGCAAGGTATAACTTGCTTTTATGTGTTTTCCAAACACACCATTTTGGTGCATGGTTTGCCCATCCCATTGGTCTATCAATTCAGGCGGACGGTCGGCGGTAATTACCAATAAGGGGATGCGCTGGTAAAACGCTTCAACAATGGCTGGATAAAAATTTACTACTGCACTGCCCGATGTACATACCAAAGCAATGGGAAATTGCTGTTGTTGTGCTATACCCAATGCAATAAATGCTGCGCTACGTTCATCCACCACGCTATGACATTCGATTTCAGAATGACGTACAAAGGCCATTGTAAGCGGAGCATTGCGGCTACCGGGGCAGATTATGGCTTGCTTTATTCCTGCGGCTGCACAAGCGGCGGTTATATGATTAATGGCAGTTTGCACGGGTATGGTGTATAAACCCGTCAAACCTAAATCTTGTTTAGTTAATAATCAAAAAAGTTTAAAGAAAATAGCTGAATGCATTGTTCTACAAGGCATTACACACTAAAGTAAAAAATTTAAAAAGGACTTTGGGGGATAGGGCAAAGTTTGCTGTATAGTAAAGTACAAACTATGAAAACATTCTCACTTATAAAATTTAGCACCATTGGCTTTGTATTGGCCTTTTGTGCTCTTACACTTCCTTCATCGGCGCAGCACTATATTGGTTTATATGCCAATGGTGCTGCACCAATGAATCAACTAAACGATAGTGGCTACCGCAATGGTGCAGGTTTTTCTGTTGAGTATTTAAGCCCTTCGCTTTTTAGCCAAACCCCAAATGCTTTTGAGTTTCGCTTGGGTGCAGGTATCGAGTTTTTGCACCACGGTAATAGCAAAAAGGTTAACGATTTGGTATTTAACACGCCTAATAACGACAAGGGTAGTGTGAAACTGCAAAACCTAATGTTTGGCTTTTATGTAGCCCCTAAGTTTATTTTTAATACTGGAAATTTTAGCCCCTACTTTGATGTAATGGCCGACTTTAGGGTATTTAATACCTACCAAATAAATAGGTTTAATAAAGAGGTGAAAGGGTATGAACGCGAAAGTTCTTCGCCTATAATACAAAATGGGGTGGCGCATTATGGTGGCTCAATGGGTTTAATGTATCGTTTGCGTAGCAATATTTGCTTTGATGCAAGGATAAGCTATACCACAGGTACTGCCATAAAGTTTGCTGATTTAGGTAGTATAACTAAAGATCCTGCATTTGAAAGTAATGTTAGCTACCGCACAGTAAAATCGCCCGTATCAGATGTATTGGTATTTCGCTTAGGGATATTGTTTTCCATCCCGCCCAAAGATCAAAAAACGTATGATAATGATAGCCGCCCTATAAACCTAACTCCTAATACGCCCAACAGAAAGCCTGCTGAGGTGAAACCTGTACCCAAACCTGCGCCTCCTGTTAATCATTAAAAATAAATTCTAATAGATATTTCTAAGGCAGGGCATACCCTGCCTTTTTTTTGCTCTTGTTAGTGTTATGATTAAACAGATAGAAGTATCAACAAATCTATCTTTGGTCTAAAAAAAATACAAAATTAACCAATCATTTTCAATGACTTACAGATAAAACAAGACACCCATAATATATAATACATTGCTTTACAGCATTTTTTATTGATATTGCTTTTGCATTGTTCTCTTAATTTTTAAACTAAAACTATCAATAAAAAATCATGAAAAAACTATCTATCATTACTATCCTTTTTTTATGTGCCACAGCACTACAGGCACAGTATTTTGAACACCTTTATGGCAGGCAGTTTGACGAGGCTTTGGGAGACGGTAAAAACACTACCAATACTATAGGCCATGTATTGGTGGGCAATGGTACAGGCGCTACCCTTGCTATGGCTCAGATTTCGGTAACGCATACCGATATTAATGGCACACCTATTTTTAATCACGAGTATGAAATATACAACCCTGCGGGTGATGCTGTTGGGGCAAACTCACCAAAGGTATTTGAGTTTACCAATGGCAGTGGCGATTTTGGTGTGGTAGGTATGTTTAGCGACCCTCCGCTTACTTCTTCACCACCAACCACAGGTGTATTTTATTTTACTGTTGATGCTAATGGGATACCACTAAACGGCTATGAGTATAGAATAAACCCTACGAGCAGCATTTTTGAAATAGTTGACGTGGCCGCTGTTGCACTTTCTTCATCGGGCAACGAGGCTTATATTACAGGTACTGCACAGGTTTCGTTTACTGAGGCTTATACTTTTATTATTAAAATTGACGTAAACACAGGAAGTTGGCTTTGGAGCATTGTATATGATATAAGCAACAGTGCCGCCAACAACAGAGATATGGCTGCAGATATAATAGAAAGCCCATATAGCGGTGATGTTATTGTGGTTGGCCATACCTACGAAAGTGGCCTGAGCGAAGATGCGTACTTTTTTACGGCTGATGCTACAACAGGGGCTGTAACTGGTGTTACGCAATTATACGGAGCAAGCTCGTCTTGGGATTATTTTAGCTCGATAGAAATAGCCAACCAAGTAGGCGGGTTTATTATTGGTGGCTACACAGCACCTTCTTCAGCCTCGCCATACGACTCGTGGATGTTGCTGGTAGATGCAACAGGTAATGTTGTTTGGAGCAATACGTACGATTATAGCCAAATGCCCGGTACAGATGACCGTTGCTATGATGTTATTGAGCGCCTAAACACATCAGGCAAATACGAATATTATGGTGCAGGTACTGCCTATCAAGGTATTTTTGGAAGTTCAGATGCATTAGTTATAAAGGTTGATGTTAATGGTAATGGTGTAGGCGAATACAGTTATGGTGATGCTAATTTCCAAAACTGTTATAAAATAGACCAAATGAATGGTACGGCAGCCGATGGAATTAGTCTTTTTGGTGCAGGTGATTTTTCGCTAGCCCCTATTAGCCCTTCGGATTTGTTTTTGATTAAAGCATATTTTAATGGCGAAACCACCTGCCATTTTTCAGCCAGCACACCCAACCCTGTTGGAGGGGCGGGTATGTTTGCCACAACTTCGCCTGCGGTGATAACGGATTTTGCAGATAATACGATGACTTTAAACTATGGTAAAATTTCAGACAAGCAACAATGTTTCCGCCGCAAATTAACCGCGGGAAGTAATGCCAGTATAGCTCCTAACGAGCCTAAAGGGGATAAACAGGCTATTATTAGTCCAAACCCTATGCTGCAAGGCGCTACACAAGCTGTTGTTGAGCTAAGTACTGAAACAGCCACTACAGTATCAGTAAACATATACGATATGCTGGGCAGAAACTATTATAGTGGTGAGCACGCACTTGTAAAAGGCAGTAACCAATTGCCTATTGATATTAGCAATACCAACATGGCCACAGGTATGTATACTGTCAAAATTTCAAATGCTACTATTTCTAAAAACATATTGTTGATGGTGAAATAAAGCACATCAATTACACTACATCAATTAGGCAGCCCCATTTTGGAGCTGCTTTTTTTGTTATCACACCTACTGCTATTACTGTAAATGCCTGATAGAAAACATAATATTAGGGCTTGGCACTATGTTTGAAATATCTTTTTTAATACCGTGCCTATGAAAAAGTTATTTACTATTTTATTATTTATAGCCATTAGTGCCACAGGCTTAAAAGCTCAATCGTATCTAAACGTTTACCTAAATGGTTCGTGCCCTATGGATGAACTTAAAGATTCGGCATATAAAGACGGTGTGGGTTTTTCTATCGAGTATCTTAGTCCATCATTAATAAAAACCAAAAACAATTGGTTTCAGATAAGATTGGGATTTGGGCTCGAATACTTTTATCAGGGAGGTAGCAAAAAGGTAACCGATTTAGTGTTTAACACCCCTAATAACGATTTGGGTAGTGTACACATAAACAACCAAATGACGGGGTTATACTTCGCTCCTAAATTTATATTTAATACAGGACGACTAAGCCCATATTTTGATGTATTTGCTGCTTCACGTTCATTCACAACCCACCAAGTAAACCGTTTTAATAAAGAAGTTGATGGGTATGAAAGAGAGACAACAAAACGCTTACTACTTAACGGGCGGGCACATTATGGCGCCTCTTTAGGTGTAATATATAATCTTGGAAGCAGATTTTCTTTTGATGCCAGAGTAAGCTACTCAATGGGTGATGGTATTAAATTTATTAATTTAAAATCGGTTGAGCGCGACCCTACGTACGAAAGCAATATTGGTTATCACGTTGTAAAAGCTCCTGTATCAAATGTACTTATTTTTAGAATCGGCGTGATGTTTCGCCTTAAACGTTGCGAAAATTGCCCACGCAGTACCAGTAGCGGAAGCTCGACTCGTCCTAATAGTAACCGCAATACGGTTACCCCCACACCCAAAGCAGCTACTCCACCTAAAAAACCGGCAGAGTTGAAACCGGTACCAAAACCCGTTCCACCACCAAAACCAGTAGAGAACTAACTTGCTTTTTTGGCAAAGGCTATTATATGACCGTCAAGGTCGGCACAATAGCCTACCTCGTCGCCCCAATCACGCCTACGGTTTGGGCTTATTAGCACCGCGCCTGCATTAAAAGCACGCTCTAAATAATCTTGCGGGCTATCAACATATACATACAACTCACAGCGTGGTGCGCCGTTAGCTTCGCTGGGATGTTGTAAAATTGGTTGTAAAATTTTGGCTATCCTATCCTGCTGCATCAACCCCAACTTGCAGTTATCGTTTAACATAAACTCTGTCATGCCCTCCACATCCACAACGGGTTGTTTTTGTAAAATTTCGGCATAAAATTTCTTGGCAACCTCTTGTTGGGCTACATATAAAATAAACTCTACCATTTGCATTGTAACTACCTGACTTAAAGTATCGAAAATACAAAAACAATTCATTACAACAAGAATAAATTACTTTTTATGTAAAACTTTTTACTCAAAAACAATAAAAAATAGCCGCTTATCAGTTATTCAACTGATAAGTACACATTGTACCCTTAACCTTAATATTGTTGTTATTGCACGTCAAGCCTATTATATTAAATTATATTTGTTGCCTGCCTACACACCAACTACTATGAAAATACTTGCAGTAATTCCCGCACGCTATGCTTCTACACGTTTCCCCGGCAAGCCCCTTGCTATTATTGGGGGTAAAAGTATGCTGCAACGGGTATACGAGCAGGTGAGCAAAGCCACCAAGATTGATAAGGTATTGGTAGCTACCGATGATGAACGAATTTTTGAACACGTACAAAGCTTTGGCGGCGAAGTAATAATGACCCAAACTCACCACCAAAACGGTACCGAACGATGTGCTGAAGTGATAGAAACGGTATATGATGAGTTTGATGTGGTGCTAAACATACAAGGTGATGAGCCTTTTATTTTACCTGAACAGGTAGACCAATTGGCTTCGTGCTTTGAAGATGAGGTAACAGATATAGCTACACTAATGAAACAAACTGATAGTAACGAGCAATTGCTTAGCCCTAATACTGCCAAGGTAGTTTTTAATACAGCTATGCAAGCCCTGTATTTCAGTCGCCAAGCTATTCCACACCTACGCGGCGTGCCACACCATGAATGGGCAGCGCGCAAAGTGCATTACCTGCACGTGGGTGTATACGGATATAGAAAAGAGGTATTGCGTGATATAGTAAAACTTCCCCTATCAGCACTAGAAAGTTTAGAAATGTTAGAGCAATTACGCTGGTTAGAAAACGGTTATACAATCTCCATACGTCAAACCCACCATCACAGTATATCGGTAGATACCCCAGAGGATTTGGCTGCCGCAGAAAAATTTTTACAACAGTTTCCACAGTTTAGTTAACCTTCAGTTAAAATATGGTAACTTTGCATCCCGTCTGGTAATTGGTATTTAAAGCTGTTTTTAAATACCAATTATTTTTTTGCTACCACACAGTTTTGTCATGAAAAAAGTTAAATACGTTTTTGTAACGGGCGGGGTTACTTCGTCATTAGGTAAAGGTATCGTATCAGCATCGCTAGCTAAATTATTGCAAGGCAGAGGCTACTCGGTTACCATCCAAAAATTTGATCCATATATTAATGTCGATCCGGGTACGATGAATCCCTACGAACATGGCGAGTGCTATGTAACGGATGATGGTGCCGAAACCGATCTTGACCTTGGGCACTACGAGCGTTTTCTTAATATTCCTACTTCGCAAGGTAATAACGTAACAACGGGAAAAATATACCAAACCGTAATACAAAAAGAGCGTAACGGAGATTATTTAGGTAAAACCGTGCAAGTAATACCACATATTACTGATGAGATTAAAACACGTTTTAAACAACTGGGTAATACAGACAATTATGATATTATTATTACTGAAATTGGTGGTACAGTAGGCGATATAGAATCGCTACCCTATATAGAGGCTGTGCGCCAACTAAAATGGGAACTTGCCGAAGAAGATTGTATAGTAATACATCTTACACTTATACCTTACCTAGCTGCATCAAAAGAATTAAAAACAAAACCTACACAACACAGTGTAAAAATGCTACTAGAGTATGGTATACAGCCCGATATATTGGTATGCCGTACCGAACACTCACTAAGCCCTGAAATACGTAAAAAACTGGCCTTGTTTTGCAATGTTAAAGCCAATGCAGTTATAGAATCTATTGATGTAGAAACTATATACGAAGTGCCTTTGATGATGCAAAAAGAGAAGCTTGATAAAGTTACGCTATCAAAACTGAAACTACCCGCCAAAAGCGAACCAGACCTTGATAGTTGGAAAAACTTTTTGTTGAAGCTAAAACACCCAAAAACCGAAGTAAAAATTGGTTTGGTAGGTAAATACGTAGAGTTGCCTGATGCATATAAATCTATAACAGAATCATTTATACACGCAGGTGCCGAAAAAGAGTGTAAAGTAAACCTTGAGTTTATACACAGTGAAACGCTACACGAAGAAAATATCCAACAAAAACTTGGACATTTGGATGGTGTATTGGTGGCCCCTGGTTTTGGCGAGCGTGGTATTTTAGGCAAAATAGAAGCTATAAAATATGTGCGCGAAAACAATATTCCATTTTTTGGTATATGCTTAGGTATGCAGTGTGCTGCTATTGAGTTTGCCCGCAATGTGCTAGGTTGGCAAGGTGCAGACTCTACGGAAATGAACCCAAAATCGAAATATCCTGTAATAGGTTTGATGAGCGAGCAGAAAAAAGTAACCCAAAAAGGTGGTACTATGCGTTTAGGTTCATACCCATGCGAGTTGCAAAAAAATTCAATTGCTTTTACTGCCTATGGCAAAACCAAAATAAATGAACGCCATCGCCATCGCTACGAGTTTAACAATAAATACCTTACTGATTTTACCGAAAACGGAATGATAGCCAGTGGCATAAACCCTGATGGTGAATTGGTTGAGATTATTGAACTAAAAAATCACCCGCATTTTGTTGGTGTGCAATTTCATCCCGAATTAAAAAGTACTGTTGCCAGCCCACATCCCTTATTTATAAGGTTTATAAAAGCGGCAAAAGAATATAATGCCACCAAACTAGCTTACTAATAGTAAGCTAGTTCTCACTTTTTTATTGTGAAAACTCTTTTTGTTGATTTTATAACAACCAAAAATCATTACTTTGTATAAAACACTAAAAACCGCTATGAAGAAAAACTTACTAATTATTTCAGCATTATTGCTATGTGTACTTAGCTTTAATACTGCAAAATCACAACGTTACCTTGCCGAAGTTTATACTAACGTTTCCGTTACTAAAAATGTAGTTTACGACTCTAATATGTCGTGGCCTGCATTGCCTAACGTACCACCACCATTAATACAAATACCTTTAATGTGTGATGTATACGAACCTGTTGGTGATACTGCTACTACACGCCCCATGGTTATTATTTTACATACAGGTAGTTTTCTTCCTGCGCTTATTAACCAACAAACAACCGGCGGACGTACTGATAGTACAATAGTAGAAATGTGTAACCGTTTTGCTCGCAAAGGTTATGTAGCAGTAGCGATGAGCTACCGCTTAGGTTGGAATCCAACCACTACCAATAGCGATACTGCTACATCATTACTATTGCAAGCTACTTACCGTGCTATACAAGATACACGCAACTGTGTACGCTTTTTCCGTAGCAACCAATCAACCTATAAAGTTGATACTGCACGTATTGCCCTTGGCGGACAAGGTACAGGCGGATACGTAGCTATGGCTTACGCATCACTAGACAAACAAGCTGAAATTGAACTTGAAAAATTTAGCTGGAGCAACACCAGCCCAATGGTAAATACTGCTGCTTTTGGAGATTGGTTGGGCGTTGGTGGTATACCACAACTAAACATATCAGGCGATGCTAGTGTATCTACCGAAGTTGATTTTGTGTTTAACTATGGTGGTGCTTCGGGTGATTCATCGTGGATTGAAGCAGGTCAAGTGCCTATCGTTTCAGTACATTGTGTATTAGATCCTTATGCTCCTTATGGTTTTAGCAACGTAATAGTTCCTACCACAGGTGCTACTGTTATTAACAATGCTTGCGGTAGCCGCGAAACTATTCGCCTAAACCAAGCACTAGGTAATAACGATATTATTAACGGCCGTAACTATAACGATGCTTTTACAGCTCGTGCTGCTACCATAAACGAAGGTTTTGAAGCTCTTTACCCATTAATTTTACCTGCTGCCTCACAACAGTTTTTAAATCAAGGTGCGCCTTGGGAATGGTGGGATAGTACTACTATTAAAAGTTATGGTGCTTTTGGTATTAAAGCTCATAACAACTCAATGCTAACCAACCCTGATATGAGCGAAACAAAAGCAAAAGCGTATATTGATACTATACAAGGTTTTGTTACCCCACGTATGGTATGTGCTTTAGGCCTACCAGGTTGTGCCGCTAAAAAGAATATCGGTATTAATACTATTGATGTGAGCAAAAAGGTTGAGGTATACCCTAACCCTGCATCATCAAATGTTACTGTTTACTTCCCCGAAGGAACAATAGAAAGCATAGCTATATATAACCTAAACGGTCAATTGGTAGCTACACAAGAAAACCTTAACGACTCACGTGTTTTGGTTCAACGTGGCAACCTACCTACGGGCATCTATTTGATAAAAGCATTATCAGATAAAGGTATTGCCTACGGTAAAGTGATTTTTGAATAGTTTTTTATACTAACCTATAAACCATATAGCCCTGCCAAAATCGGCAGGGCTATTTTTTTGTCGAATAAAGTAAACCACACTGATTACAATACATCACAAATACTACTTTTGCATACAACAGTGATGAAGCATCTTCTTATAATCATCCTACTTTTGGGTTGTAGCTTATTATTAAAAGCACAAACAACGTACTCAACAATTGGAGTAACTTCAAGTTGGTATATTCCCGAATCGAGCGAACCTACTTATTACAATGGTGATAATGCCGTATCGGGTGGTATTTTTGGCGAACATTATTTTAAAAACCACTTTAAACTTAAAGCAGGGATAAATTATTATTTCAATGCCTATAACGAGAGGTTTTTCGATACATCAAAAGTCCCTAAAGTTTATGCCTACAACGCCACAGAAAAGTTTATAACACTGCCTTTTGAGGCTGCATACAATTTTATGAGGGATGATGAAAAATGGGAGTTTTTTGTTGATGCAGG
Organism: Bacteroidia bacterium; assembly: GCA_037968475.1. GTDB lineage: Bacteria > Bacteroidota > Bacteroidia > UBA8524 > UBA8524 > SB11. The sequence goes on from JBBKVO010000053.1 coordinate 56,559, forward strand.
TTATGTGGCCTTTATCCACCTAAAAATACATATTACTGATTTCACAAACGATTATACACTTACTCCCTACAACTCAAAACTATCGTACCGAAATGCTCATTATTTCACCGTTGGATTTAGTGGAAGGTATAAATTTAGCAAAAAATGGTTAGCAGGTTTTGGTACAAAAAGCTATCATTTTTTGCCTGTAATTAATAAAGAATCGAGAGGATTTCCTACTATCTCCATTGATGCGTCAATGGCGTATGCCTTCTAAAAACTACTCAAGCATTAGCCTATCGCTTCCATCAAAGTTGGGCGATTGAATAGAAATAACCTTTAACGGTATTTTTGATGTAGTAAGCACCTTGTGTGGTGTTCCTTTTGGTATAAAAACTATGTCGCCTTTTTTTATTGTAAATGTACTGTCGCCCAAAACCATAGTCCCCTCCCCTTGCAATACCATCACGTGCTCGGTATGTGCATTGTGTTTGTGTAGTTTCACCTCGTTTTTAATAAAAATAACAAAACTGCTGCTAAGACTATCGCTATACAGTGGACGTACATATATGTTTTCTAGTGAATCAGGACAACTAACCGTATCAGCATTTTGAAAGGTTTGTGCCTGCACTACCATACAAAAAAGAGAAGCAACTAGTAGAATTAGGTATTTCATAGGCTGTAAAGGGTATTATAATAAAAACTATTATGCAAAGGGTAAATCTACGTTAGCCTGCGTTTCAGTACATCGTCAATACGTTCAAACATTATTTGTGGCGAAAGCTTGCGCCATTCCATCTCGTCCAACTCACCTCCAAAATTTACATAATAATCAATATTGCCCGACTTAAACTCATCCAATACGTGCTCTCTAAAATTTATAAAAGCAATCCAGCCACTTTCAACCTCACTAAACCATTCTTCATAATACGAATCGTCGCTGGCATGAAAATTAAGCACGTTCTCCCCTATCATCACAAACTTATCAATTCCTTCATCCATCATCAACTCCAGCACCTCGCGTTTCAGGTACATTATATCGTTATCAATGGCATCGTTCCACTCCCCCATCATTTCTATAATGGCAAAACTATCGACATAGTCGGCATAAATAATTTTAATATACAGGGTCGATGAGCCAAAATCATCCCACTGGGGGTGTATCAAATGGTCGTAAATCCTGTTAGTGTATTCAAACTCGCTGTACTCACGTTCAAAAAAAGGCGATTGAGAATCGTCTTCTGCCCTGTACAGTTCGCGCCACAAATAAAAAGGCTCTAGTGTATGCATAAATTTAGTGCAAAGTTAGAGACTTGCTTTTAACAAAAAACTTTCATCATAGCTTAAAATAGCATTAGGTTTGCAGCTAAGGTTTTTATGTTACAGATAGATTTAAAAAATAAACGCGCCGTTGTATGCGGCAGTACACAAGGCATAGGAAAAGCCACTGCAATGCTAATGGCTGAAGCAGGGGCAACCGTTATTTTAATAGCACGCAATCCTACAAAATTGGCTGCGGTAAAGGCAGAGTTACCTACCCCATACAACCAAAAACACGAAACTATAGCAGCCGATTTTAGCACACCTCATATTTTGAAGATGAAGCTAGAAAACTACCTGCTACGCACCCAACCCGTGCATATATTGGTAAACAATACAGGTGGCCCAATGGCAGGCAAAGCTATTGAGGCAAGTATTGAGCAGTTTATGACTGCCTTTCAAGCGCATTTAATATGCAATCAAATATTGGTGCAAACGGTGGTTGAGGGTATGAAAAAAGAGAAATATGGTAGAATTATTAATATCATCTCCACATCAGTAAAACAACCTATCCCCGGTTTGGGTGTATCAAACACCATACGCGGTGCAGTAGGCAATTGGTCTAAAACCCTTGCGGGCGAACTTGCTCCTTTTGGTATTACAGTTAATAATGTATTGCCGGGTGCAACTGAAACTGAACGACTAACCAGTATTATTGATAATAAATCGGCTAAGGCAAACAAACAGCGTGATGTAATAGAACAAGAAATGCTGCACGAAATACCTGCTGCGCGTTTTGCCGACCCAAAAGAAATTGGCTACGCAGCTACATTTTTGGCATCGCCAATGGCAGCATATATTAACGGTACTAACGTAGTAGTTGATGGCGGCCGCACGGCTTGTTTATAGTTTTGATTGAAGTAAAGTAAAATTTGATTGAACATTTCAAGGTTTTATTTCTTATCTTTGCCGTCCTTTAAAAATTTTAATGCAATGGCTGTTACACGTTTAAAAAGAAAAGAAAGAAAAAATAAAGTGGTTTCGGTATTGAAAAAACAAACCCGCAAACTGCTTACCAATATAAACAACGTCGAATCACCCTATAAAGGTAAATCTGGGGTGATTATAGAAGATGAAAAATAAGCCTAAAAACTAGGCTGTTAGCTAAAAACTTGCCTTTTTGGTCATTTTTGGCGCAGTTATTGAAAAATAGGTATTAGAGCAAAATTTTTTCATTTTATCTTACATTATATAGGTTAAAATGATTTTTTAGCCGCAGGGTGGTTCCTGCGGCTTTTTTGTGTTCTATTGGTTTTACTTCACCATTTTTAGCGATACTTTTTCGCTACCTGTCTCAACAATAATAAAATACACCCCTTGCGATAGTGCTTTGGTATCGGCTACAAGGTTTACTTGTGTGCTTGTGGTGGGCGCATTCCATATATCGGCTACTTTCCTGCCTAATATATCTGTAAGGTATACATTTACAGTTTGTGCTTTTTTAAGCATAAAGCTAATCTCTATACTGTTATCAAAAGGATTGGGCAATGCCTGCAAACCAATACTATTTTGTGCAATATTGTCTATACCAACCGATGTTGGAATATTTACCGTATCACTAGCATTGTTGTTGCAACCGTCGTTTTCTTCAACAAACAGGTTTATAGAATACACACCTTTTGTAAGGTATTGATGCGTTGGCGAAAAACCTGATATTGAGTTTCCATCACCAAACGTCCAATTATATGCAGCCAAGCCACTAATAGCAGGGGTAAACTTAGTATTGCCATTGCCTAAATAGCTTTTACTAAATGCTGCTGATGGTTTTGCCCCAACAAGCATCACTTGTGTGCTATCGTGCTCACAACTGTTATTGGTAGTGGCTTTTAGATTTACAGTATATGAACCTGAGGCAGCATACGTATGACTAGGCGATGTTACTGACGATGAATTACCGTCGCCAAAAGTCCAAGTATAAACAGCCGATGTGCCTGCGGGTATGGTTGAATTGTTTACAAACATTACCGCACTATCTTCACATACTTTTGTTGGAAGTATAAAAGAAGCTAGGGGTTGCGCCAATACCTCAACTGTTTTGGTGGCACTATCCGTACAGCCAAGTAAAGATTGAATTTTTAGTTTTACAGTTTTTATACCTCTTGTGGCATAGTTGTGCGTTACTGCTCCATTTTGGGTTGATGTTGCTCCATCACCAAAAGACCATAAAGAAGTTGAGCCTCCAAATGATGTATTAGTAAAGCTAAAACTATTGCCAACTATGCACTGCGGGCTACTACCTGTGGCAAATGATGCTGCTATTTTACTATCAATAGTGGTAATGCTTTGCTGAACAGAATCGGCACAACCAATATCGCTAACTGCTTTTAGCCAAACTTTATAAGTAAAAGCTAAGGGAAAAGTATGACTGGGATGCGTAACCGTAGAGTTATTTCCATCGCCAAAAGTCCAAGAATAATCAAGTGTTCCTGTTGCAATAGTTGATGTATTGGTAAAGTTTACTGTTGCATTTTTCACACACAAAAGGGTATCGGCTTTGCTAAATGAGGCTTGCGGCGCATAACCTACCCATATTGCCGAATCGGTTTTAGTGATTACTGTGCCATTAATAGTGGTGGTAATGGCTTTATATCCAGCAGTGGTATACAATACTGAAAATGGCCCTTGCCCTGTGGCAGTGGCAGGAGTAGCATCAGCACCAAAATCCCATTCTATACTGTTTACTTTACCATCAATAGTGGCATCAATAGCGGTGGTTTGAGCCATACAAATACTATCAATACTAACTGTAAGCAGTGCTTGGGGTATACTAACATATACATTATAATCTTCTGATTGGCCGTTGGTTAATGTTGGGCAATCGGGATTGCCAATGGTATTATAATCTGATATTACCCGCATACGCAGCAGCTTATTGGCCTTTGTATGGCCGGGCACTGTAAATGTGGTACTGTGGTTGGTGCGTTGTCTTGGACCCGTGTATACGTTCTCGTAAACATCTTTAAAATCGCCGTCATCATTATAATCAATAAAAATCTTTACCAGTTCATCGTTGTATAAACCTGTTTTTACTTCTATTGTATAAGAGCTATCTCTTTCTAACTGAACTATTGTACCACACGAGTAATCCTCATACGATCCGTTTTGATCATACCCTTGTGAGCTATTATCCAAATTGGCCACTTTTACATTGCGAATACCTATACCAAAGCCTGTATTGCCGGTGGTAGTGGTAATACACATACGCTTGGCAGTGTCGTATACATAAACCATATTGTTTTGCACCAACGTATCGGCACCATTGGCGTTTGTAGCTATCAGTTTAACAGTATAATTGCCTTTGGCATTGAAACGAACAGATGGATTTTGAGAAGTATCGGCAGTGCCACCAACATAAGTAACAGAAGCAGGAGTAAACGCCCATTTGAATTGTGTGGGGATATAACCTGTATTGTCTTCAAAATTTATCACATTGCCTATACATACATCAGCTGCATCAGCAATAAAATCTACTACAGGTTTTTTGGTACCATCGGTATATAAATCGCTTTCCCAAGTTCCCCTGCCATAAGTAGCTGCACGTAGCTTACTATTGGTAGGGTTACGAGGATTATAAAATATCTTTAAGTCGTTTACATTAGCACTTAGCGGAAGCCCTGCATAAAAAAACAACCAGTTTATCATGGTATTATTTTTATAATATACACCTGCATCGGTACCCACATATATATCTTCTGTATTGGTGCTGGTATCTACTACAATGCTGTTGATATTGATATTGGGCATATTAGCAGAAATATCTGTCCAATTAAGCCCCTTATTGTCTGAGCGATATACCTTTCTATTCAAGCCCATATATACCCTGTTAATATTGTAGGGTGAGGTTTCTAAGCAATTTGGGGTACTGCCAGTTACAGGCAAATTTGCTGTTAAATCTACCCAAGTAGGTATGCTATCGTTTACATTATCACTTCTAAATAGTTTTCTATCGCTGCGCGAAATATAAAGTATATCACTGTTTACAACCGATTGTTCTAAGTAGCTGATATTCGTATTATTACTACTGCCTAGATTGTTGCTGATTTTATCCCAACTAATATCAACCACCTTTTCAGTCAATCCATTTTTGGTTCGCCAAAGGTTTTTGTATCCCACAAAAAATATATTAGGGTTGGTACTGTGCTGTATAATAGGAGTTACCCATGCACCAGATTCTGTTATACCTCTTGAGCCATTACTTGCAAATGTACCCTGCGATTGTCCGTTTTTAAACCGAACAAAATCGCCATAGTATACCGATCCTACCATTACCGAAGGGTCTGTATAATCAACCAAACAATCCATGCCATCACCACCGCGAATGGTTTTCCACTCACCATCGTAAAAAGCAGTTCCGTTATCCTGATAGCCATTAATGTACAAGTGTCGTTTTTGGGCACTTTGCCCCATACGGTATATTTGGGCTATTTCAATTCCGCTTGATATATCCACCCAATCGTTTCCGCCATCACTGGTAAAGTATATTCCACCATCATTGCCTAAAAATAAGGCTTTGTTAACGGGCGAATATTCCAATACGTGTTGGTCGGCATGGATAGCATCAGCTCCCCCACTTCCTGTCCAGTGTCCGCTAATAGTCCACGTAACACCTTTATTGGTCGACTTAAAAATATTTACACCGCCCGCATACACAATGTTTTCATCGTTAGGATCAACAGCCAAACACAGGTCGTACCAACCTTGCCCTGTTGTTCCGCTACCATCGGCAGCATAGCCTAAAATATTAGGCGAGGTTGACTGTGTTGCAAAACTTGCCCCACCATTGGTAGAAAGATAAATACCCTTGAAAACGTTACTTTCAGATAAAAGAAAATACACATAATTTGGGTTGGCGGCTGATACAGCTATTACACCGCGTTGCCCACCGGGTAACCCCGTAGTAATTTTAGTCCAGCTATTACCCCCATCGGTTGAGCGATAAAAATTACCGCCTTCGGCTGCATAAACAAGACTTTGGTTGGAGGGATTGTACACCAAATCTTTAAAATTGGCTGTACTTGATTTTTTACTCCACAATGCGCCACCATTGCCAGAAACATAAATACCGTTATTGGTTGCTGCTATTAAACTATCTCTAAATTTTGGGTGTATAAGCAATTTACCCACCGTACGGCTGCCCATACCTGTGTTTGATATTTGCCAAGTTTTACCGCCATCAAAACTTTTTAGTACCCCATAACCACTTGAGTTTCCGCCATCCCTATCACCTGTACCTATATACATGGTATTTGGGTTAATAGGGTCGACAGCTATGGCCGATACCCCCAAAGTGGGCAAACTATCGGTATGACTTTCCCAAGTTTTACCATAATCATCCGTAACCCATAGGCCACCTGCGGGTGCGCCTATATATATAATATTACTATCGGTAGGATGAAAACCAATACCATTTACTCTACCCAAACCATTGGGCTGTCCTGTTTTGTTGCTTGGCAGAAAAGAAGGACCCAGAGGTTTCCAGTTGCCTTTATCGCCATTATACTGAAAAATATCGTTTTCGCTTCTCTGTTCAAAAGGGTTGTTGTTTATTTCATCGCGTATGCCAAAAAAGTTTTTCCAAACAGCATCAGCGGGTGGCAAATTGCCGTTGCTATCCAATCGGTTTTGCCAGTAATACTCCCAACGTTTAAAGGGTTTCCATCCACTACCTTTTTCAATAGTGCGGTTGTGCCAATACAACTCAAATGCACGCTGCACTTGTGCAAAGTTGGCTTGTGGTTGCTGCATCATATCAGCCCAGTAAGGGTAGTTGGCAGTATCAGCGGGGGTAGTTTGTGCGGTGGCACTAAAGCTAAAGCCACCTAAAAGGATAAAAAGAGAGTAAAGGTATGAACGCATAGGTTTGAAATATGTACCACTGCAATTTATATAAAGAATTTTTAATTCTTTCTAATCCATATCCTGTGCGATGTTGTGTCGGTTGTCAACTCTCGAAAGGTTAAAACCTGCCGCTATTGATACCCTTTCGGGGGTAACTATACCCATATCACGCAACCTAAAAAAATAGTAGTTGGTTTTATGAGTTTAGTTCAGGCGTTCATAATTACTCATACGTGTAACAAGCTATTGATGCCCTTTCGGGATTTCCGAATGGCAAACCTTTTTGACGAAATAATTTCTTAACTATTGAAATTTTTCCAATCAATAAAAGGGTACTCTTCTTTCAGTTTTTGCACTTTGGCAGTATGGGAAGCTAAAAACTTTTGATAGGCTTGGGTATCGGTATTAAATGGCCTGTGTTGACTCTCTATATACAGTTGTTTTATCTGTGGGTATATACTTTGTGTTTCATCATCAAAAGCCGACCCAACCAGTTTTTCCCAAACGTATTGTATGGCTTGGGCATTGGGATGCACTAAATCCTCAGTAAAAAAACGATAGTCGCGCAAATCATCCATCACCAACTCGTAGGCGGGAAAATAGTTCACATTCTCAAAGCTATTGCACAAACTATGCACTGCTAGTAATAAAATGGCTTTGCTAAGGGTATTGTTTACCAAACCATCGCGCACGTAGCGCACGGGGCTAACGGTAAGCAGTATCTTTAGCTGTGGATTATATGCTTGCAGTTGTTGTATCAATTGCTGCCATTGTGTAATAATTTCGGCAGGTTGTAATAGCGTTTTATCAAACTCTTTGTTAGGGTACTTGTGGCAATTGGCTACCCTTTGCCCTGTGCTTTTTAGGGTATACACATAGGCCGAACCAAAAGTAATTACAAGCCAATTTCCCTGTTGCAGGTAATTTTGGGCTTGGGTAAACTGATTATTAATCTCCTCTAAACAACTTGTTTTATCGGTATTTGAAAAACTACCGTGGTGTTGCCAACTGCTCCATAACTCGTTATAAAAAAACAAATCGTCTGAGATATACGCTTTACCTGACATAAGCCTTTGCAGCATTGCAGCTATACTATGAGGATTGTAAGCAATGCCGTTGGGGTTGGTGTGGGAATGGAAGGCATATTTATCCATCATCGCCCCTATATTTTCGGCAAAGCAACTGCCTGCCAATAGTATTTTGTGGCGATAACTTATTTTTTTATCGAGGGGCGGTATGGGGAAATTGAGTTTAAAATCCACACCCCAAAAATAGTATATAAACAGGAGTTAGCTATTAAATAAGGTGCTTGACTAAAAAGCAACTGATAAAGGGAGCGGACGCTTTTTTATTTTTGGCACGAGTGGACACTCGAGCCTGCTAAAGATTAATACACCGTAACCGAAAGGTCTAATAAATCATCGTTTTCTTTTACTGTTACCGTATTTATAGTTATGATTTTATATCTGAATTCTTCAGAAAGTGGGGCATTAAGACGTTGAGGCGCAGCAGGTGCAGAATAGGATTCTTTCTTTTCTAAATTTTTAAAAGTATGTTCAAATGCCTCAGCTTGATTTGTTTTTGGTGTTTCATCATCTTCGGTAACTTCTAAATCCTCTGTTACAGCTTCGTCATTACTTTGGGGAGCTATACTTTTATCAAGTTCGCGTACAAACACATCTTCCATTGCAGGTGAAGGTGGTAATTGGTTTTGATCTTTATTTTCAACTATTTCTTTTTCTTGAGGTAGAGGTTTTTCAGTCGGTACTTGCTCTGTTGTTGGTGTTTCAGTAGTTACAGCGGTAGGTGATGTTGTGTTTTCTTGGTTAAATAATACGCCTACGTATACCAATAACACTACTGAGGCTACTATGGAAATTATAGCTACTGCACGCCAACTAAAAGTAGTGTGTTTTTTTGAAGCATATTTTTGAGCAAAGGCATCTTGAAGGCTGGTTTTTATATGTGCAGGTGCTTCGTCTTCATCAGCAATAAAGGCAGTATTTAACCCAATAAGTAGTTGGCGAATGTTGTTGTATTCATCTTCGCTACCTACCCACTCAGTCATTTGCCCTTTTTCTGCCTCGCTAAGCTCGGGATATGATTTGGCCAGTATCAGTTCTTCTATAAAATCGGGATAACTCATTGTTTCAAAAGTGATTTATAGGGTTTTAATTTATCGGCCAATGCCTTTAGGCTATAGTATAAACGTGATTTCACGGTGCCTTCGCTGCACTCCATCACTTCGGCAATTTCTTTTAGGCTTAGGTGCTCAAAATAGCGTAGCCTAAAGGTGGTACGGTGGTTTTCTCCCAATGTTTCTAATTCTTGTTCCAAATCATCCAAAAACTTCTGATTATCAACAGCTCGTTCTTGCATGGGTGGCAAGGCTTCTTCGCCCATTACAGATTGTTGTGTATTATTTATGTTGGGATGTGTATCCATTCGTCGGTATTCGTTTTTGCATATATTATGTGCTGCGCTGTATATCCATGTTTTAAAGTTTCGTGATGTATCAAACAACTCGGGTTTTTCTATAATTTTTAAAAACAGCTTGTGTAGGCAATCTTCGGCAAGCTCTTTATCACTCCAAAGCATACGCCTAAAATAACTCATCAGCTTGCCACTATACCGCGCATACAGTTCTTCAAAAGCCGACCCATTGCCCTCGGCAGCTTTTGTCATCAACTCCTCATCGGTATATTTTGTGTATTTATTTTTTATAAACTGCACAGGCTATTTAAAATATGCTTCGTATTTATCACTCCAAAAACCAGCTTTTTTGCCTAGTGTTTTTGCTTTTTCGTACACTTGCTTGGCAGTTGTAGCATTGCTTGTTTTATAATAGCGGTACAATACAATATACCCTTGCAACAGGTTTCTATAAATTTGATTCCCTCCACTTGTGGCAATGGGCGTAGCCCTTGTTACCAGATTGCTGTATAGTGAGTTTATATTATCTATGGGCGTGGCCGAATATTGATAAGCATACCCTGTGAGGTATAGCTTATCTACCATTTTGTTTATGTATTGCTTGGGAAGAGTAAGGGAAATGTATACCGATTTGTCGGTATTTGAGGCTGCCAATAACTCCAAGTAGCGGTCATGTTTTTTGGGATTATATACAGCGCTTTTAAGGTTGTATTTTTTTAGCACCGCCTCGCGGTACTCTTTGCTTTGCAATAGGCCATTGCTTATTATATTTATGTTTTTGTTTTTAGCAGCGGCGGCTCGCCAAAGGGCATAAGTATCGTATTCTCCATTGGTAAATAGTATAGCTCCATCGGGTAGACTTTCTATCAGCAAAGTACTATAGGTATACAGCCCTGTATTATCACCAACTTGAGTTATTTTATCACAAAAGGCATTGCGCTGTGCGGTATTGTTTTCAATTTCGTAGTACTTTACTAACTCAGGATATAAAAAAGTGCTTTTAGTATTCAGTTTATAGGCAGTGAGTAAGTACTTACTTGCTTGGTTATAGTTAATATCTTTGGTTTCAAAATAGCGTACCAATTGTTTCTCGAACGTAGTATTTAAATCACCTACTGCCTCCTTATCCATTTTTTCGGCAATCTGGCGCAATTGTTCTTTGGCTTTATTGCTAAGTTGGTTACTGTTGCTTTGCAAATACCACAAACGCGAAGTCATATAATAATTCATCCACCCGTTAGCATTGGCAGGTGTTTTTTCTACTGCTAGCTTCCATGCCTCAATTTGACTACCCAAAAGCTGAGTATTTACAGCATCTATATAAGGGCTAACAAACTGTTCAGCACTAAGAGTGGCTTGGGTTTTACCCGTTTCAAAATCTTTAGTACCTTGTTGCCCTTGCAGCAAAAATGCCCAACATATAAGTGTTATGGTTATGACTATCTTCATACTATATACTTGTACACAAGCTATTACAAAAAGTTCAAAAAAACGTTTTAATCAGTTCCACAAATTAGCGTCCACCATTAAAACAGCAACATCCCCGCTTACATAAAATTTAAACCGTTAATGTAAAACTGCTGTTAAGAGATGAATTACTATCCTACTTTTGATCTTACAATTAGGAAGGTAATGCTTATTGAATTGTGATGAAAGCATACTTTACCTATTGAGCTATTTAGGAATATTTTTTAATTGAAGTGATATGGATTCAATGATGTGGTTTGCCACACTTGCTGTGGTTTTGACGGTGGCACATAGCATACCCCAAGCGATAAAAGTTTATCTTTCAAATGTGCCAAAAGCAATTTCGGGGTTTTCAATTTTATTTATGGTTTTTGGCAGTCTATCGTGGATGCTATACGGATATTATACTAAAACGGAGCCTATAACCGTAGCCTACTTTTTTTTGTTTGTCTTTAATGTATTTACTTTATTTTTTATGATACAAAAGGCAGGCATAAACAAACTACGTATAGCCACCACTTCTATATTTTTAGCCGGATTATTGTTGGTAACCTTATTCTATTTTCCTGTACCTGCCTTGGGCTATTATGGTGCCATAGTATCAGCCTTTATGGCTATACCGCAAGGTTTAAAATTAATACGCCAACGCGAGGCCACAGGTGTATCGGGTTTGTCTTATCTTATACTTGCAGCAGCAAGCCTTTGCTGGGTAATATATGGCCACCTTAGTGGTAATATATTGTTGGTATTGCCCAATTTATTAATATTTCCTACGGCTGCTTTGGTATATATAAATGTGATAAAATACCGATCAGCTAATTTTTGGTATCAAAACCTAAGTAGCCCCAGCCACTAATAGAACAAGTAACCCTTATAAAACAAAAGCACCTGCAAATTGCAGGTGCTTTTGTTTTATACCCACTAAGTTTATTTTGTTTCTAACCCTTAAGTGCCGCTTGATAAACCTTTAAACAACGCTCGCGAGCTACGCGGTGATCTACTATTGGGAGTGGATATAAAGGTGTTCCATACTCTTTTACCCAACGGCGTATGTATTTAAATTCAGGATCGAATTTTTGTTGCTGTAATTCGGGGTTAAATATTCTAAAATAGGGCGCAGCATCTACCCCACTGCCTGCCGCCCATTGCCAACCTCCATTATTGCTGGCCAATTCAAAATCCAGCAGCTTTTTGGCAAAATAGGCCTCGCCCCAACGCCAATCTAGTAGTAAATGTTTGGTAAGAAAACTAGCCACCACCATACGTACACGATTGTGCATCCATCCTGTTTCATTCAGCTCACGCATACCCGCATCAACCATTGGGTAGCCTGTTTTTCCTTCACACCATTTTGCAAAATGCTCTTCATTATTGCTCCATTGTATTTTATCATACTCAGGTCGAAAAGCATTGCCCACTACGTGGGGATAGTGCCACAAAATGCTCATATAAAACTCACGCCAAATCAACTCGTTAAAATATTTCTCACTTATGGCTTTAGCTTTTGCCATCTTCTCTCGTATACTAATAGTTCCAAACCTAAAATGTACGCTAAGGCGTGATGTGCCATTAACCGCCGGTATATCTCGCGTATCAGCATAGTTTTTTATTATATCACTAGCTACTGTTGCCGATGGAAATTCTTTACCCGTTGGTATAAAACCCATTTCAGCTAAAGTAATAGTAGCAAAGGGTTCAACTTTTAAAAAATTGGAATAGTATTTTTCAGTTGGATAAGGCTTTAAATAAAAATCAGTCAATTTTGATTTCCAAACTTTACTATAAGGAGTATAAACGGTGTAGGGCGTTCCGTCGACTTTTAACACCTCGCCCTTCTCAAAAATTACTTGGTCTTTATACGTAGAAAACAAAACACCCTTTTGGTTCAAAAATCCGCCTATTTGTTGGTCGCGTTGCAAGGCATAGGGTTCGTAATCGTGGTTGGTAAATACTTTTTTTACACTATACTTTTGGGTGATATTTTGCCACGCATTTATAGGTGTATCATAATATACTTGCAAGCTACTGCCTATTGCCTCTAATTGACTTTTTATATCAGCAAGAGTATTATAGATAAACTCAATCCTAAGGTCGGCCTTATCCTCCAATTTATCTAAAATATTTCTATCAAAAATAAATATAGACAAAACAGGCAGCCCACTTTTTAGGGCATGGTACAAACCTGCATTATCGTGTAAACGTAAATCTCTACGAAACCAAAAAACGCTAATTTCTTGCTGCATTAACTACTAACACCAACCTATAATACATTGTTTAGCGTAGTTTCTAAATCAGGGTATTTAAACTCAAAACCGGTATTCACAATTTTTCTGGCCGATATATTATGGTTTACCAACAACTCGTAGCTAAAGCCACCAAACAATATTTTTAGTACAAAAGCAGGCACATTGGGTAGCCAAAGTGGTTTGCCCATGTGTTTTGCAATGGCTTTTGTTATTTCTTTATTACTATCAGGTTCAGGCGATACCGCATTGTAAACACCCACCAAACTCTCGTTTTCAATTGCCCTTAGTAGCATGGCACACAAATCATCAATATGTAACCAACTAATTAGCTGGTTGCCATTGCCCAAAGCAGCACCAAAACCCAATTTTATAGGTTTAGCCATTTCGGCAACAAAACCACCTTTTGGTGATAATACTATACCTATTCTAAAAATACACAAGGGTATATGTATACTATCAAAACGTTGTGCTTCGGCTTCCCAGTCGGCACATACTTTTGCCAAAAAAACTTTACCTGCGGGTTTATCTTCCGTCATCAAATCAGGTGCACTATCATAGTAACCAACTGCTGATGCTGATATAACTTTTTTTATAGATATGTTGTTTTTTTCAATAGTTTCGTACAACAAACCTGTGCTTTGCACACGGCTATCATACAATTCTTTCTTCCTACTTTCAGTCCATCTGCCATCACCTACGTTTGCCCCTGCAAGATTCACCACATAGTCAACATCATCAAAGGCCTTCACATCCAAATACCCACTTTTATAGTCCCATCGATATGTTTTAACACCCCTCTTCTCCCCTTCTTTTCTTCCCAAATGTGCTACATGGTATCCTTTTTCTATAAGTATTTCGGTTAGTCGGCTTCCTACCAAACCAGATCCGCCCGTAATTAAAATTTTCTTCATCCGTTTACAATATAATCAAACCTGTTTTATACCAATGTCATACAGAAGTATTTCATTAAAATTTTATCTATTTTGCCGCTCGGTATTGTTTCCCTCAAGTTTTTTAAACAAACTTAACATTCAAGTGTTTTAATCTTGAAAAAGAGAAATCGAGCTAACTTTAAATGTCTACATTTTCTATTAAAGATATAGAAACCATAACGGGAATTAAGGCGCATACATTGCGTATATGGGAACAACGCCATAAACTTATTACACCCAAACGCACGGAAACCAATATCAGGTATTACGATGATGAAGACCTACGCTACATACTTAATGTATCAATACTTAATAACTACGGCATAAAAATATCAGAAATAGCCAAAATGTCTCGCGAAAAAATACGCGAAATGGTATTGGTAATTTCTGAAAAAGACTCGCCCCACTCATCGCAAATAAAGGCACTTATTGGAGCCATGTTTGGCTTAGATGAAGCCTCGTTTAACACGGTACTTACCACTAATATTTTAAAACTAGGCTTAGAGGATACTATTTGCCAAATAGTATTCCCATTTCTACACCAAATAGGGGTTTTGTGGATGACGGATGCCATACACCCCGCCCACGAGCATTTTATTACCAATCTTATACGTCAAAAACTGTTTGTAGCTATTGATGCCCAAACAGGGAAGGCCGACAAAAACGGAAAGAAATTTTTATTGTTTTTGCCTGAAGGTGAAACGCACGAGATTGGGCTATTGCTTGCCAACTACACCCTGCGCACCAAAGGCCACCATGTTGTATACTTGGGACAAAATCTACCCCACGAAGATTTGGCTAAGGTTTTTGATTTTTACGAACCCGATTTTGTACTTTCAACTGTTACATCGGCGCTTGACGGGCAAGGGGTGCAAGCGTTTATTAACCATCTATCTGAAAGCTGGTCTGACACTACTATTGTGCTTACGGGCTATTTAGTAGTATCAAATACTAACCTAAAATTACCACACAACGTTAGGGTAATAAAAGAGATATCGGAGCTAAACAAAATAGCTACAGAAGCACAAAAAATATACAGCTACCCCTCTTAAGTATAGATTTTATACTTTAAGTTTGTTTGCATAGGTATGCTGCAAATAAATAACCTTCACCTTTCGCTAACTACTGATAATGGGGTTTTTATAGCTCTAAATAATATATCGTTATTGGTAAACCCTCAACAATGCACTGCTGTTGTTGGCGAAAGTGGTAGCGGAAAAACCCTTACATCGCTGGCAGTAATGGGTTTATTACCCCAAAAAGCCATTCATTCAATATCGGGAGAGATATTATTTCACTCGCCCACTAAAGGAAAAATAGATTTACTACAACTTAAACCTAACGAGTGGCAAGCCATACGTGGTAAAGAAATAGCCATGATTTTTCAGGAGCCTATGACGGCTTTAAACCCTGTGTATACGTGCGGCAAACAGTTGTATGAAAACATAGGACTGAACCATAAATTTAGTAAAAAAGAAATAAAAGAAAAGGCCGTTGCTTTGCTTGAAGAAGTAAAGCTGCACGATGTGGTGCGCATACTGGCATCGTACCCGCACCAACTAAGCGGGGGGCAACGCCAAAGGGTAATGATAGCTATGGCATTGGCACAAAACCCAAGCCTGCTAATTGCCGATGAACCTACCACCGCGTTGGATGTTACCGTGCAAGCAGCCATAATGGATTTGCTACGAGAGTTGCAACACAGCCGCCAACTAGGCATCCTTTTTATATCGCACGATTTAGGTTTGGTGCGCAGCATAGCCCAACAAGTTGCGGTGATGTATAAAGGGCAAGTGATGGAAAGCAATGCGGCCGAAAGTATTTTTACCTCGCCACAAAACATATACACGCAAGCCCTGTTGCAGTGCAGTCCTGCCTCACACCCCAATGCACAGGTATTGCCCACGCTAAAAGATTTTTTTGATGAAACCCCAACGGGTTTGGTAGCCAAACCCTATACTCCGTTTACTGAAAATAGGCTTAAAAAAATTCCTTCAGAAAATGCCGTAATAAGTATAAATAATCTGTTTGTAGAGTATGGAAACGATGGCGGTTTTTCATGGTTTAAAAAGAAGGAAGGAAAGAAAGTACTTAACGATATTTCGTTAGAGATATACAAGGGCGAGACCCTTGCTGTTGTTGGCGAAAGCGGTAGTGGAAAAACCACTTTGGGCATGAGTATTTTGCAAACTACCCAAATAACAGGCGGAACGATTAACTATGCAGGCAAAACCTTTGACCTTAAAAAATATGCGGGTCGAAAGGAGTTTAGAAAATATTTTCAATTGGTTTTTCAAGACCCATACTCATCATTAAACCCACGCATTACCGTTGGCAGTCAAATTGATGAAGCAGTTAAAAATTTTGATGCTGCTGCTAATGCTAAAGCCCGCACGTTTGAATTGTTGAAGATGGTGGGACTGGACGAAACAGCCTACCCAAAATATCCCCACGAGTTTTCTGGCGGGCAACGCCAACGTATTTGCATAGCCCGCGCCCTTGCTCCCAATCCACAGTTTTTAGTGTTAGATGAGGCTGTCTCGGCACTGGATGTATCGGTACAAGCACAGGTATTAAACTTGCTAAAGAAATTGCAGAAAGAACTGGGCTTGACTTACTTTTTTATCACCCACGACCTTAATGTAGCCCGCTTTATTGCCGACCGTATTTTGGTAATCCAAAACGGACAGGTGGTTGAATTGCAAGACACTGAAAGTCTTTTCACAAAACCGCAATCGGCCTATACACAGCAATTGCTTAGTGCTGCACACTAATTTGAAGATAGGATTGAAATCCTATTTTGTTAAGATTACAGCGCGAAGGACGACTTAAGTCGTCCTTCGCGCTGTAATTGCAATAGAGGTGGGTTTCAACCCGCCGAAAAAAAGTATATTGGTATATGAAACAGAATAAACTATCGCTGTGGGTACACTTGGTTTGGGGTGTTAAAAAACGTGAATTTTTAATCACCAATGAACTGCAACCTGCATTGTTTTATAAAATGGATGAAATAGCCGATTCTAAGGGTTATGATATTGTAGAAAAGAATGCCATGCCCGACCATGTGCATTTATTAGTAAGGCTTAACCCAACCCACAGCATTAGTGATATGATGAAAAATATTAAAGGCATCACCGCACATTGAATAAACCAACAAGGATTGGCTGATACAAAATTTGAATGGCAAGATGGATATGGTGCTTTTACGGTTAGCTCTTTTATGGTGCAAAAAGTAATCGGCTATATCCAAAACCAGCAACAGCACCATGCCAATAATGACTTTGAAAACGAGATGAAGTACTTAGAAATTTTGGGCAAAGATATTTGAGGTGTGATAGGATTGAAATCCTATCCTGTTAAGATTACAATCAGAAGGACGACTTAAGTCGTCCTTCTGATTGTAATCGCAAAAGAGGTGGGTTTCAACCCGCCGAAAAAATCATAGTAACTACTTATTAGCCTTCACCACTTTATGTATGCTTTGGCTATCGCCCATTTTAAGGCTTAGGTAATACATTCCCTCACTTAAAGCTGAAATATCAATACGGTTTTCACCCTCGTTAATTTGTTGGGTGGTGTGCAGCACTTCTTTGCCTTGTGCATCAAAAATGCTTAGCTCGCCCAAACCACCAAAGCTGTTGTTATTGGCTATAAACAAATAATCGCCGCTAACGGGGACAGGGTATACGCTTATATTTTTATCAAGTGTTTTGGTTGAGTTTAAAATAGTCCATACTTGGAAATAGGCAGTATCAGTTTTGCACCCGTTAGTGTCTCTTGCTACTGCTTTTATTGTAGCCGATAGCAAACCGTTATCCCAACGCAGGTGCATACTATCGTTAAACGTTTGCGCAAAATCAGGTGTTTGGCTCACACTCCATGTATAATTATATCCTGCACTACCTCCATTAATGGTATAAGTGTATTGGCGAGCGTGTTTTATAAAAGGTTCGCCGCTTATAGAAAATGGTATAGGCTTGTACACTGGACTTAATATCTCTGGTGAAGAAACGCCCGAAGTACAACCTGTAACCGTATCAGTCGTGGTAAGAGTTACCGAATGCACACCTGCTGTAATAAATGTTTTGGTTGGACTTTGTAAGTTGCTTATACTTCCATCGCTAAAATTCCATTCATATTTAACCCCCACAGCAGTGGTTGCCATCCTATATTCGTTGCTATCCAAGCATAACCCATTATTAACTGTGATAAAGGTATTTGAAGGAATATTGTTTACCACTATCATTCTTGAAATACTATCTATACACCCTTGTTGTGAGGTTACAATCAAACGTACTTTATGGGTTAGTAATGTTTTTGGTACAAATACAAAAGAATCAGTAAAAGTGGTATCATCTCCGCCTATCTGCCAGTTTTGTGTATAGGGTGCATTGTGTGTAGTTCCATTTTTTATGATAAATGGGGCTGTGCCGTAACACAACGCCGTATCACTAAGTACTATTACAGGTTTTGGCGCGGGATAAAAACTTACACTATCCGTAACGCCCAAGGCCATATTGTAGTAACTGCCCGATGGAGTTTTTTGCAATCTTTCAGCACGCACCATATAGTAGTAATGGCCTGCGGGTGCAGCACCATCAACAAAACTATCGGCTGTGGTAGTGGCTACCCATTTGTATTCATCGTCCAAACCTATCGACCTATATATGCGGTAACCGCTTACACCTGTATCAGCACTGGCAGTCCATTTTAGGTTTATACCACTACAACTTGGGGTTATTGTAAGGTTTGATGCCGCCGACATAGGGTGTAAACGCAACGAAGGATCGCCCATTAAGCCCATATGTACGCCATTGCTAACATACTCTGAAAAATATAAGTTTCGGGGCGAATTGGCCGAAGCCGTAGCACAATACCCTACTGTTTTCCCCAAAGCCATTTGGTGATAATAATATACAGGTCTGCCGCTCCACGTCGAAGTCAAAATAAGTGAACGTGATGCTAGCGGTGCTTTTAATAGATTGTTGGTATTATCCCAATCGCCAAAATAACTACCAAAAAAAGAAGTAAAAGGACTGGTAAGTGAATCGTTTACAAAATCGCTGGTATTTGCTATGCCCGAACTAGAGGTATAACTACCAAAGCCGCTTGTAGTAGTAAACATATACGAGCGCGCTTTTAATTCCGTTAAAAAATCAGCCTCACGTATAGAGTCGCCAAACATACCTGAGTAGCTTCCCCAACCACCGCGCACAAAGGCTTCACCGCCAAAGCTACCTATGGCATCTTCAATTAGTCCGCGCAATACTATTGCATATTGGTTTTGTTTAAAACCATGTGCTTTAGCTAAATAACGTTTAGTAAGCAAAGTATCATTAAGGCCAAAAGCAGGCATATTAAACATATCTACCCTGCCTACATCCAATTTAGCACTACCGGGTACAATGGCATCGGCATCAAATTTACCGTCGTTGGGTATATTATAATTTCGGGGACTTGATGATACTTTTACATTCAGTACATAGTCTGTCCACTGGCCGTTACTAGGGTCGGCATAATACAAATCGGCAGGCCATGCGCCGTAGTGGTCGGTATGTCCGTCAGGCCCTACATAGCCTGAATACGGCACGGGAACGTGTCCCAATAAATACACCGATTTAAAGTTTACCGAATCTTGTTGCCACAATGATGTAATATGTTGTTTTACCTGTATGGCTGTACCTGTGCGACTAACATAGCGGGTAATTACCTGCCAGCCATCGCCGCGCAAATCGGCTTGTAGTTGTTCAATTTCAGTAGCCAAAGGCAGCAAATAATTACTATCTACCAACAGCATCAGTTTACCGCGATAATTGTAATTATCCAGCCCATCGGCAGCATATATATAACCATAACCGTTATAGTTTGGTGTTAGTTTAACTACTTGATATTCTATACCCTGCCCTGCACTCACAGTACTATCAGTAAAAGTAGTATCTGTAGGTGAAAGCGTAGCTCTTGCAGTCCAGCTAAGGTCTGAGGGTGCTTTTGAAAAAACCTTGTATTGGGTGGCCGCAGCTGCCTTATTCCAACTGAGTTGAAAATGCAAAGGGCTTTGTTGTACCGATAGTTTTATGCCTACGGTATAGTCTTTTGAGGTTTGCCCGAAGGTGTACACCGACACCATAAGGGCAATGATAAAGAGGGTTAGCTTTTTCACTAACGCCAAAGTTACAAATAGTTTACAATCAATTTTTTATTTCTGTTTAACTAAAGTTGGAAGCAGATATCTTGGCGGCTTTGCGCCTTGGCGTGCTACAACCCTAATTCACAATTTTATTGGCACAGTACGAGCTGGCAAAAGCATCAGGTTTGGCTTTAAAAATAAAACCCATGCTTAGTATATAACCCATGGCCTCGCTAAGTGCACTGTTTGATTTGAATTGAGGGCTGGTATTTATATCAGCGTGAACCTCAAGTTCTACATGGTATTTATCCAGCATATTACACAATTGGTAGGCAATATCAATAGATTTTGCTACCTCGTTTAGCATACGCTCTTTTACGCTAATGCCTGCTTTTTGTTTGTCGGTTTTAATAAACATAAAACCGCCGCGTTTATCGCGCACAAATACAATTACGGTAGCATATTCTATCACCTCGCCATATACTTGCGAGTCGGTACCAATGCATACTTTTAGTTTGTTGCCTAGCTTGCGTTCGTTCAAGATGGTCTTCTCCACCTCGGCAATAATGTCGTCGCTAAGTTTTGATCCATCTAGTTTTCTCCACATACTATCAAAGATAGCAATTGTGTCGACTAATTGAATATCAATTTATTGTAAAGAAAATTTGGATATGGATAAGGATGTGGGTAACGATAATTGATGATTTTTCAATTTAGCTTTTGGCCATTTGCCTTTGGCTATTAGCAAACAGCCCACCGCACAGATTCCCATTTTAAATGGGAATGACGGACAGCCGCACCGCAGCGCGTTGTCATATTGAGCGGAGTCGAAATATGGGAGCGTAGAACGCCTGCTGCACCCTCTGCAACTCTTCACATCTTCTTCCCCAAACTCTCGATTAAATAAGAAAACCGAAATTCTAAAAATAGAGTGCCCATTTTTAGAATTTCGGTTTTAGAATTTTTGAATTTCTTATTTATACCAGTTTTTTAAACCTCACCCTTGTGGGTGCTGCATCGCCTAAGCGTTTTTTACGGTTCTCTTCGTAGTCGCTAAAGTTACCTTCAAACCAATACGCGGTAGAGTTTCCTTCAAAAGCTAATATGTGGGTTGCTACCCTATCTAAAAACCACCTGTCGTGGCTAATAATAACGGCGCAACCTGCAAAGTTTTCAAGGGCTTCTTCAAGCGCACGCAGGGTGTTTATATCAATATCGTTGGTAGGCTCATCCAGTAGTAGCACATTACCGCCATCTTTTAGGGTAAGTGATAAATGCACACGATTACGCTCACCACCTGATAGCACACCTACTTTCTTGCTTTGGTCGTTACCGCCAAAGTTAAATTTAGAGATGTAGGCACGCGAGTTTATTTGCTTATCGCCCAACATCATCGTATCAGTTCCGCCTGCAATTACCTCAAATACAGTTTTATCAGGCTCCAGCCCATCATGGCTTTGGTCTACATAAGCAGTTTTTACAGTTTCACCTACTTTAAACGTGCCTTTATCGGGTTGTTCTAAACCCAATATCATTTTAAACAACGTGGTTTTACCCGCACCGTTAGGGCCAATAACGCCCACTATACCTGCTTTGGGAAGATTAAAACTTAAATCTTCAAACAACAGTTTATCTCCAAAGGCTTTGCTTACGCCTTGCGCTTCTATAACCACATCACCCAAGCGAGGGCCTGCGGGAATAAACAATTCTAATTTAGATTCTCTTTCTTTTCCGCCTTCGCTCATTAGCTTATCATAAGCTGCCAAACGGGCTTTACCTTTTGATTGACGAGCTTTTGGAGCCATACGCACCCACTCCAACTCACGCTCCAACGTTTTTTGGCGTTTGCTTTCGGTTTTCTCTTCTTGCGCCATACGCATCGATTTTTGCTCTAACCAACTGCTGTAATTGCCTTTCCAAGGAATACCCTCGCCCCTATCCAATTCTAATATCCAACCGGCTACATTATCCAAAAAGTACCTATCGTGCGTTACGGCTATAACTGTACCCTTATACTCTTGCAAATAACGCTCAAGCCACAATACGCTTTCAGCATCCAAGTGGTTGGTAGGCTCATCCAATAACAAAATATCAGGTTCGCTTAATAATAAGCGGCACATGGCCACACGACGGCGTTCACCACCCGAAAGATTAGCCACAGGCGCATCACCCTCAGGGCAACGCAAAGCATCCATCGCTACTTCAAGCCTTTGGTCTAATTCCCAAGCATTGTACTGGTCAATTTTTTCCATCAACTCCGATTGCCTGTCAATCAATTTCATCATTTCATCCTCTTCAATAGGCTCTGATAGTTTCTCATTCACAGCATCGTATTCGGTCAGTACATCAACAATGTGTTGCACACCTTCTTGCACTATTTCTTTTACCGTTTTGGTATTGTCCAGTTCAGGCTCTTGAGACAAATAGCCAATTTTATACCCCGGGCTAAATACTACTTCGCCCAAATGGTCTTTATCTAAACCTGCAATAATTTTTAGCAGGCTCGATTTTCCTGAACCGTTTAAACCTAAAACACCAATTTTAGCACCGTAGAAAAATGATAGGTAAATGTTTTTAAGTACTTGTTTTTGTGGAGGGTAAATTTTGCTTACGCGCTCCATTGAGAATATTATTTTTTCAGACATATTGTTTCGGGTAGAATTTTTTGGAAGTGCAAAGTAAAGGCGAATTTTTCATCTGCTAAAGTTTATTTGCCAAATCAATCATCAATTTTTGCTCTATCGGCAACTTTTACATACGTATCAAGTTTGTTCATATCAGCAAATATGGGGGCTAACACATTTACAAACCTTAGCTGGTTTTCTTTGCTATCGGCATAGGCATAAAATCCACCTGCTTCAGGGTCAAAATCAATATGGTTTAATAACTCTGCATCTTCTTTTTCTAATATTTGGATAATGTGGCCTGCCCAGCATTCTCCATTGCCTTCGTATCCATGTTTGGCAAAAAAATCATAATACTTGGGAAACAGCTTTTCTGATTCAAGTGCTACAACAATGGTATGCTGGCCATTATCCATAATCTCAAAAGGGAAATAATCTTTCATTGCACCTGCTGTTGATGTATTGGTTTGTTGGGGCAACTTATTTTTTGGCGCGCTAGTACATCCAAAAAACAATAGCACTACGCTGATGCGAAAAATGGCTTTTATCATTACTGCAAAATAATAATTTGTGCGCACCTACACTATTACGTAGCTGCACAATCGGCTACAAAATTAACAACTACAATTTGGATGAGCCAATCAAAAATAAGGGTAGTTTTGTTATTACTATGAAAAATAATCTTTTGGTTAAACTACTTATAAAGCTTAGGCTGATAAACCCTAACAAAAAAATTGCCGAACAATTACGCCAACCGCACGGAGAAATGGGGCAATACGTGGGCAAACAGATGAATGTAGCCAACCGTCAGTTGTACAACTTCATGCTTGAAAAGATAAACCTTAGCAATAATGAAAGTGCTTTGGAAATTGGCTATGGCAATGGTGATTTTTTTAAAGAGATTATTAAGAAAACCCAAGTAGGTAAATTGAGTGGGATAGACTTCTCACGCGATATGTATAAGGAAGCCATTACAACTAATGAGGATTTAATTAAAGAGGGTAAACTTGAACTTCACTTTGGCAGTAGTGATGCTATGCCTTTTGAGGATAATAGTTTTGACAAGGTATACTGCCTTAACGTGGTGTATTTTTGGCAACATCCAGCGCATCATTTAAAAGAGATATTGCGCGTACTAAAACCCAACGGCACTTTTTATGCGGGCATACGTACCAGAGAATCAATGCTAAAAATGCCTTTTATTAAGTATGGTTTCACTATTTATGACCCTAGTGATTTTGAAGAGGTTTTGAAACAAAATGGCTTTGCAAGTATTACCCACACGCTTACTATTGAAAATGGTGTTGAATACGACGGGAGTACGTTTGATATAAACTCGGCGTGTGTGCAAGGCAACAAGCCTGTTGTGTAAATTATTACTGGTTTACGGTGGGTTTGACCCCCCGTTTTTTCAATTACAGCGCAATGCGGGGTTTAAAACCCCGCATTGCGCTGTAATTCCAAAGAATAGGATTTTATATCCTGCTCAAAAGGTTTATAGGCCACAAATTCGTAACCCTACAACTTTACTCAGGTTTACTGAGCAAGGCAGAAAGTCTCACTCTTACTCTAAACATATTTACCAAAAAATAGCATAGCATTGTCCCCCTTGCGGGTAACTATACCCATTTATACGCAACCTAAAAAATAGTAGTTGGTTTTAACTCGCCCCTGCTTTATGGGAAAGTCGGAATTACATAAAGCGCCCCTCTCTAATAAAAGAGAGGGGAAATTATGAACGCCTGCACTCAACTCATTATTTGGGGTGAGTTAACCAAAAAATCACCCATAGGTGTAACAAGATAATAGGTTCTCGGCGTTCCTTCAAGCGTCCACGCTTGAAGTTTATTATCGTTCGAGTCCACTCGAAATCTTGTTTGTAGCGGGACGCTACCATTTGCTATCCCGAAGCGAGGACGCTTCGAGGGACGGGATCGCTGTCATCCTGAGCGTAGTCGAAGGAGTGTGAAGTTGAGACATAAGCGCACAAGTGAAAGGGGTAGAAGGTCAATATCACTTCACCACCAAGCGGACGCTCTATTATTTTCGGAACAAACGGACGCTCGAGCCAGCTTTTAATAGATAAAATCAGTTTAAAACTTAGCTATTAAACTAAGGTTGATACGGCGACTGGTAAGGTAATTGGGCACTCCATAGGTAGTTCCTTCAACATCACGCACCCAAATAAACGATATGGTATTATTAGCCTGTGTAAGGTTAAATATTTGCACGCTAAGAAACAGCGATTTGAATAGTTTGCTGAAACGGTTGGTACGTGGGTCGTCCTCAGTATAAATATCGCGTGAAAAACCAATGTCAACACGACGGTAAGCAGGCAGCTTAAAGCCTTCTTTAAAACGGTTATCACCTCCCAAATAAAACGGAAGGTTTGAGCCATACACCAAGTTTAACTGCATTTTATAGCGCGGCCAACGGTCAAGCTCATCCTGAAACAAAACGCCCATATTTACCCTTTGGTCGGTAGGGCGGCGTATATAGCCTGATTGGCGTTCAACACCTTTTACATCGGTATAGGTAATGTTTTCTTTAATACTCATTATAGAAAAACTAAACCACGATTCAAGGTCTTCTATAAACTCGCCATTTATACGGGTATCCCACCCATAAGCGCGGCCTTTGCTGTTGTTGTTGGCAAAATAGCGTATACGCACGTTTTCAATTTGGTAGGCCACCAAATTATCCAACTGCTTGTAGTATACCTCGCTATAAAATTTAAACGGCCTACCCCACATTTTAAAATTCATATCACCACCAAACACATAGTGTATGCTGCGTTGTGCTTTCACGTTGGTATTTACTGAACCGTCAAGCCCTCTCAATTCACGATAAAATGGCGGTTGGTAGTAGTAGCCAAAGGCAAACTTAAATACCCAATCGTGTTTTTTAAGACTATCGTGTGCCACACGGCGATTGTATGCACGGTAAGGCTCGAAAGATATTTGCAGACGCGGACTAACTACATTTTGTTGGTTTAGCGACCAATAGTTGGTGCGTATACCATAGGTTACCTTTAGTTTTATCGAGTCTATAAGGGTATTGCTGTTTTGTATATAGCCACTGTATCGTTGGCTTTGCAGATTGGCACTGCCTTTTACAAAGTTGAACAGGTTAAGTGTATCGCCGCTATTAAAAGGCACTGCATACCCTGCCGAATCAACATAGTACCACTCGCGTTGTTTATCGTTTATGGTTTCTTGCTGAAATTTCACCCCCCAATACAAGGCATTGTTTTTGGTGATGTGGCTACCCTTGTGCCCCACTGCCGCCACAGTAGCATCAAGCTGGTTGCGGGCATGGTTGATAAAGTAACCTACTCCACGATTAAATCGAGCTTGACCAAAATTATCGCTGCCCAATTCGTTATCCAATTGGTCTAGCCTGTATGCACCTTCGGTAGTAAAATATTCTTTTTCTGAACTGTTAAAGTAAGAGCCTATTAGTTTTAAGTTGGTATACTTGCCTACATCGTAGTTTAGCGTTAACCCGTTCATTAGGGTATTGTAACGCATTAACTCGCTACCGTCAAAAAACACGGTAAGCTGCAAAGCATTGGTAACTGTACCAAACGATGTACGCTGTGTTTGGGGTATCAGCAAAAAACGACTTAGGGCATAGTTGCCCAAATAGCTTATGCTTAGGTTTGATGATATATTGTAGGTAAACAACCCCTGTACATCAATAAATAAAGGTTTGTATGCGCCCTGAACATCTAAACTGTTTAGCAGATAACGATTGCTACGTATTCTACTGCCCGTAAGCCAAGTAAAACGGCCTTTTTTGCTTCGGCCTTCGGCATACAGGCCACCACCCATAAAATTGACGTTAGCACCCGCAGCAAACTGTTTTGGTCGGCGGTATTGCACATCTAACACGCTTGAAAGTTTATCACCATAACGAGCTTCAAAACCACCCGCCGAAAAGCGTACGTTTTCAACCATATCAGGGTTTATAAAACTAAGCCCTTCTTGCTGTCCACTACGCACTATTTGTGGTCGGTATATTTCAATATCGTTTACGTATACAAGGTTTTCATCAAAATTTCCTCCGCGTACATTATAGGCCGAGCTTAACTCGTTATTGCCCGAAACACCGGGAAGGGTGCGAAGTATAGCTTCAAAATTGCCCGATACATTGGGCAATGTTCCGCTAAGTTTAGGGTCAATAGTTATTGTACTTGCTTTATTGCGGTCGCGCTCTATTTCTATTTCAGTCTCTTTAAGTAAAATTGCTCTAAAATTTAGAGTAACATCAATTTCTACTTTTTGACCTGCGGCTAACGGGCCAACCTCTTGCAAAAAAGGGGTTGCGCTAAGGTAGCTGTATATAAGATTTACTTTTTGACGTGCAGGTATTGTAATAGTATAGTAACCGTTAGCATTGGTAAAACTGCCTTTATCATTGCCTTGTATATATACTGAGGCATCGGGCACAGGCACACCCGTACTGTCGGTTACATGACCTGAAACAGTAGCGGTTTGAGCATACAACCACACGCTTAGTGAGCTAAGTAGAATTAGTAATAGGTATCGCAACATCAACAAGCTACTAAACGGTAAATTGGTTATTAAATTGTAAGGTTTTTAAACGTGGCAATAGTTTCTTCGGGATTAGGGGTAGCAAACACAGCATTGCCAGCCACAAGCACATTAGCACCTGCTTTTACCAAATCGGCAGCGTTTTCAAGGTTAACACCTCCATCTATTTCAATTACTGCATTAGAGCTTCTGCGTTCTATCATATCCCTAAGGTCGCTTATTTTACTGTATGTGTTTTCAATAAACTTTTGTCCGCCATAGCCTGGGTTTACACTCATTAGCAACACCAAATCAACATCGGCCACAATATCTTCTAAAAAGCTAACGGGTGTGTGTGGGTTTAGCACTATCCCCGCCTTCATTCCCTCTTCTTTTACGGCATATACTGTACGGTGCAGGTGTACTGCCTCCTCATAGTGTATGCTTAGTATATCTGCCCCAGCTTCTTTAAATTCTTTAATATAGCGTTCGGCCTTGGTTATCATCAAATGGACATCCAACGGCTTAGTAGCATACTTTTTTATAGTTTTAATGACGGGAAAACCAAACGATATGTTGGGCACAAACACGCCATCCATTATATCTACGTGAAACCAATCGGCTTTGCTGCGGTTTATCATTTCAATATCGCGTTGCAGATTACCAAAATCGGCCGAAAGCACAGAGGGGGCTAATAGAAAACTCATGCGGGCAAAGGTAAAACTTAATGGCTAAATACATATTTTAAAAAATATGTGAGGTTTATAAGTGCCTTACTACACTATTTCAATATTTTTGACTTCAAATATGTTAAGAAACGCCACATACAAAACACTTATAGCGATAGCAATTCTTTTTAGTGCCGCAAATGCATTTTCTGATAGTTTAAAGGGGCATATTGGATTAGACCCATACTCCTTAGGCGTTTTAATAGCTAATTTAACCTTTCTAGTTATTGCATCATGGCTTTTAAAAAAGGACTTCCACAAGAACGTATCTTCTCTCGCATGGGTAGCTGATTTAAAATACTTCGTCATCTCCATACTAATATTTCTGACTTTTTTAGGTACTAGGCTAAGCCCTCTAATGACTCCACAGTATTATACTGAAGTAAATGGAATGACTATACCTCTAAAAAAGTGTATCGATGGACAAAAAGAGTTTTTTCCCGATTTTGAAGAAAGAAAAAAACTATGCGAGTGTATGGCTGAAAATTTATCGAGTTCGGACAAGATAAAAGAAGAGTTTCAGTGGGAATTAAGAAAAGGAAGGTTTGATATTATAGCTGATGGAATAAAAAGCAATAAAGAACTAGCTAATGAGGTTGATTTAGAAGTGTGCATGACCAATGTAAGAACTATAACATGGACTGATAAGTTGATAGAAGCATCTAAAAAAAGTATGCTTCAAGAATTGAATGATTCTGACCTAAAAGAGACTAACGATATTGAAAAATACTGCGATTGTATTATAGATGAATTTACAAAAATACCTTTTAAAGAAGTACAGAATGACTCTTTTGCTAATAGTAACGCTGCCGATAGTATCAGAACTATTTGCCAAGAAAAAAGCGAATTAAAAAATCACATCGACCCTTTATAACACTATGCTAATTGTTATTTTTTGGCAATGCAATACAACATACGCTGAATGCTTTGTGGGGCTTGTATTGTAAAGCCTTCGGCTTGTAACATTTGAGCCACTTTTTGTGGGCTTATTCGTAACTTATTATAGCTGCATGCTTTTTGTTGCCACGCTCCATTTACATTTTGATGCAATATATCTGTCACGCGAACTGTATCTTCAAAGTACTCAAGCAAACAAGTATGTATTTGCCTCTCATCTGCCCTAACGGGTAGTATACGTTGGGTATCTTCTAATGCAATACTATAATCTCTATATGATATAACTAGCTTACCACCAGCAGGTAATACAGCATAGGCTTGTGCAAACAATTGTTGCAAAGCCTCAAAACTTGATAAATGGCTTATGGTATCTCCCATACAAACTATTACTTCTGCTTGATGAACATATTGAGTAAATTGATCAATATCAGCTTCAATAATTTCTATTGGATAGCCCACAGCATTTTGATGCAATTGTGTCAATAACTGAGGATTAAAATCAATTGCTTTAACCTGAAAGCCTAATTTTGCTAATGAAACTGATTGCAAACCATGCCCCGCACCTAAATCAACCGCTATGGCATTTGATTTTGAGATAATAGCATTTTCAGATAAAAACTCCTGTTGTACTTTTTGTTGGCTTTCAAAATCGCCCACCATCCAACTATAAAAATTACCTAAATGATTCTTGTAGTGTTCTTTAGCTCCCATATAGACACATTTATATAATGAATTTAAACCTGTACTTCAAGCCACATAAAAACATAAAATTATCAACCGCCAAACATATTTCCCAAACCGGGCAATAGTTGACTGGTAAGTGCGCTCATTTCAGTTTCAGCCAGATTGTCGGCCTTTTCAAGGGCACGGTTCACAGCTACAGTCAATATGTCTTGCAGTTGTTCCCTATCACCCAAAAGTTTTTCATCAATAAAAACATCCACTATACGTCGGTTGCCTGTTGCTGTTACTTTTACGGCACCGTTTTCAGCTTCTCCAACAACAGTAATAGTCTCTAAACGTTGTTTTATTTCGTCGGCCTTTTGCTTGGCCTCTGCCAATTTTCCAAACATAATTATACTTTTTATGGCAAATTTACACCATAGAGACGATTTAGCATGGTTTTAGTACCTTGTGTCTTTGATTTTTTAATACAGTGAAAGAAGAGTTAAAAAAGATAATAACCAGTTTTAAGGTATCGCTATTTTTTGTAGCCATAATGTGGGCTATAAAAATTGTAGAAGTGGTGCTGCATATTAGTTTTAGCTCGTATGGGGTATTTCCACGAGATACCAGCGGGCTAAAGGGTATACTATTCTCACCCTTTGTACATGGTGATTTTTACCATTTGTTTGACAACTCTATACCACTACTGGCACTAGGCACATTGCTTTTTTATTTTTATAGAAAGATAGCATGGGAAGCATCGCTGCTTATAATGCTAATGTCGGGCTTTTGGTTGTGGATTATTGGCCGCCCGTCGTATCATATTGGTGCAAGCGGGTTTATATACGGTTTAGCAGCATTTTTATTTTTTAGCGGCATTTTTAGGCGCAACGGTAGTTTGCTCACCATATCGCTATTAGTAGTGTTTTTATACGGCAGCCTTATATGGGGTGTTTTCCCTATTGAAGAGCATATATCATGGGAAGGACATTTAACGGGTGGCATTGCAGGAGCAGTTATAGCTTGGTTTTATCGCAAACAAGGCCCCGCAAAACCTGAACCTGTGGTATTGGATGAACCTGACGAAAGCGACCCCTATTGGCTTGAAGATGAAAATAATAGTGAAGAGCCAGAACAGCGCAAACCCTACAAAATATACCGTTACCATTTAAGAAAAAACGACGAGGGTGATGTGCTATAAATCTATTTAACAAAAATAGCAGCCAAATCAGCCTCAATACTATTCTCCACCGATTCCACCACGCGACCAATTTCTACACCATTTTTAAGTACTATAAAAGTAGGTACACGCTCAATTTTGTATTGTTTTTCTATGCCCTCACCACTTTTTTTATCTCTATCAACAAAAACCAAAGTAGTTTTAGGTGCAGGAGTTATTGCATCCATCACCTTATAAAACTTGGGCAGCAAATTTTGAGTATCGCCGCACCATGTACCGCCAAAAACTAAAATTTCATTTTCAGCAGTAATACTGTTTTGCAATAAAGTTGTAGCATCAGCACTTGGAGTATACTCGGCATATCCATTGGCATACCAAGGGCAAGCATTTGTATCGTTCAAAATTTCGCGACTGTGTGTACCGCGTGAGTAGGTATGTGATAACATTTTACACGAATTTAAGGTAATTATACTAATTAGGATAATGAGAATGGCTATTACACGTTGTGATAAAGAAAACATAATATCATTAAATAAAGTTGAAACAAAAGTAACCTATATCTTATTTTTGGCGAATGCCCCAATCGGGAAATTTATATGACATTTTAGAATTGTCTCACTACGCCTCAATTGACGAGGTGCGACACTCCTTTAGGAGATTGGCAGTGCTGTACCATCCCGATAAAAACCCCAATAATACCGCAGCCGAAGAGCATTTTAAGCAAATATCAGCCGCCTACAATGTACTGGGTGATGAAAGCAAAAAACGCGAGTATGATATGCGCCTAACAGGTGTTTTTAGCTTTGTACAAGAAGAAACTCCGGAAGAAAAGCTACGTAAACGACGTGAGAAGGTGGCGCAAATGCGCCGTCAAATGAAAGAGCGTGAAGAGCGCGAGATAAAAAAGGTATACCAAACTGCCCAACAGGCTATGCCCTATAAATGGCGTTGTGCTATTGTATTAATAACCACCCTATTATCATTATTTATGATACTAAGTAATTGGCATTTGTATGATTTTGTAGGACAGCGCGAGTCGGCTTTTTTTAAGATGTTTGTTGGCTATATTATATCACTATCATCGCTGATATATATTTTAAATGCTTTGTTTAAGAAATGGAATGCTCAAAGTATTGACAAGCCCTTTAAGTTTGATATACGTAATCGCATCACCATATTTTTTATACTGTATGTATTTCTAATGTTTAATTTTTCTTTCAACGTTCCATACTTATATAAAAAAACACACCTAGCCACTTTTGGTAAAACTACGCAGGCGATATTGAGCAACGGACAAGGAACTGATTTTTTACTTTCATATACTATTGATGGTGTAGTTTATCAGAAAGTAATAACATCAAACCGCCCTTACTATATGAAGGTGTTTGTAGAAGTTGATATTAAATATTCTTCGCTTAGCCCATACATTGTAGAAATGCTAAGCATATCAAAAACTAAAGAGTTGTAAAGGGTTTACGAGGGTTAAAATCCCTCTCTCTCCGTCATACAAGTTATAAAATACCCTACCGTATCAGTGTAATACTACCGCTGGTATTGATACTTTTTTTGTCTGTTCCTCTGGCCGATACTATGTAGGTATACACACCCATAGGGGCTGCCTTGCCTTTATAGTTTCCATCCCAAACACAGTCAATTCCGTTGCAGCTAAACACTTGCTCTCCATTGGCATTATATATTTTTATGGATAGTTTCTCTATACCCATAGTAGTAATATAAAAACCTTCGTTTAGCAAGTTATTATCGGGAGAAAAAGCATTAGGTATCCATAGTACAGGCGCAACAGGCAAACAAACCTCATTGCTATTGCTAAGCCCTGCACCGTTGTTTTCATAAGCAGTAATTCGGTAGCACTTTTTCAGTCCATCGCCATCGGCAAAATTGTTATCTTTATAGTCAAGGGCACTTGTAGCATTAACAACAACCCAATCCTTACCGTCTTTTATTTCAATATCGTAGTTGGCAACACCATTAGGCCATGATAAATAAGGAGTCCAATTAACTATTGCATATTGGTTGTCAAAATTCTCACCTTTAGCAACTATGGTGCTTCCCTTATTACTTTTAATATCTTTTTCACAGGTATCGTAGGCCTCAACCCTATAATAGTATACCTGCTGCGATGTATTTAATACCCTATCCTCAGCATCAGTAGTTACAACAGTCCCTACTTTTTGCCATTGCAGAGTATCTAAACTTCTATACAACTCATACCTATCAGCATAGTCGGTAGCTTCCCACATTATCGAGGTTTTATTACTATCAGCTAAAGTAACTTGGGTGAGATGTACTATTTGATTGGCCTCAAAACCTTGGAAAATATTAATTGTAACGGTGTCTTTTGTTACACAACCTGTAACCCCTTCAAGAGTTTGGGTTACAGCATATACGCCCGATTTGCTATATGTATAATTTTGTAGCTCATCTATACCATCTTTTGGAGAAATAGTAACAGGTGTACTACCATCACCAAAGTTGTAGGTAATGCTTACAATAGCATCGGCAAATTTACGCTTAAAGCTAATGGGTGCAGGCTGGCAGGTATTGTTTTTATCTATTGTAATACCCGGTTTTGGAGCATCAACAATGGTTATAGTGTTGGCAAATACAAAACTATCTTGGCAATAGCCATTATCGTATTTTACACGTATAGGATAAATGCCTGTTTTGGTATAGGTATTAAAAAACTTGCCTGTATTAGTTTGCCCAAAAGGCAAGTGTATTACGGTGTCTTTACCCAGCCCAAAATTCCATACCCACGTTTGCCCTGTGGCAGGGTTTACCCCTCCACCATCGTTAGAGCTATCGGTAAACTCAAAGGCTACATAGCGGCAACCTGTATTGCTTTTGGCTGCAAAAGCAGCTTTGGGCACAGGTAAAAATTTAAACTCAATAGTATCGCTATACCAAGGGCGGTAGCCACTATGGGTGGTTCCCCGTAGCTTCACCCAGTACCTGCCTTCAGCAGGTAGTTTAAAGTTGGGTTCTTTTCCCCAAGCACTATCAACAAAGGTATTGCCTGCTGTGCCATATATAAACCACTGGTAGGCAGTAAACTTTGTTGCATCACATTGGTTTATCATCTGCACAGTGCTATCGCATTGGGCACGGCTGCTAAATTCCATTTTATTGCCGTGGTAGCGGGTAAAATATTGGTACATTCCACTACACTGTATTTCCAGCGCAGGATAAACATCGTGGTAACATTTAACTTCAAAACCGTTGTGTATTAGCTGGCAACCTTTGCCCCGCACATTGGGGCGGTATATATAGCCGTAATGGCCGTTTGGGCTTTGGTCTGCAGTAGCAACAATACGCCCGTTTTGTCCTAACTCTAAAAAAGTATATCTGGTTTCCCAACTGTTTTGCCTAAATATTTCAATCCCTGTACTTTTTATAGCACTGCTATGGCGCAGGTATTGCATTATTTTGGTTTCTACTCCATTTACAAGTAAAGTATCCTGAAATATTGCATAGATTAAAGAATCGTTAGGAGAAAAAGTAAAATCTAAAAATGATAAGAAGGAATTCCGACCCGAATTTAGTCTGTTATACGCATTGTAATGCAATATTTGCTGCCCGCTAAATTTACCCGTTTGTTTATTAAAAGTATACGCCGCACAAACCCGCTCTTCCAAAGTATCTGGAGAGGTATACTCATTAAAAAAAGGACTATATTCTGTATTAAATAAAATCGTTTCCCCATCGTTAGAAAATTTTATTTTATAACTCCATACCTTATATTTATAATCAACACGGGGTTTGGTTCTTTCTTTGGCATAGCTAACCACTGGTGATGATACACCAGTTGCTGTTACTTTGTAGGCATATAGGCTATCGGCTGCACGGCATATTACCCACCATGTAGAATCGGCATTTTGGGTAGCGTTTATCGCTGTAACATTTGTATAGGGAAAATGTAAAAGCGAATTTGTGGGGCTTATAACCTCTCCTAAACCACCACTAGCACGGGTATTAATATACGAATAGTATAAACCACGGGTAGAATAGTTAAAAGTATCATAAACGTGTAACATTTCTTTAGCACCAATTTCCTTGCCTGCATAAAAAATATAGTATAGCGAATCATTATACCTAAATACAATTTGCTGCACTGTACTTTGTACGTTACTAATAGCTCCAACTACTACATCGTTTGCAGTAAAAACAGTATCAGTATTAAACCCTTGTAGTTTGTACGAGGCATTTGCGCTTATTTTAAACTTTAGCTTTCCTTGGTTATCAGCAATAACAAAATCAATTCCTTTTTTATATCGCTGGTAATCTCTTTTGTAGGTAGGTGGTTCAGTAGTATAAGTAAGATTAGTTACTCCCCCCCCCCAATAGTTATACTCTTGGGCATTGATAGTAGGTATGGTGCCGCACCAAAAAATTATAATACTTATATATTTTAAAATAGTATTAAGCATAGCAATAGGCAACATATAGTTTAGCCTTGCCAATAGCTATTGGCAAGGCCAAACTATGATATATAATCAAATATAACATTATTTTGATTAAAATTTTAAAAAATTATACACAATACTATTAACACCCGTAGTGCATTATAAATAAGGTTG
Organism: Bacteroidia bacterium; assembly: GCA_037968475.1. Classification (GTDB taxonomy): domain Bacteria; phylum Bacteroidota; class Bacteroidia; order UBA8524; family UBA8524; genus SB11. Next base: position 92,129 of record JBBKVO010000053.1, read on the forward strand.
CCCATTTCACTAAAAATTAGTATATTATATTGATTACCAAGTCATTATAATAATGAGCAACCTAATACAAAAATACGAATTAATCTTGAAGA